>NZ_OCMY01000001.1:0-1469819 GCF_900215435.1 Candidatus Pantoea floridensis
TGATTTTGATTGCCTGGTCTTTGTTCCAATAGATATTTACTGATACTCCCTCGCCAGCACCACCTAATCTTTCATGAGTTGAAATCTCTGCTGCTTTATCTGTCGCCCATCGTAAAGGATTAGTTGAAGATGGAACTTTATATTTTGTCAACTGACTGTCAGTCAGATGGCCTAATGCTGATGAATTTGCTTTAGAAGATGAAATGATCGTGATGAACTTATCACTGGTAGAACTTTCGTTTATAGCTTTAAGTAAGGAATTTCCAACAGGTTTAGATGAAATTAACGATAATGCTTTTTCTGTTTCACTTTCATGAGCCTCAGACTCTGAGACAAGCGCAATGAATGGCGCGATTTCACTTACACTTTTCATTTTAATCCCCTCGAAAAATCGTTTATGGGAAATATTAAAGATCAAAAATCATCTTGTGGATCTATTGAATAAAACTGACGAAAAGGAAGACCATGTTCAAGCCTTATGAGGTTTTCAGAAAATCGTTCAGATGAATATTCTCTTAACCCTACAGTTTTGAATTCCTCTATAGCATTTTGTGAAGCCGGATCAAAGTTATTATCCTTAATACCACCATGATAAACACCATCAACAATATGATATGCATGAATAAGTTCATGTGAGAGTGAAACATACGATATTGAAGGATCTAAGATTGGGAAAGGATGACCATCATCTTTAATCCCTGCTGATAAAGCAGGATTCCAGTAAACCGTGGCCGATGTTCCTGGTCCCTTTGAAACTAAACCATCTCTTCGAGCAAGACTTTCTGCAATCTCACTATGATAAGAATCAAATTCATCATATGGCACATTGAATCTTTTTATTTGAGACATCGTCAAACGGGGGGCGATAAAAGTATCAATTTCGTTAGGAGTGATTTTTATGTTTTTCCCTCTTACAGATATATCCCTTAACTCTACTAACAATTCATGACCTATCGGACCAGAATTTATTTTTTGGAGGGCTGATTCAACTACATGCCATTGCTCTTTATTTTCATATTCAACAACGATATTTTTTGCTATGTGGCTCGTTGTTAGTGTAATTGTCATTTTGTCACCACATTATATTTCCATTCGGAAAGTGAGGCCATGTTCATTACGTAGACTGTTTTCAGAAAATCGTTCGTTGCGAAATTCATTCATCCCTATCACCCGTTTCTCCTCTAAAGTCGATGGTTCATTATCCAGATTTTCAAGAATAGGATCTATAAGAACAGATCCTTCCATCATATGAAATGCATGAATGAGATGATGTCCGAGGTTAATGAAATTGTTTGAGGAATTTAAAGAAGGATTTGGCTTCCCTGCTCTGTCAAGTTCACTTGATAGAAAGGGATTCCATTGAATAACTGCATTTGAACCCTTCCCTTTTTCGCCATTAAAATTAAGAATGGAATGATAATAAGCAATTGTAAGCATATACAAATCATCATCATCTAAAGCGTCATACTCAAGAATTTCTTGAGCTGAAAGAGTAGCATGTGAATTATTTTTAAGTGTTTGGTCTATGACAAGATGGACTTTTCTTCCATTTTCATTTAGACGTTCTATTTCTTCAAGGAGTGCTTTCCCGTTCGGTTTGCTTTTTAATTTCCTAAGACTAAAGTCAAGGTCAATGAGATCGCTATAATGATTATACTCAATACTTAGATTTTTTAAGTGTAAAGAATTAACGATATTTCTCATATCAATCCTTAAATTCATTACTATTTAATTCTCGGCTCTAGCTCATGTTCTCGTCGAATATTATTTTCGCTGTATTTTTCAAATTGAAACTCGCCTATCCCAATCGTCCGCCTCTCTTCAGCAGCGCGCTTAACACCTGTCCGAGCTTGTTCCTCATGACTATCAGTTAGAACATCACTTTTCATTATATGTAGGGCATGAATAAGCAAATGAGAAAGCGGGATGTAATTATTAACACGTTGATAATCATTTGTTGGGATTCCGTTTCTAACATTTCCTGATATTCGATTATTCCATGTTATTTGAACATTTGTTCCAGCTTCTCGAGAACCGCCAACTGGATAAGTCATTTTACTTGAAAGCTCTTCAGCAATATGGTTATTAACAAGATCGTTCTCATCTGGAGATGCATTCCAATCGATAGCCTGCTTAGGACTTAAAACGGATTTTGAATTATTTACTCCAGCGTTATCTATAATAATTCGAATCTGTTTACCCTCAGCCCCGAGACTTTGTATTTCGTTTAATAAATCATTACCGATTGGTCTGCTTCTTATTAGAGACAAAGCTCTTTCACAACTGTTGAATTGGTTCCCATTTGTATAATTAACAATAATGTTTGTCACTACAGCCGATGGCAATGCTTGAAGCATAATATTCTCCGATTGATAGTTACTTAATAACAATTCCTAGTTTTTCAGCTTCCTGTGAACTCATGATTGAAACATAAGAACTACGCAAAGGAAGATTGTGTTCCTGCCGGATTTTATTTTCTGTATATTTTTCATTTTGATATTCCCCTAATCCAACAGCACGATCTTCCTCTTCCCTTACCCCCTTATCTTCTGTTAAATAAGTATCTACACGTTGCCCCCCTAACCACATGCCATTCATCATATACAAAGTATGAATCAATTCATGTGCCAAGCCTATAAATGATTCCTCTCCTGTTTTAGCTGCATAAGGATTACCATGTTCATCTACATAAATCGAAACATCAGGATTGAAAGAAATGTTTGCACTTGAACCTTCGCCATGAGTTCCATCGGGGCTGGGTTTACTGAAAACACCAACATTAAGTTTATTTTTCACTCTAGGATCTTTGCCAGTCACTAGTTTAAAATATTTTGGACCTGATAAAGTATGATGAACAGAAGTCGGTTTATTTCTGTTTACGGTAATCACAACAAATTTTTCTTGTGAACTCATTGCCGCAATATCCTTCAGCAGCCCATGACCAACACTTTTGCTTGCTATCTGTTTTAATTTAAAATCAACTTCTTTAATATCTTCCGCTGAGCTAGCATCAATTACGATATTAGCTGCAAAACTGCTTCTTGATGTTAACATAAGTCATCCAATGTTTTTCCATATTAACTTCAAAACTCACTAATATTGCTTTCTTACATTCAAACCATGTTCTTTTCTGACGCCATTTTCAGACTTGTTTTCGTTACTGTATGCTGCCATTCCTACCGCTCGCACCTCTTCATTCCAGGTTGGTGTGCCTGGGTTTTTCGGTTTTCCGTTAAACTCTCCTGTAAATGACCCTTTCATAATTCTATAACCATGAACAAGTTCATGAACCAGATCAGCAAACGAATACTCAGCATTTTCTCCTTTCTCTCTCATTCCGTTTTTATTGATGATTAATCCCTCATTAGGGTTCCAGGTAATATGAGCGCTTGTCCCTTCCCCCTTAATACCAAAATCAATAGCACTTGCTAATATATAAGCAGTTTTGATATTCTCATCAAAAGTCATTTGATTGGCTTTATAAGCCTTCATTTGTGATTCAGTCAGCACAGGTCTTGCCTTCGCGTGCTCAAGTGAACTGACTATGATTTTAAGTGACTTCCCATTTTGTGTGTTTCTGACGACCTCCTGAATGATACTTCTTCCGTTTGGTTTTGAATTTATTTTAGCTAAAGCACTTTCAGCCTTATCATATCCCCCTGTTTCATATGATTCAATCATTATTTCTGGAACAGTCTTGCTTCGCTGTATGAAATTCATCATCTTTTCACTTTTTACTTTTAATATTGTTTATTTTCTTTGATTTAAAAATTGTTCTGTTTGATTGCTTTGAAATTTCGTTTTTTCTAACTCCCCTTTTTTATTGTCGTCCTCTTCAAGTAACTTATTAAACCATCTTGAAATGACAGCAAGAGTAATATTTATTTTCTCAAGCATCATCATCATTTTTTCAAGATAAATCTCTTCTTCTTTCAACCCCCCCCATAATACGAGCTTATTTTCTTCTTTGTCAGCTGCAATTGTAATGATTGATTCTTGATCTGGAGTTAGATTTGCTTGTAATAATTCCAAGAGCATTTCCTCGCCCGGATTTTCAGGCATGGGAAGAAAAGCAATCATGATTAGTGTGTTTAGTTCAGTTTTCTCAAGATAAACCTCCCCTGTTTCTAACGTAAGAGAATAGTAACCATGAGGATTCATTTGCATATCTGGAACGCGAAGTTGTCTGAATAGAGGTTGCAGTTTTTGAAAAAGTTTTTCAGGAGTCATAGTAATCTCAATTTTTATTTAAAAAACATTTTGTAACCGACGAGGAATTAAGTATGATTTTCTGAGCTGTAAACCGTGTTCTGCACGAATCGTATTTTCCGTAATAGGTCTGTCAGCGTAGCGACCTAATCCAACAGCTCGATATTCTTCTTCCATAGCTGGTGATGAAGGATCTTGACTATCTCCATTATGTCCTACGAGTGAGTTACCTTTTAAAAATCTGAGAGAATGAATTAATTCATGAACCAGTGAAACAAATACTAAGTCACGTCTATGACTGCGTTTTGGCTCCCCGTTATCAACATCTACAGATTGAGTAGGATCAAATTCAATGTATGCTGATGTCCCTTCTCGACGTGATTTTGATGGAGGCTTGCGTGAAATATAAGAGGCTAGAGAGTTATGATCTTTGTCATACGGATTATTGCTAAGTTTTAAACTTTTGAAATAATTTAATTGAGATTCAGTAAGCATCGGTCGTGCCGTGTGACCTATATGATATAGACATGCTATTTTTACGAACCTTCCATTATCTGATAGTTCTTCTATTTTTTTTAAGAGAGTATTTCCTATCGGTTTGCTTTTTATTTTTTTGAGTGAACTTTCTATAGCATTTAAATCATTATCATCATACCCAGCAATTAAAATATAAGGAGCCTCTCTGCTGTATCTTTCAACATATTTCATGTTAACCTCTTTTTTTAGACATAATAATTAGTTAAATAATTAACAAATCAGTTCCAAAAAAAAGATTAGTGTATGAATTATAATGATAAAAAAGGAAAGCTACGTTAAGCCCTGCTGATGCAGGGCTTGAAAAGGATATTAAGCAAAACCGCCATTAACACGAAGGATTTGACCATTGATCCATTCGCCTCCAGGACCAACTAAAACCGCTACCGCTTCAGCGATGTCCTCCGGCGTACCAATACGGCCCAAAGGTGATTGTCCCTTAAACCATTCAATTTGTTCGTCAGTTTTCCCTTTATAAAAAAGGTCCGTACCTGTAGGGCCTGGTGCGACAGAATTCACACGAATGTTCCTCCCCTTGAGTTCATTCGCCAGTACGCGAACAAGACCTTCTACCCCTAGTTTTGAGGCGATGTAACCACCGTAACCAGGGAAATTTTTAGCCACAACGCTTGATGAAAAAGCGATGATTCGACCGCCGTTAGAGACCAGTTGAGCTGCATGAGACAGTACGAGGTAAGAACCGATGAGATTTGTGTTCACAATTTTCTGAAACGTCTCAATATTATCAGGTTCGATTTTTGCCATTGGCATGATCCCCGCGCTGTTGATCACCGCGTCAATGCTCCCTTTGATCTGCATCACTTCATCAAACATGTTTTTAACCGATGCAGAATCACTGATGTCAGCCTGAACACTGGTAGCATGACCGCCATGAGAAACGATTTTCTCAACCAGGGCTGAGGCTTTCTGGCTGTTGCCAGAGTAATGAACAGCTACAGCGAAACCATCTTTAGCCAGACGTTCTGCGATAGCCTCACCGATACCGCCTGTAGCACCTGTAACGAGTGCGACTTTATGAGCTTGATTCAATTTTATACCCTCTATGATTTTCATATGTGATTGTTGAATGAAATCAACGAGGCGATGTTATCTGAGAGACAGATTCAGGCGTTTTAAGGTGTGCGAATTGAAAGGCAAAAACCCGCGATTTCGCGGGTTGAGGCAGTATCAGAGAATTTCTTTTCCAACAGGTTTCATGTTCAACCAGGCTCGATCCTCTTCCGAAAGCTCGACCTCTCCGGCTGGATAAGCTTTCATGAGTTCATCTAAGGTGAACGAAGTATTTGTTTCTTCACTGGCTTTGCTTGTGATTGTTTTTGCAGCGCCTGAGAGAATTTTGTTTACTAACTCGGAAACGTCGATACCGGCTTCATCGATTGTTTGATACAACGCGTTATCGACCTCAACAGATGAACTCGGTTTGCTGATGATAAGCTGTCTATCGATCACCTGAGCCTGTAAGGTTTCGCCGTCTGTCCACGCCAGTTGTTGAAGAACTGAATTCGGAATTCTGATGGCGGCTGAATTGCCCCATCTCTTGATCTGTAGCGTTAACATCTTGAATCCTCCTCTTATTGTTTATACATTATAGAGACGACGACTTGAGGTTTCAATCTAGCGAGATCTCAGGCTTATCCTGTCGTCTCTCAGAATCAATCTGAATTACAATTTGAGAAGTCTTAAGGATAACCCTAGCCTTAAAAGCAAACTTCCTGAGGTCATTTCGAACGCTTATGAAGACGCGATTCTTATGGCCGTAAAAGAAACCGGTTTAGATGAAATCACTTTTCCTCAGCTTTGTCCCTGGGAATTTGAAACCTTCATAAACGAAACCTTCTATCCCTAACCTCTCCTATTAATGCCCCTTTGGGGCATTTTTTTTGCCCAAAATTCTGAAAAAAAAATTCTTCGAAATTCGCTCAAAATGCACTGTCATTCGTTGATACTTTGTGTATACTCTACATTGTAGATACTTACTCAGGAGCGAATAGAAATGAACAAAGCAAAATTTTTCGAAGAAATGAAAGAATGTCGTGTAAACGCATCGGCTCACATCACAATTTCTCCGAGAAGTGGCGGCAAGACAGCGTTAGTAATGAATCAGTCTGGCGCGCCAAATGCTTTTCTTTCTAGTCACAAAGACGGTTCCGATGCGATGCATAAAGCATGGGACAAATATGAAGCATGGCTGAAAGAATACTTTATGAGTCTCGATGAAGCCATTGAGTCAGACCAGGCTGAGGCGGTTGAAGAAGATCGAGAGGTTTCAGCGATGTTAGTTGAGGCTGATGAACTGGAAGAAGTCTCAGAACCAGAACAAAACGATGCAGTTGAAATCATTCATGGTCAGGCTTTGGTGATGAATGCTGAGATTGATGTTCTCTCTCAACGCTTAGCAGATCGTCGTTGTTATTGGTTAAGCGAACAAGCAATTCGGAACGCTCAGGTGAAAATCATCACTCAGTATAAGCGGGATGCTTTTAATGACGGTCCGAGGGTCATTCAACACATTCTGAAAGTGATTGTGATTTCTCGGAGACTGGCTTTAAACAAAAAGGGATTGTGTGAGATCGAGCCGAAACCAGGTCGTCTCGTTGAGTTAAATGACTGTGAGATTCCGTTTTAAGTTAAGTTTTACAGAGAGAATTTGTTATGGCTCGTCGTCGTTCATTTGTCAATCGTGACTTACCACCGAATCTGTATGTTCGGAACAACGGTTATTACAGCTACAAAGATCCGAGAAGTGGCAAAGAGTACGGTTTAGGGCGTGATAAACGCTATGCCCTGAACCAGGCAATTGAAGCAAACCTTGAGCTTTATCAGGACCTGGGTCAGCCATTGAACCTGCTCGACAGAATCAATGAGGTGAAGAAATTCACCTTAAACGACTGGCTTGAGACCTATGAGAAAGAGCTTAAACGCCGCAATCTGGCTGCGAAAACGATGGAGAGCTATGAACGGTTTTTAAGAACCATCAAAGAGAGTATTGGTCTTTTCACGATGGATGACATCGACACGAAAGCTCTTGCTGATTTCCTTGCGCCGTGGCGAGACGATGGAAAGGCAACGATGCACAACAGGATCAGAAACTTTCTCAAGGATGTTTTTTCTACTGCTATCGCTCATGGTGTGATTGAGCGAAATCCTATTGATAACATAAAAACGGAGAAAGTTACTGTGTCCCGATCTCGTCTGTCCCTTAGTGATTTCAATCTGATCTGTGAGCACACCCCTGATTTATATCCCTGGGCGCGTCCCTGCTTTGAGCTGGCGCTTCTCACTGGTCAGCGAATCGGTGATATACAGGCTATGAAATGGGAGGACATTCGTCAGGGTAAGATTTACATCATTCAACAGAAAACCGGATCGCGAGTGGCTATCGATACCTCACACGGCCTCAAGGCGATCAACAAAAACATAAAGCAGGTTTTAGATGAACTTAAGAAGTTCAAAGATGAAAGCGATCATGTAATCCCTGTTTCAGGTGGCCGCGATAAGCTGTCTCGCGCTTTCCTCAAATCCCGAGCGGCGACTAAGCTCAAATGGGAAGGAACAGCGCCCTCTTTCCATGAAATCCGCTCTCTGTCAGCGAGGCTCTACAAGGAAGAAAATGATGGTGAGTTTTCTCAGCGGCTGTTAGGTCACAAGAACTCAGCGATGACTGACAGATACACTGATACAAGAGATAATGCCTTCGTTGAGGTCTAATCCAGTTCCCACACAAACCCGCCATAGGCGGGTTTTTTGCTTCTTGAAAGCAAATTTTGAGTGTCGCGAATTTGTGATTACTGGTAGTATGCACTTTCAATGCACACGTTAGGAGGTAATCATGAAAGGTCGTGTAACTATCACTGTTGATAAAGACCAGTATGATTTTCTGATTCAGGCTGGCGTTAACTGTTCAGGTCTGGCTGATGAAGTTTTCACTAAAGAAGCCAAACGTATCAAGGCTGAACGCTGGAAAGAGGAAAATCGAGCTGGTATGGCCGAAGTCGCTGCTTTCATTGAGGAGCATGGTTCTTTGAACGAAATGTACAGAGGTCAATAAGAATGCAGTTTGATGTTTTCTCACATAAAAATTCAAATCCTTATCCTCTTTTGATCGAAGTGCAAAGCGATATTATTGATTTGCCGGGAAGAAGGGTTATGGTTCCGCTTGTGCATCATGAATCTTTTTCTGAAAAAGTAAGCAACGATCTTTGCCCTGAGATCAGAATTAATAATGAAACATATCGTGCTGTTATTTATGCGATTGGTACAGTTCCAGAGAGGTTTTTAACAGAAGTTGTCGGTGATGTTAGTCATCATGGTAATGAAATTAAAGATGCGCTTTATCGCATGATTTGGGGATTCTAAACCTTCTATACGCTTCTAACCCGCCCTCTGGCGGGTTTTCTTTTTATCTCTCGGTATTACTTGAGCTGAAGAAGGATAGCAAAGAGGATAAAGAGACAGCCGCAAATCTGATTAAACAGCTTGCCCATCTTGATTGATTTTACATCCCACCTGACGAAAAACTTTGCCAATGCATATTCAAAACAAAACTCTGTGAATGTCAGCGTTAACACAATGATGATCGCTTGCAAAAGCAAGCTGTGATTTTTGGTCATAAAACTCGGAATGAGCGAGATAAAAAACATCAACGCATTAATATTTGTGACAGCGGAGATAAAGCCTTGTTTAAACAGGCTAAAATTATCACCGGCAATGAAGCCTGTTTTCTGATTGATTTGGCTGGGTGGAGAGTTGATCAGCTGCAAACCGATCACAGCAAGATAAATTGAACCAACGACTTTGACAGCATTAAACAGCGTTGGCATTGATTCAAGTAACGAACCCAATCCCAGGACACTGATCAGGATGAGCACAGTGAAACCGAGAAGACCGCCTGCAATCGTCCAGCGCGTTTTTTTCAAGCCATAACGAGTAACATGACTGATAATCAAAAGTGCGTTAGGACCAGGAACAATACATGCCCCGGTACAAGTGAACAATAGAAGCAACCATGTTTGAAAACTCATTAACTTTCCTCTTTTCAGGTGATTGGATGCAACACGAAAGGTTAAAATCACCTGATAAGATTTTGTTCATAGATCCGAGCTTTTATGATGACCGTTCAAAGCGCTGTTAAGGAATAAACCAATTCGCTCACTGAGCGTTTTGAACGATTTTCGAATTATTTTGAACTGTCGATTCAATCCCTTTGATTCTAAAGAAATTTTTATACAGAAAATTACTGGATTGATTCTGGATCGACAGCGGGAGCGTCTGCAAACGATGAGAACTGCCAAAAAAGCCTCGCCGGTTACGCCAGCGAAACGTCTGAGCCTGCTGCAGGAAACGCTGGATGGCGCGCTGAACTGGGTGGAAACCCATCAGGCACACGCGCCGCGGCTGGCAATGGAAGCCGAAACGCTGACGCTGCAGCTGCGTCGCGCACGCGTCGAAAGTCATGCGCTGGCGCGTCAGCTGGCGCGCCCGGTGACGCTGGCGCTGTTTGGCCAATCGCAGGCGGGCAAAGCCTGGCTGCTGAGTGAAATGGTTGGGGACGCGCAAGGACAACTGATTGCGCGTCTTGGCGACAAGACCCTCAACTATTTCCAGAACATTAATCCCGGCAACGTCGATTTTGCCATCGCTACCCGCTTCAGCCACCAACGTGAAACCCAATCCAACGCCTGGCCGCTGGAGATGACGCTGCTGAGCGAAGTGGAGCTGATTCGTTTGATGCTGGCCTGCGCCAAAACCGAGGAGCAACCCGATACGCCGCAGATTGACGCCGCACTGCAGCGTTTGCAGCGTCATCGTCAGGACGACGTACAGCCCGGCCTGGACAGCGATGCGTTGATCACACTGTGGGGGTGGAGCCGTCGCCACCATCGTCATGCAGAAGTATTGGATCGTCACTTCTGGCCGCAGGCGATTGCGCTGGCGCCGTGGCTGAGCGTTGACGATCGCGTGCAGCTGTTTGCGCTGCTGTGGCCGGGCCAAAACGCGCTGAATGAAAGCCTGCGCAGCCTGATGCATTTGCGCCATCAGCTGCGTCACGCGCCGCGCGTGTTAGCGCCGCTCAGCCTGCTGGTAGACGAGGCCGCGCTGCCTGCAGAAAAACTGATCGGCAACGACGCCGACTGGCAGGAGATGATCGAAGTTTGCCCGATCGTCGCCAATCGCGTAGGTAAAGCGCAGCATGTGCCGCTTGGCTTACTGGCGCTGCTGACGCTGGAAATCGCCCTGCCGCTCAGCTCGACGCCGCGCCAGGCATTGTATGATGACGCCGATATGCTGGAGCTGCCTGCGCCGGGCACGCCTGCCGATCGCACACAGCAGGACGAACTGGCGCAGTTACGCCAACGCGATCCCCTGCGCGCCACCCTGCTGGAGCACAAACGTGCGCTGCTGCCCGGTTTGTACGCCGCGCGTCAAGGCATTGACCTGATGCTGATCTGCACCGCCGCCAGCCAGCGTCAGGACACCGATGTTGCTGCCAGCGCGCTGCGTGAATGGCACATGCATCAAACCGTAGCCGCCAGCGGTGAGAAGCCGCGCCTGATTTGGGCGATTACCCCGCATGACGCGCGTTATCAGCAGCAGCAGATTAACGTTGACGAAGCGGTACAACGGCAAATTGGCCAGCCGGGGCAAAGCTGGGGATCGATGCTGGCACTCGATCGCGCCGGGGTCGATCGCATGGGCAGCTGGCTGCAGGATGAAATGCAGCCGGAAGCACGACGCGATCGCCTCGCGATCCAGCTCAGCGCGCTGCAGCAAAAACTGGTGGAACGCCTGCAGCCGTGGACGGAATCCAGCGCGACGCCAGAACAGGCGGCGCGCAAACAGGCGATCTCCGATACGTTGCTGAAATGTTTGCAACATCGCACCGGTTTGCACGGCGAACTGCTGGAGCGTTTGCAGCCTTCGCGTGAAGCGGTGCGTCAACTGTGGCTGAGCCAAAGTAGCAGCAATCATAGCCAACACAGCGCCAAAACCGCCGCCGCCGAGCAGAGCTATTTCGGCATCGGTTTCGAGTTTGATCTGTTTAAAGACGAACCGGTGACGGCGGCTGAGCCACGCAGTTCCGGTGGCCAGCGCGATCAGCAATTCCCGCAGCAGGTGTTTGCGCTGTGGCTGGAGCATTTGCGTCAGCTGCCGGAGAGCCGCAGCCTGCTGGCGCTGCTGAATGTCGATAAGCCAACGCTGGAGCTGCTGGTGGAAGAGCTGATCACCGCCAGCTTCCGCCTCAAGGTACTGAGCAAGCTGCAAAGCACGCTTAACGAACCGGATGCGCAAGCCAGCGCACATGAAGCGCGCACCGATCGACAGGTGTCCCGCGCGATGACGGTACTGGGTGACTTTGTGGCGTGGCTAGGCTTTTTACAGCGTCCGGAAAGTGAACGTCCGGAAAGCCGCGTCAATCGTGGTCAGACGATTTTTGCTCGTCCGCCTGCGCCAAGCGTCAGTTTCTCGCCGGGGCAGCGTTTAACGCGTCTTTCGGCCGCTCCCGCCAATCATACGGCGTACTACATCTATGACTGGCTGGTGGGGTTAAACTCGGTGATCGTCGAGAACAATGGCTACACCGGCGGCGGCGATCTGCCGGCCAATGCGCGTCAGATGTTAGCGATTTTGCTGCTGCCGCTGCACGCCTGATTTACCCTTTTCGTACCAGGCGCAGCTCGCCGTCCAATTGCTGCTGCGCCTCTTCCAACAATGCCAGTACGGGCGCGAACTCTGCACTTGCGCTGGCATCTTCCGCATGTTGCAAAACGAACATTGCAGGCAGCGCCATGCCGCCGGTCAGCCAATCCCACAGCGCATCAAGGTTGTTGCCAAAATCATCTGTAGCCGCACTTTGCTGCACCAGCGCGCGGTAAAACGCCTGGCGATCCGGCAAGGTTTGAAAATCAAAATGGAGCGTCAACATGCTTAAGGCACCGGTTTGAAGCTGCGATAGTGATCGGTGGTGAGGAAGATCAGCCCATCCGATGAGTAAAGCAGACGATCGGCATCGCGGTGGCCGCAATCGTAATTCACATCGGCTTCATACCATTGCCTGCCCGCCTGCATCGGCAACCTTTTTTCACGGTTGCTAAAGCGATCGCCACCAATAGCGCGGCCCGGCAGCACCTCACACAAATCGCCCTTCCCCGGGTTCCATCCCTGACGACGCGCCTCGTTTTTGGTGAGGTAAAGATCGGGTAATCGATGGTGCTGCTGCACCCAACGCGCCACGGTGTTGGCATCGGTGAGCTGAGAAATGTCGGGGTGACTGTTCGCCCATTTGTCGGACAAATGCGGTTTTAGCCCAAGCCACAGCGCGGCCAGGATCAGAATTAAGGCAATCCAGAGTTTCTTTGACATGGTGACATCCTGAATGACAGGACGCAGATAATAGCAGATTTAAAACGGAGAAAAACGCGGGCCAGCATCGCTGGCCCTGGCGGGGGTATTACTGCATCGCGCTGGCGGATGGCGCAGCGTGACGGCGCCATGCTCCCGGCGCTACGCCATATTGGCGCTTGAAGCTGCGGTTAAACGACTGCTGCGAGTCGAAACCGAGTGAGATTGCCACGTTGAGAATCGGCTCATTGCTGGTGGTTAGCCTATCTGCCGATTTTTTCAGTTTTTTGTTACGGATGTATTCACCCAGCGGATAGCCGGTGTGCTCTTTGAACATACGCTGCAGGTGCCACTTCGAATAGCCCGCGCGCCCCGCTACGGTGTCCAGATCCAGACGTGCTTCAATGTTGTTATCAATCCAGTCGATCAGATCGTGAATAAATGCGTCGCTCATCATCCCATTCTCTCCCGTCGCCTTTGCGAACAGTATCAGTATCAGTTGCAATTACACTTTAAGGGTGACTGATGATGGCATTTAATGCAAGTTTTATTATTGCATTAAATGCCGCACTGCGCGTAGGGGCTTTGATCGCTTTGCAACTCAATGATCAAAACCGCACATAAAGTGTATCAGATATTCTTGCAGATGCAGTTTGCACAAGCCTACACTCGTCGCGTTTTAATGCAATCTTTAAAGTTGCAGATTTTTCGTACGTCTCCTTTCTTTTTCACCAACGCGGAATAACAACAATGCATCTGCAAACAAATGGGGTTCGTCGGGCAGTAAGCCTGTCAGGAGTGATGTTGCTGGGAAGCCTGCTGGCCGGTTGCGATCGCGGAGTGGCGCAAAACGCCCCGCCGCCGCCGCCCGAAGTGAGTGTCGCGCAGGTGGTTGAGCAAAAAGTCAGCCAATGGGATAGCTTCAACGGCCGTTTCGAAGCGGTGCAGAGCGTACAGCTGCGTCCGCGCGTTTCCGGCTATATCGATCAGGTTAATTATCGCGAAGGCGATGAAGTGAAGAAAGGCCAGGTCCTGTTTACCATCGACGATCGCACCTATCGCGCTACGCTGGAGCAGGCGCAGGCCGAGCTGGCAAATGCGCGTAGCCAGGCGGCGCTGGCACGCAGTGAATCGGCACGTACCGATAAGCTGATCGGCACCAATGTGGTGTCACGCGAAGAGTGGGAACAGCGTCGTTCTGCGGCGAATCAGGCGCAGGCCAACGTGCTGTCGGCACAAGCCGCAGTCGATATGGCGCAGTTGAACCTTGATTTCACCCGCGTAACCGCACCGATTGAGGGCCGCGCCAGCCGCGCGATGATCACCACCGGTAACCTCGTCACCGCGGGCGACAGCGCCAGCGTGCTGACCACGCTGGTGTCGCAGGATCGCATGTATGTCTACTTTGATGTCGATGAAGCCACCTATCTGCACTATCAGGCGATGGCGCGTAAAGGCGAAAATCGCGGATCGCTGCCGGTTGAGGTGGCGCTGACCGGTGAAGAGGGTTATCCGCATCGCGGTACCGTGGATTTCCTCGATAACCAGCTCACCGCCAGCACCGGTACCATCCGCATGCGCGCCTCGCTGGACAACCAGCAGCGTCAGTTCACGCCGGGCCTGTTTGCGCGCGTGCGCTTGCCGGGCAGCGCTGATTTCACCGCGCTGTTGATTGACGATAAAGCCGTGCTGACCGATCAGGATCGTAAGTACGTTTATGTGGTCGATGCGCAGGGCAAAGCCCAGCGTCGCGATATTCAGGCCGGTGATTTAGCTAATGGTCTGCGCATTGTGCAGCAGGGCCTCAAGCCCGGCGACAAGGTGATCGTTAACGGCTTGCAGAAAGTCTTTATGCCTGGCATGCCGGTGACCGCCCAACCGGTGGCGATGCGCTCCGCTCAATAACCTTCGAGACTGCCTTTTATGGATTTCTCCCGCTTTTTTATCGACCGACCGATCTTCGCCGCGGTGCTGTCGATCTTGATCTTTACCACCGGACTGATCGCCATTCCGCTGCTGCCGATCAGTGAATATCCCAACGTGGTGCCACCCAGCGTGCAGGTGCGCGCCGAGTACCCAGGCGCTAACCCCAAAGTGATTGCAGATTCCGTGGCGACGCCGCTGGAAGAGGCCATCAACGGGGTGGAAAACATGATGTACATGAAGTCGGTGGCCGGTTCCGATGGCGTGCTGGTCACGACCGTGACCTTCCGTCCAGGCACCGATCCGGATCAGGCGCAGGTGCAAGTGCAGAACCGCGTAGCGCAGGCCGAAGCGCGTCTGCCGGAAGAGGTGCGCCAACTTGGCCTCACCACGCAGAAGATGTCGCCGACGCTGACGCTGGTAGTGCACATGTTCTCGCCGCACGGCAAGTACGATTCGCTCTATCTGCGTAACTACGCCACCCTGAAAGTGAAGGATGAGCTGGCGCGCCTGCCGGGCGTTGGTCAGATTCAGATCTTCGGTGCCGGTGAATACGCGATGCGCGTATGGCTCGATCCCAACAAAGTGGCGGCGCGAGGCTTAACCGCTTCCGACGTGGTTAGCGCGATGCAGGAGCAGAACGTGCAGGTCTCTGCCGGTCAGCTTGGTGCGGAGCCGCTGAAGAAGCAGAGTGATTTCCTGCTGTCGATCAACACCCAAGGTCGTCTTGAGAGCGAGGAGCAGTTTGGCAATATCATTCTGAAAACCGCCGACGACGGCACGCTGGTGCGCCTGCGCGACGTGGCGCGTATCGAGATGGGTTCCGGTAGCTATGCGTTGCGTTCGCAGCTGAATAACAAAGATGCGGTCGGGATTGGTATTTTCCAGGCGCCGGGTGCCAACGCCATCGACTTGTCCAACGCGGTGCGCGACAAAATGGCCGAGCTGGCCACCCGCTTCCCGGACGATGTGCAGTGGGCCGCGCCTTACGATCCCACCGTATTCGTGCGTGATTCGATCCGCGCTGTAGTGCAGACATTGTTTGAAGCGATTGTGCTGGTAGTGCTGGTGGTGATTCTGTTCCTGCAAACCTGGCGCGCTTCGATCATTCCCCTGCTGGCCGTGCCGGTTTCGGTGGTCGGTACCTTCAGCATCCTCTACCTGCTGGGCTTCTCGCTCAATACCTTGAGTTTGTTTGGCCTGGTGTTGGCGATCGGTATCGTGGTGGATGACGCCATCGTGGTGGTAGAGAACGTTGAACGTAATATCGAACAAGGTTTGTCACCCACCGCGGCGGCGCATCAGGCGATGCGGGAAGTATCAGGACCGATTATCGCCATCGCGCTGGTGCTGTGTGCGGTGTTCGTACCGATGGCCTTCCTGTCGGGCGTGACCGGTCAGTTCTACAAGCAGTTTGCTGTGACCATCGCCATCTCCACAGTGATCTCGGCGATTAACTCGCTGACGCTCTCTCCGGCGCTGGCGGCGCTGCTGCTGAAACCGCATAACGCGGCGAAAGATATGCCGACGCGCATTATTGATCGCCTGCTCGGCTGGCTGTTCCGTCCGTTCAACCGCTTCTTCCAGCGCAGTTCAGATGGCTATGAATCACTGGTGGGCAAAACGCTGCGTCGGCGCGGCGCGGTGTTTGGCGTTTACGTGCTGCTGCTGGCCGGTGCGGGCTTTATGTTCCATACCGTGCCTGGCGGCTTTATTCCGACGCAGGATAAGTTGTATTTGATTGGCGGCGTGAAAATGCCGGAAGGTTCTTCGCTGGCGCGTACCGATGAAGTGATTCGCAAGATGAGCGAAATCGGCATGAATACCGAAGGCGTGGCCTATTCGGTCGCTTTCCCCGGTCTGAATGCGTTGCAGTTTACCAACACGCCAAATACCGGCACGGTGTTCTTCGGCCTGAAGCCATTCAACGAGCGTAAGCGTAGCGCGGCGGAAATTAACGCGGAGATCAACGCCAAGATAGCTAAAATTCAGCAAGGCTTCGGCTTCTCAATTATGCCACCGCCGATTTTGGGTCTGGGACAAGGTTCTGGCTATTCGCTGTACGTGCAGGATCGCGCTGGACTGGGTTATGGGGCGCTGCAAACCGCCATCAATACCATGACGGGCGCAGTGCTGCAGACGCCGGGCATGATGTTCCCGATTTCCTCCTATCAGGCCAACGTGCCGCAATTGGATGTGCAGGTGGATCGTGACAAAGCCAAAGCGCAAGGCGTGTCGTTGACCGAGCTGTTCAGTACGCTGCAAACCTATTTGGGATCGTCGTACGTTAACGACTTCAATAAGTTTGGACGTACCTGGCGCGTGATGGCGCAGGCGGACGGTGATTTCCGTGATAGCGTGCAGGACATTGGTAATCTGCGTACCCGTAACGATCGTGGCGAGATGGTGCCGATTGGCAGCATGGTCAATATCACCACCACTTACGGCCCCGATCCGGTGATCCGCTACAACGGCTATCCGGCGGCGGACCTGATTGGTGATGCCGATCCGCGCGTACTCTCTTCAGCGCAGGCGATGCAAAAGCTGGAAGAGATGTCCACGCAAGTGCTGCCGAACGGGATGAATATCGAGTGGACCGATCTGAGCTATCAGCAATCGACGCAGGGCAACACCGCGCTGATTGTGTTCCCGGTGGCGGTACTGTTGGCCTTCCTCGTGCTGGCGGCGCTGTATGAAAGCTGGACGCTGCCGCTCGCGGTAATTCTGATCGTGCCGGTGACCATGCTCTCAGCGCTGGTCGGCGTGTGGCTGACCGGCGGCGATAACAACGTGTTTGTGCAGGTTGGCCTGGTGGTATTGATGGGGCTGGCATGTAAGAACGCGATTCTTATCGTCGAATTTGCGCGCGAATTGGAGATGCAGGGCAAGAGCATTGTCGATGCGGCGCTGGAAGCCTGTCGTCTGCGTTTGCGCCCCATTGTCATGACTTCAATCGCCTTTATTGCCGGTACTATTCCGCTGATTCTGGGCGAAGGCGCGGGAGCGGAAGTGCGCGGCGTGACCGGAATTACGGTGTTCTCAGGGATGCTGGGCGTCACGCTGTTTGGTCTGTTCCTGACGCCAGTGTTCTACGTGACGCTGCGTAAGCTGGTGACGCGCAAGCAGCCACAAGCGGAAGTGCAGACGGCGTAAACGTTAAGTGTGAGATGAACAATCCGGGCCAGTGTGCCCGGATTTTTTATGGCTGGAGTTCAGTGAAAAAAAAGTCGCCATGAATGGCGACCCTACGGGATTGGTGCGGTTTTAGCGACCCTTCTTACACAGGTCGGCGAGTTCGAGATCGGGCAGCTCTTCACAATTGCTGGTGTCGTTATGCTTCAGTTCAGCCAGCGCATCCGCCACGGTGCGGGTTTCCAGCACTTTCAACGAGGCTTCTTCAGCCTCTTCAGCAATCGATTTGAAGTACCAACACAAGTTGGCGCTCACCAGGCAACGTGGAGCAACGTCCGGACGTGAGGCCCAGAGCTTTTTGTCCTCTATCACAGAGGTGTAGATGTCACGCAGCGTGATTTCAGCAGCCGGACGGCCCAAATGAATGGAGCCAGTGCGGCCAAGCGTTGAGACGATGATGCCATCTCGCGTGAGCGGAACCATCAGTTTCCGAATGAAACTGGGATTCGCTTCAAGACCATACGCCAAAATGGCACTGGTCGAGCGTTTACCCAATTGCTCCGCCATCGCTACGCTCAAAACCATCTGCAAAGCTGTCGGGAAGCGGTAATCAAGCATTTCTATATCCTGAGTTGCGGTTATCTTGTTGTTTTTATGCCGCGACAGTGAGTAATCAATGAGCAATAAATATAACAAACACTGTTGCTTTTTAGAAGGGCCAAATAGTATGGCATGTGGTTATAACGTATGCCGGAGCGTCATTAAATAACCTTTATTATCAATAAAATAAATCAATATCAGACGCTTATTCCGCCTCAATTATCAGATGATGATAAAGGCATAAAATGCAAACTTGATCTCACTTACCGCACTATCAGTTCATCCTATCCAGCGTTATCCGTTCTCAACTCCTCTGCCAAACTTCATTCAAGACAATGTGTTTCTATAGAAGAAACAATCCAATTATTTTTCTTTGTAAATTAAGTACCTATACTATTTGACCAAAAGTGCGATTTGTGATGTTGATCACGATCAATATCGCGCAAATCGCCAATCGATTTAATGCTGTCAGACGAAGGCCGTTAGCGACATTTTTCAGCGAAAATTAAGTTCTGGTGAAAAATAAATTTCCCCGCTAGGCGAACGTTAAATACACCGTTCTTTCAGCATAAAAATTATGGAAATACAGAATGAAAACTTCATTGAAATTCGCTGTTATCGCTATCGCTGTTGCCACTTCGTTCAATGCGTTCGCTGATACGAAAATAAGTAATACGTTATCAGGGCCGTCCGCTGAATCATTTGGTCAGAATTATGTGAACGCTAAAAATGAAACCAGCCAAACAATGAGCAATTTTGGCAAATCATACATCGATGCTAAAAACGGCGTTCAGTCCTCTTATGTAAAAAACGATCCTACTGGCACACCTTTAGCAGCGGGTTCTATCAACGTCAGTGCGGGCAGCCTGCCAGCGAACACACCGGTTAACGTGCAAACGAATGATGGAAAAATAACCACTGTTGCGGCTTCGACTCTCTCTCCCGCAGTACAGGTCTCTGTTCCACATGTTGATGCCATCATCAACAGCCCGTCATTTAAAGGTGGACAACAAAGCCACGACCATGGACATACGCACAATAGTGGCCAGGGCAATGGTGAAAGCAACGCAGCGAACACTAACAGCGCACACGGCATGGGTGGGGCAAACCACATTGGCGGCGGCGCTGCACAATCAGGTAGCCAGAACGTCGGTCATTGGTGAGGCCATCACTCCTGATATGAAGCGTAAATTTAGAACCATTGAAAAAAGCATTAAGGCCGAACACCTGCAGCGTGGACAACGACTCATTGCGCATGAAGGTTTCACTCATCTGATTGATGGACTGGAGTGGGACGACAAAAATCAGGTTATTTCAGTGATAGTCGAAGGGCAGCGCTGGAAATATCGCTATTGGAACATCGTCTCTATTCAAATTCAGGAAGAAGAGGATGCGTCAGAAAGGAATGCGCTATGACAGCAAAAATATCTGTTGCCAAAGCCGCTGCGGTTGTTGTCCTTGCGCTGCTCATTTTGCTGGGGATCGTGCAGATGACATATTTACGCCATCTGCCACATGGCAGCGCTCTGTTCAACGCCGCACTGCTGGTTGAGCTGGTGAATGCCTTTCTCATGTGGAAATTCGCGACGGCGAGCAATTGCTGGACGCTCTATTCCTGCGCAACATTTTTCATTGTAATGATGATTATTGGCCTTTGTTTTATGGCATATGGCGAAAATATCACCGGATTGTCTTTTTTTACCGTCACCGGTATCGCAAAGCTGGTCTTAACAACTATCGGCAATCTGGTGGTTTGGGGGGCTCTGCTGACCCCGTTCCGTCTGAGCCGCCGTGCGACAGCATTGGCCGCGGCCAGATCGAAATTTTGATTTATATTTTCTCCTGCACTGCCAGGCTGGCGCGCGGGAGTTTTTGCTTTAATAGCACCACCAACAACACGTTACACAGCGCCAGCAGGCACAGTGACCACAGCGTGGCATTGGCACCAAGATGCTGGAAGACGTAGCCACCCACCAGCGGGGTTAAAGCCTGGCCGATCAACGCCGGGCGGGCCATCCGCCCTACCACTATCGCGTAAGCCTCGGGTTTCACCATTACCAGCGGCAAGGTTCCACGCACGATGGCACGTAAACCGTTGCCGGCGCCGTATAACACCATACTCAGCACGGCAAACTGCGGATAACACGCTAGTAGCAATAAGCCGAGCGCCACTAATCCTACCGAGAAAAAAGTGGTCCAGATGGGATGACCACGCTTAAACGCGATATCGACAATACGCGAGCCAACCTGACACGGCCCCAGAATGGCGCTGATGGCTAAAGCCGACGTCAGCGTGTGTCCGCTGGCTTGCAGTAACGCGATCAGCTGCACGGAGATGGCTGTCATGATCACTGAAGCGAGGGTGAATATGCTGCACAGTAGCCAGAACAGCGTTGAAGATAATTCGGTGCCATCAGCTGAGGTTTTGGGTTTTGCCGCAGAAATTTTAGGTTCTGGCGCGGGCAGCGCATAAAAATACGCAGGCAACACCAGCAGGCACAACATTCCCGCAAGGGTAAAACAGGCGCCGCGCCAATCCAGCCAGTGAATTAGCAGTGCAATGCCTGGCCACACAAGGGTGGTGCAGAAACCGGAAATCAGCGTGATGCCCGTGATAGCACCGCGCGCCTGGCCGCCATACAGCGTTCCAAGTGTGGCAAACAGCGCATCATAAAGGCCCATCGCCATACCGATACCGATGACCAGCCAGGCAAAAAGGAACAGCAACAGGTTATGGCTTAGGCCCATAATGATCAGCCCCAGCGCCATCACCGCCCCACTCCCGGCGAGCAATAGACGTCCATAGGAACGGGAAATCAGACGACCACTTAAGGGTGCCAGCAAACCGGAAACCAACATGCCGAGTGATAACGCACCATAAACCCATTGTTGCGACCAGCCGGTCTCCGCCACGATAGGATTGGCCATTACCGCCATTAAATAGAAAGAACCGCCCCAGGAAAGAATTTGAACTAATCCCAGCGTAATGATGGCGGGAACAGGGGGCTTTGGCTGAGAGGTCACGACAGTTTTCCGTTAGCAGGCAAAGCATTGTTATAACACGCTAATCCTGGCGGAAAAATCCCGACCTTTCCTGTGCAGCAAAATTGTGCGCCCTTATGGCAGATCGGCACCAGAGCGAGTATGCTTAATAGTATGTTGTAACTATAATGAGGTTTTTATGGCGCGCTATGATTTGGTGAGCGATTTACATGAATGTGTGAACGCATTGGAACGGGGTTTAAATGCTTTACGCCAGCAAGTTGAACAGCAACCGTTGCTGATCGCCCGCGTGTTTAGCCTGCCGGAAATTGAAAAAGGCCGCGAAAATGATGAAATTGAACGCATTGCGGTGACGCAACATTTAGGTAAAACCGCGCGCGACATGGCGCTGACCCACTACTGCCGCCTGTTTATGCAGCATCAATCGGAAAAACTCAGTACGAAAGCCGCCGTGCGTTTGCCGGGTGCGATCTGTATTCAGGCCGACGGTGATATCCACGATCGCATCACCCAACAGGTGGCAGAAATCAATGCCCTCAAACTGCGGCTGGAACAGTTAATTACCGTAGAGTCCGGCTTACCAAGCGAGGCGCGTTTTGAGTTCGTCCACCAGCATCTGCGCGGCCTGATTACTCTCAACGCTTACCGCAGCGTGACGCTACTCAATTCACCGGATAGCCTGCGTTTCGGCTGGGCGAATAAAAACATTATCAAAAATGTCACGCGGGATGCGGTGGTAGAACAGCTGGAACGCAGCCTGAGGGCCAATCGTGCCCAGGCACCGTGGACGCGGGAACAATGGGCGGAGAAAGTTCAGCAAGAACTGGAGGCGCTTCTCGCGTTACCGGTTGGTGCCAAACTGAAAATCAAACGCCCGGTAAAAGTACAGCCGATTGCTCGCGTATGGCGCGCCAGCGTTAAAAAGCAGGTCCAGCTTGCCTGCCCCTCTCCTCTGCTGGTGCTGTGTCGCGATAAAACCCAGGTGCCCATTTTGGGGGAACTGCTGAACTATGATGCTGAAAATGTCGCGTATCGCCACAAACCGTTGGCTCAGCCGCTACACCTGATCATTCCGCGCCTGCATATATGGAGCGACAGGTTGGCTTAAAAAAAGATAAAAATGCGTGCATCCAATTCGCCACCTTCTCTCGTATATCCAGATGTGAGCAACTTCTTCGCTCCCTTCTAAGAGGATTTATGATGAAAAAGCTAATGAGCATTGCAGTCGTATCCGGCACCTTACTATTCACCGCGGGCGCATTTGCCGCCATGGACAATGGCTCGGTGATGGTAGGCGGAGCCGCGATGTACCCGCAAAAAAACATCGTCGAAAATGCGCTTAATTCCAAAGATCACACCACCCTGGTGGCGGCAGTCAAAGCTGCTGGCCTGGTAGAAACCCTCGAAGGCAAAGGGCCGTTTACCGTCTTTGCGCCAACCAATGCGGCTTTCGCTAAACTGCCTGCCGGCACCGTTGATAATTTGGTCAAACCGGAAAACAAAGCCAAACTGACCGCGATCCTCACTTATCATGTGGTGGCCGGTAAATACGACATGCAAGCGCTGGAGAAGAAAATTAAGCAAGGTGGCGGACATGCTGAGCTGAAAACCGTAAACGGTCAGCCGCTGTGGATCATGAACAATGGCCCGCACAACATTCAGCTGAAAGATGGTCAGGGCAATGTGGCAAATATCAGCACTTATGACGTCAATCAGAAAAATGGCGTAATCGATGTGATTGATACCGTATTGATGCCTAAGTAATTGCCTATACTCGGATTGGGCGTTATAGCCAACCGGGATAAATATGGACGCAAAGCTGACTGAACGGCTAGAGACATTATTTCCGGCGATCGCAAAGGGCGATCGCCGCGCTTTTGAGCAGCTTTATCGACTCACTTCACCGCACCTTTACGCCCTCGCCTTACGGATGTTGCGCCAGCAAGGTTGGGCTGAAGAGGTGCTGCATGACTGTTATCTCACCATTTGGAACCGCGCAGCATCTTATGATAGTGCCCTTAGCGCCCCAATGACGTGGATGACGCACATTGTACGTAATCGTTGTATTGACGGTTTGCGAAGTGGGCAAGCGCGCGCGGCACTGGCCACCGAGGTATTTAATGATGAGCTACAGATCGCCGAAGAACAGGATCGCAATAACTGGCACGATCCGGCGCAAGCCGATCGCCTGCGACACTGCATTAGCCACCTGAGCAGCGAACAGCAGCAAAGCATCACGCTCGCCTATTATCAGGGGATGTCACACAGTGATATTGCCGCCTGGCTGCAGCAGCCGGTTGGCTCGGTAAAAAGCTGGATCCGCCGCGCGCTGGAGCATCTGCGGGAGTGTGTGGGCCTATGAACGATAGACAACAACGTGATGATGCGTTAGCCGCAGAATATGCGCTGGGAACATTAAGCGGCCTTGCGCGTTTGCGCTTCGCGAGAAGGCTGCACACTGAGCCGG
The DNA here is from genome assembly GCF_900215435.1 of Candidatus Pantoea floridensis. Classification (NCBI taxonomy): domain Bacteria; kingdom Pseudomonadati; phylum Pseudomonadota; class Gammaproteobacteria; order Enterobacterales; family Erwiniaceae; genus Pantoea; species Candidatus Pantoea floridensis. The sequence continues at coordinate 24,230 of NZ_OCMY01000001.1, forward strand.
AACTCGCGGCTAGCGTGGCGCGCTGGCAGACCTTGCTGGCAGGGCTCGATAGTCAGCTCGCGCCCATCACTCCGCCAGAAAAAGTGTGGAAAAAGATTACGCTCAGCTTGCCTGAGAAACCTGTGGTGCAGGCTAAACGCTCCTACGCTGGTTGGATGGTGGCCGCCAGTATTGCGGCGATTGCATTGATCGTTCAGCTTGTTTTGCAGCCCGCAACGCTCTCGCCATTAACCGTGTTGAGCGACACACAGCATCGTGAACAATGGGTGGTAAGTGCTGATAACAAACTTAAGCAATTGAGTTTGACGCCGCTGCATCCGATCGCGGTCGCCTCCAGCAATAGCCTTGAACTGTGGCTGATTCCGGCCGGCAAAACGCCGATTTCGCTGGGCTTACTCAACAGCAATACTGCCACCGCCATTGCGCTAAACGATCGCGAACTTACGGGCACGGGCATCATTGCCATCAGCCTGGAGCCGCAGGGCGGATCGCCTACCGGTCAGCCAACCGGACCGGTATTGTACAGCGGGCAGCTGTAGCATAAAAAAGGCCGTTCAGATGAACGGCCTTCATTACGGTTAGCGGCAGATTACTGCTTCATGCTGTCAACCATCTCTTCCGGACGCACCCACTCGTCAAACTGCTCTTCGGTCAGATATCCCAATTTCAGCGCTGAGCCTTTCAGCGTCAGACCTTCTTTGTGGGCTTTCTTCGCGATTTCCGCCGCTTTATCGTAGCCGATATGCGTATTCAGCGCGGTAACCAGCATCAGCGATTCGTTTAGCAGCTGATCGATGCGTTCACGCACCGGCTCAATACCCACCGCGCAGTGGTGGTTAAAGCTGTCCATGCCGTCGGCCAGCAGGCGTACTGATTGCAGGAAGTTGTGGATCACCATCGGGCGGAAGACATTCAACTCAAAGTTGCCGGATGCGCCGCCAATGTTTACCGCAACGTCGTTGCCCATCACCTGACAGCACAGCATCGTCAGCGCTTCGCACTGCGTTGGGTTTACTTTGCCCGGCATAATAGAGCTGCCCGGTTCGTTTTCCGGGATAGCGAGTTCGCCGATACCGCAGCGCGGGCCGGATGCCAGCCAGCGGACATCGTTGGCAATCTTCATCAGCGAGGCTGCCAGACCTTTCAGTGCGCCATGCGCGTGCACCAGCGCATCACAGGTTGCCAGCGCTTCGAACTTGTTCGGCGCGGTAACAAACGGCTGTTTGGTCAGTTCGGCCAGCGCTTTTGCTACGCGCACCGCGTATTCCGGATGCGTATTCAGGCCGGTACCGACGGCGGTGCCGCCGAGTGCCAGCTCCGCCACGTGTGGGATACTGTTTTCGATGTGCTTGAGATTGTGCTCCAGCATTGCGACCCAGCCGGAGATCTCCTGGCCCAGCGTCAACGGCGTTGCATCCTGCAGGTGGGTACGACCAATCTTAACGATGTCTTTAAATGCCTCGGATTTCTCACTCAGCGTCTTTTTCAGTACATGAATCTGCGGAATCAGCTGCTCCCGCACGGCGATGACCGCGGCCACGTGCATGGCGGTGGGGAACACATCATTCGAGCTTTGGCTTTTATTCACGTCATCATTCGGATGCACCAAACGGGACATGCCGCGCTCGCCGCCCAGAATTTCACTGGCGCGGTTAGCCAACACCTCATTCATGTTCATGTTGGTCTGGGTGCCGGAGCCGGTCTGCCAGATCGCCAGCGGAAACTCATCACTGTGCTTATCAGCCAGTACTTCGTCAGCGGCTTTCAAAATCGCTTCTGCACGATCGGCAGGCAGCAGGCCGAGATCCTGATTGACCTGAGCTGCCGCACGCTTGGTCAGCGCCAGCGCATGCACCAGTGCCACCGGCATCTTCTCGGTTGAGATTTTGAAATGCTCCAGCGATCGCTGCGTTTGTGCGCCCCACAACTTATCTGCCGGTACTTCGATCGGTCCCATTGAGTCTTTTTCAATGCGATTGGCTGCCATGACTACGTCTCCTTAGCTCAGATTTTGAGGTTTCCGCTCCCAACGCCTTCCCGCGGCGCTGCAGAACGAGCAAGATTGTCACATACAAGAATTTAACATTATGCGAGCCTATCGCGTTTATTGCACATGTTCGTGTATTTTCTATGGCACTTTCTGCTTTAATAAGCCTATTTACTTACGGTTATTAAGGGTAAACGATGCAAAAATTGAACAATTCGCTGCAAAATTACGCCTGGGGCAGCAAAACTGCGCTGACTGAACTTTACGGCATTGAGAATCCGCAGGGATTGCCGATGGCAGAACTGTGGATGGGCGCGCACCCGAAAAGTCCTTCAACCGTGGAGATCAACGGTGAAGCGCGTTCGCTGCGTGAGGTGATTGATGCCGATAAGCCAGCGACGCTGGGCAAAGCGGTCGCTGAACGGTTTGGCGAGCTGCCCTTCCTGTTTAAAGTGCTGTGCGCCGATCAGCCGCTGTCAATTCAGGTCCATCCCAGCAAAGCCGCCGCTGAAGAAGGTTTTGCGCGTGAAAATGCGGCAGGTATTCCACTTAGCGCCGCCGAACGCAACTATAAAGATGCCAATCATAAGCCGGAGCTGGTGTATGCGCTGACCTCCTTCCAGGCGATGAACGGCTTCCGCGAGCTGCATGAGATTGTCTCACTGCTTGAACCGGTAGCCGGCGCGCATCCGCAAATCGCGCACTTCCTGGAAAATGCCAACGAAGCCAATCTGGCCAAACTGTTCGCCACGCTGTTGTCCTTGCAGGATGAGGCGAAATCGCGCGCCATTGGCGTATTGAAATCCGCGCTGAATGCCCGTGGAGGCGAACCATGGCAAACCATTAAAGCGATTGCCGTCGATTATCCGGACGATAGCGGGCTGTTTTCCCCGCTGTTGCTCAATGTCATCACGCTGCAACCAGGCGAAGCGATGTTCCTGTTCGCTGAAACGCCGCACGCCTATCTGAAAGGCGTGGCGCTGGAAGTGATGGCGAACTCTGATAACGTATTACGTGCCGGTTTAACGCCGAAGTTCATCGATATCCCGGAGCTGCTGGCCAATCTTAAATTCCAGGCAAAACCGGCCGCCACGCTGCTGACCCAACCCCAGCGTGACGGCGACACGCTGAACTTCCCGATCCCGGTTGACGATTTTGCCTTTGCCATTCATGCACTTTCTGCCACACCCCACTCGCTGGCGCAAAACAGCGCGGCGGTGCTGTTCTGCATTGAAGGCCAGGCGGTGATTGAGAAGTCCGGTCAACAGCTGGTGCTAAAACCCGGCGAATCCTGCTTTATCACCGCTGAAGAGTCGCCGGTGAGCGCCGCGGGCACCGGACGTCTGGCGCGCGTGTTTAATACGCTGAACTGATCCGGCTGACGCTTCCAGCATTAACTGCTATTCTTTCAAACTATTAATTTAAAACGCCTGCGGGCGTTTTTCTTCACCCGTCGCGCACCGACCAGCGGCGTGCGGACGCAAGGATAAGGACGACACAGCGATGAAAAAGACCCAGGTTGCCGTAGGTGTGATTGTGGCGCTCGGCGTGATTTGGACTGGCGCTTCATGGTTTACCGGTAAACAGCTTGAAAGCCACATGGATGAAATGTTGCAGAATGCCAACGCGCAGCTGAATGCCTATGCGCCTAACAGCCGCTTAACGCTGAGCTATCAGGATTATCAGCGCGGCGTGTTCAGCAGCAAAACTAAACTGGTGGTGCAGGCCAGTTCACAAACCAATGACAATCCGCTGTTGAAGCCAGGTCAAAGCATCGTGCTAAACGAGACTATCGATCACGGCCCTTTCCCGTTCGCACAGCTGAAGCGCGGCAGCCTGATCCCAAGCATGGCGTCAGTGCACACCGAGCTGGAAAACACCGATGCGGTGAAGAAGTTATTTGAACTGACCAACGGTAAATCACTGGTTAACGCGGATACCCGCGTGGGCTACAGCGGAGCCACCGACACCGATCTCAACCTGTTAGCCGTGGATTACAATAATGCGCAAACCGGCGATCGCCTGGCGACCAACGGCGGCACGCTCAACATCAGCGCCGACAGCAAAGGCGATAAAGTCAGCCTTGACGGCGATTTCTCCAGCATTGCGGTAACCAGTAAAAATCAGGTCGACATGCCGGTGCTGTTCACGCTCAATGGCCTGAAACTGAGCGGTGATACCCATCTCAGCCCGGAAGGCGTGCGCGTGGGCGATCAATCGGTTTCCCTCGATAAACTGAATGCCAGCATCAACGGTCAGGAAGGTCTCTCGCTGGAGAACCTGAAAACCACCTCTTCCTTCGATAATAAAGACGGCAAGATTGGCGGCAAGCTGGACGTCAACGTTGACAAAATCACCCTGCAGAAGCAGCCGTTTGGTGAAGCCAAACTGGCGATGACGTTCGCGCAATTCGATGCGCAGGCCGTGAAAGCCTTCTCCGACACCTACAATGCCCAGATGCAGGATCTGCTGAGCCAGCCGGGCGTAGCGGAAGATCCGATTCGCTATCAGGCCAGCGTGCAAACCATCCTGCGTAACAACCTGCCCACGCTGTTAAAAGGCTCGCCAACCTTAAGCATTGCGCCGCTGAGCTGGAAAAATGACAAGGGCGAAAGCAGCTTCACTCTGAACCTGGGCTTTAACGATCCGGCTACCGTGACCGGCGAAGCGCAAAGTTTGGGGGCCGCAGTGGATCGCGTGCTGAAAACCCTCGACGGCAAGCTGACGGTTAATATGCCAATGGCGACCGAAACCATGCGTCACGTTGGTTTGGCGGAAGGCTATCAGGGCGACGATGCGCAGAAATTGGCGGACCAGCAGGTGAAAGGTTTAGCGGCGATGGGCCAGATGTTCCGCCTGACGCAGCAGCAGGATGACAACATCGTTACCAGCCTGCAGTACGGCAACGGTCAGGTGACGATGAATGGCGATAAGATGACGCTTGAGCAGTTCCTGTCACGCTATATGCTGGGTGCGCCAACCAGCGAAGGTATGCCGGAGTAATCATTCGTGGGCGGTCGACCGGCCGCCCTTACGCTTCCCCGCGCACCAGCTGGGGCGGCACGATCAAACTTTGTATTTCCGCTTCCGGCTGTGCCAGTCGCTGCATCATTCGTTCGGCCGCTCGCCTTCCCACGTCCCGCGCTTCGCTGCTGACAAAGGTCATGGTGGGATCGTGCAGCTCGCGCTGCGGATCGTCGTTGAATCCAACCAATGCCAGCTGCTGCGTGTAATAACTGTCTACCGCCCCTTCGCCAAACGTTCGCCCACAGCGCAGTGCACCAAAATAGCAGCCGAGCGCGGTGCTGCCGTTGTGCGCCAGAATCGCCGTGATGCCCGGATGTTGCCGCAGTAACTCAAGCGTCAACGCCGAGACGCTTTGCTGACGATCGTCGCACTCAATAATCCAGTCAGATCGAAAAGGTAAGCCGTACTGCAGCAAGGTGGCACAATAGCCTCCAATCCGTTCAGCGCGCGTCAATGACGAACCTAATCCGCCCATCCAGGCGATGCGTTGATGTCCCTGTCGAATCAGATATTCGGTGGCCATGCGCGCGGCCTGGCTGTTGTCGGGACGTAACGAATCGACATTGTCCAAACTGCTGGCGCGCGCGGCGCAGACTAAAGCAATGCTCTGCTCCTGCGCTAACGGTACCAGCGTTTCCGCCTGTGCTACCGCACCGCCGAGCACAATACCCTCCGCACCCTGCGCCACCAGCGTATCAAAGCACCGTTTAAGGTGCTGCCCATGCTGACCGCTTTGCGTTAGCACCAGCACTTTGCCCTGTTGCTCTAGCACTTCGCTGAGTCCAGCGGTCATCGCCGCATAAAACGGTTGGCTGAGATCGCGCACAATTAAGCCGATCACGCCGCTTTCACCACCGCGCAAAATGGATGCCGAGCGATTGCGGACGTAGCCGAGCTGTTCAATCGCCTGGTTGACGCGTGTGGCTGTGGCGGGTGAGATGCGCCCTTTTCCGGAGAGCACCAATGACACGGTTGAGACCGAAACCCCGGCGACCAATGCCACGTCATGAATTGTGGTTTTCTGCTGGGACATAGCGTTCCGTTACCAACGTCCAGATACAAAGGGCTAAAACGTTACACTGATTTCATCAAAAATAAAGTCTGCAATTAGTCACTCTTTGTGATTATAGCCACAAAAATAAGTGATAAAACGTTTTATCATCCTTGACCACATTGAACACCTTCCTTTTTATTGCCAGGAGAGAATATGCCCGCTAGCCGTCCTAAAATGTCGCTTTGGGAGTTTTTCCAAAGTCTGGGTAAAACCTTTATGTTGCCCGTCGCCCTGCTGTCGTTTTGCGGCATTCTGTTAGGGATTGGCAGTTCACTCAGCAGCCACGACGTACTCACGCTGATCCCACTGCTCGATCAGCCGCTGCTGCAGTACCTGTTTATCTGGCTGGCGAAGATCGGTTCTTTTGCCTTCAGCTACCTGCCAGTGATGTTTGCTATCGCGATTCCTCTGGGCATGGCTCGTGAGAACAAAGGCGTCGCGGCTTTTGCCGGCTTTGTCGGATATGCGGTGCTGAACCTGAGCATCAATTTCTGGCTCAACATCAATGGCATTCTGCCCACCACCGATGCGGCCGTGCTGAAAGCCAATAACGTCCAAAACATCCTTGGCATCCAATCAATTGATACCGGTATTCTCGGTGCGGTGATTGTTGGCATCGTGGTGTTCTGGCTGCACGAACGTTTCCATAATATTCGCCTGCCGGATGCGCTGGCGTTCTTTGGCGGGACGCGCTTTGTCCCGATCGTCACGGCGATGGCCATGGGCGTGCTGGGCTTAGTGGTGCCGCTAATTTGGCCATTCTTTGCGCGCGCCATTACCGGCCTTGGCTGGGTGATCAACAGCGCTGGTGAATTTGGCCCGATGATCTTCGGTACCGGTGAACGTCTGCTACTGCCGTTTGGCTTACAACATATTCTGGTGGCGATCATCCGCTTTACCGATGCTGGCGGCACGCTGGATGTGTGCGGTAAAAGCGTCAGCGGCGCATTAACCATTTTCCAGGCGCAGCTTGCTTGTGCGGACACGCACGGCTTTGCCGAGAGCGCCACACGCTTCCTGTCGCAGGGTAAAATGCCGGCCTTCCTCGGTGGCTTGCCGGGCGCAGCCTTGGCGATGTATCACTGCGCACGCCCTGAAAATCGCCACAAGATTAAAGGCCTGCTGATTTCCGGCGTGGTGGCTTGCGTAGTGGGCGGCACCACGGAACCCCTCGAATTCCTGTTCCTGTTTGTCGCGCCAGTGCTGTATCTCATCCACGCGCTGCTGACTGGCTTAGGCTTTACCGTCATGGCGATACTCGGCGTCACCATCGGTAATACCGACGGTAACGTGATCGACTTCTTCGTCTTTGGTGTGCTGCATGGTCTCTCGACTAAATGGTATTGGGTGCCAGTGATTGCTGCGGTGTGGTTTGTGGGTTATTACGCCATCTTCCGTTTTGCGATCAGTCACTTCAACATCAAAACGCCGGGCCGCGAAGTTGAAACTAACAGCGTTGCGCAGCAGGTTAGCCGTGCGAGCGTAGGTAAATCTGGCTTTAATACGCCGGCGATTCTGTCAGCGTTGGGCGGCGTGGAGAACATCGCCTCGCTGGATAACTGCCTGACGCGCCTGCGTTTGACCGTCGTCGATATGAGCAAAGTGGATGACGCAGCGTTGAAAGCTAACGGCGCGATTGGCGTGGTGCACGTTAATCAAACTAACCTGCAAGTGGTGATGGGGCCGCAGGTGCAGTCGGTGAAAGACGAGATGGCGCACCTGATGAGCGCAACGGTGTAATGATGCAGGATTTCGATTTTAATCACGTGGTCGATCGCCACGGCAGCTGGTGTACGCAGTGGGATTTCGTCGCCGACCGCTTCGGCGTGGCGGACTTACTGCCCTTCACTATCTCCGATATGGATTTCGCCACCGCCCCGTGCATTGTTGCGGCGCTCCAGCAGCGACTCGAGCATGGCGTGTTCGGGTACAGCCGCTGGCAGCACGCTGATTTTCTCTCCGCACTTCAGCACTGGATGCGCAGCCGTTTTCATACTGAAGTCCCGGCAGAATCATTCGTTTATGGTCCGTCAGTGATTTATATGGTGGCGCAGCTGCTGCGCCACTGGACGCAGACCGACGATGAAGTGCTGATCCACACGCCCGCCTACGATGCGTTTTACAACACCATCAACGGCAATCAGCGTCACGTGCTGGAACTGCCGCTGCAGCGTCACGGTAACCAATGGGTTTGTGACATGGCACAGCTGGAAACGCTGCTGGCACGCCCGCGCTGCAAAGTGATGCTGCTTTGCAGTCCACATAACCCAACAGGAAAAGTGTGGCAATTGCAGGAGTTGCAGCAGATGGCGACGCTGTGCGAACGGCACGGCGTCAAGGTTATCAGCGATGAAATCCATATGGATATGGTGCTGAGTGATATGCCGCATACGCCATGGAGCCAGGTGGCAACTTCCGACTGGGCGCTGTTTACCTCGGCTTCCAAGAGCTTCAATATTCCGGCGCTGACCGGCGCGTGGGGCATCATTCCCAACGAGCACGATCGTCAGGCATGGTTTCGCGCGTTGAAGCAACAAGACGGCCTCTCCTCGCCGGCGGTGATGGCGATCGCGGCAACCATCGCCGCCTATCGTGATGGCGCACCGTGGCTGGATGCGCTGCGCGCTTACCTGCGTGGCAATATGCAACATATCGCCCTGCGCCTGAATGCTGAGTTTCCGCAGCTCAACTGGCAGCCGCCCGCTGCCACTTACCTGGCGTGGATCGATCTTAATCCGCTGGGCGTTGATGAACAGGCGCTGCAACAGCGCCTGATACAGCAACACAAAGTAGCAATCATGCCTGGTTCGACTTACGGTACGGCGAGTCGCGGTTACCTGCGTCTCAACGCCGGTTGCCCGCGCAGCAAACTCGATGATGGGTTGGATCGGCTGATCGCCGGGTTAAAATCGTTCTAAAATGCCACGGATGCTGATTAATTCAGCATCCGTTTTACTGTTTGCGCAAATCACTGGCGCTGTTGCGCAAGATGTTTTTATAATCCTCTGCACTTTATGAAACTTAAGCGAGTGCGCCATGATTGATCTTAAACTCCCCCTCACCGACATTCACCGCCACCTTGATGGCAATATCCGCGCACAAACCATTCTCGATTTAGGTCGCCAGTATAATCTCGCGCTGCCCGCCGATTCACTCGATGCATTGCGTCCGCACGTGCAGGTTACCGCCAATGAGCCGGACCTGGTGAGCTTCCTGCAGAAACTGGACTGGGGCGTGAAAGTGCTGGGCGATCTTGATGCCTGCCGTCGCATTGCGCTGGAAAACGTCGAGGATGCGGCGCGTGCCGGTATTCATTATGCGGAACTGCGCTTCTCGCCGGGCTATATGGCGATGACGCACAACCTGCCGATTGCCGGTGTGGTTGAAGCGGTGATTGACGGCGTGCGTGCCGGTATTGAGCAATACGGTGTCGATGTGCGCCTGACGGGCATCATGAGCCGTACGTTTGGCGAAGAAGCCTGCCTGCGTGAGCTGGAAGGTTTACTGGCGCATCGCGATGGCATCACTGCGGTCGATTTGGCAGGCGACGAGCTTGGCTTCCCGGGCAGCGAATTCTTAAGCCACTTTAATCGTGCACGCGATGCCGGTTTCCGCATTACCGTGCATGCCGGTGAAGCGGCGGGCCCGGAGAGTATCTGGCAAGCAATTCGTGAACTGGGTGCAGAACGTATTGGTCACGGCGTTAAAGCGATTGAAGATCGCGCGTTGATGGATTTTCTCGCCGAGCAGCGTATTGGGATTGAATCTTGCCTGACGTCGAATATTCAAACCAGCACGGTGTCGTCGTTGAACAACCATCCGCTGAAAACCTTCCTGCAACACGGCATTCTCGCCACCATTAACACTGACGATCCGGCCGTTCAGGGCGTTGAGTTGGCACATGAATATGAAGTGGCGGCGCCGCAGGCAGGATTAACCGCTGAAGAGATGCGTCAGGCGCAGGACCATGGCGTGACCATCGCGTTCCTGAACGATGCAGAGAAAGCAGCGCTGCGCGCACGCGTGGCGGGATAAAACATTCCCTCTCCCGCATGCGGGAGAGGGTTGGGGTGAGGGATAAAGCGCACGGAGTCTTCTTTCCCTCACCCCGGCCCTCTCCCAAAGGGAGAGGGAGTAAAGCGAGTATCAGCACTCCCAAGGGAAAGGCAGTAAGCGATTATCGCAACGACATCGTCTGGCGCTTCTCGGCAGACTGCAAGCCCAGCTCGATCAACTCCATCACCTGAATCGCCTCTTCCGCCTGCACCGGATTGGCACCGGTACCCGCAATCGCATCGCGAATGCCTGCATAGTACGCCGGATAGTTGCCTGGCAGCGTTAGCAACTCTTTTTCGACCATCACATCGCCTTCCGCCAGCGTCAGCGTGCCGTTGCGCATGTCATAGCCCCAATCTTCCTGCGGCGGCCGTTCACCTGCTTTCAGACGATCTTCCTGCGGGTCAAGACCATATTTAACGTAGCTGCCGCGCGTGCCGTGTACCACGAAGCGCGCAGATTCTGCCGCCACCAGCATGCTGGCATGCAGCACCACGCGGCGGGTGGGATAGGTCAGCACCGCATGGAAGTAATCGGTGGTTTGTGCGCCTGGACGCAGCTCCGCCATATCCACATTGATAGCCACCGGCGTTCCGAACAGCTGCAAAGCCTGATCCAGCACGTGCGGTCCAAGATCGAACCAGATACCGCTGCCCGCACCTTTCATTTCGCGCCAGCGCTGACGCACTTCCGGACGGAAGCGGTCAAAGTGGGATTCAAAGTAGCGTACTTCGCCCAGCGTTCCCTCGTTAAGCAGATTTTTCAGCGTCAGGAAATCACTGTCCCAGCGGCGGTTATGGAACACTGATAGCAGCAGACCTTTGGCCTTTGCCAGCGCATCCAGTTCGCGAGCTTGTGACAACGTCACGGTAAAGGGTTTATCGACCACCACATGTTTACCGGCGTTCAGCGCCGCTTTGGCTAACGGGAAATGGGTGTCATTCGGGGTGGGAATAACAATCAGGTGCAGTGTCGGGTCATCCAGCAGCGCTTGTGGATCGGAAACCACCTGCACTGAAGGCCAGTCTGCATGCACTTTGCTGGCATCGCTGCTTGAGATCGCCGCCAGCTCAACATCCGGCGTACCGGCGATCAAGGGTGCATGAAAGGTTTTGCTGGCAAAACCGTAGCCAATCAGGCCGACACGTAATTTATCGCTCATTCTCATTCCTCTTGTTCGTTACCAGACTGATTTAAGACGAATCAGTCTATAAGAACAAGGCGGAATCACCTGAAAACTCAGGAAATAGCACTCCGTGCGGATTGCCAGCTCTCATGCGCCACTAAAGCATCCTGCGCATCCTGACTGCGGCGGCGGAAATCACTGGGGCTAACACCCACGCGTTTGCGGAACACGCGCGAGAAATAGAGTTGGTCATCGTACCCCACTTCACGCCCCACCGAGGCAATCGGTTCCTGGGTGGTTTGCAGCAGCAGCTTGGCGCGGATCACGCGCTGGTCCTCACGCCAGCGCAGTAGATTAATCCCCATCTGCTCACGGAACAGGTGTGCCAGACGTGACGGCGATAAACAGACGTGGCGCGCCACCTCTTCAATCTTCACCTCGCCCGCCAGATGATTGGTGACGTACTGACAGGCTTCAATCACGCGCGAATCGCGAATTTGCTGATGGCTGCGCGGATCCTCTTCCACTGCACGCAGCAGCAAACGCTCCAGCAGATTCATCGCCAATTCTTCGGCGAAACGGCGCCCGGAGTTGTGCGTCTGTTCGATACTGGCAAACAGGCGATCAAACTCGGCGCGCTGAGCTTCCGACAAACGTAACCGCCCGACGCCCTGACTTTCATCCTGCCACTGCAGCCAATCCGTCCAGTAAGCGCGTGGACGGAAATAGACCCAGCGATGGAACCAGCACGGGCTATCCGGCGCGCGGCCATAATAGTGCGGCGTTTTCGGTTGAAACAGCAGCAAATCACCGGGTTCACAATCGAAAGCCGATTCACCATCGAACACGCGGCCCTGGCCCTTGATCGTCAGGTTCAGAATGTAGCCTTTCATGCCGTGCGGACGGTCAATAAAGAAATCCAGCGCGTCGTTGGCGTTAATCGGCGTCAATCCCGCCACCAGCCAGGCGTTAAAGGGATAACCCGGCAATAAGGGATTCTGCTGCTCACTCGGGGGTTCACGATGGTACATAGTGCCCTCACTTTTCGCGTGAAATGCGCTGAGCGCGCCCTAGATGAGGCGCTCAGCCGGGGATTATCAGGCGGTTTTGTTTTTCTGTTTGTAACGGTCAAAAATCACCGCCGCTAACAGTATCAAACCGCGCACCACATACTGTGAGAATGGCGAGATATTCAATAAATTCATCGCATTCTCAACCGTACCGAGAATCAGCACCCCCGCCACCACGTAAGAAATTTTGCCGATGCCGCCTTTCAGCGAGACGCCGCCCAGCACGCAGGCCGAGATGACGATCAACTCATAACCGAGTGAGGTCATCGGCTGGCCGCTGGTCATGCGTGAAGCCAGAATGATCCCCGCCGCCGCCGACACCAGGCCGGACAGGATAAAGATAATGATGCGCGTACGCACCACCGGCACACCCGCCAGACGGGCAGCCTCTTCGTTGCCACCTATCGCCAGCGTATTACGACCAAACGTTGTTTTATTCAGCAGGAAGCCAAACAGCACCATGGTCGCAATGGTAAGCCAGATGGGCGCGGGCACGCCGAGCCAGTTGGCGTAACCGAGGGTAAAGAAGCGCTCATCTTCGATTCCCACTGCTTTACCGTCGGAGAAGATGTAGGCCAGGCCGCGCACAATCTGCATGGTGGCCAACGTGGTGATTAAGGCGTTGATTTTCAGTCGGGCGATAACGAAACCGTTGATAAAACCCGTCGCCATGCCCAGCAATAAACCGGCTGCCACACCAATCCACAGGTTTTCGGTCATGTTGATCACCACGGCGGTGACCACACCGGCACAGGCGATCACTGAAGCCACAGACAGATCAAAGTCACCAGATGCCAGGCAGAACAGCATGCCGCACGCCACCATGCCGGACATCGACATCGCCAGGCCGAGCCCTTTCATGTTGATGATTGAACCAAAGTTCGGCACAAAAATGGCACAGACGATAAACAGCAGCGCGAACACCACCAGCATGCCGAAGTTGTCCCAAATTCGCCCCAGCTGCAAGCCATTGCGCTGTACCGGTGGCGTGTTGGAAGTGGTAGATGAAGCCATTATTGCTCTCCTTTACATCAGGCCACGGCGGCCGCTTGAGGGGTTTTCGGCATCGCCAGGCTCAGCGTCAGCTGCTCTGTGGCGGTATCGTGTGGCAATTCACCGGCAATTTCGCCTTCGCGCATCACCAGAATGCGGTCGGCCAGGCCCATCACCTCGGGCAGATCGCTGGAGGCAAACAGCACCGCAATCCCCTTCTTCGCCAGCTGATAAATCAGGTTGTAGATTTCGTGTTTGGCACCGACATCAATGCCGCGCGTCGGCTCATCCAGCAGAATCACGTTCATCTCTTCCGACAGCCAACGCCCCAGAATCGCCTTCTGCTGGTTGCCGCCGGAGAGGTTCATGATCAGCTGCTGTGGGCCGGGCGTTTTGATATTCAGCGAACGAATGTGGATGTCCGCGTTTTTCGCTTCCCAGCCCGGTTTAATCAGGCAGCCGGCGGTGAGATTGTGGCGACGCGCGCTGATGTTGATGTTATCGCGCACCGAATGCACCGGAATGATGCCTTCCGATTTGCGGTCTTCCGGGCACAGCATAATGCCGGCGCGGATCGCATCTATCGGCTGGCGAATATTGAGCTTTTTGCCATCCAGCGTCACCGTGCCGCCACGCAGTTTGGTGGCACCAAATAGCCCTTTCATTAGCTCGCTGCGTCCCGCGCCGACCAGACCAAACAGGCCAACAATTTCACCCGCACGCACCGTCAGCGAAATCGGCATACGCACGCCTTTCGCCTCAACATTGTCCAGCTGCAGCCGCACCGGCCCCAGCTCACGCGGCGCGTAACCATAAATATCCCCGAGATTGCGTCCCACCATCGCCTGTACCAGATCATCGTGATGGGTGTTTTTCATATCGGTGAATGTGCGCACGTAGCGGCCATCTTTGAACACGGTTATGGCATCGCTAAGGGCAAAAATCTCCTCCATGCGGTGCGAGACGTACAGCACGGTGCGACCCTGCTCGCGCAGCTGGCGGATCACGCGAAACAGATGGTCGATTTCGCGCGCTGACAGCGAACTGGTGGGTTCATCAAAAGCGATGATGCGTGCATTACGCGCCAGTGCTTTAGCGATTTCCACCATCTGCCACTGGCCCAGCGACAGGTATTTCAGCGGCATATCCGGGTCAATATTCATCCCCAGATTTTGCAGCTGTAACCCGGCTTCATAGCGCAGCAGTTTACGATTCACCAGCCCACGCTTGTGCGGCAGCTGGCCAAGATAGATGTTCTCGGCCACGCTCATTTCCGGCACCAGATGCAGCTCCTGGTAAATGATGGCAACGCCGGCATCCAGCGCATCCACCGTATTGTTGAAGCTCTTCGGCTGGCCTTTGATGCGAATTTCACCGCCGCTCGGCTGATAGCTGCCGCTGAGGATCTTTAACAATGTCGATTTACCGGCACCGTTTTCCCCCATCAGCGCGTGCACTTCACCGGCGCGGCAGCTGAATGAGATGTCCTGCAGCGCTTTTACGCCCGGGAAGGTCTTGCTAATGCCATGAAACGAAAGAAATTCAGAATCTAAGTTCATGGTTACTCCTCAGTCATTGGCCGAGGTGCGCATAAATGCGCACCCTACAAAACCGCATCGTAGGGTCGCCATTAATGGCGACCGCTGATGCTTACTTCAGCCCTTTCTTATCCAGTTCGGCTTTGAAGTTATCGCGGGTAATCAGCACCACATCGGTGACTTCGGTGAACTTCGGCGGTTCCTGATCCTTGGTGACCCAGTTGTAGAGCATTTCGCTGCTCTTATAACCGTGCACGTCCGGGCTTGGCAGCAGCGAGCCGTAGAAACCGGTGGCGGACCCTTTCGACAGCTCACTCACCGCATCCACACCGTTGATGCCGATACCGATGACGTCCGGCGCTTTAAAGCCCTGGCCTTCGGTGGCGCGCACGCCACCCAGCACGGTGTTATCGTTCATGCCGAGAATCAGCCAGTGTTTCACTTCCGGATGCTGCACCAGCAGCGAGTTACCGGCGTCAAACGCGCCTGGGATATCGTTGGATTTGGTCGGCACTTGATAGATCTGCTTTTCCGGGAAACCGGCGGCTTTCAGGGCGTCCATTGAACCGCTGGTACGACGACGCGCGGTGTCGAGCTCATTAGCCGTGATCGCCATCACGCCGGTCTCTTTCACATCCCAACCGCGTTTCTGCATCTCTTTGTAGAGTTCTTGTCCCTGGCGTTCACCAATTTTGGTCGCCGCCATCATCACTAACGGAACGGTATCCATTGGTTTGCCTTTGGCGGTGACGAACTGGTCGTCAACGGCAATCACTTTCAGACCATAACCGCGCGCTTTGGCGACAATCGCCGAACCCAGCTTAGGATCAGGCGTACAGATAACGAAGCCTTTCGCGCCGCTGGCGGCGAGGCTATCGATGGCGTTGAGGGTTTTCTCGCCGTCAGGCACCGCAATTTTGATCACTTCAAAGCCAAGATCCTTGCCCGCTTTATCAGCGAATTTCCATTCGGTCTGGAACCAGGGTTCCTCCGGTTGCTTAACGAGAAAACCGAGCTTCATGGTCTCGGCAATAGCGGATTGTGACATAACCGCGGCGAGGCCAACCGCCGCCAGCGCTTTAGTGAATTTATGCATGATGCTCTCCGGCACAATGGTGTTTTTGGCTGTTATTAAGTAATCGATGTAAACGCTACCAATCAAATTTACTTGTAGGGCAAGGCTGAAAATCAGTGCGTTAGCGCAACGGTTGTGCAAAGGCTGCGCAAACGCTGGGCTAGTTGTAGCGGGAATGGAAAGGAAAAATGTAGAGCGGTATCACATCCCAAAACGATGACAAAATCCTCCATATATTCAGCGAATTTAACCGGCCATTAACTTTTGCTATGGATCACACAACCTTACCGATGACAGAAAAGTGCATATTCTCAGCCGCTGGTGACTAACCGCTAATTGCCCCCCATTCCAGGATAGAGCCAGATAACTCACACAGGAGAATCCCAATGGGTGCTGGCACCATAACAATTGGGCTGGATTTTGGCAGTGACTCGGTGCGCGCGTTGGCCGTGGACTGCCACAGCGGGAAAGAGCTGGAAAAAGCCGTCGTGAACTACGCGCGCTGGGCCAAAGGGGAATTCTGCGATCCCCATAGCAACCGCTTTCGCCATCATCCGCAGGACTACATTGATGCGCTGGAACAGGCGATGGTGGCGGTGGTGAAGGCGTTAACACCGGAGCAGCGCGCTGCGGTTGTCGGCATCGGCGTCGATTCCACTGGCTCCACACCGGCACCGATCGATCGCGATGGCAACGTGCTGGCGCTGCGTCCTGAGTTCGCCAGTAATCCGAATGCGATGTTTGTGCTGTGGAAAGATCACACCGCGATTGAGGAAGCCGAAGAGATCAATCAGCTGTGTCGCAGCGGTCGTTTCAACGACTACACCCGCTATATTGGCGGCGTGTATTCGTCGGAGTGGTTCTGGGCCAAGATACTGCACGTGTCGCGCGCGGATGCTACGGTGCGAGATGCGGCAGTGTCTTGGGTGGAACTGTGTGATTGGGTTCCCGCGTTGTTGAGCGGCACCACCGCACCGGCGCAACTGCGCCGTGGGCGCTGTGCTGCCGGACACAAATCATTGTGGCATCCGGAATGGCAAGGCCTGCCGCCGGCTGACTTCTTCAACGCGCTCGATCCGATCCTGAGCGATAAGCTCGACTCCCCGCTCTTCACTGAAACCTGGACCGCCGATATCCCGGTCGGCACGCTCAGCCGCGAGTGGGCGCAGCGCCTCGGTTTATCCGAGCAGGTGGTGTTATCGGGCGGCGCCTTTGACTGCCATATGGGTGCCGTTGGTGCTGGCGCACAGCCTTATACGCTGGTGAAGGTAATTGGCACCTCAACCTGCGACATCTTGATTGCCGACAGCGCAACCGTCGGCGACCGCGCCATTAAAGGCATTTGCGGCCAGGTGGATGGCAGCGTGGTGCCGGGCGCGATCGGCTGTGAAGCCGGCCAATCAGCATTTGGTGATATTTATGCCTGGTTCAGCCGCCTGCTGGGCTGGCCGTTGCAACAGGCCGCGCTGCAGCATCCGGAAATGCAGCCGCAGCTGGCCGCATTGCAAAAGGATCTGATCCACAATCTCACGGAAGCCTGGGCCGCTAATCCCCAGCTTAATCACCTGCCAGTGGTGCTGGACTGGTTCAACGGTCGTCGCACGCCGGATGCCAATCAGCGCTTAAAAGGTGTGATCACCGATCTCAATCTCGGTACCGATGCGCCTGCGCTGTTTGGTGGCCTTATCGCCGCCACCGCTTTTGGCGCGCGCGCCATTATGGAGTGTTTCGAGCAGCAGCAGATTCCGGTGCAGAGCATCCTGACGCTCGGCGGCATTGCACGCAAATCCCCCGCCATCATGCAGGCCTGCTGCGACGTAATGAACCGGCCGCTGGATATCGTTGCCTCTGACGAATGTTGCGCGCTGGGTGCCGCCATTTTTGCCGCCGTGGCTGCTGGCGTATATGCCGATGTACCTGCTGCGCAACAGGTAATGGCAAGTCCAATCGACGTGACGCTTCAACCCAACGCCGAGCGCGTTGTGGTTTATCAGCGACTTTATCAACGTTATCAACACTGGTGCCAGGCCGCTGAACCGCAGTATGCCGCACGCACCGCATCCGCTCAGTAAAGGAGAGATTTAATGGAACAGCACAACGCACAACAGGTGTGGTTTGTTATTGGCACGCAGCACCTTTACGGCGCGGAAACCTTGCGTCAGGTGGAGCAACACGCTCGCCAGGTGATGGAAGGATTAAATCAGGCTGGAACCTTACCGGTGCCGCTGGTGCTGAAGCCGCTGGTGAAATCACCCGACGAAGCGCTGGCCTTGTGCCGTGATGCTAATCACGACAATCAGTGCGTCGGCATCATTACCTGGCTGCACACCTTTTCTCCGGCCAAAATGTGGATTGGCGGCCTGAGCATCCTGAATAAGCCGCTGCTGCAATTCCATACCCAGTTCAACGCAGAAATTCCGTGGGACAGCATGGATATGGACTTTATGAACCTCAACCAAACCGCACACGGCGGCCGTGAATTCGGCTTTATCGGCGCGCGCATGGGTTTGCAGCACAGCGTGGTGACCGGCCACTGGCAGGATAAAACCAGCCAGCAGCGCATTGGACGCTGGATCAATGCTGCACTGGCGAAACAAGCCAGCCAGCAGCTGAAAGTGGCCCGCTTCGGCGACAACATGCGTGAAGTGGCGGTGACCGAAGGCGATAAAGTGGCGGCGCAGATTCAGTTCGGCTACTCGGTGAACGGCTGGGGCGTCGGTGATTTGGTCGAGGTGGTGAACAGCGTCAGCGATGGCGACGTCAACACGCTGATCGACGAATATGAGAGCCAATATCGCTTTAGCGAGGTGGCCGCGGTCAACGGGGATAAACGTCAAAACGTGCTGGATGCGGCGCGCATCGAACTGGGACTGAAGCGCTTCCTTGAAGCCGAAGGCTGCAAAGCCTTCACCACCAACTTCCAGACGTTGCATGGCATGACGCAGCTGCCGGGTTTAGCGGTGCAGCGCCTGATGGGCCAGGGCTATGGTTTTGCCGGTGAAGGCGACTGGAAAACTGCCGCGCTGCTGCGCATCCTCAAGGTACAAGCGGGCGCACGTGCGGGCGGGACCTCCTTTATGGAGGATTACACCTATCACTTCTCACCGGGTAACGATTTGGTGCTGGGCTCGCACATGCTGGAAGTGTGCCCGTCTATCGCCAAAGAGGAGAAGCCGCTGATTGATGTGCAGTTCCTCGGTATTGGCGCTAAAGCCGACCCGGCGCGCATGATTTTCTCTACGCCGGCAGGACGCGCGGTGAATGCCAGCGTGATTGATCTCGGCGATCGTTTCCGTTTGCTGGTGAATGTGGTGGATGCCATCGAACAGCCAAAACCGCTGCCAAAACTGCCGGTGGCGCGTGCGCTGTGGCGTGCGCAGCCGTCGCTGGCCACCGCCTCCGAAGCGTGGATTCTGGCCGGCGGCGCGCATCACACGGTGTTTAGCCAGGCGCTGGATTTGGATGATATGTATCTTTACGGCGAGCTGAACGGCATTGAAGTCGTGGTGATTGATGAAGAAACGCGTTTGCCGGCCTTTAAAGATGCGCTGCGCTGGAACGAGGCGTATTACCGCTTAGCGCGTTGAAGTGAAATGGATTAACCAAGGCCGCGATGATTCGCGGCCTTTTTTATCGGTGTTGGTCGCCATGAATGGCGCCCCTACAAAAGTCGATCCGGAGTTCTGTAGGGTGCGCATTTATGCGCACCAGGTGTAAACAGCAATGAAATAGTCCACAAGGCCGGCAAAGGCCAGCCCGAAGAGCAAAGCGTCCGAGCCAGGGATGGCGAGGCCGACCTGCATGGATGCAGGGTTTCTTTGCGATCGGGCTGGCCTTTTCTGGCCGAAGCACCCAATCCCACAGCCACAAAGCAAACCAAGTGGCCATAAATGGCCACCCTACGAAAGTGAGCAAGACGAACAGCAGAATGGCGATGGCGGCATCAAGCCCATCCCAACATTGCGCAATAAATTGCGCCGCTACGACCGGGCAGAAAGTTTAATTTTACTGCCCATAGCAGCAATGAGATTGTCCACAAGGCCGGGAAAGGCCGGAGCACCCAATCCCACAGCCACAAGGCAAACCAGGTGGCCATAAATGGCCACCCTACGATGTTTCAGAAACAATGGCGTTTAGTACTTAAGAGATTAAACGCTTAACCGGCGCGTTCTGCTGGCGATCCCACATCACGGTCAGCAGACGTTGCAGCGCGATAAAAGCGAACAGCAGAATGCCGATGGCGATCTTCGTCCACCACGAACTCAGGGTGCCGTCAAAGTTAATCCAGGTCTGAATCAATCCCTGAATTAACACGCCGAACAGCGTGCCCAACACCGTGCCCACGCCGCCAGACAGCAAGGTGCCGCCAATCACTACCGAGGCAATGGCATCCAACTCGACGCCTAATCCCGCTAACGCATAACCCGCCGAGGTATAGATAGAGAACACAATGCCCGCCAGCGTCGCCAGCGTGGTCGATAACATATAAATCTTAATGGTGGTCGCGCGGGTTGAAACGCCCATCAGCTGCGCCGAGGTTAGGCTGCCGCCAATTGCGTACACCTGATTACCAAAGCGCGTGCGGTGCGCCAGAATAATGCCGCCGATCACCACTATCAGCATAATCACCGCCAGCAAACTGAGTCGGCCGCCGCCCGGTATCTTCCATGCCAGACTCGACAGCGTGGTATAGAGCGGATGGTCGATAGGAATCGAATTCTCCGACACCAGATAGCTACAGCCGCGCAGGAAAAACATCCCCGCCAGCGTAATGATGAAGGCCGGGATTTTCAGCGCATCAATCAGCCAGCCCATCATCGCGCCAAACAGCGCGCCCATCGCCAATACCACTGCAAACGCCAGCAGCGGATCGAGATGGTAATCGCCAATCACCCGCGCCAGGAACACCCCGCTAAAGGCAATCACCGCGCCCACCGACAAATCAATGCCGCCGGACAAAATCACAAAGGTCATCCCCACGGCAATAATCCCGAGGAAGGCGTTATCAGTGAGGATGTTGCAAATCACGCGCGTCGAGGCGAAACCGGGGAATTGACTGAGGCAGAATAGATAACCCGCGACAAACACCAGCAGCGTGATCATTAAAGGCAGATGACGTTTAATCATTTCGGGCGTCTCCGTTTTAACATGGCAATAAAGCGAGGCGACTGCAGCAACAGCACGCACATCACCACCACCGCTTTCACCACCTGATTGAGTTCAGGCTGGAAGCCGGACAGTAGAATGCCGGTGTTCATTGATTGAATAATCAGCGCACCAATCAGCGACAGCACCAGATTAAACCGTCCACCCATCAGCGAGGCGCCGCCAATTACCACCGCCAGAATCGCATCCAGCTCCAGCCACAAACCGGCGTTATTAGCATCGGCACCGCGAATATCCGCCGCGACAATCATCCCCGCAACTGCCGCACACACGCCGCTGATAACATAGGTTGACATCACCACCAGCCAGCCATTGACGCCCGCATTACGTGCCGCGCGCAGATTGATGCCCACCGCTTCAATAAACAGCCCAAGTGCGGTTTTGCGCGTCAGCAGCCATACCAGCAACGCCACCAGCAGCGTAATCCACACCGGCACCGGCAGTAGCCACAGCGAACCGCTGCCGAACCACGCCAGGCTATCGCTATTAAAGGTGACAATTTGACCTTGGGTAATCAACTGCGCCACACCGCGCCCCGCCACCATCAAAATCAGCGTGGCAACAAACGGCTGAATTTTGAGGAGCGCCACCAGTACGCCATTCCACAAACCACACGCCAGACCCGTGCCGAGCGTGGCCAGAATAATAAAGGGCAGACTGTGTCCCGCGACGGTTAAGGTCGCCGCCGTGGCCCCGGCTATCGCCATCACTGCGCCCACGGACAAATCGATGCCGCCGGTGGCAATCACCAGCGTCATGCCAATGGCCAGCAGCGCAACCGGCGCAGCACGATTGAGGATATCAATCGGACTACCGAACAGGCGCCCGTCCTGTATATGGATGGCAAAAAAGTTATTCGCCACCAGGCTATCCACCAGCAGCACCAGAATCAGCGCAATAATCTGCGGCATCCCAGGCGGCAGCTTCGGCTTACGCCGTACGGGTTTTTCATGTGTCATAGGGGATTCAAGCATGTTGTGCTCCTCCATCGGCGATGGCATTGACGATGGATGCCACCGATAGCTGCTCTAGCGGGATTTCAGCCACCTGCTTCAAATCACGCATGATCAATACGCGATCGGCATAGCCCACCAGCTCTTCGAGTTCAGAGGAGATAACCAGTAGCGCCAGTCCGTCGGCGCATAAGGTCTCAATTAAGCGAATGATCTCAGCGTGCGCGCCCACATCAATGCCGCGCGTCGGCTCGTCGAGGATCAGGAATTGGGGTTTGGTCACCAGCCAGCGCGACAGCAGCACTTTCTGCTGATTGCCGCCGGACAGCAGCTCAACCGGCTGATCGGCATGCGGCGTACGAATGCCCAGACTTTTAATAAAGCGTTCGGCAATCTCCTGCTGCTCACGGCGTTTGATTGGCCGTAGCCAGCCGCGCTGCGCCTGCAGCGCTAGAATGATGTTTTCGCGTACCGAGGCAGCGCCGATAATGCCGTCAGTTTTACGATCTTCCGGGCAGAAGCCCATGCCGAGGCGGGATGCTTTCGCCGGTGTACGAATGTTTTGCACCTTGCCTTTAATGGTCGCGGTGCCGCGATCGGCGCGGCGAATGCCAAACAGTACTTCCGCCGTTTCGGTACGACCTGAACCCAGCAAACCGGCCAGACCCACCACTTCGCCGGGCCGCACCTGCAAATTGAACGGTTCGATGGTGCCCTTCTTGCCATAATCTTCAAACGAAACGATTGGCTGGTTGCTGCGCAGCGTACTGCCCTGACGCTGTAAGGCGGTTTCCAGCAGCTCGCGGCCCAGCATCAGTTTGATCAGTTCAATCTGCGGCAGCGTGGCGGTATCCCGGGTAGCAATAAACTGCCCGTTGCGCAGCACGGTGATGCGATCGGTTATGCGGTAAACCTGGTCGAGAAAATGGGTGACAAAAATCAGGCTCATCCCTTTGGCTTTTAACTGCGCCATCAGGGTAAACAGCATTTCAACTTCGCTGGCGTCAAGGCTGGCGGTTGGCTCATCCAGAATCAGTACCTGCGCAGAGAGATCCACCGCGCGACAAATCGCAATGATTTGCTGCATCGCTACCGAGTAGTGGCCGAGTGGGCGCGTCACATCGAGCGCAAAACCGTAATTGCGCATTAACGTATCCGCATCACGTACCATGCGTTTACGGTCGATCATGCCAAAATGGCGCGGTTCACGGCCAATATATAAATTATCCGCCACCGACATGTTCGGCAGCAGATTCACTTCCTGGTAAACGGTGCCGATGCCCATTTCCTGCGCATCAGCGGTATTGTGTGGCGTAATCGCCTTGCCATTGAGCGTGACTGTGCCGGCATCACGCGTATAGACGCCGGTCAGCACTTTGATCAGCGTGGATTTGCCCGCGCCGTTTTCGCCCAGCAATGCCATGATCTCGCCTTTGCGAATGCTGAACGAAACATTATCCAGCGCTTTCACGCCGGGAAAACCTTTGCTGACGCCGCTGATGGTCAGCAGTGCGGTTTCATCGGAGGTGCTCATCAGGTTCTACCTCGCCTTACGTCATCAAAAACCGCCCCGTAGGGCGGTTGCGGGGAT
Organism: Candidatus Pantoea floridensis; assembly: GCF_900215435.1. Lineage (NCBI taxonomy): Bacteria > Pseudomonadati > Pseudomonadota > Gammaproteobacteria > Enterobacterales > Erwiniaceae > Pantoea > Candidatus Pantoea floridensis. Next base: position 47,866 of record NZ_OCMY01000001.1, read on the forward strand.
CAGTAACCCATGCCTTTTTTGGTATCGAGCTGCGCCTGCGCGGAGTCGGGCAGATACAGTTTCGATTCGGTTTTGATGATTTTTGGCGGCAGCGTGCCGTCTTTCTTGAATTTCTCCAGGGCGTCAAAGGCCGGCCCCGCCATGTTTGGCGTTAACTCCACGTTGGCATTGGCTTCACCAGCCAACATCGCTTTATAGATATCCGGTACGCCATCAATTGAGCCGGTAAGGATATCTTTGCCTGGCTTCAGGCCCGCTTCTTTAATCGCCTGAATGGCACCGATAGCCATGTCATCGTTATGTGCGTAAACCATGCAGATATTTTTGCCGTTGTTTTCCGCCTTGATAAAACTCTCCATCACCTCTTTACCCTTACTGCGGGTAAAGTCTCCTGACTGCGAGCGAATCACTTTGATGTTGTTATGGCCGGCGATGGCTTCGGCAAAGCCTTTCTTACGGTCAATCGCCACGCTGGCGCCAACCGTGCCTTGCAGCTCAACGACATTACATTTTTTGTCAGCAACGGTTTTCACCAGCCAGTCGCCAATCAACTTGCCTTCCAGCACGTTGTCCGCGGTGACCACCGCCATGTAGAGGGACTTATCTTTCACCACGATAGCGCGGTCTAACAGGAACACCGGGATCTTGGCGTCTTTCGCTTCTTCGAGCACCGGTTCCCATCCCGTTTGCACTACGGGCGCAATGAAGATGGCATCGACACCCTGTGCAATGAAGGAGCGTACCGCTTTGATCTGGTTCTCCTGCTTCTGCTGACCATCAGCGATTTTCAAGGTGATACCGCGCTTCTGCGCTTCACTTTTCGCCACGTTGGTTTCCGCTGAACGCCAGCCAGATTCCGAGCCAACCTGTGAGAAGCCCACCGTCATATCAGCGGCAAGCACCGACGTACTCAGTGCCGAGCTCACCATGGCGGTTAAGAGTAAACGTTTCCACATAATTTCATTCCTCTGAAGGGAGTGTGCTGTAGGGGTACAAAACGCGAATTAAGCCTGGCCTAAAAGCGCGTAAACAAGCGCGACATACCTCACAAATCAGAGTGAATTAAAGGAGTTACGCGAATGGGTATAACTTATAAAGTCTAATCGTTATGGACAAAACGATTGGTGCTTAACGCATCTGTCGTTAAATAAATGTAATAAACAGAATCGGTTATGCAGCAAAGTACTGGAAACGATTACAGCGAATACGTAAAGAATGGTTGTGGGCAGAACCCGCAAGGAATTATGAGATTTGTGATTATTCGCACAGATTGTGAATGACAGTTTCATTGCGTGTTCATGATTTTGCCAACCTGCTCGGAATAAATAACGAATTACCCGGCGACAATAGAGGAAAATACTATTATAGAGACGCACAAATAGCGGCCTTGATTAACACGCCAATTATGGTGAGTTTTTCTCACAACCCCGTGTATCGCGCGTTTTAATTTGCCTGATATCGCGCAATAAATGCGCGTTAAAAAAGTTAAAAGGTCACAAAAGTGTCCTTTCATGAGCGAATTAGCGCATGTTGTCTGAATTTTGTGTTTTTTTATAAGCAGCGTATGGACTCTGGCCGCCCGCTCCCTATACTTGGGCACTTCCGAGTACTTTATTTTTAAATGGCAATCATGACTGCATTAGATTACCTGCTGAAATTCCGTAAGGTGAATAATCTCGATAGTCTGGAAAAGCTCTATGACCATCTCAATTATTCGCTGACTGATGATAATGAGATCATCAATATGTATCGTGCGGCTGACCATCGACGTGCCGAATTGGTTTCAGGCGGTCGTTTGTACGATCTTGGACGCGTGCCTAAAACCGTATGGCGCTACGTGATCTAATTGATTCCCCCCCTCTTTATCTGCGCTTTTGCGTTGTCCAGGTCGGGCGTGTCCCGTTTGGACATGATACGCTCTGCATCGCCCTCTTTTCGCAAACAGGATCTTTGAGATGATCAAACAAGTGAATCCGCCACGTATTGCTGGCTGGCTGCTGCTGCCGCTGGCGTGGCTGATTATGACCATGCTCACCAGTGCGCTTGTCGTGGCGATGTATTTGAGCCCGCTGTTTAATACCGAATTGCGTACGACGCTGTTTTCACACGGCGGCACGCTGCTGACGCAATGGTCCATTTCGTTGCTCACCGCTGCTGTCGTCTGGCTTTACAGCATTTGGGTGTGCTGGATTTTCTGTAAACGTTCGCAACGCTTACCCCGCCATTACATCCTGTGGTTGCTGATGACCGTGCTGCTGGCGCTAAAAACCTTCGCGTTTACTCCGGTTGCGGACAGTAAAGCGATTCAGACATTGCTGTTGTCGCTGCTGGCTGCGGCAGTGTTTGTGCCCTATTTCAAACGCTCGCAACGCGTAAAACAGTCGTTTATCAAGCCCGAATGACGCCAGTTTCGTCAGCAATTTAATTCTGAGTGCTCTCAACGACCACACAAACGGCGTGAAGGTTGAGATGCACCTCTCAATTCCGGATAATAGACGCCTTTCGGCTTCCCAGGTTAAAAAATGACCGATTATTTACTTCTCTTTATTGGCACCGTGCTGGTGAACAACTTTGTGTTGGTCAAATTCCTCGGCCTTTGCCCATTTATGGGCGTGTCAAAAAAACTGGAAACGGCCATTGGCATGGGACTTGCCACCACTTTCGTGATCACGCTGGCGGCGATCTGCGCCTGGCTGGTGAATCATCTGATCCTGGTACCGCTCGATCTGGTTTATCTGCGTACCATGGCCTACATCCTGGTCATCGCGGTGGTGGTGCAGTTCACCGAAATGGTGGTGCGTAAAACCAGTCCGTCGCTCTATCGTTTACTGGGCATCTTCCTGCCGCTGATCACCACCAACTGTGCGGTGCTGGGTGTGCCGCTGCTGAGCGTCAACCTGAACCACACTTTCCTGCAGGCCGCGCTGTATGGCTTCAGTGCTTCACTCGGCTTCTCGCTGGTGATGGTGTTATTCGCCGGCATGCGCGAACGTTTAGTGCTGGCTAACGTCCCTGCACCGTTCAAAGGCAATTCGATCGCGCTGATCACTGCAGGTTTGATGGCGCTGGCCTTCATGGGCTTCACCGGGCTGGTGAAATTCTAATGACCGCGATTTGGATTGCTATTGCGGTACTCGCGGCGCTGAGCCTGGTGTTTGGCGCCCTGCTCGGTTACGCCTCGCGTCGCTTCGAGGTGGAAGAAGATCCAATTGTTGAGCAGATTGATGCCATTCTGCCGCAGAGCCAGTGTGGTCAGTGCGGCTATCCCGGCTGCCGCCCGTACGCGGATGCGGTGGGTAATAACGGCGAGGCAATCAATAAATGTGCGCCCGGTGGCGAGCAAACCATGCTCAAGCTGGCATCGCTGCTCAACGTTGAACCACAACCGCTGGACGGCGGTGCCGAGGTGCTGGAGCCGATCCGTACCGTAGCGTGGATCGATGAAGCGAACTGCATTGGCTGCACCAAATGTATTCAGGCTTGCCCGGTTGATGCCATTGTAGGCGCCACGCGCGCTATGCATACGGTGCTGAGCGACGTCTGCACCGGCTGCGACCTCTGCGTTGCGCCTTGCCCAACCGACTGTATTGAGATGCGCCCGGTTGCCACCACCACGGCCAACTGGAAGTGGAATCTCGACACCATTCCTGTACGGGTGATCCCGGTAGAAACCCATGCTTAATTTGTTCAACCTGTTCCGCAAAGAGAAACTGTGGGATTTTCAGGGCGGCATCCATCCGCCGGAAATGAAAACCCAGTCAAACGGTACGCCGCTCAGCCAGCTACCGCTGCCTGAACGCTTTATTATTCCGTTGAAACAGCATATTGGCCATGAAGGCGAAATTTGTGTCACACCCGGTGACAAGGTGCTGCGCGGGCAGCCGCTGACGTTTGGCGGCGGACGCATGTTGCCGGTGCACGCGCCGACCTCCGGCACCATCGAAGCTATTGCGCCACATATGACGGCGCATCCTTCCGGTTTATCGGAGCTGTGCATTTTCCTGCGCGCCGATGGCGAAGACCGCTGGACCACGCTCGATCCGCAGCCCGATTATCGCGCGCTCTCACGTGAAGACGTCGTTAAGCGTATCCACGATGCCGGTATTGCTGGTCTGGGCGGTGCGGGCTTCCCCACCGCCACCAAACTGCGCGGCGGCCTGCGCGGCGTCAAAACGCTGATCATCAATGCTGCAGAGTGCGAGCCGTATATTACCGCCGACGATCGCTTAATGCAGGATTGCGCCGCAGAAGTGCTGGAAGGTTGTCGAATTCTCGCCTGGGTACTGCAGGCTGAGCGGGTGTTGATCGGCATAGAAGATAATAAACCGGAGGCGATTGCCGCGCTGAAAAAGGCCTTAGGCGGCGATCGTGAACTGCAAATTCGCGTCATCCCCACCAAATATCCGTCCGGCGGCGCCAAACAGCTCACGCAAATTCTGACCGGACTCGAAGTCCCGCACGGCGGACGATCCACCGATATCGGTGTACTGATGCAGAACGTGGGCACCGCCTGGGCGGTGAAGCGCGCCATCGTTGACGGTGAACCGATTACCGAACGCGTGGTAACGCTGACCGGTGAAGCGCTGGCACGCCCGCGCAATGTGTGGGGACGACTTGGTACGCCGGTTAGCCACCTGCTGCAGCACGCAGGCTTTACGCCAGGATCACGTCAGATGGTGGTCATGGGCGGTCCGCTGATGGGCTTTACTCTGCCATCGCTGGATGTGCCGCTGGTGAAGATCTCCAACTGCATTCTGGCCCCTTCCGCCAGCGAAATGGGCAACGATCAGGAAGAACAATCCTGCATTCGCTGCAGTGCCTGCGCCGATGCCTGCCCGGCCAAGCTGCTGCCTCAGCAGCTGTTCTGGTATAGCCAGGGCGGCGATCACGACAAAGCCCGCGCGCACCATATCGATGACTGCATTGAGTGTGGCGCCTGCGCCTATGTTTGCCCAAGTAACATTCCGCTGGTGCAATATTATCGCCAGGAGAAAGCTGAACTGCGCGCTATCGACCTCGAGGCGCAGCGCACCGCCGAAGCGAAGGCCCGTTTTGAAGCGCGGCAGATGCGTTTAGAACGTGAAAAACAGGCGCGTGAAGCCCGCCATGAGCAGGCTAAACAGCGCGTGGCGAGTAGCGATCAGGGTGAACGCGATGCTGCCGTGGCACGCATTAAAGTACGTCAGGAAAAAACGCCGGAACAAGATGCCGCCGAACGCGAAGCACGTCACGCTCAGGCCTTAGCCCAGCAGGCCGAGAAACAAGCCGAAACTCAGGCGCTGAGCCGACAAGCTGTTGATCCGCGCAAAGCTGCGGTTGAAGCGGCGATTGCGCGCGCTAAAGCCAAAAAAGTCGGAGCGCAACCAGCTGAGATAGCGCCGGCCGCGGAGGCAGAAGTCGATCCGCGTAAAGCCGCAGTTGAAGCGGCGATTGCCCGCGCTAAGGCTAAAAAAGCCGCCGCCGCGCCACCGGCCGAAGCCACACCGGCGGCTGAACCGGAAGTCGATCCGCGCAAAGCCGCGGTTGAAGCGGCGATTGCCCGCGCTAAGGCTAAAAAGGCCGCCGCCGCGCAACCGGCCGAAGTCGCACCGGCGGCTGAACCCGAAGTCGATCCACGCAAAGCCGCAGTTGAAGCGGCGATTGCCCGCGCTAAAGCCAAAAAGGCGGCGGCTTCTGCCGCGCAGCCGTCAGAAGTATCAACACCGCCTGAAGTGGAGGCTGCTGCCTCTCCTGACCCCGCCGACCCACGCAAAGCGGCGATTGCCGCTGCGGTCGCCCGTGCCAAAGCGCGTAAAGCGCAGCAGCAGCCTTCGACGACTGAGGAATAAATGGCTTTTCGTATTGCAAGTTCTCCTTATACCCACAACCGCCGCAGCACCGGCAATATCATGCTGTTGGTGGTACTCGCCGCGCTGCCGGGCATGGCTGCACAGTGGTATTTCTTTGGCATTGGATTCCTGATTCAGGTTTTGCTGGCCATCGCCACCGCATGGGCAACCGAAGGGGCGATTCTGCGCCTGCGCAAAGCTCCGGTGGTGCCAACCCTGTCTGATAACTCTGCTCTGCTTACCGCGCTGCTGTTGGGTATCAGCCTGCCGCCGCTCGCGCCGTGGTGGTTGGTGGTGTTAGGCACGATTTTCGCCATCGTTATCGCCAAACAGCTGTACGGCGGCTTGGGGCAAAACCCGTTCAACCCAGCCATGGTTGGTTACGTGGTGCTGCTGATCTCCTTCCCGGTGCAGATGACCAGTTGGCTGCCGCCTGATAGCTTACAGGCCATCAAGCCCGGTCTGATGGATTCGCTCAGCATGATCTTCACCCACCACACGCTGGCCGGTGAGACCATGCAGCAGCTTCAGCTCGGCGCTGATGGGGTTAGCCAGGCGACACCGCTGGATACGTTCAAAACCGGTCTGCGTGCCGGACACAGCGCCGAACAGCTGCTGGCCGAGCCAATCTATACCGGCGTGTTAGCCGGCCTGGGCTGGCAGTGGATTAATCTCGGTTATTTATTGGGTGGCGTATTGCTGCTGGCAAAAAATGCCATTCGCTGGCATATCCCGGTAAGTTTCCTGGTTTCGCTGGCGTTCTGCGCCACGCTCGGCTGGCTGTTCGCGCCGGAATCGCTGAATTCACCGCTGATTCATCTGTTCTCCGGCGCCACCATGCTGGGTGCGTTCTTTATTGCTACCGATCCGGTAACGGCATCGACCACTAATCGCGGACGCCTGGTTTACGGCGCGCTGATTGGCCTGCTGGTGTGGCTGATTCGTAGCTTTGGCGGCTATCCGGACGGCGTCGCTTTCGCTGTATTGCTGGCTAACATTTGTGTGCCGCTGATTGATTACTACACCCAGCCGCGCGTTTACGGCCATCGCAAGGATTGAAGATGATCGACGCTATTCGTAAAAATGCGGTAACGCTGGCAGCTTTTGCTGTGATTACCACCGGCGTGACGGCGGTGGTTAACTATGTCACGAAACCCACGGTAGAACATCAAACTGCACTGCAACAGAAAAATCTGTTAGATCAGGTGGTGCCGACCGATCTGTACGACAATCACATCCAGCAAGAGTGTTTTCTGGTGACTGATGCCGTGGCGCTCGGTAATGATAAGCCGCACCATCTCTATATCGCGCGTAAAGGCGACCAACCGGTGGCGGCGGCGCTTGAGACCACCGCGCCAGATGGCTATTCTGGGGCGATTCAGATGTTAGTCGGTGCCGATTTCCATGGCAAAGTGCTGGGCGTGCGCGTTGTTGAGCATCATGAAACGCCGGGGCTCGGCGATAAAATCGAACTGCGTATTTCCGACTGGATTAACAGCTTTAACGGCAAGGTGATCCACGGTGCAGATGATAAAAATTTTGCGGTGAAAAAAGACGGCGGTGAATTCGACCAATTTACCGGCGCAACCATTACGCCTCGCGCCGTGGTGAATGCCACTAAGCGCACCGCGCTGCTAATTGAAACACTGCCAGCGAAGCTCGCTTCGTTGCCTGAATGTGGAGATGCAAATGAGTGAAGCCAAAAATTTACTGGTCGGCGGACTGTGGAAAAATAACTCTGCGCTGGTCCAGCTGCTCGGCCTGTGTCCGCTGCTGGCGGTCACCTCTACCGCCACAAACGCCTTAGGCCTGGGTTTGGCAACTACGTTGGTGCTGACCATCACCAACAGCGCAATTTCAGCCTCGCGCCGCTGGGTGCCTGCGGAAATCCGTATTCCTATTTATGTCATGATCATTGCGTCAGTGGTGAGCTGCGTGCAGATGCTGATCAATGCCTATGCATACGGTTTGTATCAGTCGCTCGGCATCTTCATCCCGCTCATCGTCACCAACTGCATCGTGGTGGGCCGCGCCGAAGCGGTTGCGTCAAAAAGCAGCATTCCATTGTCCGCGCTGGATGGCTTTGCCATCGGCATGGGCGCCACCTGCGCGATGGTGACGCTGGGGTCGATTCGCGAACTGATTGGCAGCGGCACGCTGTTTAACGGAGCGGATCAGCTGCTAGGCCCGTGGGCCAAAGCGCTGCGCATTGAAGTCGTCCATTTTGATTCACCGATGCTACTGGCGATGCTGCCGCCGGGCGCCTTTATCGGCCTTGGCATGTTGTTGGCGGGTAAATACCTGATCGATCAGAAGATGAAACAGCGCGCGGCCCTTCGCGCCGCAGCACCAGACGTAGAGCCGCAGGGCGCAGCCGGGAAAGTGGTGTGAATAAAGAGAAACGTCACCAGATTTTGACGCGCCTGCGCGATGAGAATCCGCATCCAACCACCGAACTGAACTTCAGCTCGCCGTTTGAATTGCTGATCGCGGTACTGCTTTCCGCACAGGCGACGGACGTGAGCGTCAATAAAGCCACCGCTAAGCTCTATCCGGTGGCGAACACGCCGGCGGCCATATTGGCGTTGGGCGTCGATGGCGTGAAGGAATACATCAAAACCATCGGCCTGTTTAATAGCAAAGCCGAAAACGTCATCAAGACCTGCCGCATTTTGCTGGAGCAACACGCTGGCGAAGTGCCGGAAGATCGCGCGGCGCTGGAAGCGTTGCCGGGCGTGGGCCGCAAAACCGCCAACGTGGTGCTTAATACCGCGTTCGGCTGGCCGACCATTGCCGTTGACACCCATATTTTCCGCGTCAGCAATCGCACCCGTTTTGCCCCCGGCAAGAATGTCGAGGAAGTGGAGGATAAGCTGCTCAAAGTGGTACCCGCCGCGTTTAAGGTTGATTGTCATCACTGGCTAATTTTGCATGGCCGCTACACCTGCGTGGCGCGTAAACCGCGCTGCGGCTCCTGCCTGATCGAAGATTTGTGTGAGTTCGACGCCAAAACCGACCTGTGACACGCTGCCGATAGCCACGCAAAATCGTGCGCTGGTTGCAAGCGTTAGGCATTGCTTCCTTACTCGAAAACCAGCGTGCAGACATCGCCATCGCCGCGCGACACTGCGATATCGTGTTTGATGCGGTCGGCGGGGACATCGGGCCATCGATTTGGCAAGCGCTGCCCACGGCGGCGGTTTGAGGCGCTTTGGCCGCTGTTACGTGTCAGTGATTGCGGTGAGGTAGAGATTTTCCCGCTGGCACAATGGCGCGAGGCGATCCACTGCTATCATCAATCGGGCCGGCATCGTAAACCGTTGTTACAGCTATTGTAATAACGGTCGCCATGAATGGCGTAATGCCGCTCACTTAAGCAAAAAAATGCCTGTTTATGCAGGTGCGCATGAATGCGCACCCTACGAAAACCCGGCGTTATTCACGTAGGGTCACCATTCATGGTGACCGATTCACGCTTAACTGACGAGCATTACGCCATGAATGGCGACCTTACGGCTGCTTTACGTGATTGTCGTCAGGTGCAGGTTTAGCCTGCGGCGGCCTGCAGCCAGGCGACCACCAGCGGTGATAACCGATTTTGTAGCGCCGCCCGCTCAGACTGGAATAACGTGGCGACGAAGAACGGGTGATCGGTTAACTCAATGCCGCGCACGTCGCCTTCAAGATCCCAGGAAGTCACCCGTAGATTTTGTGTCGCCAGTGCATCACTGAATTCCGCGTTAACGCCAAAGTTGCAGTGATAGCCCTCATCACTCTGCAGGGCGCCATAAGCACGCGCAATGCGCGAGTCTGGCTGGAAGCTAACGGTACCGCGCTGTTCCACCAGCGAACAGGCCAGCGGCGCAATCACCCAGCGGCCAGCAGGATCGGTTTCAGCATGCGAGGCATCTGCCCAGCCCAGCACGTTACGCGCGTACTCCACGATGGCATACTGGAAGCCCCCGCAAGATCCCAGAAAAGGCTTTCCGCTTTCACGCACCCAACGCAGCGCGGCAAACACGCCTTCATCATTAAGATAAGGACTTCCCGGTACCAGCCAAATCGCATGGTAGTCGGCGAGGTTATGCTGCTCAAGTTCAGGCGTGGCAATCCAGTTAGCGTTGACGTTCAGGGAAAGGGCTTGTGCGGCAAGTTGTATAGCGGGAGGAATAGCCTGATGTGCTACGGCATTTGCACGGTAATCGCCAATCAGGGCGACACGAATCGACTGCGTCATGATTACGTCCTTTCAGGGAAAAAAGGAGGTTACAGCAAAGTTGCCACGCTGTCTAAATAGCAAAACCGGTTTCATTTTCTGCCTTTCGTTTCCACGCATTGCGTTTAAAGCAGCATCTTTATGCGCCATAAACCGCCTTAAGGTGAGGAAATATTCGACAATCGCCAGCGGCGCAAACGTTTACTTCTTTTGCCGATTTAATTAATTCGTGGTTTTGTGCGCAGGATCAATTAATTAGCGTTCTGGAATCTTTTGACTGCTTAATATGCTCATCAATCAATCTATTGTGCTTACATTGTGAGCATAGACAATAAAATAGTTGGTATAAATTACGTACTTTAGCGTTATATTCCAAAAAACAGCACAGAAGCAGTTTATATCAGGAAAAAGCGCTTCCAGATCTCCATTTAGCATCTTTCTCCTGATATAATACGGCACAGCAAGATTTAACACTGATTTACAACTTCGTATAACGGCATTAACCCTACCTATTGCAAGTATTTCAGCGTGCAGAAAATGCTTGCCCTGATGGACTGATTCAGCCAAATTAGTCGCCGTTTTTCCTTTCTAATAACAATGTTGCGCGGGATTACCCAGCCCGACGCAGACTTAATTCCTGTCGCAAAACAGGCTATGTATAAACTGAGGTACATGTGTCAACTGCAAACAAACACACTGAAGGGGCGCCAAGCCTCAACGCTTTTAAGCAACCCAAAGCGTTTTATCTGATCTTCTCCATCGAGCTATGGGAACGTTTTGGCTACTACGGCCTACAGGCCATTATGGCGGTTTACCTGGTGAAGCAGCTGGGGATGTCCGAAGCGGACTCCATTACGCTGTTTACCTCGTTTAGCGCGCTGGTTTACGGTTTAGTCGCCATTGGCGGCTGGCTCGGTGATAAAGTGCTGGGCACCAAACGTGTGATCGTGCTGGGCGTTATTGTACTGGCGCTGGGCTACGCACTGATCGCTTTCTCCGGCCATGACACCTCAATGGTCTATATCGGCATGGCGACCATCGCCGTCGGTAGCGGCTTGTTCAAAGCGAACCCCTCCTCCCTGCTTTCGACCTGCTATGAGAAAGATGATGCGCGCCTCGACGGTGCTTTCACCATGTTCTACATGTCGATCAACATTGGTTCGCTGTTCTCCATGATGCTGACACCGTGGCTGGCGGCAAAATATGGCTGGGGCGCGGCGTTCTCGCTCTCCGTGGTGGGTCTGGTCATCACTCTGCTGAACTTCCTGTTCTGCCAGCGTCTGGTGAAGAATTACGGCTCCAAGCCTGATTTTGCTCCCTTGCAGATGGGTAAATTACTGATGACGCTGGTCGGCGTAGTGGCGTTGGTTGCGCTGGCGGCCTGGCTGCTGCATCACCAGAGCATCGCACGCATGACGCTGGGCGTGATTGCCGCGGGTATCGTAGTGATCTTCGCTAAAGAAGCCTTTGCTCTCAAGGGCGCTGCACGTCGTAAGATGATTGTCGCCTTCCTGCTGATGGTTGAAGCGATTGTGTTCTTCGTGCTCTATATGCAGATGCCAACCTCGCTCAACTTCTTTGCTATCCGCAACGTTGAACACGCGATTCTTGGTATCACTTTTGAGCCAGAACAGTTCCAGGCGCTGAACCCGTTCTGGATTATGCTGGCGAGTCCGATTCTGGCCGCGGTGTATAACAAGCTGGGTGACAAAATGCCGATGCCGCACAAATTTGCCATCGGTATGGTGCTGTGTTCAGGTGCTTTCCTGGTGCTGCCGTTTGGTGCCAAATTTGCCAATGACGCCGGGATCGTCTCTGTTAACTGGTTGATTATTAGCTACGCCCTGCAGAGTATTGGCGAGCTGATGATTTCCGGCCTGGGCCTGGCGATGGTGGCGCAGCTGGTCCCTCAGCGTCTGATGGGCTTTATCATGGGTTCATGGTTCCTGACCACCGCCGGTGCCGCGATGATTGCCGGTAAAGTCGCTAATCTGATGGCGGTACCCGAAAACGTAACCGACCCGCACGCTTCGCTGGCCGTTTACAGCCAGGTATTCCAGCAGATTGGTATCGCCACCGGCGCAATCGCTCTTCTGATGTTGATCACTGCGCCGCTGCTTAATCGCATGACACAGGATGATGAACAAACTGAACTGAAACGCGCTAGCGCGAATCAGTAAAATCAAAGCCGGGCATGTCCCGGCTTTTTTTCGCCCACTCTCTCATCTTCCCATTGTTCGCATCCCCTTTCCTTTAACGTTTTCTGCCGTCAACGCTTCGCTTTTCACTCACTTAACTTCATCATGACAGCTCACGGTTAGCAGACGGGAACAATCATGGACAGGTTTGATGAGCTAGAGGTATTTGTTGCTGTCATTCAGCAAGGCAGCCTGGCGGGTGCCGCGCGTCTATTACAGCGATCGCCACCGGTTATTACCCGTACGCTGAATACGCTCGAAGCGCGTCTTGCAACGACCTTGATTGAGCGCACCACGCGCCAGTTGGCACCCACGGAAGCCGGCTGGCAGCTGTTTGAACAGGCACAACGTTTGCTGAGTGACTATCAGCGTGCCGTGGACAGCGCTCATCATAGTGGCCTGCACGGCCTGCTGCGGGTAACGGCGCCGGTGCAGTTCGGTCGCCGGCACGTTATGCCCTTAGTCAACGCCTTCTTGCAGCGGCATGCGGAAATGCAGATAGAAGTGGTGCTGAGCGACAGTTATCAGGATCTGATCGAAAACGCTCTGGATATCGCCCTGCGAATCGGCGAGCTGCAAGACTCCTCGATGGTGGCGCGTCAGGTTGGCAGCGTACGTTCAACGCTGGTTGCTAGTCCTGAATACCTAACACGAGCTGGAACGCCAACGCATCCCGCTGAGCTCGCGCAACATGCCATCGTGACGAGCCTGCGTCATACGCGTGAATGGCGTTTCGCCCAGGATTTGCGGGTGCGTATTGCGCCGCGTCTACGTGTAAACGATGTGGAGAGCCAACTGGAAGCCCTGCGTAGCGGCCAGGGTATCGGTCGTTTATTGTCGTATCAGGTTATTGACGATATCCATGATGGCAAGCTTTTGCATTTACTGCCTGAGTGGGAACCCGCACCGTTGCCGGTACAGTTGGTGACACAACGTGTTAAAAATATGACGCCCAAAGTCCGGCAGTTTTGGGATTTTGCGCTCGAAAAACTGCCGTTACTGCCCTGCTTTGCTGAATAAAAGCTGAAGGATAACCGCAAATCCTGAACGCGATCATTGGTAAAAATAGCGGGCAGACTTATGCTACCTCGATCGCAACATCACTTCAGGAGAAGCCTCGATGAAACTCTATTGCAAGCCCGGAGCCTGTTCACTTTCACCGCATATCGTCGCGCTTGAATGCGATTTGGACTTTACGCAGGTCAATGTCGATCTGCAGAAGAAAGTTACCGAGCAGGGAGACGATTACTGGCAAATAAACCCGAAAGGACAAGTGCCGGCACTGCAGTTAGATGATGGCAGCATACTGACGGAAGGTGTGGCTATTGTGCAGTATCTGGCGGACCTCAAACCGGATCGCAATCTGTTGGCGCCGACGGGCAGCCTGACGCGCTACCACACCCTGGAGTGGCTTAGCTTTGTGAGTAGCGAATTGCACAAGAGTTTTAGCCCGCTGTTTCGCTCGGATACGCCAGAAGAGTACAAAAACATTGTGCGTGCACAGCTGGAGAAAAAGTATCAGGCGGTGAATCAGGCGCTGCAGGATAAGCAGTGGCTGTTGGGGCTGCGCTTCACCGTCGCAGATGTCTATCTGTTCGTGGTGACCCGCTGGGCTAAAGCTATCAAGTTGAATCTGAGTGGACTGGATGCGCTGGAAACCTGGTTTAGCCGCGTGGCGGAGCGCCCTGCGGTGCAAGCGGCGATGAAAGCAGAAGGTTTGGTTTAAACATTGATGCCAGGGTGCGCATGAATGCGCACCCTACGAAAACCCGGCTATATCCACCCAAGGTCGCCATGCATGGTGCCCGATTCACGCCTAACTGAGCGGCATTAAATCACCGCACATTCTGTAGCGGCGCGATTTATCGCGCAATGAACTGCGCCGCGACAATGTGTGCGCTTAAAGCTTTTCGGCTGAGAAATGCTGGGTCGGCTTAGCAATTGCGTCCTGCGCCGCCACTAGCTGCAATTCATACTCGCCCATTTCGTGGGTTTTCAGCATCACTTCATATACCGCAGCGGTGATGTGCTCAAGTGCATCCTGCAGCGACTTACCGTGCAGCAGATCGACCAGCAGCAGACCGCTGGTAAGATCGCCCACGCCCACCGGCTGACGCACACCAAAGTCCACCAGCGGACGGCTGATGTGCCAGCACTCATCGGCGGTGACCAGCAGCATTTCGAAACGGTCACTACGGCGTCCGGCGCGCGCCAGATGCTTAACCAATACCACTTTCGGGCCCACCGCGATTAATTCGCGCGCGGCAACCACCGCCTGCTCAATATTGGATACTTCATGTCCACTGAGCATTTCCAGCTCGAGCAGATTTGGCGCGATAATATCGCTCGCAGGTAAGGCCATTTTGCAATGGAATTCCGCCACGCCCGGTGCCACGATACAGCCTTTTTCCGGATGACCCATCACCGGATCGCAGAAGAACCATGCCTTCGGATTCGCCTCTTTGACCAGACGCACGATCTCCAGGATCTGTTCGCCCTGCTCGGCCGAGCCTAAATAGCCACTCAGCACCGCATCACAGGTTTTTAAACGATCGACAGCAGCGATACCTTTGACGATATCCGTCAAATGCGTAGCAGGCATCACGGTGCCGGTCCAGTGACCGTACTGCGTGTGATTAGAAAATTGCACGGTATTCAGCGGCCAAACGTTTGCGCCCATGCGGCGCATCGGGAATTCGGCGGCGCTGTTGCCGGCGTGTCCGTAAACAACGTGAGATTGAATTGCGAGGATATTTTTCATTATTGCCCTGTACTGCCTTGCCATGAAAAAAGGGCCGGTTGCCGGCCCTCAACGCTTACTGCCAGTTAATCAGGCAGTAATGTTTTTTACCGCGACGCAACAGCGTGAAGCGTCCAAACAGTTTATCGCTATCGCTGAAGCGGTACTCAGCATCTGACTGCTTTTCACCGTTAAGTGATACCGCGTTAGAACCGATCATGGTGCGTGCCTGACCGCGTGATGGTACCAACTCTGCTGCCACCAGCGCCTGCTGCAGGTCGTCTCCCGCATTCAGCGTAATGGTTGGCATACCGTCCTGCGCCAGCTGCTCGAAGTCAGCTTCGGTCATTGCGCTCAGGCTGCCTGAGAACAGGCTTTCGGTAATACGCTGCGCCGCCGTCAAACCGCTTTCGCCATGCACCAGACGCGTCACCTGCTCGGCCAATACATATTGCGCACGCGGTGCTTTACCGCTGTTTTTATCTTCTTCTTCCAGCGCATTGATCTCTTCAATACTCATGAAGGTGAAGAATTTCAGGAAGCGATAAACGTCGGCATCCGCCGTGTTGATCCAGAATTGATAGAACTTGTACGGACTGGTTTTCTTCGCGTCCAGCCACACCGCGCCACCTTCGGTTTTGCCGAACTTAGTGCCGTCAGATTTGGTGATCAGCGGTACGGTTAACCCCCAAGCCTGCTGCTGATGCAGACGGCGCGTCAGATCGATACCTGATGTAATGTTGCCCCACTGATCGGAACCGCCAATCTGCAGCACCACATCGTGACGCTTGTTCAGTTCGGCAAAATCATAACCCTGCAGTAGGTTGTAGGAGAACTCGGTGTACGAAATACCCTGATCTTCGCGATTCAGACGCTGTTTCACCGCTTCACGGTTGATCATCTGATTTACGGAAAAGTGCTTGCCAATGTCGCGCAGGAAGGTCAGCACATTCATGCCGCCAAACCAGTCATAGTTGTTAGCCGCGATGGCGCTGTTATCACCGCAATCAAAACTCAGGAATGGCGCAACCTGATTGCGGATTTTATCTACCCACTCACCCACGGTTTCCGCGGTGTTGAGTTTACGTTCTGCTGCTTTAAAGCTGGGATCGCCAATCAAGCCGGTGGCACCACCCACCAGCGCGACCGGCTTGTGTCCGGCATCCTGAAAACGCTTCAGGCAGAGCAGCGGCACCAGATGGCCCAAATGCAAGCTATCAGCGGTCGGATCGAAGCCGCAATAGAGTGCAATTGGCCCTTGCGCCAGTCGCTCTGCTAACGCTTCTTCATCCGTTACCTGGGCGACTAAGCCCCTTTCTTGCAATTGTTGTATCAGGTTACTGCTGGTCATCACTGACTCCAAATTGATCAGACTGCACCTTGGCTGGTACACAGCTTTCCGCCGACGCGCGGAGACGAAAAAAAAGAGGGCTATAGCATAAAGCGCTGACGCCAACTGCGCCAGCGTTGAAAGGCGTTAAAACGTAGTTTTACGGGGCTAAGCGGTCAATCGTCCAGCCATTTTCTGTGCGCTGGTAGAGGAAGCGATCGTGCAGGCGATGTTCGCCGCCCTGCCAGAACTCCATGGTATGAAATTTAACGCGGTAACCCCCCCAGAAACTTGGCAACGGCACTTCGCCCTGCTGGAATTTCTGTTTGAGTTCGAGAAACTTGCCTTCCAGCACGCCACGTGCCGAGATGCGGCTCGATTGCTTCGACACCCAGGCGCCAATCTGACTATCGCGCGGGCGGCTACTGAAGTACTTCAGCACGTCGAGCGGCGACAGTTTTTCCACTTCACCCAGCACCATCACCTGACGTTCCAGGAAGTGCCACGGGAAGTGCAGCGAGATGCGCGGGTTCTCAGCCAGCTGTAGCGCTTTGCGGCTGCCAAGGTTGGTGTAAAACACCATCCCTTTATCGTCGTAGTGCTTGAGTAACACAATACGCTGATACGGCTGACCGCTGCTGTCAACGGTAGCCACCGTCATCGCCGTTGGATCGGGCAGCTGTGCAGCACAGGCCTGCTGCAACCACTGCTCAAACAGCGCCAGAGGCGTTTCTGGCAAATCTTTACGTCGCAGCCCACCGCGGGTGTATTCACGACGCAGATGGGCAATATTTTGCAAGCTGTCACTGTCGCTCATGCTGTTTCTCATTCTCTGACGTTTACTTAACGGACGTATCCGCGTTCTGCAATGCACAATCATTAATCACGATTTTGTTGTTACGTTCAACAAAAGCGCTATCGCCTTTTGACCAGAAGACGTAGGTGCCATCACTGTAGCGCGCGCCGGATGCGGCTTCGGTTTGTGTCAGCGTCAGCGGTTTGCCATCAAGAATAAAGCTTACCTGCTGCTTTGCGTTATCTTGCGTGACCGTCAGCGGCAGCGTGCCGCACTGGTAATGCAACTGCTGCGGCGTTTGCTCTGGTTTATGCAGCATGCCGCAACCGCTTAATATCGCAATGCTCGTCAGCACTATCACCCTTTTTTTCATGTTCACCTCTTAACGTATTGGTCGGGCATTGGCCGGATAAATCGCGCCCAATACACTCATTTGTTGTGCGCCGGTTACTGCCGGCAAGTTGCCCGGTAAACCATTCAGCGTGCGAAACGCCAGCCAGGCAAATGCTAATGCTTCCATATCATCACCGCGAATGCCCGCTTCGTCGGTGCTACCCACTTCAGTGCCTGGCAGGTGCGCTGAGAGACGCGCCATCAGCAGAGGGTTCCGACCGCCGCCGCCGCATACCATCAAACGGTCACAGCCGTGATTAAGTTGCACCTGTTGCGCAATGGTCAGAGCCGTGAGTTCACTGAGTGTGGCCTGTACGTCCTGAGGAGCCAGCGCCGGAAAACGCTGCAATTGCTGTTCGATCCAACCGAGATTGAAGTATTCACGCCCGGTACTTTTCGGCGGCGGCAATGCAAACCAGGGATCGCTCAGCATCAACTCCAGTAGTGCAGGAACCACCTGACCGCTACGCGCCCAGGCCGCATCTTTATCATAAGGCAGGCCTTTATTGCGCCAAATCCATGCATCAAGCAGCATATTGCCAGGACCGGTGTCAAAGCCGCGTACCGGTTGCCCGGGGATCAGCAGGGAGAGATTCGCGATGCCACCAATATTCAGCACCATGCGGCGCTCTACGCTATCCATTAGCAGCGCCTGATGAAAGGCCGGTACCAGCGGCGCGCCCTGCCCACCCAGCGCCATGTCACGACGGCGAAAATCACCAATCACCGTAACCCCGGTGGCGGCGACAATCTGATTGTTATCCCCAATTTGCAGGGTATTCGGCGCATCGCTTTGCGGCTCATGCCATACCGTTTGCCCGTGACAACCAATCGCCATGATGTCGCTGGCCTCGAGCGATTGTTGCTTCATCAGCGTCAACACTGCGTCGGCGAACAGCTTGCCTAAACGCGTATCGAGTTGCCCAAGTTGCGATAGCGTGAGCGTTTGTCCCTGGCAAATCGCCAACACCTGCTGCCGTATGTCCTGCGGTATGGGATGGCAGTAGCTGGCCTGCTGCGCCACCATCTGGCCATCAATCGCTGCCAGCACCACGTCTACACCATCAAGGCTGGTTCCAGACATCACGCCGATATAGCGTCCTGATTTCATCGCGGTTCACTCCCTTAACATCATCTGGGTTAAGCCTGGCAAATTACACAGGCTAATTCTATGATAAAATTCCGCTTTTCAGCGTCACTGCGCCATCTATTCCAGCGAAGAAATATTTTCGTCATGTAATTGAATTTTTGTTGAGGGGAGATGGTCTATGCTTCGCCCAGCCGCGTTTTGTTCGGACTTAGCGTCAATTACTAGCTTTCTGTCTTATACTCTTTGCAGTACAGGATGAGAACATGGTGTTATTTTGCATTAAGGAGCGTTCTGATGATTAAGCGTTATGTAGCCGTGGCATTAGCCGGCTTAACTCTGGCAGGTTGTGCCAACAACGACACCCTCTCCGGGGACGTTTACAGTGCCAACGAAGCCAAACAAGTACAAAGTGTTTCTTACGGTACGCTGGTATCGGTTCGTCCGGTAAAAATCCAGGGTGGCGATGAGAACAATGTGATTGGCGCGATTGGTGGTGCGGTACTGGGTGGATTCCTCGGTAACACCATTGGTGGCGGTGCGGGACGCAGTCTGGCGACTGCGGGCGGTGCAGTACTCGGTGGCGTAGCCGGTCAGGGCGTTCAGGGTGCAGTCAACAAATCTGACGGTGTTGAGCTGGAGATCCGCAAGGATGATGGCAACACCATCATGGTGGTTCAGAAGCAGGCCGCCAGCCGTTACTCGGTGGGTCAGCGCGTTGTGATGGCCTCCAACGGCAGCCAGGTTACCGTTTCTCCGCGTTAAGCAGGCAGATAAAAAAAACCGACGCTGGGCGTCGGTTTTTTTATTTCTCGCGGTTGTGAAATTCGAGAATGTTTTTTTCCAGTCGCGCAATCAGCGTCACCATCTGATTGATCTCCTCCAGGCTGATACCGGAGAGAATGTCATCGCGCGTCGCATCAATCACATTTTCGACCTGTTCAATGATAGGCTCAGCCTGCTTGGTCAGTTTGATACGCTTAGCACGGCGATCGTTGGCACAGGTAGCGCGCGTAATTAACCCCTTTTCTTCCAGCTGATCCAGCGTGCGCACCAGCGAAGGTTGCTCAATGCCAATCGCCTTTGCCAGCTGAATTTGCGACTGTTCTGGTGGAAGTTGATGAATGTTGTGTAACGTTACCCAGTGTGTTTGAGTCAACTCGAGCGGTTTCAAACGCTGATCGATTAACGCGCGCCAAATGCGCACTAAGCGAGATAGATCGGTTCCCAAGGGCGTATCCATTGCATCTCCTTATAATTAGCTTGCTAGCTATTAAGCCAGATTTTACACTATTCTGCGAGTTTACTGGGCAAATTACAAATCCCACCCCGGACGATACGCTTGCTGTCTAGACTCTATTGAGATGATTCCCGGTCAAAAAGGATGATGACACGTGTCCCTAACCGCTTTTTCCACCAGCGCACCGCTAACCGATCTGGTTTTCGGCGCCTCGCTATTTTTTCCACCGCTGTTTAAAGCGGTACTGCTCGGTTTCTTTTTCTGGCTGCTGATCCACCCGCTATTGCGTGGCTGGATGTACTCCGGCGATGTCTGGCATCCCACGTTAATGGATCTTTCCCTCTTTGTACTTTGCGTTGCGAGCGCATTGTGGTTACTGAGCCTCGGATAAATCACTATGAAATTCAACCCTTTTAAATACTTTTCAACCGTAGTGATCTTTGCACTGGCTTTACTCGCGGGATGGTGGATGTGGAATTACTACATGCAATCGCCGTGGACGCGCGACGGCAAAGTGCGCGCCGAACTGGTTGATATCACGCCCGAAGTTTCAGGACGCATTGTGGCGCTTGAGGTGCGAGATAATCAGTTTGTGCACAAAGGCGACACGCTGCTCAAGCTCGATCCCGTGCCATGGCAGATTGCCGAGGCGAACGCCGAAGCGCAACTGGCTAAAGCGCAGGCCGATCTCGCCAAGGCGCAGCATGAAGCTAATCGCCGTGCGAGCCTGCCGCGCAATGTGATTTCAGCGGAGGATATGGACGCATCGCGCTTAACTGCCAATGCGGCGGCAGCCACAGCGAAAGCTGCGCAGGCCAGTCTCAATCAGGCGCGCTGGAACCTCGATCAAACGACCATCACCGCGCCCACCGATGGCTGGATCAGCAACCTGACGCTGCGCACCGGCAACTATGCCAGCGCCGGCACGCCGCTGTTCGCATTAGTCGATAGCCACTCTTATTACGTGATGGGTTATTTCGAAGAGACTAAATTGCGTCACATCCAACCCGGCGCGGCGGCAAACATTGTGTTGTACAGCAACGGTGCACGCTTAAAAGGCCAGGTGGAAAGTATTGGCCGTGCGATTTATGACCAGAGCGTCGCCAGCGATGGTGGCCTGGTGCCCGATATTAAGCCCAACGTGCCCTGGGTGCGTCTGGCGCAGCGCGTGCCGGTACGTATTCGTTTGGACGCGCTGCCGGATGGCATGGCGCTGGTCGCAGGCACCACCTGCACCATTTCTATTGCCCACTGAGGCCGCGATGAATTTTCAGTGGCTGGCCTGGCAAAATTTACCCTGGATAAAAGCAACCGGTGGCGAGTGGCGCTACGCGTTGCGCAACGCTATTGCGATGTGCCTGGCATTGACCATCGCCTATGCGCTGCAACTTGACGAGCCTTATTGGGCGATGACCTCGGCGGCGGTAGTGAGTTTCCCCACCGTTGGCGGTGCGATCAGTAAAAGTTTGGGACGTATTGTCGGCAGCCTGCTTGGTGCCTCAGCGGCGTTGTTGATTGCCGGGCATACACTAAACGAACCCTGGCTATTTGCCTTTTTCATGGCCGGCTGGCTGGCATTTTGCACCTGGATTGCCAATCACTACCAAAATAACGTCGCTTATGCGTTCTCGCTGGCGGGCTACACCGCCGCTATTATTGCCTTTAGCAGCGTAAATATCACCGACGTGACCCAGCTGTGGGATATCGCCCAGGCGCGTGTCTGTGAAGTCATCTCAGGCATTCTGTGCGCCGGACTCATGATGATGATTCTGCCCAGCACGTCTGATGGCAGCGCACTGATGAGTTCGCTGCGCCAGATGCATGCGCGCCTGCTGGATCATGCGGTGCTGCTATTGCAGCAGGGCAGCACCGATAACGTCCGTACCGCGCATGAGAATGTCATCAGTCAGATTTTGACGATGAACCTGCTGCGTATCCAGGCATTCTGGAGTCATTACCGCTTCCGCCGGCAGAACAACGTGCTGAACTATGTGCTTCATCAGCAACTGCGACTTACCAGCGTCCTTTCCAGTCTGCGCCGGATGCTGCTGAACTGGCCCGATGCGCCACCGGAACTCTACAATGCGATGTCTCAGCTGTTGCAAGAGCTCGCCGCACCGCAGTGTGATAAGTACCGGCTGGCGCTGATCCTGCGCGGCATTACGCCGCCCGCGACCGGCGATTTTCGCCAGCGCGCCTTTGTACAGCGCCTGCGCTATTTCTGCTGGGTATACCTCAATGTAAATCGCTGGATTCGTTTGATTGAACGCGCCGACGCTGATACCCGCTTCCAGCCGCCATATGCCCCTTCGCTGGCGCGCGAGAGTGACAGCGCAGAAGCCGGCTGGAGCGCATTACGCACTTTTAGCGTGATCATGCTCGGCTGTGCCTTTTGGATCATCACCCAGTGGGATTCAGGCGCTGCCGCGCTAACGCTGACGGCGATTGCTTGCGTGCTCTACTCCTCCGCGCCTTCGCCGAGTGGTAGCGTATCGCTTCTGCTGAAAACCTTGCTATGGCTATCCGTGTTTAGCTTTGTGCTGCAGTTTGGCCTGATGGTACAGATTAGCGCGCTGTGGCAATTTTTACTGGTGCTCTTCCCGCTGCTCATCACTTTGCAGTTATTCAAATTGCAGCAGAAGAAGCGCGCAGGCATGTGGGGGCAATTTATTGTTTTTATGGGATCGTTTATTGCCGTTACCAATCCGCCGGATTGGGATTTTCAAAGCTTCCTGAATGATAATCTGGCCAAAGTGTGCGGGGTATTATTAGCGTGGTTAGCCTTTCAGGTATTGCGTCCCAGTTCCGATGCACGCCGCAGCCGTCGCCATATTCGCGCCCTGCGTCATGCCTTCCTCGATCAGTTACGTCGCCATCCACGGCTGAGTGAAAGCCATTTTGAATCGCAGATTTATCACCACATTAGTCAGCTAAGCAGTAGCCGCGATGAGCAGGCACGAGTCTGGCTGTTGCGCTGGGGCGTGGTGCTGCTGAACTGTTCGCACATTGTCTGGCAACTCCGCGAATGGCAGCCCGCATCCGCGACCTTAACTCAGATGCGCGATAGCGGCCTGCAGGATTTACAGCGCATTATGAGCCTGCGTGGCGTACATCACACTGCGTTACAAGCCACGCTGGATGAGTTGGAAACGATGATTAATCAGCTTCAACGGCAGCCGGAGAGCGAAGCCAACACTCTGGCCGGTATTTTGTGGCGGCTGCGCTGTTCACTTGCACAGTTAGCGCAGGCAGTACCGGATTGATCACTGGCAATACTGGCTGATTTGACGGTTGAAATCGTCCTGCAACTGTTGCAGCGATTTCTGACCTTCAAACCGGGTTTTATCCTGTTCGGACATGGGCTCGATCACCAGCGCCCTCTCTTCAGAAGAGTAGATAAAACGTCGATTCAGCGTGCTCCCCGTGAAACTTTTACCCTCAATGGCACCACAAACTACCGTCATTGCATGACGATACGTTTCACTGCGGACAAAATTGGTTTCGGTGGCGCTACGAAATACATTTTCACAGCCCTGGGCTTTTAGACGCTCAACGGTGTGCTGAGTCAACCATTCGCGACCGCGGGCAATATTTTCACAGCTGCTGCGTAGCGGATTAGTATCGATGGTGCGCTGCAATTGCCGGCTGGCATCCAGACGCAGCTGCGTGTCATTCGGCTGATCGCAGCCTACCAACAATAAACATAACAGCATCATCCCACGCGTTTTCATTCCTGCCCCTGCACGTTTTATTCCTGAATCAATATCATAGGACGGAAAAAACGCAGAGAGTAGCAACAAAATGGGTCAACTTTTTTCAGGCGCGGTTAATGAGGGCGACAAGGCGCTGCCGCCCCAGCCGTTAAATGACGCCGCAGGCGAAACGTGCCCCGCCGCCGCCGAGCGGTTGCGGATGGTCGGCATGATTATCACCGCCAACGTGCACCATTAACGCTTTACCTTTGATTTCACTGAGAGATTTGATGCGTGGCGCAACCACGGGATAATCCGCTTTGCCATCATCCGTGACGAACAGCGCGGGCAGATCGCCCAGATGCCCATCAGCATACGGCCCAAGATGTTTGCCGCTGTTTTGCGGATCGAGGTGTCCTCCCGCCGCGCCAGCCGCTACCGTTTTGCCATCGGACTCACCCGGTTCACAGCTACCTTTAGCGTGCACATGGAAACCATGAATGCCCGGCTTCAGACCGGTTAAGGCGGGCGTAAATTGCAGACCATAGGGTGTTTCGCTAATGGTGACTTTACCTATGGCCGCGCCAATGCCTTGCGCCGTGGTTTGATGCAGCGTGACTTCTTCAGAGGCAGCTTGCGCGCCAGCGGCGCAGGCCAGAGCAAGCATAACAATCAGGGTTTTCTTCATAACGTCTCCTTACGGTTGAGATACTCACTAAGCCTGGACCGCTTTCATCCAGGCTGCCGTAATTTGACGCAGTTTTACGCTTCAGGGCACATCGTAGCCGATTGCGGCTTTACGAATACGGAACCACTGTTGGCGATCAAGCGTTAACTGGCTTGCTGCCACCGCTTCGGTAACGCGTTCGGTTTTACCTGAGCCGATAATCGGCAGTGGACGACTTGGCAGTTTCATCACCCACGCATACACCACCTGCTCGATATTGCGCGCGCCAATTTCCTGCTTCACCTGTTCAAGCTCATCACGCAACGGTTGATAATGCGGATCGTTAAACAGTCGGCCGCCGCCCAGGCACGACCATGCCATGGGGCGAATACGTCCCTGCTGGCACTGATCGAGCGAACCGTCCAGCAGCGCCGTTTGCTCCAGCGGTGAAATTTCCAGTTGGTTGGTGACCAAACTGAAAGGTAAGCGCGATTGCAGCAGTGTGAATTGGGAAGCCGTGAAATTAGAAACGCCAAAATGGCGCACCTTGCCGCTCTGATGCAGCGCAACAAAGGCTTGGGCAATGTCATCCGCGTCCATCAACGGATCGGGACGGTGAATGAGCAGGAGATCGAGGTAATCAGTATTGAAATGACGCAGCGAGTTTTCGGCACTGTGCAGAATATGGCTGGCTTCGGTAATGTAGTGACCGATGCGGTGTTCTGGTTTTGCACGCGTTGCAATACCGCACTTGGTGACGATCTGCAGTTTTTCGCGTAATCCCGGCGCCAGCCGCAGCGCAGCGCCAAAGGCGGCTTCACACTGATAATCGCCATAAATGTCGGCGTGGTCGACGGTGGTGACGCCGAGAGAAAGATGGTGCTCAATGAATTGCACGACCTGCTGTGGCGTCATGCCCCACTCCATCAAGCGCCAGTAGCCCGCGATCAGCGGTGAAAAAGACGGTCCCTGCGGTGCAATTAGTTGCGGTTGTAACATGGTTAAACTCCCTCAATCACAAATCCAGATGGCGAAAGCAGGAGTATAACGGAACGGCAATCCAGCGCTTTGTTAAAACAGCTCTGGTTGTTGCGGATCATGATCTTCATCGAGTTTCTGCTGGCGATGCAACCGCAGCCAGCGTTGACGGCATAAACGCAGCACATCTCGCTTTTGCGCATCGGTGAGTTTCATCCAGTTAAAGCGCTCTTCCCGGCTGCGCAAACAACCACGACAATAGCCGCGCGCATCACTTTGGCAAATGCCACGGCACGGGCTGGGAACAGGAAAGAACTCTAATTGTTCGGCCACATCCACTCCGGAATTAACATCTGGTTGCACAGCGATCATAGCTTGATGACATAGTACAAAGAGTAAACGTTAATTGCTCGCAATCAATACATCGCCGCACTTCGTAACCACTGTTTACCAAATATCCAGCAAGATGATGTTTTAGATTGGGTATGTTTAACCTTGGTTAAGGTTTTCCTCATATTGTCTTCATACGATTGTCACACTACCCCCTACCGTTGAGTTTTCATGAGATTCCCGAACACACTGCAGTGCGGCACCAGCGGGTTTAACCTTATTGCTGCTCTGTTCTTTGCATTCGTACTGAATGCACTTTTCTTGCTGCGCGCCTGGGAAATGATTCCCTACGATCATCTTCACGACTATCTGTTTGCCGCCAGTATTCCAGTCGTCCTCGCCTGCGCTTTTTATTTTCTTTTCTCGCTTGCTGCATGGCCTTATATCCGTAAGCCATTGCTGATTGTGCTGGTCTTCATCAGCGCCGCCGCCAACTATTTCATGCACAGTTTCGGCACGGTTATCGATGCCAATATGATGCAAAATGTCTTTGAATCGGATCCGCAAGAAGCCGGGGCATTGATAAGCAGTCGCTATGTGGTATGGATGTTTTTGATGGGCGTAATACCGGCCGTCGTCCTCTGTTTAGTGCGTATACGTCGGGGACAACGTTGGTGGTGGAATCTATTACAACGGCTGGTCGGCGCGTTGGGCGCGATATTATTGATTCTGCTGATGGCGGTACTGTTTTACAAAGATTACGCCTCGCTGATCCGCAATAACAAAGGTCTGGTGAAAATGATTACGCCAGCCAATATCGTCAGCGGTACTGGCCATTATGTCGATCAGCGCTATCTGCAAGGTGACCAGGCGCTGGTGAAAATCGGACAGGATGCACACAAAGGCCCGTTAATGAGCGCAGCAGCCAAAAAAACGCTGGTGGTATTAGTGGTGGGTGAAACCGCGCGTGCGGAGAATTTTTCACTCGGGGGCTATGGGCGAGAAACTAACCCAGAACTGAAAAAACAGCAGGTGATCTATTATCCAAATACCACCTCCTGTGGTACAGAAACCGCCATTTCAGTGCCCTGTATGTTTTCGAATATGCCACGCGTGCACTATGACGCTAATCTGGCGCATCATCAGGAAGGCGTGCTTGACATCCTTGCCCACGCTGGTGTCAGCGTGCTATGGCGTGAGAATGACGGTGGCTGTAAAGGCGCCTGCGATCGTGTACCGCACACGGACATGACCCAATGGAAATTGCCGGAATATTGTCATGACGGTTTCTGTCAGGATGATGTGCTGCTGCACCGCCTTGATAACTATATTGCTGGCTTACACAACGACGGGATGATTGTGCTGCATCAGATGGGCAGCCACGGTCCAGCCTATTATCAGCGTTACCCCGCGCAGTTCCGCCGGTTTACACCAACCTGTGACAGCAACCAAATCCAGGATTGCGACCATCAGGCGCTGGTCAATACGTACGACAATTCGCTGCTCTACACCGACGATATGGTCAGCCGCACCATCGATAAACTGAAAGGGCTAAGCGACCGCTTTAATGTGGCGCTGATTTATCTCTCTGACCATGGCGAATCACTCGGCGAACGCGGCATGTATTTGCACGGTGCGCCCTATCTTTTTGCCCCCACCCAGCAAACGCACATCCCTCTGCTGCTGTGGATGTCACCCGGCTATGCCGCCGCCTTGCACATCAACGCATCCTGTTTGCGCCAGCAAGCAGCGGACGCGAAAGTCTCGCAGGACAATCTCTTCCATACGGTGCTTGCCATGTTTAACGTGCAAACACAGGCGTACCAGCCGCAGCTGGATATGATCAGATCGTGCCAAAGCTGAGCCGGACAGTTGCATTAGACTGACTGGTCTAATAACCTGCGTGCCATGAATAAGACATCGCAACGCATCGACACCCGTGAACATCTGCTCGCTACTGGCGAGCAGGTTTGTTTGCAGCGCGGTTTTACCGGCATGGGGTTGATCGAGATGCTGGCGCTGGCAGACGTCACCAAAGGCTCGTTCTATCACTATTTCCGCTCAAAAGAAGCGTTCGGCGTGGCGTTGCTTGAACGCTACTTCGCCAACTTTTTACAGCAGATTGAACAGCAATTAAACCAGCCGGGTCTTACGCCGACTGAGCGTCTGCTACAGCATTTTCGTTATGCCGAAACGCTGTTTATCGAGCAGGGCCATATTGTAGGTTGCCTGGGCGTGAAATTGTCCGCAGAGGTGTGCGATCTCTCCGAGCCGATGCGTGATGCATTGCAGCATGGCGCTAATGCGATTATTGCCGCCTACACGCGCTGCTTAACCGAGGTAGCGGCTGAGCGGCCGTTGCCTTTTAACCAAACGCCGCAGCAGCTGGCACAGCGTTGTTACTTACTTTGGCTGGGTGCCAGCTTACAAAGCAAGATTTCCCGCGAGCCCGGCCCCATTAGCCTGGCTCTTGAAACTATCGAACAGTGGCTGATAAGTCGCTGATTTTTTAAAAAACCGCAGTTACTAGACGACCGGTCTTCCCAGAGGAGTCATTATGGCGAGTAAGCAGTTGTTCTCCCCACTGAAAGTGGGCGCGATTACCGTACCAAACCGCATTTTCATGGCCCCGCTGACGCGCCTGCGCAGTATTGAACCGGGCGATATCCCCACGCCGCTGATGGCTGAATATTATCAGCAGCGTGCCAGTGCCGGTTTGATCATCACCGAAGCAACCCAGATCTCTTTCCAGGCGAAAGGCTATGCCGGTGCGCCGGGTCTGCACACTGAGCCGCAAATCGCCGCCTGGAAATTAATTAATGAAGGTATCCACGCTGCGCACGGTCACAGCGCCGTACAGCTGTGGCATACCGGCCGTATTTCTCACAACAGCGTGCAGCCAGAAGGTAAAGCGCCGGTGGCACCAACCGCGCTGGCCGCAGGCACCCGCACCTCTTTGCGTGCCGCCGATGGCAGCGTTTATCGTGAGGATACGTCGCTGCCACGCGAACTGTCGGTAGCTGAAATTCAGCAGATTGTGAAAGATTTTGGCCAGGCGGCGGCAAATGCACGCGAAGCGGACTTTGACCTGCTGGAACTGCACTCTGCACACGGTTATCTGATGCATCAGTTCCTCGCGCCAGACTCAAACCAGCGCAACGATGAATACGGCGGTTCCATCGAGAAACGTGGCCGTTTCGCACTGGAAGTGGTGGATGCGGCGATTGCCAACTGGTCGGCCGATCGCATCGGCATCCGTATTTCGCCTATCGGCGCCTTCCAGAACCTGGAAAATGGCCCGGAAGAAGAGAAAGCCGCACTGTGGTATATTGCGGAACTGGGCAAACGTGGCCTTGCGTATCTGCATCTCTCCGAGCCAGACTGGGCGGGTGGCCAGCCTTACAGCGATGCCTTCCGCGAGAAAGTGCGTGCGCTGTTCCCTGGCGTGATCATCGGAGCTGGCGCTTATACCGTCGAAAAAGCCGACGATCTGATCGCGCGCGGCCTGATTGATGCCGTGGCCTTTGGTCGCGACTTTATCGCTAACCCGGATCTGGTGGCGCGTCTGCAGCAAGATGCCCCACTCAACCCGCAGCGTCCAGAAAGCTTCTACGGCGGCGGAGCAGAAGGGTATACCGATTATCCAACGCTGTAAGTAATGGCTGCCGCTGTGGATAGGCGGCAGCGTTGTTTCATCAGTGTGTATACTCAGTTGTCTTGTCATTCACTGATGACGTTTTAAAAAAGAGGATGTTATGCGTTTACTTCACACCATGTTACGCGTTGGCGATTTGCAACGTTCAATCGATTTCTACACCCGTGTGCTAGGCATGCGCGTGCTGCGTCAGAGCGAAAACACCGAGTACAAATACACCCTTGCGTTTGTTGGCTACACCGAAGAGAGTGAAGGCGCGGTGATTGAGCTTACTTACAACTGGGGCGTGGATAAATACGACCTCGGCAATGCTTACGGTCATATCGCGCTGGGCGTGGATAACGTGGCTGACACCTGCGAACGTATCCGCAGCGCTGGCGGCAACGTGACGCGTGAAGCGGGCCCGGTTAAAGGCGGCTCCACCATTATTGCGTTTGTTGAAGATCCAGACGGTTATAAAATCGAGTTGATTGAAAACAAACATGCCGGTCACGGCCTCGGCAACTAATGTTGCTTGTCAGCCTGCTTATTTGCGGGCTGACTTCCCTCTCCTGCTGCACCCTCCTGCGATTTTTGCCATAATGCGCGCTGCCCTATTTATTGCCATGAGATCCTGATGTCTGAATCGAACGCTTTAAACGCTCTCCACCAACGCTTCCGCGGTTTTTATCCTGTAGTGATCGACGTCGAAACGGCCGGTTTTAACGCGCAAACCGATGCGCTGCTGGAAATTGCGGCCACCACGCTCAAGATGGATGAAGATGGCTGGTTGCATCGTGATGAAACGCTGCATTTCCACGTGGAACCGTTTGAAGGCGCCATTCTTAATCCAGCGGCGCTGGCGTTTACCGGTATCGATCCCACTAATCCGCTGCGCGGCGCCGTAAGTGAATACGAAGCCCTGCATGCCATTTTCAAAATGGTGCGCAAAGGCACAAAAGACAGCGGCTGCAATCGCGCCATTATCGTGGCGCATAACGCCACTTTCGATCTCAACTTCGTGATGGCAGCCGCCGAGCGTGCCAGCCTGAAGCGCAATCCCTTTCACCCTTTTGCCACTTTTGATACGGCCGCGTTAAGCGGTTTAGTGTTCGGGCAAACGGTGTTGGCGAAAGCCTGTAAAGCGGCAGGAATGGATTTTGATAGCACTCAGGCGCACTCGGCACTGTATGACACCGAGCAAACCGCAACGCTGTTCTGCGAACTGGTGAACCGCTGGAAGCGCCTTGGCGGCTGGCCGCTGGCTTTTGATGAAGCGCCGAAGGAAGACGCATCGTCCAAAGAGTAAAAGAAAAGGCCGACATCGTTGTCGGCCTCCTTCATTATTCCGCTTCTTTATACTTCTCTGCGGTTTCTTTCAGCAGGGGCTGAAGTTCGCCGCGCTGGAACATCTCAACGATAATGTCGCAGCCGCCAACCAGTTCACCATCTACCCACAATTGCGGGAAGGTTGGCCAGTTAGCGTACTTAGGCATTTCAGCGCGGATATCCGGGTTCTGCAGAATGTCCACGTAGGCGAAACGCTCACCACACGCAGAAAGCGCCTGCACGGCTTGCGCCGAGAAACCGCAGCTTGGCAGCTTTGGCGAACCTTTCATGTACAGCAGGATCGGATTTTCTGCGATCTGACGCTGAATTTTTTCAACAGTACTCATTATTGCCTTCCTTAATGCTTCACTTCGTGTTTGTTTATTGTAGCGATTTCGCTCCCGTACTGAAAACGGGATTTTACGTTAGCGTCGGGGAATCGCCATGTTTGTTAAGTTGGGCCGCCACAAATAACATTTTCATATCATTAATAGGCATGACTAAATTAATAATTAGCAATAGTTTCGCTGCGTTAACCAGCTGAATTAGCTCATTTTTGCGACAGAATCAATCTGGTAACAGTTTAATGGAAAAAGGCCTTACCTTTTGGAAAAAAAGTGGATTAGAATTGCCTCGGCGCTGATCGTTTGATCAGATTACTCTCACTCTGCCGCAGTCTGTTTGTTTCCAGCCTGCTGAACCTATAACCGGATTATGCGTTTACTGATTACGCTTTTCATACTGGCTTTTGCCCAACTGTTCTTTAACGTGGCCTCTGCGTCTCCGCATGCGCCGGTTAATGCCAGCTCGCAAAAAGCAGAGAAAAAGAGCGCACGTGAAGACGAGCGCCGCAAACGACGTCCGGTGAAAACCACTACGAAAAAATCGCGGCTGCCTGCCGTCCAAAAACTCAAAATTAAAAAACAGGCAAAGCCAGAAATCGCGCAGACTAAAACCAGCCGCAAAAAATCCCTGCTAAAACCCACGACGAAGAAATATGGTCATCAACGACAGATAAAAAAAGCCGCAGACGTCGACGTTGATGATGAAGCATTGCCGCTCACCGGCATCAAAATGAGCAAGGCGCATCGCCAGCGTTATCAAAAGGCGCGTGAAACTGCGATGACAAAATTAATGGGCCAGCTCGGCAAACCTTATCAATGGGGCGGCACCTCCCCGCATACCGGCTTCGACTGCAGCGGCCTGGTGTGGTACGCCTATAAAGATTTGGTGAAGTTCAAGTTTCCGCGCACCGCCAATGAGATGTATCACCTGCGCGATGCTGCACCAATTAAGCGTGAAATGCTGGAAAAAGGTGATTTGGTGTTCTTCCGCATCAATAATCGTGGTACTGCCGATCATGTTGGCGTGTATCTCGGAAATGGCAAATTCATTCAGTCGCCGCGTACCGGCAAAGATATTCAGATTAGCGCGCTGGGTGAGGATTACTGGCAGAAACACTATGTTGGGGCGCGTCGTATGATGACGCCGAAAACCATTCGTTAGTTGTTGCGCAACGCGCAGAAAAAAGCCGGACGCTGCATTGAGCTGCTCCGGCTTTTTTTATTAATGCATGATTGCAGTAAAGCTAAAGGCAATAATCATTAACAGAGCACCAACGGTTGTCATTAGCGCCAGCTTCAAATCCGTACTCATTACTCCTCCTTAGTCACACATTTCTTAGGGTTAAAACGATTTTCGCACAGCGATGGGCAAAAATCTCGTGTTATCCGCCCGGGCTTGCTAGAATCGCCGCCTTTCGTTGCGCAACACATTTTGTGCAGGCTGTGTTTACAGCGCGATAAAGTGATTTTGTCTGCTAAACCACACCGTTTTGCCCCTTATTTTGGGCGATAAAAGCATTAGCAGACGCAAACGTTTAACAATATACTTATCAGTAAGTTGCGATAAGCCCAGGAGTACCATTTTCATGGCAACAATTAAAGATGTGGCAAAACGCGCGGGTGTTTCGACCACCACGGTTTCGCATGTCATCAACAAAACGCGTTTCGTAGCAGAAGAGACGCGTAACGCCGTATGGGAAGCGATCAAAGCATTGCACTACTCGCCAAGCGCCGTGGCGCGTAGCCTGAAAGTCAATCACACCAAAACGTTGGGCCTGCTGGCGACCTCCAGTGAAGCGCCCTATTTTGCCGAAATTATTGAAGCGGTAGAAAATCACTGCTTCGATCGCGGCTATACGTTGATTCTGGGTAACGCGCATAACGACTTACAAAAGCAGCGCGCTTATCTCTCCATGATGGCGCAGAAGCGTGTCGATGGATTGCTCGTGATGTGTTCAGAATATCCCGATGATTTGCTGCAAATGCTTGAAGAAAATCGCAATATCCCGATGGTTGTTATGGATTGGGGCGCTTCGCGCGGCGATTTTACCGATACCGTGCAGGATAATGCATTCCAGGGTGGCTATCTCGCTGGGCGATATCTGATTGAACGTGGTCACCGCGACATTGGGGCAATTCCTGGGCAATTGGAGCGCAATACCGGCGGCGGACGTCATGCCGGTTTCCTTCAGGCGATGAATGAAGCGGGGATCACTGTGCGCCCGGAATGGATCGTTCAGGGCGACTTTGAACCGGAATCGGGTTATCAGGCGATGCAGCAAATCCTTAATCAGAAACAGCGCCCCACCGCCGTGTTCTGCGGTGGTGACATTATGGCGATGGGCGCAATTTGCGCAGCAGATGAAATGGGTTTGCGCGTGCCGCAGGATATCTCAGTGATTGGCTATGATAACGTGCGCAACGCGCGTTATTTCACGCCCGCCCTGACCACCGTGCATCAGCCTAAAGCCGAATTAGGTGAAAAAGCTTTGGAGATGCTGCTCGATCGCATCACCAGCAAGCGCGAAGAGCCACAAACCATTGAGGTTCAACCCACGCTGATTGAGCGCCGCTCCGTGGCAGACGGGCCATTCCGCGACTATCGTCGCTAGTGTGTCACTTCGCTGAGCCATTCGTGGTTCAGCGTTTCGGCATCCCCGAGATAGGCTAATAGCCAATCCAGCGCCGGCGACGCGCGCTGTTCTGACCAGCTAACGCAGCAGGGGCTGTCTGGAAAGGCCTGCGGCAATTGCAGCTCCACCAACGCATGGTTATCCAGCAGCGGTCGGGCTAAATGGCCCGGCACCATCCCAACGCACAATCCTGCCTGCAAGCAGTCGAGCCCGGTTTCCCATTCTGGCACCACCAGGCGCCGCTGATTATCGAGCGTCCATGTCATGCGGCGCGGCAACGCTCGCGAGGTATCTTCCAGCACCAGCGAAGGCCATGCCCGCAGAGTTTCATCATCCAGTTCAACGCTACTGACTAAAGGATGATGAGGACTCACGACACAGCGCCAGTTAAGCGCCCCCATATCCTGAAAAGCAAAACGTCCCCCAACCGGAATTGCCTGAGTGGCGCCAATCGCGACATCAACGCGTCCATCAGCTAACGCGTCCCAGACGCCATTAAACACTTCATAACTGATGATCAACTCCATGTCCGGGAAATGGCGATAGAAGTCCTTCACTAATTGCCGCGTACGCTGCGGTTTTACAATACAGTCAATGGCGATGCTCAACTCACCGCGCCAGCCATTGGCCAGCTGCTGACACTGCCTGCGGGTGGCGAGCATTTTTTTGATAACAGATCGTCCTTCACGCACAAAATGCTCACCTGCCGGTGTCATTACCACTTCCCGATGCTGGCGCTCAAAAAGCGGTACCGCCAGCCAGGTTTCCAGTTGGCGTACGGTATAGCTGATGGCAGAAGGCACACGGTGCAACTCCTGCGCCGCAGCGCTGAAGCTGCCGGTTCGCGCTACGGCATCTACCACTTCAAGCGCGTATTCTGACCACATGAATTCACCTTCAAAAAATTTAACAGCACTGTGCAAATATTAGCGTTTCACAAAGCGTGTTGCATCCTTTTACACTCCCCCGCGTTCAACCTGCCCATAAGAGAAATAACATGTTGTCGTCTAAAGCATTTATGCCCTACCTTGCCGTGCTCAGCATGCTCGGCTTTCTTGCCACGGATATGTATTTACCCGCCTTTGGCGATATGCAACGTGATTTTGCCACTGCACCGGGCACCATCAGTGCCAGCCTGAGTCTGTTCCTTGCCGGCTTTGCTTGTGCGCAGGTCTTTTGGGGACCGCTGTCAGATCGCTACGGTCGTAAACCTATTCTACTGGCGGGCTTAGCTATCTTTGCACTTGGCTGTCTTGGTATGCTTTGGGTGACCGATGTACGCCTGATGCTGGCGTTACGTTTTGTGCAGGCGATTGGGGTATGTGCTGCAGCGGTGAGCTGGCAGGCATTAGTCGTTGATCGCTATCCAAAAGCACAGGCTCATAAAGTTTTTGCCACGATTATGCCGCTGGTCGCCTTGTCACCGGCGCTCGCTCCGCTGCTGGGAGCCTGGCTAATCAGTCACTTCCACTGGCGCAGCATCTTTATCACCCTCACGCTTGTCGCAGTGGTATTGCTGGTTGGCACGCTGCGGTTAACCTCGCCGAAACGCGAAAACGTCGCTAAGAGCACCCAGCCCGGCTGGCTAACTTTACTTAGCACGCGAGTGTATAGTGGTAACGTCTTGATTTATTCAGCCTGCTCCGCAAGTTTCTTTGCCTGGCTGACCGGTTCGCCCTTTATTCTCGCCGCCGCCGGCTTAACGCCTGCCGATATTGGGCTGAGCTATATTCCTCAAACCATCGCCTTTTTAATGGGCGGATTTGGCTGCCGCGCGCTGCTCAACCGCTATCAAGGCGCTCAATTGTTGCCATGGTTGCTGGTGCTTTACAGTTTGAGCATCCTTAGCCTGTTTGTGGTGGCATTAATGCCAGCAACGCCACTGTTTGCATTGCTGATGCCTTTCTGCGGCATGGCGCTCGCTAATGGCGCAATCTATCCCATTGTGGTGGCTAGCGCGCTCTCCCCTTTCCCGCATGCGACCGGGAAAGCAGCAGGTTTGCAAAACCTTTTCCAGCTAGGTCTGTGTTTTGTTGCCAGCCTGCTGGTCTCTGCTGGATTAGCGCATGCGCTCTACAACACCACACTTGTCATGGTAGCAACCGTCGCACTCGCTTGGGTTGGCTTTGTCTGCCAACGCGGTGTAAGCGCACAAAGTGATATTGCCCACACTTCCCGTCCCTGCGAAGATAATCATTAAGGCAACGATTATCGTTAGCAAACTAACGATAAGCCGTTGAATATTGACCCACGTGAGCATATAATCACTGGGTCAGTATTTCTGCTATAAATCAATAATATAAATGTAATACCTTTACGACTCTGTCGTGGGATGGCGTCTGCACGATGCTGCTGTGTTGCGTCAAACTGTTCTATTCAAAAGCATACCTCTGTAAAACGTCGGATTTCTGGCGCACGGAATTTCCGTGAGTTCTCTCACAGCTCTTGAGAAATTGACTATTCTATTTCTCAGGTTCAGATCGGAAGGTGATGGAGAAGCTATGAGTTCATCTGTTATAGAAGAAGTGAGCCTTGAAGAAAACCACTGGTATCGTATCGTCAATGAACTGCTAGAGCGCGCTGATATTGCAGTGAATGGCACTCGTCCCTGGGATATTCAGGTAAAGCATCCAGATTTTTTTAAACGCGTCCTGGAAGAAGGTTCACTGGGCTTAGGTGAAAGTTACATGGATGGTTGGTGGGAGTGCGAACAGCTCGATATGTTCTTCCATCGCGTATTGAAACACCATCTGGATAAACAATTACCGCGTCATTTCAAAGACACGCTGCGAATTGCAGCGGCACGTCTTACTAATTTACAGTCGAAAAAGCGTGCCTGGATTGTCGGTAAAGAACATTACGATTTGGGTAATGATCTTTTCTCACTGATGCTCGATCCCTATATGCAATATTCCTGTGGCTACTGGAAAGATGCGGACACGCTGGAAAATGCTCAGCAGGCAAAACTGGATATGATATGCCGTAAGCTGCAACTCGAGCCCGGCATGACACTTCTCGATATTGGCTGCGGCTGGGGCGGATTAGCGGAATATGCCGCACGTAATTATGGCGTGAAGGTGCATGGCGTTACCATTTCTGCCGAGCAGCAGAAATTGGCACAGCAACGCTGTGAAGGATTAGACGTTACGATTTTGCTGCAGGATTATCGCGATCTTAATCAGCAATATGATCGTATTGTTTCCGTCGGCATGTTTGAACACGTCGGGCCGAAAAACTATGCCACTTATTTTGAAGTTGCCGATCGCAACCTAAAACCAGACGGCATATTTTTACTGCACACCATTGGTGCCCTCAGCACGGATATGAACGTTGATCCGTGGATTGACAAATATATCTTCCCGAACGGTTGTCTACCGTCTGTTCGACAAATCGCCGAAGCCAGTGAGCCTCATTTCGTTATGGAAGATTGGCATAACTTTGGCGCAGATTATGATACGACGCTAATGGCCTGGCATGAACGATTTCAAATTGCCTGGCCACAGCTGGCCGAGAAATATGGTGAACGGTTTAAACGCATGTTCGATTATTATCTCAATGCTTGCGCGGGTGCATTCCGCGCGCGTGATATTCAGCTTTGGCAGGTCGTATTCAGTCGCGGTAAAGAGGGTGGTTTGCGCGTAGCGCGTTAATTATCTGATGAAAAAATCAAGGCGCCAAATGGCGCCTTTTTTATTGCGTTATTCTGTGCTATCCGCGTGAATTAAGGCCGCTTCTCGCTGAGCCAGTACGCGTTCAACGGTATCCACAATCGCCTGGGTATGGGGATCGATCTCAATGTTGACCTTTTGACCCAATCTCTTGGCGCCCAGGGTGGTACGCTCTAATGTTTCTGGGATGAGGTGGACACAAAACTTGCTTTTAGTGACATCGCCTACCGTCAGACTTATTCCGTCTATTCCCACAAAACCTTTATGCAGAATATATTTTATCTGGCTGGCGTCCTGCAATTTAAACCAGATTTCGCGATTATTTTCTGACTGGATTATTTTGCAGATCTCCGCCGTGGTCATAATATGACCGGACATTAAATGGCCGCCAATTTCATCACTGAACTTCGCCGCACGTTCAATATTCACCACATCACCGGCGCTTAATTCGCCAAGGTTGGTGATGCGCAGTGTTTCTTTGATCAAATCAAAGCTAACAAGATCGCCCTTAATCTCTGTCACGGTCAGGCAGCAGCCGTTATGCGCCACTGATGCGCCCAGCGCCAGACCCGGCAAGAGATCTGCGGGTAAACGTACAGTATGAGTGCGAAACAGCTCTTTTTCTTCAATGGCAACAATCTCAGCCGTGCCTTGCACAATTCCAGTAAACATAATCTCAGCCTCTGCAAAGTTTGCGTCAGTTTATCACAGCTTGTCAGCCACAGCTTAATTTGGCGGAGTTCAAACTTTACACAAATAACGAAACAAAATGCGAACAACGTTTGGCGGAAGCCATCGCGACCGCTACACTATGCCGCGCATTCTTTGGGGATTTCTCCCCGCTCTCTTCTTAAATTAAGCAGGTGTTACGTGCAGAAGTATTTTACAGAAGCGCGTCAATTGCTGGCCCTTGCGATCCCGGTCATCCTTGCTCAGGTGGCTCAGACTGCAATGGGATTTGTAGATACTGTTATGGCCGGTGCGGTAAGCGCCACGGATATGGCCGCCGTTGCTGTCGGCACCTCTATCTGGCTTCCCGCCATTCTGTTTGGCCATGGTCTACTGCTGGCTTTGACGCCCACCGTTGCGCAACTCAACGGTTCAGGACGACGTGAACGCATCGCGGAACAAGTGCGTCAGGGATATTGGATGGCGATCGGCGTCGCACTATTAATTATGGTGGTGCTGTGGAACGCCGGCTACTTCATTAACACCATGCATGATATTGATCCTGCGTTGGCCGCGAAAGCCGAAGGGTATCTGCATGCATTGCTGTGGGGAGCGCCCGGTTATCTCCTCTTCCAGGTAATGCGTAACCAGTGTGAAGGCTTGTCGAAAACCAAGCCTGCGATGCTGCTCGGCTTCCTCGGATTAATGGTGAACATTCCTCTCAACTATGTATTCATCTATGGTCACTTTGGCATGCCGGCATTGGGCGGGGTTGGCTGCGGTGTTGCAACGGCTTCGGTCTATTGGGTAATGTTCCTGGTGATGCGCTTTTGGGTGAAACGCATGGCGAGTATGCGCGATATCCGTATGAACGCACGCTGGTCTGCGCCTTCAAGAGCTATCCTGTCTCGCCTGTTCACGCTGGGCTTGCCGGTGGCTTTAGCGCTGTTCTTTGAAGTGACCTTGTTTGCCGTCGTCGCTCTGCTGGTGTCACCGCTCGGTATTGTCAAAGTCGCGGGTCATCAAATTGCGCTTAACTTCAGCTCGCTGATGTTTGTCTTGCCGCTGTCGCTGGGTGTGGCAACGACCATTCGTGTTGGCTATCGGTTGGGGCAAGGATCGACCGAACAGGCGCGGGTCGCCGCATGGACTGGACAGGGTGTAGGCATCAGTATGGCGGTGCTCACGGCAACGTTTACCGTGATCTTCCGACATGATATCGCTGCGCTGTATACCGCGAATCCGGAAGTGATTACCCTTGCCGCGCAGCTGATGCTGCTGGCGGCTCTCTATCAGTTCTCCGACTCGATTCAGGTGATTGGCAGCGGCATACTGCGTGGTTACAAAGACACCCGTTCCATCTTCTTCATCACCTTTATTGCTTACTGGGTGCTGGGTTTGCCCGTGGGTTATGTGCTGGCGATGACAGATTGGGTATTACCGAAGCTCGGTCCTGCCGGATTCTGGTGCGGCTTTATTGTCGGACTCACCTCGGCAGCCGTAATGATGATTTGGCGTATACGTCGTTTACAGCGCTTGCCCGCGCAGGTCATTCTGGCACGTGCTGCGCGCTAAGTTCCTGAACGTGCATTATTTGGTTCCCAGCGGCGAAAAAAACGACGCATAGCACAGTTGCTGGTCAGTCACCGGGGAAAATCGCTTTTTCCCCTTGCCAGCATCACGGCCTGCCGTTAATATTCGTCCCCGCTGTCGCCCTGACAGCGTGTTGCGCTCTTAGCTCAGTTGGTTAGAGCACCACCTTGACATGGTGGGGGTCGATGGTTCGAGTCCATTAGAGCGCACCAAGTGCGTCCGTAGCTCAGTTGGTTAGAGCACCACCTTGACATGGTGGGGGTCGGTGGTTCGAGTCCACTCGGACGCACCAATTACTGAATTTTCTGAATGCGCTCTTAGCTCAGTTGGTTAGAGCACCACCTTGACATGGTGGGGGTCGATGGTTCGAGTCCATTAGAGCGCACCACTCTGGTTTTTCTCATTGCGCAACACCCTTTTCTTGATCTGCATCGTTTTTCTGGCACCGCTTTTATATTGGTTTTCGTATACTTAGCGACTATACTATGCCGCGTTGTTCCACCTGAAAGGTTTCAGCGCTAACGTGCCTATGCAAACAACTCACATAATTTGCGCAACACTGCTCAGCCAGTTCTCTCGCGTACTGCATAACTTCTCTGCACGCTTTGCTTTCGTCTCCTATTCTTATTTCTGTGAAATCCGTTCCAACACCATACACATTCTCACTTCGGTGCCGTATGCATCGAATTCCGACCTTTATCATCCATCACAACTTACAGAAAACCTGACATGAAAAAGACCAAAATCGTTTGTACTATCGGCCCAAAAACCGAATCTGAAGAGATGCTGACCCAATTGCTGGAAGCAGGCATGAACGTTATGCGCCTGAACTTCTCTCATGGGGATTACGCCGAGCATGGTCAACGCATTACTAATATGCGTGCCGTTATGGAAAAAACCGGTCGTCAGGCCGCCATTCTGCTGGACACCAAAGGCCCAGAAATTCGCACCATGAAGCTGGAAGGTGGCAATGATGTGTCGTTGAAAGCGGGCCAAACCTTCACCTTCACCACCGATCAATCGGTAATTGGTAACAGCGAACGTGTTGCCGTTACCTACGCCGGTTTCACCGAAGATTTGAAAATTGGTAACACCGTGCTGGTCGATGATGGCTTGATCGGTATGCAGGTAACGGAAGTCACTGAAAATACCGTGGTATGTAATGTACTGAACAACGGTGATTTGGGTGAGAACAAAGGCGTTAACCTGCCGGGTGTTTCCATTCAGCTGCCTGCGCTGGCCGAAAAAGATAAACGCGACCTGATCTTCGGCTGCGAGCAGAACGTTGATTTTGTTGCAGCATCCTTTATCCGTAAACGCTCTGACGTGCTGGAAATCCGTGAGCACCTGAAAGCTCACGGCGGCGAGCACATTCAGATCATCTCGAAAATCGAGAACCAGGAAGGCCTGAACAACTTCGACGAAATCCTGGAAGCCTCTGACGGCATCATGGTGGCACGTGGCGACCTGGGCGTTGAAATCCCGGTTGAAGAAGTGATCTTCGCGCAGAAGATGATGATCAAAAAATGTAATAAAGCACGCAAAGTGGTTATCACCGCAACGCAAATGCTGGATTCCATGATCAAAAACCCACGCCCTACCCGCGCGGAAGCAGGCGATGTGGCTAACGCCATCCTTGATGGTACCGATGCGGTAATGCTGTCTGGCGAGAGCGCAAAAGGCCGTTATCCGCTGGAGTCGGTTACCATCATGGCAACCATCTGTGAGCGTACCGATCGCGTGATGAAATCCCGCATCGATTCACTGCAGGACTCACGTAAACTGCGCATCACCGAAGCGGTGTGCCGTGGCGCGGTGGAAACTGCCGAGAAACTGGAAGCACCACTGATTGTTGTAGCCACCGAAGGTGGTAAATCAGCGAAAGCTATCCGTAAATATTTCCCGGATGCCACCATTCT
Source organism: Candidatus Pantoea floridensis (assembly GCF_900215435.1). Classification (NCBI taxonomy): domain Bacteria; kingdom Pseudomonadati; phylum Pseudomonadota; class Gammaproteobacteria; order Enterobacterales; family Erwiniaceae; genus Pantoea; species Candidatus Pantoea floridensis. The sequence goes on from NZ_OCMY01000001.1 coordinate 89,150, forward strand.
GGCGCTGACCACCAATGAAACCACTGCTCGCCAGCTGATTCTGAGCAAAGGCATCGAAACGCATCTGGTTAAAGAAATTGCCTCAACTGATGATTTCTACCGCATTGGAAAAGAAATGGCGCTGGAAAGCGGATATGCGCAAAAAGGCGATGTTGTGGTAATGGTATCAGGTGCATTAGTACCAAGCGGAACGACAAACACCGCTTCTGTGCACGTACTCTGATTAGCTACTGAATATTTATTTAAAAAGCGCCTTTTACAGGCGCTTTTTTTATTCCTCGGGTAATACAAATAGTAGAAATTTCCAATCGAAATTAACTATTCAAAATCTCGTATGATTAAGGTTAGTCCGATTAAATCTCTCTGTTTTAGCTAATTATTTTCATCATCTTCTGTTAAATGCTGTTTCTTTGAGCGAACGATCAAATTTAAGCATGTTCTCATCAAAAATTTATTCTCAACTCAAAAAGCTTTGTGTAATACTTGTAACGCTACATGGAGATTAACTCAATCTAGAGGGTATAAAGAATGAATCGTACTAAACTGGTACTGGGCGCGGTAATCCTGGCTTCAACTATGCTGGCTGGTTGCTCAAGCAACGCTAAAATCGATCAGCTGTCTTCAGACGTTCAGACTCTGAACGCTAAAGTTGATCAGCTGAGCAACGACGTGAACGCAATCCGTTCTGACGTTCAGGCTGCTAAAGATGACGCAGCTCGCGCTAACCAGCGTCTGGACAACCAGGCTCACTCTTACCGTAAGTAAGAGTTCTGGTTTGAAAAATGGTGCCCATGTGGCACCATTTTTTTTGTCTTGATTCTGTGATGCGCTGGCCCGAATTTAAGGTGGCGTCACCGCTTCACCTTTCGCCTCGACAATCTTTGTCTGCTCCGAACCGCTTCCCTGCTGTATCTCTGCCTCATCCGTTACCGGCTCTCCGCTGCTCACTAACACCGGCATACCAGAACGGCGCGTTATCGCCTCCTTGATCAGGGCCGTATCGCTCCCGGCGCTCTTAATGAAAGATTTCAGCGCGGTGGATTGTGCAATCGGCATCGTTTGTGGATCATCCTTTTCATTGCGCGACAAGGGCTGATGCACCTCAACGTAACGCTTACCGTCAGGTTCGATCGCATACTTGATTGGCTGGTTGATGACCTGCACGCGCGTTCCTTTTGGCACGCTATTAAACAGTGCTTCGATATCATCAGGACGCAGACGAATGCAGCCCGAACTCACTCGCATACCAATCCCGAAATCCGCATTGGTACCGTGAATCAGGTACTGCCCGGTACCGCGCGCCAGACGCATGGCAAACAGGCCCATGGGATTATCCGGTCCTGCTGGCACCACGCCAGGTAAGGTGATGCCCTCTTTGGCATAGCGTTTACGGATATTGGTGGTCGGTGTCCAGGTTGGATTTGGGATTTTCTGGCTAATGCTGGTGACCATCGTCGGCGTCATAGCGCCCAACTGACCGATACCAATCGGGTAGACCACGACACGATCTTCGCCTTTGGGATAGTAGTAAAGCCGCAGCTCAGCAAGGTTAATGACGATTCCTTCACGTGGCGCATCGGGAAGCAGCATCTGTAGCGGTACGGTCAATTGGGTGCCCGCTTTCGGCAGCCAGGGATCGACGCCAGGATTGGCCTCTAGCATGCCAAGTAAGCCTATCTTGTAATGCGCTGCAATGCGCTCTAGCGGCCTTTTGTCATCAGGTACGATGGTCAGGGTATTCTCGCCAATTAAACGGCTGTTATCGGCAGGCAGGGGATATTCCGTTGCAAATGCAGGTGCAGAGAGTCCGCAACAGGACAACAGCAATGCACCGGCTAAACGTAAGGCAGGTTTCATGCAATTTTCTCTTTGTCGGATAGAACAGACCCCGGTCAAGCCGGGGTCTGGAGAGTGTAACTTAGCTGAGGCTCTGAGCGTTATGTCGGATCGCGCGAATCATCGCTTCAAGCCCCTGCGAACGCGAGGGGGTGAGATGTGAGGTTAGCGCTAATTCGCCGAACCAGTGACGCACATCGAGATCGAGAATCTCCGGCGCCTTAAGCCCTTGATACAGGCTAAATACCACTGCAATCAAGCCTTTAACAATGGCAGCATCACTATCACCTTCGAAAGCGATGGTACCATCCGCCTGTGGTGTCATGCGTATCCACACCTGGCTCTGACAACCTGAAATTACGTATTGAGGCTGCTGTAAGCTTTCGGAGGATTCTGGTAATTTCCCACCGAGTTCAATGATGTAGAGGTACTTCTCTTCCCAGTTTGCGCAACGGTTAAAGTTACGCACCAGTCTCTCTTTATCTGGCAAATTCGCCATGAATCACTCCTGAAATCTGCTCAACCACCCAGCAGACGATGAATACGGGTTAAACCTGCGGCCAGACGATCGGCTTCCTCTTCGGTATTGTACAACGCGAAGGAGGCACGACACATTGCCGGCACCGCATAATGACGCATCAGCGGCATCGCGCAGTGATGGCCAGTGCGGATCGCAATACCGTATTGATCAAGGAAGCTGCCAACGTCAAACGCATGATGCTTGCCGAGGTTAAAGGCAATCACACCGCTGCGGCTTTCCGGACCATAAATAATCAGATCCGGTACCGACGCCAGCTTATCCAACGCATAGCGCATGAGCATTGATTCGCGCTGATGAATCACATCAAGGCCCAGCTCGGTGATCCAGGTTAACGCTGCACCAAGACCGATGATACCGCCGGTATTGGGCGTACCCGCTTCAAAACGCCACGGCGCAGTATTCCAGGTGGTGCCCGTTGGCAACACAACCTCAGAAATCATCGAACCGCCGCCTTCCCATGGTGGCATGATCTCTTGCAACGCTATACGCGCGTACAACACACCAATGCCAGTCGGACCATAAATTTTATGGCCTGAGAACGCGTAGAAATCGCAGTCAATATCCTGCACATCCACCGTGTGATGCATCACCGCCTGCGCGCCGTCCACCAGGGTGACTACGCCGGCCGCTTTCGCCTGCGCGACGAGGGCTTTCACCGGGTTAACCGTGCCGAGCACGTTAGAAACGTGAGTCACCGCCAACAAACGGGTACGGCTGTCGATCAAGCCGCTCAGCTGCTCCAGCGCCAGTTCACCCTGCGCATTAAGCGGCAGTACGCGAATCTCTGCGCCGGTGCGCTGTGCCACCATCTGCCACGGCACGATGTTCGCATGATGCTCCATCTCGGTGACGATGATGTTATCGCCCGGCTGCAGCTGACTGCCACCCCAGCTGTTCGCCACCAGATTGATGGCTTCAGTGGTGCCTTTGACAAAGATGATCTCTTCGGGCGTAGCAGCATTGAGGAAACGCGCCGCCTGATGACGTACGTTCTCCATGTCGGTGGTCGCCTGCGCGCTCAGCGAATGGATACCGCGGTGCACGGCTGCATAGCCGTGCTGATAGAAATAACTTTCCGCATTGATGACCGCGAGCGGGCGCTGTGCGCTGGCCGCGCTATCAAGGTAGGCCAGCGGATGTCCGTTGACCTCACGTTTCAGAATCGGAAATTCCGCTCTGATGCGTTCGAGATCGAAACTCATGACTCAACTCCCGGGATACGCGCGGCAATGCGCTGCAGCACCACCTGACGCAGTACCGGATTCTCCAGCGTTTCGGTGAGTTCAGCGGCAAAAGCATGAATGATCATACGCTGGGCGGCAGTCTCATCGATGCCGCGCGAGCGCAGATAGAACATCTGCTCTTCATCAATACGACCAATGGTCGCACCGTGGCTGCACTTCACGTCGTCAGCGTAGATTTCCAGCTGCGGCTTGGTGTCCACTTCCGCCAAACGGCCCAGCAACAGATTATTGTTGGTCATTTGGCCGTCGGTTTTCAGCGCGTGAGGTGCCACTTTGATCATACCGTTAAACACCGCACGCCCTTTGTCGCGCGCGATAACTTTGTGCATCTGACGGCTAATGCAGTGGCCTTTATTGTGCTCGAGGTAGCTGCGGGTATCGCACACTTCCTGATTCACCGGCAATGACAAGCTATTAATCGCCAGATTGGTATTTTCGCCATTCAGCTGCGCACTGGTGTTGTGGCGCGATAAGCCGGCCCCTAGCAGGAAGCTGGTGGTTGACACATTCGCATCACGGCCCATCACCACGTCGTTGTGCGCGAAGTGGTAAGCCTTCTCGCTCTCAAATGACAGTTTGATATGCTGCAGTTTAGCGTTATCGGCCACGTCGAAGGTAAAACGTGCGCCGGTAAAATGCGCCACATCATTCAGAGTGACGTAGTGTTCAATCACTTCCGCTTCTGCACTGGCTTCCAGCTGCAGATGGTGACGATGATGCACGGTAGTAGTGCCTGCATCCTGACCGCTGGTAATGTGCAGCAGATAAAGCGGTTTGGCCGCTGATTTGCCACGCGCCAGACGAATCGTCGTGGCCTCTTCTGCCAGGCTTTCGGTCAGATGCAGGAACACTTCCGGCTGAATAGGTGCCGGTAACGGACGACGATCGGAGGCTTGCGCATGTTGAATCTCAAACAGGCCAGTATCGCGACTGCTTAACTCGGCATGGAAACGGCCATCAACAAACACCAGACGCACCGCATCAATTGGCAATGCCAGCGCATCAACCTGTTCCGCGCTCACGTCCTGCGGCTGAGGCAGCACAAACTGCTGCGCCAGCAGACCATCAAGCGGCGTGTACTTCCAGTTCTCATGCTTACGCGTCGGCAGGCCGACGCGCATCAGTTGCTGCCAGTGCTGCTGTGCCTGCAGTGAACGGACTTCACCGCGCGATTCAAACAGATGATGCCACTGCTGCAGAGCGTTATCACTCTTGGTCGGTAAGCCAGCCATAGCCTTGCTCCTCCAACTGTTTAACCAGTGAGAAATCGCCAGACTTAACGATTTTACCCTGATACAGCACGTGTACATGATCTGGCTTGATGTAATCCAGGATGCGCTGGTAGTGCGTAACGATGATGAAAGAGCGCTTACCATCGCGCAGGCTGTTCACGCCTTCTGCCACGATTTTTAGCGCATCGATATCCAGACCGGAGTCGGTTTCATCAAGGATGCACAGCTCAGGTTCCAGAGCCGCCATCTGCAGGATGTCATTACGCTTCTTCTCACCACCGGAGAAGCCGACGTTTACTGAACGGGTCAGCAGATCTTCCGGCATTTTCAGCAGCTGGATTTTATCTTCGATAAAATCCTGGAAATCGAAACGATCCAGTGGCTCCTGCTCACGGTATTTACGTACCGCGTTGACTGAAGTCTGCAGGAAGAACTGGTTGCTGACGCCCGGGATTTCTACCGGATATTGGAACGCCATGAAGATGCCTTCACCGGCACGCTCTTCTGGCTCCAGCTCCAGCAGATCTTTGCCTTTAAAGGTAACCGAACCGCCAGTGACTTCGTAATCTTCACGACCAGCCAGCGTTGCAGACAGGGTACTTTTACCTGAACCGTTTGGTCCCATAATCGCGTGGACTTCGCCCGGTTTTACTTCAAGGTTCAGACCGCGCAAAATCTCTTTGTCTTCAACGCTAACCTGCAAATCTTTAATGCTTAACATACTCTTTCCTTCACATTGCTTCCGGCAACGGGCATCAGCCCACACTGTGCTCAAGGCTGATAGCTAACAATTTTTGCGCTTCCACGGCGAATTCCAGTGGCAGCTCGGAGAAAACGTCTTTACAGAAGCCGTTGACGATCATTGAAATCGCATCTTCTTCGCTAATGCCACGCTGCAAGCAGTAGAACATCTGATCTTCACCGATGCGCGAAGTGGTCGCCTCGTGCTCCAGATGTGCCGTGTTGTTGCGCGTTTCCACGTACGGGAAAGTGTGCGCGCCGCACTCAGCACCAATCAGCATCGAATCACATTGGGTGAAGTTACGCGCGTTGGTGGCGGTTGGCATGATTTTCACCAGGCCGCGATAGGTGTTCTGGCTCTTACCGGCAGAAATCCCTTTTGAGATGATGGTCGACTTGGTGTTTTTACCAATGTGAATCATCTTGGTGCCGGTATCCGCCTGCTGGCGACCTGCGGTCAGGGCAACGGAATAGAACTCACCAATCGAGTAATCACCGCGCAGAATGCAGCTAGGATATTTCCAGGTGATCGCTGAACCCGTTTCGGACTGCGTCCAAGACATCTTACTGTGATCGCCTTCGCACAGCGCACGTTTGGTCACGAAGTTGAGGATACCGCCCTCGCCTTCACCGCCCGGGAACCAGTTCTGTACGGTGGAATATTTCACTTCGGCATTTTTGTGGATAATCACTTCAACCACAGCGGCATGCAGCTGATAGGTGTCACGCACCGGTGCCGAGCAACCTTCGATATAACTCACGTAGCTGTCTTCATCGGCCACCAAAATGGTGCGTTCGAACTGACCGGTTTTTGCCGCATTGATGCGGAAATAGGTCGACAGCTCCATCGGACAACGTACGCCTTTCGGGATGTAAACGAAGGTACCGTCGGAGGCCACAGCGGAGTTCAGCGCAGCAAAGAAGTTATCGTTTGGCGGCACGACCGTGCCAAGATACTTCTGTACCAGCTCAGGATGATCGTGAATCGCTTCGCCGAAGGAGCAGAAAATGATGCCCTGCTCGGCCAGCTTGTCGCGGTAAGTTGTTGAGACGGAAACGGAGTCGAAAATAGCGTCGACCGCGACTTCACGTCCTTCACGCACCGGAACACCTAACTGGTTGAACGCATCTTCCACTTCCTGAGTCAGATAATCGCTGGACGCGACGCTGCCGGAAGTTTGGGTAGCGCCGGGTTCAGACGCACAGCTGTCGTCGCAGTTGCCGCAGGACGGCGCGGAGTAGTAGCTGTAATCCTGATAATCCAGTTTTTCGTAGTGCGCTTTCAGCCAGTGCGGCTCTTCCATCTGTTCCCAGGCGCGGAACGCCTTCAGACGAAATTCAAGCATCCATTCAGGTTCGTTACGTTTGGCCGAAATCGCGCGCACCACATCTTCATTGATGCCGTGGGCAAATTCGTCGGTTTGTAACTGGGTAAAGAAGCCCTCTTTATAATTGAGCTTGCCTTCCCACATTTGTACATCGTCAGATGCTTCGCTGTGTCGTGACATATTTCACTTACTCGACGCCAAAGCTCTCACCGCACCCGCAGGCGTGTTGAGCTTTAGGGTTGTTGAATTTAAAAATCTGGTTAAGGCCTTCGCGGACATAATCCAGCTCGGTACCGTCAACAAACGGCATCGCCTGAAGCGGCACAAACAGTTTTGCGCCAAACTGCTCAAACTGCAGGTCGTCATCGGCAGGCTCTTTCACCAGGTCCATAACGTACCCAAAACCGGCACAGCCGGACGTTTTCACACCCAGTTTCAAACCCTTGACTTCAGGGTCTTGTTCTACCAGGTTAAGAATCTGTTTCGCTGCCGATTCGGTCAGCGTGAGCCCTTTCCAGACGAAATCTTCGGGTGAAAAAGAGTCGGCATTAACTGATGACATTGTGCTACCTCGTAAGTCTGGGCCTTTTCAGGCTATCCCCCTATGGTAGTGATATCAGATATCACTTCAACCTCTTGTTTTGCAGGGATAATCATCTCGTGCTATTTTTACTGCTGCTTTATTAAGCATAGTCGCTTCAAAGCAGATTGACGGCGGCATTCCCGTGCGCACCACTGCAACGTAACCCCTTAAATTGGCGTAAAATTTTATAAATCAATTTTACGTTTCATTCATAATTGATAGGTTACGCCTTTCTAGTATGTAAAGAAATTGTTATTGCCGATTTTATTAACAGGCAGAGGGAATCAATAAAATTCACGGCGGGAATTGCATTCCTGACACGGTTGAATATGATAATGATTATCATTAACCTATTTAAGGTGGCGATATGACGCTTACCGTCTCAGCCTGGTTACAACATAAAATCGACGACTATAAGTTTGCGGTGCGCGATATCACCGTGGACTTCTATATGGCTCAGGCAAAGCTCAACCGCACCGATTGCACTCTCGAACAACTGCGCCGTTTCAATGACACCTGTCTCGACATGGCAGAAATCTGTGAGATAAATGGTGACGACCTCAGTTTTTTGCACGCCATGGGTAAGCTCCATCACCGCTTAGTCCAGGAGATGGGCAATGCCGATCGTGACCGTTTATTTCGCATTCAGGCCTATCAACTGGCGCGCCTGTCATTAACACGTTTGTGTCATCAACTGGCGCTCAGCGGCGAGTGGGATCAAGCTACCCGCCTGCAGAGTGATTTCGTCCGTCACGCAGGCTGGATATTCTAATCCAGCTTTGTGACGACTCCTACAATTTGTTTACATCATTTCCAGTAATGCTTGCAACGGATGACGCATCCCGTTGCCTTCCGCGCGCTTCACCTGACTGCGACAGGAGAAGCCGGTAGCCAGGCAGCGTTGACGTGGCAGCTTTTGCAGCTTTGGATGCCATGACAGCTCGTAAATCCCCAGCGAATTCTCCAGATTTTTACTCTCATGGCCGTAAGTACCTGCCATGCCACAACAGCCCACGTTGACGTTCTCCAGCTTTGCGCCAAAGCGAGCAAAAATGCCCTGCCACTGATTCGGCGTGGACGGCAGTGCCGTTACTTCGGTGCAGTGCGCGAACAGATACCAAGCCTCGCCGCTGGCAGTTTGCACCGCACGCTCAGCCAGCGCCGTGTGCAGCCATTCGTGCACCAGCTGCACGTTAAACTCACCGCGCTGCTCACCCAGCACCTGATTGTACTCATCGCGATAACAAAGCACGGTTGCCGGATCGACGCCCACCATTGGCACGCCAAGTTTCGCCACGCGATTGAGGAAATCTGCGGTTTTACTGGCGGTACGCGCAAAGCGCTGCAGGAAGCCTTTTACATGCTGCGCTTTGCCATTGGGAGAGAACGGCAGTAGCACCGGGCGATAACCGAGCTTTTCGATCAGCTTGACGAAATCGGTCACCAGCTGCGCTTCGTAATAGCTGGTAAAGGGATCCTGCACCACCAGCACACAGTTTTCACGTTGTGTGGTCTCCATTGCCTCTAGCTGCTCCAGCGTGAGGTTCATCGCCGGATGACCGCTCAACTGTTGCTTGAGGCTCGGTGATGACAGCAGCGGCAAATCCACCATGCCAATGTGCGTTTTACTGATATCGCGCATCCACGGCTGTTTCAGGAAGAAGTTGAACACCTTAGGGGCTTTCGCCATCAACGGCGCATAACTCTCAACGGTTGCCACCAGATGATCGCTCACTGGACGCAAATAGCGGGTGTGATAAAGCTGCAAAAAGCGCGAACGGAAATTCGGCACATCAATCTTGATTGGGCACTGCGTCGAACAGGCTTTACAGGCCAGACAACCCGACATCGCCTCTTTTACCTCATGGGAGAAGTCATATTCCCCTTTCTTCGCGTGCCAGGAATTACGCGTGCGTTGAATCAAGGTGCGCAGGCTGGCCCCCTGTTTGGGCAAAGCATGTTCCAGTTGCAGAGGATCAACCCCCTGCTCAGAGAGCAAACGTAACCATTCACGCGTTAACGTGGCGCGGCCTTTCGGCGAATGAATGCGATTACGGGTAATTTTCATCGACGGGCACATCGGGCTGTTCACGTCAAAATTGAAGCACAAACCGTTGCCGTTACACTCCATCGCACCGCGCCACTCATTGCGCACCGTGACGGGAATCTGACGATCGTAGGTACCGCGTTTCACCGCATCCACCTGCATCATTGGTTCGTTGCTCTTCAGCGGTGTGCAGATCTTGCCAGGATTGAGGCGGTTGTCGGGATCGAACGCCGCTTTAATACGACGTAGCTCATTGAACAGCGTTTCACCGAAGAATGCCGGGCTGTACTGTGCGCGGAAACCTTTGCCGTGCTCGCCCCACAATAAACCGCCGTAGCGGGCGGTTAGCGCGACCACTTCATCGGAGATCTGCTTCATCAACAGCTCCTGCTGCGGATCGCACATATCCAGCGCCGGACGCACGTGCAACACGCCCGCATCCACGTGGCCAAACATGCCGTAACTCAGGCCGTGGCTGTCGAGCAGCGCGCGAAACTCAACGATGTAATCGGCCAGCTGTTCTGGCGGTACCGCCGTATCTTCAACAAACGGTATCGGCTTAGCGCGCCCTTTGGCGTTACCTAGTAGGCCCACCGCTTTTTTGCGCATGTTATAGATGCGCTCAATGCCGGCCACATCGTTACACAGCTGATAACCAATGACGCCGCCGGATTGCTGCAGCATTAATGCATCCAGACGCAGGCACAGCGTTGCAATTTGCTGCTCGATCAGTTCGGCATCATCACCGGCAAACTCCACGATGTTCAGGCCCAGCATCTCTTTGTCTGGCACATCGGTAATCAATTCATGCACCGAGTGCCAGACGATATCTTCACGCGCCAGGTTCAATACTTTCGAGTCAACCGTTTCCACCGACAGCGCTTTGGCTTCCACCATAAAAGGTGCATTGCGTAACGCCGAGTCGAACGAATCATATTTGATATTCACCAAACGACGCACTTTGGGAATGGGCGTGATATCAAGACGCGCTTCAGTGATAAAGGCCAGCGTACCTTCCGCACCGCATAACAGGCGCGTGAGATCGAAGGTTTGCAGATCATCGCTGAACACATGCCGCAGATCGTAACCGGTGAGAAAGCGGTTCAGCTTAGGGAATTTTTCCAGAATCAAACTGCGCTGTTCACGGCAGCGCGTTAATACCTGCTGATAGATGCGCCCTTCAGCGGTTGGCGTGCTCGCCAGCTGTTCTGCCAGTTCGGTTGGCATCGCGCGCGTATCGAGGATATCGCCGCCCAACAGCACCGCGCGCAGCCCTTCGACGTGATCGGAGGTTTTGCCATACACCAGCGAACCTTGCCCGGAGGCGTCAGTATTGATCATGCCACCTAAGGTGGCGCGGTTACTGGTAGAGAGTTCCGGCGAGAAGAAGAAGCCGTAAGATTTTAGCCACGCATTAAGTTGGTCCTTCACCACGCCCGCTTCAACCCGCACCCAACCCTGTTCGGTGTTGATTTCGAGGATGCGGTTCATGTAGCGCGACATATCAACCACGATGCCCTGATTAAGCGATTGCCCGTTAGTACCGGTGCCACCACCACGCGGGGTGAAGACCAGGCTATTAAAGCGCGCTTCTGCGGCCAGACGCGCAATCAGCGCCACATCAGCCGTCGATCGCGGAAACAGCGCCGCATCAGGCAGCAGTTGGTAAATACTGTTATCGGTGGATAGCGACAGGCGATCGGCATAGCTGGTGGCCGTATCGCCAGTGAACCCTTGCTCTTTTAAGGACTGCAGGAATGTCAGCACCAGTTGAACGAGGCCCGGTGCCTGAGAAATCTGTGGGATCATTATTGAGTGACCGAGATGTTGTAAACGTTTGCGTCGTGATTTTTTTCAGCCCTTGGTTTTATCATACTTTTTTGCCGCACGCTGTTTTTTCAGGAAAGCGCATGGCCGCCGCTGCTTTTCCTGTTTAATTTCCCGGAAATAGATCATCATTAATTAGGGCCGTTCAGCCCCACTCTGAAGGATTCAATCGAGGTTAAATGTTGTGATGAAAAGCCTGCAACGCGGTATGGATTTACCGCAAATGCTGTTCTCGTTGATGTTCATTCTGATCATGATCGTCGCCTGTCTGTGGGTGGTTCAGCCGTTTATTCTGGGCTTCGCCTGGGCCAGCATGGTGGTGATCGCTACCTGGCCATTGATGATCCGCCTGCAACAGCTGATGTGGGGAAGACGCTCGCTGGCGGTTATTGCCATGACGCTACTGCTCTTGCTGTTGTTCATTATTCCTATCGCCCTGCTGGTAAGCAGCTTAATTGATAACAGCGCGCCGGTGATCGCCTGGGCAACGCAACGCCATTTGGTGATGCCCGATTTTGCCTGGCTACGTGACATTCCTTATGGTGGCAACAAGCTTTATTCGAGCTATCACAAATTAGTGGATGGCGGAGGATCGGCGATGTTGAGCCAGGTACAACCCTATATAGGTCGTACTACCGGCTTCTTTGTGGCGCAGGCCGGACACTTTGGCCGCTTCATGATGCATCTCGTCGTGATGTTGCTGTTCAGCGTGCTGCTGTATTGGCGCGGGGAGCAAGTTGGGCAAGGCATCCGACATTTTGCTTACCGTATGAGTGGTCGCCGCGGTGATGCCGCCGTGCTGCTGGCAGGTCAGGCGATTCGTGCCGTGGCGCTGGGCGTGGTGGTCACGGCGCTGGTACAGGGCGTGCTCGGCGGCATTGGCCTGGCCATTTCCGGTATCCCCTATGCCACATTATTAACCGTGCTGATGATTCTTACTTGCCTGGTGCAACTCGGCCCGCTGGTGGTGTTGGTCCCGGCCATTATCTGGCTGTACTGGAGCGGTGATACCACATGGGGCACCGTGCTATTAGTCTGGAGTTGCGTGGTAGGCACATTGGATAGCGTGCTGCGGCCGGTACTGATTCGTATGGGCGCGGATTTGCCGATGATCCTGATTCTTTCCGGCGTCATTGGTGGCTTAATTGCCTTTGGCATGATTGGGCTGTTTATTGGTCCCGTGGTGCTGGCGGTCTCTTATCGCCTGGTAACGGTGTGGATGCATGAAGCACCCGAGCCGGATGATGATATGCAAACGGCTATCGAAGCGCTTGACGATCACGAAGAACACCCACATTAAGTTTTGTCGCGCACCGTTGTAGGGTCGCCGCGCATGAACGGCGACCCGCTTTACCCCCGCCCCGTAAGCGTTACGCTCTGCAAAGCGACATTGCAATTTCTCCGCTTTAGATTGGCCTTACTTTAACCGGCCTAATGCCACTTCATCATCATCGGTCATTACCCTGCAGGAATTATTTTTTTTCATAAGCGATTTTTAAGAAAAAACGATGTTTTAGCGGCTTTAGCGGGGTTTGGCTAATGGAATGATTATTTTTCGGACTGAATCAAGGGGGTACACCGATGAAAATGACCATGAAAGATTATCAGCTTTAAACTAATAAGAGGATTCTTAAAGACGCCACAAGGCCTGATGAATAACATGTTTCCTATGTTTGAAATCAAGCTACTGATTTCTAAACAACCTTATTCCCCTGAGTAAAGTGAAGAATTGCTGTGTGTAGTCTTTGCCCATCCCCTGTGATGGGCTTTTTTTTGCCTGTTTTTCACGTAAAAAGATAAGGCCAGCAGCGCTGGCCTTAATGATTTCATCAAGAACACATTAGATTCACCTCTAACGTGTCTTTATTCCTCTTGATCAGTGTTTCGCGGCGTTCAGCTCTGCCAGACTCAGCCATGTCTCTACTACCGTGTCTGGATTGAGGGACAGGCTGTCAATGCCCTGCTCCATCAGCCACGCGGCAAAATCCTGATGATCAGATGGACCCTGACCACAGATCCCCACGTATTTACCTTGTTTCTTCGCGGCTTTAATGGACATGGAAAGCAATGCTTTAACGGCATCATTACGCTCGTCAAACAGCGCTGACACTACCCCGGAGTCGCGATCCAAACCCAGCGCCAGCTGCGTCATGTCGTTGGAACCAATCGAGAAGCCATCAAAGTGCTCGAGGAACTGCTCTGCCAGCAAGGCATTTGAAGGGATTTCACACATCATAATGACCTTCAAACCGTTTTCGCCGCGCTTCAGGCCATTTTTCGCCAGCTCCGCAACCACCGCTTCGGCCTGATCCACTGTACGCACGAAGGGAATCATGATTTCGACGTTGGTCAATCCCATTTCATTGCGCACGCGTTTCACCGCCTCACACTCCAGCTTGAAGCAGTCGCGGAAGCTGTCTGCCACATAGCGGCCGGCGCCACGGAATCCCAGCATCGGGTTCTCTTCTTCCGGTTCATAACGCTCGCCGCCCACCAGGTTAGCGTATTCGTTAGTTTTGAAATCAGAGAGACGAACGATAACGCGCTTCGGCGCAAACGCCGCCCCCAGGGTGGCAATCCCTTCTGTCAGACGACCGATGTAGAACTCAATTGGATCATCAAAACCTTTCATCATCTGGCGAATCTGCTGCTGCAGCTCAGGCGTTTGCTGATCGAACTCCAGCAGCGCTTTCGGATGCACGCCAATCATGCGGTTAATGATGAACTCCAGACGCGCCAGACCCACACCTTCGTTCGGCAAGCAGGCAAAGTCGAAGGCGCGATCGGGGTTACCGATATTCATCATAATTTTCAGCGGCAGATCCGGCATGGTATCCACCTGCGAGCTGGTGACTTCAAAGTCCAGCAGTTCACCATACACATAACCGGTATCGCCCTCGGCACAGGACACCGTCACCTTCTGGCCATCTTTCAGATGGTCGGTCGCATCACCACAACCCACTACGGCAGGGATGCCCAGCTCACGGGCGATAATGGCCGCATGACAGGTTCGTCCACCACGATTGGTCACGATCGCTGAGGCTTTCTTCATGATCGGTTCCCAATCGGGATCGGTCATGTCAGTGACCAGCACATCGCCTTTTTCAATGCGGTGCATTTCACTGATGTCATGGATAACTTTAACTTCACCGGCACCGATGCGATGGCCTATGGCGCGTCCTTCTACTACGACCTTGCCCTTGCCTTGCAGCGTATAGCGCTCCATCACCTGGCCATTAGATCGCACTGTTTCCGGCCGCGCCTGCACAATAAACAGCTTACCGGTGTGGCCATCTTTCGCCCACTCAATGTCCATTGGGCGCTTGTAGTGCTGCTCAATCAGCACCGCCTGACGCGCCAGCGCCTGCACTTCGTCATCGGTTAAACTGAAGCGATCGCGCTGCTCTTGCTCGACGTCTTCAATGCGCACCTGCTCGCCATGTTCCTGTGAATCGGCGTAGACCATGCGCAGCTTTTTCGAGCCCATGGTACGGCGCACAATCGCTGGGCGATTGGCTGCCAGCGTCGGTTTATGCACGTAGAACTCATCCGGGTTGACAGCGCCTTGCACTACCATCTCACCCAAACCGAACGCCGAGGTGATAAACACCACCTGATCAAAGCCCGATTCAGTATCAATGGTAAACATCACGCCGGACGATGCGAGATCCGATCGTACCATCCGTTGAATACCTGCAGAGAGCGCGACGCCGCGATGGTCGTAGCCCTGATGCACACGGTAAGAGATGGCGCGATCGTTAAATAAGGAAGCAAATACGTGCTTAACCGCGATAATCACCGCGTCATAGCCCTGCACGTTCAGGAAAGTCTCCTGCTGACCGGCAAATGAGGCATCGGGCATATCTTCGGCGGTGGCCGACGAACGCACAGCGAAGGAGGCTTCGGCATCATCAGCAGAGAGTTGTTCGTAGGCGCTGCGAATCGCCGCTTCCAGCTCAGGCTGGAATGGCGTGTCCACCACCCATTGACGAATCTGTTTACCCGCTTGCGCAAGCTCAGCAACATCATCAACATCCGTTTTATCCAGCAAATCATAAATGCGCTGGTTCAGTCCGCTTTGATCGAGAAACAGATTAAACGCGTAAGATGTGGTCGCATAACCGTTGGGAACGGAAACACCCAGCGACGACAAATTCGTAATCATTTCTCCGAGGGAAGCATTCTTGCCTCCCACCCGATCAACATCATGCATGCCAAGCTGGTTGTACCAGAGCACTAGCGACTGTTGGTCTTGAATGGACATTGAGATTATCCTTTTAAATGATTGGTTCACACATGGAACATTTTGCTATTCGCAGAAACAGCTTGGCACAACCCATAAATAAAGACTAAGTGTTGAATCGTTAAAGCAGGAAAAGAGCAGCAAAATAGGATTAGTACCCAGAATTAATGATGTTGCGCAAACGGCCTATTTAACGCTAACAAACTGCTATATCGTTATTTTTCCCTTTTTCAGAGGGTTAGCGATTGATTTACGTTGCGCAACGCCTGCAAACTTTATTTCATGCGCGAAAAAGAAAATGCGCGAAAATAACGCTTTTCAAAACAGCATTTCATCTAATATTGATTATCAACGTGCTCATTTTCGCCAACGAGCAGTAAACAGTATGGATATTTCATTTCTTATCACTTTAAAATGAAATAGTAAGGTTGATGATATCTGTCATTTATAGACATGAGGGTTAAGCAGACTATGAGCACTGAACGTAGCGTCTTCTACATTTCTGATGGTACCGCCATCACTGCCGAAGTGCTGGGGCACGCGGTGCTTTCACAGTTCCCGGTTATCACCAACAGCGTCACGCTACCCTTTGTGGAGAATGTTCAGCGTGCACAAGCTGTGAAAGCGCAGATAAATGCACTCTATCAGCAGAGCGGCGTGCGGCCGCTGGTATTCTTTTCGATTGTCACGCCCGATGTGCGTGAAATTATCCTGGAGAGCGAAGGCTTTTGTCAGGATATCGTGCAAGCGTTGGTGGCACCGTTACAAAGCGAATTAGGTGTGGCTTCGATGCCGGTGGCGCACCGTACGCATGGTTTGACTGCCAGTAACCTTGGCAAATATGACGCGCGCATCGCGGCAATCGACTATACCCTCGCGCATGACGATGGCATTTCCCTGCGCGGCCTTGAAGATGCACAGGTAATTTTGCTTGGCGTGTCGCGCTGCGGTAAAACGCCCACCAGCTTGTACCTGGCGATGCAGTTTGGCGTGCGGGCCGCTAACTATCCGTTTATCGCCGATGATATGGACAATTTGAAGCTGCCGCCGGCGCTGCGTGCGCATCAGCATAAGTTGTTTGGATTAACTATAGATCCGGAACGTCTGGAAGCGATTCGTCAGGAGCGTGCGGAAAATACTCGTTACGCTTCGCTGCGCCAATGTCGTCTGGAAGTGGGAGAAGTAGAAGCGCTCTTCCGCACCAACCAAATTCGTTACCTCAACAGTACCAACTATTCGGTGGAAGAGATTGCCACCAAAATCCTCGATATCATGGGCCTGAGTCGTAGCATGTATTAACTGCCTTCTGTAGGGTCGCCATTTATGGCGTAATGCCGCTCACTTAAGCAAATCATTGCCTGATTATGCAGGTGCGCATGAATGCGCACCCTACGAAAACCCAGCTCTGTAAACGTAGGGTCGCCATTTATGGTGACCTCATCGGTAATACGATCGTAAAGCCTGGCTTCCGTCTTGTTTTAAGACCTTTGTTTTTAGCAGGTTGAATTCGCAGGCTAATGGTTTATTGTGATCACCATCACTTCCCGGTATTTCACCGCTGCGAAGAACCATTTTTTGAGAATCCCAATGAACAAGACTGATGAACTGCGCACTGCGCGCATCGGCAGCCTGCTGACTCCAGCTGCGCTCGCGCAAGAACATCCTATTTCGGCGGAAATCGCCGCCAACGTTACCGCGGCCCGTCAACGTATTGCACGTATTCTGACTGGCGAAGATCCGCGTTTGCTGGTCATTATTGGCCCCTGCTCGCTACACGATCCTAAAGCAGCGATTGAATACGCTACACGTCTGAATGAACTGCGTGAACGTCATCAGGATCGGCTGGAGATCGTGATGCGCGCCTACTTCGAAAAACCGCGTACCGTGATTGGCTGGAAAGGTCTTATTTCCGATCCCGATCTGGATGGCAGCTACGATGTGAATCGCGGCATCGCTATCGCACGTAAACTGCTGTTGGACATCAACGCGCTGGGCATGCCGACCGCCACCGAATTCCTGGATATGGTGATCGGCCAGTTTATTGCCGACCTGATTAGCTGGGGCGCCATTGGTGCTCGCACCACTGAAAGCCAGATACACCGTGAGATGGCTTCAGCGCTCTCTTGCCCGGTGGGGTTCAAAAACGGCACTGACGGTAACGTGCAAATCGCGGTTGATGCGATCCGCGCCGCACGCGCCAGTCATATGTTCCTGTCGCCGGATAAAAACGGTCAGATGACCATTTATCAAACCAGCGGCAATCCACATGGTCATGTCATTTTGCGCGGCGGGCGTCAGCCAAACTATCACGCTGAAGACGTGGCGGCGGCGGCGGCCAACCTGCGCGATTTCAATCTGCCAGAACAGCTGGTGATCGACTTCAGCCATGGCAACTGCCTGAAACAGCATCGTCGCCAACGGGATGTCGCCGATGATGTGGCGGCGCAAATCCGCGCCGGTTCGCGAGCGGTCGCGGGCGTGATGATTGAGAGTTTTCTGCAGGAAGGGAATCAGAAAGTGGTCAGCGGCGAAACGCTGATCTATGGTCAGTCAATCACCGATCCGTGTCTCGGCTGGGAAGAGAGCGCTGAGGTGCTGGAGAAACTGGCTGCCGCAGTCGACAGCCGCTTTAATTAACGCCTAGCTCGAACAACTTACCTCAAGCGTTTTGCCCCACTCAGGCGGCCGTTGGCGCAGCTCCGCGCTCACGGCCGCATCGCTATAGGGTTGTTGCAGTGCGTTATGCAGCTTTTCTAATGCGGCCGTTTCGCCTTTCTCTACCTCTTCAATCACCTGCTGCGCCAGATAATTGCGCAATACCAGCGCTGGATTGGCCGCCTTCATCACCGTCTGACGCTGCTCGTCGCTAGCCTGATCGCGTAACAAGCGCTGGCGGTAATCGCTATACCAGCCATCAAAAGCGGCGCGGTCGATAAACTCATCACGCAGCGGCGAGCGGGTTTCATCCTGCTGCGTCTCGCTAAGCATGCGGAAAGTCAGCGTGTAATCGCTGCGCTCTGCCGTCATCAGCGCCAGCAAGCCGGTCAGGATGGTGTTGTCATTACTTTCTGCGGTCAGCAAACCGAGTTTGGCACGCATCTTCTCACCCCAAACGCGCATCAACTCGCTTTCATAATGGCTTAGTGCCTGCTTGAGCTGCTCGGTGGTCATCAGGCCGGATAACGCGTGAGCCAGGCGATTCAGATTCCACAGACCAATCATTGGCTGATTCTCGAAGGCGTAGCGCCCCTGATAATCGCTGTGATTGCAGATGTAACCGGGCTGATAGTCGTCAAGGAATCCATAAGGCCCATAATCCAGCGTCAAGCCAAGAATCGACATGTTATCGGTATTCATCACGCCATGTGCAAAGCCAACGCTTTGCCAAAGTGCTATTAATCCGGCGGTGCGTTTCACGATATCGGTAAACCACAGCAGGTAGCGATCGGCCTCATCCTGCAGGTGGGGCCAGTGATGGCGAATAGCGTAATCCGCCAGCATGCGTACCTTGTCCTGCTCGCCGCCGTAATAAAAGTGTTCAAAATGGCCGAAACGCAAATGGCTCTCGGCGATACGCATTAGCATCGCGCCGCACTCCTGGGTTTCACGCAGTACGGGCTCATCACCAATCGCTAATGCCAGCGCACGCGTGGTAGGAATGCCAAGGTGGTGCAACGCCTCTGATGCGAGAAACTCGCGCACGCTGGAGCGGATGACGGCGCGTCCGTCACCCATACGCGAATAAGGCGTTAGCCCCGCGCCTTTCAAGTGCCAATCAAGCTTGCGTCCATTCGCCAGCTGTTGCTCGCCGAGTAAGATACCGCGTCCATCACCCAACTGCCCGGCCCAGACGCCAAACTGATGGCCACTGTAGACCTGCGCCAGCGGCGACATACCCGGCAGCATTTCACGTCCTGACCACACGCCATGACCGCTGCCCTGAAACAGAGCATCATCTAACCCCATCTCCTTTGCCAGCGCAGCATTGTGGTAAAACAGTCGTCCTCCCGCCAGCGGCGTTGGGTCCAGTGCGGTGTAGAATCCAGTTAATTCTTGCTGCCAGCTATTAGTAAATTGCATCGATACTCCTGAAGGTGCACTTAGATAAGGCACCAGCATTGAGTTTTTAACATAAGGAAGAGTGTAACGCTGACGCTGCCAGGATGACAGGTGAAAGGATTACTGCTGAGAAGGCGTGTGTAAATTAAGATCGGAATAAATGAGATCGCTTAATCGGTCGGCTTTTACCACCGGAAACAGGCTACCCTGCAGATGTGCGCCGCGAAGCGTGGTCATTTTTTCCAGCATTAAATTATCATCAATGCCGCAAATAATAATTTGCTCGGCAAAATCCGAAAAGTTATCGATAACCGTCTGAATAAATGGCGTAAACGATGCACGTTTAGCCAACTCTTGAATAAAGGTTTTATCCAGTTTTAGCACGCTAAACAGATTATCGTACACCGCGGTTGCCGGTGCTTTTCCTGCACCAAATTGAGAAAGCGATAAGCGGAATTCCCGCTGTAAAGCCGCGAGCAACGGTTGCTCTTTACCCAATGATAATTGTGGAAATGCTTCACTGATATCCAAAACAAGAAAAGAAATTTGTTTGAATTTCCTTAACAAAAACTCGCTGGATAAAAGCGTATTTGCCATCGAATCATCAATACGAACCAAAGCGATAATTTGATTAAGCTCAAAAAAGTCGCGGTACTTTTCCAGCAATGAAAGCTGGCTCTGGAGCAAACGCAATTGCTGAGCATCATCTAACTGTGGCAACAGCAGATCCTGAGGCAGCGTAATAGGCGCGCTATCATGAACAAATTGCGTAACCAGCTCCACCGCGGTCAGTTGGCCCGTCGGAGAGTATGCTGGATAAAACCAGGTTTCCGACTGGTAGTCGGCAGATAAATGGACTTTCATTTTACAAGCCAGAGGCAGTGGCAATTAGCGCATCGTATATCAACGAAAACAGTCAGGCAATAGGACCAAACGTTAGAAGAGAAGACGTTTTTTGTACTATTACGCTGTTTTAAGCCGTAAATAACACTTAAGCCAAATAGCCGGGGTTAATGTCCATACCAATTAAATAAACTTAGCTTTATTTTTAGTATTAAATCGATGGCGGGTAAAGTGCCATTTTAAATGATAGTTAAATATCGGCACAATTCGGAATTAATTCAGGGTGAGATAACCTTTCTTTTTTCGCGCCTTTTAACGCACAAGTAAACCGCGTTTAGATGCGACGCGCCTGCCAAAATACTTTACGCCAGTAAACATTATCCAGCGAAGAGCGAATCACACCCTGGCTGGTAGAGGCGTGAATAAAGGTATTATCTGTATCATAAATACCCACGTGCAAACCATTTTCACCGCTGCCGGTTTTAAAGAACACCAAATCGCCTGGCAGCAGTTCATCCTTGTCGATGCGCGTACCAATATCGGTCTGATCGATCGTTGAGCGCGGCAGCTGCATATCAAATTTATCGCGGAAAGTGAGATAGACAAAGCCAGAACAATCGACGCCACCGCGACTAAGACCGCCATAACGATACGGCGTTCCCCGCCAGCGGCTCAGCTGATCGTTAAGTTGGGCAATGACGGTGATGGAGTCAGACAGGCGCCCATTGGGTGGCGGCGCGTGATGGCTACAGCCCGCCAACAACAGTGCCAGAATAAAAATCAGTAGCCGCATCAGTGTTTTCCTTCATCCCTCGCTCGGCAAACACTTTAGCGGCAAAGCGCCTCAGCGTGCAATAAGGTCTCAGGGAATAAACAGCAGCGGCCCTTGTGGGGTATCGATTTGCTCAAACGTGGTTTGGTAGAGCGGCGCTAATTGGGCTGCGGTTAACACCTCTTTGCCGCTTCCCTGGCGCACGACGTTGCCTTGGTGCATTAACCACACACGATCGGCATGGCGCAAGCTGTGATTGAGATCGTGCCCGCTGGCAACAATCGCCAGACCGCTGTGACAAAGTTCTGCCAGCAACCTGTCAACAGCCCGCTGCTGTGCCACGTCCAGTGCACTCATCGGCTCATCCAGCAGCAATACTTTCCCGCGTGGATTGAGCTGCGGATGAATTTGCATAACCACCGCCGCCAGGCGTACGCGCTGCCACTCCCCGCCGGAAAGCTGCGTTAGGCTGCGCAATAATTTGTCTTGCAGGCCGAGCTGGTCTAACACATCGTGCAAAATAGCGTTCGCTTGTACCGCCTCCGTGGCAGCGTGCATGCGCAAATAGTGCCATACCGGCATTTGTCCCGGCGCTATCTGCTGCTGCGGCAACCAGCCACGCAGCTGCGCCAGTGCAGCACCGTTCATGGCGGACAGCGGCTTGCCATCCAGCAGAATCGTACCCTGACTTGATAGCAGGCCAGAAAGCACAGTCAGCAAAGTGCTTTTCCCTGCGCCGTTCGGCCCGACCAGGTGCACCAGCTGACCGGCATTGACGTTGAGGTCAACGGGAGCCAACCGTCCTGGGACGCTGACTCCCTGACACTGCAATACCATTTACCCGGCCAGCGCCTGCTCAATGCTTTTCAGGATAATAGGATCGTCTGGCGTCATATCCGGCGAGAAGCGCGCAATCACTTTGCCCTGCTTATTGATGAGGAATTTCTCGAAATTCCACAGGATGTCGCCCGGCGCTTTCGGCGCGCGGCCTTTGCTCTCCATCCGCTCAAGGAAACCGCTGCCTTCCGGGCGTTGCGCCACCGGTTGCGCCGCAGTCAATTGGGCATATAAAGGATGACGATGCTCGCCGTTAACGTCGGTTTTATCGAACATCGGGAAGGTCACACCATATGTGGTGCTGCAGAAGGTTTTAATCTCTTCATTGCTGCCCGGCTCTTGCTCGAGGAATTGATTACACGGAAAGCCCAGTACGCTGAAGTTCTTATCCTGCCAGGCCTTCTGCAGCGATTCTAGCTGCTCATACTGCGTCGTCAGACCACATTTTGACGCCACGTTTACGACCAGCAGTACTTTGCCTTCAAACTCTGCCAGAGAGGTTTTCTCACCATCCAGCGTAAGCAGTGCAGTTTGATAAATGCTCATAGTCGATTCCTGTTGTTGATAACAAGTTGCCAGCCAAAGCTAGCGCGAAGACTTCACTAATAACACGATAAACAAGGGTGCGCCGAGTGTGGCGGTGACGACACCAATTGGCAGTTCAGCGGAGGTGAGCACCAGCCGCGCAATGATATCCGCGCCAAGTAGCACACCCGCACCGGCCAACGCCGCGGCGGGCAGCAGATAACGATGATCGCTAAACCCACTCAGCCGCAATAAATGCGGGATCACCAGGCCAACAAAACCAATCGCACCGGCCATCGCCACACTCACGCCGACCAGCCATCCCATCGCCAGTACCAGAAGATTGCGCCACAGCAGCAGAGGTAATCCCAACTGACGTGCCGAGGTTTCGCCCAGCGCCAGTAAATTCAGCGTTCGTGCGGTAGTTAGCAGCAATAGCGTTACCGGCAGCAGCGCCAGCATCATCCCGCCATAGCGCCAGTCAATGCCGCTGAAGCCGCCCATCATCCAGTACATCAGCTGGCGCAGATCGAGACTGGTGCTAAAGTACACCGCCCACGTCATGATGGCGCTACAGATAATGCCCAGCGCCACGCCGGTTAGCAGCAAACGGCTCACTGACAGCTGTTTATGGGCAAAATGCAGCAGGATCAACGTGATCAGTAAGGCTCCCGCCATCGCCGCCAGCGCTAAGCTCCAGAGCGAACCGTTGCCGAGCATCACGCCTAATACCAATCCAATGCCTGCACCGTTGGAGACGCCAAGTAAACCCGGTTCAGCCAGTGGATTATTAAACAGCGCCTGCATCACTACCCCGCACACCGCCAGCGCCGCGCCCACCAGCAGCACCGCCAGCGTGCGCGGCATACGCAGTTGCCAGACGAACAGCTCGCCACGGGTCGAAAACCATTGGCCAGGAGAAATCCAGCTATCACCGGCACACAGGCTAAGTCCGATGAGCAGCATTAACAGCACGCTAAGTGCGATAAGCCAGCGCTGACTGCGGCGATTTGCCTGACGGGCAAGCTGATCCAGCAGAGTCATAGGTAAGATTGGCTGAGAAAACAGAGATTTGATTGTAGTGGGATTGCAGCAAAAAGAAAGCGGCGCTGTGCAGGCGCCGCTGGAAGTGCATTACTGATGCGGGGGAAGTGGCTGACCGTGATTATCATGCTGCTGATGATCATCGTGCTGATCGTGGCGCTGCTGCGGATGCGGCTGACGCGAATTCTCCTTGTGCGGCCCATTGCCCGGATGCTGCGCCTGCCAACCGTTACCATTCCAGTAGCCGTGCGGACCCTTGGTGCCAATGCGCTGATTGTGATGCTGCTTCCACCACGTTGGCGCACGCCAGTCGTAGCCATCCCAATAATAGCCGCGCTTATCCTGATCGCCGATATGAATCGAAACGCCCGGCGAATTGATATTAACGGACACGTTGGCGCTTGCCAGCAGCGGCATCCCTAATAGGATGCTTAATAAAAGTGCTGTCTTTTTCATCAGCGAAACCTCTTGTAATGTGATGGCGCTGTTATAACAAATAGCTTGCAGCGGTCACTATCAGCGGGTCCCGATTTTCGTCATATTTTCTGCATACTTACGAAATCCTTACATCATGTATAAATCATGCAGAACGGCCAATTTTCAGGCAAAAAAAAGGCCGCTAAGCGGCCTTTTTGTCGTACTGAAATTAGTCAGCATCCTTGGGTGTCGCGTTCTCGACGCGACTTTTCAACTTCTGTCCCGGACGGAATGTCACCACTCGGCGCGCGGTGATAGGAATATCTTCCCCCGTCTTCGGGTTACGGCCCGGACGCTGGTTTTTGTCACGCAGATCAAAGTTACCAAATCCGGACAGCTTTACCTGTTCTCCGTTTTCCAACGCGCGGCGAACCTCTTCAAAAAAAAGTTCCACCAACTCTTTGGCATCGCGTTTGCTCAACCCGAGTTTTTCAAACAGGTACTCTGACATTTCAGCTTTTGTAAGCGCCATAGGTTCAATCCCTCAAGGTTGCCTGGAATCGCTCTTTTAATGCCGCAACGCATTTGGCAACGGTCGCGGCAATCTCCTCTTCTTCGAGTGTCCGGCTGGTATCCTGCAAAATTAGGCTAATCGCCAGGCTCTTTTCGCCTTCGTTTACGCCCTTACCACGGTACACGTCAAACAAGTTTACGCCAACTACCTGATTTACGCCAACTTTCTTACACTCCGCAATGATATCTGCTGCAGGCACGTTTTCAGCCACCACAACGGCGATATCACGACGGTTTGCCGGGAAGCGGGAAATCTCGCGCGCATCAGGCAGGACGCGGTCTGCGACCTTATTCCAAAGCAGTTCAAACACTAAGGTGCGACCGTTAAGATCCAGCTTACGTTCCAGCTCTGGATGAACCACCCCGATAAATCCGATTCGTTCGCCGCGTAAATAAATTGCGGCACTTTGTCCTGGATGCAGCGCCGGATTGGCTTCCGCACGGAAGGAAATCTCATCAAGTTTACCGGTCAAATCCAGCAGCGACTCTAAATCGCCTTTCAAATCATAGAAGTCAACCGTCTGACGCGCCAGATCCCAATGCTCTTCGTAGCGATTACCGCTCAAAACACCGGCCAGCATAAGATCCTGGCGAATGCCCAGATCGGCCTGTGTATCAGGAACAAAGCGCAAGCCGCTCTCAAACAGGCGTACACGCCCCTGCTGACGGTTTTGGTTGTACACCACCGCACTTAGTAAGCCGGTCCACAGCGACAGACGCATCGCCGACATATCACTGGAGATGGGGCTTGGCAGAATCAGCGCTTCTTCGCCCGGATGCAGCAACTGCTGTACCTTCGGATCAACGAAGCTGTAGGTAATCGCTTCCTGATAGCCTTTATCGACCAACAGATTTTTCGCACGCTTCAACGACAAATCAGCTTCACGATGCTGAGTCATGATCAGGCTGGCTTTAACCGGCACATCGGGAATGTTGTTGTAGCCGTAAATACGCGCGACTTCTTCCACTAAATCCTCTTCGATGGCCATATCGAAACGCCAGCTTGGCGCAACGGCTTGCCATTCACCCTTGCCGATCGTCACTTCGCAGCCGAGACGCGTCAGGATATCCGTCACCTGCTCGTCGGCAATGACGTGACCAATTAAGCGATCTAACTTTTCACGACGCAGCGTAATGGTGGCGCGCGGCGGCAGTGCACTCGCGTCAGTTTGATCGATCACCGGGCCCGCCTCGCCACCACAGATATCCAGCAGCAGCTGCGTGGCGCGTTCAATCGCCTTGTGCTGTAGCGCCGGATCGACGCCACGTTCGTAGCGATGCGAGGCATCGGTATGCAGGCCCTGACGACGCGCGCGGCCGGTAATTGCCAGCGGATCAAAATAGGCACATTCGAACAGGACGTTTTGCGTCTCTTCGTTGACGCCAGAATGCTCGCCACCAAAGATGCCACCCATCGCCAGCGCTTTGTGGTGATCGGCAATCACCAGCGTATCGCTGCTCAGTTTGGCTTCGGTGCCATCCAGCAACGTCAGCACTTCGCCCTCTTTCGCCATGCGCACCACGATGCCGCCTTCGATGCGATCGAGGTCAAACGCATGCATCGGTTGGCCCAGTTCCAGCAGCACATAGTTAGTGATATCGACGACAGGATCGATTGAGCGAATGCCGCAGCGACGCAGCTTCTCACGCATCCACAACGGCGTGGCGGCTTTTACATTCACACCTTTCACCACGCGGCCAAGGTAGCGTGGGCACGCGGCGGTCGCATCGACGCGAATCGGGAACGTATCGGCGATGGTCGCGTTAACCGGCTCAATGGCTGGTGCAGTCAACGGTAATCCGTTCAGCACCGCGACGTCACGCGCAATACCGATGATGCCGAGGCAATCGGCGCGGTTTGGCGTCACGCTAATTTCGATGGTGTTGTCATCCAACTGCAGATAGCTACGGATGTCGGCACCAACCGGTGCATCGGCAGGCAGCTCAATGATGCCGCTGTGATCGTCGGAAATACCCAGTTCCGAGAACGAGCACAACATGCCTTCAGAGGGTTCACCGCGCAGTTTTGCCGCTTTGATTTTGAAATCACCCGGCAGTACCGCGCCAACGGTGGCAACCGCGACTTTCAGACCCTGACGGCAATTTGGTGCGCCACAGACGATATCCAGCAGGCGGTCGCCACCGACGTTGATTTTGGTAACGCGCAGTTTGTCAGCATTAGGATGTTGGCCGCACTCAACCACTTCACCCACGACAACACCGTGGAACGCACCGGCAACCGGCTCCACGCCGTCGACTTCAAGTCCGGCCATGGTGATTTGCTCAGACAGCGCAGCGCTATCCAGGGCTGGATTTACCCATTCGCGTAACCAGAGTTCACTGAATTTCATTGGATAACCTGCCCTTATTTAAATTGTTTGAGGAAACGTAAATCATTTTCGAAGAAGGCGCGCAGATCGGTCACACCGTAGCGCAGCATGGTGAGACGCTCCATGCCCATGCCAAAGGCAAAGCCGGAATACACTTCCGGATCGATGCCCACGTTGCGCAAAACATTGGGATGTACCATCCCACAGCCCAGCACTTCCAGCCACTTGCCGTTTTTACCCATCACGTCCACTTCAGCAGAGGGTTCGGTAAACGGGAAGTAAGAAGGACGGAAGCGGATTTGCAGATTCTCTTCGAAGAAGTTGTTCAGGAAATCATGCAGCGTGCCTTTCAGGTTGGTGAAGCTGATGTCTTTATCGACGATCAAACCTTCCATCTGATGGAACATCGGCGTGTGCGTCTGATCGTAGTCGTTACGATAAACGCGTCCTGGCGCGATGATGCGGATTGGCGGCTGCTGATTTTTCATGGTACGAATCTGCACGCCTGAGGTTTGGGTTCGCAGCAGACGCGTGGCATCAAACCAGAAGGTGTCATGATCGGCACGTGCCGGGTGATGGCCCGGAATGTTTAATGCATCGAAGTTGTGGTAATCGTCTTCGATTTCAGGCCCGGTTACCACCGCAAAACCCAGTTCGCCAAAGAAGTTTTCGATACGATCGATGGTACGCGTCACCGGATGCAAGCCGCCATTCTCAACGCGGCGACCCGGCAATGACACATCGATAGTTTCGGCAGCCAGACGCGCGTTGAGCTCGGCGCTTTCCAGCGTCTCTTTACGGGCAGTGAGACGGTCTTGCACTTGCTGCTTGGCGTCGTTGATAACCGCACCTGCGGCCGGGCGCTCTTCTGCCGGCAATTCACGCAGGGTGGTCATTTGCAGCGTCAGGTGCCCTTTCTTACCCAGAAATTCGACGCGCACGGCGTCCAGAGCAGCGATATCCGCCGCCTCGTCGATGGCGGCCGTGGCACGGGCCACCAGGTCTGCGAGTTGGGACATGATTTCCTCTTCTTCCAGCCGGGCTGGTCAGTTCTCGTTGGGATCGTGTGATCCGATTAAGTGTCGCCAGAAACAAAAAAGCCTCCACGAGGGAGGCTTTCAGCGCGATTTTTCGTTTCTTTT
Organism: Candidatus Pantoea floridensis; assembly: GCF_900215435.1. Taxonomy (NCBI): domain Bacteria; kingdom Pseudomonadati; phylum Pseudomonadota; class Gammaproteobacteria; order Enterobacterales; family Erwiniaceae; genus Pantoea; species Candidatus Pantoea floridensis. The sequence continues at coordinate 117,314 of NZ_OCMY01000001.1, forward strand.
CTTAATGCGCAAAAGCCCCTGATGTTCAGGCGCTAAAGTAAAAAAAGAAACGGAAAATTGCAGCATGCATGCTTGCGTTACCTGGTAATGATAGAAAACGCACTATTGAAATGCGCAGCGGCCAAAATGTCAATCTTTTGCGTGAGTTGCAGGCAATAAAAAAGGGAGCAAGCTCCCTTTTTCAACTGACTTACGCCAGAGCTGATTTTGCTTTTTCAACAAGTGCAGTAAATGTCACTTTGTCGAATACAGCGATGTCAGCCAGAATCTTACGGTCGATTTCAATAGAGGCTTTTTTCAGGCCATTGATGAAACGGCTGTAAGAGATACCGTTCTGACGAGCCGCAGCGTTGATACGCGCGATCCACAGTTGACGGAACTGACGCTTACGTTGACGACGGTCACGGTAAGCATACTGACCAGCTTTGATAACAGCCTGGAAAGCAACGCGGTATACACGTGAACGTGCACCGTAGTAGCCTTTAGCTTGTTTTAAGATTTTCTTGTGACGTGCGCGAGCAATTACACCACGTTTAACGCGAGCCATGTGAGCTCTCCTATATCATATTCTGTGACGCCTTATACCCTGCAAGCCAATGGCTGTTACGCAACGTTTTCAGGCAAATTTATAAAAAGTTTACTTATGCGTACGGCAGGCAGGCAATAACCAGACCCAGATCGCCTTTAGACACCATGCCTTTCGGACGCAGGTGACGTTTACGCTTAGTAGACTTTTTAGTCAGAATATGACGCAGGTTTGCGTGCTTACGCTTGAAGCCACCAGAAGCGGTCTTCTTGAAGCGCTTAGCGGCGCCACGTACAGTTTTAATCTTTGGCATTTTTACAAATATCCACTTCGCATTGTTAATAAAATGAATCAGATAGGCGAATAAAAATCCGCACAACGCAAGCGCTGCGCGGTTTTATTACTTGAAGGCCTACTGCTTCTTCTTAGGAGCGAGCACCATGATCATCTGACGACCTTCGATCTTCGAAGGGAAGGATTCGACAATCGCCAAATCCATGTCTTCACACAGGTCTTTACGGACGCGGTTAAGCACTTCCATACCGATCTGCTGGTGCGCCATCTCACGACCGCGGAAACGCAGCGTGATTTTGGCTTTATCGCCCTCTTCCAGAAAGCGAATCAGGTTGCGTAGTTTGACCTGATAGTCGCCATCATCGGTACCAGGACGGAATTTGATTTCCTTAACCTGGATAACTTTCTGCTTCTTCTTCTGTTCCTTAGAAGACTTGCTCTTTTCATAAAGGAACTTGCCGTAATCCATAATACGGCAAACCGGCGGTTCGGCGTTCGGGCTGATTTCAACTAAATCTACGCCAGCTTCTTCAGCTTTCTCAATGGCTTCACGCAAGGTGACAATGCCAAGTTGCTCACCGTCTACGCCAGTTAAGCGCACTTCGGTGGCTCGGATTTCGCCGTTGATACGGTTCGGACGTGTTGGTTGTACTCGTTTTCCGCCTTTAATAACCTGTTTCCTCTAATTGGTGAAGATGTCGGCTGCGAATCTCTTGTTGCAGCTTCTCAACAAACACATCTACGTCCATGCTCCCAAGGTCTTTACCACGGCGGGTGCGCACGGCAACTTTGCCTGCTTCCACCTCTTTGTCACCGCAAACCAGCATATAAGGGACGCGACGTAATGTGTGCTCGCGGATTTTAAAGCCTATCTTCTCGTTTCTCAAGTCTGCTTTGACACGAATGCCCGCATTCTGCAATTTCTTTGTCAATTCGCTGACATATTCTGACTGACTATCGGTGATATTCATCACCACAGCCTGCACCGGCGCCAACCAGCTCGGGAAGAATCCTGCGAATTCTTCGGTCAGGATGCCAATAAAGCGCTCCATCGAACCGAGAATTGCACGGTGAATCATTACCGGTGTCTGGCGATCGTTGTTTTCGCCTACATAAGTAGCGTCCAGACGCTTAGGCAGGGAGAAGTCTAGCTGAACGGTGCCACACTGCCAGGCGCGATCGAGGCAATCGTACAGGGTAAACTCAATTTTCGGGCCATAAAAGGCACCTTCTCCCGGCTGATATTCGAATGGAATCTCATTCTCTTTCAGCGCTTCTGCTAAATCTACTTCCGCACGGTCCCACATTTCGTCGGTTCCGATACGTTTTTCCGGACGGGTCGACAGTTTCACCACGATTTTTTCAAAACCGAAGGTGCTGTACATGTCGTATACCATACGGATACAGCTGTTCACCTCATCACGTACCTGATCTTCGGTACAGAAGACGTGAGCATCATCCTGAGTAAAGCCACGCACGCGCATCAGGCCATGCAACGCACCTGAAGGTTCGTTACGATGACAGCTACCAAATTCCGCCATACGCAGCGGCAGGTCACGATAGGATTTCAGACCCTGGTTGAAGATCTGCACGTGGCCTGGGCAGTTCATGGGCTTGATGCAATATTCACGGTTCTCGGATGAGGTGGTGAACATCGCTTCTTTGTAGTTTTCCCAGTGACCCGTTTTTTCCCACAGTACGCGGTCCATCATAAACGGACCTTTCACTTCCTGATAGTCGTACTCTTTCAGCTTGGTACGCACAAACACTTCCAGCTCGCGGAAGATGGTCCAGCCGTCATTGTGCCAGAACACCATGCCCGGCGCTTCTTCCTGCATGTGGTAGAGATCAAGCTGCTTACCGATTTTACGGTGGTCGCGTTTTGCCGCTTCTTCCAGGCGCTGCAAGTAAGCAGCCAGCTGCTTTTTATCCGCCCAGGCCGTACCGTAAACACGCTGCAGCATTTTGTTATCGCTGTTGCCGCGCCAGTAAGCCCCGGAGATTTTCTGCAGTTTGAAGTGATGGCAGAAACGCATGTTCGGCACGTGCGGACCGCGGCACATGTCGATATATTCTTCATGATGATACAGGCCAGGACGATCGTCATGGCTGATGTTTTCGTCAAGAATGGTGGTTTTGTAGCTTTCGCCACGCTCAGCAAACACATCACGTGCTTCCTGCCAGCTCACCTTCTTCTTAACCACATCGTAATTGCTTTCAGCCAGCTGGTGCATACGCTTTTCCAGCAGCTCAAGATCTTCCTGCGTTAAGGTGTGGTCCAGATCAACGTCATAATAGAAACCGTTATCAATCACCGGGCCGATAGCCATCTTGGTGTTTGGCCACAGCTGCTTAATCGCATGCCCTAACAGGTGCGCGCAAGAGTGACGAATGATTTCTAAACCGGCTTCGTCTTTAGCGGTAATAATCGCTACCTGAGCATCTTCGGTGATTGGATCAACCGCATCAACCAATTCGCCATTCACGCGACCGGCGATACAGGCTTTCGCCAAACCCGGCCCAATATCCAAAGCGATATCCATTACGCTGACGGGACGGTCAAAGCTGCGCTGGCTGCCATCAGGAAGAGTAATTACTGGCATTTCATATCCTTAATTGCAGTGGTAAGCCACACGAAAGCCTACATGCAACAATCAGTTTGGTAATAAGTAACCCGGCGTAATGTCAGACCCACGTTGTCGGAATGACGCCAGGAATGTAAAGCGGCGATGATAATAGCAGCTTTCGCTGCCGATCAAAACCCGTGCAGAGATTCGCTAAGCTAAAGAGAAATAAAAAAAACCGCCGCGAGGCACAGGCCTGGCAGCGGTGATTTATATCGGGCTCGCTTACATTGCGTATGAGAGCTGGATCGTTGTTTTGGTATCAGTACGATCCGGTGCAGATTCTGGCGGATTGTTATTCCAGGTCACGTTGTAACCCAGTTTCAACGCAAAGTGGTCATTAATCGCCACCTGCAGCGCAGTTTCTGAGTTCAGCGTGGTGTCTTCACCGAAGCTGCTCAGCACAGATACACCCTGAATAAATTTGGTGGTATCCGTCAGCTGCCATTGATAGCTCACCGCACCGTAACCCAGCGCTTTGGTTTCATGTCCGCCATCATGGAAGTCGTCGTAACGCACACCTGGACCGACTTCAGCACGCAGTGAGTGAACAGGACCGTTAAGGATCTGACGACCATAACCGGCAGTCAGTACATCGCGTGAGTCATAACCGTTGAAACGGTCACTCAACCAGCTTGCCTGGCCAAACAGGTAATCGGCGCTGTTGAGGTTATAACGACTACGGCCACCAATGTTGTAGGTCTCAGACGAACGCTCATCATTTGAAGAGTTGTTCGAAGCGTTGCCCCACAGACTCAATGCGGTATTGGTTTGGTACCATGTCATATTGGTAGCAGCACTCAGCGACGAACTGGTGGTGTTACCGGTTTGAGCCAGATAACCCGCTGATAGATTGCCTTCAAACGGTTTTTTTGCCGTGGAAGGGTCATCCATAGAGGTGAAAACGGCGTTATCTGCAAATGCCTGGTGACAAAATGCTCCAGCAGAGAGCAATAAAACAGCGGACAGCTTGTTGAAGGCTTTCATTAAAAGTAACCCGTACGACAGTTTAAAAAACGAAGAGTTTGAAGCGTTTCTCCGGCCAAGCAATGCAATTTAGCGTAAGTTTTGTAAAAAAGCATGTACTCACAAAAAAAGCCAAAAAAGTCGCTGAAGCGCTTATTTAATGGGAATCTTCCCATTTTCGCTGCGCATTATAGGAGGCAATTAATTAAATAGCAGCCTAAAAGCCACAAGAATTTTCCGAACCTTATTGACGAAGATTTACCCTCCGCTTAGCAGCGTTAAATCGCCTAAAATTCGCTCTATGTTGCGTGCTGGTCTACGCTGAAATCTGTTCGATAACAATGAGGTGAATAATGAGCGACCGTGATGTCAAACGTTACATTGTCACGTTGACGTATCAGGAAAATGGATTGGGTGACCTCCAGTCGGTTAACAGTGCAATGATCAATGCTGGATTCAGCACCACTCTTAGCGATGATGACGGCCATCCACACGAACTGGGAACCAATAGCTTCGGTTTCGTCAGTGCGTTAGAGGAACATGTAGTGGCAGAGCAAGCGGCGGGCTTTGCCGAGATTGCCCTGAAACATAAACCTGAGGTTAAAATCACGACGCTGGAAGCTTTTTTGAAAGAACAATCCTGACTCATTGCAAAAAACGGCATCGACGTCAGGTTTGCTGAAGTTTTGCGCGTTACAATCGAACTTACACAGCGAATAAAGAGGATTACCCGATGTGGTCAGCCATTAGTCGACTGTTAAGCGAGTACGCCGGCGATGCCGACATTACCGAACGTCAGGAACTGCCCGGCGGCGATGTCCATCCGGCATGGCGCATTCGTTATGGCGAGTTAGATGTGTTCGTTAAATGCAACACTCGCGATATGCTCACCCTATTTAGCTGGGAAGCGGACCAGCTTGACCTGTTAGCGCGCACGCAGACCGTACGGGTGCCAAAAGTGTATGGCGTCGGTAACGATCGCGACACCAGCTTCCTGCTGCTGGAGTACATCTCGCCCGAGCCGTTCAATCATCAAAGTGCTTTTCAGCTCGGCCAGCAATTAGCGCATCTGCATCAATGGAGCGAGCAACCGCAATTTGGCCTCGATTTCGACAACAACATCACGACCACACCACAACCTAATAGCTGGCTACGCCGCTGGTCGGTGTTTTTCGCTGAACAACGCATCGGCTGGCAGCTGCAGTTAGCAGCGGAAAAAGGCGTGCATTACGGCGATACCGAACTGATTGTGGATTGCGTACAGCGCGCGCTGGCCAACCATCACCCGCAGCCTTCTTTATTGCATGGCGATTTATGGCCAGCCAACTGTGCGGGCAGCGCGAACGGGCCCTGGCTCTTCGATCCGGCTTGTTATTGGGGCGATCGTGAATGCGACCTGGCGATGCTGAGCTACTACGCCGATCTTCCGCGTGAGATTTTTGATGGCTACCAGGCTGTGTGGCCGCTGGCGGACGGTTTCTCGCAGCGACAGCCCGTTTATCAGCTCTATTACCTGCTCAATCGCGCCAATGTCTTTGGCGGCAACTGGACCGGCGCAGCGCAATTGGCCGTCGGCCAGTTGTTAGATGAAGATGTATTGGGAGAACGTCAGGCCAGACCGGCCTGACACTTTACAACATACCGAGCAGCTTCAGCACGAAGTATCCGGCGATAGCGATAATGACGGGCAAAATATAGAGCGGAAAAATCTGTAAGAAAATGGTGTGACGCGGTATGTGGATTTTATCTTCCAGCTGCACACGCGTTCGCCCTTCACTTCCCTTGGCCTGCTCCAGAATCAACTGATCCTCAATACCTTCTTTAATGTGGCGTGACTGACGCCACATGCGTGCGCCTGAAGCCTGTAACGCGATGCCAACAAAAATCAGAATGTAGATCAGCCAAAAGCCCACATTCGTGCCGCCGTGAAATTCCGGTACCGGCGAGTTCTGCCAAAACACGTTAAGAAACGGCGTATTGAATTTCACCATATCGACCATCACATGCACAAAATCGAGCATCACCGCATCAATGCCGGGCTGCTTTTCACTGTGCTTAAACATATAACCCAGTAGCGAAATAAGGGTGGACAGCAATGCAGGTATAAAAATCACCCAACCAGCCACGCGCTTAAGGATGGCGATGCGGCCAGCCTGTTGGTAAGTCATGGAGTCTCCCTGAACTGATCATCGTTTTGCCTAAGTCTACCTGCACTATCGCAATTTTTCCTGAAAAATGCGTAACCTGCCGTAAGTCGGCTTTTTTGAGCACTCGTGCTAAGGTAAGCAAAATGTCTTAGGGAGCAGTTTTATGTCATACCGTCGTCCTGTTTTGGCCGCCATCTTTGATATGGACGGATTGTTGATTGACTCTGAACCGTTATGGGATCGGGCTGAGTTGGATATTTTCGCCAGCCTCAATGTGGATATCACCCGCCGCCATGAATTACCGGATACGCTAGGTCTGCGCATCGATCAAACCGTGCGCATGTGGTATGAAGCGCTGCCCTGGAACGGTCCGGACCAGCAGGAAGTGACAAAGCGCATCATTGCGCGTGCGATCGCGCTGGTTGAAGAGACACGTCCGCTGCTGCCGGGCGTGGAGCAGGCGCTGCAACTGTGCCAGCAGCAAGGTTTGAAAATCGGTCTCGCCTCCGCTTCGCCCCTGCACATGCTGGAACGCGTGCTGGAGATGTTCGACCTGCGCAACTACTTTGACGTGCTGGCTTCAGCCGAAGCGTTGCCCTACAGCAAACCGCACCCGCAGGTTTACCTGGATGCGGCAGCCAAACTGGGGATTGATCCCTTGAACTGCGTAACGCTGGAAGACTCGTTCAACGGCATGATCGCCACCAAAGCGGCACGCATGCGTTCGATTGTAGTGCCTGCCCCCGAACATCGTGATGATGCGCGCTGGTCGCTGGCGAATGTTACTCTTGATGATTTAACCCAGCTCAAACCCGAGCATCTGCACGGTTAACCGTCGCCCGCTGAACGCGGGCTTTTTTATGCAATTTGATCAACTGCTCAAATAAATAAAACATCGTTTCATTTTTATTGAATTCGCATCCCATCCTGCCTAAGATGCCCAAAGACCCGCATCGGGACCACTTCCTTTGACTCTTGAGAGGCCTGAGATGGACGTTCGTCAAAGCATACACAGCGATCACGCCAAAACCCTCGACACCGCCGGTTTACGCCGCGAGTTTCTCATCGAGAAAATTTTCGACGCTGACAATTACACCCTCACTTACAGCCATATTGACCGCATCATCATCGGTGGCGTAATGCCGGTGCATACAGCAGTCACTATTGGCCATGAAGTCGGCAAGCAGTTAGGCGTCAGTTACTTCCTCGAACGCCGCGAGCTCGGCGTGATTAACATCGGCGGACCGGGCTTAATTGAAGTAGACGGCAAAACCTGGGAGATTGGCCAGCAGGAAGCACTGTATGTTGGGCAAGGTGCGCAGAGCGTGATTTTTCGCAGCAGCGATGCCCATCATCCCGCGAAGTTTTACTACAACAGCGCACCGGCGCACACGCGTTATCCTGACAAAAAAATCACCCTCAACGAAGCGGTTAAAGCCACGCTGGGCGATGCCGCCACCTCGAATCGTCGCACTATCAATAAATTCATCGTGCCGGATGTGTTGCCTACCTGCCAGCTGACCATGGGCTTAACCCGCCTCGATGACGGTAACTTGTGGAATACCATGCCGTGTCACACGCATGAGCGCCGCATGGAAGTCTATTTCTACTTTCATATGGCCGATGACAGCGCGGTATTCCACATGATGGGCCAGCCGCAAGAGACGCGTCATTTGCTGGTGCACAATGAGCAGGCGGTGATTTCCCCCAGCTGGTCGATTCATGCTGGCGTCGGTACGCAGCGTTATACCTTTATCTGGGGGATGGTAGGTGAAAACCAGGTGTTTGATGACATGGACCACGTCAACATCAGCGCGCTGCGCTAACAAGGAGCAATCATGATACTCAATGCATTTAATCTGGAAGGCAAAGTGGCGCTGATTACTGGCTGCAATACCGGACTGGGCCAGGGCATGGCGCTCGGTTTAGCGCAGGCGGGTTGTGACATTATTGGCGTCAACCGCGCGGGGCCTGACGATACCCAAGCTAAAGTCGTGGCGCTAGGACGCCGCTTCTGGTCGATACAGGCCGATCTCACCCAATCTTCCGTGGTTCCACACGTTGTTGAACAGGCGGTAGCCTACGCTGGTCGTATTGATATTCTGGTCAACAACGCCGGCATTATTCGCCGCGAAGATGCGCTTAATTTCAGCGAAAAAGATTGGGATGATGTGATGAACATTAACAGTAAGAGTCTGTTCTTCCTGTCGCAGCGGGTGGCGCGTCAGTTTATCGCGCAAGGCCATGGCGGCAAGATCATCAATATTGCCTCAATGCTCTCGTTCCAGGGCGGCATTCGCGTGCCCTCCTATACCGCCTCGAAAAGCGCGGTGATGGGCTTAACACGCCTGATGGCAAATGAATGGGCAAAACACGGTATCAACGTCAACGCCATTGCGCCGGGTTATATGGCGACCAATAATACTGAGCAGTTGCGCAGTGATGAAGCGCGCAATGAGGAGATTTTAGGCCGTATTCCTGCCGGACGCTGGGGCATTCCTGACGACATGATGGGGCCGATTGTCTTCCTCGCCTCAAGCGCTGCAAACTACGTGCACGGTTACACGCTGGCTGTCGACGGCGGATGGTTAGCACGCTAAGCTAACCCCTTATTTTCCCGCGTCATTGTGGCGCGGGAAAGCAGAAATTATTAACGCTTCGTTACAGCGTCACCATTCTCATTTACTGGATAAATCCCTATACTGGATGCATCGACAGTTTTATGCAGCCAGGTTCCATCATGACGGCCGAAGGCCATATCATTTTTGCCATTGCCAGCGCCATTTTTGCCAAGCGTGCGGAACTGACGCCAGTCCTGGCCAGCGCCGACTGGTGGCATTTGGTGCCTGCTGCATTGCTAACCTGCCTGCTTCCCGATATCGATCACCCTAAATCCGTGTTAGGCCAGCGGCTAAGGTGGCTATCGCACCCCATTGCCCGCGCTTTTGGTCACCGCGGCTTTACTCACAGTTTACTGGCCGTGGCGGTGGGGTTGTGGCTGTTCCAGATTAACGTGCCTGCCGACTGGTTTTTGCCCGCTGATGTGCTGCAAGGCATGACGCTTGGCTATCTCAGCCACATCGTGGCCGATATGCTCACCCCCGCAGGCGTGCCGCTGCTGTGGCCCTGCCGTTGGCGCTTCCGCTTACCAATTCTTAATAGTCAAAAAGGTAACCAACTTGAACGCGCGCTTTGTCTCGCGCTGGTCGGTTATGCCTTATGGTTCCCGCCCGGAATGCCCTCTTTTGGTGCCAATGGCTGGCCGGAACAACTGTTCAATACGCTACAAAATGGCGTCGGTCGCATGGTTAATGGTCGAAACGGTCAATAACCACTCAAATACAGCGATAAAGTTATAAAACATTCTTTTTGGGTATAAGCCCGCCCAACGCTGAACTGATAACATTCTAAATATTCCCTAACGGGGACTTACTGTTATCCGCGCCATCATAATCTGCTGGCGCGGCACACTCTGGAGTTGAGCATGGATTTTCCCCTAATCATTAATATTGTGGCGTTTATCGCGCTACTGATTCTGTTGAATCGCATTGGCAACCAAAGCTGGAGCCTGTCAAAGCGCGTGCTGACCGGTTTGGTATTGGGCGTGGCCTTCGGTCTGGCGCTGCAAACCATCTACGGCGAAAACAGCGCCACGGTAAAAGCGTCAATTGGTTGGTTCAATATCGTCGGTAATGGCTACGTTCAGCTGTTGCAAATGATTGTGATGCCGCTGGTTTTCGCTTCGATTCTGAGCGCCGTTGCGCGTCTGCATAATGCCTCATCGCTAGGTAAAATCAGCGTGCTAACCATTGGCGTGCTGCTGGTGACAACCGCGATTTCCGCGCTGGTCGGCGTACTGGTTACCGGCCTGTTCGGCCTAAGCGCTGAAGGTCTGGTACAGGGTGCGCAGGAAACCGCGCGTCTGAGTGCGATTCAAAGCAACTATGTTGGCAAAGTCGCTGACCTCAGCACGCCGCAGCTGCTGCTGTCGTTCATTCCGAAAAACCCGTTTGCCGATCTGGCCGGTGCCAACCCTACTTCCATCATTAGCGTGGTGATTTTCGCTGCCTTCCTCGGCGTGGCGGCGCTGCAACTACTGAAAGATGACAAGGTCAAAGGCGAGCGCGTGCTGGTGGCGATCGATACTTTGCAATCCTGGGTGATGAAGCTGGTACGTTTGATCATGAAGCTGACGCCGTACGGTGTGCTGGCGTTGATGACCAAAGTGGTGGCCGGCTCCAATCTGCAGGACATCATTAAACTGGGTGGTTTTGTTGTTGCATCGTATCTCGGTCTGGCCATTATGTTTGCCGTGCACGCCCTGCTGCTGTCGGTCAACGGCATCAACCCAATGCGCTTCTTCCGTAAAGTGTGGCCGGTGATCACCTTCGCTTTCACCAGCCGCTCCAGCGCCGCGAGCATTCCGTTGAATGTGGAAACGCAGACGCGTCGCCTCGGCGTACCCGAATCCATTGCCAGCTTCTCTGCATCGTTTGGTGCCACCATTGGTCAGAACGGTTGTGCGGGCTTGTATCCGACGATGCTGGCGGTGATGGTTGCTCCTACGGTTGGCATCAATCCCTTCGATCCGATGTGGATTGCCACGCTGGTGGGTATCGTGACGCTGAGTTCCGCCGGTGTGGCGGGCGTCGGTGGCGGTGCAACGTTTGCCGCGCTGATCGTGTTGCCGGCGATGGGCCTGCCGGTCACGCTGGTCGCGCTGCTGATCTCCATCGAGCCGCTGATTGATATGGGCCGTACCGCGCTCAACGTTAATGGCTCAATGACGGCCGGTTCACTTACCAGCCGCTGGCTCGGTTTGACCGACAAAAAAGTGTTAGAGAGCGACGAACATGCTGAATTGGCGCACCGCTAACGCACCGCATTAACACAACGGCAGGCCAATGGGCCTGCCGTTTTTTTATGTCCTTTTCTCCCCAATTCCCCCCAATCATGGCGGCTGTGTCAGGAAAGCGTTAAGCATAGTAAACAGAGGAAAAATCGACCGCTTTTCGCTTGAGTTTTGCCGCCAGAAGGCCAATTCTGCTGCTAATCACAGCAGGAGAATCACCGATGAAAAATGTTATCGCCTCGGTGCTGGCGTTAACCTTATTAACACCAGCTATAAGTCATGCGTATCCCGGCGGTTGGGGCCCTGGTCCGCATTGGGGGAGAGATCCCCATTGGGGAAGAGGCCCGCATTGGGGTGGGCCTGGCCCGCTACGCTTCTTACCTGAAGCGGCAACGGCGGTGCTGATTGGCGGACTCACCTACTACATGCTGAATGGCAGCTACTATCAGCGTCAGGGCGACACTTACGTGGTAGTACAACCGCCTGACAGCCCGCCCGCTGGCGGCATGCGCGTGCTCGATTTCAATGGCAAGCGCTACTATGTGCAGGAAGGTCATTACTACCAGCGCGAAATCGGCGGCAGCTATATTGAAGTGCCTCGCCCTTACGGCTTATAAGCCTGCAACGAAAAACGGCCCGTCAATGACGGGCCGTTTATTATTCTGCTGCGCTTATTGCGCCGCTTGCGGGTCGGTATCGTAATCCTTACAGCTCTGGAAGCCGTAATTCATCACGCGACCGGTATCGTTATAGCTCACGAAGTAGGTCTGCGGTTTACCGTCACGCTCGCCAATCACGTAAGTCTGGCAGGTACCGCGCGCATGAACCATGGTGATTTCGGTTGAGGCTGGACCTGCAATCTGACGCACTTGATCACGCGTCATGCCTTTTTTCACATCCTTTACCACCGGCTTGGTTACGTAGCTTTCAGCTTTGTCATAAGTCGTACAACCCGACAGGGCTGCCAGCGTCATAGCGGCAGCGATACATCCCATCACTTTATTCATGTTGTTGTTCCTCGTTTTTTTGTCCATGTGAAGTAAGCCTGGAACATAAATCCAGATTTATCAACTTTATGGGATAAATTTCACCAAAATCTTAAGCGTCAGGTTTTCGTAAAAATGCTGTGTTGATGCGCCAGGGTTCGTATAATCACCCGCGAAAAAATACCGATAGCAATGAATTAAGACTGAGGATAAATGACACCTGCACCTTCTCACCGCCTGGTTTATGCCATTACGCTGGGGCTGCTCGCGGCACTCGGGCCACTTTGTATCGATCTTTATCTACCTGCGCTGCCGGAACTGGCGCGCGATCTGCACACCGAAACGGCCACGGCGCAGCTGAGCCTAACGGCAGGTTTGCTCGGTTTGGGGGCCGGCCAGCTGCTGTTTGGACCAATGAGCGACAAATTTGGTCGCCTCCGTCCGTTACTGTTATCGCTGATATTGCTGTTTATTGCCTCGATTGGCTGCGCGCTGGCAAAAGATATCAACGCGTTGCTGGTGGCTCGTCTGTTTGAAGGATTGGCCGGTGCGGGCGGTGCCGTGCTGTCGCGCGCCATTGCCCGCGATATGTACAGCGGCCATGAATTAACGCGTTTCTTTGCTCTGCTGATGCTGGTCAACGGCCTGGCACCGATTGGTGCGCCGGTGCTGGGCGGCGCGTTAATGACGGTGCTTAACTGGCGCGGCATTTTCGTGGTGCTCGGCTGCATTGCCATTGTGTTAATTTTCCTCACGCGCTGGAAGCTGCATGAAACCTTACCGGCCGAACGTCGTAGCCAGGGATCGATTTTTTCAGCGTGGGCAGCACTGGGCCAGGTGGTGACGCATCGTCAGTTCATGGGCTTCTGCCTGACGCAGGGTTTCATGATGTCCGGTATGTTTGCCTACATCGGGGCGTCACCGTTTGTGCTGCAGCAGCTTTACGGACTCACGCCGCAAGCATTCAGCTTCTGCTTCGCCGCCAACGGCCTCGGCCTGATTATTGCATCCCAAACCAGTGCACGCCTCTGCCCGCTGTGGGGAGAATATCGCGTGTTGAAAGGCGGTCTTACGCTGGCGTTTGTGGCGTCAAGCTGTTTACTGCTGGCTGGACTAACAGGTGCCGCGCTGCCGATCCTGCTGGTGGCCCTGTTCTTCACCATTGCCAGTAATGGCGTGATTGCCACCACAGCCTCCTCCCTGGCAATGCAGAGCCAGGGACATCGTGCGGGCAGCGCATCGGCGGTTATCGGCGTGTGTATGTTTACCTTTGGTGCCATTAGCGTGCCAATCACCGGCCTGGGCGGCACCTCGGTGGTGAGCATGACGGGCACGATTTTTGGCTGCTTCATGCTGGCGATTGTGTCGTTCAATATATTGGTACAGAAATCAAAAAGCGCCTGATTTGTAAGCTTTTAACTTCGACAATAATCCGTGCGGCTTGTTGTTTGGGGACAGAGGCGTTAGCTTTAGCAGATGATTCGCATTGTGCCGTCAGGCTACTGACTTGAGGAGAGGTCCATGTCATTGCAACAGGAAATCATTGAAGCCCTTGGTGTTAAGCCCGTTATTGACCCGCAGCAGGAGATCCGCGTCAGCGTTGATTTCCTGAAATCCTATCTGCAAGCCCACCCGTTTTTGAAAACGCTGGTCCTCGGTATCAGCGGCGGCCAGGATTCCACGCTTACCGGCATTTTGTCACAAACGGCAATTCGCGAACTGCGTGCAGAGACCGGCGATAATGACTACACCTTTATCGCCGTACGCTTGCCGTATGGCGTGCAGGCCGATGAGCAGGATTGTCAGGATGCGCTGGCATTTATCCAGCCGGACCGCACGCTGGTGGTGAATATTAAAGAAGCGATCCTGGCCAGTGAACGTGCATTGAAAGAGGCGGGTATTACCGTTTCAGATTTCGTGCGTGGCAATGAGAAAGCCCGTGAGCGCATGAAAGCGCAGTACAGCATTGCCGGCATGACCAAAGGTGTGGTGGTAGGAACGGATCATGCGGCTGAGGCGATCACCGGCTTCTTCACAAAATACGGCGATGGCGGCAGCGATATCAATCCGATCTTCCGCTTGCATAAAGGCCAGGGCAAACAGCTGCTGAAAACGCTCGGCTGCCCGGAACATCTCTATCTGAAGCATCCGACGGCCGATCTGGAAGATGATCGCCCCGGCTTGCAGGATGAAGTGGCGCTTGGTGTCACCTATCAGCAAATCGACGCTTATCTGGAAGGCAAAACCATTGATGCCGCCGCGGCAAAAACTATTGAAGGCTGGTATCTGAAAACCGAGCACAAACGTCGTCCGCCGATTACCGTGTTCGACGACTTCTGGAAGAAGTAAGCGCTCCTCCTTTCCCGCCGTCAATGCGGGAAACTTTCTCCTCCCCGCTGACTGGCGAGAAAAAGCACACTTTGATACACTGGATGGACAACCAGTAATCGGAGTGTGCTTTGGTCAGACGTGCAGCCAGCCACCGCCTCGATTTCGATGCGGCAGCAATCTATCAATATCCCGAACATCTACGTCAATGGCTGGAAGGGTTACCTAACCAGCCAGGCGTGTATACCTTCCATGGCGAAAATGAAAATCTGCCGTTGTATATCGGCAAAAGCGTTAACCTGCGCAGTCGGGTCATGGCACATTTTCGTACGCCAGATGAAGCCAGCATGCTGCGTCAGGCGCGGCGCGTGACCTGGATCCCCACCGCAGGAGATGTCGGTGCGCAGCTGCTGGAAGCGCAAATGATCAAAACTCAGCAGCCGCTATTCAACAAGCGACTTCGTAAAAATCGTCAGCTCTGTTCGCTGCAGTTAGGCGACGGCGCGCCGCAGGTGGTTTATGCGAAGGATCTCGACTTCTCCCGTTCGCCCAATCTTTATGGCCTGTTTCGCAGCCGCTTTGCCGCGCTGGAGAAACTGAAAACGCTTGCCGATGAGCAGCGCTTGTGTCACGGCCTGCTGGGACTGGAATCGTTGCGTCCGGGGCGAGGTTGTTTTCGTGCGGCGCTTAACCGCTGTGCCGGCGCGTGCTGCGGAAAGGAGTCGGTTGCTGCGCATCAGCAGCGTCTGCATGCCGCCTTAGAGCAGATGCGTATCCTGTGCTGGCCGTGGCAAGGTCCGGTTGGCATGGTGGAGCGCGGTGCCGATATTACGCAAATCCATGTGATCGATCACTGGTTCTGGCTGGGTTCGGTGAGTAGCGAAGCCGAAGCGCGCCAGCTGCAGCGTGCCTCGCACGGCTTTGATCATGATGGCTACAAAATCCTCTGCCGTCCGCTGCTCTCAGGCGTGTTCCCGCTGATCGAGCTATAAAAAAAACCGCCAACGTTGCCCAAAGCATCGAACGCAATGGACAACGTCGGCGGTCTCTATTCAGTTAGCGAAAATGCTTACTCAGCATCAGCCGGCGCTGGCGGGGTTTTGCCATCGTGCGGACCTTTTTCCGTTAAGCGTTTCTCAAAGTTCGCGTTGTACTGTTTTTTCTGTTCTGGCGTCAGCACGTTATAGATTTTGTTCTGGGTTTCCATCATCTGCAGAGCGCGATCTTTCGCGTTCGCGGTCATCTTCTCGGCCTGCGCTTCGGCTTTCGCGCGGTCAAAGGTATCGGAAGCGATGATGGCATGGTCAGCACGACGCTCTTCCAGCGACGGGCGTTTCATCTCTTTATGGCTATCTCGCAGGATAGTTTTGATTTGCGCTTTCTGCGCATCCGTTAGATTCAGTCCTTTAAACATCATCTCCATGCCGTGATGGCGCATCGGCGGCTTGTGCATCGGTTTTTCACTGCCCGCTGGCGGCGGAGTCAGATTGTCTGCCGCAGCATGGACGATATTTGCAGCACCAAGAGCCATTGCGGTAGCCAGGAAAACAGAAGTTAATTTACGCATAATATTGTCCTTACTTATCAGTTTAATGACGACAGCCTGTGTCGCGTCTTCGGAAACAAGCATACGACGCTGAACGTCAACTACTCAGAGGCTGAGTAAAGCCCTGAAAGCATAAAAGACAAAAATCAGGCAATCATGGAGAGAAAGCGAAGAAATGCGTGAGGATTTGAAAAAGTTTATGACAATCAAAGGAAAAAGGCAGGAATTAAGGAGGAGTGTAACGGCATTGTCGGTTTTCAGAAAGGGAAATGTGCGCGGTGCCAGCGTCATCTCCGAAATGTCCCTCTCCCATCGGCGGGAGAGGATTAGGGTGAAGGTGAAAGCACATTAAAGCGCCAGCGCCTGCGTCTGCTCATTCTCTTCCACCAGCATCAGTCCTGCACGTAATCCTGGTGCGACGTGAGGATTGGGAAACAGCACAAATTCGCGCGCTTGCTGCACGTAATAGCGCGTGTCGCCCTCCTCTGCCAGCAGCGTGCCCTGCGGGAAGGCGGTAAAGTTCAAGGTTTCCGGCCCCATATGCAGGACAAACTTCTCACCGTGGCGGGTAATTTGCTGCGCCACGCGATAATGACGCGGACGTTCACGCACGTCCGGCAACGTCTCGCCATACAGCAGCGCCGCCAGCGCCTGCTGTACCCCAGCAAACTGGCTCAAATCGTTTTCACCAAAAGGTAAAGCTTTTCCCAGCTCTAGCGTGCAGCTCGCCGCATCATGGTGTTCACAGCTGTAATGGGTAAAGGTGCCGCCGGGTGAACGATGGAACACCAGCGCTTCCAGTTCCGCCGCCGCTAACCAATGCATAAATTCTTCAGGCCACGGATTCGGATTGAGTGGCATCACGCCAAATCGCGCATGATATGAGCCGCGAATAGCAGTATGCAGATCGAGATGCCAGCGCACTTCATGATCGAGGCAGGCACGCCAGAAATTCTCCAGCTCCTGCTCCAGCTGTAACACACGCTGCGCTTCCGGCACATCAGCCACCTGCTGCCAGCGTCCGCCAAACAGCCGGTTGATATCGTATTGCTGATAGCGTTTACCGCTGCGTAACGCCGCGGGATTACCTAAAATCACCAGCAGGCGCACCGCTAGCGGCTTTTCACCTTTTAACAGCGGCGTCATCAATAGGTTGAGAATTTCAACCGGCGCGGTTTCATTGCCGTGAATGCCGGCGGAAAGCACTAAAGCCTGCTGCGTCGCGGTATGCGGTGTGAGGGACAACAGTCCCTCATTATGCCATTGCCAACGAAGATGTTCGTTGCTGCCCTCTTTTTGCTGTGGCGGCACACCAGACAGTGTCTGCTGTAAAAAATCCTGCATGTTCACTCCTTTTTTAACGACGTGGGGCGAACCTCTCGCCCCGGCGTTAACGCTGAAACGCGTAGACACTGCCTAAGTCTAGCAGCTGCGTCAGCTCATCCAGCGCAATGCGCCCTTCACGCAGAAGCTGCGGATCGGCTAAATCCGCCTGGGTTAAGCGATCGCGATAGTGACGGTCAACCCAATCATTCAATGTGGCGAACAGACGATCGTTCATCAGTACGGCTGGATTCAGCGCCTGGCGCTCAGCTTCCGTTAACACCACGCGCAAGCGTAAACATGCTGGACCGCCACCGTTAAACATACTTTCTCGCAGGTCAAACACGCTAAGTTCACGAATGGGGCCGCCGCTCTCCACCAGCTCACTGAGATAGCGCCACACGCCAGCATGTTGACGCGACTCTTCCGGCAGCACCAGCAGCATGCCACCCTCAGCACGTTGTAACAGCTGGCTGTTAAACAAATACGTATTTACTGCATCGCTAACCGAGACGCTATCACGCGGCACTTCAATCGGCTGGAAACCGCTGACGCGCGCGGCGAGATCGTTGAGCAGTTGCGGTTGATTAACAAATGCATCCTGATGGCAGAACAGCACCTGCTGATTACTCACCGCAATCACATCGTTATGGAATACGCCCTGGTCAATAACCGCTGGATTCTGCTGGGCAAACAGCGTGCGCTCAGGGTTAAGCTGATGCAAACGCGCCACCGCTTCGCTGGCCTCACGCGTTTGCCGTGCCGGATAGCGTGCAGGTGTGGCACCCTGCTGCTGGCCATCACGACCATAGATAAACAACTGCACGCCAGCTTCACCATAGTCAGCGCCAAAGCGATTATGATTCGCCGCACCTTCATCACCAAACTGCGCCACCTGTGGTAACGCATCGTGCACGCTGAAGTGCTGCGTGTCGCGGAAAATGGCGCGCAAAAGATCGGCCGTTTCCGGCGCTTCGATAGCGCGATGGAATTTGTTATTGAGGTTGGCGACGGTGAAGTGGACGCGACCATCGGCGCTGTCAGCCGAGGGAGAAACCGTAGCGGCATTCGCCACCCACATAGCTGAAGCCGAGCTAGCCGACGAAAGCAGTTGCGGTGCCTGCTTTGCCGCTTGCGCCAGCACTTGCTCATCGCTGCCGCTAAAGCCAAGCTGACGCAGCAGCGGCAGATTAGGACGCTCATGCGGCGGGATGACCCCCTGCACGTAGCCCATATCAGCCAGCGTTTTCATCTTCAGCAACCCCTGTTTCGCCGCCAAACGCGGATTCGAAGGTTGCAGCTGATTGCGCGTCGACGCCTCATTACCAAACGACAGCCCGGCATAATGGTGCGTCAAACCGACCAATCCATCAAAGTTGGCTTCAAACGCTTTCATTATTTTGCTCCCTGTGGCGAGAAATCGAGTCCCGGCGACAAGCTGGCAGGCATTGCCAGACTTGGACTTTCCAGCGAGGCCATCGGCCAGGCGCAGTAATCTGCTGCATACCACGCACTGGCGCGGTGGTTGCCCGAGGCACCAATGCCACCAAATGGCGCGGTGCTGGCCGCTCCGGTGAGCGGTTTGTTCCAGTTAACAATCCCGGCGCGCGCCTCCAGTAACAGTTGATCAAACTGCGCGCGCTGCGGTGAAATCAAGCCGCATGACAAGCCATAGCGAGTGTTATTGGCGATAGCAATCGCCTGTTCAAAGCTGTCATAGCGAATCACCTGCAGCAGCGGACCAAACACCTCCTCATCGGGGAGGTCAGCAACATCCGTCACATCAATAATGCCCGGGGTGATGATTGCGCTGTCACGATCCGGCCAATGCATCGCCAGTAACACTTTGCCGCCGCGTTCAACGTGCTGCTGCCAGGCGGCAAAAATCTGTCCGGCCGCCGCTGGCGAGATGACGCTGCCCATAAATGGCTGCGGCTCGGCGTTCCACGCGCCAGGCTGCAGGCGTGCGGACACCTCGACTAAACGTTGCAGGAAGGCATCACCTGCCGCACCCCGCTTCACCAGCAGACGGCGCGCACAGGTGCAACGTTGTCCAGCAGTAATAAAGGCCGACTGAATGGCAATATGCACCGCGCCATCGCGATCGGCAGGATCGTCGACAATCAACGCGTTGTTGCCGCCCATCTCCAGCGCCAGCATTTTTTCCGGCTGGCCGGCAAACTGACGATGCAGGTGGTATCCAGTGGCGGCGCTGCCGGTAAACAGCAGGCCATCAATTTGTGACGCATTCGCCAGCGCCTGACCCGTTTCACGGCCGCCCTGCACCAACGCAATCACTCCTGCGGGTAATCCCGCTTGCTGCCACAGCTCAACGGTTTTTTCGGCGGTTTTAGGCGTCAGTTCGCTCGGCTTAAACACCACACAGTTACCTGCCAGCAGCGCAGGTACAATATGACCGTTTGGCAGATGGCCGGGGAAATTGTAAGGACCAAACACCGCCAGCACGCCGTGTGGACGATGGCGCAGTGAGCTTTCACCTTCCGCCTGCTCGCCGGTGCGACTGTGGTAAGCCTTAATTGAAATGGCAATTTTATTGATCATCGCCTGCACTTCCGTCAGGGTTTCCCAGCGCGGCTTGCCGGTTTCCTGCGCGATGGTTTCCGCCAGCGCGGTTTTATGGCTTTCGAGTAAACGCGCAAAGCGCTCTACCCGTTCCTGACGCTGCGTAAAAGGCATTCTCGCCCACTGCGGGAACGCCGCGCGCGCCGCTTCACAGGCTGCCGCTACTTGCTCACCGCTGGCGGCCTTGCCCTGCCACAGTGTCTCGCCGGTAACCGGATTGTTTTTGCTCAAGGCGTCAGCGCCGCCGGTCACCCATTGACCATTAATAAAATGCGTCATGCTTTTTTCTCCTCGCGACACAGCGTGACCACACGCAGCTCATCGCCATTGTTACAGTGCAGCGCCGTGCGCTGGCGCTCATTAAGACGCACCACGCCGGAAGCGATATCTACCGGCAGCATCGCTACCCGGAAATGTTGGTAATCTGCATTGGCCACCAGGCAAAGCGGCCAGCTCTCCTCGGCTTCTCCCTCGGCGGCATGCAGTAGCCGACTCTTGCGAATGGCGCGGATGCGATCGATTTCGCACTCCAGCGTGGGGCCGCCGTCAAAAATGTCGACATAGTTGAGGTAGCGGAATCCTTCTGCCTCCAGCACCGCGCGCGCCGGCGCCGTTTTGGGGTGCACCTCGCCAATCACTTTTTGCGCTGCTTCAGACAGGTAGTGAATGTAGAGCGGATGTTTCGGCATCAGCTCGGCGATAAACGCTTTCTGTCCGGTGCCGCTGAGGAAGTCCGCTTTACTGAACTCCATGGAGAAGAAGCGGCTACCTACGCTATCCCAAAATGGCGAATGCCCGTTGTCATCGCTGACGCCACGCATCTCCGCAACAACACGTTTCATAAAGCGATCGCGGAAGTTAGCCATAAACAGAAAGCGCGATTTCGATAGCAGATGACCATTCTTGCCATCGCGGTAATCGGGATCGAGAAACAGGGTACACATCTCGCTGCTGCCGGTGTGATCGTTGCTCAGCGATAGCGTGGGTAAACTGGCGTAAACGTTAAGTTCTTTCGAGGCATGCACCTGCGTCCCCACGCGGAAGTTATACCAGGGATCCTGCAAGCCAACGGCGACCTCAATGGCACAGATGCCGACGGCGCGATTGTCTTCGCTGTCGGCCAGCACGAACACATAGCCTTGTTCGGCACGCGGCAGCGCGCCTTGCCAGGTGAGCAGCGACCGCTCAATGCGGGCTTTAAGCGTATCGCTATCCGCAGGCAGCGAGGTTAAGCCGCCTCCAGTTTTGCCCGCCAGCGACAATAACTGCGCAAGATCGTCACGTTCGACGGGGCGAATGACCATCATGATGTGGCTCCTTTGAGCACGCGTTCACAGGCACGTTCGAAGCGTGCCAATCCTTCCTTCACCTCACGCTCGCTGATGTTGAGCGCGGGCGCAAAGCGCACCACGTTGGCGCCAGCAATCAGAACCATTACGCCCTCTTCGGCGGCAGTAAGGTTGAACTGCTTGGCTTTACCGGCGAAGTCGTCATTGAGTACCGCGCCAATTAACAGGCCAAGGCCGCGTACTTCTTTAAATACCGGCAGACGCTGATTCAACTCTTGCAGCGCGGCGACAAACCATTGATGACGCTCGGCAACGCCCGCCATGAAATCAGGCTGATTGATCAGCTCCATCACTTTTCCCGCCACGGCACCGGCCAGCGGGTTGCCGCCATAGGTGGTGCCATGCGTACCCACGCCCATCACCTGCGCCAAATCTTCGCGCGTTAACATGGCACCAATCGGGAAGCCGCCACCCAGCGCTTTAGCGGTGGTGAGCACATCTGGCGTCACACCGTAGTGCATGTAGGCATACAGCGAACCGGTACGGCCTACGCCGCTCTGTACCTCATCAAAGATCAGCACCGCGTGATGTTTATCGCACAGTTCACGCAGGCCGCGCAGGAAGGAAGGGTCGGCAGGCAGCACGCCACCTTCACCCTGGATAGGCTCGACGATCACCGCGCAAGTTTGATCATTAATTAACGCCGCCGCTGACGCCAAATCGTTAAAGACAGCATGGTCAATCGCCGGAGGCAGCGGAGAAAAATCACGGGAGTAAGCTGGCTGCCCACCCGCAGTCACGGTGAACAGCGTGCGGCCGTGGAAGGCATTCTTAAACGCCACGATGCCATTTTTCTCGGCCCCGAAACGATCGTGTGCCGTTTTACGCGCCAGCTTAAGTGCCGCTTCATTCGCTTCAGCACCGGAGTTACAAAAGAACACGCGGTCGGCAAAAGTGGCATCAATCAGCTGTTTGGCAAGACGCAGGATCGGTTCATTGGTGTAGCCATTCCCGGTATGCCACAATTTACCGGCTTGCTCAGTCAGCGCCTGTTGTAACGCAGGATGTGCATGACCCAGCGCGTTAACGGCAATGCCGCCGGCAAAATCGATATACTCTTTTCCCTGCTGATCCCACAGCGTCGAGCCCTCAGCGCGTACCGGTACAAAAGCCGCCGGAGCATAAACCGGCATCATCCATTGATCGAAATCGTGACGCGAAACCTGCAGTGACATAGCCCGTTCTCCTGCTTCACATTTAGCAAAGCCTTTGTTTTAAAATTGTTAAAAATGTTAAGTGACCGCTCTACTGTATATTGCAGTTAGCGTGCCAGCCAGCAGGGAAAATGCATAAATGCCTGGACACTACGAAATATCAATAACTTAATCACCACCACTATTCACATAAATTGCATAAAAAGTGAATAAATGTCTGATGAACGTTGAACGCCAGAGATTTATTTAGCGGATTTATGCATCTGCAAAATGAAATATTGCTTTTGTGATCGCACAGGAAATATTTCGCCAAAAAGGCGCAGCTGAAGCACTTTTTTGGGGCATACATGCTCGCGCGTGGTGCAAATAAAGATAAAAAGTGGGTCGAACCGGGCGTGCTCAATGTCAGAGTGTTTTAACAATTGCGTAGCAGGGTTGAATATTATTTAAGCAGGCATGCGTTTATCCAACGTTCAATATCATTTCATGACGAAGGTTATTATCATAATGGAAATAAACAGACACAAAGCCATGAACCAAGTAATTACCCTGCTAATGATTAGCCAGATTTGAATATTTCCTTTGGAACAATAATGCATAGGCTTGTGCTATTTAACCAACAATGAATTTAAGATATTTACGCATCTTTAATTTATAAAAATTGCACTAATATCAATTAACTAAGTATTATTTCTAGTTTTAACCCTTGCTTATTATGGATAAGTTTCTCCAATGTAAAATTCCGCATAATGGAATTAAAGATTAAAAATCACACAAAAAGCCAATTGGAAATATTTAGTTACATATATTGCACTGTCGATCTTGAACCTTTTGTGTCATTTTCTTTTCACCCCAAATCTGGGGATAAAATTAAAAAATATCACAGGGTAAAAATTAAATGATGAAGCGCTCCTTACTGGCAGCAGTGATGCCTTTACTGCTGGGACTTTCTACGGCTCAGGCCGCCGAAATCTATAACAAAGATGGCAATAAGCTGGATCTGACCGGCAAAATTAACGTCTCGCATCTGTTTTCTGATAACGATGCGGCCGATGGTGATAATTCGTCTTATACCCGTCTGGGCTTTAAAGGCGAAACCAAAATTAATGACCAACTGACCGGATATGGTCAGTGGCAGTACCAGTACAGCTTGAGCAACTCTGAAGGCACCGACGCGCAGACCGGCAACAAAACCCGTCTGGGCTTTGCCGGTCTGAAGTTTGGTCAGTTCGGTTCCGTGGATTATGGTCGTAACTATGGCCTGATCTATGACGTGCTGGGCTATACCGATATGCTGCCATTCTTCGGCGGTGATTCCGGTTATACCGATGCATTTCTTTCTGGCCGCTCGGGCGGCGTGCTGACCTGGCGCAATAAAGATTTCTTCGGTCTGGTAAAAGGCTGGAGCGTGGCCGCTCAGTATGAAGGTAAAAACGATCGCACCGATCCGAGTGTCGCGGTGCGCCGTTCGAATGGGGATGGCTACGCGCTCTCTACCTCCTATGATTTCGATTTCGGTTTGAGTTTGGTCGGCGCATACGCCAGCCTGGATCGCACCAATGCGCAGAACCTGGCCACACGTGGTGAAGGCGAGAAAGCACAGCACTGGACTGCCGGCCTGAAATACGATGCTAACCAGATCTACCTGGCCACCATCTACGGCGAAACGCTGAACGCCACGCCAATTAGCGGTGGCTTTGCGAACAAAGCAGTGAACTTTGAAGCGGTTGCGCAGTATCAGTTCCTGAACGGCCTGCGTCCCTCTGTTGGCTATGTCTCGTCGAAAGGCAAAGACATTGAAAATATTGGCGATGCTGACATCTTTAAATACGTTGCAGTCGGCGTAACCTACTACTTCAACAAAAACATGTCCGTGTACAGCGAATATAAAATCAACCTGTTGAAAGACAACAATGCGCTGAATATTCCAACTGACGATGTGACCGCGGTAGGTTTGGTGTATCAGTTTTAACCGGCAGTACCCTCATGGCATCTTCGGCTAGTGTCGGCTGAAGATGAGCAAAGGGCAGCGCAAGCTGCCCATTTTTTTGTTTTCTCAGGGTGCCAGCAAATTAAAGCGGCTCTCCTGGTCCTGATCCAGCGAGAATGGCGGCTGCAGCTGTAGGATGATTTCATTCGATGTGACGTGATTCTGCTTAGTGTCCTCCAGCATCACCGACAAGCGATAACTGTTGCGAGCCCCTGGCGAGCTATCCCACGCGGGGATAATCACGCTCCAGCCCTGAGGATCATTCGGATTCGCGCCTGGCGTCAGGCTCAGCGCCTGGGTATCGCCCTGCCACAGCACTTTCGCGATGGGATTGGTGCTACGAATCTGCAATTTAAGCGGCAAACTTTCCCCGCCATTCAGCTGCCACGGCGGCGTAGCGAGAAATACCGATAGCGTTTTGCGCTGACGGAACTCCAGCACCGGCGTGGTGGAACGCGTGACATTATCGTAGCGGCTGCCGCGCAGCGAGTGTGCTTCCGCAACGTTATTGGGGCTCAACTGCTGGCTCAGCGCCACACCAAAACGGTAGTTGAGGCGTAAGCCCAGCTGATCCTGGCTTTCACCGGTATCACTGGTTTTATGGCTGGCCGACAGCGTGACCAGCGGCACCGGCGTATAGGTCACACCAAACGTGAGCGCTGAAGGATTATGGTAGCGGTTACCGGAACTAAAGAGATCAACGTCATCCCCCAGATATTGCTGCCAGCTGACCGATGCGCCTAACTGACGATACTGAGGCAAATAGCCCTGCGTGGTGAAGTCATAGCCACGCGCCAGACGCTGCTGCTGGAAGGGATCGCGATCCTGCCACCCTGACAGCGGGGTGTAATAATTGGCGGAAAAACGCAGATAATCGCCCCACGCTTCCGTTCCCAGCGAGGCACGTTGCTGCCCGCTATTGAACATGCGATCGACAAAACCGTTATAACCCAGCAACCATTTACCCGCGACCCAGCGCTGGCCAAGGCCAACGTTGCCCACCAATCCATCATCGGTCTGATGAAACCCCACCTGGCTGAACGTCAGATAACGGTAGTTATCGGCCCAGGGTGTCAGCAGTGAGGCGCCGCTACCGTTGAAGTTTCCGTCGATATCGACGTTAAAGTCGATCTGCGCTCTGCCATAAGGTGACAGCAGCGACTGCCCTTCATCCACCAGCCGACTTCCCACCTCATCGCGGAAATGATTAAAAGCCCAGAGGCTGGCTTGCTGGCTCAGGGCATTATCATCACTGCTGTTCTGGCTGGCTTCGCCAATACTTTTCGCGATGGTCGCCAGTTTTTTATCGAATGCCGCCGTTTCATCCTGATAGCCCAATGCTGGCAACGCATCGGCCATTTTCTGGAAACGTGTGGGATCGCTAAACGGCGTATCCGAGAGTTTAGTATCGGTAATCAGCGCCAGAGCGGGCGTGGCAGCGGCCAGTAAGGATATGCCAGAAACGTAACGCACGCTTTTGAGTGATAGCAAAGTAGATAACATAGTCAAAAATAGGGTTCGGCTCAGCTCATAATTAGAGGTAGATCACAAAATTGCATCTGTCTACCCTAGCACATTCTGCGCTAAGTGCCGGGGATGTCGGGTGCGGATTAGGACAATGACGAGCCGGGGACAACGATTTTGCTGAGCGGAAGGGTTAAGAAAACGTGCGGCATCGTGATGTTACGGCACGCGTTGACCAGGTGGGCATAAATGCCCACCCTACGCAGTTTTGTAGGGCCGGCATTTATGCCGACCGCTCGCGGAAAAATTAAAACCCTAAGCTATCCAGCAGGTCATCAACCTGATCCTGGTTCGCCACCACGCCGGGTGCATTGGCATGGATCTGCGGACCGTTCAGCAGGCTATTGCCCTCTTTACGGGCCGCCGCGTTCGCTTCTGGCATGTTTTCCAGCAGCACCATCAGCAGTTGACGTTCGATCTCCTGAATCACATCCATCATGCGCTTGATCACCTGACCGGTAAGGTCCTGGAAATCCTGTGCCATCATGATTTCGAGCAACTGCTTATTGGTATACGACGTGTGTCCCGGAACGTCAGTCAGGAACTGGCGCGTATCCGAAACCAACTCGCGCGCATCGGTCAGTTCAATCGGATTTTCAAACCACGCGTCCCAGCGGCCTTTCAGCTGGTTGGCGTTGGCTTCCATTTGGTCCTGGTGTGGCTGCGCGGCTTCAACGCAGTTCAACGCACGTTCAGCCGCCTGCGCCGTCATTTGCACAACATAGTCCAGACGATCGCGCGCATCAGGAATCGCTTCCGCCGCTTCAGCAATCGCCTGGTCTAACCCGAGCTCACGCAGACTGTCACGCAGCATGCGCGTCAGTGAGCCGATGCGGGTAATAATGTCGTGTGCCGAGGCTTCTTCGGTTGATTTCGGAAGGTCGCTCATCACATCTCCTTACATACCCAGTTTTTCGAATATTTTGCCTAACTTCTCTTCCAGCGTGGCGGCAGTGAACGGTTTCACTACGTAGCCACTGGCACCCGCCTGTGCTGCCGCGATGATGTTTTCTTTCTTCGCTTCGGCAGTCACCATCAGCACCGGCAGTTTACTCAGCGCGGCATCTGCACGAATGGTCTGCAGCAGTTCCAGACCGTCCATGTTGGGCATGTTCCAATCAGAGACCACGAAATCAAAGCCGCCAGCACGCAGTTTGGTCAGCGCATCCACGCCGTCTTCTGCTTCTTCGACGTTATTGAATCCCAGCTCTTTTAGCAGGTTACGGACGATACGACGCATCGTATTGAAGTCATCCACCACCAAAAAGCGCATATTTTTATCAGCCATATCTACTCCTGTGTTGTCTCGTCCAGCAGGACGGGCTCGTTAAATTCGCAATGCCTGTCCGGCGCTAATTTTCGCCAGCATGTGCTGACTGATGTGGCCTAAATCGACCACTTCACTGGTGCCGCCCATCGCTATCGCTTCGCGCGGCATGCCAAATACCACGCAGCTGGCTTCATCCTGGGCGATGGTCCAGGCACCCGCGCGATGCATTTCCAGCATCCCGGCCGCGCCGTCATTCCCCATCCCCGTCAGGATCACCCCAACCGCATTTCGTCCTGCATGGATCGCCACCGAACGGAACAACACATCCACCGAGGGCTTGTGTCGGTTCACCGGCGGACCGTCATTCAGTTTCACCACATAGTTGGCGCCACTGCGCCCCAGTTCCATGTGCATTGCGCCCGGCGCGATATAGGCATGGCCCGGCAAAATACGCTCGCCATCCTCCGCTTCTTTCACGGTGATCTGGCACAGCTTGTTCAGCCGCTCGGCAAACGAGCGGGTAAACCCTGGCGGCATATGTTGCGTAATCAGCAGTGCCGGGCTGGTGGCCGGCAGCGGCTGGAGTACGTGGCGAATCGCCTCGGTGCCGCCGGTGGAAGAGCCGATGGCAATCAGCTTTTCGCTACTCAGCAGTGGACCGGCCTTAAGCGTCACCGGCATCGGCGAGGCCGCACGCGCATGCAGTTTGGCGCGCGCTGCGGCGCGAATCTTATCGGCAATCATCTGGCTATAGGCCAGCATGCCTTCGCGGATGCCGAGCTGCGGTTTGGTGACGAAATCCACCGCGCCTAACTCCAGCGCGCGCAGCGTCACTTCAGAGCCTTTGCCGGTCAGTGAAGAGACCATCACCACCGGCATCGGACGCAGGCGCATCAGCTTCTCAAGGAAGTCGAGACCATCCATGCGCGGCATTTCCACATCCAGCGTTAACACCTGTGGGTTGTATTGTTTGATTAAATCCCGTGCCACCAGCGGATCTGGCGCACTCGCGACCATCTCCATATCGGGATGGCTGTTGATGATTTCCGTCATCAGCTGACGCATTAGCGCAGAGTCATCCACGCACATCACGGTGATTTTGCTCATCGTCTTTCCTTGCTCAGTCCATAGACTGTCTGTCCACGCAGCCAGAACTCTTTGCTGATCTGACTAAAGTTCTCTGAATGCCCAGCAAACAACAGGCCGCCGGGTTTCAGCAGGGGCACGAAACGGCGCAGAATCTGTTCCTGCGTCTCTTTATCGAAGTAAATCATAACGTTGCGACAAAAAATGGCGTCGAACGGACCGGGCAACGCCCAGTCATGAGCCAGTAAATTCAGTTGCGTATAGTTCACCATGTTGGCGAGGTCAGGACGCACGCGCACCATGCCTTCGTGCGGACCGGTACCGCGCAGGAAAAAGCGCTGCAGCTGCGACTGCGACAAGGTGCGCAGCTCTTCCTGGCGATAGACGCCGGCAACGGCTTTTTCTAACACCTGCGTATCGATATCGCTGGCATGCACCTGGAACTTGCCCGGGCCGGTGCCCAGCGTTTCTGCCAGCGTCATGGCAATGGAGTATGGCTCTTCGCCCGTTGAGGCGGCCGTGCTCCAGACGCTGTAATTACCCGTACGCTTGCGCGCATGTTCCGCGAGGATCGGAAAGTGGTGCGCCTCGCGGAAGAAGGAGGTCAGGTTGGTGGTCAGCGCATTGATAAATGCCTGCCACTCCGCACTGTTTTGGTCCTGTTCCAGCAGCGCCAGATAGCGGCCAAAGTCATCAATATTCAGCATACGCAGGCGACGCACTAAACGGTTGTAAACCATCTCGCGCTTATGGTCGGCCAGCACAATGCCCGCTCGCTGATAGATCAGCTGGCTAATACGACGAAAATGAGTATCCGAGAGCGGTAAACGCTGCACCATTTGCGAGAGCAGCGTTGTCGCTTCACTTTGATCCAATAACGTCGATTTCTTCATTTCAGGTCACCCGGCAACAAACTGATTAAATTGTGATACTGCGGTTGCTACTGTGCTGCCAGTCGCGCCATGCTTAGGGGCCGCCCTGCGGCGGCCACAAGGGTTAAAAGGTTTCCCAGTTATCGTCAGAGCTACGTGCGCCTGCGGGTTGTGCCAGTGTTTTTGGCGCTACCGAACGCAAATTTTTTGCCGCTGTAGATACGTTAACGGCCTGAACGACAAATTCTTTACCAATATTGAACACCGCAACCGACTGTTTCAGTCGACTTGCCTGATCTTCCAGCGCGGCGGCGGCAGTGGCAGACTCCTCAACCAACGCGGCGTTCTGCTGCGTGACGCGATCCATCTCATTCACCGCCAGTCCAACCTGATCGATACCACGACTCTGCTCGTCCGACGCCGAGGCGATTTCGCCCATGATGTCGGTGACGCGCGTGACCGCATTCACGATATGCGTCATGGTTTCGCCAGCGCTCTCTACCAGCACTGAGCCGGTGTTGACGCGGCTAACCGAGTCTTCAATCAAGGCTTTAATCTCTTTGGCCGCTTGCGCACTGCGCTGTGCCAGGCTGCGCACTTCACCCGCCACCACAGCAAAACCACGGCCCTGCTCACCGGCGCGCGCGGCTTCAACCGCTGCGTTCAGTGCGAGGATGTTGGTCTGGAAGGCGATGCCATCAATCACGCTAATGATGTCAGCGATTTTCTTCGAACTGCCGGTAATCTCTTTCATGGTAGTAACCACGCCATCCACCACTTTGCCGCCCTGCTGCGCAGTTTCTGAGGCGGTTAGCGCCAGCTTCGATGCCTGGCGGGCGTTTTCCGCGTTCTGTTTCACCGTGGCGGTAAGCTGCTCCATGCTGGCCGCTGTCTCTTCCAGCGAGGCCGCCTGCTGCTCGGTACGCGAGGAGAGATCGTTATTGCCCATGGCGATTTCGCTGGCACCGGTATAAATGGCATCGGAGCCATCACGTACGGTACGCACCGTACTCGCCAGCGCTTGCTGCATCTCTTGCAGCGAAGTGAGCAACTCGCCCATCTCATTGCGCACGTTGATTTCCACCTGCTGCGTCAAGTCACCGCGGGCGATATGACGGATATGCTCGATGCTCTGCTTCAGCGGACGGATCAGCACGCTGCGCATACCGCTCCATACCAACGCAATCACCAGCAAGGTCACCAGCAACGTGCCAACCACCAGCATGATGGATTGGCTGTAGGCCGCGTTATTGGACTCCACCCCTTTATTGGCCAGCACGATGTTGTAGGCCATCCACGCGTTGTAATCTTTAGCAAATTTGTCCTGGAATCCTTGCGTCGGCTGATCGACAAATCCTTTGAAATTCCCGCTTCCCAGGAAATCGATCAGCTCGCTCAGCGCCCCACGATAGGCGTTGTAGTTGGCCTGCAGCGTCAGCACGTTTTCCGCCGTTTTGCCCTTTTCGGACAAATTGGCGTTAAATTCGGCGAACCCCGCATCCGCGTTTTTCAACTCCTCACTTGCCAGCGCCACCAGATCTTTTACGGTAGCGCCCGATCCTGCCTGCTGGCTGTCCAGCAGATAGCGGATCCCCGCACGGTTTAGCGTATTACGCGCCTGCACCAGCGATACCCATGAGGTGCCCATCGCCCGCTGCAGCGTGCTGAGACGCTGGTTATAGGCAAAATTATCTTTATCGGCTTTCACCGTGGAATAGAACACTCCCCCCGAAAACAGCTGCAGTAAGGCAAACAGCGCCAGCACAAACAGCAGACCGGAAACAACACGAATACGACTAAACATAAACACCTCATTGGTTGGCGGAACGCTCCTGTTATCGGCGTATGCGAGGGGATCTTTATGTGTGTTCGTGGAGGGAAAGAGGAAGGAGGTCGCCATCAATGGCGACCCTGCGGCTGAAGTACCGATTTCGTAGGGTCGGCATGTATGCCGACCTGCTACTCAGCGTTAAAACGTTTCCCAGTTACCGTCGCTGACCGGCGCGGCAACCACTTTGCGCGGCGCGTTGATGACCTGACGCGCGAGGGGAGTTTTGACCGGCTGAGCCTGCGATGCACGCGGAATGCGGAACACCGACACCGACTGGCTGAGACGGCTGGCCTGCTCTTCCAGCGAAGCGGCGGCGGCGGCGGACTCTTCCACCAGTGAGGCATTCTGCTGCGTAACGCGATCCATCTCGGTTACCGCTTGCCCTACCTGGTCGATGCCACGGCTCTGCTCATCGGAAGCCGAGGCAATTTCACCCATGATATCGGTGACACGCGTCACCGCGCCGACGATATCATTCATGGTTTCACCAGCGGTGCCTACCAGCTGAGAGCCGTTATTCACGCGATTAACTGAATCTTCAATCAGCCCTTTGATCTCTTTCGCCGCCTGGGCGCTGCGCTGTGCGAGGTTACGCACTTCACCGGCCACCACCGCAAAGCCACGGCCCTGCTCACCGGCACGCGCCGCTTCCACTGCCGCGTTCAGTGCCAGGATATTGGTCTGGAAGGCAATGCCATCGATCACACTGATAATATCGGCGATTTTCTTCGAGCTACCGGCAATGTCATGCATGGTACGGACAACGCCATCCACCACTTCTCCGCCTTTGCGCGCGGTATCAGAAGCGCTTAGCGCCAGCTGTGATGCCTGACGCGCATTCTCGGCGTTCTGTTTCACCGTGGCAGTCAGCTGTTCCATGCTGGCGGCCGTTTGCTCCAGCGACGCGGCTTGCTCTTCGGTACGCGCCGATAGATCGTTGTTCCCGGCAGAAATTTCGCTGGCGCCCGTGAAAATGGCGTCGGAACCATCACGCACATTGCTTACGGTGCTAACCAGCGACTGCTGCATCTCATGCAGGCTGCTCGCCAGCTGGCTCATTTCGTTACGTCCTTCCACCGCAATGGTTTGGGTAAGATCGCCCGCCGCGATATGACGAATATGTCCCAGTAATTGATGCAGCGGCTGGATCAGCACGCTGCGCAGGCCAAACCAGCAGCCGATAATGACCACCACGACAACCAGCGCAACCGCCGCCAATAGCCACATCATGGTCTGGAAAGCACGCTGATTTTGCGCCACGCCTTCCGCTGCCAGCTCACTTTGCGCGCTGCGCCACTCTTCGTAGGTGGCTTTCATTGCCACCTGTTTGGTTTCGATATTTTGCGCAAACATGCCTTGTAGATCGTTCGCCTTCAGGCGTTCCAGCATCGCTTTCAGCCCGTCGTTAAACGCAGCGTAGTTGGCTTCTAACTTATCGCGCAGCGCCTGCGGCAAGCCCGGCGTGGCGGGCAAACTGGCATAACGCTGATAATGGCCCGCGGCGACATCGAGCTGTTTTTCGGTTTGCGCAATCAGCGCGCCGAGCTGACCGCCGTTAGCCTGCGCGGCCATGGTGCCTTGCATACGCAACATGGCGCGATTCAGTACCGTGCGCGTTTGATTCAGTTCGATCCAGGCATCGGACATCGCTGCCACGTTGTTGCTTGAGATCTGCGCAACGGCAAATGCCTCTTTATCCTTTTGTAATGCGGACCAGAACAGCCCGCCAGAAAATAACTGCAAAGCACCAAAAACCAGCAATACGACGATTAAACTGGTCACAACATTGATTCGTTTTAACATGGGGTCTCCAGAAATGTGTTTCGGCTCCCCCAGTTATCGACCGGCAACCTGAATTTTTCAGGGTGCCCATGCGACTTTACGAATTAAAATTCTGTGTTTTAGTGTGATTG
Source organism: Candidatus Pantoea floridensis (assembly GCF_900215435.1). Taxonomy (NCBI): domain Bacteria; kingdom Pseudomonadati; phylum Pseudomonadota; class Gammaproteobacteria; order Enterobacterales; family Erwiniaceae; genus Pantoea; species Candidatus Pantoea floridensis. The sequence goes on from NZ_OCMY01000001.1 coordinate 150,478, forward strand.
CAGTGTTTTATAACTAAAGAAATTAACACTAAAAAAAATGCGCCTTTATCGGGTGAGCGATAAAGGCGCATTTTCAGGGTTGTTCTGGTCGCCATGAATGGCGACCCTACGGGTCAATCGTGTCCGGTCGGCATTGATGCTGACCGGACTTTCAGCGAATTAAAACGTTTCCCAGTTACTGTCGCCTGCCGCGGCGATCACCGCTTTACGCGGTGCGCTCAGGGTTGGCGGCGCAATCTGCGGGTGACGCATACCCGCTGTTGCCTGCGGCGGCGAAGATGCAGCACGCGGCACGCGGAACACCGCCACCGACTGGCTCAAGCGGCTCGCCTGCTCTTCCAGCGAGGCCGCCGCTGCGGCAGACTCTTCCACCAGCGAGGCGTTCTGCTGCGTGACGCGATCCATCTCCGTCACGGCCTGGCCGACCTGATCGATGCCGCGGCTCTGCTCATCTGACGCCGACGCAATTTCTCCCATGATATCGGTGACGCGTGTGACCGCATTGACGATATCGCTCATGGTTTCACCGGCGGTGCCCACCAGCTTCGAACCTGAATTGACGCGGTTCACCGAGTCCTCAATCAAGGCTTTAATCTCTTTCGCCGCCTGAGCGCTACGCTGCGCCAGATTACGCACCTCACCCGCGACGACCGCAAATCCGCGCCCTTGTTCCCCGGCACGCGCAGCTTCTACCGCAGCGTTCAGTGCCAGAATATTGGTCTGGAAAGCGATGCCGTCAATCACGCTGGTGATATCGGCAATTTTCCTCGAACTACCGGCGATGTCGCTCATGGTACGCACCACGCCCTGCACCACATCGCCCCCCTTCTGGGCGGTTTCTGACGCGCTCAACGCCAGCTGCGACGCCTGACGCGCATTTTCCGCGTTCTGTTTTACCGTTGCGGTTAGTTGTTCCATGCTGGCCGCGGTCTGCTCCAGTGAGGCAGCCTGCTCTTCAGTACGCGCCGAGAGATCGTTATTACCGGCGGAAATCTCACTGGCTCCGGTAAAAATGGCATCCGAACCGTCGCGCACATCACTCACCGTACGCACCAGCGACTGCTGCATATCATGCAGGCTGGCCGCCAGCTGGCTCATCTCATTACGTCCCGTCACAACGATGTGCTGGGTGAGATCGCCCTGCGCGATATGCTGGATGTGTTGAATATTCCCGTTGAGCGGGGTAATCAGGATTTTGCGCATGCCAAACCAGCACAGCACAATCACGGCCACCACCAGCGCCATGACCGCGCTCAGCAGCCATATCATGTGCTGATACGCCAGGCTGTTGGCCGCCGCGCCCGCCGCCGTTAAACGGTCCTGGTCGGCACGCCACTGGCGGTACTCTTTCAGGAATGCACTCTGGCTTGGCGCCACCGGGACCTTGCCGGCCTGCACCAAATCTTTTGCCACCAGCGCATCCTGCATCTGAGCCAGCGCGCGCGCGTAAGCTGAATAGGTATCATCAACCCGCTGATTCAGCGCAGCATCCTGTCCCGGCGTATCCGGCGTGGCTTTAAACAGCTGGTAGTTATCCGCCGCATCTTTTTGGAAGGCTTTGCTGTCTTCATACAAGCCCGCCACATCCGCTTCACTGCCGCTGAGCTTGCTGGTTGCCATGCGGAGCTGGATGCGGGTTAATACCACGCGGCTTTGATTCAGACTCATGAAGGCATCGTTGATGGCGGCGATATTTTTGCTCGCCAGCTGTGAAACGTTAAAACTGTTTTTGTCATCGCTCAGCGCTTTGAAAAACAGCGAGCCGGACGACAACTGCAGAAAACCAAATACCAACAACACCAGCAATAAACTGGTCACAACGCGGATTTTCGTAAACATAGCTTGCCCTGGAAAATGAAGAAAAATCGTACAGAGCAGTTATCGACTGAGCGGCTGGAATATTGAGGAAAAACGCGGGTATTTTACTGTTTTCTTGTTTACTAACAAAGAATTAGTTCATAGACGTGATGATAACGGGCCGCCGCAGCGACCCGTTGGTTTCTTACGCGGAGCGCAGGTTGTCCACCAGCGCCATCTCTTCGCTGCTCAGCAGCTTTTCGATGTCGACCAGAATCAGCATGCGTTCACCCAACGCGCCAAGGCCGGTGAGGTATTCGGTAGACATGGTGACAGCAAATTCCGGTGCCGGGCGAATCTGCTCTTGCGTCAGCGACAGCACATCCGAAACGCCGTCAACCACAATACCCACCACGCGCTGAACCAGATTCAGCACGATAACCACGGTATTTTCGTTATATTCCACATCCGGCTGCGAGAATTTCACTCGCAGGTCGATAATTGGCACGATCACGCCGCGCAAATTGGTGACGCCTTTGATGAACTCTGGCGTATTGGCGATGCGGGTGACCTGATCGTAGCCGCGGATCTCCTGCACTTTCAGAATGTCGATGCCGTACTCTTCGTCACCCAGAGTGAAAACTAAGAATTCCTGGCCAACGGTTTCGCCAGCGATTTTGGTCACGGTTGCCATGTCAGTCATTTTTTTACCCTTTGGTTATCTATTACGCTGCGGCACCGGCCACACGTTTTTCACGGTTCAACGATTGCAGTGCTGAGACATCCACAATCAGCGCCACGCTACCATCGCCAAGAATGGTGGCGGCTGAGATGCCCGGCACTTTGCGATAGTTGCTTTCAAGGTTCTTCACTACCACCTGATGCTGCCCAATCAGCTGATCGACCAGCAGTGCGTAGCGACGGCCTGCGCTTTGCAGGATCACCACGATGCCTTGCGTGGCGTCTGTTTTGGCGTTCTCTACCTCAAACACATTCCACAGCTCCACCAGCGGCAGATATTCGCCACGCACTTCCAGCACGCGCTCGCCGCCGGCCAGCGGTTTCAACTCTTCGGCGGTTGGCTGCAGCGATTCCATCACCGCGTTGAGCGGCAGAATGAACACTTCATTCGCCACGCGCACCGACATGCCATCAAGGATCGCCAGCGTCAGTGGCAGCAGAATGCGAATGGTAGTGCCTTTACCCTGCTTCGAGGAAATTTCGACGTGGCCGCCCATCTCCTGAATATTTCGTTTCACCACGTCCATGCCCACGCCACGGCCTGACACGTCGGTAACCTGCTCGGCGGTGGAGAAGCCAGGGGCGAAGATCAACATGCCAACTTCTTCATCGCTCATGCTTTCGCTGACCGGCAAGCCGGATGAGAGCGCTTTGGCCAGGATGCGTTCGCGGTTGAGACCGGCACCGTCATCGATCACTTCGATGCAGATATTGCCGCCCTGATGTTCCGCAGACAGCGTGAGATTACCGACCGCGGTTTTGCTGGCCGCGAGGCGTTTCTCCGGGGTTTCGATGCCGTGATCGAGGCTGTTTCGCACCAGGTGCGTTAACGGATCGATGATGCGTTCGATCAAACTCTTATCCAGTTCAGTCGAGCTGCCGAGTAGCGTGAGCTCCACTTCTTTGCCCAGCTTGCTGGCCAAATCGCGTACCAGCCGTGGGAAGCGGCTGAAGACATACTCCATCGGCATCATACGAATCGACATCACCGATTCCTGCAAATCGCGGGCGTTGCGTTCCAGCTGTCCCATGCTATTCAGCAGGTCACCGTGTGCCACCGGATCCAGCGCGCCAGAACGCTGCGCCAGCATCGATTGGGTGATCACCAGTTCGCCCACCAGGTTAATCAGCTGGTCAACTTTTTCCACCGCCACGCGAATGCTGCTGGATTCGCTCACTTTCGCCGGTGCCGCTGCACGCTTAGGCTCGCGTTTCGCGGCGGGGGTAATCTCGGTCACGGTGGCAGTTTGTACCGGTGCCGGTTCCGCGACCACCGCGTCGGCCATTGGCGTCTCGGCAGCAGCGGGGGCGCGCTCTTGCGGGAAGAGGATTTGTGCTTCTTCCAGCACAAAACAGAGCACGGCGACGATGTCATCCTGGCCCACGCCATCAATCGTGACCTCGAGTGAATTCGCGCTCTTTATCACATTGCTGACCGTGCCAAGGTTGCCGAGCTCTTCCAGCATTAGCTCCGGTTCTTTTTCTTTCAGATCAACCAGCTGCAGGCGCAGGCCTGAGGTGGCAGCCGGCGCAGCGATGGCCACCACCTCGGCGACGTTTGCCGCTTCAGGCGCGATGCCTTTTGCTTCCAGGGCCAGTTGGCGCAGCGCTTCGCAGATGTATTTAAAACTTTCTGCATTCGGCTCCTGCGCCGTTTTATAGGCATCGAGCTGTTCTTGCATAATATCTTTGGTTTCCAAAAACAGGTTGATGATATCGGTGCTGAGCTGCATCTCGCCGCGGCGCGCACCATCCAGAATGTTTTCCAGGATGTGGGTGGTTTCCTGTAAAACCGTAAAGCCAAACGTACCGGCGCCCCCTTTGATGGAGTGGGCGGCGCGGAAAATGGCATTCAACTGCTCGGAATCGGGCTCCTGGGGATCGAGTCCCAACAGGTGTTGCTCCATATCCGCTAACAGCTCATCGGCTTCATCAAAAAACGTCTGGTAAAAATCGCTGATGTCCATGCTCACGGGATCACCTCGGCTGTGAGGGTTGGTCTGGTGTCACCGCGCCAGCCGCCGGAGTGGCCACTGCCGCAGGTGTCGCTGTCGCAGCCGGCGCAGCCGGTGTCGCAGTGGAACCTGTCGGAGCAGTCGGCGCAGCCGGTACAGCCGGTGCGGTAATGTCGGGAATAATTTGCGCCGGGTCGCTCACCTGTACGGCATCGCTCTCGGCATTCTCTTTTTCAATCGCCGCTTCGGTGTCGTGATTCAACACCAGCAGGCTAATGCGGCGGTTGACTGCATCATTAGCACCACGGTTTTTCAGCTTCATGGTGTCGGCCATACCGACCACACGCAGCATTTTGCTGCCGTCCAACCCACCGACCATCAACTCACGACGTGAGGCATTGGCACGATCTGCCGACAGTTCCCAGTTGCTGTAGCCACGATCGCCGTTGGCATACTGGATATCATCGGTGTGGCCTGACAGGCTAATTTTGTTGGGAATATCGTTCAGTACCGGAGCGATGGTGCGCAGAATATCGCGCATGTAAGGCTCAACTTCCGCACTGCCGGTTTTAAACATCGGGCGATTCTGACTATCGATAATCTGAATACGCAGCCCCTCCTGCACCATATTAATGATCAGGTGCGGGCGCAGTGCTTTCAGGCGCGGATCGGCTTCAATCAGCTGGTCGAGTTTTTCACGCAGACGATTCAGGCGAATCTCTTCCAGCTTTTTTTTCTGCGCATCCATATCAACGATTTTCTTCACTTCTCCCTTCTGCTGCGTGGGATCGTCACCGCCGCCAGGGATCGGGCTTTCACTGTCGCTGCTGCGCTGGCCGCCGGTTAATGCCACCCGCAGCGGGGTTTTGAAGTATTCCGCAATTTGTACCAACTCTTTGGGGCTGGAGATGGAGAGCAGCCACATCACCATAAAGAACGCCATCATCGCCGTCATAAAGTCGGCATAGGCAATCTTCCACGAACCGTGGCTGCCATGGTGACCTTTATGTTTGCGCTTTTTAACCAGCACAATGGGGCGATTGCCAGCTTTCATGAATTCTCATCCGAAGTTTGTTTCGCCGGGTTCTTCGCGTTACGCACATGCTCTTCCAGTTCGGTAAACGACGGGCGCTCGGCGGAATACAACGTTTTGCGACCAAACTCGACCGCAATCTGCGGCGCGTAGCCGTTCAGGCTGGAGAGCAATGTCACTTTCACGCACTGCATCATCTTGGTGGTTTCGGCACATTTCTGACGCAGCACGGATGCCAGCGGCGAGATAAAGCCGTAGGCGAGCAGGATGCCGAGGAAAGTACCGACCATCGCATGGGCCACTAATGCCCCTAACTCTGCCGCAGGACGATCGGCCGAGGCCAGCGCGTGAACCACGCCCATTACCGCCGCCACGATGCCGAAAGCCGGTAAGCCATCACCCACTGCAGATATACTTTGCGCTGGTACTTCACACTCGTGTTCGTAAGTTTCGATTTCTTCATCCATCAGGGCTTCGATTTCGAATGCATTCATATTTCCACTAACCATTAAACGTAAATAGTCGGTAATAAAGTCCACCAACTGTTTATCGGACAAAATACGTGGATAGTTAGCAAAAATTTCACTCTGGTTCGGGTCTTCAATATCGCGTTCTAATGACAGCATGCCCTGCTGGCGTGATTTCGCCATCAGTCGATAAAGCAGCGCCATTAAATCCATGTATACGGCTTTGTTATATTTCGAGCCGCGCATTAACAATGGCAACGCTTTTAATGTCTTCTTGATCGACTTGCCATTATTGCCGACTAAAAAGGCACCAATACCGGCCCCGCCGATAATCAGCAGCTCCGACGGTTGATAAAGCGCACCTAAATGTCCACCGACCATCATGTAGCCGCCCAACACGGAGCCGACGACCACGATATAACCCAGAATAATCAGCACAAAAAATCCTTACGTCCGTAACGTGTTGATGGAAGTTAAGCCAGAGAGCCGCAGGTGTTATTCGCTAATCGCAGGCAAAAAAAAAGCAGCGGTATTAACCGCTGCTGGATGTTTTCCACGATGCGAACAAACTTAAACGGCGCGTTTAACCTGTTCATCCAGCAGTTGTGGAAAGGTATCGGCAGAATCTGCAGAAAGTTTACGTCTTTTTACGGCACGTGATGGCGGCTGGCACAGGCTGCAGACAAAGCTGCCGACTGGCTGGTGTGCGTGGTTGATAAAGCTTCCACCGCAGCACTTACAGTCAGAAAGTTCCAGCATGCCGCTTTCAACGAATCGCACCAGGGTCCATGCGCGCGTCAGCGCCAACAGCGGGCCCTCGTCCGATTGCGGACACTGCTCAAGGTATAAACGATACGCTTTGATCACCGCTTCAACGCCGCTGCTTAATCCGGTTTTTAACAGGAACTGCCAGGCGTTACAGAACATAGAGGAGTGGATATTTTGTTCCCAGGTCATGAACCAATCGGTTGAGAATGGCAGCATGCCTTTCGGTGGGGGTGCACCGCGTAATTCTTTGTACAATTTAATCAGGCGTCCGCGGCTCAATTGCGTTTCGCTCTCGAGCATTTGCAGACGCGCGCCCAATGTAATCAGCTCCATTGCCAGCTGAATATCGCGCGCTTCCTGAACAATACTTTTTTCACTCATTAAACTGCCCTCTTCTTCGCAGAAACGTCATCTTTCGACGCGTTACGCAGTAAGCGGCTGGATAATAAAATACCGGTGTGGATTTGCTGCAAGTCATCCACGCGTGACTCTTGGGTCAGACGATTAATATGGTTGTGATCGGTAAAGCGGAACTGGCAAACCAGTTGATTGGTTTCCGCTAATTTTACCATCTCAGGTAAAGTTAATTGTGACAATGCATCCGCCATCGATTCATCGATGCCTAAACGAAACATTGCTGAAGCTTTTTCCTGGTTAATTAAACGCTGAGCAAGAAGCAAATATGACAAATTGATGTCATATATATGTTTTAGTAATTCTGATGTACCCATTTTTTTCCATCCTGATAGACGCGACACATATACGGCCACAGAATTAAATGTTCTATGGTTCGGGCTGCTGGTTGGTAAATCTAAAGATGGCAAAAAAATAATCAGGCTTGAGCCAACGCGTTCCTGACCGTTTCATTTCCTGTCAGGACGCTGATCAGTAGTAATCAAAACTCCAGGCCATTCTTTGCTTGAGTTGTAACCATCTTCCGTGACGTCTGCTTACAGTTTTTTAAGACTATTCCGAAAACAAGGCAAATCTATATCGTCTGATTTCGACATACAACGTGAGTGGCGCGAAATTTTAGATAAAGTGTGATCTGTGTCACACTTTTAAGGCAAATTTTTTTCTGAAACCTTCAGCATCGCTTTTATGTTGTGCGTTTTTTGTACGAATTCGAATTGTTTCCTTAATATTTCATCGACGCAACACCGGTTTTAGTCTCTGCCGGAGATTGCCATTACCACACGATCAGTTATCTGCCCATCTGCACTATTAGTGCTATATCCCGCTACAATAGCCGTTATATGCAGGATAATACTCCGAAACAGAGCGAAATTATTCGCTTCTAAATTAATCACTTACAGGGAATATTGCCTGCAAGCACCATTACTATGCCGCAAGCGAAGCGTGAAGACTGGGCGCGCTGCGCCAGGGAACTGTCAGTAGATCGTAGGGAGTGTTTAGCGTACGACAGGGTATGTAACAGAGCGTTACATTAGAGAAATGAATGAATCAGCGGATTTGCGGTTTATCTCACGATAACTATCGGCGTGCCACGACGAATCTTTAGGGTTGCGACAAAAAAAAGCGCTTTTTGCCGTTTGACTGCCTGCTTTTTAACCAAAATGTGCTTTTTTTCTGATGTGTCAGCCCATTACGGCATTAAGAAATGAAATCGATTTCGTCAGGTTATGGTGGCGCGTGAAAACGCTTTGCAGTACAGCGGGCAGCAGGACACGATTCAGGCTAATAAAGTGGCAGGCTGCAAATGGAGAGCTAGTGGTTTGTGGAGTATGCGATGCGTGTAGAGCCACCATTGTTGGCGTAATGCCGCTCACTTAAGCAAAAAAATGCCTGTTTATGCAGGTGCGCATGAATGCGCACCCTACGAAAACCCGGCGATATCCACGTAGGGTCACCATTAATGGTGACCGATTCATGCTTAACTGACGAGCATTACACCATTGTTGGCGGCCCTACATGACCAAAGGGTCTGTCTTACGCTAATTTGGGAAAGGTAGCGACTTTATTTACCGTACCGTGATCTTCACTACGCACCGGCAAGGTATTCAGATCTTTCAGGAAGCTTTCACGCCAATGTGAAATGTCCTGTTTGCGCAACACAGCCATCATGTCGTTGTAGCGCGAAATACGCTCGGTACGCGGCATGGTCAAGGCGCGATCCAGCGCGGCCGCTACGTCATCACGATCGTAAGGGTTAACGATCAGCGCGGACGTCAGCTCCTGCGCCGCACCGGCAAAGCGCGACAGCACCAGTACGCCTGGGTTATCGGGGTCCTGCGCCGCAACATACTCCTTCGCCACCAAATTCATCCCATCACGTAATGGCGTTATCAAGCCAACGTTGGTCAGGCGGAAGATCTTCATTAACAGGCGGCGATCGAAGTGCTGGTTGAGATAATAAAGCGGCGTCCAGCCCAAGGTGCCGTATTTACCGTTAATGCGCCCCGCTTCGGTTTCCAGCTGGTGACGAATGTCCTGATACGCCTGCACATCACCGCGTGAGGTTGGCGCAATCTGCGAGTAACGCACTTTGCCGCGATGCTGCGGGAAATTCGCCAGTAAAGCTTCGTATGCCAGAAAACGCTCTGGCAGACCTTTTGAATAGTCCAGACGCTCGCAGGCAATAATATTTTGCAAATCACCCAGATCGCGTTTCATCGCGGCCATCTTCGGTGGCAATGGTCCTTCAGCCATCTCTTTAATGGTGTCCGGTTCGATACCAATGGGATACACCTCGGTCATAAAGGTGTTGCCAAAGGCAAGGTGCTTTTTCTCACCTTTATTCTGCAACTGCGTTAGCTGGCTCAGGCTATCGAGGAACGCAACGCGATCGGATTCTGTCTGGAATCCCAGCAGATCGTAATCGCTCATCATCTCCAGCAGCTCCTGATGCGGCGGCAGAGCGTTGAAGATCTCTGGCGTCGGGAACGGAATATGCAGGAAGAAGCCAATGCGGTTATTAATGCCGAGTTTACGTAGCTCGGCAGCAAACGGCAGCAGATGATAATCGTGGATCCACAAAATATCGTCCGGCTGCAGCAGCGGTTTTAGGCGCTGCGCCAGTAAGGTATTAACCCGGCAGTAACCGTCCCAGGCTTCACGTTGATACTCAACCAGATCAAGGCGATAGTGGAAGGCCGGCCAAATCACGGTATTCGAAAATTGGAGATAATATTGATCGTAATCGTTCTGATTGAGCGGCAATGACGCGTAGGTAATTCCGTTATGCTCGAGCTGCGTGAGCTCTTCATCCTCATCTTCACCAGAGAACTCGCTAATCTCTCCGTTCCAGCCAAACCATAATCCTCCGGTATCTTGCAGTGCATCCAAAATACCGACAGCAAGTCCGCCTGCGCTGGCCTTGCTGCCATCGGGAATAGCGATACGGTTAGATACGACGACTAAACGACTCATAACCTAAACTCCTTACCAACATTGTCATGTTCTAGTTGTAATAATAGTTGTTCAAGCCAGTGCCACACTGCCTCAACGCTGTTCAGACGAAAGCGTGCGTGGCTGGCACCTTCACCGACTTTGACAGAAATCCCCTGCATCGCGTTCACCGCGAGAAATCCTTTTTCATCTGTCAGGTCGTCTCCCACAAATACCGGAATACGTCCGATAAACGGGGCTTCCTGCATAAACTCACGCACCGCGGCACCTTTATCAATGCCCTGCGGTTTCAGTTCTACGACACATTTTCCTGGCTGAAGCGCCAGCTCGGGAAAACGTGCAACGGCATCTTCCGCCAGCTGCATAATGGCGTTTTCGTACTGCGGCGCATTGCGATAGTGCAGCGCGAAAGCCATACCCTTGACTTCCAGCAGGGTGTCGGGCCATTGATCCAGCGTTTGCTGCAGCTCAGTTTGCAAGGTATGGGCGATATCGCCCGGCAAGCTGTGACGATGGACGCGTCCGCTGGCATCACGCCGCTCAGCGCCGTGCACGCCGGCCGCTGGCGCTTCAAGTGGCGCAACCAGTTCATCCAGTTGCGCAATCGGGCGTCCAGAGACCAGTGCTAACGCGCCGTGGCTAAGATTGGAAATGTGTTGCAGGTGCTGGCGAACCGAGGCGGGAATTGAAACCGACTCGGGCTGCGACTGAATCGCCGCCAGCGTACCGTCGACGTCAAAAAAGAAGGCATAAAGTCCGCCGCTCAACGACGGCAACGTGTTGTTCTGATTAACCGCGGGGGTCACGACTCTCCTCCTGTATCCTGGGGTTTCGCTTCTGTGGATGTTCGGAGACAAGTTGAATGAGAGAGGCGGTTAAAAACCGCAGAATGGCGTGCGAGGAGATTTTGCCGACAACACGGTATTTCGATAGTTAACTCCCCACAAACAAACATGATCTGGACTCACATGGCAACCTGACAGCGAACATCGTCAGCTTTAAGTGTAGACGTAGATCACGATATTGCCAGATGCATACGGCTTCGCTATAGGATAAGTGGCCGTTTTAAGCTTCAGGCAGGAAAAAAATTGCATCCGTGGCTTTTCAGGCGCTTCGCTTAGTTTTCTGACTGCCACAACCTCGTCGGACACCACCATGCCGGCAAACATTTCCCAGATTAAGCCGACTTGATTCGGCGGCAAAGATTGTCATATGGTGCGTCTACCGCGCGGTCACAGTGCGGAGTTACGGCTCTTGAGAGCATAAATCAGCGCATTGAGATGACTTCAGGCAGGAATCAGGATGATGGAAAACCGATCAACTTCACATTTTGGCCATGTCAGGGTGGGAGGTAGAAAATGATGCCGCAAAACTACAGCCAGCGCGTTCACTTCTATTACTGCATTTTGATTGCGCTGAAAATCAATGCCAAAACGAAAAAGTCGGGTGGCGTACGCGGTAAGAATAACTTTCTGCTTAAGTGGCTGCGCAATGCGCAGAACAACACCATTTTCCCTCCGGATATCACCAGCGAAATAGAGTGGCTGCGCGGCAAGATTATCAGTTCCGGCCCCGATACCGATTTGGAACCCATGCTGCAATATGTTTATGACACCGCAAAACGCGCCGAGAATATGCGGTTAGGTTCCTGATCGCCCCCGCCAACGCTGGCTGCATCGCTGGCAGCCTTTCGCCATTTCCGCCCTGCGCACTCTTCGACTCTCCGTTACTTTCCTCTCACTTGCGCGTCGCCAGTCCAGCAGGCGGGAAACAGCGCTTTTATTGAGGAAACGCAATATAAACATCCCTTTTACCCCGTAGATCTAAATAGGGTTAAATCATTTTATCTTGATGATTTTAATCAAAAAAATCAAATATGGCATCTACGTGAAGGTAATTAACATGATTAACAGAATGATCCTCAATGAAACGGCTTACTTTGGTTCGGGTGCTATCAACGCCATTGTTGATGAGATTAACAAGCGCGGTTTTACCAAAGCGCTGGTGGTCACGGATAAAGATCTGATCAAGTTTTCTGTCGCCACTCGAATTACCGACCTGCTGGCGCAAAACGGCCTGGATTATGAGGTTTATGATCGCGTGATCCCTAATCCAACCGTAGAGGTGGTACACGCGGGCGTCACTGCATTTCGCCGTGCGGGCGCGGATTATCTGATTGCCGTGGGCGGTGGCTCGCCGCAGGACACCTGCAAAGCCATCGGTATGATGATTGCTAATCCCGAATTTACCGACGTGCGCATGCTGGAAGGTGGTGCCGCCACGCGCCATCCCTCGGTGCCAATTATTGCTGTGCCCACCACATCCGGCACGGCTGCAGAAGTCACGATCAATTACGTCATCACCGATGAAGAGAAGAAACGCAAATTTGTCTGCTACGATCCGCATGACATCCCGGCGATCGCTATTATCGATCCCGACATGATGGCCAGCATGCCAGCCAGCCTGAAAGCGGCAACCGGCGTAGACGCACTGACCCACGCCATTGAAGGATTTATTACCCGCGGCGCCTGGGAACTGACCGACATGTTCCATCTCAAAGCGATTGAGATTATTGGCCGTTCGCTGCGTGATTCCGTGAAAGGTGTGTCAGCCGGCGTGGCCGATATGGCGCTGGGGCAATACATTGCTGGTATGGGCTTTTCCAATGTCGGACTGGGGCTGGTACACGGCATGGCGCACCCGCTGGGCGCTTTTTATGGCACACCGCACGGTATCGCCAACGCCGTGTTGCTTCCGCATATTATGGCTTTCAATGCGGAATATACCGGTGAGAAATACCGCGATATCGCGCATGCGCTGGGTATCAAAGGCGCCTATGAATGTTCTTTGTCGGAGGCGCGTACGCTGGCGATTGACGCCGTGACCCGCCTCAATCGTGACATCGGTATTCCGCTCAAATTACGCGATATCGGTATGCGGGTGGAGGATGCCGCAGCATTGGCCGCGGCCGCCTATGACGATATTTGCACCGGTGGAAATCCCCGCGAGTGTAGCGTTGAGATGATTAAATCACTCTATCTTGAGCTTTTCTGATCGCAAAAATAAAAGCAGCTGTAATTTATTATGGCTGCTGTCTATTTATTCCTCTCCGTTTTTATTACCTGCTGGCAGATTAATCCGGAAAGTTACCGATATCATCCATCACGCCGCCTTTAAGCGCGTAGCTGTCGAGGGATGTGCCATAGTTTGTGTTGGCATGAATAAAAGGATCCCTCGCTATGTTTGGTTTTTTAACGTCTATGTTCGGTAGTCCAGAGGCGCTGGTGCAAGTGATGACTCGCCAGGATATTCAGGAATCGATACAGGAAGGCGACAGAATAATTATCGATGAAGATGGTAACGCCTCGGTAAATGCATTGAGCCCTGAAGTACAGCGCGATTTTGCTCAGCATGTCATGACGTTGAAGGATATTTAAATGGGTACCGCAATATTTATGGTCATGATGGTATGCGGCTACTGGTATACCAGTCGTGATATGTCGAGTCGCTTAAAGATTAAGCGTTCGTTCGGCTGGGATGTCTATTTTCTTATTGCACTTTATGGCTGCATATTTGTGCTACAAGGCGTGCTGGCAACGGGAATAATCTGGCTCATATTGCTTATCGCATCGGGGGTGAACAACGCTTTTGCGCTGTCGTCGATGGAGAATGTTCACTGGAATGTCGATTTCATGACCTGGAGTTTTTTAGGCATTCAGGCACCGGTCGTATTGATGCTGGCCTTCGCCATTCTGTTTTGTATGTATCGCTCTAACTGGGCTGTCAGCGCACGCCTTAATCCGGGCAGCCGCAAAGAGCTTTATCAGCGACTTTCGCGCTCTAATGGCATTGAGCAGCTATTACTGCAGTGCATGGAAGAAGGTGAATTAGCCTGGGTGACGCTGAAATCAAAGCGTATATATATTGGTATGATTCATGCCGCTACGTTCGAATATGCCAACACGGCAAATATTGTGTTGATTCCGATGCTCAGCGGTTATCGCGACGCCCGTACGCTGAATCTGGCGATCGAGCATAACTACAGTAAGTGGTACCACAATCACAGTATTGATTTCTCTTCCACGCCGAAAAGCGCGCTGGAATTTCGTAAAGTGATTATGGTGCACCAGATAGAAAGCCTGTCACTTTTTGATCCTGCCAGCGCCAGCGCATTAGCGATGGATAAGCAAAGCGGGAGTAAACGTAAATGGCTGAAGCGATCCGTCGCGAAACGTGGCTATCCGTGATTTAAGCGACTCAGTTCAACATGTGCTGGCTTACTCTCTGCATAGGTTTACGCTATATGAAGCCAGCTCCTCTTGCTATCAACTTAGAATAATAAGGGCATGATGATGGACTTTAAAAAGTTCGAAGCTATTCTGCATTTGCGCAAAGAAATGCATTTCACGGGAATTGAGTTGCAACACCGTGAAAATAAAAGTGAATTCTATGCGCTGGGTATGAATAATCATACGCAGAGTCAGCTTTATATTTGCACGCTTTCTAATGAAAGCTCCTCACAAGCCCAGCTGAAGCAGTTTCGCACCTGGTTACACAGATTTAACATTGATAGAGCGAAACAGAAAGCGGCGCTATTGAAAAAAGAGTAAATTTTTTCACGCTACTATTTTGGCTTAACCCGCGCATTTATCACACATTATCGCTTAATTAACGCTTCGCTTATTTATTCCTTCCCTCAACACAACGCACGAAAAAGGTATCGCCGTCTATTTCCCTATGCCAGACTGTATATATATACAAGCATCGGAGGTGATGTTGAGAGATGAAAACCGTCCAACACCGGACCTTTATGCGCTCATCGGTATGGCCGTCGCGGAGTTCATCAGGGAGGAGCGCGTTTTCAAAGCGCATGATATTTCTTTATCGCTTCATGTAATGAAGTCAGGGACAAAGGATAAAGAGTTGCGGCGCCTGTGCGATGCCGCGATGCGGTTACTGGCAGGTATGATGCACTAAATTGCCCCCCACGGCTGGGGGGGCAAAAATCAACTATCAGGCATCGTCTGGCGTATAGCCCACAACGATTTCCAGCGTTCTACGCAGGATATCGCCTTCAGCATCGGTATCCGCAGATTCCAGTGCCATAATCAGGCAGAGAATGATCGATTTATTACTGACGCGCCCTTCGGTGGCCAGCACGTGGCGAATAACTCTATCCAATACTGCCGATTCATGCTTTAGGCTGCTGTCTGCATTGCGAAAATGCTCTGCCAACTCAATGTCAGGCAGTGCAGAGTAGAGGTCGTGATTTTCCGACATGATTCCAGTCCCGTACTGATAGCGATACGTTCAAATGATAATTCACTAAACACGAGGCAAACGCTTAATGCTTGCGGTTGCTGCCAGACTGTTCCTTATCACCAAATAGCGGCAGAACATTGTCCCTGTTTGGTTGCTCTTCCCGCAGTTTCTTACCCGCCAGGATGCTGTTACGCACATCGGTAATAGCGGCGATAATCGCTTCACGCTGTTCGTGGTCGGTGCTCTGCTCTTTCATACATATAAGCTGATCAATCAGCGCTTGAGTATTTACCGGCCCCGCCTTTTGCAACAGCACTAGCGCCGCTTCCCCGATTATTTCATCGATTATTTTCTGGTATTCACTTCTATTCATAACGAATCTCTGAATGCCGCTTCGCCCTCAACCCGGCACACGGCAAAATGGGTGCGCTACACAAGTCAGTGTAGCGCAGTACAGCCTGTCACAGGTCATACACAAGGAAGTGCGTTATCAGAGTAAAGTCTTATAGTTGTACAACCTGGACGTCAAATCAGTTCTTAGCTTTCACGTTCGAACAACAGACCGATCAACTGATGATAATGGTGCTCTTCTTCCGCATTGGAAGCGAGTTCAAGTCTGCGCAGAAGCTTGGTGCAAAGCGATTTGCGGTTCAGATTACGTCCTTCACGCAGGATTTCGACCACAACCTGTCCTAATGTTTCTTGCTGCGATGGCAGAGACGCTTTGCTGAAATAGTTGGCAATGGCCTCGACTGAACTTGGCGTATATCCGTTCTGACGCATAATTGACCCCAATAAATTAAAATGTTAGGTCAGCTGACCTAATGAAAGTTGTACAGGTTAATCTAAAGCTGTACAAAAAGCTTACTGAACTTATACGGGGGTGTTTGTTGCAAAAAGTGCTAATGGGAGCGGATTCGGATAATTGGAAACTTATTATTTCCAAATTCGTGAGCCCAGCGCCGGCAGCGACCGGCGCTGGGCCCTGTGGCGTCAACTGTCGTCTCCATCCGCAGAGGGCATTCTAACGCTCCCTTCCTGTCGACTCAGGCCACGTAACGCCGAATGGGCGCGATTATCGCTTTCTGCCGGCTGACGATGCGCCATTAACCATTGGCGGGCATGCGCAATGCGCTCCAGCCGCTGACGACTTTTCTCGTTTTCCGACATGCGCGCAAGTTCGGCCAGCAGCGAGTAGACGTTGACT
Organism: Candidatus Pantoea floridensis; assembly: GCF_900215435.1. Classification (NCBI taxonomy): domain Bacteria; kingdom Pseudomonadati; phylum Pseudomonadota; class Gammaproteobacteria; order Enterobacterales; family Erwiniaceae; genus Pantoea; species Candidatus Pantoea floridensis. Next base: position 167,077 of record NZ_OCMY01000001.1, read on the forward strand.
TCCTCGCGACGTACCAGCAAGGCGTAGGCCGCTTCACCGATAATTTTAGGTTGCGAATCTGACATCTTTTACCTCCTGAGAATATGGGCTTACGCTTGCTTCTCAGTGTTAACTATAGATCATCGGCTTCCCGCCTTACGCAGCGCGTGCTGCAACGATACTGCGGTATTATCGGGTAATGGTTGTCAGTTAAGACATGAAAACCCTCATTACCGAGAGCACACCTTGTAGCGGCGCAATGTATTGCGCGATAAATCGCGCCGCTACGGAAGGTGCGGTGATGTGAGACGGCGCTTAACTGTTCGGCATTACGGTATTATCGGGTCATTGAGTAAGAAGATAAAGATCGACGCCGTTGCTGCGCGCATTTGTTAACAGTAATCGCCTGTTTTCTTGGGTTTTTGTTACTAACACGCTATGGTAAGTGCCCTTCGGTCATGATTGTGATGACCGACGATAAGGTTAATAACAAGAATGAGAAAGGATAGCTGGCATGGAGTTCACCATACGTAAAGCCCAGGCGGAGGATGCAGAGCTGCTGCACCAGCTGGGACGCATGACCTACAGTGCGCATTTCAAGCATATGTGGGTTTCCGCAGAAGAACTGGATGCCTTTATCGACAAAGAGTACGGCCTCATCGAGCTTGCCAGCAGTCTGGCCGCATCGAATGAGAGCTGGCTTATCGCCGAGACGGACAAACCCATTGGCTTTGCCAAAGTCACCTGGAACACACCGGTACCGGATTCAGGCATGAGCGGCGCACTGCTGAACAAGCTGTACCTCAACCCGGAAGAAACCGGCAAGAATTACGGCAGATGGATGTTCGAGAGCATTATTAATGAGGCACGCGATAAGCGCGAAGGCTACTTGTGGCTGGAAGTATTAGGCGAGAATGTCCGCGCACGTAAGTTCTATGAAGCCTTCGGCATGCAACACATCAAAGACATTCCATTCATCACCGCTTCGCAGCAGAGCACGCTGCAGATTTTGGGGATGATGATTTAGCCTTCGCATCCCGTTTATGGCTTGCCTCTGCATGGGCAAGCCGCGGCCTCTCACTAAAATTAAATTCCCTTTCCTGCCAATTGTTTTGCAGATAGTCGCCGGTACTGGCTTGATCAACCTGCCCACTCGATATTACTGTATACACATACAGTAATAATTTGAGATCGCAGCCATGCAGTTTTATCAGCCCGCGGAAATCCGTGCCATTGTAGACTTTCCTTTATTCATTAGCCGGGTGCCCTGTGGCTTTCCCTCGCCGGCTCAGGACTACGTTGAACAGCGCATTGACCTCAACCACTTTTTAGTGGATCACCCCAGTTCAACCTACTTCATCAGAGTAAGCGGTGATTCCATGATTGAAGGCGGTATTGCGGAGGGGGACCTGCTGGTGGTAGACAGCTCCCCCAAGCCCAGGCACGGCGATATTGTGGTCGCCTCTCTCTCGGGTGAATTCACCGTCAAACAACTTATGCTGCGGCCCTACCTGCACCTCAAACCCATGAATGCGGCCCATGCGATCATCCCCATTCCCGATGTGGATCAGTTCGAAGTCTTCGGCATCGTCAAACACGTGATCAAAACGTTGGGCCGCTAATGTTCGCCTTAGTGGACGTGAACTCTTTCTACGCCAGCTGCGAAACCGTGTTTCGCCCGGATCTGCGCGGCAAACCGATTGTGGTGCTGTCCAACAACGACGGCTGTATTATTTCGCTGAGTAAAGAAGCCAAAAAGCTCGGCATTAAAATGGGTGCGCCCTACTTTAAACATCGCGAAGAGTTAACGCGCCATAACGTGGTGGTGTTCTCCTCCAACTATGCGCTTTATGGCGATATGTCGCGGCGCGTGATGGAGACGCTGGCGCTGATCTCCACACGCGTCGACGAGTACTCCATTGATGAAGCCTTTGTTGATGTCACCGGCATCAACGCCTGTATGACGCTAGAACAGCTGGGGCGGGATATTCGCGATCGCATCTATCAGGACACGCATCTGCGCGTGGGGGTCGGTATCGCCCCCACCAAAACCCTCGCCAAACTGGCCAACTGGGCCGCCAAGCGCTGGACCAAAGCCGAGAATGTGATGGATCTTTCCGCACCGCTGCGCCAGCGTGAATTGATGAAGCGGGTCAAGGTTGAAGAGGTATGGGGTGTCGGTCGCCGCTTATCGAAAAAGCTCAATCTCATGGGCATTGATACCGCGCTGCAGTTAGCTGAAACGCCCACAGCGTTGATCCGCAAACACTTCGGCGTGGTTCTGGAGCGCACCGTACGTGAATTATGCGGTGAGCCTTGCCTGGCGTTTGATGAGGTGATCCCGAATCGGCAAAATATATTGTGCTCGCGCTCGTTTGGCGACCGCATTACCGACTATCACGATATGCGCGAGGCTATTGCCAATTACGCTGCCCGCGCCGCCGAAAAGCTGCGCAGCGAGCGGCAATATTGTCGCCATATTGGCACCTTTATTCGCACCAGCCCACACGATCCGCATCATCCCTATTATGCGAATGCCGCTAGCCAGACGCTTATTACGCCAACTGCCGATAGTCGTGACATCATTCAGGCGACGCTCAACTGTTTGGATCGCATCTGGGTTCCCGGTAAGCGCTACATGAAAGGCGGCGTGATGCTGGGGGATTTTTTCAGCGATGGCGTGGCGCAGTTCGACCTGTTTGCCGAATATCAGCCGCGTCACAACAGCGAGCAGCTAATGGCACTGATCGACAAGATGAATGCCCACCAGCGCGGTGCGTTATGGTTTGCCGGACAGGGTATCCAGAAGCCCTGGGCAATGAAGCGTGAGATGCTTTCACCGGCATATACAACACGTTTATCCGATCTTCCCGTGGCAAAGTAACCTCGATGCGCTTCGGTTTATTGACGCCTATCGCTAAATAATCGAGGCCAATTATTTCTCATGAATGGGTTATTACCAGCCAATGCAAATTGTTAATAAGGTAACGTTAACCGTTTCCTTTCCCTTGAATTAATAACAGGCCAATGCGATATTCTGGCTATATCATCCTTCCCCTACACCGTTAAATTTGATTAACACCCGGAGGCAGTATGTCGAGTGAAGAGAGAGTGAAAGAACTTGAAGAGAACGTAAACAGGCTGGAAATCGAAGTTGCTGCCTTGCGCGAACTGATGATCAAGCAAGTTGCGGTAAATAACATCACCTTTAAGGGAAAATATGATGAGGTTATCATTCAGCTAGCAAAAGAATATGAAGAGCGCGGGTTAGATGATGAGCTAAATAGCCAAATGCACGAAGCGCTTCGCCAATATATCAACTATCAGCTGCCGACGGTGGAATAAGCCAGAGACGAGAATGTCAGTCGGTTACTCCCTTCTCTGCTCTGGCAACGCCGGCACATCGATCCCTTGCGCACGATTACGCCCGCCACGCTTCGCCCTATACAAAGCATGGTCGGCATGCTCCAGCAGTTTTACTGCGGAAACCGTGGCGGGCGTGGACGTCGTGGCACAGCCGGCGCTAAGCGTCACGTGACCGAGCGGTGAAGAAGCATGGGGCAGCTTCATCATCCTCACGGCTTCTACCGCGCGGTTAGCCAGCGCTATCCCCTCATCGAATGCGGTATCCGGCAAGATAAGCGCAAACTCCTCACCACCGTAGCGGGCCGCCATATCCGATCGCCTCACGGATAACGAAGCCAGTAGCTCACCTATCACCTTCAACCCTTCATCTCCCGCAATGTGTCCGTAGGTGTCGTTGTAATGTTTGAAAAAATCGATATCGATCATGATGAGCGAAAGGGGTTTACCGCTTGCGGCCGCGTTGCCCAGCGCTTCACGGAGGAAGCGATCGAATTCCCGGCGATTCGCTAACCCGGTAAGCCCGTCAATATGTGCGAGCTTGTCCAGCGACAGATTGGCCTTGTGCAGCTCATCACGTAGGCTGGTCAGTTCCTGCTGATAGCGCAATACGCGCCGTGCATGACGCAGCTGAAACGTCCCCAGTAATAAGATGGTCAACAGCAGAATCAGGCTGAGGATAATGTCCTGCCCCCGCCCATTAATCCAAATGCTAAAGAGATCGTCGGCGTTGTAACCCGCGGCGACGATGATCGGATAGCGGTCAGAACGCGCAAAGCCAAAGATCCGCGCTTGCCCGTCCAGCGCCGCCTTCCATTGACCGCTGCCGCGATCCATTTTGGCGAGCATATGCTGAAACAGCGGACTTGAGGAGAGATCTTTACCAATGTAACTGTCTGGCATCGGACGAGCATAAAGCACGGTGCTGTCGGACAACATTAATACCAGCACATCGCGTTTGCCGAGCTCGTAGTAGCTGTAAAAACGACGGAAATAATCCACCTTTATGGTCGCCAACAATACCCCTTTGAATCCGCCACTGGCATCGCTCACCCGCAGGGAAACGGGGATCACCAGATCGCCCGTGCTGCGGCTGCGAATCACCGGGCCAATGTGCAGGTTATTGCGTCGGTTGCTGCGCTGATAAGTAAAGTATTCACGATCGGCGTTATTGATGTTGCTGGGCACGCGATCGGCAGAGGTCGCGATCCATGTGCCGTCCGCATCGTAATAAAACAGTCCGTGCAGTTGCGGCAGGCGGTGCTGCAACTCACGCATAGTATGGCTCAGATCCGCCCCCTGAATCCCTGTCGCCAACTGCAGTTGCAGATCGCGCTGTATCTGTCTCAGCGAAAGTTCTGCCTGGAGAAAGGTATCTTCCGCCTGGCGCGACTGCGACACGGCGAGATTCATCGCCGTTTCCTGCGTTTGATGCACCGTGGCCAGCCAGTCTTCCCGTAGCGTCCAAAGACTCATACCGACCACCGTGAGGATCAGGAAGAGACCGGACAGCACAATGCTTTTCAGCAGGCCAGATTCGGTGTTGACCTTTTTATCCATTTTCCTTTTTAACGGCATTGTGTCCTCTGTTTTAAGCCCACAACAGAGTTAAGCATGTAAATAACAGAGGGGAAGTTGATAGTGGATAAATCAGCGAGTGAAGGTGAACTATCAGATTAGTCTCTGCGGATAATCGGCTGGGATGAAATATCAATACAACCGCTTAAAACGCCGCGGTGACTCGCAGATAATGGCAGGTTAGCGCGCCATCACTACCGCCTATGACCGTTACAAGCGAGTACGGTAGTATGAGTCGACCACTTTCCGTGGTCGACTCATACCGCACGCGTTACATACGCGATCGTTGGGCCAGCGCTATGCGGGCTTTTTTATGATGGCTTCAGAGCATGACTAATGCCCTGAGCCGCGAAGATCAGCGCCAGATGGCTGAGCCCCTGAGGCATATTCCCTCGCCATGACTGCGTGCGGACATCATACATTTCATTGAAAATGTCGACGTTACCCTGACGATTAAGCGCGACCAAAATCTCTTCCATCATCGCTTCTGCACCGGCGCCATCGCCCATGGCCGCCCAGGCTTCCACCATCCAGAAAGAGCACGCCAGGAAAGTACTCTCCTCTTTATCTACGTTGCTATAGCGATAAAGCATCGCACCGTTATTCCCCAGTTCGCGCCGGATTACGCGATAAGAGGAGAGCATCCTTTGCGGATTAACGCTGTTGCCATAATGGTGCATCAGCGTCAGCGCGGCATCGACCTGCTCATCACTGCCCACATAAAAGGTATAGCTCTGCAGCGTCTCAGACCAGCAGTGCGTTTCGATCCAGTGGCTAATGCGGTCACGTTCTCGCTTCCAGCGTTCAACCCAGGTGGGCTCAATGTATTTCTTTTCGGCCAATACCACCGCACGATCTAAAGCCAGCCAGCATGCCATCTTCGAATGGGTATAGTGCTGTTCTTCCGGCAACTCCCAAATGCCAGAATCCTTCTGGCGCCAGCTATCCGCACAGCAGTTTGCCAGCTCACCCAGCAGGCGCGCGGTGGTGAGGTCCAGCACGTGTCCGGCCTCCACGAAGCCCTGCGCCGTGGCCAGCATATCGCCGTACATGCTGAGCTGAATCTGATCGCGCGCGTTATTACCAATACGCACCGGCTGCGAATCCTGATAGCCGCGTAACGCTGGATAGCGCTCCTCAGGGACTTTCTCACCTTCCAGGGTGTAGCAGGCGCGGAGCCGTACGCCATGATCGATGATGGTCTGCGTGAGCCAGGAGAACGCGGCTTTACAATCTTCCAGCGCGCCCAGGCAAATAAAGGCTTTAATGATCAGACAGGCATCGCGTACCCAGGCGTAGCGGTAGTCGTAGTTCTTCTCTTTGCCGATACCTTCAGGCAGTGATGTGGTGGCGGCCGCCGCCAGCGCGCCCGTCGGCGAGTACCAGAGAAATTTCAACGACAGCGCCGAACGTATCACCAGCGGCGCATAACGGCCGCTATAGCTCAGGCTGTTGACCCAGTCACGCCATGCCGTGTCGCTGGTTTCGATGCGGCCATCAATGGCATTCATGTCCGGAACCGCCAGCGGCTCTTTTTCCGTTACCAGCAGGGCACAAAGCGAACGTGCGCCTTTGCTCACGGTGAGCGTGCCGGTCACTAATTCATCGTCGATATGATCGAGAATAATGTCTTCACTGGTGCGCAGCATCGCCATCAAATCGGCAATGTGATACACCTTGCCCTGTGCGCTGTCCGCAATCCACGGGGAACGCGTCTCGGCGGCGGTGCCGAAGCGCAGCGTAATTCTTAAGGTCACCTCACCTGCCAGCCCCTCAATACGCCTGGCCAGTTCACTCCAGGGTAAGCGCCCTGCCAGCGTGCTATTGATCGATTCTGTTAGCAGCACCGACCCGCTATCGGTATCGAAACGGGTCTCAAGCACATTACTTTTTTCGCGATAGTTGCGCGTGACGCGGTAATCCGCCACGGGGACGATCTGAAAGAAACCGCCAATCTGTGGATCAAGTATTTGGTCAAAAAGGGGTTTTGAATCGAGATTAGGTGCGCACCACCAGTCGATAGAACCATCTGGCGCAATAAGCGCCACGGATCGTCCTTCCCCAATTGCCGCATAGTCACCCAGTCCGGCGAATCCATTAATACGTTGCGGATGAGAATATTGCTGATTTTCCAAAATGGTTTTCCTGAAGAGTTTAACGATGTGGACGCCGAATGCAGCCACTAAATAACTGCCACGATCAAGGCTAGTTCAGATTTCAGAATAAAAATGAAAATCACACGTTAACGCGGCAATCAGGAATAACTGGTTACCTTAATAAATGATTTCGGGTGATACTTAAATTCACCTTTAATCCAACTTATCAGGAAGGATATTTCTTAAAATCCTCATCATGCTCGACTTTCAAATAAACAATGCTAAACCTGAAAGTGAAATAATATTTTTGCGGGAGAGGACAGATGAAGAAGATATGGATTGGGCTAACGTTGGCGGCCGCACTAAGCTGTTCTGTGATGGCCTCGCAAGGCGTGTTTGAGATTAAGCCGATGGTGACCGACGCCCACACTCACCAGCCGGAAAAATAGCCTGCAGAGGGCGGAGCAATTCACTCCGCCCACGGCTTTTATGCCGCTACAGTCAATGCTTTCTTACTGCGCGACCAGACCCGGTGGGACGCCATTACGGTCAGGAAATCATCCATCAATGTTCCCTCCGCTTTGGCGGCTTCCACCAGCCCCTCCTCCGTTTCGCTGTCCTGCACGTTGAACTGCGCTTTAAACCGACGCGCATCGCCGCTCAGACCAATCGCTTTGAGGTGTTTATAGGCTTCCAGCAAGAAATAGCGCGCATCACCGCTGAGCAGTAACGCATCGATATTGCCATCAGGCACAATCACCGCGTCGAAGGTGAGCGAAGGAAGTCCGGTAAAGGTCGCGTCAATCGGCAGAACGGAACCATCATCGGCCAGCACTTGCCCCATATGCGCGGCCAGCAGTTTAGCATGCACACCTTTTGCCTTCAGTGCCTGAAGGATGGCAAGAACGTCGGCTGCTTTCGTGCCGTCACTGAGCAGTAAGGCCACCTGGCGACCTTTAACGTCACCACTCGGCTGCGCATACAGACTCAGGCTTTCATCTTTTTGCAGGCCATTCACATCTTTTGGCGGCGCCGTCTTAAGCTGCTCATCGCTCAGCTTGAGGCCCAGATTTTTCGCCACGCCTTGCGCCAGGTTGACATCGATTTGCAGCAGATGATCAACGACGCGCTCACGGATATAGGGACGCGCCACCTTACTGAGCTCAAACGAGTAAGCGCCAATAATATGTTGCTGCTCTTCCGCTGTCTGGCTCAGCCAGAACAGCCTTGGCTGGGAGTAGTATTCACCAAACGACGGACTGCGCTCGCGTACTTTGCTGCCTTCCACCCGCTCCTGATAGCTTTCGAATCCACCCTGCTTGGCCGCCGGTGGGACTTCGCGCGGCCAGTTATTGTTGATCGAGTTGGGTTCATAGTTGGCCGGGTTAGTGTCAATTTCCGTACGATGCATGCCCTGTCGCTGGAAATTATGGTAAGGGCAAACCGGACGGTTAATCGGGATCTCATGGAAGTTGGGGCCACCGAGGCGGCTAATTTGCGTGTCGGTGTAGGAAAACAGTCGTCCCTGTAGCAGCGGATCGTTGGTGAAGTCCAGTCCCGGAACAATGTGTCCCGGATGGAACGCTACCTGCTCGGTTTCCGCAAAGAAATTGTCTGGATTGCGATTGAGTACCATTTTACCGACCAGCTCAACCGGTACCAGCTCTTCAGGAATGAGTTTTGTCGCATCAAGAATATCAAAATCGAATGTAAACTCGTCTTCCTCAGGTATTAGCTGCAGGCCTAATTCGTATTCCGGGTAATCACCGGCTTCAATCGCTTCCCACAGATCGCGGCGGTGGAAATCGGGATCGCGGCCCGTAAGCTTCTGTGCTTCATCCCACAACAGCGAGGCTTTGCCGGCAACCGGTTTCCAGTGGAATCGCACGAAGGTGGCTTTACCCTCCGCGTTAATCAGGCGGAAGGTATGAATGCCGAACCCTTCCATGGTGCGATAACTGCGCGGAATACCGCGATCGGACATCGCCCAAATCACGTTATGCAACGTCTCAGGCTGCAGCGACACATAGTCCCAGAAAGTGTCATGTGCGCTCTGTCCCTGCGGAATTTCGTTATGCGGCTCGGGTTTTACCGCGTGCACAAAGTCCGGGAATTTATGCGCATCCTGAATGAAAAATACCGGGGTATTGTTGCCGACCAAATCAAACACGCCCTCATCGGTGTAAAACTTGGTGGCGAATCCACGGATATCACGCACGGTATCGGCCGATCCGGCGCCCCCCTGCACGGTGGAAAAGCGCACGAAGACAGGTGTGGTTTTGTCGGGATCGCTGAGAAAGCCGGCTTTGGTCAGGGCTTCTAACGAACGATAGGGCTGGAAATAGCCGTGTGCGGCTGAACCACGCGCATGGACGATACGCTCTGGGATACGTTCATGGTCAAAATGCGTGATTTTTTCACGCATGATAAAGTCTTCCAGCAACGTTGGCCCACGCGAACCCGCGGTAAGCGAGTTCTGATCGTTTGCAATCCGCGTGCCCTGGTTGGTCGTAAGCCCGGCGTTTTCGCCATTTTTACGATACTCATCAAGCTGCTCAAGTTTCGCGTTTTGCGTCTCGGGGGCTTTAAGGCTGCCCGGTGCAGTGGGCTGTTTGCCCGGTGGCGTCGGTTCTGCCGCAGGTTTATGTCCTCCGCCCTGCGGCGCTAAATCCCCTAATCCCGGTTGAGATGTTTCAGGCCCTTTATGCGGGGCGGTATGTTCTAAATTCTGTTCTTTTTTTTCTTTCGACATGTCACATGCTCCTTCAGGTTAAGACCCCATTAACTGTAGAGCATAAAATCAGAAAGATTGCCGCTTCATGTATAAATGATGCGCGAATGAATCAATAACATTGATTTAAAGAGGCGTAATTTTAAACGAAGCGTTTAATTATTTTTTTAGACTTACTCGTTCAGTCACTAAATACCCGTTTCGCTTAGGTTGACTTGACGCAAATAATAGCTTGTCAGAGTGGATTAATCAGGGACATCTCTTTTCTGATTGCAGGCCGGGTTAATCGTCACGGTCGACATCGCGTAAAGGATGGCGACCGTGGCGCCACAAGCGGGCAATTTAGGGTTTAAGGATAACCTTGGTCCAGCCATCGTCGCGATCGTCAAAATGACGGTAGCCGTCGGGCCCCTCTTCCAACGATAAGCGATGAGAGATAATACTGCCCGGCTGAGCTTTACCTGTTGCAATTAGCCGGGCTAACTGGCGGTTATACGCTTTTACATTCGCCTGGCCAGTACGAATTGACTGCCCTTTAAACCAGAAGCTACCAAAATCAAACGGCATTTTACCGACCTTTGCCAGCTCACTGGCTGCGTTTGGATCCTGCGGAATAAATACCCCCACCACGCCAATACCGCCGGTTGCTTTGGTCGAGGCGACCAGGCTATTCATCGTCGCGCTATTGTCTTCATGCCCATGCCGATTACAGCATTGGTAGCCCACACATTCGCAGCCGCAATCCGTACCACGGCCATTGGTCAGCGCAAGAATTTTCTCAACGGCATCTTCCCCCACGGCATTGATTGCCGTAGCGCCCATTTTCTCTGCCAGCGCAAGACGGTCGGCATGCGTATCCACCACGAAGACCTGTGACGCCCCTTTGATCACGGCGGAATGGGCCGCCATCAAGCCTACTGGCCCGGCCCCATAAATGGCTACACTATCGCCGGGCCGCATACCTGCGAGTTCGGTCGCATGCCAGCCGGTGGGGAAGATATCTGACAACATGACATAATCCTCCTCCTTCTCTTGCGCATCCGAAGGAAGCACAAGGCAATTGAAATCGGCAAAAGGCACCCGCAGCAGCTCGGCCTGGCCCCCTTCCCAGGCGCCCATCTCGGCAAATCCATAGGCAGCCCCCGCTGTGCCCGGATTGGCTGTCAGGCAGAAGCCGGTTAAGCCTTTTTCACAGTTTTCACAGAAACCACATCCGACATTAAAAGGCATGCAAACGTAGTCTCCGACCTTGATACGTTCTATTCCGCTGCCAACTTCAATCACCTCTCCAAGATTTTCATGACCAAAAATACGCCCCTCTTCGAAGCTGGTACGCCCTTCATACATATGTAAATCTGAGCCGCAGATATTCGTGGTCGTAATACGAATCAGCGCATCTGTTGGGCGGACAATTTTGGCATCCGGTACATTTTTTACCGATACATCAAAAGGTCCGTTATAGACGATAGCTTTCATGCGTTATTGTCCTAATTAATGGGATTTAATTTTAGGTGTGCTAATAAGCGCACCGCGAATGAAATGGCTCGCTTATCCCGATTGATAAAAAAGTCACCTTTATACCCTGGCATAAATACTCAGAAGTGGCGTTTGTTATTACCGGTGCGCTTGCAGTGCAATCGTGAATATTTGTGCCAGACTTAATCCAGCATGAACGAATAAATCCATGGAGAGACGATGAAACCTATTATTTTGGCTTCGGTAATAATGATGTTTAGTTTAGGTGTGAGTGCCGCTGAAGGTGGATTCAAAGCCGGGGAAACCCCGCCGCCGCAGAATAAACAGGATGCGGGTTACAAAGGTTCTGAAGATACCGGACAGACCGCAATATCCCAAATACGGGATTTCCGTCAGGGAGGATACGTTACGCTGGAGGGATATATCGTCGAAAAATTAAAAGGTGACAGTTACAAATTTCGCGATAACACCGGAAACGTAACAATTATCGCAGATGCAAAGGCCTTTAAGGGAAAAACCTATTCGGCAGATGACAAAGTCCGCGTCAGCGGAAAAGTGTATGGTCACGGGGAACAAACCACATTAAAAGTCGCGCGTATTGATGAGCCCTGAAAACCGAGAGTGAAAGGATGAAAAATCTGCACCGAAGGGCTTAGCGGTGCAGATTTTCTTTGGCGCCGATTTCATTAGCCTGCGGTTTTGAGCAAAGCGCGCAACACCACTTCAAGTTCCGTCTCACCCATTACCCGTTCTGCCTGCGGCTTTTCAAAGCAGATCCACTCCTCATTGAAGCCATCGATCATCCGCATGCGCGGTAAAGGATGCTGATGCCCCTGCGAACGAAAAATCGCTTCCCACGCATCACGCTCGACGGCTTCCGCAACCACCGGGCGCCCTAGAATGGAGGCAAACGTGTTAGCAATGTCGTTGGGTGTCACGCACTGCGGGCCTTCTAACTCAACAATGCGTTTCCCCTGCCACTCTTGCTGCAGCAACATTGCGGCCAGGGTGCCGACATCAGCGGTGGCGATCATCGGTACCGCTTTATCCAGCGGATGTAAATAGCTGTGAATCACACCATTATCACGCGCAGAGACGACATCTAATGCGCAGTTCTCCATAAACCAGCCCGGACGCAGGAAAGTAACCGGCAGATCCAGTGCATTGAGCGCCTGCTCCAGCAGGGTACGCTGGGTTAACAGGTTCGTTTTCTCGGCCTGAGCACCAATGGTCGAGAGGCAAACCACTTTCTCAGGCGATGCGCAACGAATAGCCTGGACCACTGCATCAATGATGAGGCGGGCGGCGGGAAATCCCGGCGCGGGATCAAAATCCGACGGGGGAAGAATGAACACGCCAGTCGCACCGTTAAACGCATCGGCCAATGCGCTGGCATCCTTCATTTCGGCAAAGGCAACCTCACAGCCCAGGTCCTGCCACTGGGCGGCCTTACTGACATCTCGCATTACGCCGCGCACGGGAAGATTGTTGCTGAGTAAGGCGCGCGCAACTGCGCCGCCAACCTTTCCGGTAATACCAGTGATCACATACATGGGTTAATTTCCTGTTTGCTTAAAGAAACGGTACGGACGGCAGTATAGGAAACCCGGTTAATTGACAGAATGCACATCGACTCATTACTTTGATGACATAGAATCACCCTGCGTATGTGAGAAATTTTGATGAGCATTGATGGCCGTTTGTTGTCAAATATCAGCGTGTTAGCCGCTATCGTACACAGCGGCAGTTTTGCTCGCGCGGCTGACGCGCTCAATTTGTCGCCCTCTGGCGTGAGTCGTGCGGTGACACGTCTGGAAACCAGCATCGGCGTACGACTGTTTGACAGAACCACCCGCGCCGTCACCCTGACAGATGAGGGGCGGACACTGTATGAAGAGATAAGCCCATTGCTGGCGGGCATTGGCGATGCGGTGAGTCTGGCCTCCGGCGCTTCCACCGCGATACATGGGCGGCTGCGCATTAATGTTGATCCCTTTTTCTCACGCCACATTCTGGCGCCGCATATTGATAGGTTTATGCAGCGCTATCCGGAGATTGCTCTGGAGCTGGTGGTGCGCGATCGGCTTGGCGATATGGTGGCTGAAGGTTTTGATATTGCCGTGCGCTTTGGGCATCCACCCACGTCTTCGCTGGTTGCACGCAAGCTACTGGAGACGCGCACGGTGACGGTCGCATCGCCAGACTATGTGCGTCAGCATGGCCAACCTGCCACACCTGACGATCTGGCTCATCACGCCTGTATCCAGATGAAAAGCACCATGACCGGGTTGCCGCTCGAGTGGGAGTACCGTTTAAATGGCGACGTGGTTGCGGCCAAAATTTCCAGCCGCCTGATGGTCAATGAATCCGGCACGCTGCTCGCGGCCTGTCTGGCGGGTGCCGGTATTGCGCGCATCAAAGCCAGCGGTATTGAAACGCTGCTTGCTGAAGGCCGCTTAGTAGAATTACTCACCGAATGGCAAGGCGAGCGTTTTCCGCTTTACGCCTTGTATCCTTCGCGGCACCTTCCCCCTGCCAAAGTGCGTGCCTTCATCGACTTTGTTATCCCGCTACTGAACGCTGAGCGTCAATGAACGCGCTTTTGCCGCCTTACGCCGCCTGCCACTCCGCAACGAGCGTTTTCACTAGCTCTGCCGCAGGCATCTCTCGCGCCAGTGCAGCGCCCTGACCGGCCCACTGAGCACCAAATCCATGATCACCTTTGGCCGCTGCAGCGGCAGCCAGCGCTTTGCCTAGCGCGTAGGCCAGCGGATAAGGCGGAATGGAATCCTGCGCAAATCCACGCGCCAGGTGGCAAAAATCGTTAGTGATACATCTGGCCGAACGGCCAGAGATGGCCGCAATAATCTCGGTGCTATTGGCCTGCTCGCTGTTTAACGCCTGACGATAAGCCGCATTGGCGGCTGATTCCGGGCACAAGATAAACGCGGTACCTAACTGTACGCCCGCCACGCCCAGCTTGAGCATGGCAGCAATTCCCGCACCATCCATCACCCCACCCGCGGCAATTAATGGCAGGCGCGAAACCTTGCGAAGCGTTTGTACCAGCGTAAAGGTGCTGAGCTGCTGATCTTCATCTGCAGGATTAAACATCCCGCGATGTCCCCCGGCCTCAATGCCCTGCGCGACAATAAAATCGATGTCGGCGGCTTCGATAGCCTGTGCTTCAGCAAGGCTAGTTGCGCTCGCAAGCGTAATAATGCCGCGGCTTTTCAATCGCTGCACAAATGCGGCGGAAGGTAACCCGAAATGGAAACTCACTGCGGCAGGTGCGTTAGCCAGCAGCACCTCCAGCATCGCGTCGTTATCGAGGAAAGTTTGATAAATCTCCGACAGCGACGCGGGCAGCGCCGCATCATAACGCTCAAATACGGGCTGGAAGCGTGTAATCCACGCCTGTTCTAACTGCGCATTGCGCTGTACCGGCGCGTGACAAAAGACGTTGACGTTAATGGGCGCGGAGGTCAGAGAACGTGTTTTACGGATCATGATATCCGCCTGCTGCGGCGTTGAAGCACCTACGCTGATCGATCCCAGCGCGCCGCTGTTACTGACCGCCGCCGCCATTTCCGGCGTGGAGACGCCCGCCATCGGCGCCTGGATAATCGGATAGGTGAGATTGAGCGTCTGACATAAAGAAGGGTTCATCATTTACCTGCTTAATTCGCTATGCGTTACCACGTTAAAGCCCTCTTCACTCTGGGGCGCAACGAAGTAGCTGCTGATCAGCGCAAACTGCGCATCGGTTGCGGCGAAGTCATGCTGCCCGCTGGCGTTGCGCGCATGCAGGCGTGTTTTACACACGTCATCGGGCACATCAAGATAATGGAGCTGATGCTCTGCCCCGGCGCTGTGGATCACCGCCTTCATCCACTGCCGTTGATTGACAGTATTGGCTGGAAAATCCAGCACGACCGAAACGCCACGCTGCAACAAGGCGATCAGGTGCGGCGTCATCGCGTTACGCAACTTACCCGCACAACGCAAATAATCAGCCACATCATGCATCTCTTCGGCAAATAGATGGGCCAACCACGCATCCTCGCTGACGATCACCGCACCCGTGTGCTGCGCCAGCTGATGGGCCAACGTTGATTTCCCGGCAGCAATTTTGCCACAAAGCAGATGTAAGGTCGGGCGGGATGTCGATGCGCACACAGATTCCATAAAACAGCTCCAGATAAGATGACGCATTAACATGCCGCGAAATTGCCGCCCAGTAAAGGCTGGCAGCTACACTTAGAACATCGCTACCTACAACAGGAGAAGCCCGATGCATAAAATCGACTTTCCGGTCAGCAAAGCGCGGAAATATCTGGAGCCGGGTCCGGTGGTATTAGTGAGTTCTCAGTATGAGGATCGACGCGACATCATGACGCTCGGCTGGCACACCATTCTGGAATTTTCGCCGTCGCTGGTTGGCTGCATGATCGCTGGCGGCAACCACAGCCATGAACTGATCCGCCAGAGCGGCCAGTGCGTGATCAACGTCCCATCGGCGGATCTGGTCGACAACGTGGTGGCGATTGGTAATAGCCACGGCGATCGCCTTGATAAGTTTGATGCCTTTAAACTGACGCCTGAACCGGCAAGCGTGGTCAATGTCCCGTTAATTAATGAGTGTTTTGCCAGCTTTGAGTGTCAGCTGTATGACGATTCGATGGTGAATAATTACAACTTCTTCATTTTCGAGATCGTTAAAGCGCATGTCACCGAAACGCCAGAGTTTCCGCCCACGTTACACTACACGGGCGAAGGCCGCTTTAGCGTGATGAGCAAATTACTGCTCGATAAGCGCGATGACTTTAAGCCAGAAATGTTAATTTAACTGCTTGAATTGCTATAGGCTTGACCCCACTTTGATGCTTTCGCCCTGACAGGAGTAAAAAACAATGGCAACCGAATATGCGGTGATCGCCGGTGGCTGTTTCTGGTGTACCGAAGCAGTTTTTAAAGATGTGATTGGCGTGGAGTCAGTCGAGAGCGGTTATACCGGCGGCGCACGTCCGAATCCGACTTATGAGCAAGTGTGCAGCGGCGCTACGGGCCACGCGGAGGCGATTCGCATTGGTTTCGATCCGGCGCAGGTGAGCTATGGCGATCTGCTGGATATTAGCTTTGCTACCCACGATCCAACCCAGCTGAACCGCCAGGGTAACGATATTGGCACGCAATACCGTTCGGCGATTTTCCCCGCCAACCCCGAGCAGGAAGCCGAAGCGATTGCCGCCATTGCGCGCGCGCAGGAAGGCCTGAGCGATCCGGTGGTGACCACCATCGAGCCGCTGAAAGAGTGGTATGCGGCGGAAGGATATCATCAGGATTATTGGGAAGGCGCCGGGCAGCGCAACGGTTACTGCATGGCGGTGATTCCACCGAAATTGCAGAAGCTGCGTAAGAGCTTTGCTAATCGCGTTAAATCGAGTTAATTCCGAACCCCAGGTGCGCGTACATGCGCACCCTACACAATCAAACCCGGCACGATGCCATGGATGAGAGTACGCGACCTTCCCTCTATTATCCGTCATACTAAGCGCCCTCTTCTCTACCGAGAGCGATCATGTCTTCTTCACAGCAAGGAATCGCGGCGCGTAAGCAGCCGATGAAGCTTAATACGCTGGTTACCCTGATGCTCAGCGCGGTCATTGTGCTGGTGCTGCTCAGCGTGCACATGTTTTATTTTTTCCAGATTGGCGCCTCAACCCGCGCGCAGCTGGAAGATAAAGCCATGGCGGTGGCGCGCACCCTGGCGGATTCGCCCGAAATACAGCGCGCTTTAGCCTATCCGCCCAATGGTACGCGCATCCAACCGATTGCCAAAGCCGTTGAGGAGAGCAATAACCTGTTGTTCATCACGGTGACCAATATGGACGGCATCCGCTATTCGCATCGCAACCCTGAACTGATTGGTAAACACTTCATCGGTGAAGATATTGAGCCGGCCCTGCACGGCCATGAGAACGTCTCGGTGAATCAAGGTTCACTGGCGAAAGCGCTACGCGTCTTCACCCCGGTTTTCAATGCGCAGCATCAGCAGATTGGCGTGGTGGCGATTGGCATCTCGCTGGATGCCGTCACCGTGCAGATCAACCAGAGCCGCTGGAGTATCCTGTGGACCATTTTTATTGGTACGCTGGCGGGCGCTATCGGTACCTTTGTCTTAGTACGCGTGCTGAAACGCATTCTGTTTGGTCTTGAACCCTACGAAATTTCGACGCTGTTCGAACAGCGCCAGGCGATTCTCAACTCGCTGAAAGAAGGCGTGGTGGCAATGGACGACCAGGCGCAGGTGACGCTGGTGAATCAGGCGGCACGTTCGCTGCTTAACGATCCGATGGCCAGCGGCATGATGAGCGGCGACCGTATTTATGATGCTTCGGTGATCAACGATCATCTGCAGCATGTGTTGCACAACGGGAGAGCGCGCCGTGATGAAGAGCTCAATGTGAATGGGCGCGTTTTACTGAGCAATACCGTACCGGTGCGAAATCAGGGGCGGATTATCGGCGCCGTGTGTACCTTCAGGGATAAAACAGAAATCAGTCAGCTAATGCAGCGCCTGACGGGCATGGTAAACTACGTTGATGCGCTGCGTGAACGTTCGCACGAGTTTATGAATAAGCTGCATGTGATTTTAGGCCTGCTGCACATGAAAAATTACGCGCAGGTAGAAGCCTATATTCTCAAGACCGCCAACAAT
The DNA here is from genome assembly GCF_900215435.1 of Candidatus Pantoea floridensis. Taxonomy (NCBI): domain Bacteria; kingdom Pseudomonadati; phylum Pseudomonadota; class Gammaproteobacteria; order Enterobacterales; family Erwiniaceae; genus Pantoea; species Candidatus Pantoea floridensis. The sequence goes on from NZ_OCMY01000001.1 coordinate 185,021, forward strand.
TATCAGACCGAAATTGGCTTTCTGCTCGATAAAATTAAGTCGCCGGTGATTGCGGGTTTTCTGTTGAGTAAAATTAATCGCGCGTCAGATTGTGGTCATCGCCTCACGATCAGCGATGCCAGTTTCTTGCCTGACAGCGGCAATGAGCAACAAATGGCGGCCCTGATCACCGTGATCGGCAACCTGATTGAGAACGCCCTTGATGCGCTCAGCGAGCAGGTTGAGGGTGAGATCCACGTCATGCTGCATTATCAGAATGGCTGGCTGACGTGTGAAGTGAGTGACGACGGTCCCGGTATTGAAGCTGAACGCCTGAATACCATTTTCGAAAAAGGCTTCTCTACCAAAGGTGAAAATCGCGGCGTCGGGCTGTTTTTGCTGAAGCAGCAAACGGAAAACCTCGGCGGCAGCGTGAGCGTAGAGTCAGAAGCCGGGATATTTACCCAATTTTTAGTCCAACTTCCCTGGGATGGAGGAAACCAATCCGCATGATCAATGTGCTAGTGGTCGACGATGACGCCATGGTCGCCGAGCTGAATCGCGCTTATATCGGCCAAATACAGGGCTTTAACTGCTGCGGCACCGCCTCAACGCTGAAGCAGGCCAAAGAGATCCTGTTTAACAGTGATACCGAGGTCGATCTGGTGCTGCTGGATATCTATATGCAGCAGGAAAATGGTCTCGATCTGTTGCCGGAATTGCGCACGGCGCAGAGCGCAGTCGAAGTGATCATCATTTCGTCCGCCGCGGATGCGGAGAATATCAAAACTTCGCTGCATTACGGCGTGGTGGATTATCTGATCAAACCATTCCAGTTCCCGCGCTTTGAAGAGGCACTGACCGGTTGGCGACAGAAGAAATCGCTGATGGACAATCAGCATTACTATCAGCAGTCCGATGTTGATTTGCTGATTCACGGCAGCCCGGCAACGCAGCACGACAATAAGCGCCTGCCAAAAGGCTTAACGCCGCAGACGCTGCGCACGCTGTGTCAGTGGATTGATGCCCATCCAGGTCACGAATTCTCAACCGATGAGCTGGCGGCGGAAGTGAATATTTCGCGCGTGTCCTGTCGTAAATATCTGATTTGGCTGGCGCAGATTAATATTCTGTTTACCAGCATTCACTATGGCGCGACCGGTCGACCGGTATATCGCTATCGCCTGCAGCCGGAGTACCATTCGCTGCTGCAGCAATATTGTCAGTAACGCAGCTGTCAGGCGAAATCGCGCTGCTGGAACTGGAAGTGGCGCGGCGAGGAGCAGATAATCTGCCGATCGCGCGTGACAAATACCGCATCGATGTCGGGCTGGTCAGCGAGATACGCCAGCCCTTGCTCTACGCCCATGCCGTACAATAGCGTGGTGTAGATATCACCATCAATTGAGCGATCGGAAATCACCGTCACGCTCAGCAATTCGTTATCGAGCGGATAACCGGTTTGCGGGTCAAAAATATGGTGCCAGCAGCGCCCATCCAGCTCAAAATAGCGCTCATAAATCCCCGACGTCACCACCGATTTTCCCTGCACCTGCAGCACGCCTAACAGTTCATCGTCGCGGCCAAACGGCTTTTTCAGGCCGATGCCCCAACCTTGCGGCTCATGCGGCGGCGAGCCCAGCGTTTGTACGTTGCCGCCCAGATTGATTAGCGCCTGCTGCACGCCCTGTTGGCGCAGAAATGCCTGCACGCGATCGGCGATATAGCCTTTGGCGATGGCACCCAGATCGATCTCCATGCCCGGCTGCTGCAGAAATACCGAGCAATCGGCGGAATTAAGCACCACCTGATGTGGATCGGTCAGTTTCAATAGAGCAGCAATCTCGTTTGCCGGCGGCACCGCGCGCCCCTGAAATCCAATTTTCCAGCGCTTCACCACCGGCCCGATAGTGAAATTAAACGCGCTTTCCGGCAGCAAACTCACGGCGTGTGCCACGCTGATTAAGGCAAATACCGGCTCGCTCACCACCACCGGATGATGACCAGCCGCCTGATTGATCGACATCACTTCAGATTCAGCGCGATTAACGGTGAAGAGATTTTCTTGCTGTTTAATGAGTTGAAAAACCTGGCGGGCTAACGTGGGATTGTCATCGAAGAGTTTAAGCAGAATGGGCGAACCCATGAGCACGGCAGAGTAAGAAAAGACGCCAGCGGTCATTGCATGCCTCTAAAGAAAATGATGCCCGCACGAGGCGGGCATCTTTACAGCTTAGTGTCCTAGCGCCAGTTTAGCGGCATTGTGACCAGCTTTGATACCAAAGATGATGATATCTGCCACCGCGTTACCGCCGATGCGGTTTGCACCGTGGATGCCGCCGACCACTTCACCTGCCGCCCACGCACCTGGAATCACCGCTTTCTGTGCATCCAGCACCGCAGTATCGGTGTTGATGGTGACGCCGCCCATGGTGTGGTGCACGCCCGGTGCGATACGAATCGCAAAGTACGGACCTTTATTCAGCGGATGACGCAGCGCCGTTTTACGGCCAAAGTCTTCGTCATCCTGCTTCGCCACGAACTCATTGTAACGACCCAGCGTAGTTTGCAGCGCTTCCTGATCCATGTTGAGTTTCACCGCCAGCTCGTGCGGAGTGGGTGCGCTGATCACGAAACCTTTGGCGATATATTCATCCGCCGCTTTGTTATTGGCGCGTACCTGCTCATCAAACACGATCCATGCGCTCTTCTCTGGCAGCGCAATGATCTCAGCAGAGACTTTGTCACGGGTTTCCATTTCGTTATAGAAACGCTTGCCCGCCTGACTCACCAGAATCGCCCCGCCGCCGCGCATCGCTTCGGAAATCAGATACGAGGTGGTTTGCTCAACCGTTGGGTGAATCTGGATTTCGCCCATATCGACGGTATCCGCACCAATGTGCTGCAGCATGGCGATGCCACTACCGGTTGCGCCTTTATGGTTCGTGGTGACGAAACCATCCAGCTCAGGGCGATACTTCACCACCATTTCGCGGTTAGCACTGAAGCCGCCGGTCGCCACAATCACGCTTTTCGCGTTGATGATGCGGCTATCGTTATACTCATCCACTACTTTCACGCCGGTGACCGCACCGTTTTCCATCAAAATTTCGGCGACCGATGTTTCCAGCAGCACTTCGATATTGCGCTGATTAACGTTCTTCACCAGGCCGCTGATCAGGAACCCACCCACCGCTGAGCGATCTTCCGGACGGTGCGTACGATCGATGCTCATACCGCCGGTGATGGTGATGTCGCACAGTTCAATCTGTTTCGCCGCCAGCCACTCAATCGCTTCGGGCGCTTGCTCAACAAACTCGCGCAGCAGCACCGGGTTGTTTTTGAATTTGCCGCCTTTCAGCGTCTCTTCGTAGAACAACTCTTTGCTGTCTTCAATGCCTTTCAGCTTCTGATAACGGGTTTCTGCCGCGTTCATGCCGACCGACGCTTTGATGGTGTTACCGCCGATGGTGGGCATCTTCTCAATGATCACGACGCGTGCGCCATCGTCATGTGCCTGAATCGCCGCCGCCAAACCAGCACCACCGGTTCCGACTACCACCACATCGTAATTGACCGGCGCGTTCGGGTTGCCGCCCTCTTCAATCACATACTCTTTGCTCGAGGTGGTCATGGCGCGGGATACCGCTTTCTTCAGCGCTTCACTCTGCGTGGTGGCGCCGGTGATGGCATCAACGTGTGGACTGTTCGCCACCAGAATGCGTTCACGCAGGCTTTCAAAGGTGCTGGTGAAATCGACGTCGAGGCTCGGGTCCGGCACCAGCGAGATATCGGTGATACGGTCGGTGTCGAGCGTGACGTTGATTTTCAGCTTCAGCGCTTCGGCTTCCACTTTCGCCTGATAAACGCCGGCTTTGTATTTACGACCGGTATCGCTGACGTCGCGGATCATGGCATCCACCAGCGAGAAGCGCCACAGCGGTTCTGGGATGGTGAGCGCTTCGCGCTTGGTGCTGTCGATGTACAGCTCCATGTGCTCATTCTTCATGACGCGGTCGGTCCAGTCTGGATAGGCAATGCAGGCTTTACCTACCGCGACCAGATCAAAGCCATGCTCCAGCGCATTCTCCGCGTCTTCTTTATTCACCACACCGCCAACGCCAATCACCGGCACTTTTGCCAGGTTAGGTGAGCGCTGTGCCAGATATTTGGTGATTAACGGCGTCGGATCTTGCGTGTCGACAATAGACGGACGCAGCAGCTGGCCGACAGAGAAGTGCACATAGTCCAGACCACGTTCCGCCAGTTTCTCCAGCAGATAAAGCGTGTCATCCCAGCGGATGCCAGGGACTTCCAGCTCTTCCGGTGAGAAGCGATAACCAATAATGAAATCCGCCGCGGCGAAGCGGTCAGCCATTTTGTGGGTAATCTCTAGCACTTCCATTGGGAAGCGGGCGCGGTTATCGCGGCTGCCGCCCCATTTGTCGTCGCGCTGGTTGGAATTGGGCGAATAGAACTGCTGAATTAAATAGGTGTTGGCACCATGGATTTCGACACCGTCGAAGCCGGCTTTAATTGCACGGTTCACCGCATCACCAAACTTGGTGATCATCACGTCGACTTCTTCTGCGGTCAACGCCTGCGGCTTGGTTGCACCCTCACGCGGCGCCGCAATGGCACTTGGCGCGACCGGCGTTTTACCGCCAATCAGCGCAGGTTCCACCATACGGCCGCCATGATAAATCTGCAGAATCGCTTTTGAACCCTGCGATTTGATGGCATGCGCAATTTTTGCCAGACCGGGGATTTTGTTATCGCTATCGATACCGAGCGCGCCGGGGAACGCCGGACCACGGTTATCGACAAAACAGCATTCAACAATGACGGTACCGATGCTGCCGGCACGTACGCGGTAATATTCGACAAGGTCACTGGTAACACCGCCGTCAAAGTAACCGGTACAGGTGGTCATCGGTGCCATAACCAGGCGGTTTTTAAGCACTGCACCTTTCGGTAACGTAAGCGGATTAAGAATCGGGGTGAGCGTATTCATGATGAGCAACTCCAAAATTAAGAAACTTTGTATTCAATTCTTTGGCGGTTCGGAGATTTTATAATTATTTAAGTGGTCCGATTTCATGGTGTAAATATACCATTTTATTTAGTTACATAACCTTATTCGTTAGTTATATAAGTTTTACCTTTGGAAATAATATTTGATGCTCATGTCTCAAAGCTTCGCTTCGCTAAGTTTTAACCAATACTTGACAAAAATCAACTTTTTCCTTACATTTAAAACAAATCCAGTCTTATCATAAAGATAAAATGCCTCCTTCCGCTCTTTTTTGCTTGATTTTTGGCGTTTCGTTAACACCGCACGGTTATTTTTCACCTAATGGTTCGTTTATTAATGCACGCATGCTTAAAGCAAAAAAACCACTAATAAATTTTATTGATCTGGATCAAAATAGATATTTTAATTAATCGCATCATAGCCACATTCAATTGATAATTCGCGTATCAAATTTTCCTGAAAGCGATTTATTTAAAAGCCAGTTTTAAATGTCACGACTAATCTGTTAAAAGAGTTTTGTAACTAAAAAAATCGGATTGATTCGGGGCGTACAAACGCATTCTCCATAACTTGCAGACCAAAACTATGAACACACAAACAACCCAGAGTGAATCCCTACAAGCGCCGCCTGCGGCGCCGGGGAAAAAGAACCGCCTGATCATGTTGTGCCTGCCAATTATTGTGGCCGTGCTGTTGCTGCTGGTTCCCACCCCTGCGGGACTGGAACCTTATGCGTGGCACTTCTTCGCTATTTTTGTCGGCGTGATTGTCGGGCTGATCTTCGAGCCATTGCCGGGTGCCGTTATCGGCTTAACCGGCGTGGTGGTGATTGCGCTGTTCAGCCAATGGGTGCTGTTTAGCCCGGCGGAACTGGCCGATCCCAAGTTCAAAACGGCGGCGCAGTCGTTCAAATGGGCAGTAAGTGGCTTCGGCAACTCTACGGTCTGGCTGATCTTCGGTGCCTTTATGTTCGCCGCGGGCTACGATAAGACCCAGTTCGGCCGCCGTCTGGCGCTGATTCTGGTGAAATATCTCGGCCGTCGCAGCCTGACGCTCGGTTATGCCATTACCTTCGCCGATCTGCTGCTGGCGCCGTTTACGCCTTCAAACACGGCGCGCAGTGGCGGTACTATCTACCCCATTATCGCTAACCTGCCGCCGCTGTACGGTTCAAAACCGAACGATCCGAGCGCGCGTAAAATTGGTTCTTATCTGATGTGGGTTGCGATCACCGCCGCCTGTATCACCAGTTCCATGTTCCTCTCAGCACTGGCTCCTAACCTGCTGGCGCTGGCGCTGGTGAAAAGCGTGGTCGGTTTCGATATCTCCTGGGGCATGTGGTTCCTCGCCTTCCTGCCGCTGGGCGTACTGCTGATTCTCACCATGCCGCTGCTGGCTTACTGGCTCTATCCGCCAGAAGTGAAAGTGAATGATGAAGTGCCACGCTGGGCCACCGCTGAGCTGGCTAAACTGGGCAAACTGAAACGCAATGAAATCCTGCTGCTGGGCTTTGTTGTTGCCGCACTGATGATGTGGATCTTCGCTACCGCGTGGATTGAGCCAGCCATGGCCGCGCTGTTAGTTATTGTGCTGATGCTGTGGACTGGTGTTCTGAACTGGAATGACATCACCAGCAATAAAGCGGCGTGGAACACCTTCGCCTGGTTCGCCACGCTGGTTGCGCTGGCTGATGGTTTAGCCCGCGTTGGCTTCATCGCCTGGCTGGGTAAAGAGGGTGCCATGTTACTGCAGGGCTATGACCCACAAGTTTCTGCTGTGGTCCTGCTGGTTGCCTTCTACCTGTTGCACTACCTGTTTGCCAGCACCACGGCGCACACCACCGCACTGCTGCCTGCCATGCTGACCATTGCAGCATCAATCCCAGGCATCAACATGCCGGTATTCTGTCTGATGATGTGTGTTTCTTTAGGTGTGATGGGGATTATTACGCCATACGGCACCGGCCCAAGCCCGATTTACTACGGCAGCGGCTATCTGCCAACTAAAGATTACTGGCGTCTTGGTACCATCTTCGGTGCGTTATTCCTGGTTCTGCTGATGGTTGTCGCCTATCCATGGATGGTGATGATGTTCTGATGATGTTGCTTCGGTGTTAAAACGGAGCCGCGCATTACCGTGAAAATGTTATGATACTCGCCAGTCAGCCCCTACGGAGGGCTGGCGAGAGAAAACCAAATAACAGATCGCCTAATTTGTCGCCCGTCATGCTGGCGGGCAACACGAAGCTAAGTGAGCCAACATGTCGAACAAACCCTTCTATTATCAAGATCCCTTTCCTCTCGCCAAAGATGATACCGAATACTATCTGCTGAGCCGCGATTACGTCTCTGTGGCCAACTTCGATGGTGAAGAAGTGCTGAAAGTGGATCCCAAAGCGCTGACGCTGCTGGCAAAGCAGGCATTTCACGATGCTTCCTTCATGCTGCGCGCCTCGCATCAGGCACAAGTGGCATCGATCCTCGCCGATGACGAAGCCAGCAAAAACGATAAATACGTTGCCCTGCAGTTCCTGCGCAACTCTGAGATTGCCGCGAAAGGCGTGCTGCCAACCTGCCAGGACACCGGCACCGCGATCATCATGGGTAAAAAAGGCCAGCGCGTCTGGACCGGCGGTGGCGATGAAGCCGCGCTGTCGCAAGGCGTCTACAACACCTTTATCGAAGATAACCTGCGCTATTCCCAGAACGCCGCGCTGGATATGTATAAAGAGGTGAATACCGGCACCAACCTGCCGGCACAGATCGACCTCTACAGCGTCGACGGCGACGAATACAAATTCCTGTGCATCGCTAAGGGTGGCGGTTCCGCTAACAAAACCTATCTGTATCAGGAAACTAAAGCGCTGATTACCCCTGCGAAGCTGAAGAACTACCTGGTCGATAAAATGATGTCGCTGGGTACTGCAGCCTGTCCGCCATACCACATCGCCTTCGTTATTGGCGGTACCTCAGCGGAAAGCACGCTGAAAACCGTTAAGCTGGCATCAACGCACTACTACGATTCACTGCCGACCGAAGGTAATGAGCATGGTCAGGCTTTCCGCGACGTACAGCTGGAAGAAGAGCTGCTGAAAGCGTCGCAGGAACTTGGCCTGGGCGCGCAGTTTGGTGGTAAATACTTCGCGCACGATATCCGCGTGGTACGTCTGCCGCGTCACGGCGCCTCCTGCCCGGTTGGCATGGGCGTCTCCTGCTCCGCAGACCGTAATATCAAAGCCAAAATCAACCGCGAAGGTATCTGGATTGAGAAGATGGAAGACAATCCTGGCCGCTACATCCCGGAAGAACTGCGCCAGCAGGGCGAAGGTGAAGTGGTTCATGTTGACCTGAACCAGCCAATGAGCGAGATCCTGAAGCTACTGTCGGCCTATCCTGTCTCAACCCGTCTGTCACTGAATGGTACCATCATCGTGGCGCGCGATATCGCGCACGCCAAGCTGAAGGAGCGTATTGATAACGGCGAAGGTTTGCCGCAGTACATCAAGGATCATCCGGTTTACTACGCAGGTCCGGCCAAGACGCCAGAAGGCTATGCTTCCGGTTCACTCGGCCCAACGACTGCGGGTCGTATGGATTCTTACGTTGATTTGCTGCAGGCCAACGGCGGCAGCATGGTGATGCTGGCCAAAGGCAACCGCAGCAAACAGGTTACCGATGCGTGTCACAAGCACGGCGGTTTCTACCTCGGCAGCATTGGTGGCCCGGCAGCCGTGCTGGCGCAGCAAAGTATTAAGAGTCTGGAATGCGTGGAGTATGCCGAACTGGGCATGGAAGCGATCTGGAAGATTGAAGTGGAAAACTTCCCGGCGTTCATTCTGGTGGATGACAAAGGTAACGACTTCTTCCAGCAGATTCACAATAACTGCGCGGCCTGCGTGAAGTAACCCTTTACCTGCCTCAAACTAAAATCCGCGGCTCAATGGCTGCGGATTTTTTCGTTTCTCATCATCTACGTGGGCCTACACACCACACATTTGCACGTCTAACAGCATATCCACATCGTCGTCATTCTGACCAATCACGTAAATTGCCTGACGCCCTGGCAAATTCACGGTAATGATGTTTTGTTCCTCGGCATCCAGCACTTCATCGTGCAGTTCCGCAAAGTCATACAGCGTATTCATCTTTTCTCCTTAAAAGCAGTGCATCACTTTACTCGCTCTGAGTTATTACTATCGGCAAGACCTGGCTTAATTTCATGAGGAAAAATCTGTATTCGTGATTCAGGCACTGTGACACGCCTAAATGACGCTGTGATGACGACGGCAGCGGTTCGCCCCGCTGCCGTCGTCGATTAGAAGAAGCCCAGCGGTTGCGTGCTGTAGCTCACCAGCAGATTTTTGGTCTGCTGATAATGATCGAGCATCATTTTGTGGGTTTCACGGCCAATCCCCGATTTCTTATAGCCACCAAACGCCGCGTGCGCTGGATAGAGGTGATAACAGTTGGTCCACACACGTCCAGCTTTAATCGCGCGTCCCATACGATAGGCGCGATTAATATCCCGCGTCCATACGCCTGCACCCAGGCCGTAAATCGAGTCGTTGGCGATGGCGAGCGCTTCCGCTTCATCTTTGAAGGTGAGCACGCCAACCACCGGCCCGAAGATCTCTTCCTGGAACACGCGCATGCTGTTATCGCCTTTCAGCAAGGTCGGTTGGATGTAGTAGCCGCTGGCAAACTCCTCGCCGATTTTCTCCACCCCGCCACCGTGCAGCACTTGCGCGCCCTCTTGCTGCGCAATTTCCAGATAGGAGAGGATCTTGTCGAACTGCTGCTGCGACGCTTGCGCCCCAATCATGGTTTCGGTATCCAGCGGATCGCCACGTTTGATGGTTTTGATGCGTTTCATTACCGCCGCCATAAACGGCTCGAAGATCGACTCCTGCACCAGCGCGCGTGATGGGCAAGTACACACTTCGCCTTGATTGAGAAAGCCGAGTACCACGCCTTCTGCCGCCTTCTCGATAAAGCTCTCTTCGGCATCCATGATGTCTTCGAAGAAAATGTTTGGCGATTTACCACCCAGCTCGACGGTTGACGGAATCAAACTTTTCGCGGCCAGCTCGAGAATATGGCCACCGGTTGCGGTGGAACCGGTAAAGGCGATTTTGGCGATCCCCGGATGCGACGCCAGCGCTTCGCCGGCCTCTTTGCCGTAGCCGTGGACCACGTTAATCACGCCTGGCGGCAGCAAATCCTTGATCACCTCCATAAACAGCGTAATCGACAGCGGCGTTTGTTCGGCGGGTTTTAGCACCACACAGTTGCCTGCGCCGAGCGCCGGAGCCAGTTTCCACGCGGCCATCAGCAGCGGGAAGTTCCACGGGATAATTTGGCCCACCACGCCGAGCGGTTCGTGAAAGTGATAGGCGGCGGTGAATTCATCAATCTCTGCGGCGGTGCCTTCCTGTGCCCGCACGCAACCGGCGAAATAGCGGAAGTGATCGACCGCCAGCGGAAGGTCGGCCGCCAGCGTTTCGCGCACTGGTTTACCGTTATCCCAGGTTTCATTGACCGCGATGTATTCCAGATTCTCTTCAAGGCGATCGGCAATTTTGAGCAGCACCAGTGAACGTGCCTGCGGTGAGGTTTTGCCCCATGCATCGGCCGCCGCCTGCGCCGCTGCTACGGCGTTATCGATATCCGCACGATCCGAACGTGGAAACTCGCCAATGGTTGAAGCATTAATCGGTGAGGTGTTGACGAAGTAATTACCGTTCACCGGCGCAACAAATTCGCCGTTGATAAAGTTGCCATAACGCGATTGCAAAGTAATGAGAGAACCTTGTTCTCCTGGAGCAGCGTAACGCATGGTATTCCTCCTTGCGGGACTGAGTGGCTATTAACAACTGTGAAACTTGTTATTAACATTGAACGATCAATGCCAGCCTGTCAGATCGCTGAGCCGGAAACTGTGACCTCACCGTGGGAATCCGGCGCAATAGACGGTGCGATGCGCGATAAACAACGCGCTTAACCGATCGGCATTACGTTATTTATTGCGCGCTTTTGCGCAACAGGCGCCAGATAATTCCGAGTTTTCCCGGTGATGCTGCAAAAAACGAAACATAGGCGAAATATGCGGTCAATATGAAGCAGGATACTAACCAGGAGAAACAGATGTTGGCTTCAGCCCTGACGTTAATGCGCGCCAAAGCGAACTTTGTTCAGCAATTTATCCGCAACCCGCGCAAAATGGGCAGCATCACGCCCTCTTCCGCCGCGCTGTGCCGCACCATGTGTGATGCGGTGAATTGGGATCACAGTTTGCGTATCGCTGAACTCGGCGCCGGTGACGGCGTACTGACGCGCCATTTGCTGGCCCGCATGTCGCCGCAAGCCCAGTTGGATGTGTTCGAAATTAGCCCGGAGCTGGTTAAAAGCCTGCGCGGCTTACCGGACCCGCGCATGCAGGTGCGCGCCTGTTCTGCGGAGTATCTTTCCGGCGAATATGATGTGATTTTTTCTGGTTTGCCGCTGCTGTCATTGCCGCCGGCAACGCGCGATAACATTTTGAATGCGGTGCATGATGCGCTGGGTCCACGCGGCGTATTTGTGCAGTTTCAATACACCTCGTTTACCCAGCCTAATTTGTCACGCTACTTTACCTGGGAGCGCCAACGCGTGCTGAAGAACATGCCACCCGCATGGGTTTACCGCTGCACGCGGCATTACGCACCTTGAGCCTGCACGCGCGGCTGCAGCCGCGTTTGCTGCCAGAAGCTGCGCAACAGTTCACGTGACCAATCTTCGCCTGTTAATGGCGTGCCGTCATCGCTGATGCCAGCCGGTAAACAGGCAGTCATGATGCTGCGGGTAAACTCGGGATGAAATTGTACCGACAGCGCCTGCGGTGAATAACGCAAAATCTGGCAGCCATCGAGCGCCGAACTCGCCAGCACCTGCGCATGGGGCGGCGGCGTTAATACCGATTGGCGATGTGACAGCCACGCCTGGAATTCACCCGGCAAAGGGGCCAGCCACGGATCGCTTTTTGCCCAGTCGCTACACGTGAGCGGTTTGAGCCCACGCTCCCAACCATTCGGGTTATCGCCCACTTTGCCTCCCAGCGCATATGCCATCAGCTGATGGCCGTAGCAGACGCCAAGCAGCGGCAATTCGGATTCGAGCGCGCCCCGGATCCATGCGGCAGTACGTTCGCTCCAGTCGGCGTGATCGGTCACCATCGCCCAGGAACCGCTGAGAATCGCACCGCTGACGCGGTCAAACGCCGGAAAATCATCGCCAAGATGCGGACGCACAATCACATAATCATCGGGCTGCAGTTGCAGCGCGTCGATAAACCACTGAGGTTGTTCACCAATTTGCGCCACAACCTGCTGCGGCGGAACGTCGAGTTGAATCAGGGCAAGGGGTAAAGCGCGGGTCTGTGTCATGCCGAATACGTTCCTCATAATGGTCGTGTTTCGGACATCCACTTTGCCAGTAAATCAGCGACATGTCTTATTTTTTCCTGCATAAGCGCATGCACGAAAGAAAAAATTTTGCCGCCTGTGCCCGAAGTCATCACCTTCATGCCATCATTAGGCGGAGCTTATTTTGATTAATCCGTGAAGGAAGACATTGTGGCAGTGCGGCATTTTTTTATGGTTCTGATGGTGGTTTCCATCTGGGCCTTCAACAACGTGGCGGTAAAGTGGGGATTACTGGAACTTCCGCCGCTTTTTCTTACCTGGATGCGCTTTGTGGTGGTGGCGATTGTGCTGATCCCCTTCTGCCGCATCAACCGCCAGCAACTCCCCTGGCTGCTGACGCTGGCGTTCACCTTCGGCTTTATGCACTTCTCGCTGCTGTTTGTTGGCATGCGCTACACCGATGCCGGCACCGGAGCCATCGTGGTGCAACTCGGTACGCCGATTGCCATGCTGCTGGCGATGGTAATATTGAAAGAGAAACTGCGGCTGGTGCAGTTGATAGGTATCGCCATTTCGTTAAGCGGCGTGGCGGTGCTCTCGGGCAGTCCAACCATTCCTGCCTGGTGGGTGTTGTGTATATTACTGTGCAGCGCCTTTGGCTGGGCAATCAGCAATATGATTGTAAAAAAATCGCCGCCGATCAAACCTCTGACGCTCACCGGTTGGATCTCCTTCCTCGCCGTGCCCATCGTTGGCGCGGCTTCCTGGCTCACTGAATCACAGCAGTTTTATGCGCTGAGCCACGCGGGCTGGCGCGGCTGGTTTGGCATTCTTTACAGCGCTATCGCCTCGTCTATTGTGGCCTATACGCTGTGGTACGCCTTACTCAAGAAATATAACGTCAACCTGATCATGCCCTACTCGCTGCTGACGCCGGTGCTGGCGGTGCTGATGGGCGTGCTGGTGCTCGGCGATAGCATGAACAGCTTTAAAATTCTCGGCGCTTCGCTGGTGATTTTAGGTACGGCAATTGCGGTGATTAACCTGCGCAACCTGCGCATGCACGCGCGGTTTCCGCGTTTACGCCGTCGTTAAATTCGCTCTGCTATGCTTGAGTTTCGCGCGTTATCCGGAGACTCAACATGGATTATCAACGTGCTGCCGCGCTGTGGCAGCAAATGTGGCAGGGATTGCGTGGCGCGGACCCGCTTCCCACGCTCACTTTTCTCCAACCCGATACCTTCGCCTCTGCCTTCGCCGTTAGCGAACTGGCGGCCACCAGTATTGGCCTCGCCAGCCAGGCGCTGAGCGATTTACTTGGCCAATCCCGGCCGGTGAGCGTCAATGTACGCCTCGCTTCACGCTGGTTTCAACACAGCGTTGTTCCCTTGAATCGTCCACCTGCCGCGCTTTGGGATGAATTTGCCGGTGATTATGCCAGCGCCGACGGGTGGATCCGCCTGCATACCAACGCCGCGCATCATCGGGCGGCAATGGAGCAGGTGCTTGGCCAACAGGCCAACCGAGCCGCTCTGGCACATGCCGTGGCGCGCTGGCCCGCCGCCGCGCTGGAACAGGCGGTGATTGAGGCAGGCGGCTGCGCCGCGCAGATGCACAGCGAAGCGCAATGGCTGCAGCACCCGCAAGGCAGCGCGGTGCAACAGGAACCGCTGATCGCCCAGCAGGCCAGCGACGCAGCGCCAACGCCAGATTGGCCATTATCGCCCGCGCGGCCGCTGCTCGGCGTACGCGTGCTGGACCTCACGCGGATCATTGCCGGCCCGGTGGCGACACGCTTTCTTGCCAGCCTTGGCGCAACGGTGCTGCGCATCGATCCGCCGAACTGGCAGGAGCCGACGCTGGAAGAAGATATCACCTACGGCAAACGCTGCGCGCGTCTCGATCTCAAATCCCGCGCGGGCCGCGAACAGCTGTGCCAGCTATTGCAGCACAGCGATGTACTGGTACACGGTTACCGCGCTGATGCGTTGGAAAAATTGGGGCTGGATGCGGATGCCCGACGCCAGCTGGCGCCAGGGCTGGTGGATGTCTGCCTGAATGCGTGGGGATGGAGCGGCCCGTGGCGCAACCGGCGCGGATTCGATAGCCTGGTGCAGATGGGCTGCGGCATTGCCGAACAAGGCATGCGCTGGAGCGGCAGCGGCAAGCCGACACCGCTGCCGGTGCAAGCGCTCGATCACGCAACCGGCTATCTGATGGCGGCGGCGGTGCTGGAAGGTTTACGTCAGCGTCTCACGCAAGGGGTGGGCTGGCAGGCACGTTTGTCACTGGCCCGCACCGCGCGTCTGTTGCAGCAGCACGGCGCCGCACCGGGAAATCGGCAAAACGGTATTCATGCACAGCACGATGACGCACTTAGCACCATTGAGATTAATCAGTGGGGGATTGCAGAGAGATTGCGTGCCGCGGCATATCTGCCCGGCACGCCAATGATCTGCGCTACGCCAGGCGTGAAGCTCGGCAGCAGCGCAGCAAGCTGGTGATACTCAGGCGTCGTCGTCCTGCTCTTCGTTCAGCTCGTCGTACATCGCCTGAATCGCTTCCCGGCTGAGCGCCGCCAGCGTGCGATAAAATGCCGTGGTAGCGTGAGCTTCCACTTTGCCAAGGAAGGCGCCGCACCACGGCAGCAGATACTCGTCGAACAGCGCCAGCTGCGCAGCGGATTCATCCTCTGCCGACTGATCTTCCAGCCACGATGCCGCCAGCAGCAGCACGCCGAAATGATCGGCCGGTGCGTCGCTCAGCGGCATGCCGCGTGCGCTAAGAAATGCGCGCACGTCCGCTTCAGCGACACCGTTCGGCCACTGTGACGCATACGGCGGAACGCTGCACTCGCCGCCAACAAACAGCGCGTTATAGTCAGCAGCCAGCGCCTGCGGATCGCTATTCTGCTGCAAACGCGACAACAGTTCGTCCTGCTCCAGCGGCCACTGCTGTTGCAGTTTGCCTTCACGCAGCAGAGTGAACAGCGGCACCAACAGCGGATCCTGAGGTTGACGATTAAACAGCGAACCGATGACGCGGCAGAGAATGGAAAACTCATTCATGCAACAGAATTCCTTGAGGCAAAAAAGTTAAAAATCAGCAAATTCAGCAATGTGTTTGCCGGTGCGCTGTTCGAGGAAATCGAGCAGGCGACGCGGCGTGACATTTAACACGCGATCTTCAGGAAAATCCACTTCGCGGGTGATGCGAAGGCAGTGTTCGAAATGTCCGAGCGTGAATGCCGTATGCGAATCAGAACCAAACGCCAGACGACCACCCGCATCGCGCACCGCTTCCGCAATGGCGCGGCAGTTCGGTTCGCTGCCCGGACGCGAATGGGTGAACGAGGAGTTATTGATCTCCAGCGCCACATCATAATGCGCCGCAGCTTCAGCAATTGCGCGGATATCCACCGGGAACTTCGGGTTGCCGGGATGCGAAATAATATGCACCTGCCCGCCCGCCATCGCCGCAATCATCGCTTCGGTGTGATGCGCTTTATCGCGCGGCGCATACACCGGTTCATGGAAGCCCGCCACGATCAAATCCAGCGCGTCCAGCATCGGGCCGCTGCAATCAATTTCGCCCTGCTGATTTTTAATGTTGGCTTCAATACCGCGCAACACGCCGACGCCATCAATCACGCGTGGCCAGATACGCATGTTGACAAAGTGCCAATAATGCGGCGCATCGGCCATATCTGGACCGTGATCGGTAATCGCAAACAGCTTCAAGCCGTTTTGTTTCGCCTGAGCAACATAATCATGCAGCGTGCTGTAAGCATGGGTGCTGGCGACGGTGTGCATATGTAAATCAACGGGATACATCTTCATCTCCTGACTTAATGTGAATTAATAACCGCGTCGGCGATCGACCAAACCGCTCGGCTGTTGGCCTTGCTGCACAGCAAGTATGGCAGCCGCAATGTAATTCATCGCCTCACCCGGTAAGGTAATGGCCGCAGTATGTGGCGTAATTGTGACATGCGGATGAGACCATAAAGGATGATCCTGCGGCAGCGGCTCGGTCTGGAACACATCCAGCGCTGCGGCGGCAAGCTTGCCGCTGTTCAACGCGGCCAGCAAATCGGCTTCTACCACATGGGCACCGCGCGCCAGATTAAGGAAACAGGCACCGTGCGGCAACACGCGCAGCAATTGGCTATCGATTAAGTTCGTGGTCTCCGGTGTGGTGGGCAGCAGATCGATCAGCACCTGGGTGCCATCGAGGAAAGCATTCAGCCGATCGCGCCCGTGGAAACTCTGCACGCCGTCAATCTGTTTGGCGGAGCGGCTCCAGCAGCGCAACGGGAATCCCCACTGACGCAGGCTTTCCAACACGCTGCGGCCAAGGACACCCGCCCCCAACACGCCAATGGTGAAGTTTTCGCGATCGATAGCGTCAAGCTCCTGCCACTGCGCCCGCTGTTGCTGCTGACGGTATTCAGCGAAACGGCGGAACCACCCCAACACGCACCAGTTGGCATACTCCTGCATCTGACGCGCCATGCCGGTGTCTTCCAGGCGGAACAGCGGCACGTCATCAGCTAGCATCTGGGGATTGTCGCGCAGCTGTTTGAGGATTTCGTCTACTCCTGCCCCCATCGCAAACACGCCTTTTAGCTCGCGCCCCGCCAGCATCTCAACGGGCGGAGAACGTACCACCGCATAATCGGCCGGCGCATTGTCGCCCGGCTGCCACTGGCGCACGCGCGCTTCGGGTAAACGTTGCTGCAAACCGTCCAACCAGCTTTGCGGCGCCAGCGACGGGTGATACCAGATAATCTCCATACTGCTCTCCTTTTTTTGCCTTCAGCCTCAGGCAAATAGCGATACAGGGCAAGCAAAAACCGTCGCCTCACGCAATTTCTCGCGTGATTAATTCAGGATGCTTCACATTTCCACCGCTATGCGAGGCTAAGCGGCGCGATAACGACTAAAGTTGTTCGGGTGGTCAATGCGTTAGCACACCACCTTTTCGGACAAGGAGAAAAACCGATGATAAAAAATGCCGTATTTACGCCCGCGCGTCTGACTTTTTTATTGAGTGCCGCGCTGCTGGCGGGTGCCAGCGCCGCACACGCCGATGACCAAAGCCGCATGCTAAGCAACCAACCGCAGCCACCGGATGTGCGCCTGGGACCGTTGTTCAATGCGGTACAGCAGGCTAAATTTTACCCTGATCAGAAAACCTTCGCCGACGCGGTACCGAAATCGAATCCTTCTTCGATTCTGGCCGACTGGCAGATGCAAAAGGGCCAGCGCAATTTTGATCTCAAGCATTTTGTCGATAGCAACTTTACGCTGCCACAAGAGCAGGACAAATATGTGCCGCCCGCCGGTCAAAGCCTGCGCGAACACATCAATGGATTGTGGCCGGTGCTGACGCGCACCGCACAGAGCGCCAGCCAGTACGATTCACTGCTGCTGCTGCCGAAACCCTACGTAGTGCCAGGCGGACGTTTCCGCGAGGTTTATTACTGGGATAGCTACTTCACCATGCTGGGCCTGGCCGAGAGCGGCCACTGGGATCGCGTGCAGGATATGGTGGAGAACTTCGCTACCGAGCTCGACAAATATGGCCATATTCCTAACGGCAACCGCAGCTACTATCTCAGCCGCTCGCAGCCACCGTTCTTCAGTTTAATGGTTGACCTGTTAGCGACGCATAAAGGTGATGATGTCTATCGCCAATACCTGCCGCAGCTGCAGAAAGAGTACGACTATTGGATGGCGGATAGCGACAAAGTGGCGCCCGGCCAGGCCAGCAAACGTGTTATCAAACTTAGCGATGGCACGCTACTGAACCGTTACTGGGACGATCGTGATGCGCCGCGTACCGAATCCTGGCTGGATGACGTGACGACGGCGAACAAAGCGCCAGAGCGTAATAAGCAGCAGGTGTATCGCGACCTGCGTGCGGGCGCGGCTTCAGGCTGGGATTTCAGTTCGCGCTGGTTTACCGATGCGCATAATCTGGCCTCAATCCGCACCACCCAGCTAGCGCCGGTCGATCTCAATAGCCTGCTGTTCCATCTGGAGCAAACGCTGTCCAAAGCAGCAAAACTGGACAAGCAGGATGACAAAGCCAAAGCGTTTGCGGCGGATGCGGAAAAACGTCAGGCGGCTATCAATCGCTATCTGTGGAACGACAAACAAGGCTGGTATGCCGATTACGACTTCCAGAAAAAGCAGATTCATCCACAGCTGACGGCGGCGACGCTGTTCCCGCTTTACATGCAGGTGGCGAGCGATAAGCAAGCCGAACGCACCGCTTCCGCAGTCGAGAAACAGCTGCTGAAGCCGGGCGGTTTGGTTACGACCACAGTAAATAACGGCCAGCAATGGGATGCGCCAAACGGCTGGGCACCGCTGCAATGGGTTGCGGTGGAAGGTCTCGAGCATTATAAGCAACCGAAGCTGGCACAGCAGATTGGTCAACGCTTCCTGCAAAACGTACAGGCGACGTATGACAAGGAGCATAAGCTGGTTGAGAAGTACGTGGTTGAAGGGGCTCAGTTGGGCGGCGGTGGCGGCGGTGAATATCCGTTGCAGGATGGCTTTGGCTGGACCAACGGCGTGACGCTGAAACTGCTCGACAAATACTGCCCGAAAGACAAAACCTGTAATAGCGCCGGCGATATTCCCAATATGCCGGCGTTGACTTCCGCGAAGTAATTCTATCCCTCATGCCGGGCAACAGGCCCGGCAACCGCACATTCCGTAGCGGCGCAATTTATTGCGCATTCTCTGGATGGGCATAATGCCGCCATTACTATGCGCGATAAATCGCGCCGCTACGGCTTGTATGCATCATCTGTGCATTTTTCTCACAACCTTCTTACAACAAATTCACACCTTGAAACAACCGCATTAAAAGATAATAATTCTCAATCTAATATCGATACCTATTCCCATTAATAACAACAGGAACCCTCATGACATCGCTGTTTACCCTGAAACGTGGCCGCATGCTGTGCGCACTTGCGTTGGCATTACCCGCCGCAACCTTCGCTGAAGAATCGATTGTTGTCACGGCTCAGCCGCAAGAGAGCGCAACATCACCCACGCAAGGCTATCTCGCCACGCGCAGCAGCGGTGCCAGTAAAACCGATCAGCCGTTGATCACGACGCCGCAGTCCATTTCGGTGGTGACGCGTCAGCAGATGGAAGATCAGGGCGCACAGGATCTCAATCAGGCGCTCGGTTACACGCCAGGGGTGTTCACCAACTTTGGCGGTGCCGCTACGCGCTACGACACCATCGCCCTGCGTGGATTCCACGGTGGCGATGTTGATAACACCTTCCTCGATGGCCTGCGCGTCATGAGCGATGGCGGCAGTTTCAACATCCTGCAGGTGGATAACTGGTTTCTCGATCGCATTGATGTGATAAAAGGCCCCTCTTCCGCGCTCTACGGCCAAACCGTACCTGGCGGCCTAGTGAATATGGTGAGTAAGCGTCCGCAGTTCGCTGAAGAGGGCCATTTCCGCCTTTCGACCGGCACCAACGCCACCAACAGCGCCGCGTTTGATTACACCAACGCCATCAACGATCAGTGGGCATTCCGCTTAACCGGCATCACGCGTAACAGCGATACCCAGTACGATCACACCCGTGAAGAGAAGTATGCGATTTCACCGCAGCTGATGTGGCAGCCGAGTGAAGACACCAATTTAGTCTTGCGCGCCTATCTGCAAAAAGATCCTTCTGGCGGCTATCACGGTTCGGTGCCGGCTGAAGGTACGCTTTACAGCCACAATGGCCGTAAGCTGAGCGACAGTTTCTACGAGGGCGACAGCGCCTACGATCAGTTCAAGCGCCACGAACAGATTTATAGCTATGACTTCTCACATCGCTTTAACGATGTATGGTCCGTGCACTCAACCGGCAGCTACAGCCATTCGAATACCGCGCTTGATCAGGTGTATCAAATTGGCTGGAATGCCACCAATCCGGACCTGCTGAATCGCTATTTCTCCGGCGAACGCTCTTCACTGAGCGCATGGGCTAACGACAACCAATTGCAGGCCGATTTCGCGACGGGCGCCGTGCAGCATCGCGTGACGCTGGGTGCCGAGTATCATCGCTACAAAAATGACATTACCGAAGCCAGCGGAGCCGCCAGTTCGCTGAATGCCTGGAACGGCGATGAAGTGGGCATCATGCCGGACTTCGCCTGGACCTCGCAAACGCGCCGCTACTATCAAACCGGCCTGTATTTACAAGATGAGCTGCAGCTCGATCGCTGGCATCTGGATCTTTCCGGTCGCTATGATCGCATCGTGTCGGAAAACGGCACCAGCCGTCGTCAGGACGATCACATCAGCGGACGTGCCGCACTGCTGTATGCTTTCGAAAATGGCGTATCGCCTTACGTCAGCTGGAGCCAGGCGATTACACCAGCGTCATTAACCGATCCTAATGGTAATCAGCTGAAACCGACCACTTCCGAGCAGTATGAGGCGGGCGTGAAATATCAGCCGGTCGGGACGCGTGATATGTACACCCTCGCGGTGTACGATTTGACCCAGGACGATGTTGCCAACCGTAACGTGCTCGACGGCACCTATACGCCATCAGGCAAAGTGCATTCGCAGGGCATTGAACTTGAAGCGCGCAATCAACTGACGTCACGCTTTAGCACCATCGCCGGCTACACGCTGAATCACCTGCGTTTTAAGGATTCGGTAGATGGCAACGACGGCCATACGCCGTATGTCACGCCGAACAGCATGGCGTCTTTATGGGGTCATTATCAGTTTGATTATGGCTTAAGCGCCGGTGCCGGTGTGCGCTATATCGGCAAACAGTGGGCAGATAACGAAAACACCACGCGTTTGCCATCCGTAACGCTGTTTGATGCATCGGTACGCGCGGATCTTGGTGCGTGGAGTTCACAGCTGAAAGGCGCATGGCTGCAGGTCAATGCCAACAACCTGACGGATAAAAAGTATCTGGCGGCCTGTTATGGCACCGGCTATTGCTATCGCGGCGCCGAGCGCACCGTAATGGCAACGGTAGGCTACGACTTTTAACCTGGCATAAAAAAATCCGCCATCCCTGCAAGGATGGCGGATTTCATTAAATCATTTTTGCGCTGTTAACTTCGAACTTTGCGGTAAATCCACAGCACCACGATGGCACCAATTACCGCCACCACGAAACTGCCGAAGTTGAAACCGTCAACTTTACCGAAACCAAACAGGGTACTGATCCAGCCACCGACCACCGCACCTACCACACCCAACACCACGGTGATGATAAAGCCGCCGCCATCTTTGCCCGGCATAATCCACTTAGCGATGATACCGGCAATCAGACCAAAAATAATCCATGAAAGAATACCCATGTACTGCTCCTTACGTTATTAATCAATGTGTTCACCGCAACAAGTATAGACGGGATTTTTTGATCTGCCTCGCAAATTGTCGCAGTAAGACATCGTTGGCATGTTAAAGCTTAGCGTAGCGGTGCCGATAACTGACGGATAACTTTGGCGCGCGTAAAACAATAATCGGATAAGTGGAGCAGGACGTGGGTGAAGCCGATAAAGAACAATACCTCAAGCGAGGCACATTAGCGGTTTTGGGGGTCATGAAGGACCTGCTGCGTTTTCAAACGCCGCTGATGGTGAGTTTCTCACGTGGGCAGTTTATCAGCCGCCTGTTGGCAGCCGATGAGGACCAGGTGATCTTTGACCTTGGCAGCAACGCGCTTGATAACGATTTAGCGCTGCAGGGGGGCGAAGTGAATATCGCCGCAGAAACACACGGTGCGAAAGTGGAGTTTGGCCTCAGCGGTTTACAGCGTATCGACTTCGAAGGATTGCCTGCTTTCGCCGCCTCGCTGCCCGACCTGGTGTGGCAGATTCAGCGCCGCGAATTTTTCCGCGTAAACGCGCCGCTGGAGCCCGTTTTTTATTGCCACAGTCAATGGCCCGACGGCCGCACTGCACGTTTCCGTCTGCAGGACCTGTCACTGGGCGGCGTTGGCGTGCTGTTGGACGAAGCGCTGCCTGAGGGTCTGAATCGCGGCGATACCTTTAAAAATCTCCGCGTTGACCTGGCGGAATATGGTCACTTCGAGGTGACTGCGCAGCTGCTGCACATTGGCGAACGTAGCATCGTTACCAGCAAGAATGAAACCCGCGTGACGCCTCGCCTGAGCTTCCGCTTTACCGCCATCGAGCCCCTTCAGGAACGTCAGCTGCAGCAGGTGATTTTTGCGCTGGAGCGTCTGGCGCGTGATAAAGCGAATCGATTCCAGTAACCCAGGTGCGCATCAATGCGCACCCGACGAAAACCGCACCGGTCAATGCGGCTGATAGCGACAGCGTGCCACCGCATCAAGCCACCCCTGATAATTATCCTGCATGCTTTTCGCCTGATCCTCACGCGGCAAAATGACGCTGCCCCCCTGCAATGCCTGCATCTCACTGCCCTGTTGCCACCAGTTAAGTTGGCGGCCCGCCAATAACGCTGCGCCCAATGCGGAGACTTCCGCTGTTGGCGCTCGCTTAAGTGGCCGCTGCAATACATCCGCCTGCAGCTGCATCAACCAGCTGTTTTCCGTGGCGCTGCCATCAACGCACAACGCTGGCAACCGCACGCCGCTAGCCTGTTCCATCGCGAAAAACACATCCGCAATCTGAAAAGCGATCGATTCCAGCGCCACGCGCGCCAGTACTTCTGGCGTCGCCGCATCGGTCAGCCCGCACACCATACCGCGCGCTTTAAGATCCCACCATGGCGCACCCAGGCCGGAGAGCGCTGGCACAAAATAGATGCCCTGATTGTGCTCGCTGCGCTGGGCCAGCGCCGTAAGTTCGCGCGGATCGCTAACGCCGATCATGCGCCCAAGCCACGCGGCACCCGATCCGGTATGGGTGATGTTGCCTTCAAAAGCGTAGCGCAGCGTGCCGTCGTGCCAGGCTACCGTGGTGCTGAGGCCATTTTCGGTGAGCAACGGCGTCGCCATTGACATCATTAATGACGACCCGGTGCCGTAAGTCGCTTTCACCACCTCCTCGTTGCCGCTGCGCTGCGCTTGCAGCGCGGCGTGCGAATCACCGATGCGTGCCAGAATTGGCGTGCCTGGCGTTAAACCGGGAATATCATGACGTATTACCACGCCATGGGCGCTGGCCGACGGCACAATCTGCGGTAGCGCCGCGCGTGGAATGTGGAATAACGCCAGCAGTTCATCATCCCAGTCGCCGCTGTGCAGGTTATAGAGTTGGGTGCGCGCCGCATTAGCATGATCGGTAACGAAGCTTTCGCCCTGACTCAGCTGCCAGCTCAGCCAGCTGTCTACCGTGCCGATGCACAGTTCCCCGGCCTGCGCCCGCACCAAACCCTTCGGCAGCGCGGCGAGCATGCCGGTGAGTTTGGCGGCAGGAAACATTGGATCGACCGCTAATCCAGTCAGACCCGTAATACGCGGCGCTTTACCCGCCATACGTAAATCACGGCAACAGGCTTCCGAGCGACGATCCTGCCAACTCACGAGCGGCGTCAACGGCTCGCCGTTATGTCGTTGCCAGATCAGTACCGATTCGCGCTGGTTACTGATCGCCACCGCTGCCACCTCCGCGCCTGCGCACTGCGCCAGGCAAGCACTCACCGCCTGTTTTACCGCCTGCCAAATCGCCAGCGGGTCCTGCTCGGCCAGGCCCGGCTGCGGATGTTCCAGCGTCAGCGGCTGGCTAGCGCGCGCCACCACGTTTCCAGCGCGATCCACCGCAATCGCTTTCGCGTTGGTGGTGCCTTCATCAATCGCCAGTATCAACGAACCTGCCATTTTACGCTCCTGCACAGATGCGCACTGCACGCTTCACCACGCTGGCTGCGTCAATGCCATGACGAGCACGCGTTGAAGCGCGATCGCCTGCAATGGCGTACTCGCCGTCCGGTATGCCCAAACGTAATAGCGGGATACCACAGCCACCTTCAGCCAGCACTTCTGCCACCAGGCTGCCGACGCCGCCGTTAACGTTATGCTCCTCTACGGTGATGACCGCTGGATAGTGATTTAACAGCTCGCGCAGCCGTTGGGTATCACAAGGTCGAATCGATGGAATGGCGATCACACCCGCGCTAATGCCTTGCGCATGCAGTTGCTCGGCGGCGTGAACCACCTCGTGTACCGTCGAGCCCATCGCCACCAGCACGATGTCATCACCTTCACGTAAAACATCAATCTGGCCGGGACGGAATTGATAGTTTTCATCGTGTAGCTGCGGCAGATCTTTGCCGTCGAGACGGATGTACACTGGGCCGACATGCGCCAGCGCGTACTCAATGATCTGGCGACACTCCAGCGGGCAGGATGGCGCATAGATTTCGATGTTGCCGAAGCCGCGCATCACGGCAATGTCGTCGATGCTGTGATGGGTGCTGGCCAGCGGCCCATAGCTGGCGCCAGCATTCAGGCCAAACAGTTTGACGTTAGTGTTGTTGTAGCAGACGTCGACTTTTACCTGCTCATTAGCGCGGGAAACCAGGAACGGCGCGGCATTACAGGTGACGGCGACTTTGCCGCCAATCGCCAGACCGGCGGCGGTGCCCACCAGCGTTTGTTCTGCGATGCCGACATTAATCAGGCGATGGGGAAACGCTTGAATAAACGGCGCGATTTTGGCGGTTGAGGTGGAATCCGCCACCACCGGCACTAAATCAACGCCGCGATTCACCGCATCGATAAATGCCTCGACCATCACCGTCGCCAGGTGTTTTGCATTACTCATCTTTCAGCTCCTCCAATGCCAATGCAATCTCTTCGCCTTTCGGCACGCGGTGATGCCACTCCGGTTTACTCTGAATAAAGGAGATGCCGAAGCCTTTTTCGGTATGCGCCACAATCACCTGCGGCTTGCCGCCGTTACGTGGCAGCTTTTCGATGGCCTCAACCACGGCAGCCATGTCATTGCCGCTACACTCGCTCACCTCCAGGCCAAAGGCGCGCCATTTTTCCGGCAGCGGATCGGTGTTCATGATGTCGCGCGTATGGCCCGCCAGCTGCAGCTTGTTCTTGTCGTTGATGATCACCAGGTTATCGAGGCCGTAATGTGCCGCCACCAGCGCCGCTTCCCAGTTACTGCCCTCCGCCAGTTCTCCGTCGCCGGTGACGACAAATATGCGTCGGTCGCTGTTATCTTTCTTCGCTGCTAAGGCAATGCCGACGGCGACCGGTAATCCGTGCCCCAGCGCGCCGGTGTTCAGCTCAACGCCCGGCGTTTTCTGCCGTACCGGATGGCCCGGCAGAGGTGAATCCGCATGCTGATACGTCGGCAGCCATTCGGTGGGGAAATAACCCGCTTCCGCCAGCACGCAGTAATAACCGCCAACTGCGTGGCCTTTCGACTGAATATAAATGTCACGCCGGGGATCGTTGGTGCGATCCGGCGCGCAGTTAAGGATGCGGAAATAGAGCGCGGTCAAAATCTCCACCTGAGAGAGATCGGCCCCCGTGTGCCCACCTGCCGGGCTGCCTGCATTAAGCTGGATGATGCGGCGGCGCACGGCACGCGCTTTGGCGGCCAGATCCGCTATCGAGTAGTTGAAAGGATTCATAAATACCTCTGAATTTTAAATCGATAATGAATATATATTCTTGATAAAGAAAAAAAGGTGCAGACTCACTACGCCTGCACCCAACCGATTACCTTTTTGCCGGACTGGCACTCTCCTCAATCACCGCTTTTTGTGCCACCACTGCCGCTTTCTGCTGCATGCGACTTTGCATCTGGTCGATGATCACCGCCACGATAATCACGATGCCTTTAATCACCATCTGCCAGAACTCGCTGACACCCATCATGATCAAACCATCGGCGAGAAAGCCGATAACGAAAGCACCAATCAGCGTGCCGAGAATGGTGCCGCGCCCACCGGCCAGCGAGGTGCCGCCGAGCACCACGGCAGCAATGGCGTTCATTTCAAATGAAGTGCCGTTAGCCGGATGGCTGGCCACCAGCTGTGACGAGACCACGATGCCAGCAATGGCCGCACAGAAGCCGGAAATGGCGTATACCCAGATTTTTATCGACTTCACCTTCACGCCCGAGAGCTCCGCCGCGCGTTCGTTATCGCCAATCGCATAAACCTGACGGCCAAAGGGCAGGCGCCGCGCGACGTAAGCAATGATCAGCGCCAATAGCACCATCATCCAGATGGCCCATGGCAAACCAAGAAAATAGCCCGCGCCAATCTTGTCGAATCCGGTATTGCCCAGCAGCGCATTGCCCTGCAGACCGGGGAAGGTTTCGCCCCCCGACGTGAGCATCGCCGTGCCGCGCAGGATATACATGGTGCCGAGCGTGCAGATAAATGGCGCCACGTTGTAGCGGGTGATAATCCAGCCGTTAGCTGCGCCAATCACGCCGCCAATCAGCAGCACGATGGGCACAATCACCCACACGCTGGGGAAGATGGCGATGCCGAACATCGGCAGCACAATGCCTTTGGTAATCAGCCAACCGGCAATCATGCCGCACAGCCCGAGCGTTGCGCCGATGGAAAGATCGATGCCCGCGGTGATAATGACAAAGGTGATACCAAGCGCGAGGAAGGCATTAATGGCGATGTGTTTCACCATGATCACCAGGCTACCGGGCGCAAGGAAATCCGGCACGGTGATGGCAAAGAAGCCAACAATCAGAAACAGCGCAATAAAGGTGCGCAGTTTTAACAACAGCAATATCAGGCTTTCGCGTGAATTGAACGCTTTGCCCGGCGTTGAGAGCGCGAGCGCGCCGTTATTTTTCATATCAGAACCCTTGTGCGCTTGCTTTAACCAGCGCCGCCTCTTCCGCTTCAGCGCGCGGCAGGTCAGCAGTCAGTTTGCCGCCGGACATCACAAGGATGCGATCGGCAACGGCCATAATTTCCTTCAGGTCCGAGGTGGAGAACACCACCGCAATGCCCTGCTCCGATAACTTAACCATCATGCGGAACACTTCGCCTTTTGCACCGACGTCAATGCCGCGACTCGGTTCATCCAGCAGCAGCAAGCGCGGGTTGGTCAGCAGCGAGCGGCCAATCACCACTTTCTGCTGATTACCGCCGCTTAACGCGCTGATGGCGACATCCGGCGAGGAGATTTTGATGGCCAGATTGCCAACGGTGCTGGCCACCACGTCGCGTTCGGCCTGATCAGAAATCACGGTGCGATGGGAGAGGCGTCGCCATAGGCTGGCGATGGTCAGATTGCTCGCCACCGACGAGATGGGAAAAATGCCTGAGCGTTTGCGATCTTCCGGGACCAGGCTCATCCCCATGCGGATGCGTTCTGCGGTGGGCAGGCGCGTCGGCAGCGGTTTGCTATCAAGCCACAGCTTGCCCAAATAGTTACGCTGGGTGCCGAGTAAGCACTCAAACAGCTCGGTACGCCCGGCGCCCATTAAGCCGTAAATGCCGACGATTTCGCCGGAACGCACCTGGAAACTGACGTCATCCACCAACGTATTGCCATTCGGGCTGACGCAGGTGATGTGTTCCGCTTCCAGCACCGGTGCGCCAAACTGCCGGTTCGCTGGCAGGAAGGTGTTAACCGGATCGCTGCCGAGCATTTCATGCACGATCCACGGCACATCGATATCGCTCACCTGGGCTTCAGCCTGAAACCGGCCGTCGCGCAGAATGGTGATCACATCGCCAATCGCCATCAACTCCTCCAGCCGATGCGAGATGTAGATGATGGAAACGCCCTGACGCGTCAGTTCGCGGATCACCCGAAATAGCATCTCTACTTCGGTTTTGCTCAGCGCCGAGGTGGGTTCGTCGAGGATGAGAATGTCAGCATCCTCCGCCAGCGCTTTGGCGATCTCCACCAGCTGCTGCTGGCCAACTTTGAGGTTGCCGACCTTCTCATCCGGTGAAATCGGCTGATCGAGGCGCTGCATCAGCGCAGCGGTGCGGCGTTTCTGCTCGGCTTCGTTGATCGGACGTATGCCGCGCTGAATTTCGCGACCAAGAAAAATGTTCTCTGCCACGCTGAGGTTTTCAAACAGGTTAAGTTCCTGATGCACCATGCCGATGCCGTGGCGCGCGGCGTCACGCGTGCTGCTGAAAGCCACTTTTTGCCCATTAAGCAGCATTTCACCACTGGTCGGCTGCTGCACGCCGGCGATAATTTTCATGAGCGTCGATTTACCCGCCCCGTTCTCGCCAATGATGACGTTGACCTTGCCGCGCCATACGCGGTAATCCACGCGATCTAGCGCGAGCGTGCCAGGAAACAGCATCGACATCTGGTTAGCCTGCAGAATGATTTCATCGCTCATCATGGATTCCCCTGCTGCAGCTGAAGTGCCACTGCATCGTCCACCGTGCCCGCGCCCATGCTGACGGCCAGCAGCGCCTGCGCCGGTTTGCCGACCCAGCTGGCATCCACCGTCGGCAACTGCTGCACCGCATGGCGATTGAGCGCTTTGGTCAGCTGCGCGTACTGCACTTGATTGGTGAACTCTTCAAAACGAAAGCCGGCGGCGTCGCGAATGGCATTGCCGCGCAACACCGGGCCAATCAACACCTTCACCGGCTTGCCGTTGATGGTCATGGTGAGGCTGCGCTCACGCTCATTGCTGTTGTCAAATGCCGTCACCGTGCCAGAGGCGCGCACGAACACGCTTGCACTGCCGCCCGTTTTGACGGTATGACTTTTGGTTTCCATATCGGCCCAGCTCAGCGCCTGTTTCTCTGCGGGCTGCTGCACGCGGCTGGCCCAGCTCGATTCCGCGATCTGCTGCGGGGTTTGATCGCGGTAACCCGGCTGCGCGTGAGGATCTTTCGGCATGATGGGATTGCCGTTGGCATCCAGATCTACCACGGTGCAGGCGGCTAACATCAGCGTCAGCAGCACGACCAACATCTTCTCCTTCATGCCGACCGCCATATTATTGCGCCAGCTTGAAGGTTTTCAGCTTCGAGGCGTTGCTGTCGTCAATCAGCACGCAATCCATCAGCTGCTTCTCTTCTTTCTGCGCGTTGCCGTTCTTCAGGTAATAATCCACCTGCTCAACCGCCATTTGCGCCTGATCCCAGCCCGGCTGCAGCACGGTAGCTTTGATATTGCCTTTGTTGATGATGGAGTCGCGGGTGTAATCACTGCCGTCGAAACCGACGATAATCACGTTGGTTTTGCCCGCCGCCTTCAGTGCCGCTTCCGCACCCAGCGCCATGGTGTCGTTACCGGAGATCACACCGACAATGTTGGGGTTCTTCTGCAGGATGGTTTCCATCCGGCTAAACGCTTCGGTTTGGCTCCAGTTGGCACTCTGTTGTGCCACCATTTTCAGATCGGGATAATCGTCCAGCACATCGTGATAACCCTGCGAACGCACGCCCGCGTTGGTATCCGACTCTTTACCCAGCAGCTCCACATAATCGCCTTTGCCGTTCAGCAGCTTTGCGAACTTCTCCGCACCGAGCTGCGCGCCCTGATAGTTGTTAGAGACAATTTGTGCCACGGCGATACCGGTTTTGTTGATTTCACGATCGATAAGGAAGGTGGGAATACCGGCGTCTTTGGCCTTCTGTACCGGTCCAACGGTGGCATCAGCGCCGGCGTTATCAAGGATGATGGCTTTGGCTTTGCGCGCGATAGCGGTTTCGATCAACTGGTTCTGCTTGTTGACGTCATCATCATGCGAGGCCACCAGCGTGGTGTAGCCCAGCGCTTTGGCTTTTTCCTGCGCGCCGTCGGCTTCCGCTTTAAAGAACGGGTTGTCATGCGATGGCGTGATGATGGCCAGCAGCCCCTTATCCGCCGCTAGCGACGCTGCCGATATCAATATGAGTGAAGCAAGTAGAGAGACTTTAAGAACAGAGGCTTTCATTGGCGATCTCCGATTGAATATATATTCAATTATGATTTTATATGCATAGTGACTATGCGCTGCCTTAATGAGCACGTCCAATGCGCGATGTTTAAAAAGCGAAAACGATCACAAAATGTTCTGCGTTGTTATTTATCAGCGGCTGATTAACAATACCAGGCAGGTTAAGAGAGAGAAAAAACCATGGCAAAACAGGATGAACAGCGGCTGATGGTGAAAATCGCCACGCTCTATTACGTGGAAGGCAGGAAGCAGTCCGACATTGCGCAGCTGCTGAAGCTGTCACAATCCTTCGTGTCACGTATTCTCAATCGCAGCGTGAAAGAAGGCGTGGTGAAGATAAGCGTTGTGCCGCCTGCCAACGTGTTTCCCGAACTGGAAAAAGCCATTGAGCAACGGTATCAACTGCCGCAGGTAATTGTGGTGGATGTGCCGGATCAGGCATCGGCTTTGCAGATCAAACAGGCGATCGGTTCCGCTGCCGCGCACTATCTGGAAACGCGTCTGCGCGCCGATGAGCTGATTGGCATTTCGTCATGGAGCGGCACCATCCGCGCTATGGTGGATGCGCTGCATCCGCTGAGCGCCCCCTGCAAAGGGGTGATTCAGCTGCTGGGCGGGGTTGGCGCCAATGGCAACGTGCAGGCGACGATCCTGACGCAAAATCTGGCGGCGCTGCTGAACTGTCCGGCATGGCTTTTGCCATCGCAATCGATTGAGCATTCGGTGCAGGATCGCCAGCGTTTGTCGGTTAATCCCGAGGTGGCGGTGGTACTGGAGAAGTTTGACCAGGTGGATTTGGCGATTGTCGGCATTGGCGATCTTGAGCCATCCGCCCTGCTGCGTAACTCCGGCAACTATTACGACGGCGAGATGCTGCGCACGCTGGCCGAGCGTGGCGCGGTGGGTGATATTTGCCTGCACTATTTCGATGCCGATGGTCAGCCGGTGCTGAGCGCGGCAGAAGATCCGGTGATTGGTATGGAGCTGGCGCAGGTTAAACGCTGTCCGCAAGTGGTGGCACTCGCCGGCGGCAAAGAGAAAGCGCAGGCGATTCGCGGCGCGTTGCGCGGCGGCTATGTGCAGGTGTTGATTGTCGATTATCCGACGGCGCGATTATTGGCAGAGGGTTAATGTGGTGCGGCTGTTAACCAGGTCGCCATGAATATTGCGGTTGTTAACCGGGTCGCCATGAATGGCGACCCTACGGTACATTAACCGATGGTGCGGTACGCGGTGGTGACTTTCCACAGATAACGCGGGGCCTGCGCCGCCGGATGTTTGTTCTGTACGTGTTGGTAAAACTCGTCCGGCGTCATGGCGTTGATCATCGCAATGGCACGATCGCGGTCACGCGAGAAGGTGCGCAGCAGCGCACCCGCACCATTCGCATAGGAAACAATGGTGGCGTAACGCAGCGTCAGCGGATCGCGAATGCCGGCTAACGCTGAATCCTGCAGAATTTTCAGATACGCGGCCCCGATATCGATGTTTTTTGCCGGATCGCGCAGCTCTGAAGAGGATGGCTGACCACGACGGCCCTGCGTACGATAAACTTCACGGCCGGCGGTCGAAGCCTTAATTTGCATTAAACCAACCGCATTGGAGCGGCTCACTACGGTGGGATTGCCTCCGGATTCGACACTAATAATGGCGCTGATTAACTTCTCATCAACGCCATAATGACTGGCGGCATCTTCGGTAAACATTGACCATGCATCATTTACTTTCGAGGGGGGTGCCTGCGTTAATGGCGTATTCTTCTCGGGCAGTGCCGGTTTCTCCGGCTCGCTTGAACAGCCAGCTAGCAACAGTGCAGAAAGCATAAGTAGGCGAATTTTCACTGATTTTTGGTTCCGCAATAGGGTTGGCGCAAGCTATCATACCTGGCGCAGCGCGATGCAAAATTACCGTTTATCCTAAATCGGTAAAAAACCTTATGCTGCCGTGACTTCGTTAACGCATTTCGTCATCATCGGCAGGCAAATAGACAGCAGGATGGAAGTTATGTTCACGCCCCGCACGCTACGTTTAATCGCCCCTTCCGGCTATTGCCACAATCAGGATGCCGCCCAGCGCGCGGTCAGTCGTTTACAGGCCGCAGGCCATCATCTGCAGAATCAATCCGCGATTACTCGCCGCTATCAACGTTTTGCCGGCGATGATGCCCAGCGGCTGAATGATATCAATGAGTTGGCAACACTGGAACCTCTGCCCGATATCATGCTGGCAGTGCGCGGCGGGTATGGCGCATCGCGTTTGCTCGATAAGATTGATTATATCGGCCTGCAACGTCGCTTGCTTAATCAGCCGGTGGCGCTATGTGGACACAGCGATTTCACCGCCATTCAGCTGGCATTGCTGGCGCAAACGGGCTTGATTACTTTCAATGGGCCAATGCTGGCGGGCAATTTCGGCGCAGAGGCTTTATCTGAATTTACTCAGTACCACTTTTGGCAAGCGCTAACTTCACCTACAGTCAACGTTAGCTGGCCAAGTGAGAGTCCGGATCGCGGCCGCTGGCACGGTACGTTATGGGGTGGCAATCTGGCCATGATTTGCTCGCTGATTGGTACGCCGTGGATGCCGCAGATCGAAGGCGGGATTTTGGTGATCGAGGATGTTAATGAACATCCCTTCCGCATTGAACGCATGCTGATTCAGCTACAGCAGAGTGGCATTTTGCCGCGCCAGAAAGCAATTATCACCGGCAGCTTTACCAGTACGTCGCTGTCGGCCTACGACAATGGTTTTGATTTTTCCACCGTCTGGCAGCGCGTCCGAGATGAGTACCACATCCCCGTGATTAGCGATCTGGCATTTGGTCACGATGCTGATACCGTGACGCTGCCGCTGGGTGCCAGCGCCACGTTGCAGATTGAGAGCGGAGAAGCACAGCTCGCCTTCACCGGCCACCCGACATTGCGCTAACGTTTTGCCGCAGGAGACCGACAATGAAGCCACTGTACGACGATTTGTGGATCTCCACGCCAGAATTCCCTGCCGAACAAACGGCAAGCGATTTAATGATGCATGGCTTTATGCTGCGCCATCCGCGCGGCAATTTATTAATTGGGCGCGTGGAGCATCCACTCGACCACGAATTTCTCGACGATGCGGGTGGCGTGATTCGTCACTATTTCACGCACTGGCATGAAGCGGCGCCCGGCGCGCGCGCCATTCAGCAACGCTTTAATAGCGCGCTCTACTGCCACAGCCGTTCGCTGGGTCCGGTGAGTTTGGTTATCGAGCCAGATGAAACCTTTACCCAGCAAGAGACGCATTTCGGCGATTTTCATCTGCTGCCGACGCCCGGCCATACGCCCGGCAGCAGCAGCTATCTTTATCGCTCCCCGCTGGGTCATACCTATCTGTTTGTGGGTGATACGCTAACGCGTGACTACAATCGCTGGATCAGCGTACTGATGCCGGAGAGTAACCTTACTGAGCTGCAGCAGTCGCTGGAGCTCTATCGCTCTTTGCGACCCGATGTGGTGTTGATGAGCACCACGCGCGGACATCTTTCATGGGCAAAGGTGAACTTGCAAAGCTGGCTGGCAGCGATTGATGAAGCAGAACAGTCGCCGCTGGATCTGCGTCAGCGGCAGCTGATTTAACTACAGCGTTTTGCTGAGATAGTGACGCTGATGATGGCGGGGATAGTGATCAAGGCTCAGCCGTAACGTATAGCCCAGCTTCTCGTAAAACGGACGCGCCTGGAAACTGGCGGTATCAACTTGCGCATAGCGGCAGCCGCGCGCACGCGCTTCCTCTTCTGCCGCCAGAATTAACTGACTGCCTGCCCCTTGCCCGCGCAGTTCATCACTGACCCACAGCATATCGATGCGTAGCCAGTTGCCATAAGTGGAACCGGTTAATGCACCTTGTTTACGGCCCGATGCATCGGTAATAAACACGCCAATCGGTTTTAACTCATCAACGTTAATGAAGCGACTATTGTAGGTGTTGAGGCCAAGGCGGACTTCATCAAGATCCTGATGAGAGACGCTATCGGTAATGCTGAGTTGCATAACGAGCTCCTTGTAATGGCAATCACGAGTTTGGGCGGGCGCTATCGTCATAACGTTCCAGTGAAAGGATTTCCGCGTCGCGTTTTTCCGTGCGACTGCAGGGCAACAGCTTATCGCTGTCTGCGTAGACGAAAAAGGTCTCTTGATTATTTTTGTTCACAATCAACTGATCGCCATTGCGAAAGCGGGTGATGGAAACCTTGTCACCCTCTTTCAGGCTGGTACGCTGCTGCCCGGCAGCAATTTGAAAATGACGCGCAGGCCACATCAGGGTGCTCAGTCCGTACTCGGCACGTGATACCGTCATGGTAGGACGACCCGGACACGTGATTTGATATTCGGTTTCGCTCCAGGCGGGCGCAATCTGACAAGCCAGCACGCCAACGGCCATAACTATCGCCTTCATTGGATTCTCCGCTGAGGTTAAATGATGATTTCGTTGGGATTTTCGTGCAGAAGGGTAACACATTTGTGGGGATGATGAAGGCAAGCGGCCTGC
This sequence comes from Candidatus Pantoea floridensis, assembly GCF_900215435.1. Lineage (NCBI taxonomy): Bacteria > Pseudomonadati > Pseudomonadota > Gammaproteobacteria > Enterobacterales > Erwiniaceae > Pantoea > Candidatus Pantoea floridensis. Next base: position 219,808 of record NZ_OCMY01000001.1, read on the forward strand.
AGGACGCGGGCCGCACTAAAAAAAATCAAACTGGAAAGGTCAGTTTATCGAGTTCATGTCTTTGATCTGATTGCGATTAATCTGCTGTTCTTTACCGTCAATATCTTTGTAAGTAATCATGCCGGTATCGTCATCGACCTTCGGCTTACCCTGAACCACAATGGTTTGACCATCGGTGGTATGCAAGACGTGATCGGATGCACAACCCGCCAGCAGCAGGCCAAGGCTAAAAGTACCCACTAAAAACAGTGTCTTTTTCATCTCATCCTCCTTTTGGATTCACAAACAGGTGTAGCACAGACTGCCTGAAAGAAAACCAGGAGAAAGATTAATACGTAATAGCTTTGCTGCTGGGCATCAGTCTTGTCGACTGAGCAGCAGCAAAGCTATTTGACAGAATTTATGGTGAGACGAGGGAGAGAGGATTTACTCTGCAGCCACCTGTGCGGCGACTAACATCAAGGCCAGGCCGGCCTCTTCGGCTTCAAAACGCTGCATCACTTCCTGAATGGCCGCTACGCAGTTCATGACCTGCTTTTTTTTGTCGGCTTCTAATTTGTCGATCGCGTGCTGAAGAATCATTAAACTCGCTTCTTCTTCTTTCATTCATTTACCCTTGTTTTGCTTACCCGGTGCGCAACGCTGGCAAGAATACCGTTTATCAGCTAGTAAAGTCACCCCTTTACATTTCTTCCGCTTAACGATTATACAAATGACAAATGGGAAGCAGCGTCAGACCTGCTATGATCCAGTTATCAGTACGCATTGGCGTGCCATGGCAAACCAGGGAATGAAGCAGGTGCTCATGTGGCGAATCACAGTTGTACTCACCCTTTTCGTTTTAGCTGGCTGCAGTTCGACACCAAAAGGTGTCGACTGTCCTGGTGAGGTTTCGACAATTTATGGTCAGTCGATGGGCAATACCCAGGCGCGAATCTTCGATTTGGTCAACGCCTTTGCCGTTACGCGCGATGGGGTAAAAGTCCAAAGCGGTACGCTGCACTCCACCGATCGCTTTCAGTATGTGCCCTCGGCCATTACTGCCGAAGGCTTCTATGCCCAGCGACTATCGGATAAACAGTTTCGCCTGATCAATCCTTATCAGAACACCATGATTACCTGGACGTGCCCTTAAGCCGTGCGTCGCGACGTGAGATGGTTTATTGTCTGCCCATCTCACGCTGCGGACCTGCATGATGGAAAAAAGTCTGGATAATAACGGTTATATCGATTTCCCCTTCCCTGCCACCACCAATGTGGATGGTTCGGTGAATCCCTGCGGATTTGACCTCACGTTAGAAACCGGTCGCATTGACGAGATCGCTGCAGGAAAGTATTCCGAAAATATGCGGCGCTTGCTCGAAGAGGTCAATTTGCAGGACGGCTTATTCATGACGCTGGCCTGCGACTGGCAGCGGCGTGAGGATGGCGTATGCGGTTTTATCGATATCGCCTTTCGCCCAACCCTATCCACTGCCAGCCGTGAAGAGACACAAAGCCTCGATCAGGCATTTGAGGTTTACCTGAGTCGTCAGGAAAAGCAGCACAACATGCAGAGTGGAACGTTAATCAATTATGCGCGCGCCGTGCTGGATTGGGGCTGGTCACCGCTTCACCTCCGGCATCGGCACTATGAAAAAGTGACGTTGCGCTATTACTGCCAGCAAGCCGAGGATGCGGAGTGGTGTTTTGATCATCTGCGCCATTTTTTGGTCAGCTGGTATCCGGCGTATCGAGATAAAAGCTAACCATGTCGTAAATGAGTAGATTACGGCTTAACCAGCCGAATGGCGTGCTCTAACATACGCTGTTCATCACGCTCATCATGGGCGCGCTGATGACGTGTACGTTGCAGCAGCCTGGTGATTTCCGCCCGACGGGTTTCATGTCCCAGTTCGGTTAATACAATGACGGCATCGCCGATCACGCGGCATACTTCATCATAATCGTCTTCGTTTAATACATCGCGCTTCATGATTCCTCCGCTTTGAATCGCCCGTTAACCTGCGTGCTGAATGCACTTGACCGCTTTTTAGTCTGGACAGAATTTTTGCTTACTGCAAATTGCTGTTACAACCTTTCCCGCTGCGTCATTTGCTGACTGCAGTTTCTCTGACTACGCTAAGTAAGACATCCACCACTATCAGGGAGTTAACATGAGCGATAAAGCGGAAGCAAAATTGAACGAAGCGGCGGGTGCCGTTCAGGAAAAATTTGGCGAAGTCACCGGTTCACGCCGTCAGCAAGCGAAAGGCGCAGCGCGCCGTTATCCCTCTCAGGCCAGCTATGCGGTTCAGGATGCAGCGGATTGCGTGGTGAAATCGGTGCGTGATAATCCAGCAACCGGCCTGGCCGTGGCAGCCAGCATTGGCGTGATTGTCGGTTTCCTGCTCGGACGGAAATAATCCGTCAAAACGGGGCCTCCAGGGCCCCGTTACTCATCAGGCTTCATTTCTCATCAGATCTGTGCACGTCGTGCTTTATAGCGCGCCACCATGGTCATTAACGCCTGATAAATTAATCCCGCATATAAGCTCATCACGATCACCATGCCCATCTCTTTACCCTGCGCTTGCCAGGAGACAAACCACATAAAAATGCCCCACAGCAGCGAAAACAGCAGCCAACCTTTGACGAACTTAATGACACCTTGCATACCACCTCCTCTCACGAATGCGATGAAGATAGCGGTTTATGAGATAACGCACACTACCGTTAATGTTTAAATGCTAGCTGTTTCAAACTTCCAGGAAAGGGATTGTAAACCCGCAGTCAGGTAGCGTATTACGCACGCGTCGCATATCGCCCTTGACGCCAATTATGTTTGAATTCTCCTCAACACTGTCCGGTATGTGGTTGAAATGACTTTTTTAAGTAATATCCAAAATTTTATTGAGGGCAATACGGTATTGTCTGCCGCTTTTAGCCTGCTAATCCTGATGGTCGCTGGCATGATCGCCCATCTAATCTGCAAATTCTTTATCGTTAAAGTGGTCAGAAAGGTGTTCTTCAGCGCGCACAAGAATGAAGTGCCGCTCGATAAAGATGTCCGCTTATCTGAAAAGCTCTCCAATTTCATTCCGGTGATTACGGTCTATTATCTGCTGCAGTTTATGCCGGATTTGCCCGAACATCTGTTAATCGCGATCAAGACCATCTGCGGCATTCTGTTCTTCGTTTATTTATCGCTGTTCTTTACCGAAGTGCTGGAGATTGTTAATAACTCCTACTCGAAAAAAGCCAAACGTAAGAATCACTCGATCAAAGGCTATATTCAGATCGGTAAAATTCTGGTGCACATTATTTCGGCGATCATGATTTTGGCGATTATGTCGAATAAATCACCGGTGATTATCATTTCCAGTTTGGGTGCGGTGGCTGCGGTATTAATGTTGGTGTTCCAGCATACGCTAATGTCATTGGTAGCAAATATTCAGGTGTCATCAAATGACGTGCTGCAGCTGGGTGACTGGATTGAAATGCCCGATAACGGGATCAGCGGCGAAGTGATCGATATTGCGCTGCATACTATTACGATCCGCAACTGGGACAACACGCTGTCGCGCATCCCAACTAAAAACTTCCTCACAGAAACCTATACCAATTGGCAAGCGATGTTCTCATCGGGTGCGCGCCGCATTATGCGCAGCTTCCATCTCGATCAGATGTCGATCCGTTTTCTCGATCACGACATGGTGCAGCAGATGAGCCAGATTCGCGGCGTCAGTGAACAGCTTTCCGCGCTGATGGATGGGCGCGATACGAATGCGGTCAATGAGCGCTGGTTTGCGGAAAACGGCATCACCAATTTAACTGTTTTTCGCAAATACCTGACGGCGTGGCTGTCGCAGCGCGACGATATTAAAAAAGATATGTATATCGTAGTGCGAGCGATGAAACCTTCACCTGAAGGCCTGCCGGTGGAGGTGTACTGCTTTACCTCATCGGTGCTATGGGTTGACTACGAGAATTCACAATCGGCCATTTTCGAGTATATCTATGCGATTATCGGTCAGTTTTCATTGCGAATGTACCAACATCCAGGCGGTAGCGATTTCTGGCGGCTGTCGCAAGCGCGTGCGCAGACGACAAATTCAGATGAGCAGCAGACTGGATGATATAAACATCACGGGAGCCATTGGCTCCCTGTTGTCAGGATAAACAGCAAAGCTGTGGGGGAATATGATCAATAACGTGCTGATAGAAATTCATATTGACGAAGTTTTTGATGTTTTTACCGGTCAAAAAGCAGGAGATAGGGTCTCTATTATTCTAAACGTTGCATCATGAAAAAAACCTTTAAAGCCTGGCTTCAGGACTTCATATGGGAATTATTTGGCGTTCGCCTGCCCATACTAACTGCCGTTATTTTTGCCGTTATTGCTGCCCGCTACTGGCCAGAATATGCGTTAATTTCATCAGCTGTATATCTTGTCGTGGCATTTATCGTGAGTGATTTTTTATTAAAGAAGAAAAAGTAAGTATTAACAAAACCCATTATTTATCAGAAAAAATTTTATAATTTCGCAAACTCATTCTAACACGTGAATAAAAAACGGGAGCCACTGGCTCCCGTTATGTTTTCTGCCGTCAGGCAAATTACATGTTATTGATGATTGCGTCACCAAACTCTGAACATTTCAGCAGTTTAGCGCCGTCCATCAGACGTTCGAAATCGTAAGTCACGGTTTTGTTAGCGATAGCGCCTTCAACACCTTTCACGATCAGGTCAGCCGCTTCGAACCACTCCAGATGACGCAGCATCATTTCTGCTGACAGAATCACTGAACCTGGGTTCACTTTGTCCTGACCAGCATACTTAGGTGCTGTACCGTGCGTCGCTTCGAACAGCGCGCATTCGTCACCGATGTTTGCGCCCGGTGCGATACCGATACCGCCAACCTGTGCCGCCAGGGCATCAGAGATGTAGTCGCCGTTCAGGTTCATACAGGCGATAACGTCGTATTCAGCCGGACGCAGCAGGATCTGCTGCAGGAAGGCATCGGCGATCACGTCTTTAACGATGATCTCTTTACCGGTGTTTGGGTTCTTAAACTTCATCCACGGGCCGCCATCGATCAGCTCGCCGCCGAACTCTTCTTTCACTAACTGGTAGCCCCAGTCTTTGAAAGAACCTTCGGTGAACTTCATGATGTTGCCTTTGTGAACCAGCGTCAGAGAATCACGATCGTTGGTGATGGTGTACTCTACCGCTGCGCGCACCAGACGTTTGGTACCCTCTTCCGAGCAAGGCTTAACGCCGATACCGCACTGCTCTGGGAAGCGAATTTTCTTCACGCCCATCTCTTCACGCAGGAACTTGATCACTTTATCGGCTTCAGGCGTGCCCGCTTTCCACTCGATACCTGCATAGATATCTTCTGAGTTTTCACGGAAGATCACCATATCGGTATCTTCTGGACGCTTAACCGGGCTTGGTGTGCCTTTGTAGTAGCGAACCGGACGCAGACACACGTACAGATCCAGCTCCTGGCGCAGCGCAACGTTAAGGGAACGAATACCGCCACCAACTGGGGTAGTCAGCGGGCCTTTAATGGCAACGCGGTACTCTTTGATTAAATCGAGGGTTTCTTGCGGCAGCCAGACGTCCTGGCCGTAGAGTTCTACTGATTTTTCGCCGGTGTAAATTTCCATCCAGGAAATTTTTCGCTCGCCGTTGTAGGCTTTCTTCACAGCGGCATCAACCACTTTCAACATTACCGGGGAAACATCAACGCCGATACCGTCACCTTCAATGTAAGGAATAATCGGGTTATTCGGAACATTCAGTTTTCCCTGATCCAGGGTGATTTTTTGACCTTCCGCCGGAACAACTACTTTGCTTTCCATCAACCTCTCCTTCGAGCGATTTTTTGTTAATGATTTGTAAGATGCGGGTCAATACTACTTGATTATTTCCGCTACGCCAATCACCGTAGTTTCGCGCTATAATGCGCCGAATGTTTCCGACTGCAAAGCCCATGCGAAAAACTTCTCAACGAATTCACCAGGATAAGCGTGCTAACGCCCCAACGCGTAAGCCTGTGCGCCGAGATACCCGCCCGAAAGGCCCAAGACGCGTCATACTCTTTAACAAACCTTTCGATGTTTTACCGCAATTTAGCGATGAGGCTGGACGCCGCACGCTGAAAGATTTTGTGCCGGTAAGTGACGTTTATGCCGCGGGCCGCCTCGATCGCGACAGTGAAGGGTTGATGATTTTAACCAACGATGGCGCGCTGCAGGCCCAGCTGACGCAGCCCGGCAAGCGCACCGGGAAGATCTATTTTGTGCAGGTTGAAGGTGCGCCGCAGGAATCAGATTTATCCCTGTTACGTCACGGCGTGACGCTGAATGATGGTCCAACCTTACCGGCGGGAATTGAATTAGTGACCGAGCCAGCGTGGCTGTGGCCACGCCAGCCGCCGATTCGTGAGCGCAAAGCCATCCCCACCAGCTGGCTGAAAATCACGTTATTTGAAGGGCGCAATCGGCAGGTACGCCGTATGACCGCGCACATTGGTTTCCCTACGTTACGCCTGATTCGCTTTGCGATGGGTGAGCACCAGTTAGGCGATTTATCACCGGGCGAATGGCGCGATATCAGCGCCGCCGTTTAATAACTTTTAGTTAACAATTTTGGAGGAAGGATGTTTAAACCTCATGTAACGGTCGCTTGTATTGTGCAGGCCCAGGGACATTTACTGGTGGTAGAAGAGCGCGTACACGGCCGTATTACCTGGAACCAGCCAGCGGGTCATCTTGAAGCCGATGAAACCCTGCTCGAAGCAGCGCAGCGCGAACTGTTTGAAGAGACGGGCATTGATGCCCAACCCGACTATTTTCTCGGCGTGCAGCAGTGGATTGCGCCGGACGATACACCTTTTGTGCGTTTCCTGTTTGGCCTCGATCTGGCGGAAAAAGTGGAAACCTCACCGCACGATCGCGACATCGATTGCTGCTGGTGGCTGCCGCCAGAGCAGATTCTGACGGCCAATCGCCTGCGGTCGCCGTTGGTGGCAGAGAGCGTACGACTGTGGCAACAAGGCGCGCGTTATCCGCTGCAACTGGTCGCGCCGTTCCAGTGGCCGTTTCATGAGGGTGCGCGCCCCGCTTCTGCATGATAGAATGCGCCGCCTGTTTTTATCGTAATTTAAGAGTGCGTCATGTCTGACAACAGCCAGAAAAAAGTGATCGTCGGGATGTCCGGCGGCGTCGATTCTTCCGTTTCCGCCTGGTTACTGCAACAGCAGGGCTATCAGGTGGAAGGCCTGTTCATGAAGAACTGGGAGGAAGACGACGGCGAGGAGTATTGCACCGCCGCCGATGATCTGGCTGACGCACAAGCCGTGTGTGACAAACTCGGCATCAAACTGCACAAAATTAACTTCGCCGCCGAGTACTGGGACAACGTGTTCGAACACTTCCTGGAAGAGTACAAAGCGGGACGCACGCCGAATCCTGATATCCTGTGCAACAAAGAGATCAAGTTCAAAGCTTTTCTCGAATTCGCGGCAGACGATCTCGGCGCAGACTTCATCGCCACTGGCCACTATGTGCGCCGTCAGGATGTTGACGGTCAGAGTCACCTGCTGCGCGGCCTCGACGGCAATAAAGATCAGAGCTACTTCCTCTATACCCTGAGCCACCAGCAGATCGCACAAAGTCTGTTTCCGGTTGGCGAACTGGAGAAACCGGAAGTACGCCGCATCGCTGAGCAGCTCGATCTCATCACGGCGAAGAAAAAAGACTCCACCGGCATCTGCTTTATCGGCGAGCGCAAATTCCGCGATTTCCTTGGCCGCTATCTGCCAGCCCAGCCGGGTGAGATTGAAACCGTTGACGGCGAAATCGTTGGTGAACATCAGGGCCTGATGTATCACACGCTCGGCCAGCGTAAAGGCTTGGGTATCGGTGGTCGTAAAGAGAGCAACGACGATCCCTGGTATGTGGTCGACAAAGATGTGGCGCGCAATCGCCTGATCGTGGCGCAAGGTGGCGACCATCCGCGCCTGATGTCGGTCGGCTTGATTGCCCAGCAGCTGCATTGGGTCAATCGTCAGCCTATCGCGGCCCCGCTACGCTGCACGGTAAAAACCCGCTATCGTCAAACCGATATTCCCTGCGAAATCATTCCGCACGGCGACGACCGTATTGAAGTCCGATTTGACGAGCCGGTTGCGGCCGTCACGCCTGGCCAATCTGCCGTGTTCTATCTCGGCGAAGTGTGCCTTGGTGGAGGTATTATCGAACAACGCCTGCCTTTGGCAGAAGCCTAAGGTCGGGGCTGTCCGACGCGATGACAGGAGTTAAGCGTGGCTAAGAACTATTATGAGATTACGCTGGCGTTGGCCGGCGTTTGCCAGGCCGCACATGTAGTGCAACAGCTTGCGCATCAGGGGCAATGCAACACCCATGCATTGAACGTGTCGCTGCGCAGTCTGCTCGATCTCAACCCCGGTTCGACGCTGGCGGTATATGGCAATGACGAAGCCAATTTGAAATTGGGGTTAGAAACCCTGATGGCGGTGCTGAACAGCAGCAGCCGCCAGGGCGCGGGTGCGGAACTGACGCGCTACACCCTGAGCATGATGGTGCTGGAGCGCAAGCTTCACGGCAACAAAAGCGCGTTGAATACGCTGGCACAGCGTATCGGCCAGCTTGATCGTCAGCTGGCGCATTATGAGCTGGAGTCCGATACCATCACCAGCGCCATGGCTGGGATTTACGTGGATGTGATTAGCCCATTGGGGCCGCGCATTCAGGTAACCGGATCGCCGCAGGTATTACAGAATTCTCAAGTGCAGAGTAAAGTGCGCGCCGCATTGCTGGCCGGTATTCGCTCTGCAGTATTGTGGCAGCAGGTTGGCGGTGGCCGCCTGCAGCTGATGTTCTCGCGCCAGCGATTGCTGGGTGAAGCGAAAACCATTTTATCCCGCCTGGGCCCGGCGTATTAAGCGCTGCCCCGGCATCATTGTTAAACGATTCAGGAGTTGCACTGATGGAATTATCCTCTCTGACCGCCGTTTCACCTGTCGATGGTCGTTACGGCGATAAAGTCAGCCCACTGCGCGCCATTTTCAGCGAGTTTGGATTGCTGAAATTCCGCGTTGAGGTTGAGGTTCGCTGGTTACAAAAACTGGCCACGACTGTAGAGATCAAGGAAGTTCCTGCATTTGATGCCGACGCAAACGCTTTCCTTGATGCTATTGTCGCCAATTTCAGCGAAGAAGACGCCGCACGCATCAAAACCATCGAGCGCACCACCAACCACGACGTAAAAGCCGTGGAGTATTTCCTGAAAGAGAAAGTGGCCGATGTGCCCGCGCTGCATGCGGTGTCTGAATTCATCCACTTCGCCTGTACTTCTGAAGATATTAATAACCTCTCGCATGCGCTAATGCTGGAAACGGCACGTCGCGATGTGATTGTGCCGTTCTGGAATAAACTCATCGATGCCGTAAAAGGCCTGGCGCACGAATATCGCGACATTCCGCTGCTGTCGCGTACCCACGGCCAGCCGGCTACACCGTCGACCATGGGTAAAGAGATGGCAAACGTGGCGTACCGTCTGGAACGCCAGCTGCGTCAGCTGAGCAAAATTGAAGTGCTGGGCAAAATCAACGGTGCCGTCGGCAACTACAATGCTCACCTCTCTGCCTATCCGGAAGTTGATTGGCATCAGCTTAGCGAGCAGTTTGTCACTTCGCTGGGCATCACGTGGAACCCGTACACCACGCAGATTGAACCGCACGACTATATTGCAGAACTGTTCGATTGCATCGCGCGTTTCAACACCATTCTCATCGACTTTGATCGTGATATCTGGGGCTACGTTGCGCTGAACCACTTCAAGCAGAAAACTATCGCTGGTGAAATCGGTTCATCAACCATGCCGCACAAAGTGAACCCGATTGACTTCGAAAATTCCGAGGGCAACCTCGGATTGGCCAACGCGATGATGCAGCATCTGGCCAGCAAACTGCCGGTTTCCCGCTGGCAGCGTGACCTCACCGATTCTACCGTGCTGCGTAACCTGGGCGTTGGCATCGGTTATGCACTGATCGCCTATCAAGCCACGCTGAAAGGCATCTCTAAGCTGGAAGTGAACCGCGATCGTCTATTGGATGAGCTGGATCACAACTGGGAAGTGCTGGCTGAGCCGATTCAAACCGTGATGCGTCGTTACGGCATCGAAAAACCGTACGAGAAGCTGAAAGAGCTGACGCGCGGTAAACGTGTTGATGCCGCCGGTATGCAGGCCTTCATTGATAGCCTGGCGCTGCCGGAAGAGGAGAAAGTGCGTCTGAAGCAGATGACGCCAGCCAACTACCTTGGCCGTGCGATTCAGATGGTTGATGATTTGCAGTAAATCTCAACAACAGGCGTGTTCAATGTTGGGCACGCCTCTATTAACAAACGTTGATCTCTTGTTTAGCTGGCTTCGCATATACTTTTCTCCATCATTATTGAGTCGGAAGCTAAGGAAATACTATGCGTGTTCTGGTTGTGGAAGATAACGCACTGCTGCGCCATCATCTCGCCGTGCAACTGCGTGAAATGGGCCATCAGGTCGATGCCGCAGAAGATGCCAAAGAAGCTGACTATTTCCTGCAAGAGCATATCCCTGATATCGCCCTGGTCGATCTGGGTTTACCCGACGAAGATGGCATGTCGTTGATTCGTCGCTGGCGAAGCGATGCCGTCCGCCAACCTATTCTGGTATTAACCGCCCGTGAAGGCTGGCAGGCGAAAGTCGAAGCGCTGGAAGCCGGTGCCGATGACTATGTCACCAAGCCGTTCCATATTGAAGAAGTGGCTGCTCGCTTGCAGGCGCTGATGCGTCGCAACAGCGGACATGCTTCACAAATCATCTCCATGCCGCCATTCCAGGTGGATTTATCACGCCGCGAGCTGACTGTGCAGGATGAGCCGGTCAAACTGACCGCGTTTGAATACACCATCGTTGAAACCTTGATTCGCAATGCCGGTAAAGTGGTAAGTAAAGATTCCCTAATGCTGCAGCTTTATCCGGATGCCGAACTGCGCGAAAGCCATACCATTGATGTATTGATGGGACGTCTGCGTAAAAAAATTCTTTCCCTCTATCCGACCGAAGTGATTAACACCGTGCGCGGCCAGGGTTATCGCTTTGATCTCTAATTTATGACGTGGTTCCAGCGCTTTCGCCCCTTCTCGCTGCGTGCCCGCTTTCTGCTGGCAACCGCCGCGATTGTCCTGTTTTTATCGCTCTCTTACGGCATGGTGGCGGTGGTGGGCTATGTTGTCAGCTTCGATAAAAACACCTATCGCGTGATGCGTGGCGAGAGCAATCTGTTCTTCACGCTGGCACAGTGGCAAGACAATAAACTCACCATCGGCCAGCCTGAGCGTATGACGCTCAACTTCCCTACGCTGGTGTTTATTTACGATGAGCATGGCAAGTTGCTGTGGCAACAGCGCGATGTGCCTGATATTCGTAAAAAGATTCGCCGCGAGTGGCTGCTTAAGCCTGACTTTTACGAAATCGACACCAACAACAGCACCAGCATGGCGGCGATGGGCAATAACCCACTAGCAAAAGAGCGACTGCACGCGCTGGACAGTGACAGCAACGACACCTTTACGCACTCGGTGGCGGTGAATCGCTACGATGCCACCACCAATTTACCCGCGCTGACGATCGTGGTTGTCGATTCAATCCCGCAGGAGCTGCAGCATTCCGATGTGGTGTGGTCGTGGTTTAGCTATGTGCTGGCCGCCAATCTGCTGTTGGTCATTCCCCTGCTGTGGCTGGCGGCGCACTGGAGTTTGCGGCCGATTGGCGATCTCACCTCGCAGGTGCGCGAGCTGGAAACGGGCCACCGCGAAAATCTTGATGATAATCCGCCGCTGGAATTGCGGAGCCTGGTGCGAAATCTCAACCTGTTGCTGACTAATGAACGCCAGCGCTATACGCGCTATCGCACCACGCTTTCGGATGTGACGCACAGCCTGAAAACCCCGTTAGCGGTGCTGCAAAGTACGCTGCGTTCGTTACGCAGCGGCAAAGAGCTGACGGTGGAACAAGCCGAGCCGGTGATGCTGGAACAGATCAGCCGTATCTCGCAGCAAATTGGTTATTACCTGCATCGTGCCAGCATGCAGGCCGACCATAATCCGTTGCAGCGCGATGTGCATTCGGTATCGGCATTGCTCGATAGCCTGTGCTCGGCGTTGAATAAGGTGTATCAGCGCAAAGGCGTGGAGATCACCCTGGACATTTCACCTGAGCTGACCTTTATCGGCGATCAAAACGATTTTATGGAAGTACTGGGCAACGTGCTGGATAACGCCTGCAAATATTGCCTGGAATTTATTGAAGTCACCGCCCGCCAAACCGATAAAGCGCTGCATCTGTTTATCGACGATGATGGCCCTGGCATTCCGGAAAGCAAACGCGATCTGATTTTCGTGCGCGGTCAGCGCGCCGATACCCTGCGTCCCGGCCAGGGGTTAGGTTTAGCCGTGGTACGCGATATCCTCGAACAGTATGCAGGTCAGGTGATTGCCACCACCAGCCCGCTCGGCGGCGCACGCATGGAAGTGATTTTTCAACGGCAGGAAGGTGAGCATCACCGCGAGTAGAAAGGGACGCAGGCTGTTATACTTGCCTTCATTCTTTGCCGCAAACGGAATCCTCGTATGGACTATCAGCTCGACATCAACTGGCCCGATTTTATTCAGCGCTACTGGCAGAAACGCCCGGTAGTGCTCAAGCGGGGTTTCAAAAACTTCGTAGATCCTATTTCTCCTGATGAGCTGGCCGGTTTGGCGATGGAAAATGAGGTGGATAGCCGCCTTGTTAGCCATAACAATGGCAAATGGCAAGTCAGTCATGGCCCGTTTGAAAGCTACGATCATCTTGGTGAGAGCAATTGGTCACTGCTGGTACAGGCGGTAAACCACTGGCATGAACCTTCTGCCGCGCTGATGCGCCCGTTCCGTTTTTTGCCTGACTGGCGCGTTGACGATCTGATGATCTCCTTTGCCGTGCCCGGCGGCGGCGTTGGCCCGCATTTCGACCAGTATGACGTGTTTATTATTCAGGGTACCGGTCGTCGTCGCTGGCGCGTAGGCGAGAAAGTGCCGCTGAAACAGCACTGTCCGCACCCGGATCTGCTGCAGGTTGAACCGTTTGACGCCATCATTGATGAAGAGATGGAGCCCGGCGATATTCTCTATATTCCGCCTGGATTCCCACATGAAGGCTACTCGCTGGAAAATGCTATCAACTATTCGGTGGGCTTCCGCGCGCCAAATGGTCGCGAGCTGATCAGCGGCTTTGCCGATCATATGCTGGCCAACGAGTTGGGTAGCTATCGCTATAGCGATCCGGATGTGCCGTCGCGTGATTGCCCATCGCAAATCTTGCCGTCAGAGCTGGAAGGCATCCGCAAAGTGATGATGGATGTCATTAATCAGCCGGAGCAGTTTAACCAGTGGTTTGGCGAGTTTATTTCCCAATCGCGTCACGAGCTGGATATCGCACCGCCGGAACCGCCTTATCAGCCGGATGAAATCTATGATGCGTTGCAACAGGGCGACGCGCTGACGCGTCTTGGTGGCCTGCGCGTATTAACCTTGGGCGATACCGTGTTCGTGAACGGCGAATCGATCAGCTGCACCCATCCGCAAGTGCTGGCGGCACTGGCACATCATCATGTGCTGACGCTGGAAGATTTTGGCGATGCGCTGGACGATCCCTCAATGCTGGCGCAGCTGGCTGCGCTGGTGAATAGCGGATATTGGTTCTTCGGCGAGTAAGGCCGTTATTGGGTCGCCATGAAGGGTGTGCAAAAAAAGGCCTTTTTATGTTGGTGCGCATGAATGCGCACCCTACGAAAACCCAGCCATATCCACGTAGGGTCACCATTTATGGTGACCGATTCACGCTTAACTTAACTGGTTAGCATTACGCCATTTATGGCAGCCAGACAAGGTTGTAGGATGCGCATTTATGCGCATCCTGTTGCTACCCTTTCTTCTGCCCCGCCAGCTCAGCCAAACGCACAATCACTTCTACCGACTGCGCCATGACATTAAGCGAAGCGAACTCGTGCTTGCCGTGATAGTTATAGCCGCCGGTGAACAGGTTCGGGCATGGCAGACCTTTCCACGACAGTGCAGAGCCGTCAGTGCCGCCGCGAATCGGTTTGACGTTCGGTTCAATGCCGCAATCGCGCATTGCCTGGAGCGCTAACTCAATGATATGCGGATGCGGTTCAACCTTCTCGCGCATATTGCGATAGCTGTCGGTAATTTCCACTTTGACCGAACACTCGCTTTGCAACCCTTTGCTGACGCGCTGTCCGATCTCTTCCAGCAGCTGCTTGCGTTTGTCATAGCTATCCGCATCGAAATCACGAATCAGATACATTAGCTCGGCATGCTCAACCGTGCCTTTAATGGTATGCAAATGGAAAAAGCCTTCGTAGCCATCGGTATATTGCGGCTTCTCCTTTGGCGGTAGCTCCGCGTGGAAACGCATCGCCAGATCCAGCGCATTGACCATCACATTTTTAGCGCTGCCCGGATGCACATTATTACCGGTGATTTTCACCATCGCGGTCGCCGCGTTGAAGTTCTCGAACTCGAATTCTCCGAGATCGCTACCGTCAACGGTATAGGCCCAATCGGCGGCAAAACCTTCAACATCGAAGTGCGAAGCACCGCGGCCGATCTCTTCATCAGGAGTAAACGCCACACGGATCGCGCCGTGCGGAATATCACTGTTCGCCAGGCGCGCCATCGCCGTCATGATCTCGGCGATGCCGGCTTTGTCATCCGCCCCAAGCAGGGTTTTACCGTCGGTGGTGATCAGCGTATGACCCACCAGTTTATGCAGGATTGGGAACATCACCGGCGACAGAACTTCATCGCCGATGCCTAAAGCAATGTCGCCACCGCGATAGTTTTCAATAATCTGTGGATTAACGTTTTTGGCTGTGAAATCCGGTGAGGTATCCATATGCGAAATAAAGCCGATCACCGGGGTAGCCCAGTCGACGTTGGCCGGCAGCGTGCCCATGACGCAGCAGTGGTCACTCAATGAAACATCAACAAATCCAAGTGCAATCAGCTCTTCCTGTAATTGACGTGCCAGGATCCACTGCCCTTCACTGCTGGGCACCTGACGCGCCTGAGGTTTTGACTGAGTTTCTACTGCCACATAACTGAGAAAACGCTCAAGTAATTGATCCATTTGTCATCCCTCTAAAGAACCTGCATCATTATCATGGCGGCTTAACACCACCATGTTGCGTCAAATCATTATCCTTCAGGTTAGCTCTCTCAACGTCTTTTGCGCTGAAAATTTGCACACTGTCGCCTGTTCGACATATCCGATACGCATACTCCGGCATTTTTCAGCGTTTTCAAGGTAAATCCGTGGCAAAACATGGCGCTGACGCATTTTTGCGGTATTATCGCGCCCTTCATCACGGCATGTCGTCTTCAGCGGCTATGCTGTAACCTGATTCACCATCAGACTGAGTGACTAAAATGACGCAAACACGCGATCTCGCGCTGGTTACGCTTTCTGGCATCAGTAAAGCTTTCGATGGCAAAACCATCATCTCTGACTTCAACCTGACCATCCGTCACGGCGAATTTATCACGCTGCTCGGCCCCTCCGGCTGCGGAAAAACCACCATCTTGCGCCTGATAGCCGGGCTGGAAGAGGCCGACCACGGTCGCATCATCCTTGATGATAACGACATCACCGATTTGCCGGCTGAACATCGCCATATCAACACCGTGTTTCAGAGCTATGCGCTGTTTCCACACATGTCGGTGTTTGAAAACGTGGCTTTTGGCCTGCGCATGCAGAAAACCCCGGCGGCCGAGATCACCACACGCGTCAACGATGCGCTGGCGATGGTGCAGCTGGAGAGCTTTGCCGATCGCCGTCCGCATCAGCTCTCAGGCGGGCAGCAGCAGCGCGTGGCGATTGCGCGCGCGGTGGTCAACCGCCCGAAAGTGCTGCTGCTGGACGAGTCGCTCTCAGCGCTGGATTATAAGTTGCGTCGTCAGATGCAAAATGAGCTGAAAGCGCTGCAGCGCAAGCTCGGCATCACGTTTGTTTTCGTTACCCACGATCAGGAAGAAGCGCTGACCATGTCAGATCGTATCGTGGTGATGCGCGATGGCCGCATTGAACAGGACGGCACGCCGCGCGAAATCTATGAAGAACCGGCGAACCTGTTTGTCGCGCGCTTTATCGGCGAGATTAACGTGTTCGATGCCGAGGTGCTCAACAGCGATAATGCCCCCAGCATCCGCGCGCGGGTTGAAGGCCGGGAATGTGACCTCCACTGTGATTTTGCGGTGAAGCTCGGCGATCGGCTGCATGTCCTGCTGCGCCCGGAAGATCTGCGCGTGAAGGAGATCGATCACGACAGCCGCAGCGACAATCTGATTGGTTACGTGCGTGAACGCAACTATAAAGGCATGACGCTGGAATCCACCGTTGAGCTGGAGAACGGTAAGCTGCTTACGGTGAGCGAATTTTTCAACGAAGACGATCCCGATTTTGACCATTCGCTGAACCAGAAAATGGCCGTCAGCTGGGTGCCGAACTGGGAGGTGGTGCTGCCGTATGAAACGGATGCGTAATCGTCTACAAAAAGTGATTGTCGCCCTGATCGTCAGCTGGCTGACGCTATTTGTGCTGCTGCCCAACCTGATGATTTTCGTCACCAGCTTCCTGACGCGCGACGATGCGCATTTTGTCAGCATGGCCTTTACCCTCAATAACTACACGCGCCTGCTCGATCCACTCTACGCCGATGTGTTATTGCACTCGCTGAACATGGCATTTATCGCCACGCTGTGCTGCCTGCTGCTCGGTTATCCGTTCGCCTGGTGCCTGACCAAATTGCCGGCACGAATGCGTGCGCTAATGCTGTTCCTGCTGATTGTCCCGTTCTGGACCAACTCGCTGATCCGCATTTACGGCCTGAAAATTTTTCTCAGCACACGCGGCTGGCTGAATGCGTTTTTACTGTGGATCGGCGTGATCGATAAACCCTTCCGCATTATGTACACCTCAGAAGCGGTCATCCTCGGGCTGATTTACATCCTGCTGCCGTTTATGGTGCTGCCGCTCTATTCCAGCCTCGAGAAGCTGGACAAATCCTGCCTCGAAGCCGCACGTGACCTCGGTGCCAACAAGCTGAAAACGTTCCTGCGCATTATTTTGCCACTCACCATGCCGGGGATTGTCGCCGGTTGCCTGCTGGTGTTTATCCCGGCGATGGGGCTGTTCTTCGTCTCCGATTTAATGGGCGGCGCGAAAAACCTGTTGATTGGTAACGTCATAAAAAGCCAGTTCCTCAACATCCGCGATTGGCCGTTTGGCGCGGCCACCAGCATCGTGATGACGCTGTTAATGGGTTTAATGCTGCTGGCCTACTGGCGCGCGGCACGTATGCTAAACAGCAAGGTGGATCTGCAATGATGGCGCGCTGGCTTCGCGGCGGCTTCATGGCCATGATTTACGCCTGGTTTTACATCCCGATCATTATTCTGATCGTCAACTCCTTTAACAGCTCGCGGTTTGGCATCAACTGGCAGGGCTTCAGCACTCAGTGGTATCGCCTGTTGATGAATAACGACAGCCTGATTCAGGCCGCACAGCACTCCTTACTGATGGGCGTGCTGTCGGCCAGCTGCGCAACCATCATTGGCTCGCTAACCGCTGTTGCACTCTATCGTTATCGCTTCCGCGGTAAACCGTTCGTCAGCGGCATGCTGTTTGTGGTGATGATGTCGCCCGATATCGTGATGGCGATTTCCCTGCTGGTGCTGTTTATGCTGTTGGGCATTTCGCTTGGTTTCTGGTCGCTGCTGTTCTCACACATCACCTTTTGTCTACCGTTTGTGGTGATCACCGTCTATTCGCGCCTGAAAGGTTTTGATGTGCGTATGCTGGAGGCGGCAAAAGATCTCGGCGCCAGCGAAGTCACTATCTTGCGCAAAATTTTGCTGCCGCTGGCGCTGCCTGCGGTCGCGGCGGGTTGGCTCCTCAGCTTTACGCTGTCGATGGACGATGTAGTGGTCTCCTCGTTCGTCACCGGCCCGAGTTTTGAAATCTTACCGCTAAAAATCTATTCGATGGTCAAAGTTGGCGTGTCACCGGAAGTGAACGCGCTGGCGACAATTTTGCTGCTGCTGTCGCTACTGTTGGTGGCGCTCAGTCAGCTGTTGCTCCGTGATAAAACTAAATAGAGGATTATCCATGAAAAAGTGGTCTCACTGGCTAGCGGCTGGGGCGCTGGCACTGGGCATGCAGGGCGCGCAGGCAGATGACAGTAAAACGCTCTACTTCTATAACTGGACGGAATACGTTCCGCCGGGACTGCTGGAGCAGTTCACTAAAGAGACCGGCATCAAGGTGATTTACTCCACCTACGAATCCAATGAGAGCATGTACGCCAAGCTGAAAACCTGGAAAGATGGCGCCTATGATTTGGTGGTGCCTTCGACGTACTTCGTCGCCAAAATGCGTAATGAGGGGATGCTGCAGAAGATTGATAAATCTCAGCTCAGCAACTTTAAGAATCTCGATCCTAACCTGCTCAACAAACCGTTCGATCCCAACAATGATTACTCAATCCCCTATATCTGGGGCGCGACGGCAATTGGTGTGAATACTGATGAGATCGATGCCAAAAGCATTACGCGCTGGGCCGATTTGTGGAAGCCGGAGTACAAGCAGAGCCTGCTGCTGACCGACGATGCACGTGAAGTGTTCCAGATGGCACTACGCAAGTTGGGCTACTCCGGTAATACACGCGATCCTCAACAGATCGAAGCCGCCTATGAAGAGTTGAAAAAGCTGATGCCGAACGTGCTGGCCTTCAACTCCGATAATCCGGGCAATCCGTTTATGGAAGGCGAAGTGAATGTGGGCATGATCTGGAACGGATCAGCCTACGTTGCGCGCCAGGCCGGCACGCCGCTACAGATTATCTGGCCGCAGGAAGGGGGCATTTTCTGGATGGATAATCTGGCGATTCCGGCCAATGCGAAAAACCGCGCAGGTGCGCTGAAACTGATTAACTTCCTGCTGCGTCCGGAAGTGGCAGCGCAGGTGGCTGAAACCATTGGTTATCCAACGCCAAACCTGGCGGCGAAGAAGCTACTGCCGCAGGAAGTGGCGAACGATCCTTCGCTCTATCCTTCTGAGGCGGTGATCAAGAACGGCGAGTGGCAGAACGATGTGGGTGATGCCAGCGTGCAGTATGAGACGCTGTTCCAGAAGCTGAAGGCGGGCCGTTAATTCTCTGCGTGATTCCCCTCACCCTGCCCTCTCCCGCAAGCGGGAGAGGGTTCCGTTTAGCCCCTTCTCCCTCTGGGAGAAGGTTGGGATGAGGGGAAATTGCACCTAAATTACTTATACAACCCACGCAAAAACGTGTGCACAAACTCCGGTACCACTTCGCTCGCTAATCCATATTTACTCTCAGCAAACTCGTTGCCGACCTGACTGGGTTCCAGATTTAGCTCCACGGTGTGCGCGCCCTGCAGCTTCGCCTCATGGACAAAACCGGCGGCGGGATAAACGTGGCCTGAGGTGCCAATCGCGATAAACAGGTTTGCCCGTTCAATCGCCTGATAAATCTCTTCCATCCCCAGCGGCATTTCACCGAACCACACCACATGCGGACGCAGCATCGCCGGGAACTGGCAGCAGGTGCAGCGATCGTCCGGGGTGAGATCTCCCGTCCAGTCGAGCACCTGTCCACTGTGCACGCAGCGCACTTTCAGCAGTTCGCCATGCATATGCAGCACGCGCTGGCTGCCCGCACGCTCGTGCAGATTGTCGATATTCTGCGTCACCAGCAGGAAGTTATCGCCCAGCACCTGTTCCAGCTCCGCCAGGGCTTTGTGTGCGGCATTCGGCTGAATTTCCGACTGCTGCAGCTGGCGGCGGCGCGCATTATAGAATGCCTGCACCAGCGCCGGGTCGCGCTGAAAACCCTCCGGCGTGGCAACATCCTCGACGCGATGCTCTTCCCACAGGCCATCAGCCGCACGGAAGGTACGAATGCCGGACTCAGCGGAAATACCTGCGCCGGTAAGCACCACCACGCGCGGTTGCGGATGCGCGGCGAGTTCAGCTTTGCGATCGCGCTCGAAGATGCGCTGACGAAAGCGCTGATGCACTTTGCGGCGGTTTTTTTTGTCGCGGGCGAGTCGTAGGCGGCGGCGCGGTATGCGCATAAAAGCTCCTTAATCTGCGGCGTTGATCGCCGCGCTTCGGGTATTTTTCGGGCTAATCTGCCCGATAATAGCGGCTGCGTATGACGGCTGCATGCGGCAGACGCTGAAAATGTGCGCAGCCGCTAAAGCGGCTGCGCGATGACGTTACTGGCCGCTGAGCACGCGGGCCGGATCGATACGGCTGGCGCGCCGTGCCGGATACCAGCTGGCAATCAAACTCAGCACAATCGCAGTGCCCAATACCGAAATCACATCAATCCAGTGCAGCTCGGACGGCAGGAAATCGATAAAGTAGATATCGCCCGCCAGCAGCTGATGCCCGGTAATGTGCTCAAACGCGCGCATCACCGGTGTGAGATTGAGTGCCACCAGCACGCCAACCACTACGCCGCTGACGCTGCCAAGCAGACCCGCCAGCAAACCGTACCAGATAAAGATGGCGCGAATCAGGCCATCTTTAGCGCCCAGCGTGCGCAGCACGGCGATGTCGCTGCTTTTATCTTTTACCGCCATCACCAGCGTTGAGACGATGTTGAAGCACGCCACACCAATCACTAGCACCATGGCTAAATACATAATGGCGCGAATCATCTGGATGTCACGGTACATATAGCCGTAAGTCCCAATCCAGCTCTTGATATAGACGTACGAATGCGTCACTTCACCGGCGTCGCGCACCAGCTTTTGCGCCTGGAACGGGTCATTCATCTTCAGCGCGATACCGCTGACGCTGTCGCCCATATCCAGATATTTCTGCGCATCGGCCAGCGGCACCAGCGCCAGGCTGTGATCCAGCATACCGCTGAGCTGCAGCACGCCGCTAACCTGCAGGCGAATACGTTTCGGCTGCAGCAGCTTATTGTCGCCATCGTTATTGGGGATCATGATGGTGATCCAATCGCCCTGTTTGACGTTAAGCGATTTAGCAATACCGCCACCGAGAATGATTTGCTGTTTACCGGCCGCAAACTGTGACCACGCATCGCCGGCGACGAAGCTCGGCAAGGCGCTCAGCCGTGACTCCTGCTGCGGATCGACGCCTTTCACCTGCAGCGCCTGCAGCTTCGCACCGCTCTCAATCAGCCCGGTAAAATTAATATACGGCGCCGCAGCAGAAATGCCCGAGACCTGTTCAATGGGCGCAATCATCGGCTGCCAGTTGCGGAACGGCTGATTAACCGGTTCGATTTCACCGTGCGGCACCACCGCCAAAATGCGGTTGTTTAACTCTCGCTCGAAACCGTTCATCGCGCTCAGGCCGATGATCAGCACCGCCACGCCCAGCGCAATGCCGATGGTAGAGATGATGGAGATCAGCGAGACCATGCCACCACGCCGCCGACCGCGGCTAAAACGCAGCCCGAGCAGCAGGGATAAGGATGAACCCATCAGATCACTCCCAGCGTCAGTTGGTCGCTCAGCTCGCCGTCGCGCATCTCCATTTGGCGGCTCAGGCGTTTCGCCAGCTGCAGATCGTGCGTCACCACCAGGAAGGCGGTGCCCTGCTTCACGTTCAACTCCCCCAGCAGTTCAAAGATAGCGTCGGCGTTGCGTGCATCAAGGTTACCGGTGGGTTCATCAGCCATCACCAAACGCGGACGGTTCACCAGCGCGCGGGCAATCGCCACGCGCTGACGTTCACCGCCCGATAGCTCAGAAGGCCGATGTGCGGCACGTTTATCCAGCCCTACCGCCGCCAGCATTTCACGCGCGCGGGATTCTGCTTCTGCCTTGCCGATTTTGCCAATCAGCAGCGGCATCGCCACGTTCTCCAGTGCGCTAAAGTCCGGCAGCAAGTGGTGGAACTGATAGATAAAGCCCAGCTCGCGGTTGCGCAGCTCTGCTTTGGCAGCGGATGACATCGCATTCAGCGATTTACCATCGAAAATCACATCG
Source organism: Candidatus Pantoea floridensis (assembly GCF_900215435.1). Classification (NCBI taxonomy): domain Bacteria; kingdom Pseudomonadati; phylum Pseudomonadota; class Gammaproteobacteria; order Enterobacterales; family Erwiniaceae; genus Pantoea; species Candidatus Pantoea floridensis. The sequence continues at coordinate 241,972 of NZ_OCMY01000001.1, forward strand.
CCCGAGGTGGGTGCATCCAGGCCGCCCAACAGGTGCAGCAAGGTACTTTTACCCGAACCTGAGCTGCCGACAATCGCCGTCAGTTCACCCGGCTGCAGGCTGAAAGCCACATTGCGCAGCACATCGGTCTGCACGCTGCCTTCCTGATAGCGTTTGCACAGGTCACGACACTGCAACAAAGGAGTATTACTCATAACGTAAAGCCTCAGCGGGTTGAACGGCGGCAGCGCGCCACGACGGATAAAGGGTAGAAAGCAGCGCAACGGCCATGGAAACCAGCGCAATGGTGATCACCTGCAACACGTTGATGTCGACCGGCAGCGCCGCGCCATCCAGGAACAGGCCGATCACCGGCATCAAATTATTCAGCTGGCTGGCCAGCAGCACGCCGAGCCCAGTGCCGAGCAGCGCGCCGATAATTCCGGCGCTGGCGCCCTGCACCATAAATACCGCCACAATCTGACGGCGAGTTAAGCCCAACGTTTGTAAAATCGCCACTTCGCCCTGCTTCTCCATAATCAGCAGGCCCAGCGACGTAATGATGTTAAAAGCCGCCACCGCGATGATCAGGCTCAGCAGCAGCCCCATCATGTTTTTCTCCATGCGCACCGCCTGGAATAGATCGCCTTTGCGCTCGCGCCAGTCTTTCCACGTCAGACTTTCTGGCAGCTTTTGCTGGCTTAGCGCATCGACGTTCAGCGGCTTATCCAGCCACAAACGCCAGCCGGTGACGTTGCCAAGCGGATAGCGCATTATGCGTGATGCATCCTGCTGATTGACCAATATCTGATAGCCGTCGACTTCGCTGTTCGCCGCGTAGGTGCCCGCTACGGTGAAAATACGCTGGCTCGGCAAGCGACCGACTGGCGTAAACTGGCTGACGGAAGGCACCATCAAACGCAGCTGGTCGCCACGCTTCACGCCAAGCTGCGCTGCCAGCTGTTCACCGAGGATGACGTTATACTGTCCGGGTTGCAGCACGCTTTGCTGAGTGTTGACGAGGAACGGCGTCAACGGATCCTGTTCATCAGGATTGATACCCAGCATCACGCCCACCGAGACGTTACGTGCGCTCTGCAATACCACATCCGCCGTCGTGAGCGGCGCCAGGCGCGTTACGCCTTGCAGCTTGAGATCCTGTGCCGTTAGCTGTTGCGGGTTGATACTGCCTTTCTCGCTGGTGACCAGCGCCTGCGGCATCAGGCCAAGAATGTTGCCTTCCAGCTCGCGCTCAAAACCGTTCATCACCGATAGTACGGTAACCAACGCTAGCACGCCGAGCGTAATACCAATGGTAGAGAGCCAGGAGACGAAGCGACCAAAGCGGTCTGAGGCACGTCCACGCATGTAGCGTAAACCGATGAATAACGCGACTGGTTGATACATGAGATCCGTCTTGGCAGTTGCCTGAAAATAAGTAGTGGGATGATAAAGGAGGCGTCTGTTTTATGAAACCTCTAACCCTCTGAGTATCCGGCAAAGTTGTGTCAAAAACCGTCCCAGCAGGGGCTATGCATAAAATTGCGACAAATTAATGATGTTATTTGTACATTTATTGCCCATGGGCTGGCGTAGACTTAGTGATGAAGCAGTAGATTAAGCACCGATTGTACCGATGTAAGCGCACAGCGCGGGAGTACAGACTATGTTGAAATTTCCTAAAGGCAGCATCGTTAAACATAAATCGGGCGAGATCAGAGGGGAGATTGTGAACGTTTTTGAACAGGGCGATTCACCCACTGGCTATTACGTGAAATGGGATGACGGCAACCACAGCTATCATCTGGAAAAAGAGCTGTCATGGGCCAATGTCGATCGACCCCGGATGCACTACACACAGCAATCGAGTAAGTGATTTGTGGTCGCCATGAATGGCGACCCTACGTTATTTCACCATGAATGGCGACCCTCCGCGTTTTTGTAGGGTCGTCATTTATGGCGGCCACGCAGAAACTCAGAAACGACAGATGATCCGCAGGGCGGATTATGGAATGATGACGCCCTGTAATCCAAGGAGAGAATGTCGAGACCCCATGTCGGAACAGAGTCGTTATACCCTGCCAGTCAAAGCCGGTGACCATCGCCAGCTCGGCCAATTAGTCGGTGCCGCACAGGCGCTTGAGTGTGCCAGCATCACCGAACGCCATAACGGTCCGGTGTTGATGATTACCCCAGATATGCAATCTGCCCTGCGTTTACAGGAGGAGATTCGTCAGTTTACCGATCTGCCGGTTACTCATCTCGCTGACTGGGAAACGCTGCCCTATGACAGCTTCTCGCCGCATCAGGACATTATCTCCGCTCGCCTCTCCACGCTGTATCAGCTGCCGAACTTAACGCGCGGCATGCTGATTATGCCGGTCAACACGCTGATGCAGCGCGTCTGTCCACACAGCTTCCTGCACGGTCATGCGCTGGTGATGCAGCAAGGGCAGAAGCTGTCGCGCGATGCGCTGCGCGATCAGCTGGAGCAGGCAGGCTATCGCCATGTCGATCAGGTGATGGAGCATGGCGAATATGCCACGCGCGGCGCGTTGCTCGATCTGTTCCCAATGGGCAGCGATCAGCCTTACCGCATCGACTTCTTTGATGACGAAATCGATAGCCTGCGCCTGTTTGATGTTGATACCCAGCGCACGCTGGAAGCGGTCAACGCCATCAACCTGCTACCGGCGCATGAGTTCCCGACGGATAAAGCCGCCATCGAGCTGTTCCGCAGCCGCTGGCGCGAAACCTTTGACGTGCGCCGCGAACCGGAACACGTCTATCAGCAGGTGAGCAAAGGCACGCTGCCTGCCGGTATTGAATACTGGCAGCCGCTGTTCTTCGAGCAGGAATTGCCGACGCTGTTCAGCTATTTGCCAGGCAATACGCTGCTGCTCAACAGCGGCGATTTACTGGCGAGCGCCGAGCGCTTCTGGCTTGATGCCAACGCGCGCTTCGAGAATCGCCGCATCGATCCGATGCGCCCGCTGCTGGAGCCGGTGACGCTGTGGCTGCGCCCCGATGCGCTGCTCAGTGAACTGAAAGCCTGGCCGCGCATGCAGCTCAGCAGCGAGACGCTGCCGGAGAAAGCCGCAAATACCAACCTTGGTTATCAGCCGCTGCCGGAATTAACCGTGCAGGCGCAGGCCAAAGCACCGCTCGATCTCCTGCGTCAGTTCCTGGAGCAGTTCAGCGGCCAGGTGATTTTCTCGGTGGAGAGTGAAGGCCGCCGCGAAAGTCTGCAAGAGCTGCTGACGCGTATCAAACTGCGTCCACGCGCCATCGATCACTTCGATCAAGCCGTCGATCAGCCGCTCAGCCTGATGATCGGCGCCAGCGAGCGCGGCTTTATTGATACCCAACGCCAGCTCGCGTTGATCTGCGAAAGCGATCTGCTCGGCGAGCGCGTCAGTCGCCGCCGCCAGGATAATCGCCGCACCATCAATCCAGACGTATTGATCCGCAACCTCGCCGAGCTGCATCCCGGCCAGCCGGTTGTGCATCTGGAGCACGGCGTTGGGCGCTATATCGGCCTCACCACGCTGGAAGCCGGCGGCATCGTGGCGGAATACCTGATGCTCTCCTATGCCGGCGACGCCAAACTGTACGTGCCGGTTTCGTCGCTACACTTAATTAGCCGCTATGCCGGTGGCGCGGATGAGAATGCGCCACTGCATAAGCTGGGCAGCGATGCCTGGTCACGTGCGCGACAGAAAGCCGCGGAAAAAGTGCGCGACGTGGCGGCAGAGTTGCTGGATATCTACGCTCAGCGCGCTGCCAAAACCGGCTTCGCCTTTCAGCACGATCGCGATCAATATCAGCTGTTCTGCGAAGGCTTCCCGTTTGAAACCACGCCGGATCAGGGCCAGGCGATCAATGCCGTATTGAGCGACATGTGCCAGCCGCTGGCCATGGATCGTCTGGTGTGCGGCGACGTGGGCTTTGGTAAAACCGAAGTGGCGATGCGCGCCGCGTTCCTCGCGGTCGAAAATGCCAAACAGGTTGCCGTGCTGGTGCCGACCACGCTGCTGGCGCAGCAGCACTACGATAACTTCCGCGATCGTTTCGCCAACTGGCCGGTGCGCATTGAGATGCTGTCGCGCTTCCGCACCGCGAAAGAGCAAAGTCAGGTGCTGGAACAGGCGCGTGAAGGCAAAATCGATATTCTGATTGGTACCCATAAACTGTTGTCGAACGATCTGAAATGGCACGATCTCGGCCTGCTGATCGTTGATGAAGAGCACCGCTTTGGCGTGCGTCATAAAGAGCGTATTAAGGCGATGCGCGCCGACGTGGATATCCTGACGCTCACCGCCACGCCGATTCCGCGAACGTTGAACATGGCGATGAGCGGCATGCGCGATCTGTCGATTATTGCCACGCCGCCGGCACGACGTATGGCGGTGAAAACCTTTGTACGCGAGTATGACAGCCTGGTAGTGCGCGAGGCGATCCTGCGCGAAGTGCTGCGCGGCGGCCAGGTTTACTACCTCTACAATGACGTGGAGAACATTGAAAAGGCAGCACAGCGGCTGGCAGAGCTGGTGCCGGAAGCGCGTATCGCCATTGGCCACGGTCAGATGCGCGAGCGCGATCTGGAGCGGGTGATGAACGATTTCCACCATCAGCGCTTTAACGTACTGGTGTGTACCACCATCATCGAAACCGGCATCGACGTGCCAAGCGCCAACACCATCATCATCGAGCGCGCCGACCACTTTGGATTGGCGCAGCTGCATCAGCTGCGTGGCCGCGTTGGCCGATCGCATCATCAGGCGTATGCGTGGCTGCTGACGCCGCATCCGAAAGCGATGACCACCGATGCGCAGAAACGCCTTGAGGCCATCGCTTCGCTGGAAGATCTCGGCGCCGGTTTCGCGCTGGCGACACACGATCTGGAGATTCGCGGTGCCGGTGAACTGCTCGGCGAAGATCAGAGCGGACAGATGGAAACCATCGGCTTCACGCTGTATATGGAGCTGCTGGAGAACGCGGTGGATGCATTGAAAGCGGGTCGCGAGCCATCGCTGGAAGATCTCACCAGCAATCAAACCGAAATCGAACTGCGCATGCCCGCCCTGCTGCCGGATGATTTTATCCCCGATGTGAACACCCGTTTGTCACTGTATAAACGCGTGGCCAGTGCGGCGGATGAGCAGGATCTGGCGGAACTTAAAGTCGAGATGATTGATCGCTTCGGCAAGCTGCCGGATGCGGCGCGTAATTTGCTGGACATTGCCGGTCTGCGACTGGTGGCCCGTGAATTAGGTATTCGTAAAATTGAAGCCAGCGAAAAAGGCGGTTTCTTTGAATTCGCGCCGCAGAACCACGTCGATCCAGGCTGGCTGATTGGGCTTCTGCAGAAGGATCCAAAGCAGTGGAAGCTGGATGGTCCAACGCGGTTGAAGTTCACCCGCGATATGGCCGACCGTAAAATCCGCATGGAGTGGGTGCAAGGTTTTGTCAGCGAGCTGGCTAAAAACCGGGTTTGATGTCGTAGGGGCGCCATTTATGGCGCCCCCCGGCAATCCGCAATAGATCCAATAATAAAAGCGCCTTTCGGCGCTTTTATTATTACCGCTGCTGTGATGTATCTTTGCCCAATTAGGCCTGATTCGAATTCAGGATCAGCTGACCGTTACGGTCGAGCGGAATGCGGGTGCCAGGGTCATTTTCCATGCGGATTTTGCCCTGCTGGTCGCCTATTTTATAGGTCACGTCATAACCCAGCATTTTTTCCTGTTTATCGTATACCGTTTTGCAACGCTGCTCGTTGGTGGTGTAGGTATCGCGATCCTGCAACGCACCTTGCACCTGATTACCGCCGTAACCACCGGCCAGCGCACCCGCTACCGTCGCCACATCACGACCGCGTCCACCACCAAACTGATGGCCTAACACGCCGCCTGCGACCGCACCCAGTACCGAACCTGCAATGCGGTTCTCATCCTGCACGGCTCGACGATGCGTGAGCGTCACGTTGCGGCACTCTTGTCGCGGCTGCTTGATGCTCTCTTTAATCGGCGTCGCCGACAAAACTTGTGCGTATTGCGGACCACGGTCGAAGACATCCATGCTGGCGACTGCGGCAACACCTAACGCTGCTGCTACGCCGATACCGATACCCGCTAACATTGATTTATTCACAGGAATGTCCTCCTGAAGATTGTTACCGCGCATTCCCGCCGCTACGAAATCCTGAGTAGCCGAGGCAAAACCGGCGTGCGCGCCGCGCCGTGTTGTTGGTAATAAGTTTTACAGATGGCCCGTAATTGCAACATCAGATTAATGGAGGAAACGCAGCGGAAACCCATCAGGGCCAGCTTTTAGGAGAGTTCTGAGAGCGGATGAAATAACGCCGTAACCTTAAGCTGAAAGCACCTTTTCAGCGGGTCACGGCGGGGCAAGGCGCTTCAGGCGGCGTTGCGCCGCCCGAAATCATCAGTGCAGCTTGAGGCGCGGACGCAGGACACGGTTCAGGCTGCCCACCAGCATCATCAAGCCGGTTTTGAAATATCCGTGGAGCGCAATCTGGTGCATACGATACAGAGAAATGTAGACAAAACGCGCAATGCGCCCTTCCACCATCATCGAACCGCGCATCAGGTTGCCCATCAAACTGCCCACCGTGCTGAAGCGCGACAGGGATACCAGCGAACCATGATCTTTATAAACATAGGCTTTCAGCGGCTTGCCTTTACGCTGCGCGAGGATATTCTCCAGCGCGCGGGAAGCCATCTGGTGCGCTGACTGCGCGCGCGGCGGCACAAACCCGCCTCCCGGCAGCGCACAGGACGCACAATCACCGATGGCGTAAATGTCATCATCCAGCGTGGTTTGCAGCGTCTCTTTCACCACCAGCTGATTGATGCGGTTGGTTTCCAGCCCGCCAATCTCCTTCAGGAAATCGGGGGCTTTAATACCAGCCGCCCACACCATCAGATCGGCATCAATGAATTCGCCACCTTTCGTGTTCAACCCTTTTTCCGTTGCGCTGGTGACCATGGTTTGCGTCAATACGCGCACGCCGAGTTTAGTCAGCTCCTGATGCGCCGCGGCAGAAATACGCGGTGGCAGCGCCGGCAGAATACGTTCACCGGCTTCCACCAGTGTGACATTCAGCGAAGAGCTGTCCAGGCCTTTATAGCCGTAGCTGTGCAGCTGTTTCACCGCATTATACAGTTCAGCAGAGAGTTCCACGCCGGTAGCGCCGCCGCCGACAATGGCGATGTTCACTTTTTCCAGGCTACCTTCGCTAGCTGAAAAGCGCAGGAATAAATTGAGCATTTCGTTATGGAAACGACGCGCCTGATGCGGGTTATCAAGGAAGATGCAGTGATCTTTTACGCCCGGCGTGCCGAAGTCATTTGAGGTGCTGCCCAGTGCGATAACCAGGCGATCGTAGGCCAGCTCACGCTGCGGCACTAACAGTGCGCCTTCCGCATCACGAATCTCGGCCAGCTCAAGGGTTTTGTTTTCACGATTGATTTGCGTCAGCGATCCCAGCTGGAACTGGAAGCCGTGATTGCGCGCGTGCGCCAGATAGCTCAGCGCATCAATGCCTTCATCCATCGAACCGGTCGCCACTTCATGCAGCAGCGGCTTCCACAGATGACTGTGGTTACGATCGACCAAAATAATCTCGGCTTTCTTGTTACGTCCTAGCTTGTGGCCGAGCTGCGTTGCCAGCTCTAAGCCGCCAGCACCACCGCCGATGATAACGATTTTTTCCATAGATATAGTCAACAAAGACCCCCTCAAAGTTGTAAACCAATAGTTAATTAATGGTTAATAAAAACCTTAATAAACATAGGGTTGGCGAAGTTAAATCGCGAGCTAGGGGCAGAATATCACGGCGTCGAAGACATAACATAAGAAAATTGATGTGGATCAATCTTTCAACTGCATTATCAGAATGTTACACATTCTTTGCGCCGCATCACACGGCGCACAGGGGTTCAGGCGAGGAGTTTGAAGGCTTTAATCCGTTGTAAATGCGGCGCAATATTTTTGAATTTATGGCTGGCTTCGTCATCCCAGATAATTTCATAGAACGGCTGCAAGTGCGCCGCACTGCGCTGATTGTCCAACGCTTCATCATGGCGCGACAAGATAGTCAGGCACTTTTCACGGTTCTTTTCACGAAAATCGCTGACGCATTTGGTGGCAATATCGAGATACTCTTCCGGGCGGTCGATTTTTCCCTCCATGTTTTCGAAAGGAAACAGATTGGGATTAAAAATCGCCTGCCGCATGCCGCAAAGAAAACCAATGCGTTCGGCCCAGTAGCCACCCAGGCCCACTCCGCAAATCAGCGGATGCGCATCGTCGCCCTGCTGCAACAGCTTGTCGCACTCTTTCAACAGAAACTGCATGTCGTGTTTGGGATGGCGGGTGCTATAGCTGACTAATCTGACGTCCGGGTCAATAAACTGCAGCTGCAGCACCTTTTCATGGTTGCCCGGACTGTTGGAATCAAAACCGTGCAGATAGATGATCATGATAATCCTCAGCGTGGAATGAAATCCGGGCAGCGGCGCTTATCTGCCCGAAGCTTTGTGCGCCAGCCAGCGCTCTTGCAACGCGCTCAGCTGACGCTGATTTTGCCGCCAGCGCTCGCTTGCCAAAAGGCTTTGACGGGTAAAACGACCCTGATGGTACAACTGCGCTACCCGCTCTGCCCCGATCGGCGTCAAGTTATCCAGCACGCTTACCGCGCCCGCGCGCTGATTGCACACCAGGATCATATCGCAACCGGCATTCAGCGACTGCTGCGCGCGCTCGGCGTAGCTGCCCATGACGGCGGCGCCTTCCATTGACAAATCGTCGGAGAAAATCACGCCGTTGAAGCTGAGTTCTTTACGCAGCACGCTTTTCAACCAGTATGGCGAACCGCTGGCAGGAAGCGGATCCACCTCAGTATAGATAACGTGCGCCGGCATCACCGCATCGAGGAGCTGCTCGTCAATCAACTGCTTAAAGATGGCCATATCATGCTGACGCAGCGTGGCGGCATCGCGGTTATCGCGCGGCGTCTCTTTGTGCGAGTCGGCGCTGACCGCGCCGTGACCGGGGAAGTGTTTGCCGGTGGTTTTCATGCCGGCTTCATGCATGCCGTTGATAAAGCGACGCGCCACCTGCAGCGCGATAGTAGGATCTTCATGGAATGAACGATCGCCAATTGCCGCGCTGATGTGACCAATATCCAGCACCGGCGCGAAGCTGATGTCAATGTCCATGGCGATCATCTCCGCCGACATTTGCCAGCCTGCCTGTTGTGCCAGTTCACCTGCGCTATGGAGATCGTTCAGCGCAGCGAAAGATTGCATCGCCGGTAACTGAGTAAAGCCGTCGCGGAAACGCTGCACGCGGCCGCCTTCCTGATCCACGGCCACCACCAAACGATTACGCGAAGCGGCGCGAATCTGCCGCACCAGCTCTGCCAGTTGGTCAACATCGTGGAAGTTACGGGCAAACAGGATTAGCCCGCCTACCAGCGGATGCTGCAGAATCTCACGTTCCTCGGCATCAAGCTCATAGCTCTCAACGTCGAGCATCAGCGGTCCAGGCGTGTTTATGGTCATGATTAAAATCCCAGGTTAAAGGTCGTGCCAGCTGGCCTGCGCCAGCTGTTGTAAGGTGTCGTCGTGACTCTGCTCGGCTCGCAGCTGATACCAACTCGCCATGAGCAGCTGCAGCCATGGCTGCCAGCGCTGCATCTGTCGGGCCAGCGTTTGTTCATCAAGATGGGCGCGCTCGGCGTAACCGCTCACCCAGGCCGATCGCGTGTCTCCATCTACCGCACATACCGCTGCCAGTTCCAGCGCCACGTCGCCGTCAGCGGCATATTCCCAGTCGATCAAACGTAAGCCATCAGGTGTAGCGACAAGATTACCGGCATGTACATCCATATGCAGCGGCGCCAGCCGCAACGGCTGCGGCTCGCCCTGCTGTAACAAACGTTGCAGACGCCGCTGCCAGCGCCAGTGCCGCTGCTGGCAAAGCTGCCAGTAACGCTGCAGCAGCGGTGTCAGGCGCAAACGATAGCCGGTGAGCGGCTGTTGATGCAAACGATGCAGCAGCGCTAGCACGGCTGCACGCTGCTGATTGAATTGTGAAGATGTCAGCACTTCTCCCGGCAACCAGCTTTGCAGCAGCCACGGAGCGCGCCACGCAAGCGGCTGCGGTCCCAGCTGCGCGTGCCGCAGTTGCCGCAGCACGCGATATTCGCGCTGGCGGTCAACAAACGGAATCGGCTGCGGCGGCGCACGACGCGCCAGCACATCGCCCTGCTGGGTTTGCACGTGCATGCTTTGCCCACTGAGCCCCGGCAGCGCGAAAAAATGACCGGCAGCTTGCGCCGTCGGCCATTGTTGCTGAATCATTTTTTGCAGCTGAGGATCAGGGTTGAGCAACGCCGTTTCCTGACCAGATAATTTCGCCGGTTTGCACCAGCATCAGCTGCATTTGCAGGGTAGGTGCTTTCACATCGCCTTGCGCATTGCTGTACAACACATACTGCGCATTCACGTTGCGTGCCAGACCAATCGCTTTACTGCGCGAGTTAAGGCTGTCATCCGCCGATAAACCCAGCGTCTGTTTGGCCTGCGCCAGCTGCTCCGGCGTGATCAGCGTGAATTTACCGTTGTTAGCCAGCGCATTCTGAATGGCATCGGTGGCTTTATCCGTTTGTAGCGAACCATTGGTACTGTTCTTGATGCGATCCACCAGCAGCACGCTGCCAGGGTTCACCCCTGATGATTGCACCATGTTGCCAACCAGCGGCTGTACGCTGGCATCCCAGTTAATGGTTTTTAGCTTCGGCGGCTGCGGCACGGTTTGCGGCGGCGGCACCGGCTGCGTTGGCGGTTCTACCGGCTGAGTGGGTGTGGTCGGCTGTGTCGGTTCAACCGGTGCCGGAGTCTGTTGTTGCACCACGCAACCGGTAAGCATTAGCGCAAATAGCAATGCGCCCGAACGTTTTACACTGCGAATCACAGCTTACTCCTTAAAGATAAAGATAGAGACGCACCTTGCTGGCGGTCGGATTGCCCATTTGTGAGGCCACTTCCACGCTACCATGCGCCGGTACAATAAGTGTCTGAGCCGGCTCTTCTGGCGTGATTTCCAATCCTTTGTCGTCATACCAATAGAAACGATAGTGCACTTTTACCGGCGTTTCACGCAGGTTTTGCAGCACGCTCAAGGCACGCTGCTGGCCATCCTGCTCTGTCAGCTTAGGGGAGTCAGTAATGATGCCTGCTGACAGCACCGCCGATTCCATAACCAGCGACTGCGAAGTATTAATCATCGGCTTATCACTGCTGCAAGCTGCAAGAGTTAGCAACAGTAAGCCACTCAGCCATTGACGCATAACCGGGTCCGCCTGAGTTAGCTAGCCAACATCGGGCCCAGCGGCTGACCGCCGACCAGGTGCATATGGATATGATAAACCTCCTGCCCGCCATGACTATTGCAGTTCATGATCAGGCGATAGCCATCTTCGGCAATGCCTTCATCACGCGCGATCTTCGCGGCTACGGTGATCATGCGGCCCAGCGCCTGTTCATGAGCGGCCTGCACATCGTTGGCGGTAGGGATCAGTACGTTGGGGATGATCAGAATATGGGTGGGCGCTTTGGGCGCGATATCGCGGAAGGCGGTGACCAGTTCGTCCTGATAAACCACGTCAGCGGGAATTTCGCGACGGATGATTTTACTGAAAATGGTTTCTTCAGCCATGGTGCATTTCCTTAAGCCTGAGTTCAGTCAGGCAGTATGCGTGAGGAATTCCATTTCTTTCAACCTCAGGACCACATTTCTTGCATTAAATGGCTGCCTTTACACCGCTTTTTCACTTCGCCATGCCTTGTGCTGCAACTCGCATTTCTAACACTTCATTAACTACAAAAATGAAACGCTGTTTTATAAATTAGAGATATCTCGCCATTTTCTTTGTGATTTTGCCACCACCGCGCAATACCTTGCGAAATCGCGAAGGTTTGCCGGTTTAAGTCGCTCTATTTTCAATCCAATCCGATCACGCTGTACGGAGTGATGAGGGACGTGTTTACCGCCTATTTCAAGGAGAACCTGCCATGCGCTCTCGTAAGATTGGCCTGGGTCACTATCTGGCCTATGGTTCCGGGGACTTCCTCGGGGCGGGCACCACGGCGCTAACTGCCGCCTGGCTGCTCTACTTCTACACCACCTTTTGTGGGCTATCGCCGATTCAGGCGACGTTTATTTTCGCTGCCGCCCGCGTGCTGGATGCGGTGGTTAGCCCGCTGATGGGATTTTTGACCGATAACTTTGGATCGACCTGGCTTGGCAAACGCTTTGGTCGTCGCAAATTCTTTATCCTGCTCGGTATCCCGTGCGTGTTTAGCTATAGCCTGATGTGGGTCAGCGATATGAGCTTCTGGTGGTATCTGCTGACTTATCTGCTGTTCGATATGGTCTACACCATGATTCTGGTGCCATACGAAACGCTGGTGCCGGAAATGACCGATGACTTTAAGCAGAAAACCCGTTTCTCCGGCGCACGCATTGGTCTGGCACAGCTTTCGGCGATCCTGGCAGCTTTCTTGCCGGGCGTGCTAATTGGCTGGTTTGGCAAAGAGAATCCGATCTCCTTCTTCTACGCCAGCCTGGTGTTCTCGGTGATTTGTGCGCTAGTGCTGACGCTGGTATGGGTGTTTACCTGGGAACGCGATCCTGATGATTTCTCAGCAGAATCACGCCGGGCGGAACAGGAGAAATCACGGCTAACGTTGATGCAAAGCCTAAAACGTCTTTACACCGAGCTGGCTTCTACGCTGCGTATTCGTATTTTTCGCCAACATCTCGGCATGTATCTCGGTGGTTACATCGCGCAGGACGTGTTTAACGCGGTATTCACCTGGTATGTGGTGTTTGTGCTGATGCAAAGTGCGCAAATTGCCTCAAACCTGATGGGCACCATGGCAGTGATGCAGTTTATTGCGGTGATGGCGATGATTCCACTCTGTATTCGGCTTGGTCCCGCGCCAGCCTATCGCATGGTGGTGGTGCTGTTTGGCCTCAGCGCCCTCTCCTATGCCGGATTGTGGTACACCGGCATGAACGACAACTTCGCGCTGCTGGTACTGATTTCCGGCCTGGCGGGTCTGGGACGCGGCGGCATCAACTATGTACCCTGGAATACCTATACCTATATTGCTGACGTCGATGAAGTGATTACCGGCCAGCGTCGCGAAGGCATTTTTGCCGGCATCATGACATTGACGCGCAAAGCGTCGCAGGCTGGCGCGGTGATGTTTGTCGGCATCGTGTTGCAGCTGGCCGGTTTCTCCTCCGGCCAGGCCACCCAGGTGCCTGCCGTCGGCCATACCATTTTGGCGATTCTCAGCGTTGGCACCCTTTGCGTGCTGGCCTGCGGCTTCATTATCTCACTGCGTTTCAAGCTCAACCTGCACACTCACACCGTGTTACGTGAAGAGACGCTGAAGATGCGTGCAGCCGGACGCGTGGTGCCTGAACGCATAACGCCACAGGCACGTGGCGTCGTCGAAATGCTGGCGGGCATGCCGTATGAAAATCTGTGGGGCAATAACAACGTCGGTTATCTCAATCGTCATAAACCCGCAGCCCCACCGCTGCCGAGCCAACCGCGATCTTTACCTACTCTACCGACCACCCTGATTAATGATAGGAATGAACCATGACTGTATTTCCTGTAAAGCACAGCGTGCTGCTGCGTCAGCCTGAATATCTCCTACCTCGAACCGAACTGGTGCAGTTGATTCAACAACTCACGCAGAATCTGGTGAACATTACCGATCACAGCGGGGAATTTTTGCTGCGCCTCGACGATGGGCGCGTGATCGATACCAAAGGTTGGGCCGGTTGGGAGTGGACGCACGGCATCGGTCTGTACGGCATGCTGCACTATTATCAGCAGACCGGCGATCGGGCGACGTTAAACATCATTGATGATTGGTTCACTACGCGGCTCGCGGAAGGCACGCCGACGAAGAACGTCAATACCGTTTGTCCGTTCCTGACGCTCGCCTATCGCTACGAAGAAACACGCAATGCGGCCTGGCGCCCGGTGCTTGAGCGCTGGGCTGAATGGGTGATGTATGAGGTGCCGCGTACTGAACAAGGCGGGTTACAGCACATCGTCTATAACAACGAGAATACCCAGCAGCTATGGGACGATACGCTGATGATGAGCGTGATGGCGCTGGCGAAAATTGGTCAGCTGCTCGATCGCCCAGAGTTTGTGGAAGAAGCCAGCTATCAGTTCCTGGTTCATAGCCAATATTTGATGGATCGCCAAACCGGCCTGTGGTTCCACGGCTGGACGTTTGAGGGGCGACATAATTTTGCCAACGCGCGTTGGGCGCGCGGTAACAGCTGGGTCACCATCGTCATTCCGGACTTCCTCGAGATGATGAACTGGCCGCAACAGCACGCCACACGCCGCTTCCTGCAACAGGTGCTGGAGAGCCAGGTCAAGGCATTAAGTGCCTGTCAACACAGCAGCGGCCTGTGGCATACCTTGCTCGACGATCCCAATAGCTATCCGGAAGCCTCCGCCTCCGCCGGTTTCGCCTATGGCATTCTCAAAGCTGTGCGTAAACGTTATCTCTCGCCGGAGTATTTACCGCTGGCGGAGAAAGCGTTGTGCGGCGTTATTGGCAATATTGATCAGGATGGGGAGTTAAAACAGGTGTCGTTCGGCACGGCGATGGGCAGCGATCTGGAGTATTACCGCCAGATACCACTCACTTCAATGCCATACGGTCAGGCAATGGCGCTGCTGTGTTTGACGGAATATTTGCGGGTCTACCTGTAATAAAAAATGCCCTCACTAGAGGGCATTTTTAGGCACCGAAAGTAAAGTGCGTTGAAGCGGCGGCAGAGGAGTAAAGCATCCCAAGCCATGGATGGCTTGGGGCGAGCCCCAGGGATGGTTTATGGCGTCTTTACGATCTGACGCCGCTTCATCGCACCGGCTCTGCCTGCCAACTTAGGTTACATACTGCGGATATAGTCATCCATTTCAGTTTTCAGGTTATCGGACTTAGTACCGAAAATTGCCTGAACACCTGAACCTGCTACCACCACACCTCGTGCGCCGAGGCTTTTCAGTTCAGCCTGATCCACTTTGCCCACATCCGCCACGCTCACACGCAGACGGGTAATACAGGCATCCAGATTAGTGATGTTCTCTTTACCACCAAACGCGGTAACCAGCTTGCCCGCCATTTCGCTACCGGTTGCGCTGCTCTGCTCCATTGCTGTGTCCTCACGACCCGGTGTTTTCAGGTTCAGTTTTACAATCAGGAAACGGAATACGCTGTAGTAAATCAGGCCGTAGATAATACCGACAATCGGGAACAACCAGATTTTGCTACTGTTGCCGCTCAGAACGATAAAGTCGATCAAACCGTGTGAGAAGCTGGTGCCATCACGCATGCCCAGCAGGATACAGATTGGGAATGCCAGGCCAGCCAGAATCGCATGGATCACATACAGAATCGGCGCGACGAACATGAAGGAAAATTCGATCGGCTCGGTAATACCGGTCAGGAACGAGGTCAGCGCCGCTGAGATCATGATGCCGCCCACTTTGGCGCGGTTTTCTGGTTTAGCTGAATGCCAAATCGCAATCGCTGCCGCTGGCAGACCATACATTTTGAACAGGAAACCACCTGACAGTTTACCTGCCGTTGGGTCGCCCGCCATATAGCGCGGAATATCACCGTGGAACACCTGACCGGCTGCATTGGTGAATTCACCAATTTGCATCTGGAAAGGTACGTTCCAGATGTGGTGCAGACCAAATGGTACCAGCGAACGCTCAATCAGGCCGTAAAGGCCAAAGGCCACTACCGGGTTTTGATAGGCAGCCCACTGGGAGAAGTCTTGAATAGCAGTACCGATTGGCGGCCAGATGAATGACAGCACCACACCGGTGAAAATCGCCGTCAGACCGGAGATAATCGGGACAAAGCGCTTGCCCGCAAAAAAGCCAAGATACTCAGGCAGCTTGATGCGGTAGAAACGATTGAACATATAGGCAGCAATTGAGCCCGCGATGATCCCGCCTAGCACACCGGTATCCGCCAGATGCTTGGCTTCGATTTCCGCAGCCGGTAAATGCAGCACTAACGGTGCCACTACCGCCATGGTTTTCACCATGATGCCGTAAGCCACTACCGCAGCCAGTGCTGAAACACCGTCATTATTGGTAAAGCCAAGAGCCACACCGATCGCGAAGATCAGTGGCATATTAGCAAATACCGAACCGCCCGCTTCCGCCATCACATGCGAAACCACGGCAGGTAGCCAGCTAAAGTTGGCAGAACCAACACCTAACAAAATACCGGCAATCGGCAGAACCGATACCGGCAACATCAGCGATTTACCTACTTTCTGCAGGTTCGCAAATGCGTTCTTGAACATAGAAACTCCTGAGTATGAGTGCAATTTTTTTGCGCAGTGCGCATGGCTTAGGGGGAGGATCCTTCGCCGGGTGACGCTGAGCGTCTTTTGATTTATTACGAAGAGTAAAATAAATCGCTAATTGTTAAATTGACGGCCATCACATTTCGCTAAGAGTGGCCGCGTCTTTTCAGTTGTTTCTTACAGATCCGGCTTAAAAAACAGCAATAAAACGCTGTCTGCACCCGTTAAGATGCAGTGCAGCCGATGGTTTTCTGATTAATTACAGTATTTGAAATAAAGTCGTTAGCTACTGAGACGACTCATTGGGATATGGAACAGGCGGGAGAAATTTTCCGTCGTCACAGCGGCCAGCGTCTCAATATCGACGCCTTTTAATACCGCCATGTAGTCTGCCACATCGCGGGTAAATGCCGGTTGATTCTCTTTACCACGGTGTGGCACGGGTGCCAGATAGGGAGAATCGGTTTCCACCAGCATACGATCCAGCGGTACATAGCGCGCCGCTTCGCGAATTTGTTCGGCATTGCGAAAAGTGAGAATGCCTGAGAAAGAGATATAAAAGCCCAGATCCAGCAGCTTCGCCGCAGTTTCTTTATCTTCAGTGAAGCAGTGCAGCACACCGCCACATTTCTCTACGTTTTCTTCACGCAAAATCGCCAGCGTATCTTCACGTGCGTCGCGGGTATGAACAATGATCGGTTTATTCAGCGCAATGCCCGTGCGGATATGCTCACGAAACGATGCTTGCTGCTGCGCTTTGGTCTCTTGTTGATAGAAATAATCCAGCCCGGTTTCGCCGAGTGCGACCACGCGCTCTTCAGCCGCCAGCCGGCGAAACTCCTCAACATCATAGGGTGTTTCCTGATTCAACGGATGCACGCCGCAGGCTAACGCTACGTTTTCACGATCGCCAACCAGCTGTTTGATTTTGTAGTAATCCGGCAGCGTCGTCGCGATTGCCAGCATAAACTTCACATCACGCGCCGCCGCTTTGGCAATAACATCATCGAGATCGCGATGATGCTTTTCATAATCAAGGCCATCAAGATGGCAGTGTGAATCCACAATAAACATACTTCTCTCTTTCTCTCTTAGCCGACCACGGCGGGTGCGAGTAAACGCTCCCAGGCAAGCAAACGGTCAGTCAAAATTAATTCACGATTAAGGGCTGCCACATGCAGCAGTTGATCCCGACACTGCATCCATTGCTGTGCGCTGCTATTTAACGCGCCGCTGTTCAGTCTTTGCGCCAGTTGTGCAACCACATCCGGGCGATCGCCGTTGCTGAGCCACTGACTTGCCCCCTGCTGCACTTTCATTGCATCAACCAGCAGAGAAATCAGCCAGCTTAGTCGCTCAGCCACATCCTCTGCATTGAGCGCCGGCAGCAGCTGCAGCACATCATTATTGAGCGCGCGGATCAGCATTTCGCACAATTTTTCACGCGCCTGCCAGCGTTCAGGTTGTAACAGCGCCAGTGCGGCCGCCGGTGCGCCATTACTCAAGCGCAGTGCCGCACGTAGCGTGGCTTCCGGTTGCGGCTGCTGTTTCTGCAGCCACTGCAGACTATGCGCTTCTTCCGGTGGTGAAAGATGCCATGTCATGCAGCGGCTGCGGAGCGTAGCCAGCAAGCGTGAAGGCTCACGCACGCTGAGGAAGAACCAACAGTTCGCCGGCGGCTCTTCCAGCGTTTTCAGTAACGCATTGGCTGCGGCTTCAGTGAGCTGTGAAGCATCAGGCAGCCAGACGATTTTCGCACCGCCCTGCTGGGCAAAGTGATACAGCTTTTCGGTTACATCTCGCACCGCATCGATGCCTAGCGACGATTTGCCCTTTTCGGCTTCGAGCCGATACCAATCAGGGTGGGTATGCGCCTGCATCAGCTGGCAGCCGTGACAATGCCCGCAGCTTTTTAGCCCTTCAGGCTGCAGACACATCAACCAGCGACTGACGCCCCAAACCAGCGCATCATCGCCCATTCCCTCGATAGCTTGCACCAGCAGCGCATGATGTGCCTGACCACTCTGATGGCGAGCGATAATCTGTCGGTAAGGTTGATTCAACCAGGGATACCAGTTCATGCTGATTGACCTGCCAGCCAGCGACGCAGCGCCGTTTTAAGTGACAATGTCACCTCATCAATATTTTGCGTCGCATCAATAGTGAGGATAGAAGGATCCTGCGCGGCTAATGCCAGATAGCATTCACGCGTACGCTCAAAGAAGCGTAACGACTCTTGCTCAATACGATCTAACTCGCCGCGAGCTCGGGCGCGCTGCAAACCCACTTCTGGCGTGACATCGAGGTAAAGCGTGAGATCGGGCCGGAAATCACCGAGTACCGCATCGCGTAGCGTGGTCATTAATTTTGCATCTACACCACGTCCGCCGCCCTGATACGCTTGAGAAGAGAGATCGTGGCGGTCGCCAATCACCCATGCACCGCGTGCCAATGCTGGTTTAATCACGTTCTCCACCAGCTGCACGCGTGCCGCATAAAGCATCAGCAGTTCGGCTTTATCGGTGACCTGTTCACCATCAATACCCTGCTTAACCAGTACACGCAGCTGTTCCGCCAGCGGCGTTCCACCTGGCTCACGGGTAAAGACGACATCATTGATGCCATGTTCATGCAGCGCAGCAACTACCGCATTACGCGCAGTGGTTTTACCTGCGCCTTCAAGGCCTTCAATGACGATAAACTTACTTTTCATTTTTTTCCTTCATTGCCAGCCGATAAACCTGCACCGCTTTGTTGTGACTGGCCAAATTAGTCGTAAAAGTGTGCCCGCCTTTACCATCTGCGACAAAATAGAGGTAATTGGTCTTCTCTGGATGTGCTGCCGCCTCAAGCGAAGCACGGCTCGGCATGGCAATCGGACCCGGAGGCATACCGCTAATGGTGTAGGTATTGTAGTCGGTTGGGGTTTCGAGATCTTTACGCGTTAACGAGCCGGTATAGCTATCACCCATGCCGTAAATCACCGTAGGATCGGTCTGCAGTTTCATGCCCGTACGCAGGCGATTGATAAATACTGATGCCACGCGTGCGCGCTCTTCGCTGACGCCGGTTTCTTTCTCAATGATTGACGCCATGGTCACCAGATCCTGCTCTTTTTTATAAGGCAGGTTATCCATGCGGCCCTGCCAGATCTCATCAACCAGCTTATTCATGCGTGCATGAGCCCGCTCCAGCAGCGCCACATCGCTGGTATTTGCCGTATAAAGATAGGTATCGGGATAGAAACTGCCCTCGAGTTGGCTGGGCTCAAGTTTGAGCGCCGTGGCAACGGTGGCAAACTCATCGTCGGTGAGCGTGTGTTTGAGGTAAGGCGACTTGCGCAACTCAGCCAGCCACTCCTTCAGCCTTGAACCTTCAACAAAGCGTACCGGAAACTGAGCTTCTTTACCGCTGGCCAGCAGTTGCAGCAGTTGTCGTACCGTCATGCCTTTTTCCAGCCGATAGGTGCCTGCTTTAAACTTTGCCAGTTCTGGCTCCAGTTTTAATAGCGGACCAAACCAGATACTGGTGGGAATAATGTGCTGGCTTTCGAGCTGGGCTTCCAATACCACGCGGCCACTACCGGCCGGCAATGTGTAAATGGTTTCCTGTTGCAAAGTGAGTGGTGCATCAGCTAAGCGTTGAACCTGCCAATAGCTAAAGGCGGCGGCGAGCCCCGCTAATGCCACTACACCTGCGAGAATCTTTTTCATTCGAGTCATGATACTTCCATCGTCGGGCAACTGGCGCGCAGTTGCTGGTACAGCGAACGTGCGGTGAACGAAACATCGTCAATTTGTCGCACGGGTAAAACCGGCATCAGGGCATTGCAGATCACCACTTCATCGGCATTCAAAACCTCCTCCCTGTGGCTATCTATCAGCTGACAAGTCTGGCCAGATGCCGCCATTTCTGCCAGCAGATAACGGCGCATAATGCCATCTACACCGGCTTGCTCCAGGCGCGGCGTATAAAGGGTATTGCCTTTGCGCCAGAATAAATTGGCCGCACAGCATTCCACCACCGTCCCGTTAGTGTCAAGCACCAGTGCCTCGTCTCCGCCCGTCTGATCAAGATGGTGGCGAATGAGCACCTGCTCCAGGCGATTGAGATGCTTAACGCCGGCCAGCAGCGGATTTCGCGCCAGGCGAACAGGGCTGGTATTCAGCACGACACCCTGCTGTTGCAGCGCGGCATAATGATGTGGCCAGGGAGAAAGCGAAAGGATGCGGGTAGGCATGGTGCAGCCGGTACGGCTGTAACCGCGGCCACCTGCGCCTGGCGTCAAAATCACCTTTAGCACCGCCTGCGCTTGCCCATGAGCAGCCTGCTGCATTTCTTTAGCCAGCTGCTGCAAGTCCGGAATGCGCATCAATAACCGTTCACAGCCATCTTTAAGGCGTTGCAGATGGGCAGCAAGCATGACAACCTGGCCATTAACCACCGCCGCGGTAGTAAAACAGCCATCACCAAATTGCACAGCGCGATCGCGTGCTGAAAGTTCGGTCTGCTTTACCCCGTTTATCCACATGTTGATTACCCTGAGCGTTGTGCCTGTTTTCAATACCACTGCAGCACGTAAAATTCCACGCTACTGCGTGTCAAAATATAAAAAAGGCCCGCATTGCGGGCCTCTGTTCAGCTAAGTAGCGATTAAACTTTGCGGAAGATCAGCGAGCCGTTAGTGCCGCCAAATCCGAAGGAGTTACACAAGGTATACTCCAATCCGCTGACCTGGCGCGCCGTGTGTGGCACAAAGTCCAGGTCACAACCTTCGTCAGGATTGTCGAGGTTAATCGTTGGTGGAACCGCCTGATCGCGCAGCGCCAGAATCGAATAAATCGCTTCTACCGCGCCTGCTGCACCCAGCAGATGGCCCGTCATCGATTTGGTTGAGCTCACCATCACGCTATGAGCCGCAGCACCAAACACCGATTTCACCGCTTGAGCTTCCGCTTTATCACCGGCTGGCGTCGAGGTGCCATGCGCGTTGACATAACCGATCTGCTCAGCGTTCAGCTGTGCATCACGCAGTGCGTTAACCATCGCTGCTGCTGCACCTGAACCATCTTCTGGCGGTGACGTCATGTGGTAAGCATCGCTGCTCATACCAAAACCAATGATTTCAGCATAAATTTTCGCGCCGCGTTTCTTAGCGTGTTCGTACTCTTCCAGTACGACAATGCCTGCACCATCACCCAACACGAAACCGTCACGATCTTTATCCCACGGACGGCTCGCCGCCTGCGGATTGTCGTTACGCGTGGAGAGCGCACGTGCAGCACCAAAACCACCCACACCCAATGGCGTACTGGCTTTCTCCGCACCACCTGCCAGCATCACATCAGCATCGTTATACGCGATGATACGTGCAGCGTGACCAATGTTATGCACACCAGACGTACACGCAGTCGCGATTGAGATGCTAGGACCTTTTAGGCCATACATGATGGTGAGATGACCGGCCACCATATTTACAATGGTAGAAGGCACGAAGAAGGGGCTGATTTTGCGCGGTCCACCTTTGACCAGCGAGCTGTGGTTATCTTCGATCAAACCCAGTCCGCCAATGCCAGAACCGATTGCCGCACCAATGCGACCAGCATTCTCATCGGTTACGACCAGACCTGAGTCTGCCATAGCCTGAATACCCGCAACGATGCCGTATTGGATGAAGTCATCCATCTTGCGCTGATCTTTGCGCGAGATGAAATCATCGCAATTGAAATCTCTTACTAAGCCTGCAAAACGTGTTGCATAGGCACTAGTATCAAAATGGTCGATCAGGCTAATGCCGCTCTGACCGGCAAGGAGAGCACTCCAGGTAGACTCTACGGTATTGCCGACAGGAGACAACATGCCAAGACCAGTCACAACTACACGACGCTTAGACACGCACGTCCTCCAGGGAGGGAAAAAATAACGCTATGTGGGGCAAACATAAAACTCAGGCGGTCGAGATGACCGCCTGAAGATATTCATTAGCCTTTATGGCTATTGATGTAGTCGATCGCTGCCTGAACGGTAGTGATTTTCTCAGCTTCTTCGTCTGGAATTTCAGTATCAAACTCTTCTTCCAGAGCCATTACCAGCTCAACGGTGTCAAGAGAATCTGCACCCAGGTCTTCTACGAAAGAAGCAGAGTTGATCACTTCGTCTTCTTTAACACCCAGCTGCTCAGCTACGATTTTCTTAACGCGTTGTTCGATATCGCTCATACTATTTAATTTCCTATCAAAACTCGCTTTCGCGATGGTTTTCGTAGTGTATAAAATGTTGAAAAAGATGCAACAAAATCCCGGCTGGTCTAACCACGATTTTGCGTTATTCTGCGGTGTTTACCGCAGATAAAGCAAATCATTTCGTGATTATCAGACCATGTACATACCGCCATTGACATGAAGCGTCTCACCCGTGATGTAGGCTGCTTCGTCAGAGGCTAAGAATGCAACAGCATTGGCAATCTCCTGCGGGTCGCCTAAACGGCCTGCTGGAACTTCTGCCAAAATACCCGAACGTTGATCATCGTTCAGTGCACGCGTCATGTCCGTCTCGATAAAGCCCGGAGCCACGACGTTTACAGTAATGCCACGTGACGCAATTTCTCGCGCCAGTGATTTGCTAAAGCCAATCAAACCTGCTTTTGCTGCCGCATAGTTTGCCTGACCCGCGTTACCCATGGTTCCAACTACAGAACCGATGGTAATGATACGGCCCACGCGTTTTTTCATCATGGCACGCATAACCGCCTTAGAAAGGCGGAACACCGATGTCAGGTTGGTATCAAGGATATCCGCCCACTCATCGTCTTTCATGCGCATCAACAGATTGTCACGCGTAATGCCTGCATTATTGACTAAAATGTCCACTTCGCCAAATTCAGCACGAACTTGTTCGAGCACGCTCTCAATTGAGGCCGCATCGGTTACGTTCAGCAGCAGGCCTTTGCCCTTGTCGCCGAGGTAAGCACTGATTGCTTCCGCACCGCTTGCACTGGTGGCGGTTCCCACCACTTTAGCACCGCGCGCAGCCAGCGTTTCCGCAATGGCGCGACCGATACCACGGCTTGCACCGGTAACCAGCGCTACTTTACCTTCAAAGCTCATGTTTTTCCTCTTATTCCTGTGAAAGGGCTGCGCTCAGTGAAGCAGGATCGTTCACTGCAGCAGCGCTCAGGCTATCCACAATACGTTTGGTCAAGCCGGTCAGCACTTTGCCTGGGCCAACCTCGAGCAGCTGCTCAACGCCCTGCGCAGCAATAAACTCGACCGATTCGGTCCAGCGCACTGGGCTGTAGAGCTGACGGACCAGCGCGCTACGAATTGCGGCGCCATCGGTTTCACATTTCACGTCAACATTGTTCACAACCGGTACGTTAGGCGCGTTGAAAGTGATAGCTTCTAACGCAACCGCCAGTTTATCCGCAGCGGGTTTCATTAGCGCGCAGTGCGACGGCACGCTAACCGGCAGCGGCAGCGCACGTTTGGCGCCTGCAGCCTTACACGCTGCGCCAGCACGTTCAACCGCTTCTTTATTACCGGCGATAACCACCTGGCCTGGCGAGTTGAAGTTAACCGGTGAAACCACCTGGCCTTGCGCACTTTCTTCGCAGGCTTTACGGATCGATGCATCGTCCAGGCCAATAATGGCTTGCATCGCGCCGGTACCTTCCGGTACGGCTTCCTGCATCAATTTCCCGCGCAGCTCAACCAGCTTGATAGCATCAGCGAAATTCAACACGCCGGCACAAACCAGCGCTGAGTATTCACCCAGGCTATGACCTGCCATCAGCGTGGGTTTTACCGCATTTTTGCTTTGCAATACGCGATAAATAGCCACAGAAGCGGCCAGCAACGCTGGCTGCGTCTGCCAGGTTTTATTCAATTCTTCAGCTGGCCCCTGCTGGACCAGCTGCCACAAGTCATAACCCAGCGCGGCGGAAGCTTCACCAAAAGTGGCTTCAACCTGCGGGTTTTCAGCAGCCAGGTCGGCTAACATGCCGACGGTCTGCGATCCCTGTCCAGGAAAAACATAAGCAAATTGCGTCATCTTTCGTTCCTGTCAATCAAAAGCGAACCAGTGCGGAACCCCAGGTGAAACCACCACCGAAGGCCTCCAGCAAAATCAGATGTCCCGGCTTGATACGGCCATCGCGCACCGCCTCGTCCAGTGCACTTGGCACGGAAGCGGCCGAGGTATTACCGTGACGATCCAGTGTGACTACGACTTTATCCATGCCCATACCGAGTTTTTTGGCCGTTGCGCTAATGATGCGCAGGTTCGCCTGATGCGGAACCAGCCAGTCGAGCATTTCACGATCAAGGTTGTTAGCCTGCAGGGTTTCGTCAACGATGTGTGCCAGTTCAGTTACGGCCACTTTGAAGACTTCATTACCCGCCATTGTCAGGTAAGCGGGCTCATCCTGATGGGCGCGATCCTGATACGGCAGCGTCAGCAATTTGCTGTAACGACCATCGGCATGTAGATGAGTAGAGAGGATCCCCGGCTCTTCGCTCTGGCTCAGAACCACAGCTCCCGCGCCATCGCCAAACAGAATGATAGTGCCGCGATCGTTGGGATCGAGCGTACGTGCCAGCACATCTGCACCGATCACCAGCGCATGCTTAACCACGCCATTTTTAATGTATTGATCGGCAACGCTCAGCGCATAGGTGAAGCCCGCGCAGGCGGCAGCCAAATCAAAAGCAGCACAATCTTCAATCTCCAGCATTTGCTGGATCATGCAGGCTGAGCTTGGGAAAGCGTGACTCGAGGACGTAGTGGCCACAATAATCAGGCCAACGTCATTCGCATGCACACCCGCCATCTCAAGCGCACGCTGTGCTGCGGTGAAGCCCATGGTGGCAACCGTTTCTTCCGGAGCGGCAATACGACGCTCACGGATACCGGTACGGGTGACAATCCACTCGTCCGTCGTCTCGACCATTTTTTCCAGATCCGCATTGGAGCGAATCTGCTCAGGCAAATAGCTGCCCGTACCGATAATTTTGGTAAACATCTACGCTTTGTCACTCCTGGCTAATACAGTGTCAAGGCGCGCCGCAATCCTCTCTGGGACTTGCTTTCGCACCGTCTGCTCTGCCTGCTCTATCGCCACGGCAAATGCACGTTGATTCGCCGCACCGTGGCTTTTGATCACTGTCCCGCGCAATCCTAACAGACAAGCGCCATTGTACTGGTCGGGGTTGAGGTGGCCGAAACGCGTTGCCAGACGCTTTTGAATCCAGCGCCCCAGCAATCTTAGCCACCAGGCCCGTTTTTTTCCTTCCTCTGACGATTTCAGCAGAGAGAGGAACATTCTTACCACGCCTTCCATGGTCTTCAACGTGACGTTACCCACGAAGCCATCACAGACCAGCACATCCGTTTTGCCGGTGAGGAGATCGTTCCCCTCAAGGTAACCAATATAGTTGATTTGCGGTGACGCTCGTAGCACCGCAGATGCGGCGCGGATTGTTTCCAATCCTTTGGTCTCTTCCTGACCAATGTTCAACAGTGCAACCCGAGGCTGAGCAATTTCCAGCACTTCTTCGGCCATGACCGCGCCCATAATCGCAAACTGCACCAGCATATCGCTGTCAGACTCAACGTTAGCACCGAGATCCAGCACCACCGTTTTGCCATGCTGCTGATGCGGCAACACCGTCATCAACGCCGGACGCTCAATCCCATCCAGCGGCTTAAGCAACATTTTCGCCAGCCCCATCAGCGCGCCGGTATTTCCCGCACTAACGCAGGCTTGCGCTTTACCTTCTTTGACCAACTCTAACGCCACACGCATCGAACTGCCGCGGCTATTACGAATTGCCTGAGAAGGTTTGGCATCACTTGCAATAACCGATTCGGCAGGAATGACCTGCACACGCCTCTGTAACGAGGAATCCGCTTTGGCAAGAAATGACGAGATGATGTCGGGATCGCCGACCAGAAGAAGAACCAGCTCCGAATGAGAGGCCAGTGCCTGCAAGGATGCAGGCACTGTCACGCAGGGACCGAAGTCCCCGCCCATGGCATCAACTGCCAGGGTCAAACGTGTCAAGGTATCGCCTTGTGTAATCGCGAGGATTACTTGGTGATAACCTTGCGACCGCGGTAGTAACCATCCGCAGTGATATGGTGACGCAGATGAGTTTCGCCAGAAACTTTATCTACTGACAGAGCAGCAGTGGTCAGAGCATCGTGTGAACGACGCATACCACGCTTAGAACGGGTTGGTTTATTCTGTTGTACGGCCATGGACCTTACTCCTATTACTTACGCTTTAAACTGGCTAATACGGCAAACGGATTTGGTTTTTCTGCCTCTGGAGGCAATTGACCAAATACCATGTCCGCGTCGGACACTTCACAGTGTTCAGAATCATGCACCGGAACCACGGGCAGCGCGAGGATGAGTTCATCTTCGATCACCGCCAGCAAGTCGATCTCACCAAAATCATTGACATCAACTGGCTCGTAGGCTTCCGGTAGTGCCTCGGCCTGCTCATCAGAAGAGACAGGACTGAAGCAATAGCTTACGTGAACATGACGTGGAAACGACTGGTTGCAGCGTTGACATGACAAAGTCACCTGCACTTCGGCTGTTCCTTGCAGAACGGCGAGGCGCTGGTTGTCAACCGCAAACGACATATCGCATTCAACATCACTGTCCACACTCACGACCGTTTCGGCCAAGCGCGCCACCAATTCAGGTGCATAAACACCATGATAATCAAGGCGTTTTTGCGCGGCGCGGACCGGATCGAGCGTCAGGGGTAATTTTACCTTTTGCATAGGGCGCGCATATTAACTTTGTAACGTCATAGAGTCAAAGAAAAAGGCCGGTTTACGGCATCTTTCACCCGTTAGTCGCATCCAGTGCGGCGCATAGTTTAAAATGACTGTCATCTTTACGCTATCTATTCTGAAAAAAAATGATGACACCTTTAGTTTTAGCCTCCACCTCCCCTTTTCGTCAGGCATTGCTGGCCAAACTAGGCCTGCCTTTTATAACTGCCGCCCCCAACAGTGATGAAACGCCGTATCTCAATGAATCAGCGCCAGAACTGGTGCAGCGTCTGGCATTAGCCAAAGCACAGGCGCTGGCTGAGCATTACCCTGATAGCTGGATTATCGGTTCAGATCAGGTGTGCGTTCTGAATGGTGAGATTGCGGGTAAGCCTTATACCGTGGAGCAGGCTTGTCTGCAGTTGGCGGCGGCGAGCGGCAATGCGATCACATTTTACACGGGTTTGGCGCTCATTCAGCCGCAGAGCGGCAAACAAACCGTGATTTGCGAACCTTTTACCGTACATTTTCGCACGTTAAGTCGCGCAGAGATTCACGCGTATGTTGAGAAGGAGATGCCGCTTCAATGTGCAGGCAGTTTCAAAAGCGAAGGATTAGGTATTTGCCTGTTTGAAAGACTGGAGGGCCGCGATCCCAATACCTTAGTTGGCTTACCGCTGATTGCGTTAAACGAAATGTTAAGAAGTGCGGGCATCAACGCATTGAGTTGATACCCTGGTCATCAGGCTTTTTTCTGACGCAGCTGGGCAAGGCAGTGCTTCAAAGCGCCATCCAATGGCGCTTCCATTCGCAAGAGTTCGCCGGTATTAGGATGGGTAAAAGTCAGCGCGGCAGCATGTAAAAAAAGTCGCGATAGGCCGGTTGAGCCCAGTTGCGCATCAAATTCACGGTCGCCATAACGATCGTCAAAAGCGATCGGATGGCCGCCGTGCAGCGTATGGACACGGATCTGGTGCGTACGGCCCGTTACCGGACTTGCTTTGACTAAGGTCGCAAAACCGAATCGCTCTTCAACTTTAAAACGCGTCTCCGAAGGCTTGCCTTCTGCACTCACGCGCACCACGCGTTCGCCGCTCTGCAAAATGTTTTTCAGCAGCGGTGCCTGAACAACTTTCAAATGCGATGGCCAATCACCGCGTACCAGCGCCAGATAATCCTTTTGCATGCCCTTCTCGCGCAGTTGCTCATGCAGCGAACGCAACGCCGAACGCTTTTTAGCCACCAGCAAGATGCCGGAAGTGTCGCGATCGAGTCGGTGAACCAGCTCAAGGAAGCGCGCTTCTGGACGTAAGGCGCGCAGTCCTTCAATCACGCCAAAACTTAAGCCGCTGCCACCGTGTACCGCCGTACCTGATGGTTTGTTCAACACCAGTAAATAATCATCCTCATAAAGGATGGCATTGGTGAGCGCAGCTACTTTATCCAGCTTAGGTGAAACCGCCTGCTCTTCGCGTTCAGCAACGCGCACCGGTGGAATACGGAGCTCATCGCCGTCTTCCAGCTTATATTCAGGTTTAACCCGCTTTTTATTCACCCGCACTTCGCCTTTACGCAAAATGCGATAAATCATGCTTTTCGGCACGCCCTTGAGCTGGGTACGCAGAAAATTATCAATACGTTGTCCGGCATTTTCAGCCGTGATGGCGACATACTGTACGCCCGGATTCTCTGTTTTCATGGCGGCGATTCTAAATAGTGTACCCGGATAGCGCCACCCCTTTTTCTGTGCTTAACTCTCTCTTTGTCGCACAGTTAAACGGTGAAAATGGCGACATTTTCACCGATGCGATGATTAGCCCTGCAAATGAACAGGTTATGGATGAATAAACTTCGCAGCTTGGCAAAAGTCGCCTTGCTATATGTTGGTGAGCAATGGAATAATGCAGGGGTTTCTGCCCTGGAAAGATTCAGGCAGGAAAAAGAGCGAAATAAGTCATTTTGCCGGATTGAACGGACACGCAGCAATGGCGTAAGACGTAATGTTAAATCAGGCACTTAGCGGGCTGCGGGTTGCGGCCTGGACGACAGACTAGGATGCGTGGATTTCTGAATACTCTGTAGCACTTCCACCTTCAGGCGCTGGATTTCCTTATGAAAAACAGGCCACCGACAAGATTTGCGCCCCTTTAGCCGCCGACAACCGTGAGGTTGACGTCAGTGCATTAAGACACGGGGCCATCGGTTGATTCTCGTCCAGGGTAACGATGCCCGCAGCTACATCACTCATGTGAGAATAACGAGTAAGTCACGATGAAAAGAATGTTAATAAACGCAACTCAGCAGGAGGAGTTGCGCGTTGCCCTGGTTGATGGACAACGTCTGTACGATCTGGATATTGAAAGTCCTGGACACGAACAGAAAAAAGCCAACATATACAAAGGTAAAATCACCCGCGTTGAACCGAGCCTTGAAGCTGCATTTGTCGATTACGGTGCAGAACGTCACGGTTTCCTCCCTCTAAAAGAAATTTCCCGCGAATATTTCCCATCCAACTACAACGCACATGGTCGTCCGAATATCAAAGATGTGCTGCGTGAAGGTCAGGAAGTTATTGTTCAAATTGATAAAGAGGAACGCGGTAATAAAGGTGCAGCACTGACAACCTTTATTTCGTTAGCCGGTAGCTATCTGGTATTGATGCCGAACAATCCTCGTGCTGGCGGCATTTCTCGCCGTATCGAGGGCGACGATCGTACCGAGTTGAAAGAAGCCCTCTCCGCGCTGGAACTGCCAGACGGTATGGGGTTAATCGTCCGCACCGCTGGCGTCGGTAAATCTGCCGAGTCGCTACAGTGGGATCTCAGCTTCCGTTTGAAACACTGGGAAGCAATCAAAAAAGCCGCAGACAGTCGTCCGGCACCTTTCCTGATCCATCAGGAAAGCAACGTGATCGTGCGCGCTTTCCGCGACTATCTGCGTCAGGATATTGGTGAAATCCTCATCGATAACCCGAAAGTTCTGGATCTGGCGCGTCAGCATATTGCTGCTCTCGGCCGCCCTGACTTTAGCAGCAAAATCAAACTGTACACCGGTGAAATCCCGCTGTTCAGCCATTACCAAATCGAATCGCAGATTGAATCCGCTTTCCAGCGTGAAGTTCGTCTGCCGTCAGGCGGTTCAATTGTTATTGATAGCACCGAAGCATTGACCGCTATTGATATCAACTCCGCACGCGCGACCCGCGGTGGCGATATCGAAGAAACGGCTTTCAATACCAATCTGGAAGCGGCCGATGAGATTGCGCGTCAGCTGCGTCTGCGCGATCTCGGCGGTTTAATTGTTATCGACTTCATTGATATGACGCCAGTGCGCCACCAGCGCGCCGTGGAAAATCGTCTGCGTGAAGCGGTGCGCCAGGATCGTGCTCGCATCCAGATCAGCCACATTTCCCGCTTCGGTTTGCTGGAGATGTCGCGTCAGCGCCTCAGCCCATCATTGGGTGAATCCAGCCATCACGTCTGCCCTCGCTGTAGCGGTACCGGCACCATCCGTGATAACGAATCACTGTCGCTGTCGATTCTGCGTCTGATTGAAGAAGAAGCGCTGAAAGACAACACCAAAGAAGTCCATGCGATTGTTCCCGTCCCGGTGGCGTCCTACCTGCTGAACGAAAAGCGTGATGCAGTCAGCGCCATTGAGAAACGCCAGGGCGGCGTGCGTGCCATCATCGTGCCAAACGATCAGATGGAAACGCCACACTACTCTGTGTTGCGCGTACGCAACGGCGAAGAGACGCAAACTCTTAGCTATCATCTGCCGAAACTGCACGAAGCGGAAATGGCGCTGCCTTCTGAAGAAGAGCACGCTGAGCGTCGTCGTCCGGAGCAGCCAGCACTGGCCGCTTTCGCAATGCCAGATGCACCGCCAGCACCGGTTGAAGTGGTGAAAGACGTTCAGCCTGCAGCGGAAGCGAAAACCAAACCCGCAGTTGCCGCTCCGGCTGTCACCAGCACTGGTTTCGTTGCCCGTCTGCTGAACGGTTTGAAGAAGATGTTCGCCGGTGATACACCAGCTGCCGCGCCTGCTGAAACTCAGCAAGAAGCACCAGCGGCGGCTGAATCTGAAAATACCCAGCAGCGTGGCGAACGTCGCAACAATAACAATCGTCGCAACAACCGTCGCGAACGCACTCCGCGCAATGGTGAGAATGGCCAGCAGGTGCGCGAAGGTCGTGAACCTCGCGAGCCGCGTGAAGCGCGTGAGCCACGTGAATCCCGCGAACCGCGTGACAATCAGGATAATCGTCGCAACAAGCGTCAAAATAGCGAGCCGCGTGAAGCTCGTCCTGTGCTGAGCGATGAAGCCCTTGAGCAGCGCGATGAGCAGCAGCAGCAGCGCCGCGAACAGCGCGCCGAGCGCCAGCGTCGTCGTCAGGAAGAGAAACGTGCGCAACAGCAGGATCAGAAAGTCGCTGAACCCGCAGTAAAAGCGGATGTAATCGCTGAAAGCGTTGCTCAGGAAGAAGAACGTGTACAAGTGATGCCACGTCGTAAACAGCGTCAGCTGTCTCAACGTGTGCGGGTTGGCGAAAACAGTGAAATTGCAGCCGAAATGCCCGCTCCGGTTGTGCATGAAGCTGCTGTAGAAACTGCGCCGCGTACCCAGTACCACGAGCAACCTGAAGCCAGTAATGACGAGCAAGATGATAGCGATAACCGTGACAACGCCAATATGCCGCGTCGTTCACGTCGTTCACCGCGTCACCTGCGCGTGAGTGGTCAGCGCCGCCGCCGTTATCGTGATGAGCGTTACCCAACGCAGTCTCCGATGCCGCTGGAATCTGCTGCTGCTTCCCCAGAAATGGCCTCAGGAAAAGTGTGGCTTAACTATCCGGTGGCACAAGCGCAGGAAGAATACACCACGCAAGATGCCATGCATGAAGTATCGGATTATGGCTACCAACAAGCCGCAGCGACCGTGGAACAACCCGCTGAAGTGGCCGCTGTTGAACCGGCCGTTGAGCAGGCAGCTGCAGAAGAGGCAGTACATCAGGCTGAACCGCAGGCGCATATTGATGTGCCAGTGGTAAACACTGATGACGTCTCGCCAATTGCTGCGCCAGTCAACGAAGAGCCCGCGGTAATTACTGCTGCCGATGAACCTGTTGCACAGCAAATTGCTACTGAAGCTGAGCCTGCGGCAATCGTTGAAGAAGCGAAGCCAGAAGCCAGTGAAGTGGCTGCGGTGGTTGAGCAGGCACCGGCAGATGTTTCGCCAGCAGTGGAAGCTCAGGTTGAAGAGGTTCTGGCTGCGCCAGTGGCGGCTGTTGCTGAAGTCACGCCGGTAACTGAACCTCATGCGCCAGTTGCGGCACGTGACACTGCAGTAACCACAGCTGAAACACGCTTTAAACATCATGCAACTGCACCGATGACCAAAGCGCCTGCACCAGCGTGGCAACCGGAGCCGGCTCGTCACAGCGAATGGGTTCGTCCACCGTTCGACTTTGATGGACGGGGTTCTGCGGGTGGTCATAGCGCCACGCATCAAGCCACCGCACCGGCAACACGCCCGGAAAGCGCGTAAGCTTTAGCAAGTCAGTAAACATCAAACCCCGGCGAGTCCGGGGTTTTTTATTGGCTGACATTCAACCCCTTCATCACTTAGCGTGTTTCTTACCGGCAAAAAAAATCCCACAGCCTCAAAGGCGGTGGGAGAAACTAAGCGCACCCGGTTAAAGTACGCTCAAAGATTCAGGTCAATCAGGAATTCAGTTGGAATAGTGACATCTTCGACATATCGGTAAACGTCTTATACGACGCCTGCAGAGCCGTTTGTTGCATGGTATAGCTGGAGATGGCCTGAGTGTAATCCACCTGCACCAGATCGGTCATTTGCGAAGCCATGATGGTGTCGCGATCGTCGCCCTGCGCATCCAGCGTATCCAGTTCAGCTAACTGTGAACCCACGGCAGAACGGACCGCCAGCACGTTATTCAGTGAGTTGCTCAGACCACGGTTGGACTTATCCATCGCGTCCTGGAAAACCTGTTTAGTCGCATCATCGGCATCATCCTGCGGCGTCTTTAACGCGGCAATCGCGCTATCGAGCATATTAAACAGGTTTTTTTCGCTAGCGCTGCCGTCCGGCTCCGCCTTTGAGTTGCTGGTGAGCGACATAAATACGGAAGATCCTGTGCTGCTGACGGCCATGGTACGTCCATCATCAACTTTTTGCGTGATGGGATCGGCGCCACCTACATAGGTCACGCCCGCCGGGGCGCCGGCATCACTAAAAGGCGCGACATCCGTTTGATAGCCCGCAAAGATGTAGCGACCATTACCGTCACGGCTGTTCGCCTGGTTCAATAGCTGGGAGCGAATACCTTCCAGTTTGGTGGCGATCGACGCACGGTCGTCGTCACTCAGGGTGCCGGTAGAACCATAAACGATCATGGTTTGCGCATCCTGAATGCTGCTGGTAACGCTGGAAAGTGCATTCTCTTCCATCGACAAGCTTTGATCGGCAAAGCTGCGCGCCGTCGCATATTGACTACTTTTCGCCTGTGACTGCGACAGCACCACCGCACGCGAGGCCGCGATAGGATCGTCAGAAGGATTGTTAACGCGCAATCCGGTTGAGAGCTGCTGCCCCACTTTTAGCCAAGAGGATTGCGAATCGGTAATACCGCGCACCTGCTGGTCGAAAATCATATTGGTACTAAGACGCATGGTTTTTATCCTCTATGCTTAGCCGCGGATGTCCATCAGCGCATTAAAAATGGTACTCGCCGTTTGCAGCACTTGCGCATTCGCCATGTAGAACTGCTGATATTTCGTCAGGTTGGAGTACTCCTCATCGAGGTTAACGCCAGAAACGGATTGCTGACGATCGCTCAGCTGGGTTACTACGTTCTGCTGCGTCGTACTGGCGGTTTCCAGCGTGCTGGTTTTGTTACCCACGGTGCTGACAATACTGGCGTAGGCCTGCGCAATAGTGGCGTTGCCATTCACCAGCTTACTATCCTGAAGATCTAACAATTTCTGCGCGTTACGGTTATCACTTTCACCGCTGGTAGCGCTGGATGCCGCGGCAATCTGCGATTCATCGGTGATCGCCACCGACATGCCAGCAATCACGTTCTGCACCGGCTTAACCAGGAAGCTGTCTTTGGCATTCGGTGCTGGCGTCGTGCTCACCGTCAGTTTCAGCCCGTCAAAGTTGAGCGTGCCATCGGTCGCATCCGGCGTAACGTTAAACTTCACGTTATCTGACATGCGGGTAACCGACCAATTACTGCCGTCATAACTCACGGTATAGTTGGAGGCCTTCATCGCGCTGGTGTCTGACCACGCCGCGGTTACCGTGGCCGATGAGGTGTTTTTGCTGTTACTCGCTACTGTGGGCGAGCCGATGTTAAAGAAGTTGCCGCCAGCAGCGCCAGTGCTATCAAAACCCTGGCTATGCACGGTGTTGAAGCTGGTGGTGAACGCTGCCGCTAACTGGCCAAGCTGGTTCTGCGCCGTATCCAGATCCTGAGTACGGAATGCCAGTAAACCGCCCAGTGAACCGGTAGTTAAGGTTTTCTCTGGGATCTCCACGTTGCCAGCCTGCTTATCCACGTAGCCAACGGTGGTGCGTGAGGGATCGCTGCTGGAAGGCATGGCCACCAGACTGGTGGCGTTTTTACCATTGACCAACGTCACGCTGCCCATGGAAACGATGTAACTGCCGTCCTGCTGGGAGACGTTTACGCCAACCACATTATTCAGGCTATTCACCAACTGATCGCGCTGGTCCAGCAGATTGTTAGGTGCCGCGCCACCGCCAGTGGTCAGCTTGGCAATCTGTGTATTCAGATCGGCAATCTGGCTGGTAAAGGTGTTGATTTGATCAACATTCGAAGCGATATCGGTGTTTACGCTGGTTTGCATGTTATTGAGATATTGCGCGGTGGTCTGGAACTGGTTTACCAGGCCTTGCGCATAGCTCAGCATTGACTGACGTGCCGACGGATCGTTGGCGTTACTCACCACGTTTTGTACGTTAGTGAAGAAGCTCTGGATCGACGTCGACAAGCTGGTGGTCGACGTCGACAGCAGGTCATCAATGTTGGAAATCTGATTATATTGGGTATTAACGGCGCTGTAGTTGGCGCTGGAGCCACGCAGCTGAGCGGTGATGAACTCATCGTATTCACGCTGTACGCCCGAAAGCGTGACGCCGTTGCCGTAATAGCTATTGCCCTGCAACGTGCTATTCGACTGCGACAAAATCGCCGTCTGACGCGAATAGCCCGCTACCGTATAATTGCTGATGTTGTTACTGGTGGTGCTTAATGCAGCCTGTGCGGCGCTCAGCCCACTCATCGCTGAGTTAATTATGCTGGACATCTCGGTTCCTTAATTTCCCGTTAACCGGGCTGGCAGTCATCAGTGCGATTGCGCGAACGATGAGCGCCCGCGGCATGTGATGGTTATCGGCTTGCTTAAGTAAAACTTGAGGCAAAAAATCAGAACAAATCAGTGATATCGTTGCTGTACGCCTTCATCACTTTTTCACCCATGTTTTTGAATTGTTGGATCATTCCTACCAGCTTCTGCGCATATTTCGGATCGGTGGCGTAACCGGCCGCCTGCAAGGCGCGCGCGCCCTGCTCGGCGCTTGGCGCGTTCGCTACGGCGGCATAACGCGGATTGCTGGAAAGCAATTTGACGTAGTCGCTGAGTGCTTCCATATAGGAGCCGTAGACGCGGAAGCTGGCACGTACTTTTTTCGCTTCGCCACCTTCGTATTCGGTGGTCATGATATCGGTGGTGGCGCCTTTCCAGTCGCTGCTCGCCTTGATACCAAATACGTTGTAGCTCGGCTTGCCGTCGCGCGTGAGGATTTGCCGCTGGCCCCAGCCAGACTCCAGCGCGGCCTGCGCCAGAATCAAATGATGTGGAATACCACTCTGTTGGCTTGCCACCTGCGCCGGTTGAGCGAGCTGCGCGATAAAATCGCTGCTATCACTGGGTAAACTGCCCGGAGAAACCGGTAGACGCGGCACCGCTTTTCGCACCATCTGCTCCAGCTGATTGGACGGCAGGTTGCTATAAATGAAGCTGTTATCCAGTTTCATAGGCACCGTGCCGGCGGTTTCATCCGGTTCTTGCGCCGGCTGCATCTGTTTAACAATCAGATCGGCCATGCCCAGGCCGCGCTTACCGATCTCCTGCGCAATCTGCTGATCGTACATTGAGGTGAAAAGCCGCGTCTGGTCGTTACTCAGCAAACCATCCTGCGGTAGCGCTGCGCGCATGCTTTTCATCATCATCTGCACAAACATGCCTTCCACCTGTTTTGCCACCTGCATCGCCTTCCCTTTCGGGTCGACGCTGGCTTCACGTTTCAGGTCGTTCAGAGAGCGGCTGTCGTAAGCCGCATTCATCAGCGATTGCGTATCGGTCATCAGATAATTTCCAGTTTGGCGCGCAAGCAACCCGCGCTTTCCATCGATTGCAAAATCGACATCAGCTCAATCGGTGACGCACCCAGCGCATTAAGCGCACGTACCACATTGTTCAGGTTGGCGCTGGAGTTCACGCGCTGCAGCGCGCCGCCGCTCTGGCGTAAATCAATCTGCGTGTTGTTGGTTGTCACTGTCTGCCCACCTGCCAATGGCGTATCGGGCTGACTAACGTTTTGCTGTTGATTAACCGTCACCGACAAATTACCTTGCGCCACCGCACAGGTATTCAGCGTCACTTCGCGGTTCATTACCACTGAACCGG
Organism: Candidatus Pantoea floridensis; assembly: GCF_900215435.1. Taxonomy (NCBI): domain Bacteria; kingdom Pseudomonadati; phylum Pseudomonadota; class Gammaproteobacteria; order Enterobacterales; family Erwiniaceae; genus Pantoea; species Candidatus Pantoea floridensis. The sequence continues at coordinate 278,939 of NZ_OCMY01000001.1, forward strand.
TACGTGAGTTGATGATCACTTTGGCATCTTCCAGCGGCACGGAAACATCAAGGTTCTGAATCTCCGCCAGCAAACGCACCTGTGAACTGTTGTTCGGTGAAACGCGGATTTGCACGGTACGCGCGTCCAGCGGCTGAGCAGAACCAATGCCGCGTGCATTAATGGTGTCGGCAATGCGCTGCGCCATGGTGAAATCTTCACTGTTCAGCTGCAGGTTAATGGTGTTCTGGCTACCAAAGTTGCTCTGCAGCTCACGCTCTACCGTTGCACCACCGGTAATGCGGCCACCGTTAAGTTGGTTAACCTGAACGCTGCTGCCGCCGGCAGATGCACCGGCGCCACCAACCAGAATATTGCCCTGTGCCAGCGCATAAACCTGGTTATCCACCCCTTTCATCGGCGTCATGAGCAGCGTACCGCCGCGCAGACTTTTCGCATTACCGAGTGAAGAAACCACTACGTCGATGTTTTGTCCCTGACGTGCAAATGACGGCAGCTTGGCTGTCACCATCACCGCCGCCACGTTTTTCAGCTGCATGTTGGTGCCGGTTGGCACGGTAATACCCAGCTGAGAGAGCATGTTGCTGACCGTTTGCGTAGTAAACGGGGTTTGCGTGGTCTGGTCGCCGGTGCCATCCAGGCCGACGACCAGGCCGTAGCCAATGAGCTGGTTGTCGCGCACACCCTGCACGGAAGTCAGATCGCGGATGCGGTCAGCATGCGCCATAGCGCTGAAGCCGAGCAGTAAGCCCAGGCTCAGGCGGAGCAGAGTCGTCATATTCATTCTCATTACCTCTTACATCGGCGAGACGTTCAGGAAGAAGCGTTGGAACCAGCCCATCGTCTGCGCTTCATTGATATAACCATTTCCGACGTACTCAATACGTGCATCGGCCACCTGCGTTGACAACACGGCGTTGCTGGCGCTGATGGTGCGCGGGTTAACCACGCCAGAGAAGCGGATAAATTCCGTACCCTGGTTAATTTCGATCTGTTTCTCACCCACCACGCGCAGGTTGCCGTTTGACAGCACCTGATTCACGGTGACGGTGATGGTGCCGGTAAAGGTGTTATTCGCCGTGGCGCCACCTTTACCTGCGAAGTCATTTTTGCCATTCGCATCAAGCGTGGCTTTTTCGCCGCCCGCACCCACCAAACCACTCAGGCCGGTTGGCACGCCCGTGACGCCGAAACTGTTGCTGCCATCGCGGCTGGCGTTGGCGGAGGAACTTTTGCTGGCGCTGACGTTTTCCTGCAAGGTGATCGTCAATGTGTCGCCGATGTTGCGTGGACGGCGATCCTCAAACAGCGGCTGATAGCCGTAGTTCAGCGGTGCGACGCCCTGGAAAATAGAACCGTTCACCACTGGCGGTGCGGATGGCGTCGGCTCTGCCGTTGTCGATCCTTGTACCAGCGGCGTGCGCGGAACCAGCGCACAACCGTTAAGCGTCAGTAGCAATGTGGCTACTAACCAATGACCAGGCTTGAGAATCACTTGCTTCGCCACGGAGTTATGACCTTTTTCATGTTCTTAATCGGGCCAGCAAAGCCGACCCAACGACACCAGGATTAAATCTGGGTTAACTTCGCCAGCATCTGATCGGAGGTACTGATCGCTTTGCTGTTAATTTCGTAAGCGCGCTGCGTCTGAATCATGGTCACCAACTCTTCCGCCACGTTGACGTTTGAGGTTTCGACATAACCCTGATACAGCAGACCGGCACCGTTTTGGCCCGGCGTACTCTGCGTGGCCGCACCCGATGCCTGCGTTTCCTGATAAAGGTTTTCGCCCTGGCTATTTAAGCCCGCATCATTCATGAAGGTGCTCAGCGTCAGCTGTCCCACCTGCGCCGGGTTGGTTTGGCCCTGTTGCGTCACGCTCACGACACCGTCACGCGAGATGGTGATGCTGGTGGCGTTAGCCGGGATGGTGATGCCTGGCTGCACCGGGTAACCGGCATTCGTCACCAGCTGTCCGTTTTGGTCAACCTGGAAAGAACCATCGCGGGTATACGCCGAGGTGCCGTCCGGCATCTGCACTTCAAAATAACCCTGGCCGTTGATGGCCACGTCTTTCGAGTTGCTGGTCTGTGACAGGTTACCCTGCTGATGCAGACGCTCGGTGGTGACCGGACGCACACCGGTACCGATCTGCAGGCCCGACGGCAGCGTGGTTTGCTCCGACGACTGCGTACCCGGCTGGCGCAGCGTTTGGTACATCAAATCTTCGAATACCGCGCGCGAACGTTTGAAGCCGTTGGTGCTAACGTTTGCGAGGTTGTTGGAGATGACGTCCATATTGGTTTGCTGAGCGTCAAGACCGGTTTTCGCGATCCATAAAGAACGAATCATGGTGTTTTCCTTACGCCTTAGCTGCTCATGTTGAGCAGCTGGTTGGCTTTTTGTTCGTTTTCATCAACGTTAGAGATCACTTTCATCTGCATCTCAAAACGTCGGGCGTTGGCGATCATATCGACCATGGTTTCCACGGGTTTGACGTTACTGCCTTCCAGCACGCCGGGCATGACGGTCACCGAGGCATCGTTCGCCAGCGCGGCGCCGCGCGTAGCCTGTGCTTGCTGGGTTGGACGGAACATACCGTCGTCACCGCGCTGTAACTCTTTACCTGTGGCACGAACCAGTTTCAGCTTGCCAATTTGCACCGTGGCGTTGGGCGCATCCCCTGCATTACGCGAAGTAATGGTGCCGTCGGCCGCGATGGTCAGCTCCGCCCCTTGCGGAATGGCGATTGGACCGCCATCGCCCATGACGGGATTGCCCTGAATGGTCAAAATACCGGTAGCGCTTATCTGCATGTTGCCGTTGCGGGTATAGGCTTCGGCACCGTCAGCGGTACGCACCGCCAGCCAGCCATCTTGCTGTACCGCTACATCCAGCGTACGGCCAGTGTTGTCCATGGTACCTGGCGTCATATCAGCGCCCGGCGTTGAAGCGGCAACCAGGGTACGCGTTGGCAGCGACCAACCGTTGACCGGCACCGCGCGCAACGCGTTGAGCTGAGCACGAAAGCCCGGCGTTGAAGCGTTGGCGAGGTTGCTGGCGGTCACCGATTGCTGGTCCATCGTCTGACTCGCCGCGCCCATCGCGGTATATATTGCGTGATCCATAAAGCAATCCCGTTAGCGAATTAACGTAAGTTAACCAGGGTGTTGAGAATCTGGTCCTGAGTTTTGATGGTTTGGCTGTTAGCCTGATAGTTACGCTGCGCAACGATCATGTTCACCAGTTCTTTACTCATGTCGACGTTCGATGCTTCCAGCGCACCTGAGGTCAGGTTGCCGTAGGTACCGGTGCCTGCCAGACCAACGGCCGCCTGACCTGACGAGCTGGTTGCGGACCAAACGTTGTCACCTTCAGATTTCAGACCTTCCGGGTTAGAGAAGCTCGCCAGCACGATCTGCCCCAGCAGCTGGGTTTTCTGGTTGGAGTAGGTGCCGGTGATGGTGCCATCATCGTTGATGGTGTAGCTGGTCAGGTCGCCTGGCTGGTAACCATCCTGCGTTGGGTTACCGAAAGTGCTGGTGCCGGTGTTCTGCTGCAGGCTACCCAACATGCTCAGGCTGATATTCATGCCATCCGCACCGTTGGTGCCACCCACAACCAGATTTGCCAGTGATGGGCTGGTTGCCGTGGTAGAAGGGATCGCGGTGCCAGGGTTAAGGGGATCATCAACCATTTTGGATACGCTAGTCAGCGTACCGCTGGCATTGAATTTCATCTGGAAACCCAAACCATCATCAGGATCGGCGTTGCCAATCTGCTTGCCGGTGGTGGAATCCATGATATGCACGGTCCAGGTGTTATCCGCCGTTTTGATGTAATACATATCCAGCTGGTGATCGTTACCCTGCGTGTCATACACCGTCATGGTGGTTTTCGCGTTGTAGCTATCCACGTTGGAGGCATCAAACGTGGTGACGGTCGGCACGGTGCTGGTGGAGTTAAGGTTCGCCACCTGGGTCGCCGTGGTGGTCGCGCGTGCGCCCATCTGCGTGGTGGGGATGCTCAGGGCAACCGGGTTAGCGCCGCTCTGAATGGTCGGTGGCGTACCGCTGGCTGGATAGCCGGTTACGTTCAGGCCCTGGGTATTCACCAGGTTACGGTTTGCATCCAGCGTGAACTGGCCGTTACGTGAATAGAACACGCCGCCGCTGGCGTCGGTCATACGGAAGAAGCCGTTGCCGCTCAGTGCCACGTCCAGCCCACGGCTGGTCGAGGTGGTGCTGCCATCACCAAAGTTCTGGATTACCGCTGCCACTTTGGTACCGAGACCAACGTTTGAACCGGCAAACATATCGGCAAAGGCGATGGTGCTGGATTTAAATCCGGCTGTGGCGGAGTTGGCAATGTTGTTACCAATCACATCCAGGTTGCTGGAAGCAGCATTCAGGCCGCTCACCGCTTGTGAAAAAGACATGTAATCTCTCCTGCTAAAAGGTTAATCAGAGAATCTGACGAATTTCATCGAGGGTCGCGGAGCCCATGGTGCCGAGATCCAGTTTCGTGGTGTTATCGGTGGTGCTGACGCCATTGACATAGGCATAGTTCAGCGGCTGCGCCACCAGTTGGGTGCTGCCATTGCTGGCGGCGAGTGATACAGAATATTTGCCATCTGCGGCGGTCGAGCCATCATCCAGTTTGCCGTCCCACGAGAAGGTGTGAACGCCTGCACTCAGCTTGCCGAGATCGATGGTACGCACGGTGGTGCCATTGCTGTCTTTAATCGTGACGCTGGTGGCGGTGGAAGCTGTTGCCAGCTCAACGCCAAACGGTGTGGTCGTACCGCTGCCCACCAACACCTGCGAACCGTTGATCATCACGCCATGCCCAATCAGTGTGGAACTCTGCAGCGACTGACTGGTGGTGATTTGACCGGAAATCGACCCTAACGTGGTGTTCAGTTTCTCAATTCCGCTTAGGGTGTTGATCTGCGCCAACTGCGTTGTGAGCTGGCTGTTATCCATTGGATTGGTGGGATCCTGATTTTTCAGCTGCGCCACCAGCATATTCAGAAACTGATTCTGCAAGTCCGCCGAGGTGTTACCACTCGACGCGCTGCTGGACGTCAGTACCGTGGGGTCCAGGTTGTCTTTAATCCCTACTGCTACGCTCATAATCGTTCTCCGTTACTGACCCATGGTGAGGGTTTTCATCATCATTGACTTCACCGTGTTCAGCACTTCGACGTTGGCCTGATAGCTGCGCGACGCAGACATGGTGTTAACGGTTTCGGCGACCACATCAACGTTAGGCATTTTGACGTAGCCCTTCTGATCGGCCATCGGATTGCCTGGGTCATACACCAGTTTGGCCGGGGTGGGATCGTTAACCACGCCAGCCACTTTGACGCCGCCAGTGGCTGCGCCCTGTGCGGCATCGGTCTGGAAAATCACCTGCTTTGCGATATAAGGCTGGCCATCAGGACCGGTTACGCTATCGGCGTTGGCCAGGTTACTGGCGCTGACGTTGAGGCGCTGCGATTGCGCTGTCATCGCCGAGCCGGCGATATCAAAAATATTCAGCAATGCCATGCTTATTGCCCCTGCAGAACGTTCATCATGCCTTTGATCTGGCTACTGATGAGGGTGAGATCGGTTTGGTATTTCAGGCTGTTATCAGCAAACTGCGTACGCTCGCGATCCATATCCACGGTGTTGCCATCCGCGGCGGGTTGATCGGGAATGCGGTACATCAGATCCAGCGATGGCTGAGAATTGGTTTGCGCTTCAATGTGGCGTGAGGACGTCACCTTCAGCGCCAGACTGCTGCCTTCCGCGCGACCGTTTTGCATCACCTTGCTCAGCTGGCTGGCAAAGTCGATATCCCGCGCCTGGTAACCCGGGGTATCGGCGTTGGCAATGTTTGACGCCAGGATCTCCTGACGCTGAGCACGTAGGTTTAACGCTTCTGTACCAAATCGCAGCGCGGCATCGAGTTTGTCGAGCATGCTTCCTCCGCGAATGAGAATTTCGAGCTGACAGCTTAAGTGGACAAAAGCAAGGGTGATCGTCTGAATAGCAGCAAAAATGACGGCTATTTTTGACATTGATTTTTTTGCGCGAGGCGTAGACTCAGTGCCATCTTCTCGTCAGGAGGCGTTATGCGCAGATATTCCACCTTGCTCACCACACTTTGGCTGGCACTGGCGCTACCCAGTCACGCGGCGGATCTTAATGCTCAGTTGACACAATTTTTTAAAGCCCGCGATCCGCAACATGCCGCGGGAATGAGCGTGGTGGTGCGCACGCCGCCGTCACAGTGGCCCACCTGCGATACCCCCGAATTACAGCTCCCGGGCAATAGCCGCCAGTGGGGCAACATCAGCATTGCGGCCAACTGCGATCAAAATCGTCGTTTCTTGCAGGTACAGGTGCAGGTCACTGGACAATATTTAGTCGCTAGTCGTCAGGTGGCGCGTGGCAGCACACTCAGCCCAGATGACTTCAGATTGGAAACCGGTCGCCTCGATGAGCTGCCGGCGCGCGCGCTGATCGACAGTAGCGGCGTAACGGATGCCATTGCCTTACGTGATATTCCGCCGGGACAGGCCGTGACGGCCTCCATGCTGCGCCAGGCATGGCGCGTGAAAGCAGGTCAAAATGTGATGGTAGTCGCCAGTGGAAATGGGTTTAATGCCAGTAGCGAAGGACGTGCGCTGAACAACGCTAGCGCAGCGCAAATGGTGCGTGTGCGTATGGGAAATGGTCAGGTTGTCAGTGGTCGCGTCGACGCGGATGGGAATATTCTGATATCGCTATAAAGCGTTAAAGAACCCTGCTGTTCTGCCGATAGAGATATCAACAAAGACATTACCCTATGCTGACTCAGTTGACTGACCCCCAACTGACCTTACAGGAGCCACACAATGAGCATCGACAGAACGCAACCTTTGAACCCGGTTAGCACTGTACAGACACGCGATACCAACGATAACAGCGGGAAAGTGCGCCAAAGCACCACGCCAACCGCCAGCACCACCAGCGAAAGCGGCGCGGCAGTGAAGTTGAGTACTGCGCAGGCGCAGCTGATGCAGCCCGGCAGCCAGGACATTAATACAGCGCGCGTTGAGCAGCTGAAAACGGCCATTCGTAATGGCGAACTGAAAATGGATACCGGTAAGATCGCCGACGCGCTGATCGCCGATACCAAGGCGTATTTAGAGGGTAACTGATCCCAATGGACAATCTGCTGATCACCTTAGACAAAATGCAGGATGTGCTGGCGTCACTCGCCGTAGTAATGGATGAAGAACAACAGCAACTTTCTGCCGGTCAGGTTAATGGCAACATGCTACAGCGCATCTCTGAAGACAAAAGTGCGTTGCTGACCACGTTGAATTATCTGGACGAAATGCGCCGCACCACCGAGAAAAGTCTCGGCACGCAGGCGCCCTATGGTGATCACAGCGATCGCGAAAGTCGCTGGATGCGCATTCAGCAGCATACACGCCGCCTGCGCGATACCAATATGCATAATGGGATTCTGCTGCAGCATCAGATTGGCTTCACAAATGAAGCATTGGCCGTGTTACGCCCGCATCAAACCCAGGCATTTTACGGCCCCGATGGCTTAGGCAAGGGTCAAGCGACGTTGAGTCGTAAAGGGTAATCAATAAAAAATCCCGCCGCGGCGGGATTTTTTTATGCCATCGTACGGCGGGCGAAATCGCGAGGACGGAAGCCAAGCAGCCCGAGCATGACGAAATAGGCCCCGCCGCCGATGCCGCACACTGCCGCCAGGCGAAGCAGCCGCCACCACATTTGCCCCTCTTCCCATGACGGCATCACCTGCAAAATGCCCAGCAGCGCTGCGGCCATTACCACCACCGCAATCAGCAAACGCGTCAGGAAACTGAACCAGCCAGGCTGCGGCTGGAAGATATCCTGCTTTCGCAGCTGCCAGTAAAGCAGCGCGGCATTCAGGCAAGCGGCCAGACCGATCGACAAGGATAAACCGGCGTGTTTCAGCGGTCCGATAAACGCCAGGTTCATCAACTGTGTGATAATCAGCGTCACAATAGCAATTTTCACCGGCGTTTTGATGTCCTGACGTGAGTAGAATCCCGGCGCCAGCACTTTCACCACAATTAGCCCCATCAACCCCACCGAATAAGCAATTAACGCGCGCTGCGTCATCAAGGCATCAAAGGCGGTAAATTTCCCGTACTGGAACAGCGCCACGGTGAGCGGACCGGACAAAATCCCCAAGGCCACCGCGCTTGGCAGGGCCAGCAGGAAACAAAGACGTAAGCCCCAATCCATCAGGCGTGAATACTCTTCCTGATTGCCGCTGGCGAAACTCTTCGCCAGCGAGGGCAACAGAATAGTGCCCAGCGCCACGCCTAAAACGCCAGACGGAAACTCCATCAGGCGATCGGCGTAATACATCCATGAAACCGACCCCGATACCAAAAAGGAGGCAAAAATGGTGTTGATGATCAGTGAAATCTGGCTGACCGACACGCCAAGAATCGCCGGGCCCATTTGGCGCATCACGCGCCAGACGCCGGCATCGCGCAAGTTAAGGCGCGGCAATACCAACATGCCAATCTTCTTCAGGTGCGGCAGCTGATAGAACAGCTGCAGCACCCCACCCGCCACTACCGCCCAGGCCAGCGCCATCACCGGTGGATGAAAGTGCGGTGCCGCGAAAACCGCAAATCCGATCATGCTGATGTTCAGCAGCGTCGGTGCAAATGCGGGCACTGAAAAACGGTTCCAGGTATTAAGAATCGCACCCGCCAGCGACGCCAGCGAGATCAGCAGAATATAAGGAAAGGTCACACGCAACAGCGCGCTGGTTAAGGCGAATTTATCCGGCGTATCGGCAAAGCCCGGTGCGGTTACCACAATCACCCAAGGCGCGGCGATCATGCCTAGCACGGTGACCACCGCCAGCACCAGCGTTAATAAGCCGGAGACATAGGCAACAAACACGCGCGTAGCATCTTCGCCCTGCTTACTTTTATATTCTGCAAGGATTGGCACAAAGGCCTGGGAAAACGCGCCTTCGGCAAAAATGCGGCGTAATAGGTTAGGCAGCTTGAAGGCAACGAAGAAGGCATCGGTTGCCATCCCCGCACCGAACACACGCGCCACAATGGCATCGCGGGCAAAGCCCAGCACGCGGGAAAACAGGGTCATCGAACTGACCGCAGCCAGCGATTTCAACAAATTCATTTTGAGTGGCGCATCCTGAAAAGTGTCGGATAAATGAGCGACTTAGCGCGGACATCCCGTGATGTCCGGCGATAGTCTACTGCCGCGGCGGGAAATGACCAGCATTGAGTGTTACAAGGGATTATTCCTGTTCGGCATCACGCCACAGTTTTTCCACCAGACGCTGCGCCGCCAGTGCTTGTTCACCGCTGGTTTCAGGCATCGTCTGATTTTCTACACACTGAATGAAATAGTGTGCCGCGCCGCTGAAACCGCGCTGGGTAAGATGGCTTTGCCAGGCGGGCGGCACATCACGCACGATTCCACTGCGGTTCTCCTGCTGCCAGTCACGCATCTCATTAATTTCAATGTAATCGCCATCGCAAATAGCACTGACCACCTCGCGCTGCGTGCCGGCACGACGATGCATACTGGTGGTGATTTGTAGCGATCCGGCGGAGAAGTGGTGCTCGGCATACAGCATGGCACCGTCCTCGTTGGTCTCGATATGTCCCAACTCTCGCTTCAGGTTACCCCCAGCCAGCCACAATGCGGTATCGACCACGTGCAGATAGTCGTCGAGCAGAGTAAAACGCAGATCGTGTGGGCCAACGCTGTCTGCCCGATGCTTCTCAATGCGCAGTGAGGCAGCGCGCGCCATCTCATCTTTTAGCTGCTGATAGCGCGGTGCAAAGCGGCGATTGAACGCCACCATCAGCTTGCGTTTATGTTTGTCCGCCAGCGCCACCAGCGCTTCCGCCTGCTGCAGCGTTTCCGCTAACGGTTTATCGACGCACACGTCCTTGCCAGCCAGCAAGAGTGCTTTGACGACATCGTAATGGCTCGCGGTGCTGCTGTGTACAAACACCGCATCGCTGGCCGCGGCGAGGGCATCGAGTTGGCCAAAGTAAGGCATACGATAGCTGTCGCAGATCGGTTGTGCCTTCGCCTGATTGGGAGAAAAAGCCCCGGCCAGCTGCCAGCTACTCGCCTGTGACAGCACCGGCAGCCACGCTTTTTGTGCGATGCCGCCTAACCCAACAATGCCAATGCGCAGCGTCATATTAGTTCTCCTTTTGCAGCAGCTGTTCGAGCTGCAACTGCAACTTAGCAACCGTTTCTTCCAGCTGCGCCACGCGCGCCACAAGATCGTCATTGTCCAAAACGCTGTCGGCGGTAGCGCGCTCATCCACCACCTCGCCGCCGAACAGGTGCATATAACGGCTTTCGCGTTTGCCAGGCTCACGCGCTAAACGCACCACCATCGGGCCGTCTTCCCGCGTGCTCAACTGATTCAGCGTCTGCTCTACTTCGTTCATATCGCTGAACTCATGCAGACGGCCGCTGCGTGTGCGCAGCTCACCTGGCGTCTGGGCGCCGCGCAGAAACAGCAGCGTCAACACCGCCACTTCCGCACGACTCAGTTGCAGATTACCGAAGGCCGAGTTGCAGAAGCGCTGCTCATACTTACTCACGCGCTGCCCAAAGCCATTATTAGCCGTCACCAGATGCTTTTTCACCAGCTCATCAAGCTGTGCCTGCACTTCCATTTCGCTGAGGTTAAGCACCGGTTCACGGTTAGATTTTTGATTGCAGGCGGTCACGACGCCATTCAGCGAGAGCGGATATTGATCCGGTGTAGTGACCTGCTTCTCCAGCAGGCAACCAATCACGCGCAACGCCTGCGCGGATAAGGCCATTTTCATTGGGTTAATCCTTGTTTATTGTCCACGGCGATCCGGGGTCCACTCCCGGTAGGTCAGTGCGGTCAACACGTGATCCTGCCAGCGCCCATCAATTAGCAGGTAATCTTTGGCATAGCCCTCTTTTTCAAATCCCAGCCGCGCCAGCAGATCGCCGCTGCGTTGATTATGCGGCATATAATTGGCCATGATGCGATGGATGCGTTGCTGCCGCTGCATATAACGAATGGTGGTGCTGAGCGCTTCATACATCAGGCCCTGGCCCTGCCATTTCTCTCCTAGCGAATAGCCAAGGTAGCAAGCGTGGAACGAACCGCGCAGCACATTGCTGTAGTTAGCCACGCCACGCACTTCGCGCTCTTCTGGGTCCATCAGCACAAAATAGTAGGCTGAGCCCTGTTTATGCATGTCGGCGATAAGCCCAAGGCGGGCCTGCCAACCCGAAGGATAGCAATGGCTCTCGTCGCGCACCGGCTCCCAGGGCTTAAGAAACGCGCGATTTTCAGCGTAATAATCCGCCAATCGCCAGGCATCGCGTTCGTGTACTAAACGGACCACTAAGCGATCGGTAGTGAGGCTCACGCGTGGGCCAGCAGAACGATAGCCAAACATCATGACTCCTGAAATCCATAACTTAAGAAAGATGTACGCCAGCGGCGATACTTCTCACTATAACCGTCGCCCCGCCTGCGGTAAAACCCCGCAACGCGTTCCAGGAGATTCATCCTGATTTAGGATTAATATTTCTGCGGATTCGATGAAAAAATATCATCCTCAGAAACCTGTTTTTAACCCTTCAGCAGGCGGAATATAGACCAATTGGTCTCTTCTCTGCTTCTATTTGCTTAGGAATTAGCATGTCTCGGGTTGCGCGGGCACGACGCCTCGGTAAAACATTTCTTTTAGTGGATAACATGTTGGTCGTGATGGGTTTTTTTGTGGTATTTCCCCTCATCTCCATACATTTTGTCGAACAGCTTGGCTGGGCAGCGCTGATGGTGGGTATTGCGCTCGGCTTACGTCAGTTTGTTCAGCAGGGGTTCGGCATATTCGGCGGAGCCATTGCTGATCGGTTTGGCGCGCGTCCGCTGATCGTCACGGGCATGTTGATGCGTGCGGCGGGCTTTGCCTGCATGGCACTGGCTCATGAGCCCTGGCTGTTGTGGCTGGCCTGTTTACTTTCCGGTCTGGGGGGAACGCTCTTCGATCCACCGCGCAGTGCGCTGGTAATGAAGCTAGTGCGTGCGCGTGAACGCGGTCGTTTCTTCTCATTGCTGATGATGCAGGACAGCGCCGGCGCGGTACTTGGCGCGTTAATCGGGAGCTGGTTGCTGGCGTGGGATTTCCGTTTAGTCTGCTGGGTTGGCGCGGGCGTGTTTGTCTGTACCGCCCTGTTTAACGCGATTTGGCTGCCGGCCTGGCGTATTTCGACCGAACGCATCGCAATGCGGGCGGGCATGCAGCGCGTCTGGCAGGACAAACGTTTCCGCCTGTATGTTCTTACGCTGACAGGCTATTACATCCTTGCCGTGCAGGTGATGCTGATGCTGCCGGTGATGGTGAATCAGGTCGCGGGTGCGCCGGCGGCGGTGAAGTGGATGTATGCCATTGAGGCGCTGTTGTCATTGAGCTTACTCTATCCGCTGGCGCGCTGGAGCGAGAAGCGCTTCCGCCTGGAAACCCGACTAATGGCGGGTTTATGCCTGATGACCTTCAGCCTGCTACCGGTGGGCTTGACCGATTCATTGCCGTCATTGTTTATGCTGATTGCCCTCTTTTATCTCGGCTCGATCATTGCCGAACCGGCACGTGAAACGCTCAGCGCTTCGCTGGCCAGCGCGCGCGCGCGCGGTAGCTATATGGGCTTTAGCCGCCTTGGCCTCGCCATTGGTGGTCTGATTGGCTACTCCGGCGGCGGCTGGATGTTCGACATGGGACAACAATGGGGATTGCCAGAGCTGCCGTGGATGTTGCTCAGCAGTATCGGCATGATCACCCTGTTTGCACTTTGGTGGCAATTTCAGCCCCGCCAGGTGGCACCGGCAATTTTCAGCAGTTAGTTTGCCCCCGTAACCGATCTCCTCTATCGCTGCAAGAGAAGCGCTACGGCGCTTCTCATCTCTCTCCTGGTGACACGGCTCGCTGAATCAGGCAGGCTAACGCCTGTTTTGCCGTATCGATCAGGATGAGGACAATATGAAAAAGGCGTTTTCCGGGCTGCTGGCCCTCTTTTTGGCCGTGCTTCTCAGTGGCTGTAATCAATTGACGCAATACACCATCAGCGAACAGGAAGTGAATCAGGCGCTGCAAAAGCGTAATAACTTCGAAAAAGACATTGGCGTTTCCGGATTGGTAAACGCACACATCGTGCTGAGCGATCTGAGCAGTCAGATTGGCCGTGAAGAGCCCGGTAAAATTACGCTCTCCGGCAAAGCCAATATCAATGTCAGCTCGCTGTTTGGTCCGCAACAGGCAGAAATGCAGCTGAAAATGAAGGCGCAGCCGGTGTATAACGCACAAGAAGGCGCAATTTATCTGCATGACATGGAGATTGTTGATGCGCAGGTGCAGCCAGAGAAAATGGCGTCGATTATGAAAACGCTCACGCCCTACCTCAATGAGTCTCTAAAGCGCTACTTTAACGAGAAGCCGGCCTATGTGCTGAGCGAAGACCGCAGCAAAACGGAAGCGCTGGCGAAAAAACTGGCGAAAGGTATTGAAGTCAAACCCGGCGAATTGGTGATTCCGTTTACCCATTGAGTCGCACAACCGCACCTTAGGGTGCGGTTTTTGTTTGTCACAATAAAATCCCGTGCAAACGGTTGCCTACATCCTTATGATTACTCCCCGGCCTAAACGCGCCTCTTCGTTTTCTTCTCTGCCGGAGTCTTTGAATGACAGCCCAACCTCAGCAAATTACCCTTCGCCGTCCTGACGATTGGCACATCCATCTGCGCGATGGCGCGATGCTTAACGCCGTGCTGCCTTATACCAGCGCGGTGAATGGTCGAGCTATCGTTATGCCAAATCTGGTTCCACCGGTCATTAGCGTGGCGGCGGCCGTTGCCTATCGCGAACGTATTCTGGCGGCGCTACCTGCTGAGCACGCATTTACTCCGCTAATGACCTGCTATCTTACAGATTCGCTCGATCCTGATGAGATTGAACGCGGTTTCCATGACGGCACCTTTACCGCCGCCAAACTCTATCCTGCGCACGCCACCACCAACTCGAGTCATGGTGTGACGAACATCGCCTCCATTGCCAACGTGCTGGATCGCATGCAGAAAATTGGCATGCCGATGTTGGTACACGGGGAAGTGACCGATGCGCATATCGATATTTTTGACCGCGAAGCCCGCTTTATCGAAACCGTGCTTGAGCCGCTGCGTCAACAGTTTCCTGCCCTGAAAGTCGTGATGGAACATATCACCACGCAAGAAGCGGCAGAGTATCTGGCCGCAGGCAACGATTTGCTGGGCGCCACCATTACTCCACAGCATCTGATGTTTAACCGTAATCACATGCTGGTAGGCGGCGTCCGCCCGCATCTTTATTGCCTGCCGATTCTCAAGCGCAATATTCATCAGGAGGCGCTACGCAAGCTGGTTGCGAGCGGCAATCGCCGCGTATTCCTCGGTACCGATACCGCGCCTCATCTGCGTCATCTGAAAGAGGCGAGCTGTGGTTGTGCCGGCGTATTTAATGCGCCAACCTCACTGCCTGCGTACGCCACGGTATTTGAGGAGCTGAACGCGCTGGAGCATTTCGAAGCCTTCTGTTCTGAAAACGGTGCGAATTTCTATGGTCTGCCCCTGAACGAAGGGACAATAACGCTGGTACGCGAATCGTGGCAAGTTGAGGAAAGTATCGCGCTGGCGAATGACACGCTGGTGCCCTTCCTTGCGGGCGAGACACTGCACTGGCGCATCAAACAATAAGTAACCGGTACTTGCCTTTGGAATAAATATACTGTACAAATAAACAGTATATTATTCCGGAGGCTTCTATGCGTGTTGAAATTACCGTAGCAAAAACTCAGCCCCTTCCTGCGGGTGCCTTGGATGCGCTCAGCATCGAGCTTGTACGCCGCATTACTCAAGACTTTCCTGATGACGATCACCACGTCAAAGTCCGCTACGCGGGCGGCAATCAGCTCACCGTTTTTGGTGGCTGCAAAGCGTCACGCGATCGCATCACCGATATTCTACAAGAAACCTGGGAAAGCGCTGACGACTGGTTTAATAACGATTAACAGCCACTGTGCCGTTTTTGCCGGGTTTCGCTATCCGGCTTTTTTGTTTTTATTTCCCCCTCGCCAGAAAAACTTCCTGCATCTAGACTCATGCTAAGCAATCCCCTATTCTTGCCTCGTCATGCTTACAGGAGGTGTTTTACATGACTACTGAAAAACCAGAAGAGGCAATGACCTTTGGTGAATTGCTGGCATTCATTGCCGAGCAACAGCGCCGTTTAACGGTATTAGAAAATGCCTTTGCCAGCTTAACGTTTTGTCTTGACGATCGCGCTAATCAGCTGCTGGTACATAATCTGACGCTTGAAGCGCAAAACCAGAACCATGACGCACAGTTACAGCAGCATTTTACCCGGCTGGCCGAAGAGATTCAGAAACGCCATGGCCTGATTCCTGCAGCGCCTGCTGAATAGAGTTGCCGTGCTTTTCGGGCTAAAGTTTTAGCGCATAAACGTCGATAACATCTTTGACGCCCCACCCGTAGATTTCCCATAAAATGCCCTCTTCTGCGGGCATTTTATTATTCGTTAAAATTCGCTTTTTAAATGCGTTTATTTTTGCTGTGTTTAAGTTCGCCATATCTTTTAACTATTGAAGACGCTAATTCATGTTATAATTGTTTCGCTAGTGCACGATACAAGCCGCATTGAACCTCAAGAAGCACTTCGTTTAACGAGTAATACGGAGGTTATAATGGACAGAAATAAAGACGTCATTCAGACTCATCCGTTGGTAGGATGGGACATCAGCACCGTAGACAGCTATGACGCCATGATGATTCGCCTGCACTCGCTCTCCTCGCAGGGTCAGAAAGAAGAAGAAGCTGACGTGGGCCCGACCTACTGGCTGACAACCGATGTGGCCAGACAGTTTATCTCCATACTCGAAGCTGGCATTGCAAAGATAGAATCCACAGAGCAATACCTACGCGACAATCAGAAGCACTAATTTATACTATCGCGTGAAAGGGCACCCAACAGGGTGCCTTTTTCATGGCCGTTATCTTTTGATATGCTGTTGAAAAATTTCGCCCTTTGCCTGGAGTGATGTCGTTATGGTTTATGATCTGATTGTAGTGGGAAGCGGTTCGGTCGGTGCTGCCGCCGGTTTTTACGCGACTCAAGCGGGCTTATCCGTGCTAATGATTGATAGCGCCCACCCACCGCATAATCAGGGCACACACCACGGCGAAACACGTCTAATTCGTCATGCTTACGGCGAAGGTGAGCGTTACGTGCCGCTGGTACTGCGCGCCCAAACATTATGGGATGAGTTGGAACGACAGAGCGGTGAACGCATTATGCATCGCAGCGGCATCCTGAATTTAGCGCCCCACACCTCCTCCTTTATTCAGAATGTGATACAAAGCGCGAAAACCTGGCAGCTGACTGTCGAGATCCTGCAGGCAGAGGAAGTGCGCGCGCGCTGGCCGCAATTTACGGTGCCCGACGGCTACCTCGGCGTATTCGAGCCTCACTCCGGTTTTCTCAAATGCGAGCAAGCGGTACGCAGTTGGGTGCAGCTGGCAGAACAGGCGGGCTGTGCGCAACTGTTTAACTGTCCGGTCACTCATATCGATCGCGATGGCGATCTGCAGCAGGTCACCACCAGCGATGGGATTTTCCGCGCACGCAAATTACTGATCAGTGCGGGTACTTGGGTGAGTCATTTAGTGGCCGACTTACCCGTGGCGCCGGTACGCAAAGTATTTGCCTGGTATCAGGCCGATGGTCGCTACAGCGAGAACAACCAGTTCCCGGGTTTTACGGTTGAGATGAGTGATGGCAGCCACTTCTATGGCTTCCCCGCCGATAACAATGCACTAAAAGTGGGACGTCACGACGGCGGCCAGTTGATGCAAACGCCTGAAGATCGTAAGCCCTTTGGCAGCATCGCGGTGGATGGTAATGAATCCTTTACCTTCCTGCGCAAGTTTTTACCGGGCGTGGGCGTCTGTTTGCATGGCGAAGCGTGTAGCTATGACAATACGCCGGATGAAGATTTCATTATTGATACACTGCCGGGTGAACCAAATCGTCTTATCATCACCGGCTTAAGTGGACATGGTTTCAAATTTGCCAGCGTGCTCGGTGAACTCGCCAGTGAGTTTGCCCAGGAAAAACCCTTCTCTTTCGATATCAAGCCCTTCTCACTTGACCGTTTTAATTAATGCCATCGAGCCAACGCGGACATTGCGTTGGCTCTCTTGAAGGAAACTGACATTACCTTACGCGCATTGACCTTTTGTGCCGCATAAGAACACGTATTCGTGCATGACTTAACCGCTACTCTAACATTATGTTCTCGCCCTTCAATTATCCTGATTAACTTCTCAATATTCCCTCATATAATCCGAATATTATTTTCAATATTATAGAAAAGTAAGGGTAATTGATTTTACATTTCAAAATGTAGATGCTCATTACCACTTATTTCATCCTGCTGGATAATTATTATGTGGCGCAATTCCACACAGCATTTCGGTATGGTTTCGATTTTATTGCACTGGCTAATGGCGCTGGCTATCTACGGCATGTTTGCGCTGGGCCTGTGGATGGTCGGATTAGGCTATTACGACAGCTGGTATCACGATGCACCAGAAATACACAAGGGCATCGGCCTTCTGCTGTTTGCTGCGCTACTCGCGCGCATCGGCTGGCGTTTTCTTTCGCCACCTCCTAAGCCGCTGCAGAGTGACTCCCTCTCAGTTCGTCGCGCCGCACGCGTTGCACATGGCTTGTTGTACGGATTGCTGCTGGTGATGCTGTTGAGTGGTTACCTCATCTCTACCGCAGAGGGTAAACCCATCTCCGTATTCGGCTGGTTCGATGTGCCCGCCCTCTTCAGCGGTGCCGCTCAGCAGGCCGACCTTGCCGGCGATATTCATCTTTGGATGGCCTGGAGCCTGATTTTACTTTCAGCACTACATGCGTTGGCAGCCTTAAAACACCATTTCATCGACCGTGATGTGACATTGAAAAGGATGTTGAGTTACCGCATCCCGTTAACCTCTGAAAAGGAAAAGTAGCATGTTAAAAAAGACATTATTTGCAGTAGCGGCGGCGGGATTACTAAGCGTCAGCCTGACGGCCAGCGCTGCGGACTACAAGTTTGATAAGGAAGGCCAGCATGCATTTGTCCAGTTCCGTATTCAGCATTTGGGTTACAGCTGGTTATATGGCACTTTCAAAGACTTTGACGGCAGCTTCACCTTTGATGAAGCCAATCCGTCGGCGGACAAGGTCAACGTTACGATTAATACCAATAGTCTCGATACCAATCATGCGGAACGCGATAAGCACCTGCGCAGCGCGGATTTCCTCAATACCGGCAAGTTCCCGCAGGCCACCTTTACTTCCACCAGCGTGAAGAAAGAGGGCAAAGAATACAAAGTTACCGGCGACCTGACGCTTAATGGCGTCACTAAACCGGTGACTTTGGAGGCAAAACTGATTGGTGAAGGCAAAGATCCGTGGGGCGGCTATCGCGCAGGATTTGAAGCCAGCGGGGAGATTGTGCTGAAAGAGTTTAACATCAGCAAAGATCTTGGCCCGGCAGCGCAGAAAGCGGAATTGATTATTTCAGTTGAAGGCGTGCGCCAGTAAGAAATGCAGCCTGAATCCTTCAGGCTGCAGTCAGATTACTTTTTATCGGGTGCCGGAATCGCCATTGTCATGTTCAGCAAACCACGCGATTTGTTGAACACTTTGTTACCGTTCTCGCGACCCGCACGGCGTGCGCGCTGCTCTTCAGGCGAAAGCATTGACTCTTCCATGCAGATTGGACTGCAGCAGTTTTTATACTTTTCCGCGCAGCTTGGGCACTGGATAAACAGCAGATGGCAGCCATCATTCACGCAGTTGGTGTGGCTGTCGCAAGGCGCACCGCACTGGTGGCAGCTGGAAAGAATATCGTCAGAGATCCTTTCGCCCATGCGCTCATCGAAGACAAAATTTTTGCCCTTGAAGCGCACCGGTAAACCCTGCTCACGCGCGCGGCGCGTGTACTCAATAATGCCGCCTTCAATATGATAAACATCATTGAAGCCGTTATGTTTCATCCAGGCGCTGGCCTTTTCGCAACGAATGCCGCCGGTGCAATACATGACGATCTTCTTATCTTTGCGATCCTGCAACATATCCACCGCCATCGGCAGCTGATCGCGGAAGGTATCCGCCGGGACTTCCATGGCGTTATCGAAGCGGCCCACTTCATATTCGTAGTGGTTACGCATATCCACAAATAGCGCATCTGGATCATCAAGCATCGCATTGACGTCAGCCGCTTTCAGGTAAGCACCGACATCGCTGGCATCAAAACTGGCGTCTTCAATGCCGTCCGCAACGATGCGCTCACGTACTTTCAAACGCAGTACCCAAAAGGATTTGCCATCATCATCCAACGCAATATTCATGCGCAGATTATTCAGCGCTGCGTCGAAAGCATACAACGTCGCCTTCATTTGTTCATAACGGCTGGCGGGCACGCTAATCTGTGCGTTGATGCCTTCGTGCGCCACGTAGACGCGACCAAACACCTTGAGTTTGGTTAACTCAACGTAAAGAGCATCACGGAACGCTTTGGGGTCGGCAATCTGGAAATATTTATAAAAAGAGACTGTGGTACGTGGTTCGGTTTCCGCCAACATACGTTCCTTCAGCTCTTTATTGGAAACAAGGTTATGTAACACTGGCATGGTGTTCGTCCTGTTAGCAATCAGAGAAATTTAGCGCGCGTATCATACCCGAATTCAGCATGATTCGAAACGTTGGCGAGAAAAGCCTGACGGCGTGCAAAATGCACGCTTTTATGCGCTGCAATTGCATTTTCGTGCGTATACCTGCTGTCGGATTTGGATCCGCCATCTATGCTTGATTTCAGCCAGGAGGAAAAAATGGCATAATCACACCCAATTACAGAAACCGGACTCTCTGGCATCAGACGCAGGATACTGACATTTCCATGACTCAACTTCCCCAACTCACCCGTGAACTCCTTCATCCTCGCTATTGGCCGACATGGATCGGCATTGGTTTTCTCTATGTGCTGGTGCTGCTGCCCTATCCCGTGCTGCATGCTATCGGCTGCGGACTTGGGCGTATTGCGATGCGCTTCATGAAGCGCCGCGTAGAAGTGGCGCAGCGCAATCTGGAAGTCTGTTTTCCCGCGATGCCAACAAATGAACGCCAGGCCATGGTGAAACACAATTTTGAATCGGTGGGCATGGGCCTCATTGAAACCGGCATGGCTTGGTTCTGGCCGGACTGGCGCATCCGTAAATGGGTTGCTACCAGCGGCTTAGAGCATGTTAGTCATGCGCTGGCAGAGAAACGCGGCATTCTTCTGATTGGTATGCACTTTCTGACGCTTGAACTGGGCGCGCGCGTGTTCGGTATGCACAATCCAGGCATTGGCGTGTATCGTCCTAACGACAACAAATTGCTCGACTGGCTGCAAACCTGGGGCCGTATGCGTTCCAACAAAAGTATGCTAGACCGTAAAGATCTGAAGGGCATGATCCGCGCGATGAAGAATAACGACATTATCTGGTATGCACCGGATCATGATTACGGCCCACGCAGCAGCGTATTTGCGCCGTTCTTTGCCGTGCCGGATGCCGCCACCACCAGCGGTACGCACATGCTGATTCGCCTGGCTAATCCGAGTGTTGTACCGTTTCTGGCACGACGTCTGCCCAATGGCCGTGGCTATGAGCTGAAAATGATGCCGGATATCCGCGATAAATTCTCGCTGGAATCAGAACTCGACACTGCAACGGTAATGAATAAAGTGGTGGAAGAGACCGTTCTGCTCGCACCAGAGCAATATATGTGGCTACATCGCCGCTTTAAAACCCGCCCTGAAGGGCAGCCATCCATTTATTAATTGTGATGAGGCACACGGGGTGCCTCATCAATTCCCGCTGTGATTTGGCTTATCTTGAGACATCATTTGGCTATTTTAGCTTCCTTCCAGACCAGCCTGAACTTAGCCTGATAGTTTGGTTAGTACCACTTTTAAGCGAGTTTTTTTCATTGCGGCCACGCGTTTTAGGTTAAATATTAACCTTTACAGGCGAGGCGTGAACAAAACGGTTCGCTAGTGCTTGATTCCCGATTTTAATCCTCATTAACATTTATGGGTAAGAATGTATCTCATCGGATCTGATTACTATCATTTCCAGGGCTAATCCTATTTAATATTTGCAAACTCTTCTACCACTCTAATCAATGTAATAAAATTAACTTAATAAACAAGGCATTGTCTGATTAAAATCATCTATATTCCATTTTATTCAATTATCATAGACCCTTATATCATTATGGAATTTGTTCCCTATAATAAATCCAGTTAGTTTCGACAGTGTCAGCTATTTTAATAAGTTCAATTTTGAAAAAAATATAAAAAGATTACACACAGCAAATATATCTCAGGAAACTATAAAATGAATAAAGGCATCTATTACTATGTCACGATCAGTACCGATCATGAAGGCTATCATCTTCTACATCGCAAAGAGTGTAAACGCCTGCCGGTTAAAGAGGATATGGTTTTTATTGGCACCCTCTATAATTTAAATCAGGCGCTTTCGACAGCACGCATTAATTTCAAAAAAGTCAAACCCTGTATTAAATGTTGTATCCGCTACTCGGCTCCAATTATTCATGAATCAGTCCGTCCTGTATTACATTTTCCGCAGAAAATAGCCTGACCTGTTGGGCGGTTGAATTTCAATCAACCGCCCAATCAATATTTGCTCTTTGCCCTTCACTTCGTGATTTTTCGTCTATCCTTCTGTGAAATCCCTTTTTAACAGACATGGAGTTGATGATGAGCCTGTATAGCACCCTGGAAGAAGCCATTGAAGCCGCACGTGAAGAGTTTCTCGCCAGCCAACCTGACATCGCCGAAGACGATGCCAGCGTCAGCCAGTTTGCACTACAGAAGTATGTGATGCAGGACGGCGACATTATGTGGCAGGCAGAATTTTTCGCAGAAGAGGATGGGCAAGGTGAATGCCTGCCGATCTCCAGCGGAGAAGCCGCACAAGCGGTGTTTGACGGCGATTACGATGAAGTCGAACTGCGTCAGGAGTGGCAAGCAGAAAACACCCTGCATGAGTGGGATGAAGGCGAATTCCAGCTTGAACCACCGCGTGACCTGGAAGAAGGCGAAGCGGCGGCGCAAGAGTGGGAAGACGATAACAGCCCCTCGGACAACCTGTCTTAAAGGTTATTCGTACGGGCCATGGCTAGCATCAACGGGCAGCAAAAGTGTGTCCATTACTAATGAGAGCGGAAGATCGAGAATGGTTAGCACGCGCCAGGGTCCGTCACGAACATCCCATTGCACGCCGGGATAATATTGATTGCCGTGCCCCTGCCCGGGAATAGTACGGCTAATAATGCTGCCACAGCCGGTAAGTAATAGGATAGCGGCGCTAAGCGCGGCGACTTTCAGGAAATAATTCACAACGTTTACTCACAATGAACGGGTGCCAGTTTAAACGCCTGTGAGGTGAAATAACCACACCTTCAGACGTAAAGATTACGTTAATCCAGCCAGATTAAAGACGAAAAAAAAGCGGCATTTCTGCCGCTTTTTACTTTTCTATCCTTAACGCTGTGGCAGCGCTTCAGGATTGAGCTTCAGCTTTTGATAGCTTTCTACCCACTGATGATATTTGTCCGCACTTTCCCACAGGCGTGAGTGTACGCGTGCCAGAACCACCGGATCGCTGATCAGCTGCAAACGCTGCTCGCGGTTCAGTTTTTCTGGTGCGTCACTCAGTGCCTGATCAACACGACGATCGCGTGCATGGTCCAGCAAATCGCTCTGCTTGTGACGTGAGGTGGCCATTGCCGTCGCCAGAGCGTTAAACGCGGGATTGAACAGCGCGTGCATAAAGCCATTTTTCAGCGCACGTTGACGGTTAATCTGCAGATAATGATCGGTATCGACCAACTCTTTCGGCGGCTCA
Organism: Candidatus Pantoea floridensis; assembly: GCF_900215435.1. Taxonomy (NCBI): domain Bacteria; kingdom Pseudomonadati; phylum Pseudomonadota; class Gammaproteobacteria; order Enterobacterales; family Erwiniaceae; genus Pantoea; species Candidatus Pantoea floridensis. The sequence continues at coordinate 302,057 of NZ_OCMY01000001.1, forward strand.
TACTCTTCCGGAATCAGGAACAGTTTGGCGTTCTTACTCTTCTGCCCTACCGTGGCACGGCTCGACATCACCGAAACAAACGGCGACAGAATAAGTGAGAAGACAATCGGCGACAGCCACCACAGGAAGTTGAGATCGAGCAAGCCCATGCCGCCCGCCCACACCAGACCTAATAGCATCTGCGAACCATGGCGACGGAAGGCTTCACCCCACGGCGTGGCGTCGTCGTCACGCTGCGGCGAATTCCACACCACTTCCCAACCGAGGAACGCGCTGACCACGAACACGGTGTGGAACAGCATGCGCACCGGTGCTAACAGCACCGAGAACAGCATCTCCAGAATCAGCGAGCAGAACAAGCGGATGGCACCACCGTAAGGTTTTGCGCCTTTAAACCAGATCAGCACCACGCTCAGCAACTTCGGCAGGAACAGCAGAACCAGCGTAGTTGAGAACAGCGCAATCGCCAGGTCCGGTCGCCACTGCGGCCACACTGGGAACAATTGGCGCGGCTGCAGGAAGTAGGTCGGTTCCATCAGCGTATGCACCACCTGTAAGGCGGTGGAAAGCGCGAGGAACATAAACCATAGCGGCGCAGACAGATAGGACATCACGCCCGTCAGGAATACCGCGCGGTGAACCGGATGCATACCTTTCACCAGGAACAAGCGGAAGTTCATGAGGTTGCCGTGACACCAGCGACGGTCGCGCTTGAGCTCATCCAGCAGGTTCGGCGGCAATTCTTCATAGGAACCCGGCAGGTCGTAGGCGATCCATACACCCCAGCCTGCACGACGCATCAGCGCCGCCTCGACGAAGTCATGTGAAAGGATGGAACCGGCGAAAGAACCTTCTCCTGGCAGCGGTGCTAACGCACAGTGTTCGATGAAGGGCTTCACACGAATAATGGCGTTGTGGCCCCAGTAATGTGATTCACCCAGTTGCCAGAAGTGCAAGCCGGCGGTAAACAGCGGGCCATACACACGCGTGGCAAACTGCTGACAGCGCGCATACAGCGTATCCATGCCTGACGCTTTTGGCGACGACTGGATAATACCGGCGTTCGGGTTGGCTTCCATCATGCGTACCAGACCGGTAAGACACTCACCGCTCATCACGCTGTCGGCATCCAGCACCACCATGTAGCTGTAGTTGCTGCCCCAGCGGCGGCAGAAGTCATCGATATTGCCGCTTTTACGCTTCACACGACGACGACGACGGCGATAGAAAATCTTACCTGCACCGCCGACATCACGCACCAGCTCCATCCAGGCTTTTTGCTCGGCGATAGCGATATCCGCATCGTAGCTGTCGCTCAGAATGTAAACGTCAAAGTGCTCGGCATTGCCGGTACGTTTGACCGATTCCCAGGTCGCACGCAGGCCGGCAAACACACGCTCAACGTCTTCATTACAGATTGGCATGATCAGCGCCGTACGGTGTTCCGGATTCAGCGGTTCATCACCGGTGGTTGAATACGAAATACTGTATTTATCACGCCCAATCAGCAACTGCAGGAAGCCCATCAGCGCGGTCCAGAAACCGGCAGAAACCCAGCAGAACAAAATGGCAAACAGGAACAGAATCCCGGTCTGCAAAATGTAAGGCAGGATCAGCTCAACTGACTGCAACCAGTTCTGGTTAAACATCTCGATGGGATCGATCAGCGTCCAGCCCTGATAGGGCAGAATGGTTTTCATGTACCAGGTAGCCACGACGGTTTGCAGAATCGTCAGAATCAGCAGCACATAACGGCGCATGGAACCCACGTGACGCCACTTATCTTCGGTTTTCTGCTCTTCCACCGAAGCATAGCGCGGCGTGGATTTCTTACCACGTACCGAATCCCAGGCGCGCGCAATGGGATTAGTACGCCACACCTCAGGGAACATCAGCGAACGCTTCACCTTTGGCATGGCCTTTAGCGTGGTGCGATCGAGATAATCCTTGCTCAGCTGTTGACCCTCCGCCAACGAGTCAGGCCAGGCCATTTGCACACGGGACGAGACCGATTTCAGCGGCGCATCGTCCGGACGCTCGCTGGCGGCGATATCCTGCCCCAGCGTCGAATGAATAGCGTGGAACGCCTGCGCATTCTGGAGTGAATCGCTCAGACGGGCACGCCCTGCCGCATCAAGCGGCAGGGCCTCCACGTAGGATTGAGGTAGAAATATCGATTTATTCATTGGCAGGTAGCTGATAGCTCCAGGTTTCCGTCAATGTCTTGTCGCCGCTCACCAGCGCTGCGCGCATCTCGGTTGGCTGCTTGTTATCTTTCACACGCAGACGCAACACTAAACGCCAGCCTTTGGTCACCGGATTGTAGCGAACGCTTTGCTCAACCACATCAGCGTTATTACCCACGCTAACCTGCGGAGCCACTTGCGTATCTTCCGGCAGCTTGCTCATCGCTTTGCCAACGAAATCAACGGTGAAGGCGATCGAACCGTCTGGCTGACGCACCAGATTCGACTGTTTAACATCGCCAGCGGAACGCAGCGTGTCTTTCACCCAGGCAATGTCGTCTGAGTGCAGCTGGTTCTCGTCACGGGTAAAGTGCAGACGATACTGGAAGTTCATCTCTTTGCCCGGCTCTGGCAGTTTTTCCGGCGTCCAGAAAGCAACGATATTATCGTTGGTTTCATCGGCGGTCGGAATCTCTACCAGCTCAACGCGGCCTTTACCCCAATCACCCTGCGGCTCAACCCAGCCACTTGGGCGCAGGTCGTAGCGATCGTCGAGATCCTGGAAACGGCTGAAATCACGCGTGCGCTGCAGCAGACCAAAGCCTTTCGGGTTCTCAACGGTAAAGGTGCTCACCGCCAGATGTTTCGGGTTATTCAGCGGACGCCAAATCCACTCCCCGTTACCCGCGTGAATGGAAAGACCGTTCGAATCGTGCAGCTCTGAACGGAAGTTGGTCACCGGCGATGGCTGGTTCGCACCAAACAGGAACATACTGGTCAGCGGCGCAACGCCAAGCTTGCCAACGTTATCACGCAGGTAAACTTTGGATTGCACATCAACGGTTGATTCTTTGCCCGGACGGATGGTGAAGCGATAGGCACCGGACGCACGTGGCGAATCCAGCAGCGCATAAATCACCAGCTGTTTATCCTGCGGTTTTGGACGCTCAATCCAGAACTCCTTAAAGCGCGGGAACTCTTCGCCGGAAGGCAGCGCGGTGTCAATCGCCAGACCCCGCGCGGAAAGACCATACACTTGCCCTTCGCCAATCACACGGAAATAGCTGGCGCCAAGGAAGCTGGAAATTTCGTCGTCTTTTCCTTTTTTATTTAAAGGATACAACACCTTAAACCCAGCAAAGCCGAGGTTTTTGACTGAATCAGCATCATGCTTTACGTTGCCGAAATTGAAGTAGTCAGGGTTATATTTAATTTCACGCACGGAAGACGCGGTGACTTCATTAATTTTCACCGGCGTATCGAAATACATGCCCTGATGATAGAACTCAAGCTTAAACGGCGTGCGCAGTTTGCCCCAATAAGCTTTGTCGTGGTTAAACTGGATCTGCTGATAATCAGCAAACTTCATTTCACGAAACTGAGAGGGTAAATTGCTCTTTGGCGCTTCGAAACTTTTCCCTGCCAACGCCTTGGCTTGTTTTGCTACATCATCGATGTTAAACGCCCAACTATTGTTGGCATACATAGCCAGCAGAACTGCCGCGCCTACCCAGCGCATCTTTACCAGTCCCACTTTATTATTCACATTATTCAGCACATCCCCCCCTTTCGTGTGCTTAGATCAAACCCGCTTATCTTAAAGGATTATTCGGTTTTCCGACAGCGTATGTAAAAGATTGTTCCGCTGATTTGTAAGCTGAAAGTGTGCTTTTCGGATAATTAAACCCTGCAAAATCACCTACAGATTCACCTGATAGTATACCCTGTTTACAGCCGGTAGAATTTTCATTCGGCATAATCCGGTTTCAGGGCGAAACCGGCAAGTAAACTGACTATTGGAAGATTATGAGTTCAGCTAAACCCCAACGTGAATATTTCCTCGACTCGATTCGAGCGTATTTAATGTTATTAGGCGTGCCATTTCACGTCTCCCTGATTTACTCCACGCAACGATGGGCCGTCAACAGCCATGACGCCTCAATGTGGTTGACGGTATTGAATGATTTTATTCACGCCTTCCGCATGCAGGTGTTCTTTGTAATTTCAGGCTATTTTTCCTACATGCTTTACTTGCGCTATCAGCCGCAGCGCTGGCTGAAGGTGCGTCTGGAGCGCGTCGGCATTCCGCTGTTAACGGCGGTTCCGCTCATCACCCTGCCGCAGTTTTTCATCACCAAAAACCTCACCGATAAGATAGGTGACTGGAACCAATTTTCGCTCTATGACAAATACAACACGCTGATGTGGGAGCTGATCTCACACCTGTGGTTCTTATTGGTCCTGGTGATCCTGACCACGTTCGGGATGTTGGCGTTTCGCTGGCTGAGCACACAGCAGCGTCGCATTGATTATCAGCAGATTGGCTGGGGGAAACTCACGCTGGCGCTGCTGGCTTACGCGCTGGTTTGGTGTATTTTCCGGCGCGTATTATTTATTTTGGCTCCAGCCGTATTCGCCGATGGCCTGTTTAGCATTGCCGTGATGCAAACGTTGATGTTCTTGCCGTTCTTCATGTTAGGCGCGCTCAGTTGGAAACATCAGGCATTGAAAGCGCTGTTTGTCCGCTTCAATCCCGTTGTGTGCTTTGGCGCCATTGCGGTATTCATTGCTTACAGCCTGAATCAGCGATACAGCAGCGGTGAGGGCTGGCTTTACGAAATTGATATGCTTGTTTCGACGTTGATGGGATTGTGCATGCTGAATGTCTGTTTTAGCTTCGGCCACAATCTGCTGAACAGTCACTCTCCGCGCATCATGTATCTGGTTAATGCTTCGCTGTTTATCTATCTGGTACACCATCCGCTGACCATTCTGTACGGCATCTACATTACGCCGCACATTGGCAGCAACACGCTTGGCTTCTTCCTTGGCTTGTTGATGGTGTTTGGCGTGGCCTTTACGCTGTACGAAATTCATCTGCGTATTCCGCTGCTGCGTTTCCTGTTCTCAGGTAAGCCGCAGCGCAAATAGATGTCGGGCCAGCTAAGCTGGCCCGATTACTTTAGAGCAACCACTCCACGGGTAATCGCCACACCAAACGCACCAGCAAACGCTGCATTAGCGTGCACTGCGGCTCATGTTTATGCACCACTTCGCCCTGCTCTCCGGCAAACTCCACCCAGTTAACGCGTCCCCATTTATCCAGACGTAGCGTCCAGGCACGATCGCGCATCCCAGCGATAAAACGCTGATGGGTTTGCTGCGCCAGGGCTTCACTCTCAATGACCAGTCCCATTTCGGTATTTAGCACCGCCGATCGTGGATCAAAATTAAACGATCCAATAAACACCTTACGTTTATCTACGGTAAACGTTTTGGCATGCAGACTTGAACCCGAGTTACCGGTTAACCCGCGGTCATGCGGTGCGCTTTGCGGATTATCCTGCGGTTTTAGTTCATACAAAGCGATGCCGTGGCGCAGCAGCTTTTTACGCCAGCGCGCATAACCGGCGTGCACCACCGTAACGTCATTAGCCGCCAGTGAATTGGTCAGTACCGCAATTTTGACGCCGCGCCGCTTCAGCGCCAGCAGCTGTGCCACACCGGAACGCGTAGGAACAAAGTAGGCGGAGATAATATCAAACTGCTGCTGCGGCGTGCCGATGACCTCCAGCATACGCTGGGGCAGTAAATTGCGGCGTTTCGCCTTTCCAAGGCCTTTACGTGGATCGTCGCTCAGCAGTCGTGACGCCGCCCACGTCATATCCAGCTCGCCCTGCTCCATCTGGCTAATAAACGAAGAGTGCTTGAGTCGCGCCAGATAGCGCTCAACGGCTTCACTCTGCTGCCATTCAACCGGCAATCGCACCGCCTGATGCGCATCGCCGCTAACATCAACCACCTTGCGCAGCGGTGACACCGCTTTGCTGCGCCAATAGCGTTCAAAATCCTGCGTCACTTCATCGACGACTGGACCAATCGCCAGCACATCCAAATCGGTAAACAGCGGTTCATTGCCGGTACCAAAATACTCATCGCCGATATTACGACCGCCCACCAGCGTGGCAGCGCCATCCACCGTTAAACTTTTATTGTGCATACGCCGATTAAGGCGGGAAAAATCGGTGAGATAGCCAAGCGCACGTAGCGTACGGAATGAGAACGGGTTGAACAGGCGCACGGCGATATTGGCATGCCGATCGAGTTCGGCCAGCGTTTCATCCAAACCCGGCGTGTTGTTGTCATCCAGCAACAAACGCACCTTCACACCGCGCTCGGCGGCATCCAGCAGCGCGCTAAACAATAAGCGCCCAGACATGTCGTTGTGCCATATGTAGTACTGCACATCAATGGTGTGCTGCGCCATGCTCATCAGTTGATAGCGCGCTGCAAAGGCATCCAACCCGTCGTTAAGCGGATGAATGCCGCTCTTGCCAGGATGTAAGGCGCAGCGCGCGTCGACACCTGGCTTTAGCCCCCTGCCCGCTGGTTCTTTGGGCGGCAAAGATGTTGCTGCTTCACTCATAGTGAATCCCTGAAAGCTGTGGACCTATAATTGTTAGTATCGCCGCGCAGAGAAGCAATCAGAGCCTTCCACTTCTGCCCACTAGCACAACGTTTATTTAGTCTAGACTTAGCCAAGCGTTCTGCATCCAGCCTTCATCGTGAGGAGAGGATTATGACTCAGCAAACCCTGCGCCATCACCCTCAGCTGTTCCAAAGCTTCTTTCAAGGCAGTTTTCCCTGTTCCACTGCCTGTCGGGCAGGCGGACGCAGACTGGATATGGTGATCAGCAGCGGGCATGACATGCTGCTGGAAAAAGATTATGCCGCGCTAGCACAAGAAGGATTACGCACGGCGCGCGATGGTGCGCGCTGGCATCTGATTGAAGCCACACCCAATGAATATGACTGGCGCTCGTTTCTGCCCATGGTGCACGCTGCAGCGCGTCATGATGTGCAGATTATCTGGGAGCTGGCGCATTTCGGCTACCCCGATCATCTTGATATCTGGAAAGCCAGCTTTGTCGATCACTTTGAGCGCTTCGCGCGCGCGATGGCGCAGCTGATGCATGACGAAGGCGTTGAAAAACCGTTTTTTACACCGATTAATCAAATTTCATTCTGGTCGTGGGCGGGCGCCGACGTATCCTGGCTCGATCCTTATGCCAGCGATCGTGGCAGAGAATTAAAACGCCAGTTAGTCCGCGCCTCGCTGGCGGCGATGCACGCCATTCGAGACGTTTATCCGGATGCACGCTTTGTGTTGACCGATCCGCTGGTACAGGTAGCAACGCATCCCGATAATCCAGACAGTAAACCTTACGCCGACGCGCAGCATCAGGCGCAATTTGAAGCCTGGGATTGGCTGGCCGGACGCGATGCACCGGAACTGGGAGGCCGCGAGGATTTTCTCGATATTCTTGGCCTCAATTATTACCCCGATAATCACTGGTTCTTTTCAGGTGAAACCATTCCGCTCGATCACCCAACGCGTCAACCGCTGCACCGTTTGCTGATGCAGTGCTGGCAACGCTATCAGCGTCCCATGCTGCTGGCAGAAACCGGGGCCGAAGGTGATGCGCGTGCGCCCTGGCTGCGTCAGGTGAGCGAAGAAGCGCGGCTGGCGTTAGAGCACGGTGTGGCGCTGGAAGGTATTTCACTCTATCCGGTGGTGGAGTATCCGGCATGGGCCGACGATAGACGTTCACCAGGCGCGCTGTTTGGCCTGGGCGATCCTAACGGCAATCGCACTCTGCATGAAGCGCTGGCGCTGGAGTTACGCAGTCAACAGATTAAGTGGCAAAGCTGGCAGAAAAGGGATTAAGACTGCTGGGTGTTTACCCTGTTCTGAGGACAGGTTTGGACATCCAAGGTTGGATCCACCGGGTGACGCACGTCGGTGAGCCAGGTCATGGTGAAGAGAAACACCACGCCAATCAAACAGGCGGATAACAGGCCAATTATAGCGATCAGTTTGTCATCTCTGGATTCCATCGACATCTCCTCACAAACCTCCCTTTCCCGTTGCTGACGTTAACTCATCCACAGCGTAATCATCAGGACGAAGATTATAAGGGTAACCGACGTCACTGCAAGCACCACTATGGCGAAGAGCGCATCATCCAGCGGTTGGCGATAAGGTTCGTCGTGATCGTCAGGTGGTGCAGGTGAACTCATGGTGACTCAAACATAGGGCGAGTTTTCGAGCAGGATTGCCGAGGAGAGTGTAATGCAAAGTGCCGTAAGGTACAGGATTATTTCTCAACAGGATGATAACGGGGCGTGAAGACGCCCCGTTGGGTACAGATTAGAAATCGTAGCTCAATGAGACTTTTACGGTGCGTGGTTCGCCCTGTGACAAATAGGTGCCGCTGTCATCCACGTTTGCCCAATATTTCTCATTGGTCACGTTATCAACGCCCACGCGCCACACCATATCGTTCTGATTAACTTTCATGCGATAACGCAGCCCTATGTCCAGCGTAGTGTAATCGTCCAGTTTCATGTTATTCGCTAGGTCAGCGTACTGAGAGCCGGTGTAATTCAGCAAAGCGGTTGCGGTGAGTCCATCGACCGGTTTGATGTCGTACTCCGCGCCCAGCGCCGCAGTGAAGCGCGGCACGCCAATGGCATTCTTGCCATTTTGATCGCTGTCGCCCGTTTTTGTCATGTCTGGATCAATCCAGGTCGCGCTACTGTTGAGGCGCAGGCCCAGCACCGGTTCACCGAAGACGTTCAGTTCCACGCCGCGATTACGCTGTTCACCATTCAGCTGGTATACGTTGTTATTTTTCACGCCAACCGGCTGTTTGATTTCAAATAGCGCCAACGATCCGCCTACGCGACCAAAGTCCGCTTTTACGCCCACTTCATTCTGTTTGGCATGCACAATCCCGGTTACGCTGCCGTAGTTGCTGGTACCAAACGGTGCAGCAGTGCCCGGCGTCAATGATTCGGTATGGTTGGCATACAGCGAGATGTTTTCGGTGGCTTTATACAGCAGCCCATAAGCTGGCAACCAGCGACTGCTGTCAAAGCGGGTGCCGGCATCTTCCGCCCCGTCGTAACCATAGTTACGCACCACCACCTTCTGATGGCGAGCCCCCAGCGTTGCCAGCAAGGTGTCATCAAAGAAGCCCAGCGTATCGCTCAGCAGATAACCTTGTGAACGCGAGCGGTAAGTGGTCAAAGGATCGCTAAATTTGGTGCCGCCGGAGAAAACATTGTCCGGCTCGGTCACATCCTGCGGCTGGTAAATATTCACATCGGCATCATTACCCGACGACATGCGGTAACTGTTTTTGGCATTCGCGGTCATCGCCGAGTAACCAACGTTAACTTTATGCGTCACCGGACCGGTAGTGAAATCGCCACGCAGCCCCACCATGCCGCTCATGTTGTCTTGCACACGGTTGGTTCTGAAACGGCCAATAGTGGCGTTGCCTGCGCTATCCAACACCTTTGGAATACCGTAGTTGCCCACCTCATGCGTGTGCTGCGCGCCAAGTCCCGCATAGGCGGTCCACTGATCGGTCAGATCGTACTCGGCTTTCGCCAATCCGAATTCTGATTGAATATCGCTGAACACCCAGTTCTGGCTGTAGTTTTTCGAGTTAGACGGCACATCAGGAATGAAATCAATATTGCTGATATTGATGCCATTACGCGCATCGTGGAAAGTTTTCTTCTGATAACCCACGTCCAGCGACGTGCGCAGACGATCGCCACGATAATCCAGACCAAGTGATGCCGCCGTAGTCCGTTTTTTCTCGCCGTCTATCTCGGTGCCGCCTTCACGATTCACCGCATTCAGACGCACGCCAAACTGGTTGTTGTCGCCAAAACGACGGCCAATATCGGCGCTGCCGCCGACCTGCGAACCCGAGGTATAATCCACGCCGATACGCGTCAGTGGCGCATCATCCGCATGCTTTGGTTCAAGGTTAATCATGCCGCCAACGCCGCTCTCGGCCGAGCCGTTCAACAATGCGTTGGCACCTTTGAAAATTTCCACGCGGTCAATCAGCGAAGCATCCATTACCTGACGTGGCACAATGCCGGCCAGCCCGCCATAGGTCATGGCATCGCCATCCAGCTTGAAGCCACGAATGCGATAGCTTTCCGCGAAGTTGCCGTAGCCTTTCAGATTTTGCACGCCAGCATCGTTGCGCACCACGTCACCGATGGTTTGCGCCTGCTGGTCCTGAATCATCTTCGAAGTGAAGCCAATCACGTTGAACGGCACGTCCATCGCATTCTGTTCGCCCAGCATGCCAAGGCGGCCGCCGTGAGCCACCTGCCCATCAAGGTAAGCAGGTACCAGATCGTCGCCGCCTGGTTTGAAATCGGTTTGCGGTGCTGCGGTCACGGTCAGCGTCTGCTGTTCGTTCTTCGCGTCAGTTTGAGTTGTGGTGTTGGTAGTAGCAGCCATCACTGGCAAACAACCGGCGCTGACCATTACGGCCAACAGCGTCGGTTTCAGTCCGGGATTGAAAGGCGTGTTGCGCATGGAGATCCCCTAATGCAAACGTATTGATAATCATTATTATTGCGGTTTGCGATTATGCGCAGTCGAACGGCGAAAGCAAGAAGTTTCCTGAACTTTCCAGTTAAAAAAAGGTCCGTGAGAAAATAAGGCGGTCGACATAAAACGTGAGAAAAGGATTGTTAAGCAGGCTGTTATGCTGCCTGAGCTGACGCAGGCAGCTGAATAGCGGGGCCAAAATACACGATCAACGGCGTTACCCCTGCCAGCCTCCGCCCAACGCGCGATAAAGATCGATCTGTGCCAATAACAACGTATTTTTCACCGACACGATATTCAGCTGGGTGCTGAACAGCGTGCGCTGGGCATCCAGCTCATCAAGGTAGGATGCATAACCATTCTGATAACGGTTATGCGCAATGCGATACGCCTCCGCGACATAACTCTCCTGCTTCTGCAATTCTGCCAGCTGCTCCTGACTGCGGCGAATCGCATCCAGCGCATTATCCACCTCGGAGAAAGCGTTGCGAACCACCTTCTCATAGCCATAAAGCGCCTGGTTACGCGTTGCCATTGCCACGTCGACCTGCGCAGTAAGCGCTTCGCGATTGAGCAGCGGAGCCAGAATGCTGCCACCAATACTCCACAAGCGGAACGGATTATCCAATAGCTGATGCAGCTCGCTGCTTTGTAACGTGCCGCTGGCGGTGAGGTTGAGCGACGGGAGAAGCTTCGCCTGCGTTGACGCCAGCGAAGCATCCGCAGCCAGCAGTTGGCGCTGCGCTTGCACAATATCTGGCCGACGATTAAGCAACTGCGAAGGGAGCAGAGACGGCAAGATTTGCGGCTTGATATGATCGAACTGGCTGCTGCGCGCAATCTCACGTGGGTTCATACCCACCAGCACGCTGAGCGCGTTCTCCTGCTGCTCAATTTGATGCTGTAGCTGCGGAACCTGTGCTTTGGCCGTTTGGTATTCCGATGCTGCCTGCATCCATTCAAGGCGTGAGGTATAGCCAGTTTCAAACTGACGCTGCGCCAGATTAAGCGAATTTTCCCGCGTCGCCAGCGTGGCTTGCGTGACCCGCAGCTGTTCATCCAGCGCGCACAGGCTGAGATAGCCCGATGCTACCGAACTGGCGACGGTTAATTCGGCCGCTGAGGCGGCGGCACGCTGCGCATCCAACGACGCTGCGGCGGCACGGATGCTGCTGCTGCGACTGCCCCACAGATCAACCTCATAGTTAGCCTGCAGCAATCCCTGAAACACTGCGCTTTCATACGGCTGGCCGGTTGCCGCCGACAGTGTGCGCTGGTGAGTAGCGGCAACACCCGCTGACAGCGTGGGGAAATTATCGCCCTGCGCAGCACGCAACTCGGCGCGGTATTGATCGACGCGCGACCGCGCCATCAGGATATCGCTATTGTGCTGCAACGCCTGGCTAACGAGACGATTGAGGTTATCATCGCCGAAATGTTGCCACCAGCGCGCTTCTGGTGCCGCGTGCGGCCCCACCTGCTGACGCCAGTTATCCGGAATGGGTAAGGATGAAGGCGCTTTTTCGACCTCAGTGGCGCAGCCTGTCACCATCAGCGCCATGCAGGTGGCTAACAGTAGGCGCTTCATGGCGCTTCCTTATACGGCTCTGCGGCAGTATCAATCTCCACTTCCACCGACATGCCCGGGCGCAGCGCGTGCAGATCGTCGTTGAGAATCTTGATGCGCACCGGAATGCGCTGGGCAATTTTCACAAAATTGCCGGTGGCGTTATCTGGCGAGATAGCGCTGAACTCGGAACCGGCAGCGGGTGAAATAAACTCAACGCGGCCGTCATAATGCTTGCCGTCGAGCGCATCGACGCGAATGCTGACCGGCAAGCCGGGACGGACGCGCGCCAGCTGGGTCTCTTTCAGGTTAGCGATCACCCATTTGTTTTCAGGCACCACGGAGGTTAATCGCGTTCCGGCGGTGACGTAGGTCCCTTTGCGCACCGAGAGTTGGCCAAGCTGCCCGCTATCCGGCGCGATAATCCGCGTGTTGGCCAAATCGATATTCGCCAGTTCTAACGCCGCCTGAGCGCTGGCAACATCCGCTTGCAGTGAGCCGCGATTGACCACCACGGTTTGCAGATTTTGCTGTGACACGGCCACCTGCGCCTCCGCCTGACGCAGCTGCGCTTCGGCCTGCGCGTTGGCGGCGCGCGCCGCATCGCGCTCGCGTACCGACAGCGAGCCGTCGGCTGCCAGATTCTCCACGCGCTTGAGATCGAGGTTGCTTTTCAGCGCCTGGGCCTTGGCATTCTCCAGTGCCGCTTTGTTGCTAACAATGGTGGCTTCAGCACTTTTGCGCTGCTGCTGGTTATTGTTTTGCGCCGCGATTTTCATCTCTAACTGCGCCTGCGCCTGATGCACCCGCTGACGATAAATACGATCGTCGATGGTCATCAGCAGCTGCCCTTTGGTCACCGGCTGTAAATCCACCACGTCAACCTCGGTGAGATAGCCGCTCACCTGCGGGCTGATAAAGGTGACCTGACCGCGTACATAGGCGTTTTCCGTGGCCTGCAGGGTGCTAGTGAACGGCCATAACTGCCAGGCATACAAAATCACCAGCACGCCAACAATCACAATGCCGCTGCCGGCAGCAATGGAAAGAATGCGTCGGCGGTTGGTGCGCTCGCGCTCCGCAGCCTGAATATCGTCCTGTTGGCTCATGAATTCTCCGTCGGGTTTACTGATGATTTTGCCGCATCCATTTTTGTCTGACGCCAGTTGATATAGCGTAACCGCGACAGGCGGTACAACACCCATATCAGCGTGATGAACGCCAACGCAGCGGTAAGATAATAGGTGTCGTTATAGGCCAGCACGTTGGCTTGCAGCGTGGCCACCGTTTGCAGTTGACTGCTGCTTTGCGCGCTGAGCAGTACGTTATCCGCTAGCTGGCTGCTGAACAGCGCGCTGTATTGGCTCAGTCGCTCAGTGACGTTCGGATCAAGCTGTGACAGCTGATCGCCCAGCAGACTGGAGTGATATTTTTCGCGCCACGTCTGGAAAGTGCCAAGGATCGCCGCACCAATGAGCCCGCCGAGATTTTGGCTCATCCCGAACAGCACCACGAAGCTCACCAGATTTTTGGGCTGCGTTACCACGCCGCCAATCCCCAGCAGCATGGCGGGCGCGAGGAAGAACGCGCTGCCGAAGCCCAGCAAAAACTGGCTAACATAAAGATTGTTGCCGCGCGTCAGCGGGCTGGATTGCGCATCCATCAGCGAGGCAACGATCATCACCACCAGCGAGGCAACGATCGGCCAACTGAGATGCGTCGGTTTGATGGTTAAGGCGCTGGCAACCATGCCGCAAATCACGCCGGCGATGATGGCAAATGCCAGCCCGCGCATTTGATCGTTGAGCAAACCCAGCTGCTGCAGAAAGCCAACCGCGCCGGTGTTCTGTTCGGCCAGCAGGATGCGCATCATGATCATCACAATTCCCAGCCTTACAATCATGCCGTTGCTGAGCCAGCGCGTGTTAATTAACGGATTGGCGCGATTGTGCTCCACGACGATTGCCGCCACGATCAACACCAGCGCCAAAGCCAATGCCACGCCCAACCACGGCGTACTGAACCACCACTCGATACGTCCCAGCGACAGCACGGCGCACAGTAAAGCCATGCCGGGTGCCAGTAGCATGAAAGTGACAAAATCCATCTTCTCAAAGGCTTTGATCCGGTCGCCGGGCGGTAATTTAACCACCAGCACGCAACCCAGCGCAATCAGCGCCAGTCCGAGCTCAAACAGATACAATCCGCGCCACTCTTGCAGCTGCAGCAGCTCGGTTGAAAATAAACGTGCCAGCGGAATCGCCAACTGCGACGCGGTGATACCGATCACCAGCGCTTTAAGCCGATGCTTTGCTGGCCACGCCTGAATCTGATAATAGATGCCGAGCGAGCTAAGCGCGGCCCCCACCATACCGTGTGCGGTGCGGACAATGATGGCTGAGCTGAGATCGTTGGCGAGAATATGGAAGAACGCCACAATGACGTACAGCACTAAAAACGCTTCGGTAAACAGTCGCAGGCCAAACTGCTGGCGAAACTTCACCAACAGCAGATTAATGGAGATATTGCCCATCACATAAACGGCGGGCAGCCAGGCGATCTCATTGCTGTAGGCCCCAAAAGTGCCCTGCAGATTGGTTAGATTGGCAGAAACCAGCGCGTTACTCAGGGCGCCGGTTATCGAGATCAACAGCCCAATAATACCGAAGGCGATTCGCTTCGCAGGGGAATGTAGCGGCGTGGAAGGCGAGCCAGGCAACATGGGTTTCTCGTGCGGCAGCCATTCGCGCTGGGCATAAGGATTGCGCTTCGCCACGGTCACACACTTCCCAGACGTTCAAGCAGCTGCTGCAAAACCTTTTCGGTCACCGCCAAAGATTCGGGTTCGATATCCGCCAGCAGCTGCGCCCGCAGTGCATCGGCTTGCGTTTTCACTTCGGCAAATGCCACGTGGCCTTGCTCCGTCAGGATCAGCAGGCGCTTGCGTCGATCTTCAGGTGGCTGGACGCGCGCCAGCAGCGCCTGCTTCACCAATCGATCAACCAGCGGAACGACGCTGGCTTCCTCCAGGCCGAGTAGCTGTGCCAATGCCTTTTGCGTGGGTGGCTCTGTGGCGGTGGCGACGCTGGCTATTGCCATCCAGCTGCTCATGCTGAGCCCGCTCTCTTTTAAGCGACGGTCAACTGCCAGCCGCCATGCGTGAGCGGTAAGATGCAGTAAACGAGAAAAAGGTTGCGGATAGTCGCTCAAAACGTAGTGACCTAATGATTAGATATCTAACTAAATAAGTGCGTTATTATATGCGAAGGTGAACTGCAATGGAAAGTGTGCTGGCATCAGCAGCGCTCCTCGACGCACCAAATAGCGTTCCATGTCTCACATTCAGTTGTACAACGTTGGCATGATTTTAGTTACGGCTGGCTGCTTGTATAGATTTTACAGAATAAATTTAAATATAATTTACTGATAAATAACGATTAGCACAAATAGCTTAATATCAACATTGTACAAGTTGAGCCATATTGTATAACTTTACGTCCCGAGAGCCAGCTGATGGCTCCGTAACGAATGATGCACTTTGCGTCGCCTCTGAAGGTGTTGTGGATTTCCACCTTCAGAGGTGTCTTTTTGCGTTGGTTGATGAGTTGGGTCTTGCGCGCCTGTCCGCGTGTAAGTTTTTCCATCATGAAGCTGAAGGCAAATTTGCCATCAGACCGATTTAAAGGGCCTCACATATGCAAAACGCCGCAGCCAGCAGCAACGCCATCGCTGATTACTTTACCCTCGCCGGTAACAGCGATAGCACTGAAATGGAAGTTTTCGGGCAAATCATTGCCGAAATCCTGCAAGCCGGTACGCCGGTTTCAAATAAAGCGATCATTTCATCCCTGATCAATCGCCTTGAAATGGAAAGTGATGTGATTCAGCTGGATATTTATCGCCATCTGCTCGAATTAGTTGTCAATAAAACACCTGACGATCTCGCGGTCTGAAACCGGATTCCAGGGATGGAATCACCTTCTCCTCTCCCATCTTGCTAGCATCAGATATCATTGCCCGGTAACATCCTTCCCTGAATATTCCAACTGGTTACTGCCGTACCGCGACGGTATGCGCAACATAATAAAAGAGCCTGCATAATCTATGAGCCAACCAACTGAGCGCACCCCTGCGGTGGAGAGCGATATCACTGTGGGGCACGTATTACGTTCGCCTGCCCTCTTAACCCGTGAATGTCTGGCGGGAATCATTACCGCACTGGCGCTGATTCCTGAAGTGATCTCATTTTCGGTGATTGCAGGCGTTGATCCTAAAGTGAGCCTGGTAGCGTCGGTCGTGCTGTGTCTGACGCTCTCGATTCTGGGCGGTCGTCCGGCGATGGTGACCGCTGCGGCTGGTTCAGTGGCGCTGGTCATTGGCCCAATGGTGCATGCGCACGGTGTGGAGTACATTCTGCCGGCGGTGATTATGGGCGGGCTCATCCAGATCATTTTTGGTTTCGCCGGCTTATCGCGCATGATGCGCTATATCCCACGTTCAGTGATGATTGGCTTCGTTAACGCGCTTGGCATTTTGATTTTCTTTGCGCAAGTCCCGCACGTTTGGGGACAATCCACGCTGGTGTGCGGGCTGTTTGCCGTCACGCTGGCGATCGTCGTCCTGCTGCCTAAAGTATTGAAAAGCGTGCCGTCACCGCTGGTAGCAATTGTGGTGGTCACCGCCGTCGCACTGCTGCTTGGCTATCGCGTGCCTAATGTTGGCGATGAAGGCCCTATGACCGCCGGTTTGCCAGGCTTTACCACGCTATTGGTGCCGATCAATCTTCAAACGTTGCAAATTATCTGGCCCACCGCGCTGAGCATCGCTTTTGTTGGTCTGATGGAGTCGCTGCTGACCGCCAAACTGGTGGATGACATTACCGATACGCCATCCGGCAAGCGCCGTGAATCCTGGGCGCTGGGCGTCGGCAATATTCTTGCGGGCTTTTATGGTGGCATTGCAGGGTGTGCTATGATCGGCCAGACCATCGTCAATGTTGAGCTAGGCAGAGCGCGGACGCGCGTTTCCACGCTGGCGGCAGGTATTGTTTTGCTGCTGCTGGTTACCGGACTTAGCCAGATTATGGCGCAGATTCCAATGGTGGTACTGGCAGGTATTATGATGGTAGTTGCGGTGAAAACCGTTAACTGGCACAGCCTGCAACCCGCGACGCTGAAACGCATGCCGTGGTCAGAAACCTTTGTGATGCTGCTCACCGTTGCCGTCACCGTGTGGACCGGCAACCTGGCCATTGGCGTGCTGGTTGGCGTGATTCTGGCAATGATGCTATTTGCGCGTCGCATTGCCCACGTTATCCATGCTGAGCGTCAGCTGAGCGACGACGGAAAGCAGGTCAGTTACATCGTGCGTGGTCCACTGTTCTTCGGCAGCAGTAATGACCTGTTCGAACACTTTAATTACGGTCACGATCCTAAAACCGTCACCATTGACCTCACCCACGCGCAGATTTGGGATGCATCCAGCGTGGCGGCTCTCGATGCCATCGAGTACCGCTATCAGCGCCACGGGGCGATCGTGACGTTTGTTGGTCTGGATAATCGCAGCAGTGATTTTCATGAACGATTAACCGGTAATCTTGGGTAAAATTAGGATTGAGATGAAAAACGCCGAAAATTCGGCGTTTTTTAGTATTTCGCCAGCATTTAACTTGCGTAATTCGCCGCGGCTGCTTTGCTTATCTTGAGGGTCAATACGTTGATCTCTTTAAGATTGGTTAGCTAAGCGCTTATTAATAAGGAGCTACAGATGCAGGTTTTAACCAAAGCAGTATTGGTAACATTAACATTGGTATCGCTTGCGGGCTGTATGCATAAAAGTGACGCGGTCGGCGGTGATGGACGTCCACATGCACCAAGTAATCAGCCTGTTCCGGGGGCCAGCGAAGGCGCAGGACCGGTGGGACAACCGCAATCGTAACAAGGCGCCCGGCTTAGCCGGGTTTTTTATGGGTAAAAGGCAGACAACAAAAACAAAAAAACCGCCCTTGGGCGGTTACGACATTACTGCATATTGCTTTTTTATTCGTTTTATTCAACTTCAAATATGGTGCCCGGGGCGGGACTTGAACCCGCACAGCCATAAGCCGAGGGATTTTAAATCCCTTGTGTCTACCGATTTCACCACCCGGGCAGGGTGTAAATTGGAGGCGCGTCCCGGAGTCGAACCGAGGTAGACGGATTTGCAATCCGTTGCATGGCCACTCTGCCAACGCGCCTTTAATCTGATATGTAATCCGTTGGATACGAACTACTAAATTTGGAGCGGGAAACGAGACTCGAACTCGCGACCCCGACCTTGGCAAGGTCGTGCTCTACCAACTGAGCTATTCCCGCATAATCTCTGTATTTGAGTTTGCGACTGCATTGCTAACTCAACTACTCGATTCTGTTCTTTCTTCATCAAACCTGCTGATTTCATTCAGCTTCTTGCAGGCCAGCTGCCGTTCGATGCGATGCATTCTACTTATCTGACGCAATGAGTCAATAGAATTATCCACACACTGCGTCCGTTTGCTGCTTTTTAAATCGCATCGATCAGCTATCGAGCAAATCGCCACGTGCCGCGCTTAAATACTGGAACATTGACCAGAAAGTCAGCACCGCTGCGATATACAGCGCAACCACACCCACGCCGACTACCGTCGCCTCCGGACGCCACAGTAAGGCAAACAGTGAGAACATTTGCGCGGTGGTTTTTACCTTACCGATCCAGGAAACCGCCACACTGCTGCGTTTGCCAATCTCAGCCATCCACTCACGCAGCGCAGAGATAATAATTTCACGGGCAATCATGGTTGCCGCTGGCAAAGTGATCCACCATGCGTGGAAATGCTCAGCCACCAGCACCAGGGCAATTGCCACCAGCACTTTATCCGCCACCGGATCGAGGAATGCACCAAACCGTGTTGTTTGCTTCCAGCGGCGAGCTAAAAAACCATCAAACCAGTCAGTTACCGCAGCGATGACGAAGATCAGTGCAGTGGCAAAGGGAGCCCATTGAAATGGCAAATAGAACGCCAGGACAAAGAAGGGAATAAGTACGACTCGAAACAGGGTAAGACACGTCGGAATGTTAAATTGCATATGCCAGTAACTGTCTGGTGTGAGTAGGATTTCATGTATGTTCCTACATTGCCCACCCTGTTTCAATGTTAGTGTTTCAGTGAGTAGTATATTTTTTCTGCCAGAGCGACAGAAATGCCCGGTACTTTGGCTATCTCTTCCACGCTGGCATTCATTAGCGGTTGCAGCCCACCCATATACTTAAGCAGCTGTTGGCGCCGTTTTGGTCCCACTCCTTCAATGCTTTCCAGCGCACTGGTGTTCTTCACTTTGGCGCGTTTTTTCCGATGACCTGAAATCGCATGATTGTGAGAGTCGTCACGAATATGCTGGATCACATGCAGCGCTGGCGAGTCCGGAGGTAAAGAAACGCCCTCACCTTCCGCTTCAAAGAACAGGGTTTCTAATCCCGCCTTACGATCGCTGCCTTTGGCAACACCGAGTAAAATGGGACGATCTTTATCCCAAGGTACATTGAGCTCGGCAAACACCTGTTTCGCCTGGGCCAGCTGACCTTTACCGCCGTCGATGATAATGACGTCGGGGATTTTATCCTCTTCCAGCGCTTTACCGTAACGACGCCGTAGCACCTGATTCATCGCCGCATAATCATCGCCCGGCGTAATGCCTTCAATGTTATAACGGCGATAATCCGAGCGCAGCGGGCCATCGCGGTTGAATACCACGCATGAAGCGATAGTCTGCTCGCCCATGGTATGGCTGATGTCGAAGCACTCCATCCGATTGATGCTGTCGAGCTCAAGAAATTTCGCCAGCGCCGCCAGACGCTGCTGAATAGTAGAGTGTTGTGACAGTTTGGTGGTCAACGCTGTCGCCGCGTTGGTGCGCGCCAGCTTAAGATAGCGCGCGCGGTCACCACGCGGTTTACTCTGAATATTGACTTTGCGTCCCGCCAGGGCGCTGAGCGACTCGGCCAGCAATTCGCGCTCGGGCAGGTAAAAGTCCAGCAGGATTTCAGCCGGTAAGGTGCGCGCTTCGCTGCCTTGCAAATAGAATTGGCCGACAAAAGTTTGCACCACTTCCGTGAGTTCAGTATCCGCTGGCACTTTAGGAAAATAGCTGCGGCTGCCGAGCACTTTGCCCTGGCGAATAAACAGCACGTGCAGGCAGGCCATGCCGGCATCAAATGACACGCCCATCACGTCAAGGTCATCACCTTGATTGGAAACAAACTGCCGCTCGGTAACACGCCGCACGGCCTGAATTTGATCGCGCAAACGGCCCGCATCTTCAAAACGCAACGCCTGGCTGGCGTCTTCCATACGTTTAACCAGCTGATTAATCACCTGATCATCTTTGCCCGCAAGGAACAGCCGCACATAATCGGTTTGCTGCGCATACTCCTCTTCGCTCACCAGGCCCGCAACACAAGGCCCCAGGCAACGCCCAATCTGATATTGCAGACAGGGCCGCGAACGGTTGCGATAAACACTGTTTTCGCATTGGCGAATAGGGAAAACTTTTTGCAGCAGCGCCAGTGTTTCCCGCACCGCGTAGCCGTTGGGGAATGGCCCAAAGTATTCACCTTTGGCATGCTTCGCACCGCGATGCATCGCCAGACGTGGATGGCTATCGCCGCTGAGAAAAATATAGGGGTAAGATTTGTCATCGCGCAGCAATACATTATAGCGCGGCTGATAGAGCTTAATGTAATTATGCTCGAGCAGCAGTGCTTCCGTTTCAGTGTGCGTTACGGTGACGTCAATGTTCTGGATGTTACTGACCAGCACTTCCGTTTTGCGGCTGCCCACCTGCGTCCGGAAGTAGCTGGTCAGGCGCTTTTTGAGGTCTTTGGCTTTACCAACATAGATCACCGTGCCGGCCGCATCGTACATACGATAGACGCCGGGTTGACTGGTCACGGTGCTGAGAAAGGCTTTGGAATTGAAAACGTCACTCACTACTGATTAATGGCTCCGCATTGAACAGGCCATGTCGAATGGCCAAATGCGTTAACTCTACGTCACCGCTGATGTTTAACTTGCTGAACATACGATAACGGTAGCTGTTAACGGTTTTCGGGCTGAGATTAAGCTGTTCGGAAATTTCCGTCACTTTCTGCCCGCGGGTAATCATCAGCATAATCTGCAATTCCCTTTCCGACAAACAGCTAAACGGTGATTCGGCTTTTTGTGGCTCAATCTGGCTCAGCGCCATCTGTTGAGCAATATCTGAGGCGATGTAACGCTGCCCCGCGTGTACTGAGCGAATTGCACTCACTACTTCCTGCGGCGCAGCGCCTTTACTCAGGTAACCTGCGGCACCCGCCTGCATGACTTTAGCGGGTAGAGGATTTTCGGTATGAATGGTCAACATGATGATGCGGATATCAGGGTTGTAGCGCACGATTTTACGCGTTGCTTCAAGGCCGCCGATACCGGGCATGTTCATATCCATTAACACGACGTCAACCGGATTGTTGCGACACCATTTCACGGCGTCTTCGCCACAGGCCACCTCACCTGCAATGACAAGTCCCTTCATATCTTCTAGAATGCGGCGAATACCGGCGCGTACCAGTTCATGGTCATCAACAAGAAGCAGGCTGATCAACGGGACGTACTCCGCAGGTTAGTGAAGGGAAATATATTATTGGTGAAACATCTTACCGGGTTTCAGGTGGAAAAAACATCTATCACACCAGATAAATCTCAAATGAAATGATGCAAATCAATTACATTGGTCTGTTAAAGGCATTTAAGGAAAAATGCATTAGCATGGGCAAATTATGAAGTAAAATTGTGACTAATATCATTATGTTATAATTTATAGCTCGATTTTATTGCGTTCTTCTGTTTGCCGAATAAATAACGGCTTATCCCCCTTTTCAATAGCGGCAAAATAGCACCAGGTCCAATTAAACCCCACGCGTAGTTTTACCGTTTCGTCTGCATTAAATTCGTTGAACAACCCTATGATATACTCTCTTCTTTACGCACAGGAAGAATGTGTCCCCATTGAGTAACACCACCAAGGAGCCAATTATGAGTGATGAAGATTTTGCAACTTCACGTGACACACAAGCGCTGGCAGACGAAGTCGCCTGTCTGAAGATGATGGTGACATTAATTCTGAAGGGAATGGGTCAAGCCGATGCCGGTAAGGTGATCATCAACATGGAGCGTTATGTACAGGCCTCTTTAGGCGATAAGCCTCAGGCGGAAGTGTTTAACAACACCATTCGTCAGATCAAAACCGCTTACCGCCAATAAGCAGTATGCCCCGCGCGCGATGCGCGGGGTGTTTAGCTGTGTGATTGCCAGTTCACCGATACGCCCAGCGACGGCAACACTTCCTCCGGGCTAAAGCGTCTTGTACCGCGGTATTTCTCCGCCAGTGCCGGTTGGTCAACCGGAATGCGAATAGCAAAAAGATTATCTTCTGATTGGATCAAGCCCGGAGACAGCGGCTCGTACACCACTTGATGCTGTTCAAACATCTTCTCCAGCATCGGCGTTGCCGAGCTGATTAAATACTCCATCCCGCTCAACTCGGCTAACTGTACCGAGTGCCACAAAATGCTTAACGGCAGCTCCGCATCCACTTCAAGGCGCGCCGAAAAGCGCGACATTTCCCACACTTTCTCCTGATCAAAGGGCAGAACAAACCCTTCTGGCACTTCAGGCTCATGCCATGGCAGCAGGCGTGCACAGCCGCATATCCCCTGACGCGCGTTCCAGGCGATCAGCCAGGTCACATCCGAACGATCAAAACGATCGTATTCCTGCCCAGGCGTACTTAATCTTGGTGGAATCGACCACCCTTCGCCGCGCGCAAAAACGCTATACCGATACGTTCCAAGTTCTGCCAATAGTGAGGACGGCATATCCTTCAGCTGTGTTTGAATTACTTTCATCATGCGCCTCTGACATCCCCATGTATGCAATGATTTATTTGAGCCAGCCTGGCAACATTGCGCGCAGGGTAGACAACTGACTGTGGAGAAGGAACTACTAAAATTGGTAGTTGCCTTTTCGCTAAATCAGGCCAATCGCTGCCGCATAACAGGCAATCTGCGTTTTATTGGAAACATTAAAACGCTTTTGCATATTCTTTTGGTGAAAATTCACCGTATGTTCAGATATTGCTAAAATAAGTGAAATTTCCGCAGAGGTTTTTCCTTCTGCCGTCCATTTCAGGATTTCCAGCTCACGCTGACTAAAATCACTCGATAAAACGACCATTGAATTGTCGTTAAGACGCTCTAACGCGCGCAAACTCAGTTCCGCCAGAAGATGCAGTTTTACTTCTAGCTGTAGGCGCAAATGCTGAGTCTTACTGTGAAACTGTGATGCAATAGATAATATACCAATGGTTCGATTTGGTGCCATTGCTGAGCAGGAAAAGCCACTTAGCAAACCTGCAGCGTTGGCTTCAGCCCATAAATTACCCGCATTGGTAAATAAATCGTGCGTCCACTCCACTCCTCTGCCCGGTCTCTGGCAGAGTAATAACACCGGATCGACCGCATAATAGTTCTCAGTTTCGTAGCGTTTCACCCAGCTTTCGGGATACGTACTAAACAAAAAGAGTCGTGGTCGGGTAAACGGCACCGGATGCTGGACCAAAAAAGCAAAGTAATCAAAACCCAGCATTTCAATCTGGGTTTGTAAAAGTGATTTCAATTGCATCACTTCTGTCACTGCCTGAAATTCATTTTCCATTTCGCCTCGCCAGGCGAAATAATTATCGGTCGTCATTATTGCCTTAGCGCTGTTTCACGCTTTCACGCCTTGTAATTTGTTCGGGTTAACGCAAAAAATAAATTAACTAGAGTAAAAATATTGATTGAAAAGAGAGCAAACCTGTAAGCAATGAGTAAAACCCTATTATTGTCAACGCGTTAACATCAGAAAAAGGAATCAGCTCACGCTATTTGTAAGCGAGCTCACAATTTTAATTCCTTATCAGATTAGAATAGGATTTTTCTGAAGTAGTTTCAATCACCCTATTCATCGAAAATGAACATCCAACCGATAAATTTCAGCATCGTCATTAACTAAAATTATCAAAGGTCGGAGCAGATTCTTTTGCTGAGAAAGGGGGTTATACAGAGAATGAGTTTCAACTTAATCTTAATTCCACTTATTTCTGCGGATGAGGTAAGGCAGCATCGCACGGTGTGATTTATCTCAATCTAATTTGCGGCTACGCTTATTACTTGAGAACAGTGTTGTGTATCACCCGTTGCAAGGGGAGACAATGCCGCTGGGTACGAAAGGCGCTTTGTCACAGGTAGTTGGGAAAATCAGCGGAACAGACTATGTTGAACCAGTTGGCATTACCTTTCCTTGTGGTGGGCGGTTGCACTGCCCTAATGATTCTTAAAGACCTTTTTCGCCATCCCCATCCGGTTGCGGTTATGAATATCATTTGGCCCTTAACCGGTTTGTATATGCCTTTTATTGGATGGCTTGCCTGGTGGTATCTGGGCCGCAAACCTTCTCATCAGCTGAAAATTGCGCTGCTGATCCCACGTAAAATGCAAAAAACGACGAACTGGCAAACCATTTTTATTTCCACCTCGTTAACCGCAGCGGCTTGTATATTCGGCGATATAATGACAATCCCGATAGTCACGCTGCTGAAACACTTTGCAATTACACCTGCCCTTTGGATGCAAGCAATTATTTGCGTGATAGTTTCATTGTTTATTGGATTACTTTTCCAGTTTCTCGCCATTCGCCAACGTGAAAAACATTCATTTTATAGCGCCTTATTGCTCGCTCTGAAAACCGAAGTTTTCCCTGTGCTGATATACCAGTTAGGGATTTTTTTCTTTATGGCATTGGCTCTGAAATTCGTTCTTGCGCAGCAGATTAACCCGCTGTTGATCGTATTCTGGTTTATGCTGCAACTGGCGATAATGATTGGCTTTCTTTTCTCATGGCCAGCTAATCATTTTCTGATAAAACGTGGACTTAATCCCGTTGTGTAACTAACGGCAATAACCGGTCCCGCGCATGCCAAGATGGAAGTGACTGGCATGCGCGGCGTTGTAATCAGGCCCCAGCGCATTGCCGAATGTCGCGCAACCATTGCGCCACAGCGCATGCAATCCTGCAGCAGCATCCTCTGGCTGCTGCCAGTTCTTACCTACCTCTAACCAGCGCCCATTCGCCAATTGAAAGCCGGTAACATCCCAGGCATCGGCGCTGCCGTGCTCACTTAATCTTCCTTCCTGTCGATGATAAATATTACGGCAGGCATAACTCCCTACGTGGGAAATCCGTTTCAGCGGGCTGGTGATACCTGCCTGGCGCAAAGCGTTCTGGCTATTAATCACGAACAGCGTGCTGGTCACCGCCATCGGGCAGCTAGCAAGAAAGCTACTGCTAAGGGTGACGTCACCGTAACCGCTAATACGCAGCGGCTGTTCAATGGGGCAATCACCTTGCATTGGCGGCACCGCGCGGAATTGCACCAGCCGCTGTTCGCTGGCCTGCCGCATCACCGCCATACAGGCAGCCGGATCGTTACTTAACCTCTTTAGCTTGTAGCGCGTCATCCAACCTGGCGGATCGGTTACGTTAAGCGGCGTAAAGGGATTCCACTGCGGCGGCAGATGGATCTTCAACCACGGTAAACTGAGCCAGCCGCAAACAGCCAGCAATGCCACGGCGAACAGAGCGCGCACAGTGCCTCACTTTTCCTGACGAAATGAATAAACAAGTGTAGAGGTCGCGTGGCAGGAGAGCGGCGTAAATGTCTTACTTGTTGAAGATTTACGCAAAATGACGCTGCTTTATACCCTGTAAATATTTGCTGACAGAGCAAAGCACGTAAAAGGTCACAAAAGGTAAAAAACCATTACCGAAACAGCCTGGCTTTCCACTATCTTATGCCCCTTGCCCTTACAAAGGCACATACCTTATCAGCCAAAAGAGCTGACACAACATCCCGACAGGAAAGAAAAACTTATGGTTGATCAATCGAAAGAGGCGCTAGTTGAGGCCGAACAGCCGGATAAGCTCCAGCGTAACCTGCATAATCGTCACATCCAGTTAATCGCTATCGGTGGTGCCATCGGCACCGGGCTATTTATGGGGTCGGGTAAAACCATCAGCCTGGCCGGCCCTTCGATCATTTTTGTCTATA
This sequence comes from Candidatus Pantoea floridensis, assembly GCF_900215435.1. Lineage (NCBI taxonomy): Bacteria > Pseudomonadati > Pseudomonadota > Gammaproteobacteria > Enterobacterales > Erwiniaceae > Pantoea > Candidatus Pantoea floridensis. The sequence goes on from NZ_OCMY01000001.1 coordinate 328,439, forward strand.
TGATCATCGGTTTTATGTTGTTCTTCGTCATGCGCGCCATGGGCGAACTGCTGCTCTCCAACCTCGAGTACAAATCCTTCAGCGATTTTGCCGCCGATTTACTCGGACCGTGGGCGGGATATTTTACCGGCTGGACCTACTGGTTCTGTTGGGTGGTGACCGGCATCGCCGACGTGGTGGCGATCAGCGCCTATTTCCAGCTATGGTTCCCGGATTTCTCCATCTGGATGAGCGCCCTGCTGTGCGTCTTTGTCTTCCTGGCGTTGAATATCGCCACGGTGAAGTTATTCGGTGAGATGGAGTTCTGGTTCGCGATTATCAAAATCGTCGCCATTGTCGCGTTGATCATTACCGGTGTTGTGCTGGTGAGTATGCATTATCCCTCCCCGAACGGCGGCACCGCCTCATTGAGCAATATCTGGGATCACGGCGGCATGTTCCCGAAAGGGCTGAGCGGTTTCTTTGCCGGTTTTCAGATTGCGGTTTTTGCTTTTGTTGGTATTGAACTCGTAGGTACCGCCGCGGCTGAAACTAAAGATCCGCATAAAGTCTTACCGCGTGCCATCAACGCTATTCCGCTGCGTATCATTATGTTTTACGTGCTGGCGCTGATGGTAATCATGGCGGTAACACCGTGGAATCAGGTGTTGCCGAATCGCAGCCCGTTCGTTGAGATGTTTGTGCTGATTGGCCTGCCTGCCGCGGCCAGCATCGTTAACTTCGTGGTGCTGACATCAGCGGCCTCGTCCGCTAACAGCGGCATCTTCTCTACCAGCCGCATGCTGTATGGCCTGGCAGAACAGGGCGTGGCGCATAAAGCCTTTGGCCGCCTCTCGGCGCGTGCGGTGCCGACGACCGGACTGTTCTTCTCCTGCCTGTGCCTGCTGGCGGGCGTGGCGCTGATTTACCTGATTCCGGATGTGATGACCGTATTTACCATGGTCACCACGGTGTCGGCCATTCTGTTTATGTTTGTCTGGACTATCATCCTGTGCAGCTATCTGGCATACCGTAAGCAGCATCCGCAGCGTCATGCGGAATCGAAATTCAAAATGCCGCTGGGTAAATTTATGTGCTGGGTCTGCATGGCGTTCTTTGCCTTTGTACTGGTGCTGCTCACGTTGCAGGAAGATACCCGTCAGGCGCTGATGGTGACGCCGCTGTGGTTTGTGATTCTGACGATGGGATGGTTGTTGCGTCGTCGTAAGGCTTGATTTTCACAGCTAAAGGCCCGGTGATTTCACCGGGCCTTTCTCGTTATAACCTCTCTAGCAATTTTCGCCACGCTTCGCCTAAAGCGGGACGCAGCGAAGGTTCACGCTGTGGCGCCACCTCAGGCGACTGCGGCGCTCCCAGATTGAAGGTGAAGGTGTAATTCGGCTCTTCCCCCATGCGCAAATCGCTAATCAACGTTCGCTCGCCCTGCTGCTGCATCGCGTAGAAACCATGGCTAAACCACGCCACGCGTTCGGCGTGCCATTGGCCTTTAAACGGGACAAACAACTCAGGTTGACGATCGTGCCAGCTTATGCGCAGCGGGCGACCCGGTGATAACAGCGACCAATACGCTTCGCCATAACGATCCGGCGTCATAATCACCGTGCGCCACACCAGCGTATTAAACGCCGTCGGCGTCACCAGAACCTGCTCAGGCTGCACCGCTTGCTGCGCCAAATCCTGCTCAATGTGCTGCGTGGCGATGTGTTGTGCCACCATGCTCCAGCCGAGATACAGCGTACTCACTAATAATCCCATCCGATTCCAGCGCAAGCCCACGGCGTCACGTCGCCACAGGGCGATCAGCAGTGCAATTAACAATGGCAAGGTATACAGCGGATCGACGATATACATGCTGCCAATGGCATAGGGGAAATCGGTAAGCGGCAGACCCAGCTGGGTGCCGTAAACGGTAGTAAGATCCAGCAGTGGATGCGTCACCAGCGCCAGCCAGATTGCCAGCGTCCAGCCGCGCCAGTGAGTTCGACTGCGCATCGCGCCCGCCACCAGCCAGCCGAGCAGCGGCGCGATTAAGGTGAGAAATATCAGCGCATGACTTTCGGTGCGATGCAGCGTCATATTGCGGATGGCATCGCCATGATCGATAAACACATCGAGGTCCGGCAACGTGCCGGCGATCGCGCCCACCAGCGCCGCCTGCCAAACCGGCACGCGTTTGCCCATCACGGCGACGGTAACTGCCGCACCTAACGTCAGCTGCGATAAGGAATCCATGCTCTCTCCTTGAAAAAGCGGGATCAGCGCACGCGGATCCCTTCAATAATCATGCGCTGTACGTTCTCCAGCGTCTGTTCAAAGAACGCCGCATCGTGCAACGTTTGGCCAGTAATCGCTTCCACCTGCGAGGCGAAATCCGCGTAGTGCTGAGTCGTGGCCCACAGTAGGAAAAACAGGTGCTGTGGCTGCACCCCCGCCAGGCGACCTTCGGCGATCCACTGCTCGATAATCGCCGCCTTCTCATCCACCAGCGCCTTTAAATCACCGGCCAGTTCACCTTTCAGCAACGGCGCACCCTGCAACATTTCCAGACAGAACAGGCGCGAGGCCTGCGGGTGATCGCGCGAGACTTCCAGTTTCAGACGGATATATTGGCGAATCGCCGTCAGCGGATCGTGATCGTGCTGCAGCGCACGCAGCGGTGCCAGCCACACATCGAGGATCTCTTTCAGAACCGCCACATACAGCACTTCTTTCGACGGATAGTAATACAGCAGATTGGTTTTGGAGACATCGGCGCGCTCGGCCACTTTATCCAGGCTGGTGCCGTGAATGCCGAATTGCGAGAAGAAGGCTAAGGCCGCTTCGAGTATGGCCGCCCGTTTTGCGGCGACCGCACGCGAGCGGCGTCCCGGTTTTTTTTCATCGCTTTTCACACTGTTACCTCATCCGTCCTGCGTAAATGCATCATAACAAAGGCCTCCTTTCCTGCCTAATCGCCCATCTGCACCTTTTTTGACCATGCGGCGCATGAAAAACGTGCAGAAGTTTTTGACCAAACGGTCTGTTTTGGACCAATCACTCCAGTTTAAAACCGCCAATATTTTTAACACATTGTTGTATAAGCCTTTTAAAAATGTGGCACAACCTTTGCAGAATTGTGATCGAGCGCCGCCCGTAGGATGCGTGCAGGAAGCAGCGCAGCGCGTGAAGCAATCCCCGTTTAATGCAGAGAGGTTTCACATGAAAATTGGCGTCTTTATCCCGATTGGTAATAACGGCTGGCTGATCTCCACCCATGCGCCGCAATACAAGCCAACCTTTGAGCTGAACAAAGCGATTGTGCTGAAAGCAGAGCATTATCATTTCGACTTTGCGCTTTCGATGATCAAGCTACGCGGCTTTGGCGGTAAAACCGAATTTTGGGATCACAACCTCGAATCCTTCACGTTGATGGCGGGCCTCGCGGCAGTGACCTCACGCATTGAGATTTACGCAACCGCCGCCACGCTGACGTTACCGCCAGCGATTGTCGCGCGTATGGCATCCACCATTGATTCCATCTCGAATGGCCGCTTTGGTGTCAACCTTGTCACCGGCTGGCAGAAGCCGGAATACGAGCAGATGGGCCTGTGGCCGGGCGATGCCTACTTCTCCAGCCGCTACCAATATCTGACCGAATACGTCACCGTGCTGCGCGATTTATGGGGCACCGGCCAGAGCGATTTCAAAGGCGAATTCTTTACCATGAACGATTGCCGCGTCAGCCCGCAGCCGCAAAAACCGATGAAGGTAATCTGCGCCGGGCAGAGCGATGCTGGCATGGCGTTCTCGGCGCAGCATGCCGATTACAACTTCTGCTTCGGCAAAGGCGTCAACACACCAACCGCCTTCGCACCTACCGCCGCGCGCATGAAACAGGCCGCCGACAAAGCCGGTCGTGATGTCGGTTCCTATGTGCTGTTTATGATTATTGCTGCCGAAAGCGACGATGCCGCACGCGCCAAATGGGAGCACTACAAAGCCGGTGCCGATGAAGAGGCGCTCGCCTGGCTCACCACCCAAAGCCAGCAGGACACCAAATCCGGCAGCGACACCAACGTGCGCCAGATGGCCGATCCCACCTCCGCCGTCAACATCAATATGGGCACATTAGTCGGCTCTTACGCCAATGTGGCACGAATGTTGGATGAAGTTGCATTAGTTGATGGCACGCAAGGCGTGCTATTGACCTTCGATGACTTCCTGCAAGGCATCGAAGATTTCGGTGAACGTATCCAACCATTAATGCAGTGCCGCCACAATTTGATTGCATCCCAGCAGGAGGTTGCCTGATGAGTACCGTTGTTTGCGCCCATACCGAGAGTTTACCGAACATCACTTTGCCTGCGCGCCCGGAAGCTATCGCGTTGCCGCCGGCGCAAAGTGCGCTGATTGTGGTGGATATGCAGAACGCCTACGCCACCGAAGGAGGCTATCTCGACCTGGCGGGCTTTGATGTCTCTGCCACTAAACCGGTAATTGCCAAAATTCACCAGGCAGTGACCGCCGCGCGCGCCGCCGGTATACAGATCATCTGGTTCCAGAATGGCTGGGACGATCAATACGTGGAGGCTGGCGATGCCGGTTCCCCCAATTTCCACAAATCCAACGCGCTGAAGACCATGCGCAAACGTCCGGAACTGCAGGGCACGCTGCTGTCGAAAGGCGGCTGGGATTATGCGCTGGTGGATGAACTGGTGCCGCAGGCCGGCGACATCGTGCTGCCGAAACCGCGCTACAGCGGCTTTTTCAACACGCCGCTCGACAGCATGCTGCGCAGCCGCGGCATTCGCCATTTGGTGTTTACCGGCATCGCCACCAATGTCTGCGTGGAATCGACGCTGCGCGACGGCTTCTTCCTAGAGTATTTCGGCGTGGTGCTGGAAGACGCGACTTATCAAGCGGGTCCGGCGTTCGCCCAGCAGGCGGCAATTTTTAATATCGAAACGTTTTTTGGCTGGGTAAGCGATACCGATACGTTCTGTGAAGCGCTAAAGAGCTAATGCGCCGTTGCACCTGCAAACCGATAAAAAGAGGATTTCGCCATGCCTAAGAGTGTGATTATTCCGCCCGGCAGCGGTACGCCGATTGCCCCGTTCGTGCCCGGCACCTTAGCCGATGGCGTGGTGTATGTTTCCGGCACCTTGCCGTTCGATGCCAGCAACAATGTGGTGCACGTGGGTGATGCGGCGGCGCAAACGCGCCACGTGCTGGAAACCATCAAAAAGGTGATTGAAACCGCTGGCGGCACCATGGACGACGTGACGTTCAACTCGATATTTCTCACTGACTGGAGCAACTACGCGGCGATAAACCAGATTTATGCCGAATACTTTCCCGGCGATAAACCGGCGCGCTTCTGTATCCAATGCGGACTGGTGAAGCCAGATGCCTTGATCGAAATCGCCACCGTTGCCCACATCGGCAAGCAGGAGGCCTGATGCATCTGGAGATCCAGGGTTTAACCGATAAGGATGCGCCGACGCTCGTGCTCTCTTCGGGCTTAGGCGGCGTAGCCGGTTTTTGGCAGCCGCAGCTGGCAGCACTGACGCCGCATTATCGCGTAGTCACCTACGATCAGCGCGGCACCGGCCGCAGCGCGGCTACGTTACCGGATGGCTACAGCATGGCGATGATGGCGGCGGAACTGGCCGACGCGCTGGAACAACGGGGCATTGAATATTACGACATTATCGGCCATGCGCTGGGCGGTTTGATTGGCCTGCAGCTGGCACTGGATTTCCCCTCGCGCGTGGGCCGCGTGGTGGTGATCAACGGCTGGCTGTCGCTGGATGCGCATACGCAGCGCTGCTTCCAGGTGCGTCAGGATCTGTTGATGAACGTCGGTGTTGAAGCCTTTGTGCGCGCGCAGCCGCTGTTCCTGTATCCCGCTGAATGGCTGGCGCGTAATCAGGCGCGTATTGCGGCAGAAGATGCGCACCATGTGGCCCATTTTCAGGGCATGGAAAATCTGCTGCGCCGTTTACACGCGCTGAAAAGCGCCGATTTCCGTGCGCAGGCGGCGCGGATCGCGCAGCCGGTATTGGCGATTTGCAGTCAGGACGACCTGCTGGTGCCGTGGAGCTGCTCGCCACAGCTAGCGCAAGCCTTGCCCAACGGCAGCCTGATTGAGATGGCCTGGGGCGGGCACGCCATGAGCGTGACGGATGCCGACAACTTTAACGCGCTGCTGTTGCGCTGGCTGGCCGATACGGCTACGCCTGCCCAACGTGCGGCCAGCTAATCACAGGAGCCGCTGATGAGCGTGCACGAACTACCTGTTTTACCCCTTGTGGAGCGCGATGCGTTTCGTAACGCGATGGCGTGCTTAGGCGCAGCGGTGAATATCATCACCACCGATGGCCCCGCCGGACGCGCCGGTTTTACCGCTTCAGCGGTGTGCAGCGTAACCGATACACCGCCAACGTTGCTGGTATGCCTGAATCGATCGGCATCGGTTTGGCCGATTTTTCGCGATAACGGTTATCTGTGCGTCAACACGCTGGCCGCCGGGCATGAAGCACTCTCGACGCTGTTTGGTGGCAAAACGCCGATGGGAGAACGCTTCGCGGCAGCCGAGTGGCATACGCTCGCCAGCGGTTCCCCGCTGTTAGAGGGCGCGCTGGTGTCGTTCGACTGCAAGGTCGCGCAGGTGGTGAGCGTTGGCACACACGACATTCTGTTTTGCGAAGTGCAGGCGCTGGTGCGCAACGATGAGACGCACGGCCTGGCATGGTTTGACCGTGGATATCATCACCTTTTACGGCAGGATGCCCGCTAACGCCGCACTGTGCGGCCCGCTTTCACTGACACCCTGGAGATGACGATGGCGAGTTCCTGGTTCCCCCGCTGGCAGAAAAAGTCAGCCTTGACCGATGATGGGCTGATCGCGCCGGATGAAACGCTGCCGTTGGCGCAGACGGTCATCCTTGGCCTGCAGCATGCTGTGGCAATGTTTGGCGCAACGGTATTGATGCCGTTGCTAATGGGACTTGACCCCAATCTGGCGATTCTGGTTTCCGGTATCGGTACGCTGCTGTTTTTTGTCGTCACTGGCGGTCGCGTACCCAGCTATCTCGGCTCCAGCGCGGCGTTTGTGGGCGTGATTATTGCGGTAACCGGCTTTAACGGCCAGGGACTCAATCCCAATCTGGCGCTGGCGCTCGGTGGCGTAATCGCCTGCGGCGCGCTCTATACGCTGATTGGTCTGGTGGTGATGAAAGTCGGCACCGGCTGGATAGAACGCCTGATGCCGCCGGTGGTGACCGGTGCGGTGGTAATGGCAATTGGCCTCAATCTGGCACCGATTGCGGTACACGGCGTATCCGGCTCGATGTTCGACAGCTGGATGGCGGTGATGACGGTGCTGTGCATTGGGCTGGTGGCGGTGTTTACGCGCGGCATGATTCAGCGCCTGCTGATTCTGGTAGGGCTGATTGTAGCGTGGGCGATCTACACGCTGCTGACCAACGTGCTGGGTTTCGGCAAACCGGTGGATTTTAGCGGTCTCGCCAATGCGGCGTGGTTTGGTCTGCCGCATACCACCGCGCCGATCTTTGATATGCAGGCCATCGTGATGATTGCGCCCATAGCGATTATTCTGGTGGCGGAAAATCTTGGACACATCAAAGCCGTGGCAGGCATGACCGGGCGCAACCTCGATCCGTGGATGGGCCGCGCATTCGTCGGCGATGGATTAGCAACCATGCTATCCGGCTCGATGGGCGGCAGTGGCGTGACGACGTATGCCGAAAATATCGGCGTGATGGCGGTGACCAAAGTCTACTCGACCTTAGCTTTCGTCGCGGCGGCGGTGATTGCGCTGGTGCTCGGCTTTTCACCAAAATTTGGCGCGTTGATTCACACCATTCCCGGTCCGGTGATTGGCGGCGCATCGATTGTGGTGTTTGGTTTGATTGCGGTAGCAGGGGCGCGTATTTGGGTGCAGAACCACGTCGACTTCAATCAGAACGGCAATTTGATCATGGTGGCGACCACGCTGGTGTTGGGTGCCGGTGATTTTGCGCTGAAGATTGGTAGCTTCACTATTGGCGGTATTGGCACCGCGACCTTTGGTGCCATCATTCTTAACGCGATTTTGCAACGACGCGGCGCCGCATTGGCGAACCAGGCGGCACGGCAACATCCTTAAGGTTCGAGCGGTGCCTCATCGGGCACCGCTCTCTTCCGACGGATACGCAGCTCGCTGACGATGACCCCGCACACAATCAGTGCCGCGCCCAGCAGCGCAGCGGCAGGCAAACGCTCCCCTGCGATACGTCCTACTACGCCCGCCCAAACCGGCTCCCCGGCATAAATCACCGTAGCACGCGTTGGCGATACGCTACGCTGCGCCCAGTTCATCGTCACCTGGATTAATGCGCTGGCCGCACCTAAGCCCAGCGCGCTGAGCAGCAGTGGCATTGACATGGCAGGAACCGATTCACCATTCGGGACCATCAAGACGAAGGCACAGGCGGATGCAACCATCAGCTGGATCAGCGTCACCCGACGTACATCGACTTGTCCGGCATAGCGGCTAATCAGGATGATCTCGGCTGCGATAGCCAGCGTGCTGAGTAAGGTGGCGATTTCACCTGCATTTAACGTCAGGCTACCATCCTGCGGACCGGCTACCAGCACCAGACCGGTAAATGCCAGTAAAATCCCCAGCCACGCCATCAACCCCGGTGGACGACGCAGGAACACCCACTGCAACAGCGGCACCACCGGCACATACAGCGCGGTGAGAAACGCCGATTGACTACTGGAGATGGTCTGCATGCCCCAGGTTTGCAGCCCATAGCCGCCGGCAATCGCCACACCGATCAGCGCGCCAGCTTTAATTTCCAGCCAGGTGACCTGCTTAAGATAGCGACGGAAGAAAAACGCCAGCAGTAGCGAAGCCGTGGCAAAACGCAGCCCTACGAAGAAAAACGGACCGGAATGCGCCATCGCTCGATGCACCACCAAAAAGGTGCCACCCCAAACCATGGTAATAAAAATGAGCACCAGCTCCTGACGCGAAATGCGTAAGCTGAAACGAGAGGATGAAACGGACATAACGCACCAAAAGAGTGAATTGGCGGTCAGTTTGCTTAGAGAGAATGGAAATTGCAATGATTGTTACCGCCGGGCTAACCCGGCGGTTGGGGGAATGGTGAACAGACGCGCTATTTTTTGCTGCGACTGCGTCCCCCCTTTTCACCTGCTTCAGAGGCGCGTTGCGGGTCGTTTCTAAAATTACCCCCGCTGTTTTTGCCGCCTTTACGACCTGCCTCTGCGGCTCTTTCACGATCTTCTGCGAAATTGCCTGATCCTCCACGATGTTGCGCCATCATTTCCTCCAGGATTGAGCATTCAGGTTGAGGACTTTTCACAATGCCGCTGCGAAAAGCAGGGTGAGGATATACCGCTCACCTGTTTAAAGAATAGCCAATAGCATGATATATCCCGCCCCGTATTCATACTTTGAAACACATAATTCACTCATTTATCTGCTAAAAGCCAAATTTACCGCCGCGTTACAAGCAGTTAGACGCGCATTATTGGCGTCTGGTCATCCTCTGTACAGCAGCCTACGCAGGCTCTTCTATACTTCTGAGTACTCATCACCCCAGCAGGATGAAAACAATGGCAAAAATTTTAGTGCTCTACTATTCGATGTACGGACACATTGAAACCATGGCGCAGGCCGTGGCGGAAGGCGCAAAGCGCGTAAGCGGTGCAGACGTTACCATTCTACGCGTGCCGGAAAGTATGGACGCGGAGCGTTTTGCCCAGGTTGGCGGCAAAGTCAATCAGGCGGCTCGTGAAGCTGTGCCGGAAGATCTAACGCAGTACGATGCCATTATCGTTGGCACCCCTACTCGCTTCGGCAATATGGCGGGTCAGATGCGCAATTTCTGGGACCGCACCGGTGGGCTGTGGGCCTCGGGCGCACTGTACGGCAAAATCGCCAGCGTCTTCGCCTCAACAGGCACTGGCGGCGGACAGGAACAAACCATCACCTCGGTGTGGACCACCCTTGCCCACCACGGCATGGTTATTGTTCCCATCGGCTATGGCACCAAAGAACTTTTTGACATCTCGCACGTGCGTGGTGGCACGCCTTATGGCGCGACCACACTTGCCGGCGGAGATGGATCACGTCAACCCTCGGCGGAAGAATTAGATATAGCCCGTTACCAGGGCCAACACGTCGCCGAACTGGCGGTAAAGCTGCAAGGATAAAATCCACAACAGGAGACTTTTATGACAACAGAACAGTCGAAAGAGCATCACGTGGGCGAATGGGCTTCGCTGCGCCATACATCGCGCGAAATTGCTGAAGCCATTTTTGAGGTAGCCAACTACGACGAACGTTTGGCAGAGCAGATCTGGAGTCAGCAAGGCAGTGATGACGTGCTGATTCGCGCTTTCAAAAAGACCGACCAGGATGTTCTGACCTGGGACGACAAAACCGTTGAGCGCAAAAACGTTTGAATTCTGGGCGGGCAATGTCCCGCCTTCGTTATCTTTACATCTCCAGGGAGTCCTGTATGTCAGCCTATCAAAGTATCAATCCGGCCAACAACCAACTGTTAAAAGCGTGGAACGAGCACGATGATGCCTATGCACAGCAGGCACTGAAAACCGCTGATGAGCTTTTTCATTCCGCGTGGAGCAAAGGCGATATTCAGCCCCGGCTGCAGGTATTGCATCGTTTAGCCGATTTGATCGATCAACGCGCTGAAGAACTCGCCACGATTGCCAGTAAAGAGATGGGCAAACTTATTGGGCAGAGCCGCGGGGAAGTGAAAATCTGTTCACAGATCGCCCGCTACTACGCCGAACATGCCGCCACGTTTTTACAGCCGCAGCCCTATCAAAGTGATGTCGGTGACGCCTGGCTTGAATATCATCCGATTGGTGTGATTGTTGCCGTCGAACCGTGGAATTTTCCTTATTACCAGCTGATGCGTGTACTGGCACCGAATCTGGCGCTGGGTAACCCGGTGCTGGCGAAACATGCCAACATTGTGCCGCACTGCGCTGATGTGTTTGAGAAACTGGTAGCCGAAGCCGGAGCACCTCAAGGTGCCTGGACTAACCTGTTTATCTCTACCGATCAGGTGGCGGATTTGATTGCCGACCATCGCGTACAAGGCGTGGCGCTAACCGGCTCCGAACGTGCTGGCAGCGCGGTAGCTGAGCAAGCGGGTAAACACCTGAAAAAATCAACGCTTGAACTGGGCGGTAACGATGTGTTCGTGGTGCTGGACGATGCCGATATTGATGAAGCGGTTCGCCAGGGCGCACAGGGCCGCCTCAGCAACTGCGGCCAGGTGTGTACTGCGGCCAAACGCTTTATTCTGCATGAGAAAATTGCTGACACCTTTATGGCGAAATTCAGCGCCGCCCTGCAATCCGCCACGCCGGGTGACCCGCTGGATGAGAAAACCACGCTGGGTCCACTTTCCTCGAAAGATGCGCGCGAGCGCCTGGTAAAACAGGTGGATGACGCGGTGAAACATGGCGCGCGCGTAGAGTTTGGCGGCCGTGCGATTGAAGGTGTTGGCTGTTATTACCAGCCCACGGTCCTTACTGGGTTAACACCGGAAAATCCAGCTTACTATCAAGAGTTCTTTGGTCCAGTGGCCCAAGTGTATGTTGTGGCAGACGATCGCGCTGCGGTAGCGCTGGCTAATGACTCTAATTACGGCCTCGGGGGTTCAGTGTGGACGAAGGACATCACCCGCGGCCGTAAAATGGCCTCACAAATTGAAACCGGCATGGTATTCATCAATTCACAGAGTGATACCTCTGCCGAGCTACCATTTGGCGGGGTAAAACGTTCAGGCTATGGACGCGAACTGTCAGATCTAGGCATCAAAGAGTTTGCCAACCAAAAGCTGGTGGTCGTGGCTGGCTAGATTAATCAGCATAAAAAACCCCGCCGAGGCGGGGTTTTCTTTTGGTATCAACTTTAGTTACTGGTTGTCGGTGCCGGTTTGGCTGGTTCTGCCGGCTTGGCTGGCGTCGCATCCGCTTGTGCTTTCTGCGCTGCGGCGGCATCGGCTTTAGCTTTGTCATCCGCCGCTTTTTGTGCAGTGGCTTTCTCTGCTTTAGCCTTATCGTCAGCTGCTTTATCGGCTTTCACTTTTTCTTCTGCCGCTTTGGCCTCAGCTGCTTTTTGTGCCGCTTCTTTATCCGCCGCCGCTTTGTCTGCTGCTGCTTTGTCAGCCGCGGCCTGATCTTTCTGCTTCGCGTCATCATTAGCAGCTGCTGGTGCAGGCTGTTCCGCCGGCGCTGGGGCCGCAGCGGGTTGCAGCGGTGTACCTTGCAGTGCACCATTCAATGCGCCAGAGAATTGATCCCAGCTGCAATAGCCGTTGGCATCCGTTTCACAACCTGCCAGTTGTAGCGTGACACGCTTTGGTGGATTCTTCAGGCTCAACACATCGGCATCGCGCAGCTGATCGGCGGTTTGATACACGTACTCAATTTTCAGCAGATCTTTATTGTTTTTCGCATCGTGCCAACGCTCAAACACAACCTGACCGCCAATTGGCGTTTTCTCATCGTTGCCCGGCAGCTCATAGGGCTTCACCTGCAGCGCGCTGAGTAAAGAGGCAATGTTGGAATCATGCCCAACCATCAGCGTCACTTTGGGCGCATTGGCTTTGTCCTGATCGACTAACTGGCTGCGGATATAATCCACCAGCGGTGCGGCCACTTCGCGCGCCACTTCAGGGGAGGCAAATAGCGCATCCTGATAACCGTTTTTGATCGCCGCCAGCTCTTTCCACTGCTCAGGTGTTTTAATCTGTCCCCACGCCACCTGATCGGCCGGGAAGCCTTCGTAATATTGCAGCGTGAACGCATCCACCAGCGAATTGCCGACCTTCAGCGGTCCATTCACGTTGGGCTCTTTACCGTTATCTGCGCTGAAAGTGTTATCACCGCTGCTCAAATCACACTGCTTTTTGCCATTACAGGCCGGTGCAGATTTGTAATCAACGATTTTTTCCAGGCGCTGGAAAGCCGGCTTAAGCGCCAGTTTTTCATTCGCGGCTGTCATCGCCGCCAGCGCTTTCTTATTGAACTCATCGCTGCCGTCGGTAACCACGGGATTGAAGATAGGATCCATGGTGCCCATCGCATCCTGATGCGTAACCGCGATGTCACATCCAGGGAAAGCGCCGGTGATAAAGTACTGCGCGGTAGCAACAGTGCGCTGTAGGCTGTTAGCGTATACAAAGACATTGCTGCTATCTGGGCACGTGCCATTCTGTACCAGGCCCTGCTGCGCCAGCCACTGACGGGTGTAATTACCCATGTAAACTTCCAGCACGCCACCTTTGGTGGTTAACTCACCACCCGCAACATCCCATTGCGGCCAGCTTTTTTTAGTGGATTGCTCCAGCACGCTACCGTTATTCGCTAACGGTGCACGCAGATTATGACGGCTTAACATCAGCACCTGCTGGAGTTGCATATCTCCATCCGCAGCGTAGGCGGACATGCCCATCGGGAGCGCAGCGATAACTGACAACGCGCAAAGACTCAGTTTCTTGATCATTGTGCCTATTCCATAATTCATCAGTGAAACACTCTGGCTTTCAAACGATTAGCTCGCCAAAGAGCGAATTACCGCACAGTGTAACCCAGCTTGCATCGGAAAATCGCCAGATGTTTGCAAAAACCGTGAATGGAATATAGCAGTAAACGCGCGTGCCGTCGGGCAACGGCAGCAGATTGAAAAGCAACGCGATGTTTTTCGGAATCTATGAACGCAGAAAAGCAAAAAGCCCGCATTGCTGCGGGCTTCTTTAATATGGCGGAGGGACAGAGATTCGAACTCTGGGATGGTTTCCCATCGACGGTTTTCAAGACCGTTGCCTTAAGCCACTCGGCCATCCCTCCGGATTGTTTTTTTGTTGCGTCACTCTGCAAGAGTGAGTGGCGGAGAGACAGAGATTCGAACTCTGGGATGGTTTCCCATCGACGGTTTTCAAGACCGTTGCCTTAAGCCACTCGGCCATCTCTCCGCAACGAGGCGCACTATAAACACCCCCCCGATAGATGTAAAGCCCGTATTGAATCGTTCGGCTGAAAAACAGCCAAATTCTATTTTTTCGGCGTCAAATTCGCCATTCTGCTCAGTGAAACAGCAATTTATCGCGTAAAGATGGGTAAAACGCCTTTTCTCTCTTTGAGACGCTGCGTATCCTCTTGCCATATTTGGTGTTTCTCTCTTTAAGGAGCGCGTGATGGAAAGAGTTATTAGCTCGTCGCAGCAGTCGTTAATCAGCACCCACAAAGTGCTGCGCAATACTTATCTCCTGCTCGGCTTTACGCTGGCATTCTCTGCAGTGACCGCCACGCTCAGTACGGTGTTTGCCCTGCCTTCACCGGGCTTAATTCTGATGCTGGTTGGTTTTTATGGCTTGATGTTCCTGACGCATCGCCTGGCCAACAGCCCAGCAGGTATTCTCGCGGCCTTCGCCTTCACCGGTTTCCTCGGTTACTGCCTTGGCCCGATCCTCAGCTCGTTCCTTACCGCAGGCATGGGTGATGTGATTGCCATGGCGCTGGGGGGTACCGCGCTGGTGTTCTTCGGTTGCTCGGCCTATGTGCTGACGACCCGCCGCGATATGTCTTTTCTCGGCGGCATGATGATGGCGGGCTTTGTGGTACTGCTGGTAGCCGTGGTTGCCAACATTTTCCTGCAGCTGCCTGCGCTGCATCTGGCCATTAGCGCCCTGTTCATCCTGTTCTCTGCTGGGGCCATCCTATGGGAAACCAGCAACATTATTCAGGGTGGCGAAACCAACTATATTCGCGCGACCGTGAGCCTGTATGTATCGCTGTACAATATCTTTGTTAGCCTGTTGAGCCTGTTGGGCTTCGCTAACCGCGATTAAATTAACGCAACGGTTGTTAAACCCCGCTTCGGCGGGGTTTTTGCTTTTTGTGGCCGGGCGAACTTACAATGTGTCGATTAACGTAATGAGGAACAACTGTGATTTTTGCCGGTAAAGAGATTGCCACTGACGCGGAAGGCTATTTGAAAAATAGCGCGGACTGGAGCGAGCCGCTCGCCGCCGCTATTGCGGAGCAGGAAGCGATCGTGATGAGTGAAGCACATTGGGAAGTTGTGCACTTTGTCAGGGCGTTTTATCAGGAATTTAATACCTCACCCGCAGTGCGCATGCTGGTAAAGGCTATGGCGCAAAAATATGGCGAGGAGAAAGGTAACAGCCGCTACCTGTTCCGCCTGTTTCCGGAAGGTCCAGCAAAACAAGCCACCAAAATCGCGGGATTGCCAAAACCGGCTAAGTGCCTGTAATCAACCGGTAGTAAAACGGGTGGGGTGCTCTGTCGGCTGATGCGGCTCCACCAGCACTTTATCCACGCGCGCGCTGCGCGGCCCACCTGCTTTTAACCAGCTGATTAATGCATCGACCTGCTGCGCTTCACCGGCAGCCAAAACCTCAACGCTGCCATCCGCCAGATTGCGTGCATAGCCGTTAACATTCAATGCCCTGGCCTGGGTTTGTGTGTGATAACGAAATCCCACGCCCTGCACGATGCCATGCACCCAAATTTTACAGCATGTGGTTGCCATTACGTTCTCCCCTCACCTTGCGTTGCAATTTGCCGCCATCCGCCGGAAAATGGCGCCTCATTTTTTCAGGTAAGCATAGCAAACTATGACCGTTCGATTGATTCTCGCAAAGGGGCGTGAAAAATCCCTGCTCCGCCGCCATCCATGGGTGTTCTCGGGTGCCGTTGCACGTATGGAAGGTAAAGCCCAGTCTGGTGAAACCATTGATGTCTGCGATAGCAATGGCAAATGGCTGGCTCGCGCCGCGTATTCTCCGCAATCACAAATTCGCGCACGCGTCTGGAGCTGGCAGCAGGATGAGTCAATCGACATCACCTTCTTCGTGCGCCGCTTTGAGCAAGCGCAGCTATGGCGTGACTGGCTGGCAAAACGCGATGGGCTGGATAGCTATCGCCTGATCGCCGGTGAGTCTGATGGTATGCCAGGCGTTACCATCGATCGTTTCGGCAACTTCCTCGTGTTGCAGCTGTTGTCAGCCGGCGCCGAGTATCAGCGTCCGGCCATTGTCTCAGCGTTGCAACAGTGCTTCCCGGATTGTGCTATCTACGATCGTTCGGATGTCGCGGTACGTAAAAAAGAGGGACTGGAACTGGCGCAAGGGCCGGTTTCAGGTGAACTGCCGCCACCGCTGCTGCCTATCACCGAGCACGGCATGAAGCTGTTGGTGGATATTCAGGGCGGTCATAAAACCGGTTATTACCTTGATCAGCGTGATAGCCGCCTGGCGACACGTCGCTACGCAGAGAATGCCCGCGTGCTGAATTGCTTCTCCTACACCGGCGGTTTTGCGGTTTCAGCACTTATGGGCGGCTGCCGCGAGGTGATCAGCGTTGATACGTCGCAGGATGCGCTCGACGTGGCGAAACAAAACGTAGAGCTGAATAGTCTGGATGTGTCGCGCGCGCAGTTCGTGCGTGACGATGTATTTAAACTGCTGCGCCGCTATCGCGACAGCGGGGAGAAGTTTGACGTAATCGTGATGGACCCGCCGAAATTTGTCGAAAACAAGAACCAGCTGATGGGTGCATGTCGCGGTTATAAAGATATCAACATGCTGGCAATTCAGCTGTTGAATCCCGGTGGCGTGCTGCTGACGTTCTCTTGCTCTGGCCTGATGCCGACCGATTTATTCCAGAAAATCATCGCCGATGCCGCCGTAGATGCTGGTCGTGATGTACAATTTATAGAGCAGTTCCGTCAGGCAGCCGACCATCCAGTGATCGCCAGCTATCCTGAAGGGCTTTATCTGAAAGGTTTTGCCTGCCGCGTGCTGTGACTTGAAAACGCTGTTCCTGCCTCCATATCGGTAGCAGGGCAGTCTTTTGGGAGGTCACAATGATTACGACTAAATTTGGAATTGGACAGCAAGTCCGGCATCGTCTCTCCGGGGTGCTCGGCGTTATCGTGGATGTCGATCCGGAGTTTTCGCTTGATGAGCCAGAAGTCGATGATGTTGCTTCTAGCGAAGCATTACGCGCCGCGCCCTGGTATCACGTGGTGATGGAAGATGAAGAAGGCGATCAGGTGCATACTTACGTCGCTGAGGTGCAGCTCGCGGGTGAAACCTCGTTCGAGCATCCTGAACAACCCTCAATGGATGAGTTAGCCGCTTCTATTCGGCAGCAGCTGCAGGCACCAAGCCTGCGACATTAACGAAAGCGGCGACTCAGGTCGCCGTTTCTACTTAATGCGTTATCCCCAGTCGCGGTATTTCAATCTTAGGACAGCGGTCCATCACTACCGTCATTCCGGCATCCTGCGCTAAAACCGCGGCCTGTTCATTTATTACGCCCAGCTGCAGCCATAAGGTATCCGCACCAATGGCGATCGCTTCCTGCGCCACGCCCCATGCCGCTTCGGCATTGCGAAACACATCAACCATATCCACTTTTCCTGGAACCTCTGCCAGCGTGGCATACGCCGTTTGGCCAAGCAGCTGCTTCCCAGCCAGTTTCGGACTCACTGGAATCACCTCATAGCCCTGATCGAGCAGATATTTCATTACGCCATAGCTTGGTCGGTCGGGGCGATCGCTGGCGCCTACCAATGCGATACGTTTAGTTTTGGTTAGCACATCGCGGATTGTTTGATCATTCATCTTTTTTCTCCTGGTTCATTCGCTTAAGTGTAGATGGCAATGCGATCTTCACTGCAAGCGCCTTGCATGAGAAGTTTGCGCAGCAGCACGAATAAATATGTTAAAATGTAAATTAACTGCCATAATGTAATAATTTGCTACACATAATCGATTTATCCCCCCTGCTGCCGGGAGTTGAAATGAAGCTGTCTTGGACTGTTACGAGTTTACTCGTGTTGCTCGTATCGGCGTCTTGCCATGCCATCACCCTTAAGCTCAATCCTGAGATTGAACTGCTGGTGCTGGATGGACGTAAAATTTCGGGTTCGCTGTTAAAAGGTGCAGGAAGTCTTGAGCTAGAACGAGGACAGCATCAATTTCTCTTTCGGGTTGAAAAACCAGTGGCAGATACTACTCACTTTCAGTCAGTGCCAATGATTGTCACTTTTACCGCCAATGCTCATTCCGTTGCGATTCGTTTACCGGCACTGAATAATCGTCACGAACGCAACGTCTTTGATAAAACACTCAACTTCCAGCTAATTGATGAAAGTGGCAATGAAATTACAAGTCTGCGCGATCGTTTACCGCGGGAAAGTGATAACGATTTTGAAAAGGCGATGCTGAACTATAACCGCGATGCACATACCGCCTCCGTGCCGCGTTTTGCCGTTCATTCGTTAACTATCACTACAGAGCAATCGGATCTTGACTATGCCTGGCAGGACGCCAGCGATTTGCCCGCATTGCAAGGCTGGTTTAAGCGTTTTGATGCTGCCACACGTCTGCGTTTTATTAGCTGGATGAAAACCTTACGCACAAGTTGATAGTAATGAAACGCCAGGGGTAAACTCCTGCATTAACAAATAATGCATGAGAAGAATCAGGAAGCCCTATGGAGCAAACCGTTCGTACCCTTAACGTTCAAAAACATATCGCCCTCGTTGCGCACGATCACTGTAAAGCCTCGCTGCTGGAATGGGTGCAATTCAACCAAAATACGCTGCAAACCCATGTCCTGTACGCTACCGGCACCACGGGAAATCTGATTAATCGTCATACGGGATTGGACGTCAACGCCATGCTGAGCGGCCCGATGGGCGGCGACCAGCAGGTAGGCGCGTTGATCTCGGAAGGGAAAATTGATGTGCTGATTTTCTTCTGGGACCCGCTCAATGCGGTACCGCACGATCCGGATGTAAAAGCGCTGCTTCGGCTGGCGACCGTCTGGAACATCCCTGTCGCCACTAATCGCACCACCGCCAATTTTATTATCCAGTCGCCAATGTTTGCTGAGCAGGTTGAGATCCAAATTCCAGACTATCAGCGTTACCTCGCCGATCGCCTGAAATCATAATCATTAGGCCTTACGACTTTGCGGCACGCCCAATTCGCGGAAGTGTTCAACAAAGACTGAGGGACGATCTTTATCGAACATTAACCACACCTGTTGGCGTGCGCGCGTCATCGCCACATATGCCAGACGCCGCTCCTCCGCATCCGGGAAATCTTCCGGCTGCGGTAGTAACCCCTGTTCCATGATCGATTCCCGCGCTTCGGCCGGAAAACCGTCACGTCCCTGCTGCAAACCAAGCACAATCACGAAATCCGCCTGCTGTCCTTTACTGGCATGCATCGTCATAAAATCGATCTGCAGTTTCGGCCAGCGTGTTTTGGCTTTATCCAGGATAGCCGGTCGCAGATGATGATAGCGCGCCAGCAGCAGCACCCGCTCATGAGGTTTTGCATAACCACTAAGCTTATCGAACAGCGGCTCAAGTTGATCCTGCGGTAATAGCGTCACCGATTTCTTATTGCCTTTAATCAGGCTGTTAAGCGGCTTGCGCAGCTGGTGCGGGTTTTGCTGGACGAAACGATTCGCAATTTCACCAATGCGATCGTTAAAACGATATGTGGTATCGAGTATGCAGCGATCCCCTTCACCAAAATAGTGATGAAACGCTGTCGTCAGGCTCATCTCTGCGCCGCTGAAGCGATATATGGCCTGCCAGTCATCGCCCACGGCAAACAAGCTGGTTCGTTTGTTTTGCTGGCGTAAAGCCGTCAGTAATGCAGCACGCTGCGGTGAGATGTCCTGGAATTCATCCACCAGAATATGCTTCCACGGGCTGATGAAACGGCCTTTTTCCAGAATGGCTATTGCCTGATGGATCAGCCCGGAAAAATCGACTGCGCCTTCCTCTTTCAGGGCGCTTTTCCAGGCTTTAAGCAGAGGTGCCATCAGCTTAACGCGCTTACTAAAGCTGTCGCGCTGTTCTTCTGCCACATCTGCAATCATCGCTGCCTGCGCGCCGCCATGCATACGCATTAACCCGAGCCAGCGCTCCATGCGTGAGGCTACACGCTGCGCCAGTTTGTCGTCCTGCCAAAACGGTCCTTCGGGGATCTCCCACTCAAGCTCATCCTGCAACCACTGGCGCCAACCGCTGGCCTGCGCTTTTTTGCTATTGCACTGCTCACGCCAGGTTTCTATCAGCAGATGCCGCCGCGCCTTGCTGTCGCTTTCCAGCTTACTGATTACCGGCTGTTTATTACTGCCTTCGCGGATGATATGTAGCGCCAACGCATGGAAGGTACGCGCCTGAATCGCGCTCTCGCCCAGACGCGTCTGAATGCGGTCATTCATCTCTTCAGCCGCCTGACGCCCAAACGCCAGCAGCAAAATTTGATCCGGTTGCGCTAGCTTTCGTTGCAGCAGCCAACCCGCTCGCGCCACCAGCACAGATGTTTTACCGCTACCCGCACCCGCCAGCACCAGCAGTGCATCTTCGCCATTTACCACGGCTTCACACTGCGAGGAATTCAGCGGCGTGGTTTCTACCGTGGAGAAAAATTCGTGATAATCCTTGAGGATCCTGGCGGTCCATTCGCGATTGCGCTGGCGAATGGCCGTTTCACCTTGATCCAGCCATTGCTGGCAGAAGTGCCAGCGGTCACGGCAATTATCGAATTCTGCAATGCGAGCAAGAGGTAGCGGTAACGCGGAAAACTGCCGCATGATGCTCTCTTTTACCGTATTCAGCTCACTGCGTTTCAACCAGCGGTCCTGCTGGATGAAAGCATGGATTTCCTGTTCCAGCGCGACAAGCACCTCAGCGCTCACGTCACTCATCTCCAGGCTCCACTGCTGCCATGCGTGCTGTAAATAGTGGAAAAAGCGCTGCGTTTCCTGCCACTCGGTACCGTGCAGGCGAACAACTTTCTCATCTGGCAACTGAAATTCCAGCTCGCCCCACACCATGCCACGCTTGCAGGCAATACTGATTAACTGGTTAAACGGGATCAAATATTCGTGGCGATCGCCACTGACTTCCACGCCAGCAGCCAGCAGTCGAACCCGATTATAGGGATGCTGTGCCAGGCGCTTACCCATTGATGTTGCTTTCAGTTCCATTCCCGCACCGTCATATGGAATTCGATTATCGCGCAGTTTACCTGTCAGACACTTGACGCTCCAGCCTTAAAAAGCGCTAAACTTGGCGCCACATATTGCGGATTGCAAAAGGAAAATCGCGTTATGCGTACTGTTTTAAATATACTGAATTTTATTCTCGGTGGTTTTTTCACCACATTGAGTTGGCTATTTGCCACCTTAATCAGCATTGTGTTGATTTTTACGCTGCCGCTGACGCGCTCCTGCTGGGAAATTACCAAATTATCGCTGCTGCCATTCGGCAACGAAGCGGTACATGTTGATGTACTGCGTCCTGACAGCAAAAGCCATGTGATGAACACCGGCGGCACTTTCCTGAATATTTTCTGGTTAATACTGTTTGGCTGGTGGCTATGTCTGGCCCACATCTCAGCCGGTATTGTGCAATGCCTGACTATCATTGGCATTCCTGTTGGCATCGCCAATTTTAAAATTGCTGCAATTGCGCTGTGGCCAGTGGGCCGTCGCGTGGTATCGGTAGAAGAAGCGCAGGCAGCGCGTGAAGCCAATGCGCGTCGTCGCTACTGAGGCCGTTCAATGATGCATAACGCCTTGCCGGGCTGGCGCCGCTATTTTTTCAATAGCAGCTTACGCTATCTGCTACGCATCTTTTTTGCCTTGACCGGATGTGCGGCGGTGCCGTGGTGGCTGCACCAAATTGAGTGGACGATTCCGCTGACGCTCGGCGTGGTAGCGGCGGCTCTGGCCGACCTTGACGACCGCTGGATTGGGCGCGTTCGCAATCTCTTGATTACGCTTATCTGTTTCTGCATCGCGTCGGTCTCGGTCGAACTTCTGTTCCCGCATCCGTGGGCATTTGGGTTAGGCCTGGCGCTTTCCAGCTGGGGCTTTATTTTGCTCGGCGCACTGGGACAACGCTACGCCACTATCGCCTTCGGCGCACTGCTGATTGCAGTCTATACCATGCTCGGTATAGGACTGTTTACGCAGTGGTGGCTGCAACCTTCGCTGCTACTGATTGGCGCCCTCTGGTATAACTTACTGACGTTTATCGGTCATTTGATGTTTCCGGTGCGTCCCGTACAGGAACAACTGGCGGGAAGCTTTTCCCAACTGGCACGCTATCTCGAAGCCAAAGCAAACTTGTTCGATCCCGACGGCGGCGAACAGGATGATGCCACGCTTGTCGCTACGGCAATGGTGAACAGCCAATTAGTCGCGCAGCTCAATCTCACGAAAACGACTATTCAAAGCCGGCTACGAGGCGATCGTGGGTCGCGTAGTACACGTCGAAGCCTGCACTACTATTTTGTCGCTCAGGATATCCATGAACGGGCCAGCTCTTCACATCTGCAATATCACCTGCTGCGTGATAACTGGCGCTATAACGAAGTGCTGTTCCGCTTCCAGCGATTGATGAATATGCAGGCGCAGGCGTGCCGAAAACTGGCGGAGACGATTTTACTGCGTCAATCCTGGCATCATGACAGCCACTTTGAACGGGCCTTCCAGCGGCTGGAAACCGCTCTGCAGCGTCTGCAGCAAAATGAGCCACAGGATCCCCATATTCGCGCGTTGTTTTGGCTGCTGCGTAATTTGCGCGCCATTGATGCGCAGCTGGCATCCATTGAATCGGAACAACTGCTTACTGAGCCCGCAATCCAGAGCGATAACCATCTCTCACGCGAAGGTCTTAGCGGCTGGGCGGATATTCGCTTACGTTTAAGCCGCCATCTCAGCCCCCACTCCGCGCTGTTTCGCCACGCGGTGCGAATGTCACTGGTACTTTGTGTTGGCTATGCATTTATTCAAATCACCGGCGTAGAGCGTGGTTACTGGATTTTGCTTACCAGCCTGTTCGTCTGCCAGCCCAATTACCATGCCACTCGCAGACGGCTTGCCCTACGTATTGGCGGCACGCTAGCAGGTATTGCCATCGGCCTTCCCGTGTTGTGGCTGGTCCCCTCCATTGAGGGTCAGCTGGTATTGATTGTGTTGAGTGGTGTTCTCTTCTTCGCCTTTCGACAGATTCAATACGCGCAAGCCACTCTCTTTATCACCTTGCTGGTCCTGCTCTGTTTTAATTTGCTGGGTGAAGGATTTGAAGTGGCATTGCCACGCGTGGTAGATACTTTACTCGGCTGTGGTTTAGCCTGGCTAGCCGTGGCCTTTGTATGGCCGGATTGGCGTTTCCGCAAAATTACTGCGGTGGCCGATCGGACATTGGATGCGAACTGCCGTTATCTTGATGCGATAATGGAGCAATATCACCAGGGTAAGGACAATCGTCTGGCTTATCGCGTGGCGCGCCGTGATGCCCACAATGCTGATGCAGAACTTGCATCGGTGGTATCAAACATCAGTAGCGAACTTAAGCTTCAGCAACCGCTCCGTGAAAACGCGTTTCGACTGCTGTGCCTGAACCACTCCTTCCTGAGTTATATTTCGGCGCTTGGAGCACATCGAGAGCGTTTGGCGGATAGAACATTACTTACCTTACTGGATGACGCGGTCTGCTTTATTGAAGATGTGCTGCAGGTAGAACGCGTCACAGATTCACAGGCCACAGACATGCAGCAGGCCCTGATGCAGCGCTTAGGCGAGTTGAAGACCAGCTCAGATGGACGTGCACCATTAGTCGTCCAACAATTAGGTTTGCTGATCGCACTGCTGCCAGAGATTGCACGTCTGCGCCGTTCACTTATTAACCACTAAGGTTGCAGATGCTCCGCCGCCGCATGTTGGCGGAGCGTTTTTAGATACCAAGCATAAAGTTCCTCCCTGATTGCGCTTGGCAATGCCGCTTCATGGTGTCCTGAAATCGCGCCCTCTAATGCCAGTAGCGTTTTCAAGCCAATATGCTTATTCACCGCCCTTAACTTCAGCCAGCTTTGGCGTGACCCTATTTCACACAGAAGCCTTACCGAACTGATACCGACTTTATGCAGCATCAACTCCAACCGCAGGCTAAGATTGGGCAAATCTTTCAAGCGCAATGAGACTAATTTGCTCGCGGCTTCATCCTGAGCGGCACGTAGAGAGCTTGCCGACAAATGCAGTAATTGTTCTGGGTCTTGCCAAAGCAGCTTATCGACTTTGAAATAGCTCAGTGTTACCGGCATCCCGCGCTTACGATAGACCAGCGGTTCCAGAGAACGCTTCGCGTTATAGTGATGGAGTGCCTCACTGGCACGTAAATAGAGTGCATCCTCATTGATATAGGCGAAAACCACCTTCTCAACGGTCAGCGCATAACCACCAAATTGCGTACGGGACTCAATTTTACCTAATGCTGCTAACTGCGCTTTAGATTGCTCAACAACCGGATTATTTCTTTTCATAACGCCCCCTCATTTCAGTCCATGCACGGGAAATTTCCTAGAAAAGCTCTCAGATTCATTTGCTTAGAAGATAAAAAAAACGATTTAGCTGTTCAATGAATAAAAGCAGAAGCGAGGGATCTTGTGCAGAAATTGCGAGGCATTATCAGAAAATGAGGTTGATCTTTATCCAGGAAGCCATTACTGTATATTCATACAGTTCATTACTGAGTGATTAAAATATGCGTACTCATTTCTCTGGCCCTGCTGATCGTTCTCATCGTTTTGCTTCTTCAAGCTTAGCGCAGCCTTCGCTGGGTGGAATCACTGAACTGCGATCCAGCGAACAACCTGGAATGATGCAACTCATGCTTCTACCGGTACTAAAACAGTTGAGTGAGCAATCACGTTGGCAGCTATGGCTAACTCCTGCGCAAAAGCCGAATCGTAGCTGGATGCAACAGTCAGGATTACCGTTAGAAAAGAGTATGCATATTACTGAATCTGAGCGATTCAATACGGTAGAAAGTATGGTTAAAGCGCTGCGCACGGGCAATTATAGCGTGGTATTAGCCTGGATTCCGTACGAATTAAGTGATGAAGAGCGTGCAGAATTGGAAAAAGCAGCTGCAGAAGGTGATGCTCTTGGGCTCATTTTGCGTCCGCAGGGGCATCAATATGCTCATTCCAGACAACCTAAAGCAGCAAAAATTCCGTCAGATTTGTTTCATTAAGTAAATCCAGGAATTTTCTCAGCATTTTTTTTGCAGAAGTTGAAGCTAAGCCACTGATTCTTTTCCCGCCAGCTATGACAATGGCTTAGCTGCTTTTTTTCATTTCAGTACCGAAGATTTTGCCACGTCATTTGTTAAAATGTGTGTATAAATCCCTGTTTTTTTACTGCTCGACCTCACATCATACTTGTAACTTTCCAATCTCGTTGTAGACTTTAGCTCGCCAGGGTGCTCAATAACCTCCGTTTTTTCGGTAGAGTCAAAAGCGAGCGTTTAGACCCGGCGAAGGATTAACACAAAGAGCAACCTTTTTGCTCATTGCCTATTTGGATGATAACGAGGCGCAAAAATGAAAAAGACAGCTATCGCAATTGCAGTGGCACTGGCTGGCTTCGCTACCGTAGCGCAGGCCGCTCCTAAAGATAACACCTGGTACACCGGTGCTAAACTGGGCTGGTCTCAGTATCACGATACTGGTTACTACGGTAACGGTTACGAGAACAACGACGGTCCAACCCACGAATCTCAGCTGGGAGCTGGTGCATTCGCAGGTTACCAAGCTAACCCGTACCTGGGCTTCGAGCTGGGTTACGACTGGTTGGGCCGTATGCCTAACAAAGGTAACGTGACCAATGGCGCGTTCAAAGCACAAGGCGTTCAGCTGGCTGCTAAATTGAGCTACCCAATCACTGAAGATTTCGACGTGTACACCCGTCTGGGTGGCATGGTATGGCGTGCAGACTCTACTCAGAGCACCGATGGCGTTCGTCACAGCGATCACGACACCGGCGTTTCTCCGCTGGCTGCTGTTGGTGTTGAATACGCACTGACCAAAAACTGGGCGACTCGCCTGGACTACCAGTGGGTTAACAACATCGGTGACGCAGGTACCGTTGGTGCGCGTCCTGACAACAGCATGCTGAGCGTCGGCGTTTCTTACCGCTTCGGTCAGGATGAAGATGCAGCACCAGTTGTAGCTCCGGCTCCAGCTCCAGCTCCAGTTGTTGAAACCAAGCGTTTCACCCTGAAGTCTGACGTGCTGTTCACCTTCAACAAAGCAACCCTGAAGCCAGAAGGCCAGCAGGCTCTGGATCAGCTGTACAGCCAGCTGAGCTCAATGGATCCGAAAGACGGTTCTGTTGTCGTACTGGGCTTCACCGATCGCATCGGTTCAGAGCAGTACAACCAGAAACTGTCTGAGAAACGCGCTCAGTCTGTAGTCGATTACCTGGTATCAAAAGGTATCCCGTCTAACAAGATCTCTGCACGTGGTATGGGCAAATCTAACCCAGTTACTGGCAACACCTGTGACAGCGTGAAAGGCCGCAATGCCCTGATCGACTGCCTGGCGCCAGACCGTCGCGTTGAAATCGACGTGAAAGGTATCAAAGACGTTGTAACTCAGCCACAGGCTTAAGTTATCGCGCAATAAAAACCCCGCTTCGGCGGGGTTTTTTTATGCTGCAATTTTGCGATATCGAAAGCTTTTTTATTCGCTGTCCGATCCGCCTTTTCCCAGAATCGCCTGCAAATCCTGCTTCAACGTCGACATCTGGCTGGCATACTTCTCTTTGCGTTCAGCATCTTCAATTAATTGCACAATCGTTTCTGAAAGCGTACTACTGCGACGCTGCGCTAATCCCGCCAGACGTTGCCATACCAAATATTCCAGGTCGATCGATTTTTTACGCGTGTGCTGATGCTCGGCATTAAAGTGACGTTTGCGGCGTGCACGGATCGTCTGCTTGAGACGATTCTCCAAATCGGGGTGAATATGCTGGGCGATCCACTCATTAACCTCAACCGGGCTATTCTCCATTCCCAGCAGCATATCGACCGCGGCTTGCGCAGCACTTAATTCAAGATGACGAGTGATCAATTCACCCTCCCGATGCTTTTTCACCAGGTATTTCCACTTCCATCCACTTTCAAGATTTTCGAGTTGCTGGTATTTCATCGGAATCTCATCGTGATCACGTAACAAACTAAGAATAACAGCTTTTTTCCTGGATGCAGCAAGGAAAAACATGTTGTATCCGTCACAATCCGGCCCGGAACTCCGCCGTGATTAACCAGGTCGATTCCTGTATAATCGCGCTTTTCCTAAATCAGACTAATGCGAATATTTTGACCAGCACTCAAATTACGTGGCAAGCCCTGCAGCCGGATAGCGACCGCTACCAATCCATTTTCTCAAACGTCTCACTGGAAGATTGCGATAGTCTTGCCGCGGTTCAGCCGCGTCTGCTGAATGCGCTGGCGCATTTGCATCATCAAACGCTGGGTTTTCCACTGCTGTTGCTGCGCAGTCAGGAAAACAGCGACTATCTTGCTTGCATCGCGGATGCGGCACAACGTTTTCAGCCTGAAGAGCTCTCGCTGTACGGTGGTGACTACCATGTTATGGGCGATACCGTCAGCTTACTTGCTCCCAGCGATATCAATCGTCCGTTCACCAGCCAGGGCGGCGTACATTTCGCCGACTGGATTGAATCTGAGCAGCTGTTTGGCTGTGTGCGTCAGTATAAAGATCGTGTTCAACCTGAACCCGGCTTGTTGCACCGCGCGAATGGCGGCACGTTAATCCTTGCCGTCAACACCTTGCTGGCCCAGCCGCTGCTGTGGTTGCGCCTGCGTAAGTGTATTGAACAAGGCCGCTTCGATTGGTATTCGCAGGATGAGCGGCAACCGTTACCGGTGGCGATCCCGCCACTCCCGTTGCAACTGCGCCTGATCTTGTGCGGCGATCGTGATGCGCTGGCCGCTTTCCAGGAACTGGATGTTGAAGTGCATGAGATGGCACTTTATAGCGAGTTTGAAGAGAGCCTGCAGGTGCTGGACGAAGAGGACATGACGTCGTGGTGCCAATGGACGTTAACTCAAGCCGAACAAGCGAATTTAGCATCGCCTGAAGCCGATTTCTGGCCGGTGTTAATTACGGAAGCGGCCCGTATGACAGGTGATCAAGATACCTTGCCGTTGTGCCCGCGCTGGCTGCGTCGCCAGCTGCAGGAAGCCGCACTGCACGGCGAGAGCCTGAACGGCGAAGCGTTAAAAGACGCGCTTGAAGCACGCCAGTGGCGTGAGAGCTTCCTTGCCGATCGCATGCGCGATGAGATTCTGCTCAATCAGATCATGATTGAAACCGAAGGCGAAGTCGTTGGGCAAATTAATGGCCTTTCGGTTGTTGAGTTTCCTGGTCATCCACGTCCATGGGGCGAACCGTCACGCATTACCTGTGTGGTTCATCCTGGCGATGGTGAATTCACTGATGTGGAACGCAAAGCTGAACTGGGCGGCAACATCCATGCGAAAGGCATGATGATTATGCAAGCCTATCTGATCGCTGAACTGGAACTTGAGCAGCAACTGCCCTTCTCCGCATCGCTGGTGTTTGAGCAATCTTATTCAGAAGTAGATGGCGATAGCGCATCGCTTGCCGAGCTGTGCGCATTAATCAGTGCGCTGGCCAATCAGCCGGTCAATCAGCAAATTGCGGTGACCGGCTCAGTCGATCAGTTTGGTAATGTACAACCGGTTGGTGGCCTCAACGAAAAAATTGAAGGCTTCTTCCACATCTGTCACTCACGTGAGCTGACGGGCAAACAAGGCGTGATTTTCCCAGCCAGTAACGCTCGCCACCTTAGTCTAAACCAGGAAGTGGTAGAGGCAGTTAAGGCGGGCCAATTCCATCTCTGGGCGATTGAAAGCGTGGATGAAGCACTGCCACTGCTGACTGGCATTGCCTGGCAGAGTGAAAGTGGAGAGTCGCTGCTTAGCGCGATTCAGGAGCGCATTACACAGCTGAATCAGCAGGAAGCACGCCTGCGTCCGTGGCCATTACGTTGGCTCAACTGGTTTAACCACAGCTGATTACATTGCTCAGCGTACAACTGTTCGCTAATATTCGGGCTTCACTAAAAGAAGGCATATTGAGAACATGGTAGATAAACGCGAATCCTATAGTAAAGAAGACCTGGTTGCCTCGGGTCGCGGCGAACTGTTTGGCGAAAATGGACCGCCGCTTCCATCTAACAACATGTTGATGATGGACCGCGTGGTTAAAATGACCGAGGACGGCGGCAAATTCGACAAAGGTTTTGTCGAAGCCGAACTGGATATCCGCCCTGACCTGTGGTTCTTTGATTGCCACTTCATCGGTGATCCGGTAATGCCAGGCTGTCTGGGCCTTGATGCCATGTGGCAGCTGGTAGGCTTTTACCTTGGCTGGCTGGGTGCAGAAGGTAAAGGACGCGCATTAGGCGTGGGTGAAGTAAAATTCACCGGACAAGTCCTGCCAACCGCCAAAAAAGTGACTTACAAAATTCACTTCAAGCGCGTTATCAATCGCAAGCTGGTGATGGGTGTGGCAGATGGGGAAGTCTTCGTCGACGGAAATTTGATCTATTCCGCGACAGATTTGAAAGTGGGTCTGTTCAAAGATACCTCCGCTTTCTAATCCTCCAAACGAAAACCTCCGCGCGTAGCGGAGGTTTCTTCTTTAACGATAGACATTCGACAATGTTAGGTCACTGCCGACCTGTCCTCCATGGCTTGACGCCAACCTCCCAACCAGTGAGACCGCGCATCGATCGTTTGATGGGGGCATAGCTCTTTTGAGCGGCCCGTAATACCCGCTTGATAGCCGCGAGAATGTGCTCGTTCCAGGCGGTCTCTCTTCTGTCTCTTCATGCCTCGTTTCCCTCATTTTAGGTCTGGTGGAATCTGGGTGGAAAGAAAGAGTGGCGATATAATGTTCAACCACAGTAATGTTCTAACCCGACGCAGAAGAAAGGTCAATGCGCAAAATTCACGCCAATGTCATGTTTTTGACGTCAAATCGACATGTAAAATTGTCAGTTAATTGTATATCTGGCTGATTCGGCAATAAAAAAAGCCCCTGATTTGACTGCGATCACACTGCTGCAAATCAAGGACTTATCATAAGTATCGAACAAATCTTAATTTAGCGAAACGATACTATTGGCGATTTGTTGCGCCGTTTGCTGCCAACCCATAGCCAGAGTACGCACCAATGCGTCATAGCCATCTTCAGATTGTGGCAGTGTCAGATTAAAGCCATGTTTGATTAGACGTCCTTGATGCTGCAGCAGCCACTCGCCACTGACGACGACTTGTCCATCATAACGCCCCTGAAATCCAGTAACGTTAACTGAGAGCGTATAGTGCGTTTCGCCCAAAGGCGAACCGGCAACAAGGCGGCCAGGCAGCGCTTTGCTGAGATTGCTAATCAACGTTTGCTGGAGCTGCTGATCGAGCGGGCTAGCCCACAGGTTATTGGCCGCGATCACGTACTTCACATCGCTCGTCTGGTAAACCAGACCGTTGCCCGCCATGTAATCCGGCACTGTCACCTGCTCAACCCAAATCATCGGTTGATTACCAGACGATGCACTGTCAACGCGCGCCACATCACTGCCCGCAGGCAGCTGATAATAGGTATTTTCAATGGTGCTGCTGCAGCCTGCCAGCAGCAGCAGCGCACCGATAATCAGCCCTTTTTTCACTGTTTCGCCCTCTTTGGCTGTGGATCCTGGCCCGGTTTGGCTTCAAACACCAGCGCGTTACTTTTGGTATTCAGCGTTTTCAATACCGGCTGCAACTCACGCAGTACCTGATCGAGTCGCTGCATATCGCCCACCAGCTTGCTATAGGCTGGCGATCCCGGCTGCAGCCCCTTCATGCTGCGGTTGAGTTCACGCAAGGTTTGCTGCATATCTGCCGGCAGCGTCTTCATCGCTGGATTGGCCGTGATTTGATTGAGGTTATCCAACGTTTTCTGCAGCTGCTGCAGTGTGCGCTGGCTCTCTTTCAACGTCCCGGTCGCTTCGTTAAGCAGAGGATTGAGTGGCAAGCCGTTAATCTTATCCAGTGCCGCCATCAGTTTCTGCTGAATCTGCGCCAGACCACCGCTAACGGTTGGGATCACTTCTAAACCTGCGACAGCATTTGGCCCTTTATAGGCTGGGGCGTTGTCGTAGAAATCAAGATCGACGAACAGTGCACCTGACAAAAGATTGCCGGTTTTCAGCGTGGCACGCAGGCCGCGTTTTTTGCCTTCCTGCAGATGCTGCTCGAGATTGAAATCGCCACCCAGACGATTAACAAAGCGATCCGGCTCAATACGAATCAACACCGGCACACGGTAGTCATTATTCAGCGCCTGGTTAACGCCAGGAATCATATACGGTACCTGCGACACCGTACCCAGGCGAATACCGCGGAACTCAACCGGTGCTCCCACCTGCAAACCGCGAATCGAATCGGTGAAGAACAGCAGGAAATCGGTATGACTGGTATACAGCGAATCCTGAATACTGCGTTGATCGTCGAACAGATGATATTCCGCTTTGTTCTCCGCAGCTCGACCCAATTCAGCGCCGTCCGGCACGTCAAAGCTGACGCCCCCGCTAAACAGCGTGGTGAGCGATCCCATTTCCACTCGCATACCGGACGCGGACATATCCACCGCAATACCACTATCTTTCCAGAAACGGACATTGGTGGTGATCAGTCGATCGTATGGCGCAGCAATAAACAGCTGATAGGTCATCATGCGTTTATCGGTATCAAAGTTACTGGTCTCTACCGAGCCGACGCGATAGCCACGGAACAGCACCGGATCGCCCGCATTAAGCTGACCGGCTTTTTTACTGTCAAGCGTCACGCGAATGCCTTTGGCATCCGGCGGTGCTAAAGGTGGCGCATCCAGCAGCTGGTAGCGTTCAGGTTTATCACCTTTGGAACCCGGCTGCAGCTCAATATAGGCGCCAGAGAGTAGCGTGCCGAGACCGGTAACGCCTTCACGTCCAATCTGCGGCTTCACCACCCAAAATGCGCTGTCACCTTGCAGCAGTTTTTCCATGCCGGAGTTAAGTCGCGCTTTGATTTCTACGTGATGCAGATCGTCGGTGAGCACCGCGCTCTCCACCACGCCAACATTAACGCTGCGGCTTTTAATCGTGGTTTTGCCGGCCTCAATACCTTCAGCATTCTCGGTAATCAGCGTCACTTCCGGGCCTTGATGACTGAAGTGATAAAATAGAATCCATCCGCCGATTAACAGCGTAACGATGGGTACAATCCAGACTGGTGACCAGCGTTTAATCTGGTCGACTTTAGCAGTCTCGTGATGGTT
The DNA here is from genome assembly GCF_900215435.1 of Candidatus Pantoea floridensis. Classification (NCBI taxonomy): domain Bacteria; kingdom Pseudomonadati; phylum Pseudomonadota; class Gammaproteobacteria; order Enterobacterales; family Erwiniaceae; genus Pantoea; species Candidatus Pantoea floridensis. Next base: position 360,754 of record NZ_OCMY01000001.1, read on the forward strand.
GTCCGTCAAGACGCGGCTCCTTACGTTCAGTTTCCCGTTGTCGATCCCAAAGCAGGCGCGGATCAAAGGTCATTGCTGCAAACATGGTGAGAATCACCACCATAGCAAACAGCAGCGCGCCCGGCGCAGGATACACACTCATCAGCCTTCCCATGCGCACCAGCGCAGAGAGAACGGCGATTACAAACACATCAATCATTGACCAGCGGCCAACAAATTCAACCACCTCATAAACCAGGTGCATTTTTTCATCGTCACGCCCGCCTCGTCCGCTGCCGTGCCAGCACAGCCAGGCAATCGCTAGCATTTTCAGCGACGGCACCATAATACTGGCGATAAAGATCACCAGCGCTACCGGCCAGGATCCATCGCTCCACAACAAAATTACCCCGGCCATAATGTTCGAGGGATATTGCGAGCCGAGCGTTTCGGTCACCATGATCGGCATAATATTGGAGGGAATGTAAAGCATCACCGAGGTGATGAGCAGCGCCAACGTCCATTGCAAACTGTGCTTGCGGCGCGCATGCGCTTTCACCCCACAACGTGGGCAAGCAAGTTGGTCAGCAGGCAAAATGGCAGTACAGCATGGACAGCTGCGCAAACCTTGCTTCAGGCCGCTGATACCGGCCTGCGGCAACGTTGATAACGGCGGCATAGGATCGATGCGCTGCCAAACCCAACGGCGATCGACACATTGAAACGCACGCAGATGCAGCACGCAGAACAAACACCATGGCCAGAAACTGCTGCCAAGGCCGATCTCGCCATACGCCATCAGCTTAACGAAGCTGACCAACACGCCTGCCATAAAAATTTCAGCCATGCCCCAGCTACGCAGCTGGAACAAAATACGCGCAAGGCCAAGTCGCAGGTTATGCGGCATGCGTACGTTATTCACCAGCAGGATAATGGTGATCATGCAGAAGGCAGGAATTCCCTGTACAAACAGCAGAAACAGCGTTGCCAGGCTGCGATAATCTTCGCGTTCCATCACCTGCGGGATTTCAAGCAGCGATATCTGGCTGCTTAATCCCGCCACGTGCATATTGATGAAAGGAAACAGATTGGCCAGCACCAGCATAAATAACGCTGAGATGGCATAACCGGTAGGTCGTCTGCGCGGCTCCTGCCAGTTGGCCAACAGCGTTGTATGGCAACGCGGGCAACGCGCACGGCTGCCTACCGGTACTGCGGGCAGCTTTACTGTTAAATCACACTGTGGACAGAGACTCCACTGATGCGCCTGATCCGCTGCACACATGCTGACTCCTTCCAATTATGCGCCGTTCTTCAGCGCTTCCAGCTCTTCCCAACGCTCAAACGCCACTTCCAGTTCCTGTTCTGTCTGCGCTAACGCATCCAGCACCGGTTGGGTTTTATCATGTGGCTGGCTGAAGAAGTCCGGGTGACTCATTTTGGCTTGCAGCTCACCGATGCGTGTTTCCAGCTGTTCCAGCTTTTGCGGCAGCTGTTCCAGTTCCCGTGCCAGGTTATAGCTTAGCTTGCTGGCGGAACGTTTGGCGGCATCATTTTTCTCTACCGATTTGGCCGCCGGGGCTGATTTTACTGGCGCGGATTTCAGCTGTTTGTAGGCAGCGCGCTGCTGTTGCGCATCGTGATAGCCACCTACAAAGGTGCCGATCTCGCCGTTGCCCTCAAAAATCCAGCACTCAGTTACGGTGTTGTCAACGAATTGACGATCGTGGCTCACCAGCATCACGGTGCCCTGATAACCATCCACCAGCTCTTCCAGCAGTTCCAGCGTTTCGACGTCGAGGTCGTTGGTCGGTTCATCGAGGATCAGCAGGTTGCTTGGCTTCAGGAACAGACGCGCCAGCAGCAGGCGGTTACGCTCACCACCGGACAACGCACGCACCGGCGTCATGGCGCGTTTCGGATGGAACAGGAAGTCTTGCAGATAGCCAAGCACGTGACGCGGTTTACCGTTAACCATCACTTCCTGCTTACCTTCAGCGAGGTTATCCATGACGGTACGATCCGGATCCAGCTCAGCACGGTGCTGGTCGAAGTAAGCAATTTCCAACTTGGTGCCACAATGCACGCGGCCGCTATCGGCCTTCAACTGATCCAGCATCAGGCGCAGCAAGGTGGTTTTACCGCAGCCGTTCGGGCCAATCAGGGCGATTTTGTCGCCGCGCTGTACCTGAGTAGAGAAGTCTTTTACCAGGATTTTGCCACCCACGCTGTAATTGACATCTTCCATCTCAAATACGATTTTGCCTGAACGGGCTGCTTCGCCGACTTGCATGTTGGCTTTGCCCATCACCTCACGGCGCGCCGAACGCTCGTTACGCAGCGCTTTCAGGGCGCGCACGCGGCCTTCGTTACGCGTACGACGCGCTTTGATGCCCTGGCGGATCCACACTTCTTCCTGCGCCAATTTGCGATCAAACTCGGCGTTCTGCATCTCTTCCACGCGCAGCGCTTCTTCTTTGCCGGTCAGGAACAGATCGTAATTGCCCGGCCATGAAACCAGCTTGCCGCGATCGAGATCGACAATACGCGTCGCCATGTTGCGGATAAACGAACGGTCATGCGAGATGAAGACAATGCTGCCGGTGAAAGTCTTTAAAAAAGTTTCCAGCCAGTCGATGGTTTCGATATCAAGGTGGTTAGTGGGCTCGTCAAGCATCAGTACGCGCGGGTTGCTCACCAACGCACGACCGAGTGCTGCTTTACGAAGCCAGCCGCCTGAGAGCGAAGACAACTCGGTATCGGCATCAAGACCAATCTGCTGTAACACATCATTGATGCGGCTATCCAGCTGCCACAGATTCTGATGATCGAGAATGGTTTGCAGGCGGCCCATTTCGTTAAGATTCTTCTCGCTCGGGTCTTCCATCACCAGATGGGAAATAGCGTGATAAGCCTTGAGATGTTCAGCCTGCTCGGCCACGCCTTCTGCGACGAAGTCGTAAACAGAACCGGTAATATTACGCGGCGGATCCTGTTGCAGACGCGCCACCACCAAATCCTGCTCATAAATGATGCGGCCGTCATCCAGCGGCTGTTCGCCGTTGATAATTTTCATCAGCGTCGATTTACCGGCGCCGTTACGACCTACCAGACAGACGCGTTCGCCTTCTTCGATATGCAGCTCGGTGTTATCCAACAGCGGCGCATCGCTGAATGAGAGGTAAGCGCCATGGATACTGATCAGTGACATAAAACTTATTCCTTACCGGCGTGGCTAACCAGCCAGCAGTTGTGAATTTGACGGTTGCGCGCGAAATCCTGCGACAGCGTTTTTTGGGTAATTTCCTGCGCCTGCAGACCCAGACGAGCTAAACCGTCGAGATCCATTTTGAAGCCGCGCTTATTGTTAGAGAACATAATGGTGCCACCGCGACGCAGCAGACGTTTCAGATTCTGCATCAGCATCATATGGTCGCGCTGCACGTCGAAATCATCTTCCATGCGCTTAGAGTTAGAAAACGTCGGCGGATCGATAAATATTAAATCGAACTGCTCATCACTCTCACGCAGCCAGCTTAGACAATCTGCGTGCATCAGCCGATGCTGACGTCCGGTCAACCCGTTCAGACGCAGGTTGCGCTCAGCCCACTCCAGATAGGTGCGCGACATATCCACCGTGGTGGTGGTCTTCGCCCCGCCCAGGCCGGCGTGTACGCTGGCGGTGCCGGTATAAGCAAACAGGTTAAGGAAATCTTTGCCTGCGCTCATTTTACCCAGCATCTGGCGCGCGATACGGTGATCGAGGAACAGGCCAGTATCCAGATAATCGGTGAGATTAACCAGCAGGCGCGCATCAAATTCCTGCACTTCGAAGAAATCGCCCTTCTCGCCCAGCTTTTGATACTGACTTTTGCCTTTCTGACGCTCGCGCGTTTTCATCACCAGACGATTGGCCGGAATCTCCAGCACGCTCAGCGTGGCGCTGATGACATCGAATAAACGCTGACGCGCTTTGTTCGCATCCACGGTTTTCGGCGGCGCGTATTCCTGAATCACCACCCAATCGGCGTAGCGATCGACCGCCACGTTGTACTCGGGCAGATCGGCATCATACAGACGGTAGCAGTCGATATTCGACTGACGCGCCCACTTTTCCAGCTTCTTCAGGTTCTTACGCAGACGATTAGCAAAATCTTCGGCAATCTGCGCGCTGCCTTCGCCACTGGTTGCGGCCAGCTGATAATTTTTCTGCACACACTCCAGCGGGCCATTTTTGGCTTTGAACTGGCGATCGGCGCGCAGTTGCAGGCAGCTTAATAGCTCGGGCGATGCGCTGAATAAGGACAGATTCCAGCCGCCAAAATTCTGCTTCATGATGCGGCCAAGCTGGCTATGCAGCGCGATCAGCGCCGGTTCACTTTCCAGACGCTCACCGTATGGCGGGTTGCTCAATACCGTACCGGTAATGTCCTGCCCGGCCAGCGGATTTTTCAGCTTGATCACGTCCTGCTGCGTGAAGGTGAACAGCTCGAACACGCCTGCACGACGAGCATTGGCACGCGCGGACTCCAGCACGCGGCTGTCGTTGTCATAACCAAAGAAACGGGCCGTCGCGGCAGCGGTTCCCACGCGAGCACGCTCTTTTGCTGCAGCGTGAACGTCTTGCCATATCGCCTGATTGTGTTTTTTCCAGCGATGAAAGCCCCAATGGGTACGCAGTAAGCCTGGCGCACGATCGCAGGCGATCAGCGCTGCTTCCAGCAGCAGCGTGCCGGAGCCACACATCGGATCGACCAGTGGCGTGCTGCTCTGCCAGCCGGAACGCATTACGATTGCCGCGGCTAACGTTTCTTTCAGCGGGGCGGCGCCCGTTTGCTGGCGGTAGCCACGCTGATGCAGTGAATCACCGCTTAGATCCAGGGCGATACTGACGCGATCTTTATTCAGCCACGCATTGATACGAATGCCCGGCTGCTCACGGTCGACGCTTGGACGTTCCAGCCCCTGACGCGTAAAGCTATCGACGATGGCATCTTTAATGCGCAGCGCGCCAAACTGGCTATTGCGGATCACCTCGTTGGTGCCGCTAAAATGGATGGCAAAACTGGTGTTGCTATCGAACATGTCGGTCCACGGAATACTTTGCGCACCCACGTAGAGATCGAGATCGCTCCAGACGCCAAATTCTCCCAGCGGCAGCAAAATGCGCGAAGCCAAACGGCTCCACAGCAGGCTTTGGTACATTACGCGGTCGTCGGCCTGAAAGTGGACGCCGCCCTGCACCACCTGCAAATCCTGCGCACCCAGCGCGTCCAGCTCACTTTTCAACAGCTCTTCGAGCCCACGCGCCGTACTGGCAAACAGAGAATTCATATCGTCACTTTTTACTCTTGCTTAAATTGCTGCGCATTATAGCGAATCAGCGTGCTATGTCATAAAGTTAGCTTCTTTTTGCCGAATACCTTTACCGGGAACGCTATGATCACGTTATCTCGCCTTTTTATTCATCCCGTTAAATCAATGCGCGGCCTGCAGTTGTCGCATGCGCAGGTGCTGGAGAGCGGTCTGGCCTTTGATCGCATCTTCATGGTGACTGAACTGGATGGAACCTTTGTAACCGCGCGTCAATATCCAGAAATGGTGCGCTTCACGCCTGCGCTGCTGCCGGACGGCCTGTTTCTTCAGGCACCCGATGGAACACAAGCGCTGATCCGCTTTGCCGACTTCACTCCTGAGCAGGCGCCAACCGAAGTGTGGGGCAACCATTTCACCGCGCGTATCGCGCCCGACGAGATAAATAGCTGGTTAAGTGCGTTCTTCCCGCGTCCGGTGCAGCTGCGCTGGACCGGTGTAGAACCCACGCGTCGAGTGAAGCGATTTGATCATGTGCCGCTGAGTTTTGCCGACGGTTTTCCCTTCCTGCTGGTGAATATGGCGTCGCTGCAGGATCTGCAACAGCGCTGCCCGGCCAGCGTGCGCGTTGAGCAGTTCCGCCCCAATTTGGTGGTTAGCGGCGCGGCGGCATGGGAAGAGGACAGCTGGAAACGCCTGCAAATTGGCGAGATCGTCTTTGAGATGCCCAAGCCGTGCAGTCGCTGCGTGTTCACCACCGTGGGTACCGAAAGCGGACGCAAACATCCTGATGGCGAACCGCTCACCACGTTGCAAGGTTTTCGTAGCGCGCAGGATGGCAGCGGGGATATTGATTTCGGCCTGAATTTGATTGCGATGAATAGCGGCATTATTCGCGTGGGCGATACGGTCACGATTCTGCAGCAACAGTCGCCACGTGCTTACGGCTCAGGCGCCGTGGTTGAGACGCTGGCGCCAACCACCACTAGCCACCGCGCAGTCACTATTGATTATCAGGGCACTGCCTTTAACGGTGATAATCAGCAGGTGTTGCTGGAACAATTGGAGATGCAGGGATTTCGTATTCCCTACTCTTGCCGCGCCGGTATTTGCGGCAGCTGCAAAGTCACACTGGTTGCAGGTGAAGTGAAGGCGTTAAAGAAAAGCGCGGTGCGTGCCGATGGCACCATTCTAAGCTGCAGCTGTATTCCCGCTGGCGATATCGAACTGGCCTGAAGTAATTAAACCGCCCGCGCAAAGTGGGCGGTTTGTTCCTGCTGCTGCGGACGCAAACGATCGTTCATGATCTTAATCGCATCACCTAGCTGCATGCCCTTCCCTGCCACGGTTAACGCGTTTTGCGCTAATAAGCACAGCGCCGCATTCTCACCGCTTTCAACCACAAATAACTGCGCCTGTTCACCGCTATCCGCCAGGGTTACAGCAACCATTTCGCCCGCAGCAGGCTGCCAGCTGTGCGCATGATTGGTAAAATGCCAGCTTTTCGGCATTAAGGGTTTAAGAAAACGGCTCGCCACCAGCGCATTTAATACTAATTCAGCACGCTGATCGCCTTTTAATCCACTCTGACGGCAACGCTCTTCAAAGGTAAAATAGAGCGCGGCGTCATCAACGCAGAAACCGCTGACATTAAACGCATCGGGCGTAAGCATTTTGCGTGAGAAGCGCGAGCGAAATAACATGCCATCGGCTAAATCCAGCATCATACGGTCATGCTCTGCGTCAAAATACCAACGCCAGTTGTCATCAGGTTTGATTTTCATGATCTGCCCTGTAGTTTTTCGCTGCGCTAAATAGCGCTAAATTAGAAAAAGTAAATCTGAGAAAAGGCTGAAAAATACACCAGCAGGACAAAATATAAACGAGCCGAAGGGATAAATAAACCCCTCGGCGCAGTAAAGTGGGAAATGTCTTAGAGGTGAGTCACGATATCTTTAATTAAACCCGGGCCTTTATAAATGAATCCGGAGTATATCTGCACCAACGTTGCACCTGCGGCGATTTTCTCGCGTGCTGCAACCAGGGAATCAATACCGCCGACGCCAATAATGGGTAAGCGGCCCTGAAGCTCTTGCGACAAGCGGCGAATCACTTCAGTGCTGCGCGACTGGACCGGACGACCACTTAATCCTCCCATCTCCTCAGCATATTTCAGACCAGTCACCAGCGAGCGATCGAGCGTCGTATTGGTGGCAATCACGCCATCAATTTCATGGCGCACTAAACTGTCGGCAACCTGAATCAATTCTTCTTCTGAAAGATCCGGCGCGATCTTTACTGCCACCGGCACATATTTAAGATGGCGTTCTTGCAGCTCTTTTTGTTTTAATTTGATAGCAGAAAGAAGATCGTCCAGCGCTTCGCCATATTGCAACGTGCGTAATCCTGGGGTGTTTGGCGAGGAAATATTGATGGCGATATAACCAGCATGGGCATACACCTTTTCCATGCAGATGAGATAATCGTCTTTGCCCTTCTCTACCGGCGTGTCTTTATTCTTGCCAATATTAATCCCAAGAACGCCTTTAAAGCGCGACTTTTTAACGTTCTCAATCAGATGATCAACACCGTGATTATTAAAGCCCATGCGATTAATAATCCCCTCGGCGGCAACCAGGCGGAACATGCGTGGCTTATCGTTACCAGGCTGCGCCAGGGGTGTCACCGTACCGACTTCGACAAAACCAAAGCCCATGGCGCCGAAGGCATCAATGCATTCGGCATTCTTGTCGAGACCGGCGGCTAAGCCGAGCGCATTCGGGAACGTCAATCCCATGCAGGTAACCGGACGTGATGGCAGCGACTGGCGAATCAGCCCTTCAAGCGGCGTACCGCTGATAAAACGCAGCTGCTGAAAGGTGAGTTCGTGCGCTCGCTCAGGATCAAGCTTAAACAGCGCCGGCCGGACGATAGGATATAACATGCACTCTCCTCAATGACGGGAACCAGGGAAGTCGGGGTGCACGGGAATTTGTGCGCCAGAATGGTAAGGTGCTCTGGCGCAAAAGTAAATTCTATTGAGAGACGGAGAGTTGATCGAAATCAGCGCTTGCCGGTATAGCGCGCCAGCAAACTGCGGCTGGCTTTCAAACCGTTGTACAACGTTGGGTAATACCACTGCAATTTCATGCGCCTGCTTTCACCCGTCACCTTGCGGATCAGCTGATCAATCGTGACGCGCCACGCCTGCGGAACCTCAATGTTATTTTTGCGCATTTCAATCAGACAGCCATACATCACCGGTTCGTAGTAACGATCAAGGAGTGACTCATCTGCGGGCAAGCCCCACTGCTGCATAAAGCTCTCGCTGTTGCCGCGCGCAATGAAGTAATTCTCCACCCAGGAAAAGGTCGCTTTGCGCTGCGACAAAGACGTGACCATAAAGCGTTTGAAGTAATAGCTTTCACTGGAGAGCACCACCGTGTTCGCCTGCATATAGAGTGCAAACATATAAGGCGCATCTTCATGGTTCTGAATTGGCAGAAACTGCACGCCCACACGCTTAATCAGAGCGCGTGAAACGATGCTGCTCCACAGCACGCGATGTGCCGACTGGTTGGCAATCATTTTGCGCAGCGTTGCGCTGCCACCCGCGAAGGCGCCGCTAATACGGCGCTGATGAAACAGCTGATAATCGCGCTGCTCAACCGGTAGATCAGTGAACATTTTGGCACCAAAGCAGAACATCTCCATCTCTGGATGTTGCACGAGGGCGTTACGGAAATCGGCGAACAGCGTGTTGCCAACGAAATCATCCGCATCCATAAAGTAGATGAAGTCACCGCTAGCGATCTCCAGCCCGCGATTACGTGCGGCGCTTACTCCCCCGCGCTCTGCTTGCAGCAGAACGATTTCAGGATGTTTGGCGGCCATGGCGCGCAGCAGCTCAACACTGTTATCGGTTGAACCGTCATCAATGACGATGATCTGCTCGGGTGGCGAGGATTGTCCAAGCAGTGACGCCATCGCTTCCGTCAGCCAGGGTGCGCAGTTCCAGTTCGGGACAATAACCGTGATGGTTGCAGCGGATGCAGCGTGATTCCGTGCGATCATTCTCTTTCCTCAACGTTAAAGCCTTTATTAAACGGTCGCGGCAAACGCTTGATGACCAAACTATGAAGCAGACAGCATACAGCAAGGTTGACCATGCCAATCAGTCCCAGCCACAGCAAATTGAGCCAGCGGTTTTGGTCCCAGGCAATCGGTAGCAGGGTTGCCAGGCCGACGATAACGCCCGCCACCAGCCAAATCAGCAACACATCGCGCGTCAACCAGGTGAAATGGATACCCGGTGCAAAGCGACGATGTACCAGCCACGCCCAGCCAAACAGATAAAAGACGTTCTGACCCAGCCAGAGCCAACCCGTGCCGTGCGCCCCATAGTGAATGGCCGCCCAGATATTCAGCGGCACCAGCACAATGGCAAAACAGGAGAAACCTTTGATATGCAGCTTAAGGTTGCCATTAACGTATTGCAGATGATAAAGCAGACCGCAAATCGCCTGCACGCCGCTCCCTATCGCATACAAGCTGAGAACAAACGACATCTCAGTGACAACCTGAGTATTCTGCGTCCAGGCCCAAAGCAGAGGGGCGGAGAAACAGGCAATCGTAATGCTAAGCGGCGCCATAAAGATGGACACCGCCTGCGTGGTATAGCGATAGAGGATTAGCGATTGTGAATCGCCCTCTTTTTTGGTTTTCATGCCCGTCATACGCGGCACAATGGCCTGCATGATCGGGCTGCTCAACAGAATAATGCCGGTTGCCGCGGTAGCGACCACGGTAAAGGATCCGTATTCACTCAGCGGCAGGGTTTTCGATAAAACCAGGCGATCTATCTGCGAAATAAACGTCCACACTGCGCTGGCATAAGCGGCGCTCAGAGCAAAACGAATAAAAGGTTTTAACACCTCTTTAAGGTCTGAACGTTTCTCTTTACGCGCGGATGCCGGCACCAATTGGAGGCACTTGTAGATAAGACATGCCGCCTCGGCAATCGAGACCAGCAGCTGCCATATAAAGAAGCTCAACACCGGGTTGGAGAATAATTGAATCACCAGCACTGCGCCAAAGGTGCGCAATGTCACGATGATCAGGTTGACACCATTCAGCCATACCTGATGTTCAAAGCCGACAATGACGCTGCGATAAGGACTGGTCCGCCAGCGTATCGCGGCAGTAATCACCATAATTGCAACCGCAGTAACCACATCACCTGAAGGCAGGTGCTGTGCGTCCAACCAGTTGTGTGCAATCCACGGTGTTGCTAGCCAGCCAATGACCACCAGTACAAGCGTTGAGAGCAGGAAGAATTTTGACAGCGCGGCAAACAGCGGAGGGAACCAAATGAATTCGGCTTGATTAGCGCGATAACGCGCCGCTTCCCGCATTAAGGTGGTTGAAACACCGGCGTCTAATAGCTGAAGCCAGGTTAATAAAATCGAAAAAAATCCGACTAAACCGTAAGCCTCCATGCCCAAATGTTGAATATAGAGCGGTACAACCAGAATACCCGATAGCGTCAGGTAAATCTGACCAACATAGTTGGCAATCGCGTTACGTTTTATTGACATAAGTATGGCGGCGTCTAAAAATTAGCTGAAAAACTAAGACTGACACAGAACAACATAGCTGCCTACCAGACTTAATCTTAAATTTATCAGTGGTGCTGAGGCGAGTAACTAATCTTAGTTTACAAGCCGTAAATCGCTTATTTCGGTTATCCTAAAAAACAGGCCACCTTTTTATTATCAAAAGTGGCCTGCATATGAGGCAAACATCATCTGTAACAGAGTTTGCAGAAGTGACGATCTTTTTTACATACAGATGCAATTAACGCTATTCACTTTCTGCTTCTACCATTATTTGTTACTGATGGAATAATCACGAATCAGGCGGCACGTTTCAACTCTTTCGTCACTTTTAAATTTTGCAGCATGATAAATATTTGCGGCCGATTGATTAACAACCACTCTTTAATATTTGCTGGCTCATGCTGCCCACCCATAAAGCGAATGGCATTAATAACATATTCAGGTACAGGCGTACCGTTATAAAGCGAGAGATAAATCATCAACCGGAAAGAGTGCATGAGATAGTCTTTCTCCAGCGCTTTGCTGGCCGGCGATGTATCAAGTGCATGCTTGAGCGTACTAAAAGCGTGCATAAAGGCGTTATAGCGCTGTAGGAAGTACTCTTCACTCTTGCGGCTGTTAGTTAATGAGCCGTTTCGCACCCGCTGGTAGTAATAAACATGCTTACTCACCCATGCATGACGAGCGCGGACAAATGCAGACAGCGTGTATTTGTGATCTTCGTGGACGCGGTCGACAAAGCGTAAATCATACTGGGTTGCCACACTCTTTTTCAGCGCATAGTTCCACGCTGCGGAAGTGTACGAGCCATTACGCAGCAGGCTTGAGAGGACTTTTTGCGGCGGCTGCAGACCAAAAACCTCGTGGCGCACTTTGGGCCGGATGCGCTCACGGTGTCCATCTTCAAACATTTGTGAGCTAAAGCAGAACAGGTCAATTTCCGGATGTGCCTGATAAACCTGCTGCAGTTCAGCCAGGAAACCGTCGGCGACGATATCATCGGGATCACAGAAGAATACAAATTCTCCGAGTGCTGCATCTAACCCGATATCACGCGCTTTACCGGCTCCGCCATTACGTGTGGTAATAATTTTTACCTGCGGTAGATGCCCATAGTGCTGCTCCACCAAAGCCAGCGTGCCATCGGTAGAACCATCATTAACAATAATGATCTCACTGGACGCCCCCTTTTGCTTCAATAACGAATCCACACACTCGACAATATAATTCTCTACGTTGTAGGTAGGGATAATGATGGATAATAGGATTTTAGCCATAAACCTTTCCTGGAGTAGATAGAAAAAAGCAAGTCTTAAGCTGCCGACATCACGGCATAAAACATTACGCCAATTATTTAAACGCAATATAAACGGCAAGAGTTTTGATTTCGCTCTCAGTTAAGCAGATTGTTATTTTAAATCACAGGACCAATCATAATTAAGAAAAATAAATCAATGCAGATACATTACCCCCTCTAAACACTTCGCTTTGATTTCGTAAAAAAACATTACCACTCTTAAGCTTTGTGTCATCTCAGCGAATAATGACACACATTTTTTCACGGAAAATCTTACGAGGGTTTACTTAATAAAAAATAAAGAGATAGCCTTTGCGGCACCTTTTTTGCCTGGAAGATAAAAGCGTCGTTTAAAAACGCGTTCTTCAATTGATTTAACACTGTTTTTTAACGTTGCTCAGCAACATTTCCTCTTGAATCTATTTCGCTGTCCAATACAGGACAAATTTGACCAAACGTAACCGCAGTTACAATTACATCCGACGCGCAGTTCAGGGTTAAGCGTAACGGTAAAACGGTTTTTAAATCATGGTTTGTAATCAATGCTAATGGACTTAACGGCGGGTTTTAAGACTAATCGTAAATGCGTATGCGCTGAAAACTGACTTGTTTTTATCCCCTCTTATTCTTTTTGCATTTTCCACCTTTTGATTGCCGGATAAATCATTTAAGCCATCCCCCCTGCTCTGACAGTATTGAAGCTATCAGTTCTGAATATCAGATAATCAATAACTTTCAGTTATAAGGAGTGACCATGCGGGTTATTACGCTGGCGGGCAGCCCTCGCTTCCCTTCACGCTCTACTGCGCTGCTAAGCCTCTGCCAGCACGCGCTGGAAGCACGCGGTGTTGAGGTGATCCCGTGGAATATTCACAACTTTCAGCCTGAAGATTTGCTCTACGCGCGTTTTGATTCTCCAGCATTAGCTGCTCTAAAAGCCGATTTAGCGCTGGCGGACGGCTTAATCGTCGCCACACCTATTTATAAAGCATCATTTTCAGGGGCGCTGAAAACGCTGCTCGACTTGCTACCTGAGCGCGCGCTGGAGCATAAAGTGGTGCTGCCACTGGCCAGCGGCGGCAGCGCTTCCCATTTGCTCGCGGTTGATTACGCGCTTAAGCCGGTGCTCAACGCGCTCAAGGCGCAGGAAGTTCTGCACGGCGTATTTGCAACGGATGTGCAGATTACCCATTACGATCGTCAACCACAGTTAGATCCGCTGCTGTCACAACGTATAGATGAAGCGTTAGATACGTTCTGGCACGCGCTGCATCGTCGCCACCAACCCTATGCACAAGCGGTATAAAGGAAGCGTTATGAAACGGATAGTAACGGGCTGGCTGATGCCAGCGATGGTCGCTCTGCTCTCTTTAAGCATTACTGCACACGCCGCTGATGCTCCCGAGCAACTGCGCATCGGTTATCAGAAAGGTTCAGTGAGCATGGTATTAGCGAAAAGCCATAAGCTACTGGAGCAGCGTTTTCCACACACGCAAATTAAATGGGTGGAATTCCCGGCTGGCCCGCAGATGCTGGAAGCGCTCAACGTCGACAGTATTGATTTAGGCAGTACCGGCGATATTCCACCGCTGTTTGCGCAGGCCGCCGGTGCGGATCTACTTTACGTCGGCTCCGAGCCGCCTAAACCGCAGGCAGAAGTGATTCTGGTGCCAAAGGACAGCCCGATTCACAGCGTAGCCGACCTCAAAGGCCGCAAAGTGGCATTCCAGAAAGGCTCCAGCTCGCACAACCTGCTGTTGCGCGCACTGGAGCAAGCTGGGCTGAGTTTTAAAGACATTCAGCCAACCTATCTGACTCCCGCCGACGCGCGCGCCGCGTTCCAGCAAGGTGACGTGGATGCCTGGGCGATTTGGGATCCCTACTACTCGGCTGCCCTGCTGCAAGGCAACGTACGCGTGCTGGTTGACGGCAGCAAACTCAATCAAACCGGCTCCTTCTATTTAGCGACGCGCAAATACACCGAGGCGAACGGGGCATTCGTACAGCACGTGTTGAATACCTTCAGCGATGCCGATGCATTAACCCGCAGCCAACGCGACCAAAGTATTGATTTACTGGCACAGGCGATGGGCTTGCCGAAACCGGTCATTGCCAGCTATCTCGACCATCGTCCGCCTACCACTATTACGCCGGTCAGCGCCCATACCGCGCAGGCCCAACAGCAAACGGCCGATCTGTTTTATGCCAATCATCTGATGCCGGTGAAAGTGAATATCGCTGACCGCATCTGGCAGCCACAATCTGCCCAGCCGAAAGGAAATTAATCATGAGCGTATCCGTATTTTGGTTTCTCCCGACTCACGGCGATGGTCACTATCTTGGCACCGCGGAAGGCGCGCGCCCGGTTGATCATGGTTACCTGCAACAGATTGCCCAGGCGGCAGATCGTCTCGGCTTCGGCGGGGTGCTGATTCCCACCGGCCGCTCCTGTGAAGATGCCTGGCTGGTGGCGGCTTCATTAATCCCGGTCACCCAGCGTCTGCGTTTCCTGGTGGCGCTGCGCCCGGGGGTGATTTCGCCGACTCAGGCGGCGCGTCAGGCGGCCACGCTCGATCGGCTGTCGAATGGCCGTGCGCTGTTTAATCTGGTGACCGGCGGCGATCCGGAAGAGCTTGCTGGCGATGGCGTGTTTCTCGATCACCGTGAACGCTATGAAGAGTCTGCCGAATTTACTCGCGTCTGGCGTCGCGTTTCGGAAGGTGAAACCGTCGATTACGATGGCAAGCACGTCAAAGTGCGCGGTGCGCGCCTGATGTTTAAGCCGGTGCAGCAACCGCGTCCGCCGCTGTGGTTTGGCGGATCGTCGGATGCGGCACAGGATCTGGCCGCCGAGCAGGTGGATGTTTATCTCACCTGGGGCGAGCCGCCGGCGTTAGTAAAGGAGAAGATTGAACAAGTGCGTGCCAAAGCCGCCGCGCAGGGACGCACCGTCCGCTTCGGCATTCGCCTGCATGTGATTGTGCGTGAAACCAATGAAGAAGCCTGGCAAGCAGCGGACCGCCTCATCGCCCATCTCGACGATGCCACCATTGCCAAAGCGCAAGCCGCATTTGCGCGTACCGATTCGGTTGGACAGCAGCGCATGGCCGCACTTCACGGTGGCCGGCGCGATAAGCTGGAGATCAGCCCGAATCTGTGGGCCGGTGTTGGCCTGGTTCGTGGTGGCGCAGGCACGGCGCTGGTGGGCGATGGCCCAACCGTGGCGGCACGCATGCAGGAGTACAGCGATCTCGGCATCGAAACCTTTATTCTCTCTGGCTATCCGCATCTGGAAGAAGCTTATCGCGTGGGTGAGCTGCTGTTCCCGCACCTCGATCTGGCGATTCCGCAAGTGCCACAGCCGCGTGTGATGCAGGCGCACGGCGAAGCGGTAGCCCATGATTTCACGCCGCAAAAAGTGTCGCAGAGCTAAAGGAGCCGAGGATGGCAAACGTAAAAAAACAGCTGGGTAATGCCGTGCTGCCCTGGGTGTTACCGGTGGTGCTGATCGCGTTGTGGCAACTGGCATCGCAGGTGGGTTGGCTGTCGACGCGTATTTTGCCGTCGCCGGAAAATATCCTCATCACCTTCTGGAAACTGACGGTGAGCGGTGAGCTGTGGCAGAACCTGGCCATCAGCAGCTGGCGCGCCGCCATTGGTTTTGCCATCGGCGGCTCCATTGGTTTGATTCTGGGATTAATCACCGGCACATCACGTGTGGGTGAACGCCTGTTGGATACTTCCGTACAGATGCTGCGTAACGTGCCGCATTTGGCGCTGATCCCGCTGGTCATTTTGTGGTTCGGCATCGACGAATCCGCAAAAATTTTTCTCGTGGCCCTCGGCACCCTGTTTCCAATTTACCTGAACACGTATCACGGTATTCGTAATATTGACCGTGGCCTGGTGGAGATGGCGCGTAGCTATGGTTTATCCGGCTGGAGCCTGTTCATTCAGGTCATTCTGCCGGGTGCGCTACCTTCTATTATGGTTGGCGTGCGTTTTGCTCTTGGCCTGATGTGGTTGACGCTGATTGTGGCCGAAACCATTTCAGCCAACTCCGGCATCGGTTATCTGGCGATGAATGCCCGCGAATTCCTGCAAACCGATGTGGTGGTGGTAGCCATCATTCTCTATGCCCTGCTCGGCAAATTGGCCGACGTCGCGGCACAACTGCTTGAGCGCGTGTGGCTGCGCTGGCATCCGGCTTACCAATTAAAGGAGAACGCATGAGCAACGCAACCCTAAATCCGGCGCGTTTGAATCGCGGTACGCCGGTTGGTGTGAATGGTGTCAGCAAGCAATATGGCGATCGCACCATCCTGAACAATATTGATCTGCATATTCCGTCCGGGCAATTTGTCGCGGTGGTGGGTCGCAGCGGCTGCGGTAAAAGTACCCTGCTGCGCCTATTAGCTGGCCTGGAATCGACTACGCGCGGTGCGCTGCTGGCGGGCAACGCGCCGTTATCGCAAGCACGTGAAGATACGCGTTTGATGTTCCAGGATTCACGTCTGCTGCCGTGGAAAAAGGTGATTGATAACGTTGGGCTCGGGCTAAAAGGTCGCGAATGGCGAGCCGCCGCCCTGGAAGCGCTGGAGGCCGTTGGCCTTGCCGATCGTGCTAACGAGTGGCCGGCAGCATTGTCCGGTGGCCAGAAACAGCGCGTGGCGCTGGCGCGTGCGTTGATTCATCGTCCCGGTTTGCTGCTGCTTGATGAGCCGCTGGGGGCGCTGGATGCGTTAACGCGTATTGAAATGCAGGGCTTGATTGAGTCCTTGTGGCAGCAGCATAACTTTACCGTGCTGCTGGTGACGCACGATGTCAGCGAAGCCGTCGCCATCGCCGATCGCGTTTTGCTGATTGAAGAAGGAAAGATTGGTCTGGATTTGATCGTCGACTTGCCGCGTCCGCGCCGTCGCGGCTCTGCGCGTCTGGCGGAACTTGAAGCCGAAGTGCTGGATCGCGTGATGAAACGGGGTTCATCGGAGCAGCCGCTGAAGTTTGCGCAGCAGAGTTGAAAAAGGTGCGCATAAATGCGCACCCGGTAAAATCCGCGTAGGGTCGCCATTCATGGCGACCACTATGATTAAGCGTTCAATGCCTTCGTGATCTTCTCGTACAAATCCCCCGACAGCTTATCCAGCCCTTTCAACGTCTCCAGCGCCTTACGCATCAGCGCCTGACGATCGGCATCGTAACGTTTCAGACGAATTAATGGCTCGATCATGCGCGCAGCAACTTGCGGATTGCGCGTATTGAGATCGGTCAACATCTCCACCAGGAACTGATAACCGCTGCCATCTTTGGCGTGGAATGCCGCCGGATTAGCGGAAGCAAATGCACCAATCAGCGAACGAATACGGTTCGGGTTGCCCATGGTGAACGAGCGGTGATGCAGCAGTTCGCGCACCTTGCTCAGCACGTCCGCCGCCGGGCTGGTGGCTTGCAGCACAAACCATTTGTCCATCACCAAACCATCCTGATGCCAGCGCTCGTCGTAAGCGGCCAGCAGCGTATCGCGGCATGGCAGATTTGCTGCAACTGCCGCGGACAGCGCTGCTAACGCATCGGTCATGTTGTTCGCCTGCTGATATTGCGCCTGCACCAATTTGTCCGCTTGGGCAGCATCGGCAAAGGCCAGATAACCGAGGCAGACATTTTTCAACGTGCGCTTGCCAATTTCTGCATGCTCAATTTTATATTCGCTACTTTGGTTGGCCAGATAGAGCGCAAAGAACTCGTCATTTAACTCAGTGGCGAGCGTACGCACCAGCGCATCGCGCACCGCAGCAATGGCCAGGGGATCGATGACATCAAACAGTTCAGCAATTTCATTCTCAGACGGCAGCGAAAGAATCAACGCTTTCAGCGCCGGATCGCCCTGCTCATCCAGCAGCACCGCGCGGAACGCATCGGCGACATGCAGCGGCAGCGACAGCGGCTGGCCCTGCTGATGACGTGCGACGTTCAGGCGAATGTAGGTTGCCAGCAGGCTTTGCGCCGCATCCCAGCGGGCAAAATCGTTGCGTGCGTGACGCATCAGAAAGGTGAGCTGCGCATCGCTCCATTTGTAGTCAAGCTTCACCGGCGCGGAGAATTCGCGCAGCAGTGAGGGCACCGGCTGGAAATACACCTTGTCGAAGATGAAGGTCTGGAACTCTTCGGTAACATTCAGCACATGATGCACCGGATGACCGTTGTGCTGCAGCGGGATCACGTTGCCTTCATTATCATACAGCTCGATATCCAGCGGAATGTGCAGCGGCAGCTTCTCTTTCTGCTCGGCGGTGGCTGGCGTACGTTGCGTGACGTGCAGCGTGTACTGCTCCAGCTCAGGATTGTAGTCATCGCGTACCGTCAGGATCGGCGTACCCGCCTGGCTGTACCAGCGACGGAACTGAGACAGATCGACATTCGACGCATCTTCCATCGCCTGCACGAAATCATCACAGGTTGCAGCGCTACCATCATGGCGTTCGAAGTACAGCTGCATCCCTTTCTGGAAATTCTCTTCGCCCAGCAGAGTGTGCATCATGCGGATCACTTCCGAACCTTTCTCGTACACCGTTAAGGTGTAGAAGTTGTTCATCTCGATCACCTGATCCGGGCGGATCGGATGCGCCATCGGGCTGGCATCTTCCGCAAACTGCGCGCCGCGCATCACACGCACGTTATCGATACGATTAACCGCGCGTGAGCCCAGGTCTGAACTGAACTCCTGATCGCGGAACACCGTTAGCCCTTCTTTCAGGCTAAGCTGGAACCAGTCGCGGCAGGTCACGCGGTTACCGGTCCAGTTATGGAAATATTCGTGACCGATAACCGCTTCAATACCGAGATAATCTTTGTCGGTGGCCGTTTCGGCTTTTGCCAGCACGTATTTGGAGTTAAAGACGTTGAGGCCTTTATTCTCCATCGCACCCATGTTGAAGAAATCCACCGCGACGATCATAAAGATGTCGAGGTCGTACTCAAGATTGAAGCGCTCTTCATCCCACTTCATGCTGGCTTTCAGTGACGTCATCGCCCAGTCGGCGCGATCGAGATTGCCGCGGTCGACAAAGATTTCCAGCGCCACATCGCGGCCCGAACGGGTGGTAAAACTGTCGCGTAGTACGTCAAAATCTCCGGCCACCAGCGCAAACAGGTAGCAGGGTTTCGGGAAAGGATCCTGCCACTTCACCCAATGGCGGCCATCTTCATGGCGTCCGCTCTCCAGCTTATTGCCGTTTGACAGCAAATAAGGATAGCGTGCGGCATCCGCAATAATGGTGGTGGTGAAACGCGCCAGCACATCCGGGCGATCAAGATACCAGGTAATATGGCGGAAACCTTCCGCTTCACACTGCGTGCAAAGCGCCTCGCCGGACTGGTATAACCCTTCCAGCGCGGTATTTTTATCCGGGTGGATGTCATTAATGATGGCCAGCGTAAAATTGTCCGGCAGCTGGCTGATGAACAACGCGCCCTCTTCCTGGCGGTAATGCGGCCACGGATTGCCATCCACTGCCAGCGATACCAGCGTAAGATCTTCACCATCCAGACGCAGATCCGCATCCGCCGCGCCGAGTCGCTTCACCTGGCTCACCGCGGTAACGCGCGTTGCGGCGGCATCCAGATCAAAAGTCAGGTCGATATCGGTAATGGTGTAATCCGGCGCACGGTAATCGTGGCGATATTTAATTTGCGGCTGTTGCGTCATAAATCCTTCTCGCATCTTTTAATCGTTAATATGTTGACCCGTCAAAGTCTAAGCGGGTTGTGCCTTCGTTGCCACGTACAATGCGTGCGTTCGTTGAAAAGGCTACAATTCATTAACAATGGCACAAATGACCCTCGACCTGCCACCCGCAATTATGGTGTGATCGCGGTCATTACTGTTTTATACTCCTGCGTCTTTATGACTTTGTTGAACACCGGGCTCTGCTCCGCGGAAGAGGATGCTGAAACGCACCATGACTGGACATGCTTCCCCGATTTTAACCACGCTGCTTGATACCGATGCGTACAAGCTTCATATGCAGCAGGCCGTATATCATCGCTATTACGATGTCCCGGTGACGGCTGAATTTCGCTGCCGTGGCGATGAACTGCTGGGCTTCTATGCGGACGAGATCCGTGAACAGATTGAAACCCTGCAAGCGCTCGCACTGAGTGACGATGAATACCACTACCTCAGCGGTCTCCCTTTCTTTCAAACCGATTACGTTAACTGGCTGCGCCAGTTCCGCCTCGATCCTTCGCAGGTTAATGTGCGTAACGATCATGGCCGGCTGACGATTCAGATTCATGGCCCATGGCGCGAAGTCATCCTGTGGGAAGTCCCGCTGCTGGCGTTGATCAGTGAAGTCGTGCATCGTCATCGTACCCCGCAAATGGGCGTGGAGCAGGCGGTATCGCATTTGCAGCGCAAGCTGGTGGATTTCCGTGAGCAGGTTGGCGATTTGGATATGTCGCGCTTCCAGCTGATGGATTTCGGCACGCGACGCCGCTACTCCAAAGCGGTGCAGGAAGCGATAGTCAGCACGCTGAAAACCGAATTTCCGTGGCTGGTGGGGACCAGCAACTACGATTTGGCTCGTCGCCTGCAGCTCAATCCGGTGGGTACGCAAGCGCATGAGTGGTTCCAGGCGCATCAGCAAATCAGCCCGGTGCTGGCGAATAGCCAACGCGCCGCGCTGCAATCCTGGCTGGATGAGTATGACGATCAATTGGGCATCGCGCTGACCGACTGCATCACCATGGATGCCTTCTTGCGCGATTTTGGTCCAGGCTTTGCCCATCGTTATCAGGGCCTGCGCCATGACTCCGGCGATCCGGTGGAATGGGGTGAAAAAGCCATTGCGCACTATCAGCGTTTGGATATTGATCCGAAAAGTAAAACGCTGGTGTTCTCAGATAATCTTAATCTGGATAAAGCGCTGGCGCTCTATCGCCACTTTGGTCAACGTGCGAATGTGGTGTTCGGCATCGGTACGCGCCTGACGTGCGACATTCCCGGCGTTACGCCTCTGAACATCGTGATTAAACTGGTGAGCTGCAATGGCAAACCGGTGGCAAAGCTTTCCGACAGCCCCGGCAAAACCATTTGTCAGGATAAAGCCTTTGTACGCGCCCTGCGTAAGGCCTTTGATCTCCCGCTGGTCAAAAGAGCCAGCTAATTCTTAATGCAGGGTGCTTGCACCCTGCTCCTCGTCAACAAATCTCCCTTTCTCCTGCCAATTTTGCTTGTTTCCTGTTGGCTCACAAGTAACATAGCAAAACCCCGGAAAAGGGGCTTTTTATCAACCTCCTTATATAAAGAGAGAAATTTATGAGCGTAGTGCCTGTAGCGGATGTACTGCACGGCCGTGTCGCGGTTGACAGTGAAGTCACCGTACGTGGTTGGGTGCGTACCCGAAGAGATTCAAAAGCCGGTCTTTCCTTTATCGCCGTTTATGACGGTTCCTGCTTTAATCCCGTTCAGGCTGTCGTCAATAATTCTCTGAATAATTATCAGGACGAAGTCCTGCGTCTGACCACCGGTTGCTCGGTAATCATTACCGGCAAAGTGGTGGAATCCCCGGGCGAAGGCCAGGCGTTTGAACTGCAGGCGACCCAGGTTGAGGTCACCGGCTGGGTTGATGATCCGGATACCTACCCGATGGCGGCCAAACGTCACAGCATCGAATATCTGCGTGAAGTCGCCCATTTACGCCCGCGTACTAACCTCGTGGGTGCCGTGGCGCGCGTGCGTCATACGCTGGCGCAGGCGCTGCATCGCTTCTTCCATGAAAACGGCTATTTCTGGGTGTCGACCCCGCTGATCACCGCATCGGACACCGAAGGCGCAGGCGAGATGTTCCGCGTTTCCACGCTGGATCTGGAGAACCTGCCGCGCGACCCGCAGGGAAAAATAGATTTCGACAAAGATTTCTTCGGCAAAGAAGCCTTCCTGACCGTATCGGGTCAGCTCAACGCTGAGACCTATGCCTGCGCGCTCTCCAAGGTGTACACCTTCGGTCCGACTTTCCGTGCGGAAAACTCCAATACCAGTCGTCACCTGGCGGAATTCTGGATGCTGGAACCGGAAGTCGCTTTTGCCACGCTGGATGATGCGGCCGCGCTGGCTGAAGCCATGCTGAAGTACGTATTCCAGGCCGTGCTGAATGAACGCGCCGATGATATGGCGTTCTTTGCTGAGCGTGTAGACAAAGATGCGGTTGCCCGTCTTGAACGTTTCGTTCAGACCGACTTTGCGCAGGTGGATTACACCGATGCGGTAGAGATTCTCCTGAAGAGCGGCCAGACCTTCGAGAACCCGGTTTCATGGGGTGTGGATTTGTCATCCGAGCACGAACGTTATCTCGCAGAGCAGCACTTCAAAGCGCCGGTCGTTGTGAAAAATTACCCGAAAGACATCAAAGCCTTCTACATGCGTATGAACGACGATGGCAAAACCGTAGCGGCGATGGATGTGCTGGCGCCGGGTATCGGCGAAATCATCGGTGGTTCACAACGTGAAGAGCGTCTGGATGTGCTAGATGCGCGACTGGCAGAAATGGGCCTCAATAAAGAAGATTATTGGTGGTATCGTGACCTGCGTCGTTACGGCACCGTGCCACATGCTGGCTTTGGATTAGGTTTCGAACGATTAATCGCCTATGTCACTGGCGTACAAAATGTAAGGGATGTTATCCCCTTCCCACGTACTCCACGCAATGCGAATTTCTAAATTTCGCGATTAATTATAAGTAATTCATATATATAAAGAGGTCGGCTTAGCCGGCCTTTTTTTATTTTTGTAAATTTAGAGTTCTCTCACAAAGTTCCCGGATTTTTACAAATTGTCATACAATTTTTCCTTTTGATACTTAATTGCGAGATTTGAATCATCTTCGGGCTAGAATTAGCAACCCCGTGATGGAAAGATGCGTGCAGACACAGGAGACATCAAACTTCTCTCAAGGTTCTGTAAAGATTTCTTGGCAGCAGTGGCAGATGTCCAAATAACTCCAATGAGGGTAATAAAAAATGATGAAGCGCAACATTCTTGCAGTGGTTATCCCTGCTCTGTTAGCTGCCGGCGCAGCAAACGCAGCAGAAATCTATAATAAAGACGGCAACAAGCTGGACCTGTACGGTAAAGCTGTTGGTCTGCACTACTTCTCGGATGACGCTGGCAGCGACGGCGACCAGACTTATGTTCGCTTCGGCTTCAAGGGTGAAACTCAGATTAATGACCAGCTGACCGGTTACGGCCAGTGGGAATACAACGTTCAGGCTAACAACTCTGAAGGTTCTGATGCACAAGACGGCAACAAAACCCGTCTGGGCTTCGCAGGTCTGAAATTTGGCGATGCGGGTTCAATCGACTACGGCCGTAACTACGGTGTAGTTTACGATGCAATCGGCTGGACTGACGTACTGCCAGAATTCGGTGGCGACTCAGGTTACTCAGACAACTTCATGAACGGTCGTAGCACCGGTCTGCTGACCTACCGTAACACCAACTTCTTCGGTCTGGTTGACGGCTGGAACTTCGCTGCACAGTACCAGGGCAAAAACGATCGCTCTGATATCCGTCGTGCAAACGGTGACGGCTATGGCCTGTCAACCTCTTACACCTCACCAATCGGTGTAGGTATTGCTGCAGCATATAGCAGCAGCGACCGTACTAACCTCCAATCTGCTGGTTCTGTCGTAAATAGCGATGGTGATGTTGTAGCGACTGGCGTTGGTGCTGGTAAACGTGCTGAAAACTGGGCAACCGCTCTGAAATATGACGCTAACAACGTTTACCTGGCCGCAATGTACGGTGAAACCCGTAACTCAACGCCAATTTCAGGTGCAACAGCCACATTGGCTGATGGCACTCAGGCTACCGTTTCTGGCTTCGCTAACAAAGCTCAGAACTTCGAAGTGGTTGCACAGTACCAGTTCGACTTCGGTCTGCGTCCGTCCATCGCCTACGTTCAGTCTAAAGGCAAAGACATCGAAGGCGTTGGCGATGCTGACCTGGTTAAATACATCGATGTGGGCGCAACCTACTACTTCAACAAAAACATGGCTACCTACGTTGATTACAAAATCAACCAGTTGGATGACAACAACCCACTGGGTCTGGCTACCGACGACGTAGTGGCTGTTGGTCTGGTATACCAGTTCTAATCACTCGATTAGCAACGCGGATTACCTAAAAACGGAGCCTTCGGGCTCCGTTTTGCTATTCAGTGATCGGCTTCTCAATTAGCGCCACTACTTTATACACGGGAGTTATTTCTTTTTTATTTCAGCGGTTGGAAATCTTCTCGTCTGACGCTAACCTGATAGCTCATTTCGCTAAAGTTCACCCAAACGGAACTGACTCATGTTTGAATCGATCTCTGCCGCACCCGCCGATCCTATTCTTGGACTGGCTGACCTTTTTCGCGCCGATGACCGCCCGAATAAAATCAACCTTGGTATTGGCGTCTATAAAGATGAAACCGGTAAAACGCCGGTGCTTACCAGCGTTAAGAAAGCCGAGCAGTATCTGCTGGAAAACGAAACCACCAAGAATTACCTGAGCATTGATGGTCTGGCAGATTTCGCGCGGTGTACACAGGAGCTACTGTTCGGAAAAGAGAGCTCGCTGATTTCTGACGGTCGCGCCACAACAGCACAGACGCCAGGCGGCACCGGAGCCCTGCGCGTTGCAGCCGATTTTCTGGCGAATCAAACCAGCGTAAAACGCGTTTGGGTGAGCAACCCTAGCTGGCCAAACCATAAGAATGTGTTCAACGCTGCCGGTCTGGAAGTGTGCGAATACCACTATTACGACGCAGCAAGCCATAGCCTTGATTTCGATGGCATGGTGGCATCGCTGCAGGAAGCCAAAGCGGGCGACGTGGTGCTGTTCCACGGCTGCTGCCATAACCCAACCGGCGTTGATCCTTCTGCAGAGCAGTGGCAGCAACTGGCGCAGCTGTCGCAAGAGAAAGGCTGGCTACCGCTGTTCGATTTCGCTTACCAGGGTTTCGCTCGTGGTCTGGATGAAGATGCGGAAGGCTTGCGTATTTTTGCCGCCTCTCACCAGGAACTGATTGTTGCCAGCTCCTTCTCGAAGAACTTTGGTTTATACAACGAGCGCGTAGGCGCGTTAACGTTAGTTGCAGCTAACAGCGACATCGCAAAAACGGCGTTCAGCCAGGTGAAATACACCATTCGCGCCAACTATTCAAACCCGCCTTCACACGGTGCGGCAGTGGTGGCGACAATCCTCAGCAATGAGGCATTGCGTACTATCTGGGTTCAAGAGCTAACCGATATGCGTCAGCGTATCCAGCGTATGCGTCAGCTGTTTGTGAATACGCTAGCGGAGAAAGGTGCTAAGCAAGACTTTAGCTTTATCATCAAGCAAAACGGTATGTTCTCGTTCAGCGGCCTGACCAAAGATCAGGTGGTACGTTTGCGTGAAGAGTTCGGCGTTTACGCCGTGAACTCCGGTCGCGTTAACGTGGCGGGAATGACGCCAGACAATATGTCTGCGCTATGTGAGGCGATTGTCGCGGTGCTGTAATCCTTTTCAGCGAATAAATGGGCCATATTGGCCCATTTTTTATTGCAGGAACGGATTGCTGATACGTTCACGGCCGAGCGTTGAGATAGGTCCATGACCCGGCACGAAGGTGATGTCATCGCCGAGCGGCAGCAGCTTGGTTTTAATCGCGTCGATCAAATCGCTGTGGCTACCCTGTGGAAAATCGGTACGTCCCACGCCACCGTTGAAAATCACATCGCCTGAAATGAGCAGACGCCCCGCGCGATCCAGCAACACAATATGCCCCGGCGTATGACCCGGACAAAGCAGCACTTCCAGTGTGATGTTGCCCAGCTGCACGGTTTCGCCCTCTTCCAGCCAGCGATCGGGAGTAAGCGGTGCGCATTCAGGTAAACCAAACATACGGCTTTGCGTGGGCAGATTATCCAGCCAGAAGGCGTCAAGCGGGTGCGGGCCGACAATCGGCACCTGGTAATGTGCGGCGAGTTCAGCAGCAGCACCTACGTGATCGAGATGTCCATGCGTAAGCAGGATCTGTGACGGCGTTAAACCGCGTTCTGCCAGCACAGCTTTAATGGTTTCCGCATCACCGCCGGGATCGACTAAGGCCGCTTGTTGGGTTTCGTCATCCCAAATCACTGAGCAGTTCTGGGAAAAGGCGGTAACCGGAATAATTTGGTAATTCATAGCGCTCCATGACCGACACACGCAGCGCTGCCGGTATCAGGACCAGTGCCTTGCAGGCCCGGTATCTATGTGTACGAAGTTGCTGCGCGGGTAATATCCTACACCACCAGCGCGCATAGATAACGCCGCTTTGCGAACATTGCTCAATGAAATCCCTTCAATATGGAAATCCATCGCTTGTCCTTTGGTGTGATAACTATGCTTGGCGACGCCCGGCCCTGATTCACGCAACATATTATTGGTTGCCAGCGTGCGATATCCCGAAATGAGCTGCACCGGTTTACGCGTATCAAGCAGCGCCTGCAGGCGATAAAGCTGATCAAAAAGATGGGGATCGATGTTCTTCACCTGATTAGCACGATAATCGCGGAAGAAGTGATTTAAGCGGACTAACTCATCCTTGTCATAACGCTTACCGTTGAAAAACTCAGTTTTAAGGGTTTCACCGGTGTGAAGGTTACTAAGCGTCAATACTCGAGGGCGGGAGGTGGAAAGCGAAGCCAGTGCGGAGCCAGGAAGCAGTGATAAGCCTGCTGCTGCCCCTCCAATCAGGAGTAATCGACGACGTTGAGAATCAAAATTAGCCATGAAGCGGAGTTACCTAATCTAAAGCGGATAAAATATGTGCGAAAAGTACACAAGGCCGAACATTAACCGCAGCCAAAATCTCAGTCAACCCGGAATACGGCTCAGAATGAGCAAAACCCGCGCGAAGTCAAATTTTCGCCACGGGTTTTGAAGAGTTTACGCCGCTAAGAAAACAGCCAAATCAAGCACTAGAGCAGCAGTTGCCCCGCTTTTATGAGTGCCTGACTGCCTGAACGGGCAGGATTATCATAATTGTAAATATCTGTACGATATTGCGGTTGCCCATCATCTGCCACCCAGGCGGTTAAATAGTAAAGGTTGACCGGAATGCGATGACGAATCGGCACATAGCGAGTATCACCCTGTTTCAGCGTGTCTGAAATACGACCATCATTCCAGCCGACATCCTGCAGCAGAAGGTCGGCCAATTCCGAGGCCTTATTAACGCGTACGCAGCCCGAGCTAAGCGCACGAATATCACGCTGGAACAGCGCATGATTTGGCGTATCGTGCAGATAAATGGCATCCGAACTAGGCATATTGAACTTGTAACGTCCCAGCGAGTTGGTCGCGCCCGGCGCCTGACGAATGCGGTAAGGGAAATTCGCGGCTGACACCATGTGCCAATCAATCATCGACGGATCGATCACCTCGGCGTCCGCACTCCAGCCCGACAACAAGGTATAGCCATGCTTATACAGATAAGAGGGGTCCTGCTTCACCTTCGGCACAATATCCTGACGCACCAGCGTTGTCGGCACGTTCCACGGCGGGTTAAGCACCACATTATTCAGTGCGCTGCGCATTAGCGGCGTTTTACGATCGGGACGACCTACAATCACCCGTGACGACAGGATAGTGGCACCATTGTTGTAGTAGGTGAGTGAATAGTTGGGAATATTCACCATGATGCCATTATGCATATCATCCGGCAGTAGTCGCAGGCGCTGGATATTCAGCGCCAGTAGCGATGCTCGCATCTGTGGTGGCACATTCAGCCACTCACGTGTGCGCGGGCCAATCGCGCCATCATCGGCTAATCCCTGCCAGTGCTGGAAGCGTTTCACCCCCTCCACCAGCGCGGTGTCATACACGTTAGGGCCGGATGCTGTCGGATCTGCAGCAACATTATTGGCCACTTCAGGTGTTGTGGCGAGCGCCGAACCGGCATCAATATCATCAAAGTTTGCGGCAGACGGACTGACCGCCACCGGCTGATTGCTTTGCCCCACCGGAACGGGCGCCGTAGGCACCGCATCTTCCGCCGGCGTTGGTGTCGTACTGTGGCTGGCGGTTAACATGCCGGTACGTTGCAGAATCTCGCGCAGCGCAGGCACGTCATTACTGATTTGCCCCGGGCGCAGCGTAGCGCTGTCGCGTAGTTGCGGCCACGGACGATTATCAGTTAGTAACATTTTCAACGCGTTGTGCATGGGCGCATATTGTGGATGCTGCGGCTGCAGTGAAACGACAAATGTACGGCTGTTACCGGCATTGACCGCATTCTGCCATTGGTTGATAGCCGCCAGCGTTGGCATGGTCAACTTATAGGGCACATTGCTGTAAAGCCAGGTTTCACCCTGCGTTGGTACATTCGCTACAAATTGCAGGTAGCCCAGCATGGCATCGCTGAGCACGATATCGCGCGCTAAGCCTTTAATATTGGGATTCGTTAACCGCTCCACCCACCGGGTAAACTGCGGCTGTACACCGGAGAGTGCGACTTCCGCCAGCTGCTGCTGGAAAACCTGCACTGCCTGCTGGTCTTGCCATAACGGCGCCATATCGCGCGCCGCATAAATGCCCGCAAGGCCAGGTAAATAGAAAGGTTGTTCAGTTGGGCTAAACGCCTGCTGGATCTGCTGCTGGCTCGCAGCAACCGAGAGGGTATTGTGCGTTGACTTCGGCAACGTTGAGGTGATCGCCGCATAGCTTACTGCTAACGGAGACAACAGCAGTGATAAACCGAGTGCTACTGCAGCACGACTCATTTTGATCTTATTGTTTAGCAACATCCCTGCCCCCTTCTCACCAAAGACACGGCGCCCTGTAATCGCCATGTACAGCCACACTCTTAATATTGAGTATACGAATAAAAAACGGCATCTGCCTCTGAGTGCAAATGCCGCTTACAGATTAAACGCAGTGCCGTTTTTTAACCAGATTCAGCGCTAGGTATTTTCGGTTTGGAGTCCTATTCCCGTATTTTCCTGTTTCACTGGCGAAGGATCTGCCGAGAAGCCGCGCAGTCCCACCACATGCACATGTTCAGTGTTGTTAAATACCTTTCGCACCAGCTTATAGGTGGTGCCTTTCTCAGGACTGATATTTTCTGGTGCAGCAATCACCAGCTGCATCTCGAGTCGTTCGCAGAGTTCAAACAGCGTGGCGATAGAGCGTGCGTCAAGGCGTGCCGCTTCATCGAGGAACAGCAGGCGGCAGGGTGAAATATCTTTGCCACGCAGGCGACGCGACTCTTCTTCCCAGCTCTGCACCACCATCACCAGAATTGACATCCCGGTACCGATCGCTTCACCGGTCGAGAGCGCCCCACTTTCTGCACGCAGCCAGCCATCCGAACCACGGTTGACCTCCACTTCCATCTCCAGATAGTTGCGGTAGTCGAGCAGTTCTTCACCGATGGTCTGCGGCGTACGCTGCCCCATATCGATCTGCGGATTCAGACGTTGATAGAGTTTCGCCAGCGCTTCCGAGAAGGTGAGGCGATTGCTGGTAAACAGATCCTGATGCTGCTCATGCTCTTCCGACAGCGTATCCAGCAGCGTGGAGTGCGCTTCACGTACGTTCACGTTGAGACGCACGCTGCGTACCTGGCCAAAGCTCACGGCCTGCAAGCCCTGGTTTAGCTGACGAATACGGTTCTGCTCGCGCTGGATGGTTTTACGAATGATGTTCGCCGCGCTGCGTGAGCTGATTGCCAGCGTCTGTTCGCGTGCCGTCAGCTCTTCCGTCAGACGATTCAGCTCAATCTCCATCTGTTCAATCGCTTCAACCGGATCGTCGGTACGAATGATGTCTTGACGAATACGCTCGCGCAGATGCTGATACACCGCAATAAAGAACTGAATCTTGCGTTCAGGACGCTTTGGATCTTCTGACATACGCAGCACATCGCGCAGATGTTCGTTATCCGCCACCGCCAGACGCAGTGCACCGAGCGCCTTATCCGACATGGATCGCAGCTCATCACCGCTGAGGTACGCCAGTTCACGACGATGCAGACGACGCTCAACGCCGTTCTCTTTAACCATGCGCAGCACCGTACACCAGCCCGCTTTGGCGCTCACCACCTGCTCACGAATCTGATGATAGTCGCGCTCCAGCTTGCGCAGTTTCTTCTGCAAACTCTCCATTTCGGCTTCACAGAAGGTGATCTGTTTTTCCAGCTGGTTACGACGCGCACGGTTGTGGCTTAGCGCGGTATACAGCTCATCACGACGAATACGCGCCCGCTCTTCCGCACTGGCATCTGCATGCACACCAATGTCCTGCATCTCTTGCTGCAGCTCTTTCAGCATGTCGCGTTTAGCATCGTAAGAACTTTTCAGCGATGCCAATACCTGCGAATACTGCGTCAGCTGCGCCTGATGTCCGCGCAGACGTTCGCGCGCGCGGCTGCGCTCGCCTTCCGCCAGCTCCAGACGCTGACGCAACTGTTCATTGAGATCGGTATTACCGCCTAACATTCCCGCTGAACTTTCGTAGCTGAAGTGCGCCCGACGCTGCACCACTTCTGTCAGCGCAAAGGCCTGCTGGCGTGCCTCACGCTGCTGCTGCTGGGCTTGCTGATAATCACGCTGCAGCTGATCGTGCTGCTCCGGATCGCTCTGCAATACCGAAATCAGCGGCTCCAGCTTGCTGAGTTTGCTGCCATGCTGATGCAGGAAACGCGCGGCTTCCTGCGCTTCTTCCACGCGCTCACGGATCTCTTCACAACGGTCGCCAAGCGTGTCGTCGAGCAGCAGATTAACGCGCGGCAACAGGCGGTTCAGCTGGCTGACGCCCTCTTTTGCCTGCTCAAACTGCGCGCGCTGCTGTTGATTGTCGTTTTCATGCTGCGCCAAAGCCCGCTCTAACTCGCCGCGACGGCTGTTGAGTTGACGAATCAGCGCTTCGGGATCTTCATCAAAAGCCACCGCTAAATGGCTACCGATAAAGCGGCTGAAGGATTGGTGCAGACGCTGAGTTTTCTGTACGTCAAACGACAGCGTGGCATAACGCTCAGCCAGCTGTTCACGTTCATTGTTCAGCAGTTCCAGCTGATTTTCACGCGCCGCACGGCCAAACAGCGGCACTTTCGGGAAGCGGGAGTAGCGCCATTGCCGCTCCGCCACTTTGACGACCACCGCTTTTTCCAGCTCTTCAACGCTGAATACGCTATCGTCAAACGCCTGCGGATCACCCTCAATCAGGTAGAGATCTTCCGGGCACTCGTCTAAACCATCGAGCAGTTCGCGCACCAGCGACAGATCCGGCACCACAATGGCGTGACGCGAAGGACCATACAACGCTGAGAAGTAAGGCGCGTCATCCAGCGTGACATCATCATAAATTTCAGAGAGCAGCACGCCGCCAAAACGTTCCGCCAGCTGCGTCAGGCGCGCGTCTTCCGCACCGCCCGGTTGGCTCAGGCGTTCAATCTGCTGCTCAACTTCACGCTTACGCGCCGCCAGTTCATCGCGCTCAACGGTGGTTTCACGCTCACGCTCCAGCAGCTGCTGCATAAATTCAGTGATTTGCTGGCTGCTGGTCAGCTCCTGGCCGGTTTGCTCGCTGAGTTGGGTGAGGATCTCCTGGGCCGCCAGCCAGTGTGGTGCACGCGCGGTAAGCGCGGTAATCCGTTCACGCAGCTGCTCCAGCTCCTGACGCATTAACATGCGGCGTTCGCCAGCATCCGATACGCTCTCATTCAGCTGTTCAATCTGCGCTTCAAGCTCACGCTGCAAACCTTCCAGCGCATCCGCATCGTATTGCTGTCCCTGACGTTTACAAAAATCCGCCAGTAAACGTTCGGCATCGTGCTGCTCGCGCAGACGCGTTTCTAATTCATTGAGGCGTAAACGCAGCGAGGAGAGTTGTTCGGCATGGTGGCGCTGATTGCCCGCGTCACGCAGTAATTCGCGCCCTACCTGCCACGCATCCTGACGACTCACGTCACCCGCGATGCTGGTCACTAATGCTAACGCCTGTTCAAACTGGCTGTGTGCCGCTTCAGCAACGCTCAGTTTTTGTTCCAGACGCAACAGTTGCTCGGTGGCTTCCTCTTCACGCGCCTGGAAGGTCTCCTGCCATTCAGCGGCGTTATCAATGCTGAGGTCAGGCAGCTGGCACTGCGTACGCGCTTTTTCCAGCGCCTGTAAGGCCTGCTGATATTGAATAGCACGCGTTTGCTGTACGTCGAGCGCCTGCTGGAAGTCGGCGAGCTGGCTTTTCAGCTCATCCACTTCAATTTCAGCCGCTTCGGCACGCGCTTCATTCTCTTCCTGCACGTCACGCGCTTCGGCAACAACTTCGTTCTGCTCTTCAAGGCGGTAAGTCAGCTCTTCCAGATCGGCATCGTAACGCTCGATTTTCTCCTGCTGACGCATCGCGGTTTGCACCAGATTCAGGTGATCGCTGGCGCCCTGATAATCGGTTTCCAGATCGCTCTCGGCGCCGTTGTGTTCAG
This sequence comes from Candidatus Pantoea floridensis, assembly GCF_900215435.1. NCBI lineage: Bacteria > Pseudomonadati > Pseudomonadota > Gammaproteobacteria > Enterobacterales > Erwiniaceae > Pantoea > Candidatus Pantoea floridensis. The sequence continues at coordinate 393,450 of NZ_OCMY01000001.1, forward strand.
AGAGTTCTCGCGCCATTTCAATATGGCGATACTGCTCGGAGATCAGCTGATTGCGACTGGTGAACAGCTCATTACGCAGCTGCAGCGCGCCGTCGAGATGAATTCGTCGCTCGTTAGCGTGGCGCATATAGTCGGCGGAAACATAGCTGGTGGCTTCCGAGATCAGATGCTTAAACAGATCGCGATCTGACTGCGTGACGCGGATGGCTTCGAGCGTCATGCGGTTTTCGCGCAGCGCCGCTTCCATATCCTGGAAGGCTTTGCGTACGCCGCCGTTTTCCGGCAGCAGGTAGTCGCGCAGCGAGCGGGTAATAGCGCTAGAGATACCACCATAGAGTGAGGCTTCGATCAGGCGATAGAACTTGCTGCGATCGCTAGCGTTACGCAGGCGACGCGGCACCACGCCAAGCTCGAACAGCACCGCATGATAGTCGGTTACGGAGTTGTACTGTTTGAATTGCACGCCTTCCTGCGCTTCAACGCGTTCCTTCACTTCCGACAGCGGTAACACTCGCGCCTGACGGCTATTAAGGATTTCAGTCAGCATATCGGTCGGCTGCGAATCGGTCGGCAAACCGTGAATACTGAACGGTTTGATATCGACTTTTTTATCGCGTCCTGCCACTTGTTGCAGACGCACGCCCACTATCACGCGCTGGTGGCGGGAGTTGACCACATCCAGCACTGAATAGCAGACGCCGGCACGCAGTTTGCCGTGCAGACCTTTATCGCGAGAACCCGATGTTGCACCGGCTTCGGTGGTGTTACGGAAGTGCAGCAGCGTTAAGTCTGGGATCATCGCCGTGACGAAGGCGGCCATGGTGGTGGATTTGCCGGCACCGTTACCGCCCGACAGCGTGGTCACCAATTCATCAAGATCAAAGGTACGGGCAAAGAAGCCGTTCCAGTTAATCAGCGTTAGCGAACGAAATTTACCGCGTTCAATCATGCTTGCTCATCCTCCGCGTTATCACTCGCGTCGCTTTCAGCGTCAATATCATTATCCGCTTCATCGTTTTCTGCCGCAGCTGGCGCACTTTCCAGCGTCATCGCTTCGCCGTCACGAATCAGGCGCAGCTGCGCTTCACGCGCATCGTCACCGCTGCGCACGTCAGCGCCAAAGCGGAATACCGATTCGGTGATGCGGAATTTGCTGCTGTCGTTGCCCATAAACCACACCATGCCGAGGCGGCGCAGGCGGCTGAGCGAGGCGCGCATTTTTTCCTGCAGCTTGGCGCGATCGAGATCGGAACCCGTGGAACGCTGGTTTACCAGCTTGAGCAGTTTGCTCTCATCCGCCAGCGACAGCAGTTCGTCGTACAGCTCCTGCTGGGTAAAAATCCCCTCATTCGCCAATCGTTCCGGGCTGAGATAGAGATAACAAAGAATTTTGCCCACCATCATGTCCAGTTCGGAGAGCACCGAGCGTGGAATCAGCGTGGTAGAACGCGGACGCAGGTAGAAAAAGCCTTCCGGCGCGCGGATCAGCTCCACGTTGTAGCGCGCGTAAAACTCTTCAAGATATTCCTGGTAATCCATCAGAAAAGCGTGATTATCCAGCTCTTCAATACCAATGTGGCGACCCGCGCGTAACTGGCTATCAAGCGCCGGGAAAATCGGGTTTGCCAGGGCCAACGCCAGTTTAACTGGCATCACTTGTTCAATATTTGTCGATGACATGTGCCTGCACCTTGGCTCCGTAATCATTAATGGCCTGCCATTGCGCGGGCAGACCGGCTAAATCAGCTTCGGCCACGCCGAGTCGTACTGCTTGATCAATGACGATACGCGCCAGATCAAAATGACGCGCGCGTGGATACTGCGACAGGTAGTCGCGCATCACCGTGGCAAGATGGAGTGGCTTCTGCTCCAGCTTGTAGATCTGCAGCGCCTCTTCGATCATCGCGGCCAGCTGTTCGCGAATCTCATTAAACTCTTCATATTCCATTTCCGGCGGCAGCTCGCCCATCACTTCGTCATTACGCAGTGTCATCTCTTCGTCGCGCATATCATAAAGACGATCGGCATTGGCGTATGTCAGCGCCCACGGCTGGTCGAAATAGTTTTGCACCGACAGGCGCAAACGCTGCGCAAAAACGCGGTTTTTATCCATGTCGATGGCGGTACGAATAAATTTGTGTACGTGGCGGTCGTAGCCGATCCACAGATCGATAGCCTGCTGACCCCAACTGATGATGCGATCCAGCTTGTTTTGCAGATCAAACACCAGCTTATCGACAAAGCCGAGATCGGGGCTGCTGAGCGTGGCATCCTGAATGCGCAGTAGATTGGCCTGCAGTTTATCACCCGCAGCTTCCAGCGTATCCTGCAGCTCGCGCAGGGTACCGGAGGTTTCTGACAGCAACATTTCACAGCTGGAGATCGCCGCGCGCCAATCTTTGTTGAGCAGATCGGCGATATCGGTTTTCACCGCCTGCTGCTGCTCATCCATCAGGCGTTGCGTCATATCGATGCTATCGAAGATTTCCGCTACCGAATATTTGAGCGGCGCGAAGACGTTGCGATGCCAGTGGAATTCGTCGCCATCTTCTTCGGCGGCATCGGCGGCGCGTTTCAGCTCCTGCGCCACGATCGACAGCTGCATCGAGAGACGCAGCGTAGAGAACTCACGCTGACGAATGTAATAGTCGGTAATGCCAATGGCCAGCGGCGTCAAGCGATAGATAGCGTGCCCTTCCGTCAACTCGCTGGTAAAGCGGTTGAGCAAGCGCTGACGCACCATGTCATTGATGGCGTTGTTAGCACGCACCTGCACGGTTTCGTGGGTTTGCTCGAAAGCCTTGCTAACGTGACGAAACGCGTCAATCAGCTCGCCTTCACTCATTTCGCCGTCCATGCGCTCACCGTTTAAGGTGGCGATAGCCAGCAAAAAGGCCAGACGTTCTACCGGCAACGCAAGCGAAAAGTCGTTCTTGCGCGCCCATGCCACCAATTCGGGGACCGTCTGGGAAAATTCGCTCATAGTTGATCCTTCTAGCTGGGTTTGCGCGCGGTCACGTGGATATAGCGCCCTAAACTTAAAAAGGGCTCCTGGCGACAGAAACGCCGTTCCATCTCAATGATTTCCTCAACGCTCTTCCCTGCGCCGGGTTGCGGCTTCATGTAATCGCAGAAGACGCGAATGCCCGCACGTCGTTCAATTTCAAATCCGCAGTGTGTTAGCCAGCGCGTCACATCATCAGGATCGCGTGGGAAATCCGGCGACAAAGTACGCTTTTTGCGTTTGCTCATATTGGCGCGCATATAGCCGAAATTGCCGAGCGTCAGGGTGCGGAAGGTTAAGCCGTGTGCGTTATAAAACATCAGTGACAGCACGCCGCCGGGCTTTAATGTATGCCATAACGCCTGCAGCACCTCTTCTGGCTGCGCGACCCATTCCAACACCGCGTGAAACAATACCAGATCAACCTGCGTATCCAAATGTTCGCCCACCTGCTGGGCGCTAATTTGTTTGAATTGCATGTTGTGGCTCACACCCGCGTTATGTGCATGGGCTTCCGCCAGCTTCAACATCTCGGCAGAGAGATCGCACAGCAGCACCTGATGACCGCGCGCGGCTAAGCCGCTGGAGATTTGTCCAACGCCCCCACCGGCATCCAGCACCGAAAGCGGCCCGGCGGGCAACGTTGGCAGCAGGGCTTCCAGCTCGTCCCAAACAATCGCCTGCCGTACCTGGCCTTTGCGCGTGCCATAAATGTTCTGTGAGAATTTGTCCGCCAGATCGTCAAAGTTACGATCCTGCATGATGATGGCTCCGCTTTGCTGCATTCAACTTGTGCTATTTTGTCACAGGCTCATCAAGAATGAACCTTTCATGCCGCAGTAACTGTCTGGCTGCTGTTTTTTCGGACAAAAGGAGCAATATTCAATGTTTTTCGCATTAAAAAAAGTCATTGGTGGGATGTTGCTACCCTTGCCGCTGCTGTTATTACTGATGGCAGCGGGACTTTTGCTGCTCTGGTTCAGCCGCTGGCAAAAAAGCGGTAAAATCCTCATCTCTTGCTGCTGGCTGCTGCTGCTGCTGCTGAGCCTGCAACCGGTGGCCGATCGCCTGCTGTCGCCGCTGGAAACGCACTATGCGACCTGGAACGGTCATGAGCCGGTTGATTATATCGTGGTGCTGGGTGGCGGCTACACCTTCAATCCGAATTGGGCGCCGAGTTCCAACTTAATCAGCAATAGCCTGCCGCGCGTGGCCGAAGGTGTTCGCCAGTGGCGACGCTATCCGCAGGCAAAAATGATCTTTACAGGTGCGGCCGCAGGAGAGAATCCACGCAGCAGCGCCAGCGTTGCCGCTGAAGTGGCAGAAAGTCTTGGCGTGCCACGCAGCGCGATAATCCAACTGGATCAGCCCCGAGATACCCTTGGCGAAGCGCGGGCGGTGAAACAAACCATTGGCGAACATCCCTTTCTGCTCGTGACCTCTGCCAATCATTTGCCACGCGCAATGCAGTTCTTCCAAAGCGCCGGCATGAATCCGCTCGCAGCACCGGCTAATCAACTGGCGGTAACCTCGCCATTGAACTGGTGGGAACGCGCAATCCCGTCGCCATTGTGGCTTGGCCACAGTGAGCGCGCGATCTATGAATCGCTGGGGCAAATCTGGCAGAAACTGCGCGGTGACGAGCTCAGCTCAACCCAACCAGGGGAGTAATTGCGTGCGCGCGTGATCGAAGCGCGGACGGTCAAACTGTCCGCTACTCACCAGCGTGTCGACGCAATCCCACAGCTGATATAACCAGCGTCGCCAGATAAACCCTTCTGCAACAGGCGCACGCTGTAAATAGTGTTGCAATAATGACGCTTCGGCTCCGCTATCCGCCAGCCGCATCAGCTCATATTCGCGCGGAGCCCAGAGAATATTGCCAGGCTGCATCATCGCAATCAGCTGATCGCTATGTGCATCTTTTAGCATGCTGGCGAGGCGAAGGTTGCCGTGAATTAACACGCACGGATCGTCAAATCCATTAAAAAAACGCGGCAATAGTTGGCGACTGCGGAACAAAATCTGCCGATCTTCCAGCGTGAAAAAGGGCGGCGTCAGATATCCTAGCGTCGACCACAGCACATCAACTCGCTGGCGATACCATGCAGGCCAGGTATTTTCTTGTACGCTGTCGACGCTGCCGACTAAACCCTGACTGTCGATGCGGTGCCAGGCCAGCACGCCTTCCACAATTTGTTCGCATAATTGCTCCCAGCGCGCGGCGTTGCGCGTTGGGGCTTCCGCTGATACGCCATTAAAACGCGCCATTAGCAGCATCTCATGCGCGGGTTTTTGCTGGCTAAGCACCAATCCAAATACCGCAGGCACGGCGATCAAGCCATCATGGCCCAGCATCGTGAGTTTTTTCGCTTCCAGCGCGGCGCGTCCCTGATGACGAAAATACTTCGCCACCAGCGGCATCGGCTTGCCGGCGTTATCGTAAAGCGCGTACAGCCGCGTATGCGCCTGCTCGCTAATAGTTTCGAGGCGGCTGATGCTTTCACCCAGCACCAGCGCCAGTTCTGAACGGAGCTGTTCCATGCGATATCCTCCGAAGTCAAAAGGCTAGAATATGCTGGAGGTGATGGTGGCGAGAAACTTAGCGCCAGATCAAACTTTAAGGCCAGCGAGAGCCGCTGGCCGGTCGGAGATTAACCTTGCATCGCGAGGCGAACCCGCTCAAGGTCTTCCGGCGTATCCACCCCAACACTGGGTATGGCTTTTGCCACCGCGACGTGAATTTTCTCACCGTACCATAGCACCCGCAGCTGTTCGAGTAGCTCAATGTGCTCTAGCGGACAAGGTTCCCATGCTATATAGCGACGAATAAAACCGGCGCGATAGGCGTAAATACCAATGTGCCGTAGCAGCGTGTCGCCAATCTGCTCACGCGAACGGGCATAACGTTCACGATCCCATGGAATGGTGGCTCGCGAGAAGTACAGCGCGTAACCTTTAGCATCCATGACGACCTTAACGGCGTTAGGATTGAATGCCTCTTCCGCATCGATAATCGGTACCGCCAGCGTTGCCATGCCCGCCTCGGACTGTGCCAAATTGGTGGCCACCTGGCGTACTATTTCCGCCGGGATCATTGGCTCGTCGCCCTGAACATTGACGATAATGGTATCGTCAGCAAACTGATACTTCTCAACGACTTCGGCCAGACGTTCGGTACCCGATTGATGATCCACGCGCGTCATGCACACTTCGCCACCCGCTGCCGTTACGACCGCAGCCACATCAGGATGATCGGTCGCGACAATCACCCGATCGGCTCCCGATTCACGGGCGCGTTCCATTACGTGCAGCACCATGGGTTTGCCCTGAATATCCACCAGCGGTTTACCCGGCAGGCGTGTTGAGGCGAAACGCGCCGGAATAATGGCAACAAAACTCATGGATGGATCTCTTCAACAGAGAGCGTACGAGCTTCTACTTCGAGCAGTACCGGAATCCCGTCACGTACCGGGAAAGCCAGGCCATCAGGTTTACAGATCAGCTCTTGCTGCTCTTTGTTGAAATACAGTTTTCCGTTGCAAACCGGGCAGGCAACGATTTCGAGTAAACGATGATCCATTATCTTCTCCTTCAGGACCGATTCAGACGATTAGCATATCATAATAGCGTGCGCGAAATGGGCGTACCGACGCCCGTATCACAACGGCTTCAGCATCCAATCAACCAGCGGCTTGACCACGCTGCCAGCAATTCAGTAGGCGCATTTTCGATAATCACTTCTGTAGCACCTTGCCACTGAGCAAAGCGATTAATGGCCTTCTTTACGTCATTAAGAAAGGTGTTGCTCAGGCGCACACCCGGCTCCAGCCAGAATGCGCGAATGACCAGCTGCTGTGCCTGGCGCTCCATTTTGGCATCAATGCGAGCCTTTAGTGCCCCGCGATGCAATACCGGCAAGACAAAATAGCCATACTTGCGCTTCTCTGCGGGCGTGTAACACTCAATACGGTAATCAAAATTAAACAGTTCTAGCGCGCGCCGCCGATCCCAAACCACCGGATCAAACGGCGAGAGCAGGACGGTATGCGTTGCCGACAGCGGCTTTTCCAGCAACGGAAGCAGTGTTTGGTGCAGCCACATTTCCCCGAGCTGCTCCACCTCAACGCGAACTATCTCTCCACGCGCTGCAGTTTCCGCCAGCCACGTTTTTAGCGGCGCACGTTTAAGACGATAATAATCCGCTAACCAACTGACGCGAAAAATGCCAAGACTGCGCGCGCTGTGATGCAACATCTGTATTACCGCTTCCTCTTCGCTTAAGGCATGCTGTTCATCAACCCAGTCTGGCATCACGCGGCTATGCAGATCGTAAACCCGCTGGAAATTGCGTCGCTCCACCACCATCAACTCACCGGCGCTAAATAAGTTTTCTAAATGCCGTTTGTGAGGCTTCCACGCCCACCAGCCGGGTTTGGTTTGTTTATCATGGCTAAAGTCGGCGGCGCGTACCGGACCATTAGCTGCAATGTGCGCCAGTAGCTCAGCAATTTCCTGCTGATGTTCATCTACCCATTGCGCGCTGTACTTCCAGCCAAGTCGCTGCGGTTGCAACATTCGATGGCGAAGCAAGGGGTAATCTTCGAAGGGAATAAAGCAGGCTTCATGCGCCCAGTACTCAAACAACTCACCGGCTGCAAGCGCCTCCTCCAGCCAATGGGCAGGATAAGCGCCAAGACGGCTATACAGCACCAGATAAGGGCTACGCGCCACAACATTTATTGTGTCAATTTGCAGCAAGGACATCTGGCGCACGGTAGCGTGAATATCGGTGAAACGTGCGCGCCGGCCCAAAGGACGTAACAGTCCCTGGGCAGCCAGGTGCAAATGGCGAGCGGTTTGTAATGACAGGGAAGCAGCGAGGTTCATAACTCTTTTCCCATTGCGAATGGTTAGTGCGAGCGGGCGTAGCGCGCCATCGAACAGAGTTGGACGATATCGTCTAACAAGGTTGAAACGGTTGCACCTTGCAAATGAGCATCTACTGGCAGGTACCACCAATTAGGTTGGGCAAACTGACGGCATTTCACCGCATCTTTTTCCGTCATGAGCAGGCATTGTTTAGCATCTGTCAGCCGGGATAATTCGTCTTCGCTGTATGCGTGATGGTCGGCAAAGGCGATTTCTGCTACTGCCTTGATGCCTTGCTGTTTGAGCGTATTGAAGAAGCGAGGAGGATGTCCAATGCCAGCCATTGCCACGATTTCAGGTAATTGGTCCAGCGATGCGGTGGCACCACTCATGAGATTTATTGCCTGACCCGGCTGCAATGTCATAGCGATTTCGTCGCCTTGCGCCTCCCCACCGTTAACGATCACCGCATTGACTTCCCGGAGCCGAGAGGCGCGCTCTCGCATTGGCCCAGCCGGTAACCACCAGCCATTACCAAAGCGGCGCATACCATCCACCACCACAATTTCGCGATCGCGCTGCAATGCATAGTGCTGCAGGCCATCATCGGTAATGATGACGTCCAGATCGTGTACAGCAAGCAAGCCTTCCACAGCCAGCCGACGCTGGGGTGCAACGGCAACTGGCGCCTGAGTACGCTGCGCGATCAATACCGGTTCATCCCCGGCTAATGCCGTAGAGGTCTCCCCCGTTACCAGTAGTGGGTAACGATCTGCCTTACCACCGTAACCACGCGACACTACGCCAGCGCGTAACCCGCGTTGTTGTAATGCCTGCACCAGCCAGATCACCACCGGTGTTTTACCATTACCACCTGCGGTAAGATTACCGACTACCACAACGGGGCATGGCGCACGCCAGCTTTTGCGCCAGCCGCGTTGAAAGCTGAGGCGAATCAGCCAGGTGATCGCCCCATACAATACACTCAACGGCCAGAGCAGCAGCCATAACGGTGAGCGCCCGCTCCAGATGCGTTCAATCATTGACCGAACTGCAGCTTGTGAAGTTGCGCATACGCGCCCTTCTGTTCTAACAGCACACTGTGCGTGCCGCGTTCCACGATGCGACCATCTTCCACAACGACGATTTCATCGGCTTTTTCGATGGTCGACAGGCGATGCGCAATAACAAGCGAGGTACGATTTTTTTGCAGCTCATCCAGCGCGGCCTGAATCGCACGTTCTGATTCGGTATCGAGCGCGGAGGTTGCCTCATCAAGAATCAAAATTGGGCAGTCACGCAGCAATGCACGGGCAATGGCAATACGCTGGCGCTGTCCCCCTGAGAGCAGCACACCATTTTCACCGATCACTGTATCCAGACCATTATCCATCTTTTTGATGAAGTCCATGGCATGTGCCATGGTTGCGGCCTGTTCAATTTGTTCACGGGTGTACTGACCGTTGCGGGCATAGGCGATGTTGTTGGCAATGGTATCGTTGAAAAGATGCACATTCTGAGAAACCAGAGCCACCTGATTACGCAATGAGCGCAGCGTATATTCACGCAGATCGTGACCATCAAGCAGAATTTCACCGCTATCAATATCATAAAAACGCGTCAGCAAACTGGCCATAGTGGATTTACCAGAACCTGAACGGCCAACCAGCGCCACTGTTTTGCCAGCAGGCAGCGACAGATTAATATCGCGCAGCGCGGGGATTTCACGCCCTGGATAAGTAAAGGTCACATTCCGGAATTCAACATCACCATGAGCACGTTCTATTTCACGTTTACCTTCGTCAATTTCCTGTTCGCTGTCGAGAATCGAGAACAGGGTCTGACAAGCTGCCATACCGCGTTGGAACTGTGCGTTTACGTTGGTTAACGACTTAAGCGGACGCATCAGCGCAATCATGGAAGAAAACACCACGGTAATGGTACCGGCGGTGAGCGTATCCATTACGCTTGGGAAGCTTGCTGCATATAGCACGAAAGCAAGCGCCAGCGATGCAATCAGCTGAATAACAGGGTCAGAGATAGAAGATGCCGACACCAGTTTCATGCCCTGCTGACGCATTTTATTGCTCACCTGGGAAAAACGGTTAGCTTCCACTTCCTGGCCACCAAAGATCAATACTTCTTTATGACCTTTCAGCATTTGCTCGGCACTGGTGGTGACTTGTCCCATCGTGTTCTGCATATTTTTGCTGATGCTGCGGAAGCGTTTGGAAACGGTACGAATCGCAAAGGAGACAATTGGAGCTAACACGATGAGAATCAGTGAAAGTTGCCAACTGTAGTAAAACATCATGATGAACAGGCCGATGATCGAAGCACCTTCACGCACGACCGTGACCAGTGCGCTCGAAGAAGATGAGGCAACCTGTTCAGAATCATAGGTAATGCGTGACAGCAAGGTACCCGTTGATTGCTGGTCAAAAAATGTTACCGGCATGCCCATCATATGGCCGAATAAACGACGGCGCATGTTCATTACCACATTGCCGGAAACCCAGGATATGCAGTAGCTTGAGATATAGCTGGTTACGCCACGGACCAACATCAGGCCGATCACCACCAGCGGCATCCACAGCATTACGGATCTGTCAGCTTTACCGAAGCCGTCATCCAGTAAAGGTTTCAACAGAGAGAGCATCAGGGTGTCGCCTGCCGCATTGAGTATTAGCGCCACTGCTGACACATAGAGGCCAGCCTTGTGGGGCGCAATCATCGGCCAGAGTCGGCGGAATGTCTGCCACGTTGAGAGATCTTTATCTTGATGCATTATTTATTCACGCTGTTTGAAATAGCCGCTCATTCTACCTGGAATCACGTTTGACGCCAAACCACTGATGATACCAACGGGGCTTTATTTGTTCTCTTAACCCCTTAATTTGCCAATGCCCCTGCCTGACACTGATATGAATCTGCCCAGATTGAGCGGTGTCAAACCACATGTAACCCTGCTGAAGATAGCGCTGGACTACGGCTTGTGCCGGCATACGCCAGGCGTTATAACGTGCCACCGAAGCAAATGCCGCCTGCCCTGCAACATTACGTAACAGTAATGGTCCCGAAGATGTGCGACTGCCATGATGAGGAACCTGTAACAACGTCGCTTTCAGCGCCTCTTTTTCCAGCGCGACAATTTTTCTCTCCGCTTCTAACTCAATATCTCCCGTGAGTAAAAGACTCACTCGTCCATCGTCGACGCGTACCACGCATGAATCATTATTTTGCCCTTCCGTTTGATTAACTGGCGGCCATATGGCGGTGAATTGCAATTTACCCCATTGCCATTGCTGTCCGCGATGGCAAGGCATATGCCCCGCTTCTGGCAAGGCGCTACGAATTTCTATGCTCGGATTAGCGCTAACGAGTGAGTGTAGTCCACCGCGGTGATCCAGATGCTTGTGGCTTAATATCAGTGAATCCAGCTTGCGGCCGTGATAGTGCAGCCACGGCAGAATAACGCGCGCCCCCGCATCATCCTGCTTCCAACCTGGGCCAGTGTCATACAGCATCACGTCATCACCCTGCGTAATGGCAATCGCTAAACCGTGGCCTACATCAATCATGTCGATTTGCCAATCATCACGCTGTGTATTACTACGCCAAAGGAAAAGGACGACGGTCAAACTAATACAAGGCATTATGCTGCGATAAATCAACCCGCTACGCCAGAACAGCAATCCCCCCCAAATCAGCATGAGAGCGGGCAACGTATCGCTCCATGCCCACCAGCCCGCAGGTAACCACTGTAATCCTTGCATCACTTTACTTACCGAAAAATCGGCCAGGTGCCACAACCCATTCGAAATCGATGGCAAAGGAAAGAGCATGGCCAACAATATCAATGGCACCGTGATAAAAGAGACGACAGGGACCGCGATAAGATTCGCGATCAGAGCACTTAGGCTAATTCCCTGGAACAGAAAAATCTGTAACGGTGCCATCAGGATCATCATGCCTAACTGGAGGTGCAGCAGTTGCAGAGGTAACCATCGTCGCTTACTGCGAAAATGATGCGGTAAAGCAAACCACTGATACCATGCAATCAACATTGCCACCGCAAGTGCCGATAACCAAAAGCTTTCTGATAACACGGTTAGCGGATCAAGCCACAGTAATCCCGCAATGCAGAGCGTCCAAACTTGCCATCCACTCATTTGCCAACCGGCAGCACGGATTGCTATCCAGAGCATGAGGGCTATCAACGCACGTTGTGCCGGGGCATGGTTGCCGGAGATCCAGCCATAAGTTACTGCGGTAAAAGCGCTGACTGCTAGCGGAAACAAATAGCTCATTAAATGTGCCGGTAGGATCCCCTGTATGACACGCGCCAACAGCCACCCCACGCTAGCCGCAAGCGCGATATGCATGCCAGAGATTGCCATCAAATGAGCCGTTCCGGTTTCACGCAGCAGCCGTCGCTGCTCATCGGTCATATTGTCACGTATACCAAATGCGAGGGCCTGCACAATTGCAGGTTGCTGTAATGCAGAAAAAGTAGGCAAGTGATAATTGATTAAGCGCGTTCGCCAACTACAAGTTAGCGATTCTGGCCGCTTGCTGATAATTCGACCTTGCAGCGGTATATGGTTGGATAATGCAAAGCGCTGAATATCGAACTCGCCTTCGTTTAGCCTGCCGTGAATAGCACGTAATCGCAGCTTCATCTGCCAGCGTTGACCGGCGCAGAATGGTTGTTCCACCGCGGCATAGTTAAGTGAGGCATATATTGGCGGAAACTGATAACGCTCGCCGACACGCATGATTTGTACGGTTAACTGCTGCTTTTCTTCGCGAACGTCGGTGATACGTACTGTTGCGTCTGCAGGGGCAGCAGCCAAATACTCGATGGTATTGATAATATGCCGGGCTTCCATCAGCGCCCAAGCCAGCATTAATAAGCCAACGCCAGCCAGACGTAACCATTGCTGCGGCATCAGTCCGAGCAGAACAGCAAATCCCACGGTGGCGATTATTACGCTGGTTTGCGGTATATGCGGCAATACTCCTAATGGCAACACTGCCACTATCATTATTCTGGCCAGCACTATCCAGCTCATCTGCATTGTTACTCTCCTTGAGAAGAGTAAGAGTTTGCATCGCAGACGAACATTTAGCTTTGGTGAAAAAGTGGCTTACAGAGAGGGATTCAGAAGTTTTTCAGATATTACATTTGCTGCAACAGCATTTTGGGAGCTAAAGCACACGCCTGGTTACAGTCAAAAAAAACGACACTCAAAAGTGTCGTTTTATCGTTCGGTAACGGCTTAGCCGTAGATGTTCGCACGGTCACGCAATTCTTTGCCCGGCTTAAAGTGGGGAACGTATTTACCTTCCAAATCCACTTTATCACCCGTTTTCGGGTTACGCCCGGTACGTGGTGCACGGTAATGCAAAGAAAAGCTGCCGAATCCCCGGATTTCAATGCGCTCGCCCTGTGCCAACGTAGTGGCCATGTGCTCAAGCATCTCTTTGACTGCATCCTCAACGACTTTCGCCGGAATATGAGTGTGCTGGCCAGCAAGTCTTTCAATCAGTTCTGACTTGGTCATGTAACCTCCGGTTAATCCTTGTTTGGAAAGGTATGACAGCTTTTACCGAAACCGGACGATTTGCATCGTCCGGTGCTTTAGGTCGATTACTCGCCTTTAGCCGCTTTGAACGCTTCAGCCATTGCGCTAGAGAAGTTGCTGCCTTCATCCTGTTTAGTGTTAACAGTGTTGATAGCTTCTTTCTCATCAGCCTGGTCTTTAGCACGAACAGACAGGCTTACAACGCGGTTCTTACGGTCAACGCCGGTGAATTTCGCTTCAACGTCGTCACCAACACTCAGAACCAGAGTTGCGTCTTCGATGCGGTCCAGAGAAGCTTCAGAAGCGCGCAGGTAACCCTCTACGCCGTCAGCTAATTCTACTGTAGCACCTTTCGCGTCAACTGCAGTGACTTTACCCGTCACGATAGCGCCTTTCTTGTTCAGGGTGATGTAGTTGTTGAATGGATCTTCAGCCAACTGCTTCACGCCCAGAGAGATGCGCTCGCGCTCTGCATCAACCTGCAGTACAACGGCAGCGATTTCGTCGCCTTTTTTGTACTCACGAACGGCTTCTTCGCCAGTCGCGTTCCAGGAGATGTCAGACAAGTGAACCAGACCGTCGATGCCACCGTCCAGGCCGATGAAGATACCGAAGTCAGTGATTGACTTGATTTTACCTTCAACACGATCGCCTTTGTTGTGGGTCTCTGCGAACAGCTGCCATGGGTTAGATTTGCACTGCTTCAGACCCAGGGAGATACGACGACGTTCTTCATCGATGTCCAGAACCATTACTTCAACCACGTCGCCTACGTTAACAACTTTAGACGGATGGATGTTTTTGTTGGTCCAGTCCATTTCTGAAACGTGTACCAGACCTTCAACGCCTTCTTCGATTTCAACGAAGCAGCCGTAATCAGTCAGGTTGGTTACACGACCGGTCAGCTTGGTGCCTTCCGGATAACGCTTAGCGATAGCTACCCATGGATCTTCGCCCAGCTGTTTCAGGCCCAGAGATACGCGGGTACGCTCGCGGTCGAACTTCAGCACTTTAACAGTGATTTCGTCGCCCACGTTGACGATTTCGCTCGGATGCTTAACGCGTTTCCAAGCCATATCGGTAATGTGCAGCAGGCCGTCAACACCACCCAGATCCACGAATGCACCGTAGTCAGTGAGGTTCTTAACGATACCTTTAACTTCCATGCCTTCCTGCAGGTTTTCCAGCAGCTGATCGCGCTCAGCGCTGTTCTCAGATTCGATAACCGCGCGACGTGAAACCACGACGTTGTTACGTTTCTGATCAAGCTTGATTACTTTGAATTCAAGCTCTTTGCCTTCCAGGTGCAGTGTGTCGCGAACCGGACGAACGTCTACCAGTGAACCTGGCAGGAACGCACGAATACCGTTCAGCTCAACTGTGAAGCCACCTTTAACTTTGCCGTTGATAACACCGGTAACAGTTTCAGCGTCTTCGTAAGCTTTTTCCAGCGTGATCCAAGCTTCATGACGTTTAGCTTTCTCACGGGACAGCAGGGTTTCACCGAAGCCGTCTTCTACTGCGTCCAGCGCAACGTCAACTTCGTCGCCCACCTGGATTTCCAGTTCGCCGGCTGCGTTCTTGAACTGCTCTGCAGGAATAGCAGATTCAGATTTCAGACCCGCATCAACCAGAACTACGTCTTTGTCGATAGAGACAACAACGCCACGAACGATGGAACCCGGACGGGTTTCGATTTCTTTCAGGGACTCTTCAAAGAGTTGAGCAAAAGATTCAGTCATATTGATAATCTTAGGATTCTTCAATTTAACGTCCACCTGACTTCATTGTCGGATGGGGTTGTTTCACATGCCCTGCACCGGGTCCTTGGTACAGGGTTACAGCAATTCATTTGCCGACGATTAAATGCCTAATTTACTTTTGGCATAATCAAGTGCCTTTTCAATCACTTGCTCGATAGACATACTGGTTGAATCCAGTACCAAAGCATCTGTGGCAGGCACTAAAGGCGCGATTGCGCGACTACGATCGCGGTCATCACGTTCCTTTATCTCGGATAAAAGGCGATCAAAGTTAACATTAAAGCCCTTCTCCTGCAACTGTAGCATACGGCGGTGCGCGCGCTCTTCCGAGCTGGCGTCGAGGAAGATTTTCACTGGAGCATCAGGGAAAACCACCGTGCCCATGTCTCTTCCATCGGCGATTAAACCGGGCTCTTCGCGGAAGGCTCGTTGGCGGCGCAAAAGCGCTTCACGTACACGTGGAAAAGCGGCAACCCGCGATGCGGTATTACTCACTTCTTGCGTACGTATTTCACCAGTGACATCTTCACCTTCCAATACAACCTGCATTTCACCCTCTACCGATAAAAAACGCACGTCGAGGTGCGCAGCCATCGGCACCAATGCTTCTTCAGATTCGATATCAACCTGATGGTGAAGGGCAGCCAGCGCCAAAACGCGATAAATGGCGCCTGAATCCAGCAAGTGCCACTGCAACGACTCCGCCATCGCTTTACATAATGTCCCTTTACCCGCGCCACTTGGCCCATCGATGGTAATAACCGGGGCGATTGCCGTCATTGTTCTCTCCTGTTGCTGCGTGCTTATTGTCAGCCTTCTTGGCCGCCTTGGATTGCGCGGCATTATACGCTGCCTGCGAGAGGTTCGTTACCCTTTAGCTTAGACAGCGCTAGAAATATAGACAGATTCAGAGAAATTTCCGCCTGATAAGGCCAGGTGAGAACAAAGAAGCCCGGTACGATGCACCGGGCTGGGTCATTAAGAAGCGTGGCTAATTTTCGCCAGCTGCTGGAAATAGTCCGGGAAGGTTTTCGCCGTACAGCCGGGATCAAGGATCGTTACCGGCGTATCGGAAAGCGCGACAAGAGCGAAACACATTGCCATCCGGTGATCGTTATACGTACCGATGTCCGCATGCTGCAGTTGTTCAGGTGGTGTAACGCGAATAAAATCGTGTCCCTCTTCCACTTCAGCGCCGACTTTACGCAATTCAGTAGCCATGGCAGCCAGACGATCGGTCTCTTTCACGCGCCAGTTATAAATGTTACGCATCAGGGTGGTGCCTTGAGCGAACAAAGCGGTTGTGGCAATAGTCATCGCCGCATCGGGAATATGGTTCATATCCATGTCGATAGCGTTAAGTGAACCACGTGTGCAAGAGATGTAGTCATCTCCCCATTCAATCACTGCGCCCATTTTTTCAAGTACATCTGCAAAACGGATGTCACCTTGAACGCTGTTGCGACCAATGCCCGTCACGCGCACCGTACCACCTTTAATGGCTGCCGCAGCGAGAAAATATGAGGCTGAAGACGCATCACCTTCCACAAGGTATTCACCCGGCGACAGGTACTGCTGTTGTCCCTGTACGACAAATCGCTGATAGTTTTGGTTATCAACATCTACGCCGAAACTACGCATCAGGTGCAGCGTGATGTCGATATAGGGCTTGGAAACCAAATCGCCTTTGATGGAGATAATAGTATCTTGCTCTGCCAGCGGTGCAGTCATCAGCAATGCGGTTAGGAACT
The DNA here is from genome assembly GCF_900215435.1 of Candidatus Pantoea floridensis. Taxonomy (NCBI): domain Bacteria; kingdom Pseudomonadati; phylum Pseudomonadota; class Gammaproteobacteria; order Enterobacterales; family Erwiniaceae; genus Pantoea; species Candidatus Pantoea floridensis. The sequence continues at coordinate 410,428 of NZ_OCMY01000001.1, forward strand.
GGCTGGAAACACTGCCATCTACGCTAACTTCACCGCCCACAAATCCACCATTCAGACGCACGGGTGGATAGTCGGTCTGCTCCAGATAATCGATATTCGCCCCACCCTGACGCAGTGCATCAACCAGGTGGCCAATCGGGCGTTCTTTCATACGCGGTTCGCCAGTCAACACTACCGATTGCTGGCCCAAACACAGCGCAGCCGCCAATGGGCGCATTGCTGTTCCTGCATTACCGAGAAATAGCTCGAGCGATTTTTCTGCGTGCAAAGGTCCAGCCTTACCTACAACTTCACACACCGTGCGATCGGCTGAGAGGGTGAATTGGACACCTAACGCATGTAGCGCGTTCAGCATATGTTTGACGTCATCGCTATCAAGCAAATTGGTCAGGCGCGTAGTGCCTTTTGCAAGTGCAGCCAGCAAAAGTGCGCGGTTAGAAACACTTTTGGAACCCGGCAAATTTACCGTGCCGTCAACGCGAGTAATCGGTTGTAGAGTCAGGGAGTCCTGCATGTGAAACCAAATCTCCAGAAAATACGAGACCCCATCGTGTGACGGGGCCTGATACCAGTCAGACTGGCATGAAAAGAGGGATTAACCGTGGCGACGTTCGAAGTCGACCATAAATTCAGTCAGTGTTTTAACGCCTTCCAACGGCATCGCATTGTAGATCGATGCACGCATACCGCCAACCACGCGATGGCCTTTCAACGCGTGCAGACCGGCGTTGAGAGACTCCTCAAGAAACACTTTATCCAGAGCCGAATCCGCAAGCTGGAATGGCACGTTCATACGCGAGCGGTTTTCGGTTGCGACATCGTTGCGATAAAACGTACTGTTATCAATCACGCCATATAAAAGATCGGCTTTAGATTGATTCAGCTTGTCCATCTCAGCAACACCGCCCTTCTCTTTCAGCCATTTAAATACCAGCCCAGAGAGATACCACGCAAAAGTCGGCGGGGTGTTAAACATTGATTCGTTTTCAGCTAGTACTTTGTAATCAAGAATTGAGGGCACATAACGCTGTGCTTTACCTAGCAGATCCTCACGCACAACGACCAGCGTCAAACCCGCCGGACCGATATTTTTTTGCGCACCGGCATAGATAACGCCATAGCGGCTGATATCAATTGGACGCGATAAAATAGTTGAAGAGAGATCCGCGACCACAACTTTATCGACAAAATCGGGTTCTTCATCAATAGCAATACCATCAATGGTTTCGTTCGGGCAGAAATGAACATAAGCCGCATCATCGTTCAACTGCCATTCGCGCATAGGCAACAGAGCGCGTTTGCCGCTACGCGTGGTTTTTACATCAATAGTATTGGGTACGCAGAATTTTTCGGCTTCTTTGATGGCACTATGAGCCCAGTAACCGCCGTCGATGTAATCCGCCGTTTTGGCGTCACCCAGTAAGTTTCCTGGGATCGCCGCGAACTGCGCACGCGCACCGCCGTGGCAGAACAAAACTTTGTAGTTGGCTGGGATCTTTAGCAGATCGCGAAAATCTTGTTCGGCCGCTTCCGCGACAGCAATAAACTCTTTACTGCGGTGACTTATTTCCATCACCGAGGTGCCTAATCCATGCCAGTTTGTCAGTTCTTGTTCTGCGCGACGGAGCACTTCCACCGGCAGCATAGCCGGACCGGAGCTAAAATTATAAACCTGCGTCATTTCCCCTCACCACTGTCATATCGAACGGTTATGAATACTTCCCCGGTTTTATCATTGCCTCCGAATGGCTGCAATCATTAATCCGGCAGCGATCACATTTCCAGAGCCGGCTCCACCGCAGCTTATGTCATAAATGCATTAAGCTTTGGAATTTTGTGAGGCGGCTTCCTGAAGTCAAAATCAGAAGGGCAGATGGCGTATACGCCATCATCATGCCGAGATAAATTTGGCGGACTGAATAGCGAAGCATGCGTAAAACCCGTATTATTGCGCGCTTTACGCCCACCCCATTGCCATTGACTTGAGAGAGCGCCATCATGACGCAAACGTTTATCCCCGGTAAAGACGCCGCATTGGAAGATTCCATTGCCCGCTTTCAGCAGAAACTGCAAGACCTGGGTTTCAACATTGAAGAAGCTTCCTGGCTGAACCCGGTACCACACGTCTGGTCAGTGCACATTCGCGATCGCGATTGCCCGCTGTGCTTTACGAACGGCAAAGGTGCCAGCAAAAAAGCGGCACTGGCTTCAGCGCTGGGCGAATATTTTGAGCGCCTCTCAACTAACTATTTCTTCGCGGATTTTTGGTTGGGTAAATCTATTGCGAACGGTGACTTCGTTCACTATCCAAATGAAAAATGGTTCCCGCTCACGCAAGATGACAGTTTGCCGGAAGGCATTCTGGATGCGCGTCTGCGCAAGTTCTACGATCCTGAAGAGAGCCTGGGTGCATCAGAACTGATTGATCTGCAATCGGGCAACAACGAGCGCGGTATTTGCGGCCTGCCTTTTACCCGCCAATCAGATCAGCAAACCGTTTATATTCCGATGAACATCATCGGTAATCTGTACGTTTCGAATGGTATGTCTGCGGGTAACACCGCCAATGAAGCGCGCGTGCAAGGCCTGTCTGAAGTGTTTGAGCGCCATATCAAGAATCGTATTATCGCTGAATCCATTAGTCTGCCAGAGATTCCTGAAGCGGTGATGCAGCGCTATCCGGGCGTGATTGAAGCGATAGAACGTCTTGAAGCTGAAGGTTTCCCCATCTTCTCCTATGACGCTTCGTTGGGTGGCAAATATCCGGTTATTTGCGTTGTGCTATTTAATCCCAAAAACGGCACCTGCTTCGCCTCGTTCGGTGCACATCCAGACTTCGGCGTTGCGCTGGAGCGTACCGTAACTGAACTATTGCAGGGTCGTGGTCTGAAAGATCTCGATGTCTTTACGCCACCTACTTTTGATGATGAAGAAGTTGCAGAGCACGCGAATCTCGAAACGCATTTCATCGATTCCAGCGGCCTGATTTCCTGGGATCTGTTTAAAGACGATGCGGATTATCCCTTTGTCGACTGGAGCTTTGCGGGTACAACTCAGGAAGAGTTCGATACACTAATGGCAATCTTCCGTGCGGAAGATAAAGAAGTGTATATCGCTGATTACGAGCATTTGAGCGTTTACGCCTGTCGCATCATCGTGCCTGGCATGTCCGATATCTATCCTGCTGAAGATCTTTTATTAGCTAATAACAGCATGGGCGCATCGCTGCGTGAGACCTTGATCGCATTACCAGAAAGCCACTGGGAACCTGAAGCCTACCTCGAGCTTATCGAGCAGTTAGATGAAGAAGGTCACGATGATTTTACCCGCGTGCGCGAGTTATTAGGTCTGGCATCGGGCAAAGACAATGGCTGGTACACACTGCGTATTGGTGAGTTAAAAGCGATGCTGGCTCTGGCCGGTGGTGATTTGGACCAGGCGTTGATTTGGACTGAATGGACAATGGAATTCAATCAGTCGATCTTCAGCGAAGAGCGCGCTAACTATTACCGTTGCCTGCAAACTCTGCTGCTGCTGGCGATGGAAGAAGAACGCGATCCGCTTCAATATCATCGCGCCTTTATTCGTATGTATGGCGAATCAGCTGTTGATGCGGCTTCCGCGGCAATCAGCGGCGAAGCACCATTCTATGGATTGCAAGCTGTAGACCTGGATTTGAAAGCGTTCCCTGCGCATCAATCACTGTTAGCAGCTTATGAAAAACTGCAGGCCGCTAAGCGTCGTTATTGGTCACAAAAATAATCATCATTATTTAATTTTTAAACATGCTGATTAGCTCAAACGTAAATGGCACTGAAAGAAATCAGTGCCATTTTTATATAATGCAAATTCAGCAGCCGTTTTGCCGAAAAATAAATAACAACTGAGCTTCATTTATTAATGCAATTTAACAATTCACAGTAAGGAATAGATAGCCATTCAACTTATTTCGCATAAATTAAAAATTATTTATTCATTTATATTCAAGTGCTTAACCAAAAATTTCACTCCAAAACGCTTCGCTTACTACCCACCCTTCGGGCAAATATGATCCATGTCAATTTCTGACCTATACTCCTTTGTTAGTATCTTTACAGGCAATTTTTGGAGAGCGTTAGTGTGAAAGCTGACAACCCTTTTAATTCATTATTACCGGCAGCCATGGCGAAAGTTGCAGAAGAGGCCGGCATTTATAAAGCAACAAAACACCCTTTAACCACTTTCTTCCTGGCCATCACTGCTGGCGTATTTATTTCAATTGCTTTTGTTTTCTACATCACTGCGACAACCGGTAGTGGAGCGATACCCTATGGTATAGCCAAGCTCATCGGCGGTGTGTGTTTTTCATTAGGTTTAATGTTGGTCGTTGTATGCGGTGCGGATCTCTTCACCTCGACCGTACTGATCGTGGTGGCTAAAGCTAGCGGACGTATTACCTGGCTGCAACTGGGTCGACATTGGTTAAACGTCTATGTCGGCAACCTGTTTGGCGCGTTGTTCTTCGTGGCGCTAATTTGGTTCGCTGGTGAACACATGGTGGCGAATGGAGCCTGGGGCTTAAATGTTCTGCAAACGGCCGACCATAAAATGCATCACACCTTTATTGAAGCTGTCTGTCTTGGTACGCTGGCTAACCTATTGGTTTGTCTGGCTGTCTGGATGAGTTATTCCGGCCGCAGCTTAATGGATAAGATGTTCGCGATGATCTTACCCGTCGCGATGTTTGTTGCTTCTGGCTTCGAACATAGTATCGCCAACATGTTCCTGATTCCGATGGCCATTGTTATTCGTGATTTTGCCAGCCCTGAGTTCTGGCAAATGGCCGGGGCAAGTGCAGCACAATTTCCAGCACTCAGTATTAGCGATTTTATTCTTAACAACCTCATTCCAGTGACCATCGGCAACATTATTGGCGGAGGATTGCTCGTCGGTTTGACCTACTGGGTAATCTATCTGCGTGGCAATGAGTCGGTGCATTAATTAATTGATACGGGCGTGCTGAGTTAGCGCGCCATCGTCAAAGTCTCCCTAAATAAGGCAGGTATATCATGTCCGAACTGAATGAAAAAATGGCGTCAGCCTGGGAAGGATTTAGCGCCGGCGAATGGCAGAATAGTGTCAACGTCCGTGATTTTATCCAGAAAAACTACACACCGTATGAAGGCGATGAGTCCTTCCTGGCCGGTGCGACTCCGGCAACCACTAAATTGTGGGATAGCGTGCTTGAAGGCATCAAAATTGAGAACCGCACCCATGCTCCGGTTGATTTTGATACCGACCTGGCATCAACCATTACTTCTCACGACGCCGGTTACATTAACAAATCGCTGGAAAAAATCGTCGGTCTGCAAACTGAAGCGCCTCTTAAACGTGCCATCATACCGTTTGGCGGCATCAAAATGGTTGAAGGTTCCTGTAAGGTTTATGGCCGCGAGCTGGACCCAGCGCTGAAAAAAGTCTTTACAGATTATCGTAAAACCCATAACCAGGGTGTTTTCGATGTTTATACTCCAGATATCATGCGCTGCCGTAAATCAGGTGTATTGACCGGCTTGCCAGATGCTTATGGCCGTGGCCGTATCATTGGTGACTATCGTCGCGTTGCGCTGTACGGCATCGACTACCTGATGAAAGATAAGGTAGCGCAGTTCAATTCACTGCAAAGTGACATGGAGAATGGCGTTAATCTGGAAGCCACCATCCGTTTGCGTGAAGAGATCTCTGAACAGCATCGTGCGCTGGGCCAGATTAAAGAGATGGCGGCAAAATATGGTTCGGATATCTCTCTGCCAGCCACGAACGCACAAGAAGCAGTACAGTGGACCTATTACGGCTACCTGGCGGCAGTGAAATCGCAGAACGGTGCGGCAATGTCCTTTGGTCGCGTATCCACTTTCCTTGATGTTTACATCGATCGCGATATTCAAGCAGGTAAGCTCACCGAAGAAGCTGCACAGGAACTGATTGACCATCTGGTGATGAAACTGCGTATGGTGCGTTTCCTGCGTACCCCTGAATACGATGAGCTGTTCTCAGGTGACCCAATCTGGGCGACAGAATCGCTGGCAGGCATGGGCGTAGATGGCCGTACGCTGGTCACCAAAAGTACCTTCCGTTTCCTGAACACGCTGTACACTATGGGTCCATCTCCGGAACCTAACATGACCATTCTGTGGTCAGAAAAACTGCCGGTTAACTTTAAAAAATACGCAGCAAAAGTCTCCATCGATACCTCTTCATTGCAGTATGAAAATGATGACCTGATGCGTCCTGATTTTGATAACGATGACTATGCTATCGCCTGCTGTGTGAGCCCGATGATTGTCGGCAAACAGATGCAATTCTTCGGTGCGCGTGCCAACCTGGCAAAAACACTGCTGTACGCAATCAACGGCGGTGTGGATGAGAAACTGAAAATGCAGGTTGGCCCGAAAGAAGCGCCAATCACTGACGAAGTGCTCGATTACGATACCGTAATGGCTCGCCTGGATCATTTCATGGATTGGCTGGCGAAACAGTACGTCACTTCCCTGAACATCATTCACTACATGCACGATAAGTACAGCTATGAAGCTTCACTCATGGCGCTGCATGACCGCGACGTCTATCGCACCATGGCCTGTGGTATCGCTGGCCTATCGGTTGCGGCTGATTCCCTGTCTGCAATTAAGTATGCCAAAGTTAAAACCATCCGTGATGCTGATGGCTTAGCGGTAGACTTCGAAATTGAAGGCGAATATCCGCAGTTCGGTAACAATGACTCGCGTGTAGATGACATGGCTTGCGATCTGGTTGAACGTTTCATGAAGAAAATTCAGAAACTGCAAACCTACCGTAACGCGGTTCCAACCCAGTCGGTACTGACCATTACTTCTAACGTGGTTTACGGCAAGAAAACCGGTAATACCCCAGATGGCCGCCGTGCTGGTGCGCCATTCGGACCAGGTGCTAACCCAATGCATGGTCGTGACCAGAAAGGTGCCGTTGCATCACTGACTTCAGTCGCGAAACTGCCGTTCGCTTACGCTAAAGACGGTATCTCTTATACCTTCTCCATCGTGCCAAATGCGCTGGGTAAAGATGATAACGTGCGTAAAACCAACCTTGCTGGCCTGATGGATGGTTATTTCCATCACGAAGCCAACATTGAGGGCGGCCAGCACCTTAACGTCAACGTGATGAACCGTGAGATGTTGCTGGATGCAATGGAACATCCTGAGAACTATCCTCAGTTAACCATCCGTGTATCTGGTTACGCTGTTCGCTTCAACTCGCTCACTAAAGAGCAGCAGAAAGATGTAATTACTCGTACTTTCACTCAGTCGTTGTAATCGCTTTTCGCTAAGATTAAAGGCTCCTGCGGGGGCCTTTTCTTCACAAGTCTGTTTTGCCAGCTTGCTTGTTCCGGCAATCTGGCAAAATCGACTTTCACTTTAAGCACAACAAAGATTGTGCTGCCTGATACTCAGGCTTACCTGGAGAATACATCGCAATGTCAACCATCGGTCGTATCCACTCTTTTGAATCCTGCGGTACCGTTGACGGCCCAGGCATCCGTTTTATCACCTTTTTCCAGGGCTGTCTGATGCGCTGCCTTTACTGCCATAATCGCGACACCTGGGATACGCATGGCGGTAAGGAAATCACCGTTGATGAGTTGATGAAGGATGTCCTCTCCTATCGTCACTTTATGAATGCATCAGGCGGTGGCGTTACGGCATCAGGTGGTGAGGCGATTTTACAAGCCGAATTTGTACGAGACTGGTTTCGCGCCTGCCAGGCAGAAGGGATCCATACTTGCCTGGACACGAATGGCTTTGTTCGCCGTTACGACCCGGTAATCGATGAACTTCTGGAAGCCACTGATTTAGTGATGCTCGACCTGAAACAGATTAACGATGATGTGCATCAGATTCTGGTCGGTGTTTCAAATCATCGCACCCTGGATTTTGCACGTTATTTGCAGAAGAAGGGTAAGCGCACCTGGATTCGTTTTGTCGTCGTACCCGGTTACTCCGATGATGATGATTCTGTTCACCGTCTGGGCGAGTTCACCAAAGATATGGATAACATCGAAAAGATTGAACTCCTTCCCTACCACGAATTAGGCAAACACAAATGGATTGCCATGGGTGAAGAGTACAAGTTAGACGGCGTTAAGCCGCCGAGCAAAGAAACTATGGAGCGAGTAAAGAATATTCTCGCCAGCTACGGTCACGAAGTGATGTACTAAACGTATAATAAAAGGGGGAGCCACATTGGCTCCCCTTTTTAATATGTTGATTACGTTACGCATGGGCAACGGGCGTTGCCTGATGATCGGCCTTACGCAACAGCATAACCAAATAAACCAGCGCGACAGCAGCAATCATCACAAACAGTAGACGATCAGAGTAATTCTGCATCAGCAGCGCTGTCATCCCGGGTCCCACTAAGCTTCCTACGGTATAGCTGAAGAGTAAGGCCTGATTCATCGCCACCAGCTCATGGTGGGCCACAGTTTCACATGCCCATGACATCGCCACCGGATAGAGCGTAAAGCCAGCCAGACCGAGTACGAACAGCGCCGGTGCCATCGCGGCACCGCTAAGCATGGCGATAGCCCCCAAAATGACCACAAAAACCTGCACGCGCAGTACCATCAGACGTCCGAAACGGTCGGCAAGACGTCCAACCGGCCATTGGCCAATAATGCCTGAGCTGACTAGCAGCGCCATCCAATAACCGACGGTAGCATCGCTCATGCCCTGATGAGACAGATAAAGTGGCATCAGGCCATATAAAGAACCCAGAACGATACCGGAAATGATGCAGCCATTAATTCCTAAACGAGAACTGCGACGGCGCAGCATAATCCAGATGCGCCCAGTTGATGCCTCTTCGGTTGCCGCAGTGACAGTAACCTGTACAAAAACCACCGGTAATACAGCACAGATAATCAGAGCAGTAACCCACGGAATAACATGCAGCAGCTCTGTAGAGACACGGCTGACCAGCAACTGGCCAGCGACAGTACCCAGATAGTAGATGATCATGTAAGCAGCGAGCAGTTGGCCCCGATTACGTACGGTACCGCTGCACAACAAAGCACTTTCCACGACAACCCAAATCAATGCACAACCTACACCTGCGGTGAAACGCAGCATCGTCCAGCTGTAGAACCCATCAAGCAGCACCATACCCATGGTCGCCAAGGCAAAGAGAACACTGGCCAGATAGAAGCAGCGATTAAAACCATAACGATTGATCAACCAGCCAGCCAACAGAGTGCCCAGCAAATTACCAGTGTAATACGATGAGCTCGCCATACCGACTTGCCAGGTTGGCAGCAGATCGTGAGTAAGCCATAGCGGTACCAGCGTATTGAGCACAGCGATAGACACCGTCATAAGCATTAAGCCACAGAGCAGCAAAATGACGGGGCGCGACCAGGTTGACATAGGGAGTAAAACCAAAAGAGATGAAGATAATTGCGCGCAGTTTGCCATCCGCTAATGTAAAGTCAACGTGCAAAAAATAGTCGCAGCACGATTTGCTGCGGAACAATTTATTTTTCTTATCTTCAGCAGGTTAGAAGAGATAAGAACGGTCTTGAGTGGATATCTATCTACTTGAATTTAGTGTTTTTAGCCATTGGCATGCAAATAATGTCGATAACGTTTATTTGTGATTAATTTCGACTAAAAAATAATTATTTTACCGCTTAAGTTATAAAAAAACCCGGCATTGCCGGGTTTGTATATCAGAGTGTTAATTAGCCTACAAATTCCAGGCCACCCATGTAGGGGCGCAACACTTCAGGTACCTCAATACGGCCATCAGCTTGCTGATAATTTTCCAGCACCGCAACCAAGGTACGGCCAACCGCTAAGCCTGAACCGTTAAGGGTATGCAACAAACGTGGCTTTTTGTCGGTTTTACTGCGGCAGCGCGCCTGCATACGGCGCGCCTGGAAATCACCCATGTTGGAACATGATGAGATTTCGCGATAGGTATCCTGCGCAGGTAACCACACTTCCAGGTCGTATGTTTTGGCTGAACCAAAGCCCATATCGCCCGTACATAGCAACACTTTGCGGTAAGGTAGATTCAGCAGCTGCAGCACTTTCTCTGCATGGCCGACTAGCTCTTCGAGTGCATCCATTGAGGTTTCAGGCGCAACAATCTGCACCATCTCAACTTTGTCGAACTGGTGCATACGAATTAAACCACGCGTATCGCGTCCGTATGAGCCCGCTTCTGAACGGAAGCATGGCGTGTGCGCGGTGAGTTTAATTGGCAGCGCTTCTTCCTCAACAATCTCATCACGCACCAGATTAGTCAGTGGCACTTCCGCCGTTGGGATCAGAGCATAATTACTGCTTCCCGCTTCTTCACCCAAAGGTTTGGTGTGGAACAGGTCTTCACCAAACTTGGGCAACTGACCGGTACCAAATAACGTTTCCTGATTCACCAGATACGGAACATAGGTTTCGAGATAACCGTGCTGCTGCGTATGAAGATCCAGCATAAATTGGCTCAGCGCACGATGCAGACGCGCGATTTGCCCTTGCATCACAATGAAACGTGAGCCGGTCAGTTTTACCGCTGCGGCAAAATCCAGGCCTTTGGCGGCTTCACCCAGCTCGACGTGATCTTTTACCGGGAAATCAAACTGACGCGGCTGTCCCCAACGGCTGATTTCCTGATTCTCGCTGTCATCTTTACCCAGTGGAACTTCATCAACCGGCAAATTTGGCAACGCGAGAGCAAAATCACGAATTTCATTCTGCAGGACATCCAGTTCTGCTTTAGCCGCATCCAGGCGTTCGCCCAGTGCGTTCACTTCCTGACGCAGCGGCTCGATATCTTCCCCACGTGCTTTGGCCTGACCGATGGATTTGGATCGGGAGTTACGCTCAGCCTGTAGATTTTCAGTTTCTACCTGCAAGACTTTACGACGCTCTTCGAGCGAACGTAACGTTTCCACATCCAGTTTGAATCCTCGGCGTGCCAGTTTTTCTGCGACTGCGTCTGGCTCATTACGCAGCAGGTTGGGATCGAGCATGCTAATCCTGTGTAATAAAAGGTTGATTGAATGAAAGGCGGGACGCATCCCTATGGAATGCAATGAAATCCTTGCTCACCTTACCGTAAGGTGTTTATCAGCGGTAGCGTTTTATCGGGCTATTTTGATCCTGCTCAGCGAGCCAGGCGAGTTTTTCACCAATTTTTCCTTCAAGCCCGCGATTGGTAGGTTGGTAATATCGCGTCTTAGCCATTTCAGGTGGAAAATAGACTTCCCCGGCCGCATAGGCGTTGGTTTCATCATGTGCGTAGCGATACTCTTTGCCCAGTCCCATCTCTTTCATCAACCTGGTTGGAGCATTGCGTAAATGTTCCGGCACATCATAATCTGGAAATTCGCGCGCATCACGCATCGCTGCTTTGAAAGCGGTGTAAACGGCATTACTTTTGGGGGCGCTGGCGAGGTAAACAATAGCCTGTGCAATAGCTCGCTCGCCTTCAGCAGGACCAACGCGAGTGAAGCAATCCCAGGCAGCAAGCGCAACCTGCATGCCTCGTGGATCGGCGTTGCCGACATCTTCCGAAGCGATAGCCAGTAAACGACGTGCGACATACAGAGGATCGCCACCTGCAGTGATGATACGGGCATACCAATAAAGCGCAGCATCCGGTGCAGAGCCACGAACAGATTTATGCAAGGCGGAAATCAAATCGTAGAAACGGTCGCCTTTATTATCAAAGCGCGCCGCCCTTTCACCTGATACTTCATTGAGCAGTTGTGGCGTTAGTTCACGCTGGCCTTGCGCATTGTTCTCTGCCATATCCGCCATCATTTCCAGCGTATTCAACGCACGCCGTGCATCACCGTTCACCAGCTCGGCAATCATGCGACGCGTATTATCCGGTAGCAGAATATCGCTCTTACCGTAACCGCGATCGTCATCTTGCATGGCTTGCAGCAAAACCTGCTCAATGTCGGCTGTGGTAAGAGATTTGAGTAAATATACGCGCGCACGCGAAAGCAGCGCCGAGTTCAGCTCAAATGAGGGGTTTTCTGTCGTGGCACCAATAAAGGTTATCGTGCCGTCTTCGATGTGTGGAAGGAAAGCATCCTGCTGGCTTTTATTGAAGCGATGCACTTCATCGACAAACAGAATAGTACGCCGTCCCACCTGTCGATTTTGACGTGCTCGCTCAATGGCTTCACGTATCTCTTTGACACCAGAGGTCACGGCAGAGATGCGCTCCACATCGGCTTTGCCATAATGACCAATAATTTCTGCGAGCGTTGTTTTACCTGTCCCTGGTGGTCCCCATAAAATCATTGAATGCAGATGTCCTGCCTCGATGGCGCGCGGCAGTGGTTTGCCAGGCGCCAGCAGATGCTGCTGCCCAATATATTGTTGCAACGTAGCCGGCCGCATGCGTGCGGCCAGCGGTTGAAACTCATTTGATGGGGCAAAATCCAGAGACAGATTACTCACCATTACCTCATTGTCGTTGATCGTCCACCGTTACTCCTTTTGGCGGAGTAAAGGTGAATTTATCCGGGCTAATTGCGCCATTATTCTGACTTTTTAGCTGATAATCGCTGTGCTGACCATCTTGCTCAACAGCACTGAACTTATTGATCGTGCCGGAGGAGGTAACATTGATAGTGAACTGCTTAAGATTGCCGTCACTACTTTTTGGGGTCAGCTCGAAGTTATCGCCTTTCTGCGAGATATTGTATTGCTTCCAGTCACTTGGCTGATTACGAGCAATAAGCATAAACGGGGTATTACTCGCGGCATTTTGCAGCAGGCTGACACTCGCTTGCTCAACGAATGGATTATAGAACCACAGATTCTTACCATCAGAAATAATTACGCTTTCGTCTGGCGCAGTCATGTGCCAGTTAAACAGACTCGGACGTTTGACCCAAAGTTCGCCTTCACCGTCCTGCACATTCGCACCGCTGCCATCAGTCACTTTCTGACTAAAGCTGGCGTGGAAGCTGTTCACTTTATTTAGACGCTGTTGTAGATCGCTAGACGCATCCGCCAAAGCTGAAGCGGAAACAAAACTGGCCAATAGGCCGCAGGCAATAACGCGTAATTTCATCTGATTCGATTCCTTATTCATTGTTTCCCGACACTTACAACATTAAACGTAGTTGCCGCCCTGTCTCTTCGACAGGAGAAAAAGCCGAAAGCTCCCGAAAATATGGGGATCGACCAACAGATAAACAATGGGCCAGCGTTAACTGGCCCATGAGCAAACAACTGTACGCAGAAATTACATCTCGTGTGGCGGCGGCGAAAGCACTTCGCGGTTACCATTGTGTCCAGGTTCAGAAACAATGCCTTGCGCTTCCATCTGCTCGATGATGCGCGCTGCACGGTTATAACCAATGCGGAATTGACGCTGAACTCCGGAGATTGATGCACGCCGTTTTTCCACCACGAAAGAGACGGCCTGGTCGAACAGCGGATCTAACTCTTCATCGCCCATCATCCCACCCGCAGCGCCCTCGCTCTCTTCACCGGCGGTGATACTCTCGATGTACTGCGGACGACCACGTGCTTTCCAGTCCTGAACCACTGCATGCACTTCCTGATCGCGTACAAACGCACCGTGCACACGCACAGGCATGGAGGAGTTAGGCGGCATGTAGAGCATGTCACCCATCCCCAACAGTGATTCCGCGCCACCCTGATCAAGAATGGTGCGTGAATCAATCTTACTGGAAACTGTAAAGGCAATACGTGTTGGAATGTTGGCTTTGATCAGACCGGTGATGACGTCAACTGAAGGACGCTGCGTCGCCAGCACCAGGTGAATACCCGCCGCACGCGCTTTCTGTGCCAGACGAGCAATCAACTCCTCGACTTTCTTACCCACGGCCATCATCAGATCGGCAAATTCATCGACCAACACCACAATGTACGGCAGTTTTTCCAGTACCGGTGGCGTGGTATCCATACTATCGCCCGGCTTCCAGAATGGATCGGGGATTGGTCGGCCCATCGCTGCAGCTTGCTCAATCTTTTCGTTGTAACCCGCAAGGTTACGCACGCCCAATGCTGACATCAGCTTATAGCGACGCTCCATCTCACCCACACTCCAGCGCAGCGCATTCGCCGCATCTTTCATATCGGTAACGACTTCGGTCAGCAGATGCGGAATGCCTTCATAGACTGACAACTCCAGCATTTTGGGGTCGATCATGATAAAGCGCACCTCTTCCGGGGTAGCTTTATACAACATACTGATGATCATGGTGTTAACGCCCACTGATTTACCGGAACCGGTAGTACCAGCAACCAGTAAGTGAGGCATTTTCGCCAAATCAGCCACGACCGGCTGGCCAGCGATGTCTTTACCCAACACCACCGCAAGCGGAGAAGGATTTTCACGGAACTTAGGGCAATCCAGCACTTCGCGCAGATAAACGGTTTGACGATGTTTATTAGGTAACTCAAGCCCAACGTAAGGTTTACCGGGGATCACTTCCACTACGCGTACTGCGACGGCAGAGAGTGAGCGGGCCAGGTCTCGCGACAGATTTGAGATGCGTGAAGCCTTAACGCCCGGCGCCAAATCGAGTTCGAAACGGGTAATAACTGGGCCCGGTGAAATACCAACGACTTCGGCCTTCACACGATAATCGGCCAGTCGCGCTTCAACCAAACGCGCCGTTTGCTCGAGCGCAAACATATCAACGGGTTCTTCCTCTGATGGCGGCGGCGTGAGCAAATCCAATGTTGGCAGCGGCGTAGACGGTCTTTCCAGCGGCTGCTCATGGCGAACCAGGAACGGGTGGAACAAACTGTCCTGAACCGGCGCGGCAGGTTTTACGGGGGCCGCCGGCGCAGAATACACTTCCTGCTCGGGCGAAGACCAGGGGCTGCTTTCTTCACTCAATGAAGGCATCGGTTTAGGTTGTGACGGCTCAGGTTGCTGCCAATGCGCTGGCTCTTCAGCCTCTGGAGCTGCAGAAAGCGTGAACAGCGGCTCGCTTGGGCTATCATCAACCAAATCTTTCATTGGTGAGAAATCAAAGGCAGAAGACGTATCCAGATTAAAGACTGGAGTCTCCTTTTCCGCAGGTTCGTTATAGCGTTGCTGCTGCTGATCGGCAAACTGACGAGCAAGTTGCGCTTGCTGCAACGCATCTTCATCTTCGGGCTCAGCCACATTCTGCCAGCTTTCACCATAACGATTCTGCTGCTGAGACTGGAAGGCCTCACGCAATTGCGCTTCCTGTAACGCAACATCATCCTCATGCGACGTCGCGCTATAGCTGGCCGTCACCTCAGGCTGCTGCTGTTCAGCTTCTTTTGCCTGCTCTTCCGCCATACGTTGTGAAGGCAGCTTAATACCATACGACGCCAATTCACGACGCGTTGGTAATTTGACTTTGTTCGGACGCGGCAATTCTGGGCCAATGCCCTGCTTCACTTGCGGGTTGTAATCACGCTCGGGCACGATATCAAATGCTGGCGAGTAGGCCGAAGTTGATGACGCCGTTTTTATCGCCCCCGCGGCCAATGATGCGGCAGCGGCGGTATTTAATGGCGCTGAAGACGGGGCTGCATCCTGCCAGTTTCCCATGCTTGGGCCTTCGTCATCCTCTGCAGGTGAAAAGGGTGAAGGCACCGGTTCATTTGGCACTTCGAAGCGATAACGCGGTGTCGAGGATTGCACGACCGGTTCCGGTGTCGCAGTAACGGGCTCGGGAGCAAAAGTCGACGCTGGCACGGGTTCAACAGAACGTGGTACAGGTGCAGGTTCTACGGACGCGCTGTTCCCTGGCTGCGCGGCTGCTGGCGCTTGTTGTGCGGCTTGCGTGGTGACAGCAATTGCAGCGGCAGTTGCGGCACTGGCTTTGGCCAGCAGCGGATCATCACCTAAAGCTTCTGTAACGGGTTCGCTAATTTTGCGGGGTTTCGCCAACAATACATCATCGTCTGCGCTTTCAAACTGAGCTGCAGGCAATGAAACCGGCACATCATCAGACTGCTCCTCGTCGTCATACTCCTCTTCCTGCCACGGTTCTTCATGTCGTGAGCGATTACTGGCAAACGTCAGAACGCCCATCACGACACCGCCGATTCTTTCAGCGATAGTCAGCCAGGACCAACCGGTATACAGCGTGATGCCTGCCGCCCATACACACAGCAGCGTCAGCGTGCCGCCCGCTGAACTAAACCAAGGTGCCATGGCATTGCTTACCAGGCTGCCAATAACGCCGCCTGAGGCAAAATACCAGATGTCATCGACGTTCAGCGCAGCAAGACCGCAAGTCGTCACGACTAATGCCAGCACACCAATCAGGCGCAGACCAACGGCAAAGTAGTCGATGTAATCCTGGCGGTCACGCTGACGGAAAGTGATCCAACAAAGACCAATAATGACCGGAGGAATGGCGTAGGCCATCACGCCGAAAATGAATAACAGCGTATCTGCCAGCCATGCGCCGACGCTGCCACCCAGATTATGGATGGGCTCGTGCCATGCGGTTTGTGACCAGCTTGGATCTGAAGGGTTAAAACTAACCAGCGACACCATCAAATAGATGGCGAACAAGGCCACAAGAATGAGCAACGCTTCCAGTAGACGACGTCCACTGCTCAGCGGTTGTAACGAAACATCTTTATCTTCTGTATATTCCTGGCTCAAGAGAACTCTCCAGGTGCCTGTAAATTAAGAAGGCAACAACGTCGGGCATGCCCGACGCTGGTCCTGTATGAATTCACAGGAGTGTACCGAAATCCTGCAAGCTTTGCACCTGCCCTGCACTACCGGGTTTTGATCACCAGACGATTGCTCTGTTTGACCTCTTCCATCACCACGTAGGTACGGGTGTCGTTTACGCCCGGCAGGCGTAGCAAGGTTTCACCCAGCAGCTTACGATAGGCGGACATATCAGGTACGCGCGTTTTCAGCAGGTAGTCAAAGTCACCTGAAACCAGGTGACACTCTTGAGTTTCCTCAAGTTTTTGCACTGCGGCGTTAAATTGTTCAAACACATCAGGCGCGCCACGATTCAGAGTAATCTCAACGAATACCAGCAGTGAAGCGTCCAGATAATGTGGGTTGAGCTGAGCGGTGTAACCCAGAATGAAGCCCTGACGCTCCAGGCGACGCACGCGCTCAAGACAAGGTGTCGGCGATAATCCAACCCGTTTCGATAGCTCGACATTGGAAATACGACCGTCTTTCTGCAGCTCATTCAGAATATTTCTGTCGATACGATCTAAATCTTTTCCGGGGCGTTTCTTATTGTCTACCATTATTATTGTCTCTCTTAATTCCTTCCCTTTACCTGCCACACCCTGAAAACGCTCATTGTTCAGGGCCTTACTGAAGTGAAGACATTAAGCCTGTGCAGTGATGCATCCATCCGTATGACGCATGTTGTCTGTCCACACCATGCGTCATTACCAATGTCAGGCTGAGTTTATTCGGCTAAAAAGCCCAAAACAGAAAGGAAATTCTGTCTCGAATCGCTAAATATTCTCTGCTTCTCCCAATGTTTTCGCAAAAGCACAGGCGATTGTCAAAGTAAAACATCCAAATTCAGTACAAGATGCCAGATAGAGATCTGGGTTGCTGTTTTTAAATGAGAATTTTTATGCTGCTGCACCACTAATTGCCGAGCATTGCCCCCTTTTAGCGCAACGCGCGTGCAGAATCTCCGCTCATCGTCTACGCCATTTGCAGTGATTGTTAACAAAATTGCTGAAACCTTTTTTTGCAGCGTTAATTTCCCTACAATCAAAAACTATGTTGTCAAAAAAAATTGAGGAACGTATGAGTACGGCCAAACACAGTAAGCTGCTCATTCTGGGCTCCGGTCCTGCCGGTTATACCGCTGCGGTTTATGCAGCGCGCGCTAATCTGAACCCGGTTTTAATTACCGGACTGGAAAAAGGCGGCCAGCTCACCACCACTACCGACGTAGAAAACTGGCCGGGTGATCCCAACGACCTGACGGGGCCAGCGCTGATGGAACGCATGCAAGAGCATGCCGAAAAGTTCAACACCGAGATCATTTTTGACCATATCCATACCGTTGATCTACAGAACCGCCCGTTCCGTCTGGTGGGAGATAGCGGAGAATACACCGCGGACGCGTTGATCATTGCGACAGGCGCATCAGCACGCTATCTCGGCTTACCTTCTGAAGAGGCCTTCAAAGGTAAAGGCGTCTCAGCCTGCGCCACCTGCGATGGTTTCTTCTATCGCAATCAGAAAGTTGCCGTGATAGGCGGGGGTAACACCGCGGTTGAGGAAGCCCTCTATCTGGCAAATATCGCTGCTGAAGTACATCTGATTCACCGGCGCGATAGCTTCCGCGCCGAAAAAATTCTCATCGATCGTCTGATGGAAAAAGTACGCAGTGGCAATATCGTTTTGCACACCAACCGTACACTCGACGAAGTGGTTGGCGATCAAATGGGCGTAACGGGGGTAAAACTGCTGTCGACTCAAGGCGAGGCACCAGAGTCCCTCGACGTCGCGGGCCTCTTTGTCGCCATCGGCCACAGCCCAAATACTGCGATTTTTGATGGTCAGCTGGATTTAGAAAATGGCTATATCAAAGTGCAGTCCGGCTTGCACGGCAATGCCACGCAAACCAGTATTCCTGGGGTGTTCGCTGCCGGTGATGTTATGGACCATATCTATCGCCAGGCGATCACTTCCGCTGGCACCGGTTGTATGGCAGCACTGGATGCCGAACGTTTCCTCGATGGCTTGGTTAAAAACGATAAGTAAGTTGTTAATAACCTGATCATAATCGCTACGAGGCGGCCAGTTTTGGTCGCCTTTTTTGTTACCTGCATGCTACAGTTCAGGCGCCCGACATTGCTGGGTTTTCATCCGGGATTCATATCTCTTTTGAGTTACCAAACGGCATCGCATGAACAAATCACGGCAACAAGAACTTCTCCGCTGGCTTCGTCAGCAACGGCATCATGGTGCGCGCAGCTTACGCGTGGCTTCACTGTTGGGTTTTGCTGGCGCATTAGTGATTATCGCGCAAGCCTGGCTACTGGCGTCGCTTTTACAAAATCTGATTGTGGCGCAACAGCCTCGCGCAACGCTTCTCAACGATTTCCTGCTATTACTGCTGTGCTTTGTTCTACGAGCAGGTTTGCACTATGCACGCGAAATGGCAGGGCATCGTGCTGGCGTCGCGATTCGTCGTGCGCTACGTCAGCAGGTGCTGGATCGGCTCAGTGCATTAGGTCCTGCCTGGATACAGGGCAAGCCCGCTGGTAGCTGGGCTACACTGCTGCTCGAACAAATCGAAGAGATGCAGGAATATTACGCGCGCTATTTGCCGCAAATGTCACTCGCTGTCTTGATTCCGCTGGCCATTTTGATTGCCCTATTCCCAATCAATTGGGCAGCCGGGCTGATTCTACTCGTGACCGCGCCGCTCATTCCGCTGTTTATGGCAATGGTCGGTATGGGGGCAGCGGATGCGAATCGTCGTAACTTCCTGGCCCTGGCAAGGCTTAGCGGCGATTTCTACGATCGTTTGCGGGGTCGTGAAACGCTGCGCCTGTTCCATCGTGCCGCCGCCGAAGAGCAGGCACTCGCCAATAGCACTACAGATTTCCGCCAGCGCACCATGGAAGTGTTGCGCCTGGCTTTCCTCTCCTCCGCCGTGCTGGAGTTTTTCGCTTCTCTGGCGATAGCGGTCGTGGCGGTCTATTTCGGCTTCTCCTATCTTGGCGAATTAAATTTTGGCCATTACAGTACCGGCGTAACGCTCTTTGCCGGATTCCTGGCGTTGATTTTAGCACCGGAGTTTTTCCAACCCTTGCGCGACTTAGGCACCTTCTATCACGCTAAAGCCCAGGCGATTGGTGGAGCAGATGCGCTGGATCAGTTTCTCCGCGAAAGCCCCGATACCGTCACTGAACAAGATTCGACAGTGCTTTCCCTCGCTGCACCGCTGGTGATACAGGCGAAGAATTTGGTCGTGGTGACCGCCAGAGGCGAGGCATTATCGCAGCCGCTGAATTTCACCCTTGCTGCCGGTAAGCGTGTCGCCTTGGTAGGACAAAGCGGTGCAGGGAAAACGGCGTTGATGAACGTACTGCTGGGCTTCCTGCCTTACCAGGGTTCTCTGTGGATAAATGGTCAGGAACTGCGGGAGATCAATCGCGATAGCTGGCAACACCATCTCGCATGGGTAGGACAAAATCCGCATTTACCTGCCTTAACGCTGCGTGAAAACTTGCTGCTGAACAACCATGTGGATGACGTCACGCTTAAAGCTGTGCTTCAGAAAGCGGGAGTAACTGAGTTTTTAGACCGTCTGCCACAAGGATTAGATACCGTTCTGGGCGATGGAGGAATTGGCCTTTCCGTTGGTCAGGCGCAGCGTGTTGCTGTTGCGCGTGCGCTACTTAAACCCGCGCAACTGTTGCTGCTTGATGAGCCCGGATCTGGCCTTGATAGTCAAAGTGAACAACACGTTATCAACGCATTACACGAGGCGGCAACACAACAGACCACGCTCATGATCACCCATCAACTTAACGATCTGGAGAACTGGGACGAAGTGTGGGTCATGCAGGCGGGACAGTTGATCCAGCAAGGTCATTGGCAGCAGTTGATTGCACAGGATGGACCGTTACGCCAGATGGTTAAACATCGTCTGAAGGAGATCGCATGATGAACAGCTTATTGCCCTTTCTGCGTCTTTTTCGTCGTCACCCGTGGCGACTGGGACTTGGCATTATTCTCGCGATCGTCACCTTACTCGCTAGCATTGGACTACTAACGCTATCAGGCTGGTTTCTCGCCGCATCTTCCCTGGCGGGTGTCGCTGGACTTTACAGCTTCAATTACATGCTGCCTGCCGCAGGCGTGCGAGGTGCGGCTATTACGCGGACGGCAGCACGCTATTTTGAGCGTTTGGTAAGCCATGATGCCACCTTCCGCGTACTACAACATTTGCGGGTATTCACCTTCAGCAAACTTATTGCGTTGGCACCTGAACAGTTAGCGCGTTTTCGTCAGGGTGAATTACTGAACCGCTTCGTCAGCGATGTGGATACGCTAGATCACCTTTATCTGCGGGTGATTTCCCCCCTGGTTGGCGCAGCCGTCGTCATCGTGGTCTTCACCTGCGGTTTAGCCCTGCTGGATGTCCCGTTAGCACTGCTGTTGGGAGGCGTCATGCTACTTACGCTGCTACTTATGCCACCGCTTTTCTGGCGTTTAGGTACGGCATCTGGACATCAAATTGCGCAACATCAATCCCGCTGGCGCATGCAATTAACACATTGGCTTACCGGATTATCTGAGCTGAAGATCTATGGCGCAGCGCAGCTATGGCGCAAACATCTCAATCTAGAAGAGTTCCGCTGGCAACAGGCACAACGCCGGCAGCATCGTTTGCAGGCGCTGGCGCAAAGTCTGTTAATGCTGATCAGTGGAGCTACGGTCACGCTTCTGCTGTGGATTTCTGCCAACGGCGTAGGCGATAATTCTGCTCCAGGTGCACTGATTGCGCTGTTTGTATTCTGTGGATTAGCGGCCTTTGAAGCCCTTGCACCGGTTGCCGCCGCCTTTCTGCCTCTGGCGCAGGTGAGCGGCGCTGCACAGCGCGTGCAGGAGATCATTGAACAACCCGCAGCCATTCGTTTCCCCAGCGTTAAGGTTGAAAGCGCTGCGGGTATTCACTTAAAACTGGAAAACATCTGCTTCAGCTATCCGCAACGTCCAGAACCCGTATTACAGCATTTCTCCTTATCACTTCGTGCTGGCGAACATGTGGCACTCCTTGGGCCGACTGGCTGCGGCAAATCGAGTCTGTTAGCCCTGATTACCCGAGGATGGGAAGCACAACGAGGCTCAATCACGTTGAATGACATCGCGCTGGCTGATTGGGATGAAGCAACGTTGCGAAGCCGCATTAGCGTCGTTACGCAGCGCGTACATTTGTTCAGCCAAACATTGCGCGATAATTTGTTGCTGGCCAAACCAAACGCCACTGATGAGCAGTTAGTTGAGGTGCTGCATCACGTTGGTTTGCCACAGCTTGTCGAACAGAGCGAAGGTTTGAATGCATGGATGGGTGATGGCGGCCGACCGCTATCCGGCGGCGAAATGCGTCGCCTGGCGATTGCTCGTGCATTGCTGCACGATGGCGATTTATGGTTACTCGATGAGCCCACCGAAGGTTTGGATGCCAGCACCGAACAGCAGATTCTTGCGCTGTTGCGGCACGTGAGCAGCGGTAAAACGTTGATTATGGTGACGCATCGCTTGACCGGTTTAGACGCAATGGATCGTATTTGCGTGATGGATCAGGGGCAGATTGTTGAATCCGGTACCCACGCCGAATTAATCTCAAAAGCAGGCCGCTACTGGCGTTTCCATCAGCGCTTTACGCTATAGTCTTAGCCAACAGCACTGAGTGTGATTAATGCAATGAGACTGATACAGCTTTCACGGGATTCATTAAATTTCCCCCCCCCTGAAATGGCACTGCGCGAGCCAAATGGATTATTGGCGATGGGCGGCGATCTCTCCCCTGCCCGTTTAATGAATGCTTATCAGCGTGGCATTTTCCCGTGGTTTTCTCCTGGCGATCCCATACTTTGGTGGTCGCCGGATCCTCGCGCAGTGATGTTGCCGGAATCATTCCATCTCAGCCGCAGTATGGCGCGCTTCCATAAGCGATCGCCTTATCGTGTCACCATGAATCATGCCTTTCCTCAGGTGCTGGAAGGCTGCGCCAGCAATCGCCAGGAAGGTACCTGGATCACTTTTGAAGTGAAACGCGCCTGGTTACGTTTATACGAATTAGGCCATGCGCATTCGATTGAGGTGTGGAACGATCAGCAACTGGTAGGTGGCATGTATGGATTGGCGCTGGGACAAATCTTTTGCGGCGAGTCGATGTTTAGCCGCCAGGAAAATGCCTCAAAAACTGCGCTTTGGGTGTTCTCGCAGCATTTTCTTGCTCATCATGGGCGGTTAATAGATTGCCAGGTACTGAATCCGCATACTGCCTCGCTGGGAGCGGTTGAAATCCCCCGTGTCGATTACTTACAGTACGTGCAAAAGCTGGCGTGGCAACCCGTTTTAGATCATTGCTGGCAAACACAAACCCTTTTTTGACATTGCTCCCAGATGTTTTGCACACAATTCCCGACAAAAGTGATACAATAAGCGAGTTTGGTATGTCGTCCGCGCTTCGCTGTGGCGAGCCGGAATTGCCAGGTTGGGAATCTCACACATTTCCCGAAGCTGTTTTGATTGTGCACCTGATGCCGATTGCTACAGATTCTTAGCCCGCTAATCCCCCGCAGACGTCAAAAAACACCCTAATTTATCCGTACTGCACGCGCAACGGCGCGACGCACGGCGAAGCGTTGGCAAAATCATCAACGGTTCTTTACATAAATCATGGAATTCGGCATTATCTTGCCGGTTCAACAGTTTGGTAGTACACCCAGAGGATTCGATGGCCAAAGAAGACAATATTGAAATGCAAGGTACCGTACTGGATACGTTACCGAACACCATGTTCCGCGTAGAGCTTGAAAACGGGCACGTGGTTACCGCTCATATCTCCGGTAAAATGCGCAAAAACTACATCCGCATCCTGACGGGCGACAAAGTGACTGTCGAGTTGACCCCGTACGACCTGAGCAAAGGCCGCATTGTCTTCCGTAGTCGCTAAGTAACTGTTCACACCTCGCGTTGGTTACCTTTATTTAGCGCGAAAAAAAGGCCGGATTCGCATCCGGCCTTTTTCATATCTACGCCACAATCAGTGAACGGTACCTTCGGTTTTACGTTTTTCCGCACTCAGGAAATGATAAGTAAGCTGGTTTTTCTCTTTATCCAGCGCGACTGACACCGATCCACCATCAACCAGCGAACCAAACAGCAGTTCATTCGCCAACGGTTTCTTCAGATTTTCCTGGACGGCACGTGCCATCGGACGCGCACCCATCGCTTTGTCATAACCTTTATCAGCCAGCCAATCTCGCGCATCATCACTCACTTCAAGCGATACGCCCTTAGCATCCAGCTGGGCCTGCAACTCGACGATAAATTTGTCCACTACCTGATGAATCACCTCCTGTGACAGGTGACGGAACCAAATAATGTTATCGAGACGGTTGCGGAACTCTGGCGTAAAGATCTTTTTAATCTCTTCCATCGCGTCTGTGCTGTTGTCCTGATGAATCAGGCCAATCGACTTACGTTCCGTTTCACGCACGCCAGCATTGGTGGTCATCACTAGCACCACGTTGCGGAAATCTGCTTTGCGGCCGTTGTTATCGGTCAGCATACCGTTGTCCATCA
This sequence comes from Candidatus Pantoea floridensis, assembly GCF_900215435.1. NCBI lineage: Bacteria > Pseudomonadati > Pseudomonadota > Gammaproteobacteria > Enterobacterales > Erwiniaceae > Pantoea > Candidatus Pantoea floridensis. The sequence continues at coordinate 434,767 of NZ_OCMY01000001.1, forward strand.
CCTGCAGCAGCAGGTTGAACACATCCGGGTGTGCTTTCTCGATTTCATCCAGCAACACCACAGCATGTGGATGCTTAATCACCGCATCGGTCAGCAAACCACCCTGATCGAAGCCGACGTAACCCGGAGGTGCACCGATCAAACGGCTAACGGTGTGACGCTCCATATACTCGGACATATCAAAACGCAGCAGCTCAATGCCCAGCGCTTTTGCCAGCTGAACCGTGACTTCGGTTTTACCCACACCCGTAGGTCCAGCAAACAGGAACGAACCCACCGGCTTACGATCCTGCCCCAAGCCTGCTCGGCTCATTTTGATTGCTTCAGTTAGTGCTTCAATCGCATTATCCTGACCAAACACCAGCATCTTCAGGCGATCACCGAGGTTTTTCAGCGTATCACGATCGGTTTGTGACACGCTCTGCTCGGGAATACGTGCAATACGCGCCACCACCGTTTCAATATCAGAGACATTGACCGTTTTCTTACGCTTACTCACCGGCACCAAACGCGCACGCGCACCAGCTTCATCAATCACGTCAATTGCCTTATCGGGCAGATGACGATCGTTGATATATTTCACCGCCAGCTCCACCGCCGCACGCACCGCTTTCGCGGTATAGCGCACGTCATGATGCGCTTCGTACTTCGGCTTCAGACCATTGAGGATCTGCACGGTCTCTTCCACAGAAGGCTCGGTGATATCGATCTTCTGGAAACGACGCGCCAGCGCACGATCTTTCTCAAAGATGTTGCTGAACTCCTGATAAGTAGTTGAACCCATCACGCGGATTTTACCGCTGGAGAGCAATGGCTTGATCAGGTTTGCCGCATCCACCTGGCCACCCGATGCCGCACCGGCACCGATAATGGTATGGATTTCGTCAATAAACAGGATGCTATTGCTGTCCTGTTCCAGCTGTTTCAGCAGCGCTTTGAAGCGTTTTTCAAAATCACCCCGATATTTAGTACCGGCCAGCAGCGAGCCGATGTCGAGAGAGTAAATGGTGCACTCTTTCATCACCTCAGGCACGTCGCCCTGCACAATACGCCAGGCAAGACCTTCAGCAATCGCGGTTTTACCTACGCCCGATTCGCCCACCAGCAGCGGGTTATTCTTACGACGACGGCATAATACCTGTACGGCACGCTCCAGCTCTTTATCGCGGCCGATCAGCGGATCGATTCCGCCGACACGAGCAAGCTGATTAAGATTGGTGGTGAAGTTTTCCATACGATCCTCCCCGCCTGCTTGCTCTTCGTTAACCGGATTCTCCGCATTGTTCTGCGGCTGGCCGGGTTCATCTTTACGCGTACCATGGGAGATGAAGTTCACCACATCGAGACGGCTCACTTCGTGTTTCCGTAGCAGATAAGCCGCTTGTGACTCCTGCTCGCTGAAAATCGCGACCAGCACATTGGCGCCGGCGACTTCGCTGCGACCGGAGGACTGGACGTGGAATACTGCACGCTGCAGCACACGCTGGAAGCTGAGCGTAGGCTGGGTATCGCGCTCCTCTTCAGTGGCTGGCAGCACCGGTGTGGTTTGTTCGATGAAGGCTTCGAGTTCCTGACGCAGAGCCACGATATCCACCGAACAGGCTTCCAGTGCCTCTCTGGCCGACGGGTTACTGAGCAATGCCAGCAACAGATGCTCGACGGTCATAAACTCATGACGGTGCTCGCGCGCTCTGGCGAAAGCCATGTTTAAACTGAGTTCCAGTTCTTGATTGAGCATTTGGCACCTCCCACAATTATCGCTCTGACAACCTATTTCCTATATGGAGATGGTCTCAGGCTTTTTCTAGCGTACACAGCAACGGATGTTCATTATCTCGTGCGTAATTGTTCACCTGGGCTACTTTGGTCTCCGCCACTTCTGCAGTGAATACACCACAGATTGCTTTTCCATGGTAGTGAACTTTCAACATCAGCTGCGTTGCACGTTCAATATCATAAGAAAAGAACTTTTGCAGAACGTCAATAACAAATTCCATAGGTGTATAATCGTCATTATTCAGAATGACTTTATACATTGAAGGCGGCTTTAACCCTTCGCGTACTTTATCTTCGGCGAGATGTTCAAAATTAAGCCAGTCGTTTGTGTTTGCCATAATGTTCCGTCGAAATTCTGCGTTACGGTTGTGCACATTTCTGCGCCCATTCCTAAAGTTTAACATGCCTGTCAAGCCGGCTTTTACTTGCTAAAAAGTGGCCCTAAAAGCACATGCGCGACCTGTATCACAAAATTTGCAATAGCGTTAACTGCCTCAAATTTTGATGAATTTATCCCCATCCGCCAGGGCCGTTTGCTTGACGATAAGGTCCGTTTCTCTACATTCTACTAACACAAGCTGATTGAGTTTTAAACAAGCTCGACTCACAGCTTCAATGACCTCACCTACTTATCAAAATGTCTTGCGAGGGAAGTAAAAGCATGGAGACGGGTACAGTAAAATGGTTCAACAACGCCAAAGGCTTCGGTTTTATCTGTCCGATTAGCGGCGGCGACGATATCTTCGCACACTACTCCACGATCCAGATGGAGGGATACAGAACGCTGAAAGCTGGCCAGCAGGTTCAGTTTGATGTCCATGAAGGACCAAAAGGCAATCACGCCAGCTTGATAGTGCCCTGTGAAGCCACGCAAGCCGCGGTCGCTTAACGCGCATGCTGTTTCACGTATTCTGACCACTCCCGAAAAAAAATGCCAGCCGCAGACGCTGGCATTTTTATTTGGCGAACTCCGCCTTCCTTAATCTGCTCGACCACGCGCTAACCACATTACGCGGGAAAACAACTGTTCAAGCAGAGGCGGGATGGCGCCAGGCCCACGTTCTGCCGCGGCCATGGCAACGGCAATCGCTAACTCAGGCTTTGAGCTGTGTTGAATCGCTTTAGTAATAATACGCCGCGGATTCATGGGGACGTTTAACGGCAGGTGCGCCATTTGATGATAAATATCGCTAAAACCCTGCTTGTAGAGAAAATGTTCAATGTCCGGTGCCGGAAATTGTGTGAGATGTTCCTCTTCGCGACCGTGCGAAGGGAGCTGACTGCGGGCGGTAGCAGCATATTTGCTGCCCGCCTGATCTCCATCGGTGAGAACATGCCAGGCGATGCCCATTCGTTGGGCAAACTTCAGTAAAGGCTTAAGACCCGACTGCGCAAACTCAATCACTTTTACGCCTTCCGCCGCAAAGTGATAGCCGTGTTGCCGTGCCAGTTCATTAATGATCCACACTTCCGTTTCGCCCTCCACCAAAAGCCAGCAGCGGGCAAAGAGCGCGGAGGGACGATTAACACGAATATGAAAACCGATGCGACGACTCTCTTCAGCACTCAAGCCTTCAGGACCAATGCGCCATGCCGCCACGCGGGTAGGTTCACGCACCAGGCGACACACGTTCTCCAGCGGTACTTGCGAAAGCAGTTCACCCGAGTTGGTGGTCGCAATTTTTTGGAGTGGCATCAGCTCCAGTAAATTCCACGCCACTGACAGCATAATAGGATGCAGCCGCGTTTCAGGATCTTCCACCAACAGCAGCGGGTGCGCACCCGCGGGCAGCGCCTCGTTACCGTGTGCCTGAATAAGTAATGAAAACATGCGCAGCAAAATCACCTGACGGCTCCGCGATTCCGTGCCCGCAATAAGATGGTTGAGCTTGTCGAGTGAGCGCCAACCCTGGCTCCCCTCCCGCATTTCCGGGGCAACCCTTACCGCGCTACTACTTGATTGCTGCACCAGAAAATAGTGCTCCAGCAGTTGCTGCATGGTGTGTAATCCCTGCCGAAGAAGATCATCACTGAGAGTCTGCGGCCGCACGACCAAATCTCGCGTCAGTTTTTCCACTTCCTGCGCTAACGCTGTCAGCGTTGTGGCACGATATTCAGCGTCGTGTTCAGTATGCCGGGCCCGGCGGCCAAACCGCGCATCACGTAACCGCAGCACCGGATAATAAGCGCGCAGGTGTGCCAGCGCTGCGTCGGTGCCCGGCATGGGTAACACATCACCGCGTTGATCGATAAAACGCCACGAGGTTTTTACCCCCTGATCCTGACGTTTAGCGCGCGTACTAAAACGGATAAAGCGTCCCTGCTCATCGCGCTGCCAGAAGGGCTGAAACACAGCGTCTTCCTCGTTGCTCTGGGCGCGAAAACAAAATATCAGCTGCAACTGCCGCATGCGGGCATCCACATCGCCAGGCGGGAAATGAAAGTCGTGCTCGGTGAATTGATAAGGTTCAGCGGCCGGTGCCAGCAATAGCGTCAGCGCGTCCAGCAGGCTCGATTTACCCCAGGCATTTTCCCCAATCAACAAATTGGTAGCGGTGAGCGGCAATGACAGCCGATTAATACCGCGAAAACCGTGAATTTCGATATGTTCCAGAATCATCATACAATCCATCCGCTGCTTTGCCTGAGCATGGTCCGCCGCGTGGCGTTGGTCAAGTCAGTACCGGGGGAAAAGGTTTACACTTCAACTGTTTTTCGCTAGCGTGGCAACCCTTCACACATGGATAGAAACCCAACATGTACGGATTGATCATCATCCTTTTGCCGCTGATTCTCGGCTACCTGCTGCCGCTGCGGAATACCACCCTTTTGCACGCCGTCGCCCGCACATTAAGTGCGCTGGTGTATATCATTCTGTTCTTCATGGGCACCAGCCTGGCCTTTCTGGATAACCTCAGCAGCAATTTGCTCACTATTTTCCACATCGCGCTCGTCAGCATGATGAGCATTCTTGCCTGTTCGCTGCTGGCTTTGTGGCTACTGGAACGACGCTGGCCGTGGCATCATCAGCACAAACCCCAGACGCTGCCGTCGCGCCTGCATATGGCACTGGAATCACTCAAGCTTTGCGCATCGGTGCTGGCGGGTTTTCTTCTGGGGTTGAGCCAATGGGATCCGCTGCGTCACGCCACCACCATCAGCGAATATGCTTTAATGCTGATGCTGTTGCTGGTCGGTATTCAACTGCGCAGCAGCGGTATGACGCTGCGTCAAATCACCCTTAACCGTCGCGGGATGGTGGTGGCAATGGTGTCGCTATGCAGCGCGCTGTTTGGCGGCATCCTTGCCGCATTTCTGCTGGATTTGCCGATCAAAACCGGTCTGGCGCTGGCGAGCGGTTTTGGCTGGTATTCGCTTTCAGGGATTTTGATCAGCGAATCGTTCGGCCCGGTGGTGGGTAGTGCGGCCTTCTTTAACGATCTATTACGTGAACTGATCACCATAATATTCATCCCGCTGTTGATCACCCGCCAGCGCAGCATGACGCTGGGACTGAGCGGCGCAACCTCAATGGATTTCACCCTGCCAATCCTGCAACGCACCGGTGGTATAGAAATTGTCCCGGCTGCGATTGTGCACGGTTTTATTATGAGCCTGCTGGCCCCTATCCTGATTGCGCTTTTCTCAGCCTGAATAGTGAAGCGCATTTTTTCACGGCTGCGCCCCAGCGACATCGTCTACGCTTTCTGACTGACACGTTTCCGCCATCGGCATGGATGGCTCAACACCAGAAAGGAGCAAACGATGAAGCAAACTGTGGCCTCACTGCTGGCGAAAACACTCGAAAGCGCTGGCGTAAAACGCATCTGGGGCGTCACCGGTGACTCGCTCAACGGGCTAAGCGATAGCCTGAATCGTATGGGAACCATCGAATGGATGCCCACACGCCATGAAGAAGTAGCCGCCTTTGCGGCCGGCGCTGAAGCGCAAATCAGCGGTGAACTGGCGGTGTGCGCCGGTTCCTGTGGTCCGGGCAACCTGCATTTAATTAATGGTTTGTTTGATTGTCACCGCAACCACGTCCCGGTGCTGGCGATCGCCGCGCATATTCCCTCCAGCGAAATTGGTAGCGGCTACTTCCAGGAAACCCATCCGCAAGAGCTGTTCCGCGAGTGTAGTCATTACTGTGAACTGGTCTCCAATCCAGAGCAGCTGCCGCAGGTGCTGGGTATTGCGATGCGTAAAGCGATTCTCAATCGCGGCGTGTCGGTGATTGTGATCCCCGGCGATGTCGCGCTGCAGCCTGCGCCGGAAAGCGCACGTAGCGAATGGTATCCGCCACAGCTGCCGCATGTGGTGCCGTCCGCCAGCGAAGTGGCGCGCTTAGCCGAAACGCTGAACGCGGCGGAAAATATTACCCTGCTGTGCGGCAGCGGTTGCGCTGGTGCGCACGCCGAAGTGGTTAAGCTGGCGGAGACGCTGAAAGCGCCGGTGGTGCATGCAATGCGCGGTAAAGAGCACATTGAATACGATAATCCTTATGATGTCGGCATGACCGGCCTGATCGGCTTTTCGTCCGGCTTCCACGCGATGATGAACGCCGACACGCTGGTGCTGCTTGGAACACAATTCCCCTACCGCGCGTTCTATCCTGCGGATGCCAAAATCATTCAGATTGACATCAATCCTGGCAGTCTCGGCTCGCACAGCCATGTCGATATGGCACTCGTCGGCGATATCAAAACGACCCTGCATGCGCTGCAACCGCAGCTCACCAGCAAAACCGATCGTCAGCATCTGGACAAAGCACTGGAGCATTATGTCGATGCGCGTAAAGGGCTCGACGAGCTGGCAACCGCCAACGATAAACTGCCGATTCACCCGCAGTATCTGGCACAGCAAATCAGTGAATATGCCGATGATGACGCCATCTTTACCTGCGACGTCGGTACGCCTACCGTGTGGGCAGCGCGCTATCTGAAGATGAACGGTAAGCGTCGCCTGATTGGCTCGTTCAATCACGGTTCAATGGCCAACGCCATGCCCCAGGCATTAGGCGCACAAGCGCTGAATAAGCAGCGTCAGGTGGTTGCGCTATGCGGGGACGGTGGATTTAGCATGCTAATGGGTGATTTCATTTCAGTGGCACAGCTGAAACTGCCGGTGAAACTGGTGATTTTCAATAACAGCGTGCTGGGCTTTGTGGCGATGGAGATGAAAGCCGGTGGCTATCTCACCGATGGCACCGATCTGGAGAACCCGGATTTTGCCGCCATTGCCGCCGCCTGCGGCATTAAAGGTATCCGTGTGGAGAAAGCCTCCGAACTGAACGGCGCGCTGCAGGAAGCCTTTGCCCATGATGGTCCGGTGCTGATTGACGCGATTACCGCGAAGGAAGAGTTGTCGATGCCGCCGCAGATCAAAGCCGAACAGGCCAAGGGATTCAGCCTGTACATGATGCGCGCCATTCTGAATGGGCGCGGTGATGAGATCGTGGAGCTAGCGAAAACCAACTGGCTAAGGTAAAACAATTCAAGCCAAATATGATGATAACGCGGGCGCTTCGCCCGCTTTTTTATTTCAGGAGAGCGACGTGATCGATTTACGCAGTGATACCGTAACCCGCCCCAGTGCCGCCATGCTGGATGCCATGATGGCGGCCGAAACCGGCGATGATGTCTACCGTGATGATCCTACCGTTCACGCACTGGAAGTTGAAGCCGCACGTTTGAGCGGCAAAGCCGCTGCCCTGTTCTTCCCCACCGGTACGCAAGCGAATTTGGTTGCGCTGCTGTGTCACTGCCAGCGCGGAGATGAATACATCGTTGGCCAGCAGGCGCACAACTACAAATATGAAGCCGGCGGCGCAGCGGTACTTGGCAGCATTCAGCCCCAGCCGATTTTGCATGCTGAAGATGGGTCACTGCCGCTGGCCGACGTGGCTGCCGCCATCAAACCCGATGATTTCCACTTCGCCCGTACGCGCCTGTTGAGCCTGGAAAATACCCATCATGGTAAAGTACTGCCGCTGAGCTATCTGGAGCAGGCGTGGAAATTCACCCGCGAGCGTAAGCTGGCGCTGCACATTGATGGCGCCCGTATTTTTAACGCCGTGGTGGCGCAGAATGTTGCGCTGGAAGCGATTGCGCGCTATTGCGACACCTTAACTATTTGCCTGTCAAAAGGCCTCGGTACGCCGATCGGTTCGCTGCTGTGTGGCAGTGAAGCCTATATTGAAGAAGCGCGCCGCTGGCGCAAAATGACCGGCGGCGGCATGCGTCAATCCGGCATTCTGGCCGCAGCGGGGCTGTATGCGCTAAAGCATAATGTGGCGCGTCTCAAGGACGATCATGATAACGCTGCGTGGCTGGGCGAGCAGCTAAGCGCCATCGGCGTTGAGGTGGTCAATCAGCACACCAATATGCTGTTTGTGAAAGTGCCGGCAGAGAACGTTGAAGCACTGAAGAGCTGGATGCAGTCGGGCGAGGTGTTAATCAGCGTGGGCCCCATAACGCGCATTGTGACGCATCTGGATGTCAGCCGTGAGGATCTGCAACGGCTGGTGGCGCACTGGCAGGCATTCCTGCAGCAGTAAATCCTGGTACGCATCAATGCTGCAAGGGTCGCCAATGATGGCGCCCCTTGCACTACATCACTGCGCCGCACCGTACTTCGCTAATAACGCGCGGGCAATCGCCAGGGTTTCGGCATCGGCGCTACCGCGATAATCACGCGGGCGGAAATGCATCTGAAACGCCGCAATCAGCTTGCGCTGCATCTGTGGCGTTGTCGCTGCCGAGACGTCGTAACCATAGCGCTGCAGTGCATCCAGTAATTCTGCTTGATCCACTGCGTCTTCCGCTGCACGACCATACAGATAACGCTTTACCGTTCCGGGCTCTGGCCAGGCACCCAGGCCATGTTCCGCCAGCTGCTGCCAGGGAAAAAGTGGCCCCGGATCTTGCTTGCGCTGCGGCGCAATATCGCTGTGACCCACCACATTTTCCGGCGTGATACCGTAGCGCTGAGTGATATCTTGCACCAGCGCCACCAGCGCACTGATTTGCGTCGGAGTGAAAGGCTGCCACTGTAACCCCGTTAAGGTACGGCGGTAGCCGCTATTAACCATTTCAATGCCAATCGAGGTGTCATTGATGCGCGTTGCGCCGCGCCAGAAGCTGGGCCCCGCATGCCAGGCTAACTGGCTCTCCGGCACCAGTTGCCAGATCACGCCCTGGCCTTTTTTCTGCGGAGGATGCTGCGGAATCAGGTAATGCGCGCTAACTTCACGATCGGTCAGCGTTGCCAGTGAACTGGAAAAATCCTCAGCGGTGTAATGAATGACCACCACTTTAATGCGCGGCCGCGCGCCCTGGGCTGGATGAGCGGTATCCACCCAATACCCGTGACGCGCTTCAATCGATGAGTGACAAGCGCTCAACAATAGCGCCATCACCAGCAGGACCACTCCGCGCATTAGCGAATAATCACGGCTGTGCCAGTAACGCTCACCATCAACATGCTGCCTTCTTTACCTACCGTTTCGTAGTCAATATCGATACCTACCACCGCATTGGCGCCAAGCGCTTTGGCCTGCTCTTCCAGCTCTTGAAAGGCGATCTGCCGCGCTTTGCGTAACTCTTTTTCGTAAGCCCCCGAGCGTCCACCCACGATATCGCGGATACCCGCGAAGAAGTCGCGGAAGATATTGGCCCCCAGAATCGCTTCACCAGCGACGACACCGCAATATTCACTGATGCTGTGCCCTTCCAGCGTTGGCGTAGTGGAAAACTTCATCAACTTCTCCTTTTCTGAATCAGCGAGTTATAGCTCTTACGGCGTAAAAGCAAGGCTATACTCTATGCTAAAAATGGCGCTTTGCCAGTGAACAATAAGGAAATCGAGATGAGAACCCATGCCTTTGCGCTGCTTATTCCCGCGGCGTTGCTGCTAAGTGCTTGTACCACCGTAGAACCGGTCATTAAGGATAATGGCCCGCGCACCGCGGCCTGTATTGATGGCGGCCCGGATAGCGTGGCGCAGCAGTTCTACGATTTACGCGTCAGCCAGCCAACACAGGGCTTACCAGATAGCACCCAGCTGGCGAAATACCGCCCTTACCTGAGCGATCGTTTGTATCAGAAACTGCTGAGTGCCAGCAGCCAGAACCCGAAACCGGCGGCGTGGACCAGCGGCGACCTGTTCTCCAGCCTCGCGCAAGGCCCGACGTCGGCCGATGTGGCCAGCGCCTCTACCATTCCTAATCGCGACGCGCGCAATATCCCGCTGCGCGTGGATTTGAGTCGCGACGATAAAAAGTGGCATGACGAAGTACTGATGATCCACGAAGGCACCTGCTGGGTGGTTGATGATGTGCGTTATGTCAGTGATGTACCGCACGTCAATGGCGGTTCATTGACGCAGCTGCTGGAAGCGAAAAAGTAGTCGTTCACTTTTCCAGCACTCAGTTCTAATGATTAGCGCGCCGCATCCTTGCGGCGCTTTTTGTTTATATTTTGTGAACTACATTCGCCTCCTCAGCCCTTACCCACCGTGAGTGGCGCGATAATGTGCTACCCTTTGGGAGTTTTACTGCTGTTAAATAAATTTTAACCCACCGCAATTGCATAACTATTCTGGTGACGTTAAGATTCACGACACTAATTACTATTCATTTTTTGCGCATGAGTATTCAACTAAACGCCATAAACTGTTTTTACGGTGCCCACCAGGCACTGTTCGATATCAACCTGGCTTGTCCGCAGGGAGAAACGCTGGTGTTGCTCGGCCCGAGTGGCGCGGGTAAAAGTTCGCTCCTGCGCGTCCTTAATTTGCTGGAGCAGCCGCGCTCTGGCAGCCTGCACATTGCCGGTAACCAATTCGATTTCGCCAAGCCACCTTCTGACAGCGCCATTCGTGAACTGCGCCAGAATGTCGGCATGGTGTTTCAGCAATACAATCTGTGGCCGCACCTTACCGTGGTGCAAAACCTGATTGAAGCGCCCTGCCGCGTGCTCGGCCTCAGCAAGGATGCCGCGCGTGCGCGTGCTGAAAAGCTGCTGGATCGCCTGCGTCTGACGCCCTATGCCGATCGCTTTCCGCTGCACCTTTCTGGCGGTCAGCAGCAGCGCGTCGCCATTGCGCGTGCGCTGATGATGGAGCCGCAGGTGCTGCTGTTCGATGAGCCAACTGCCGCGCTCGACCCGGAAATCACCGCCCAGATCGTGAGCATTATTCGTGAGCTGGCACAGACCAACATCACGCAAGTGATCGTGACACATGAAGTGGAAGTGGCGCGTAAAACCGCCAGCCGCGTGGTGTACATGGAAAACGGTCATATTGTTGAGCAAGGCGATGCCAGCCACTTTACACAGCCGCAAACCGACGCGTTTGCTAATTATCTTTCGCATTAAGTCAGGATGCTTCTAATGAAAAAAGTTGTACTTGCTGCATTACTTGCTGGTCTGAGCCTGAGCGCTTCTGCTGCGCAGACGCTGCGTTTCGCTACTGAGGCTTCTTATCCTCCCTTTGAGTTTGTCGATTCCGATAACAAAATTCAGGGCTTTGACGTCGATCTGGCGAACGCGCTATGTAAAGAGATGGATGCCACTTGCACCTTCACTAACCAGGCCTTCGACAGCCTGATTCCGAGCCTGAAATTCCGTCGTTTTGACGCGGTGATGGCCGGAATGGACATCACGCCAGACCGCGAAAAACAAGTGCTGTTCTCCAAGCCTTACTACGATAACTCTGCCATCTTCATCGCGCAGAAAGGCAAAGTGGCAGACGTAGCCGCGCTGAAAGGCAAACGTGTTGGCGTGCAGAATGGCACCACGCATCAGAAATACCTGTCTGACAAGCACAGCGACATCACCGTCGTTCCTTACGACAGCTACCAGAATGCGGTGCTGGACCTGAAAAATGGCCGTATCGATGCCGTCTTCGGTGATACTGCCGTCGTGAATGAGTGGCTAAAACAGAACACCAATCTTGCACCGCTGGGTGAGAAAGTCACCGACAAAGAGTACTTCGGCACCGGCCTGGGCATTGCCGTGCGTCAGGGCAACACGGAGCTGCAGGGCAAGTTCAACGCCGCGCTTGAGAAGATCAAAGCGGACGGCACTTACAAAACCATCTACAGCAAATGGTTCCAGCAGTAATTTCAAATGAATGAAATGATTCCACTCGCAAGCGCCGCCGGCATGACCGTCGGCCTTGCCGTTTGTGCACTGATCGCCGGCCTTGTGCTGGCGATGATTTTTGCTGGCTGGGAATCGGTGCGCTGGAAACCGCTGGCGTGGATTGGTACTGGCCTGGTGACACTGATTCGTGGCCTGCCGGAAATTCTGGTGGTGCTGTTTATCTATTTCGGTGCATCACAGCTGCTGCTCACCCTGTCCGATGGCTTCCACATTAATCTTGGCCTGTTCAACATCCCGGTGCAGGTGCAGATCGAGAACTTCGACGTCAGTCCCTTCCTGTGTGGCGTGATTGCGCTGGCGATGCTCTATTCCGCCTATGCGTCACAAACCCTGCGCGGCGCGCTTAAAGCGGTGCCGGTAGGACAATGGGAATCGGGCCAGGCGCTCGGCATGAAAAAATCGGCAATTTTTCTGCGCCTGATTATGCCGCAGATGTGGCGTCACGCCTTACCTGGCCTCGGTAACCAATGGCTGGTGCTGCTGAAAGATACGGCGTTAGTCTCGCTGATCAGCGTTAACGATTTGATGCTACAAACCAAAAGCATTGCCACGCGCACGCAAGAACCTTTTACCTGGTATTTGGTGGCGGCGGCGATTTATTTGATTATTACCCTGTTCAGTCAGGCAGTGCTGCGCCGTATTGAATTGCGCACCACGCGTTTCGAGCGGGGGGCCTAACGCATGCTGGATTATTTACCCGAGCTGCTTAAAGGGCTGCATACCAGCCTAACGCTGACCGTGGCCTCGTTGATTGCTGCGCTGGTACTGTCCGTGCTGTGCACCATTGTACTGGCACTCAAAGTCCCGATACTGAATTGGCTGGTGAAAGGCTATATCACGCTGTTTACCGGCACGCCGCTGCTGGTGCAGATCTTCCTGATTTATTACGGACCCGGACAGTTCCCCAGCATCCAGAATATTCCGTGGCTGTGGCATCTGCTGTCACAACCCTGGCTGTGTGCGCTGCTGGCGCTGTCGCTTAACAGTGCCGCCTACACCACCCAGCTGTTTTACGGTGCGGTGCGCGCCATTCCATCCGGTCAATGGCAATCCTGCGCTGCGCTGGGAATGAATCGCAAAGACACGCTGCGTATTCTGCTGCCGTACGCCTTCAAGCGCGCCCTTTCGTCTTATTCCAACGAAGTGGTGCTGGTGTTTAAAAGTACTTCACTGGCTTACACCATTACGCTGATGGAAGTGATGGGGCACGGGCAGCTGCTGTATGGCCGCACCTACGATATCTCGGTGTACGCTGCCGCGGGCCTGATCTATCTGGTGGTTAACGGTTTGCTGACGCTGATGATGCGCCTGGTAGAGAAGCGCGCGCTGGCGTTTGAACGCCGCAACTGATGTACCAAGCGGGTGCAAATTAACGCACCCGCCCAATGATATCTTTAAGCAAAAATATTGCATACAAATTCATTTACTGGCATCGTGTAACCCGTTCCGTCTCTGGCATGGTTTACAGGAGTTATATAATGAAAAAATGGATCGTTGCTGCTGCACTGGCAACTCTGGCAATGAATGCTTATGCGGCCGAAAAAATCCGCTTTGCCTCTTCCGCAACTTACCCGCCGTTTGAATCCCTCGATCACGACAACCAGATTGTGGGTTTTGATATCGATCTGGCAAAAGCCTTGTGCCAGCAAATGAAAGCGGATTGCACCTTCACCAACAACGCCTTTGATAGCCTGATTCCTTCGCTGAAATTCCGCCGCTATGACGCAGTAATTTCAGGTATGGATATCACTGCCGATCGCAGCAAGCAGGTCGATTTCACCCAGCCTTATTATGCTAACTCCGCCATCGTTATTGCCCATAAAGGTCAGTTCACCGACTTCAGCCAGCTGAAAGGCAAGCGCGTCGGCGTGGAGAACGGCACCACGCATCAGAAATACCTGCTGGAGAAACACCCTGAAGTGATCGCGGTGGCCTATGACAGCTATCAAAACGCGATTCTCGATTTGAAAAATGGTCGCCTGAATGGCGTGTTTGGTGATACGGCGGTGGTCAATCAGTGGCTGAAGGCCAATGACGATCTCAGTGCGGTGGGTGAGCACATCACCGATACCGACTTCTTCGGCACCGGCTTAGGCATTGCGGTACGTAAAGGCAACGAACCGCTGCTGAACGAGCTGAATAGTGCGTTAGTCGCGCTGAAGGCCAACGGCACCTGGCAGCAGATCAATCAGAAGTGGTTCCCGGAATAAGCGTTATTTGCTGAGCAAACACAGCACTTCAAAATGCGCGGTATGCGGAAACATATCGAACAGCTGCACGCGGCTAATGCCGTAATCCGCCAGACGCGCGATATCCTGCGCCATGCTGGCCGGATTGCAGCTGGAATAAAGAATGTAATCGGGTGCCATCTCAGTGAGATAAGCACACAACTCAGCACCAATGCCGCGACGCGGCGGATTGACCAGCACCAGCTGCGGCACGGCTTCGCGTGATGTCGCAAACTGCGTTGAATCCAGTGCGGCAAAACTCACCTTCTCCAAACCCAATTGCTGCGCCGACTGCTGCGCGCAGGCAATGGCTTCGGCGCTGATTTCGATGCCGGTCAGCTGCATCTCAGACGTGGCGCAGTGCAAACCAAATCCGCCGACGCCACAAAACAGATCCCACATACTGCTCACCGGCAGCTGTGCGACCCAATCACGTGCGGTGGCATACAGATCCGCGGCAACATGGGGATTGGTCTGGAAGAAGCTTTGCGGGCGAATATAGAGCGGCACCTGATTAAATTTTTCCGCCAGCGCCTGATCTGGCGTCAGCGCAATCTCTTCATCCCCTTCAAGAATCGCCATATGCACCGGTTGAATATTGGCGGAGATGACTTTCAGCTGCGGCAACTGCTGCTGCAGCCAGGGCAGTGCCGCACGCAGCTGTGCCAGCTTACTGGTGGAGCGCAGTACAAAACGCAACATCATGCCGCCCTGCGTGCTTTCGGTCAGCAGCAGAAACTTCAGCTCACCGCGTTTGCGCGCTACGTTGTAGGGTGTTAAACCCGCACGCGCGATAAAGGGTTTGAGTACCTCAAACACCGCGCCAAAGCTAGCGGGATAGAGCGGACAGGCGCACAGATCAACCGGTTCACCGTCGCGCGCCACCATGCCGAGAATGGGCCGCTCAACGCTGCCACTGACCACCATTTTGGCTTTATTACGAAACCCCTGCTGACCGGATGCCACCGGCGGCAGCCATTCGGCGACTGGCCTTTCCGCCAGCAGCTGCTCCAGCAACGACTGCTTATCATTGAGCTGTTGCGGGTAGGGTTTTTCCAGCCACTGGCAAGAGCGACAGCGGCCGGCATCATAAAGCGCGCAATGCATAGCTTGGCCTGTATTCAGAATCGGGAGAAAAAATGGGGGGCGATTGTATCACCGGTTTCGGAAAAAAGCGCGGCTGCTGGCAGGCACAAACAGCAGCAGCAGAACCAGCACCTCCGGCAGCTTTTGCAGCAGGGTGTGATGAATAATCTGCGCATTGCTTTCGCCGGGAATGCTAAAAATCTCCGGGTAGATCCACCCCACGGAGGCCATCAACATATAGATCAGCACAACGATTTGCGTGGCAACATAGCCCCAGCGTCCGCGGTTGCTGCCGCGCATCAGCGTAAAGGCACAGCGCAGTTCAAACAGGAAAATCAGCTGGCTGGCGATAAAAATCAGCGTGGAATCCCAGGCTTGCGCGCTTCGATGCACAAAGTTGGCGAGTTCGTCGAAACCCAGTTCGTTAGCCAGCATCAACACGCTGAGGCAGCGGGTAATGATGATGGCGCAGCCCGCAACCATCACTGGCACCGGCGTAGTGTTAATCATTGAACCGTTTTTCAGGGTTTCCGACATGGTTTAGCTCCGTCACCATAATAAAACGGGCCGAAATAATCAGCCCGTTCTTATGGTGGCAAATGTTACGATGTTCAGCCACGTTTTGCTTTCTGAATATCGCGTAATCGCTGCTTTTCTTCGTGCGCCATAAAGCGCCAGGCGATAAAACCGACTAAACCGACGACAAACAGAATCAGCGAAGCTAAGGCGTTGATTTCCGGATTCACACCACGACGTACGGTGGCGAAGATCGCCATCGGTAACGTGGTAGCGCCTGGGCCGGTGACAAAGCTGGCGATCACCAAATCGTCGAGCGACAGGGTAAACGCCAGCAGCCAGCCGGTAACAATCGCGGGTGCGATCATCGGCACAGTGATCACGAAGAACACTTTCACCGGCGTGGCGCCAAGATCCATTGCGGCTTCTTCGATCGAGCGATCCAGTTCACGCAGACGCGAGTTGATCACCACCGCCACGTAAGCGGTACAGAAGGTCACGTGCGCCAGCCAGATAGTGAGCATGCCGCGATCGCTCGGCCAGCCCAGCGTATTGCCCATCGCCACAAACAGCAGCAGCAGTGACAAGCCGGTGATCACGTCCGGCATCACCAGCGGTGCCGTCAGCATAAAAGCAAAGCCGTTATGCCCGCGGAAGCGGCCAAAGCGCACGATCACCACCGCCGCCATAGTACCAAGCACCACCGCCATGGTGGCCGAAAGCGCGGCGATAGTCAGGCTAAGCCCCACCGCATCGAGCATCGCCTGATCCTGGAACAGCACGTTGTACCAGTGGAATGAGAAGCTCTCCCACACCGTCACCAGCTGCGAACTGTTGAAGGAGTACACCACCAACAGCAGCATCGGCGCATACAGGAACATAAAGCACAGCACCAGAATCACGCTGCGCCACGGAGAGCGAATGGTCGGTAACTGGCTCATTCCTTCTCTCCCATTTCACGATTTTGATGCTTATGGAACCAGATGATCGGCAGAATCAGGATCAGCAAAATGATCACCGCCAGCGCGGACGCCACCGGCCAGTCGCGGTTGTTAAAGAACTCCTGCCACAAAATACGCCCAATCATGATGCTGTCCGGACCGCCGAGTAGTTCGGGGATCACGTACTCGCCCACCGCCGGAATAAACACCAGCATCGAACCGGCAATAATCCCGCCTTTGGTCAGCGGCACAATCACGCTAAAAAAGGTCTTCAGTGGACGCGCGCCAAGATCCAGCGAGGCTTCTACCAGCGAATAATCAATTCGCGTCAGCCCGGTATAAATCGGCAGCACCATAAACGGCAGATAGCAGTAAACGATACCGATATACACCGCAGTATTGGTATAGAGAATCACCAGCGGGTGATCGATCACGCCGAGCCACATCAGGAAACGGTTAAGAATGCCGTTGTTGTTGAGCAGCCCCATCCATGCATAAACGCGCACCAGGAACGAGGTCCACGACGGCAGGATCACCAGCAGCAGCAGAATGGTGCGCATTGAAGGCTTACTGTGCGCCACCGCCCACGCCAGTGGATAGCCAATCATCAGGCAGATGATGGTCGAAATGCCCGCCACTTTCAGCGACGTCAGATACGCATCGGCGTAGAGCGGATCGTCGGTCAGCGTAAAGTAGTTGCCGAGATTGAGCACCAGATTGAGCTGACCATCCGCCCAGGTGACCAAATCGGTATACGGCGGAATGGCGCGCGCGATATCAGCGAAGCTGATCTTCAGCACGATCAGGAACGGCAGCAGGAACAGCAGAATCAGCCACAGATAAGGCAGTGCAATCACCAGCTTGCGACCGTGCTGCATTTTAATGCGTGTGGCCCAGCGCTGCAGCGGCGTGCCCACCACTTCTGGCGCGCTGCGTTGAGAAATCTGGCTCATATCGCCCCCTTAAACCGTCAGAACCACACAGCTGTCGGCGTCCCAACAGAGGCGGACTTCATCGCCCCAGGTGGGTGCGCCTTTGCGGTAGCGATGGGCGTTTTGCAGCTGTGCGCTAATCATTTGGCCGCTGCGCAGACGCACGTGGTAAATCGACAGATCGCCAAGATAGGCAATGTGCACCACTTCTCCCACGGCAAAGTTGCAGCCATCGGCCGGCACCTCTTCGCACAGCATGACTTTTTCCGGACGCAGCGCAACGTGCACCGGCACGTTATCGACGACGGACACATCGGTCTGCACTTTTAGCGGATGTACCAGACCAGGCGCATCAATGATCAATGCATCCTCGCCACGCTCACGCAGTAACCCGTCGAACACATTCACCGAGCCGATGAATTCAGCGCTGTAACGGCTGGTGGGATGTTCATAAATCTCTTCCGGTTCACCAATCTGCACGAATTTGCCGCGGTTCATGATGGCAATGCGGCCCGCCATGGTCATCGCCTCTTCCTGATCGTGCGTCACCATCACGCAGGTGGCGCCAACGCGCTCAAGAATATCAACCACTTCGTGCTGCATGCGGTCACGCAGCTTTTTATCCAGCGCGCCCATCGGTTCGTCGAGCAGTAACAGCTTAGGGCGCTTCGCCAGACTGCGCGCCAGCGCTACACGCTGACGCTGACCGCCCGACAGCTGATGCGGTTTACGTTTGGCAAACTCTTGCATATGCACCAGCGACAGCATCTCTTCGACGCGGCTATTGATTTCGCCTTTCGGCAATTTGTCCTGCTTCAGGCCAAAGGCGATGTTTTGCTCTACCGTCATGTGCGGGAACAGCGCGTAAGACTGGAACATCATGTTGATCGGGCGCTGATAGGGTGGCACGTGCGAGAGATCCTGGCCATCCAGCACAATCTGGCCGCTGGTCGGCGGTTCAAATCCCGCCAGCATGCGCAGCAAGGTCGATTTGCCACAGCCGGAGGCACCCAGCAGCGCAAAAATCTCGCCTTTGTAAATGGTTAGACTGACATCATCCACGGCGTGTTGGCCGTCAAACGATTTGGTCAGGTTGCGAATTTCCAGCAGCGGCGTCAACGCCTTAGCCGTTTTATTTGGGGGGCGGGGAATCGCGTCGTTCACTAACATTTCTCCGGCGCTACAATCGCGCGGCACAGCCAGCCGCTAAAAATGGCACAACAGAGGCCAGTACAGCACCTCTGTCGTCGTCTTCAGGCAATACTCGTTCAGAACGAGTTACTTACCACTTTTTACTTTAGTCCATGAGCGCGTACGCACACGATCCAGTTTCGGATCCTGGACCTTGAGCACAAACAGCTTCGCCATCACCTCCGGCGTCGGGAAGATGCCCGGATTATTCCGCACATCAGCATTGATCAGCGGCAGCGACGCTTTGTTGCCATTGGCGTAGTTCATCTTATTGGACACATCAGCGATCACTTTCGGATCCATGATGTAGTTCAGCCATTGGTAAGCCGCGTCCAGATTCTTCGCGTCTTTTGGAATTGCCATCATGTCGAAGAAGGCCAGTGCGCCCTGCTTCGGCACGCTGTAGCCCAGATGCACGCCGTTGTTGGCTTTATCGGCACGATCTTTCGCCTGCAGGATGTCGCCCGACCAGCCAATTGCGACGCAGATGTTGCCGTTGGCCAGGTCATTGATGTACTGCGACGAGTGGAAGTAACGGATGTTCGGACGCAGTTTCAACAGCAAATCAGTGGCGGCGCCAGAGTAATCTTTCGCATCAGAACTGTTTGGATCTTTGCCAAGGTAGTTCAGCACGGTGGCGAAAATCTCTTCCGGCGCATCAAGGAAGGAGACACCGCAGCTTTTCAGTTTTTCCAGATTTTCGGGTTTCAGCACCAGATCCCAGCTATCCACTGGCGCATCGGCCCCCAGTGCGGCTTTCACTTTATCGACGTTGTAGCCGATACCGGTGGTGCCCCACAGATAAGGAATCGCGTATTTATTGCCCGGATCGTGCTGGGCCACTTTCGCCATCAGATCGGGATCGAGGTTTTTGTAATTCGGCAGCTTGCTCTTATCCAACTCCTGGAACACACCGGATTGCAGCTGACGCGCCAGGAAGCTCGACGACGGCACCACCACGTCATAACCGGTGCTGCCGGCCATCAGTTTGCCTTCCAGCACTTCGTTGGAATCAAAGACGTCGTAGACCACTTTGTCACCGGTCAATTTTTCAAAATTCGGCACCGTGTCAGCCGAAATATAATCTGACCAGTTATATACATGCAGCGTTTTATCTTCTGCCTGAGCACCAGCGGCCGCAGCCATCAGCACACCAGCAACCACACCTGGCAACCATTTTTGACGTTGGTTGAACATGTTTTCCTTCCTCCTGAGCGGGTCATTACAACGCTGTATACACGCGATCCGAACGTTGCGTTTTCTGTAAAAATTACAGGCACACAATGAATCAATATTCAGCGGGAGTTTAATAGCAAAAACCTATACATGTGCTGAAGTGGTACGTCCCAAGCAGCCCCGCAAGAATAGCCCCCCCTTACCCACCGCACCAGATCCCAGCTTAAAAAACGCCTTTTCGCGATAAGTTATGCATGTTTCTGCTATGGGGTTTGGCATTAGCGGCATAAAGCACGACTAATATCTGGCAATAAAGGGCAAAGTGCAGAATAAAAAGCGGTGGGGCTAAAATGAAAACTGCCGCAAAAAGCGGCAGTTAGCGAGGCGGGGAACTCAATGCAGCATCGCGTGGCTGCTGGAGCTGGGTTGTCGCTCCTCTTCCTCTTCCACAATCAGCAGGTGGTTAGCGAAGGCCTCCATAATCACCATGGAAACGCCCTCTTCACTCTGCTTCATAAAGTGCGAGAACTGACCGAAGGTGAGTCCGGCGGTGGTACTGATCGACTGGCAGACAATCAGCTTCGGCAGATTGTCGTCCTGAATATCAACGAAAGCTTTAATCGTGAGCGAACTGGCGTTGATCTGCGATAGATCGCCCACCAGCGGAATCAGCGCCGTGGGTTTTACTTCTGCCAGCGCGGAGAAGAGGATAACGTTATCCACCAGGTCGATTTTTGCATCAAACACCCCGTCAAAATTCTGCATGTGCGGCAGGTGCAGTGCCTGACAGGCATCGCATTCGAACCAGGTGATATTTTGTTGATCCAGCCAGCGACGCAGCACGTCAATGTCCGGAACGACCAGTGAATCCATCGTTATATCCTGTGGGGTGAAGAAATGAGCGCCTTAGCTTACGGAAAAACCGATCTGGATGCCACGAAAACCGCTGAAAAGCGCAGGTCAGCCGCCGGTTTTAGGACGATAGCCGGGGCAAGCATGCTGCTCTATCCACTGGATCATCATCGTCGCGATATCTAAACCGGTAATGCCCTCAATGCCTTCCAGCCCTGGCGAGGCGTTCACTTCCATCACCAGCGGCCCGCGATGGGCACGCAGAATATCCACGCCGGCGACTTCGAGGCCGAGCGTGCTGGCGGCTTTCACCGCGATTTCCCGCTCTTTATCAGTAATGGCTACCGCTCGGGCTTTGCCGCCGCGATGCAGATTGGAACGAAAATCGCCCTCTTTCGCCTCGCGCTCAATGGCCGCCACCACTTCATGGCCAATCACCAGACAGCGGATATCGCGCCCCTGCGCTTCTTTGATAAACTCCTGCACCAGAATATGCGCGTTAAGGCCACGAAAAGCATCGATCACGCTCTCCGCCGCCTGACGCGTTTCCGCCAGCACCACACCAATGCCCTGCGTGCCTTCCACCAGTTTCACTACCAGCGGCGCTCCGCCCACCATGGCGATCAAATCATCGGTATCATCCGGCGAGGAGGCAAAGCCGGTAATCGGCATATCAATCCCTTCACGCGCCAGCAGCTGCAGCGATCGCAGTTTGTCGCGCGCACGGGTGATCGCCACCGATTCATTCAGCGGATAGCTGCCACGCACCTCAAACTGGCGCAGAACGGCCGTGCCGTAAAAAGTGGTGGCGGTGCCGATACGCGGGATCACCGCATCAAAGTGTCCCAGCGTCTCACCGCGATAGTGCACTGCAGGGGAATCAGAGTTGATATTCATGTAGCAGGAGAGCGGATCGATGATCTGCACCTGATGACCACGCTCTTCCGCGGCGTCGCGCAGACGTTTACACGAATAAATCGATCCATCGCGGGTGAGAATGGCCATCTTCATTGCAGAGTTCCTTGTGCTTAGCGTGTCGCCCAACCCTGCTGATGCAGGTAATCCAGCATAAACGGACGTGTTTCTTTAATAATCAGACGCTGTATCAGCTGGCTCCAGGTTTCGGATCGCTGGTTACTGTCGCGCTGCTGATAATAGGCGGTCAGTTGCTCATCGTACTGTGCCAGCACGCGTTTATCGACGGGCTGGTAGTGATTCTCATGCACCAGCATCGCCTGTGGCATACGCGGTTTAACGTCTGGCGTATCTGCCGGATGGCCGATGCAGAAGCCGAACAGCGGCAGCACGAACTTTGGCAGCTCGAGTAACGCGGTTACCTCAGCGATGCTATTACGAATGCCACCAATAAACACGCCGCCAAGGCCAAGCGATTCCGCCGCAATCATGGCATTTTGCGCCATTAACGCCGTATCAACGCAGCCGAGCAGCAGCTGTTCAGCACGTCCCAGCTGCGCATCCGGGCAGATTTGCTGATGACGATTGAAGTCAGCGCAGAATACCCAAAATTCCGCCGCAGCGCTGACCCATGGCTGGCCGCCAGTTAGCTGTACCAGCTGCTCGCGCTTTTGCCGATCGGTAATGCGAATAATGGAGGAACACTGCAAAAAGCTAGAGGTTGAGGCCGCTTGTGCCGCGCTGATAATGGCGCTGCGTTGCGCCTCTTCAATGCCCTGTTCAGTAAAGGCGCGAATGGAACGGTGGCTGCACAGTAAATCGATAGTCGGCGTCATAATCCTCTCCGGTGGTTACTTCTTTTTGTTAGATTGATGAAACAATTGCGGTGCCATCGCCTTCGCCGTCCGCCACATCATCATCCATGCAGCTGGCAGCATCAACGCAATACCGAGAAAAAACAGTAGCGTCGCCAGCGGCTTTTTCGCCATAAAATCGGGGGCGCTCACCCAGTCGTTAGTCAGCAGTAGCGCACCGATGACGGCAAGCACGCCGAGCACTTCGAGCAGTAACACGGGTTTGGGTAATGTGGCGAGATTACGCATGCGATGGTTCCTCAGTTGTTCTATCAGCGTTAACCGCATTTTTACCCAATGTATAGGCGGTAAGTATTACAGTAACAGGTATATTCTTCTTCCTTTAAGCAGGATGGGCGGGCATGATGTTACGCATTATTCACGCTGTGATGTGATTCTAGTCACAAAACAGCAGCGGAAGGAGAGAAGCAATGATTGCAGTGATTTTTGGCCGTTCTAGCTGCCCTTACTGCGTACGTGCAAAAGAGTTGGCTACTAAGCTGACCAGCGAGCGCGACGATTTTAACTATCAGTACGTGGACATTCAGGCCACCGGCATCACCAAAGCCGATCTGGAAGCGCGCGCTGGCAAACCGGTCACCACCGTGCCGCAGATTTTCCTCGACGATCGGCACATCGGTGGTTACACCGAATTTGCTGCCTGGACGAAAGAAAATCTGGGTATCGAAGCATAAGATAACGGGCCTGCGGGCCCGTTTTTGATGCGGCTATCCGGCACGCATCGCCAGCATAATCCGCAGCAAACGGATCAGCAGCGCACCGCAGCCCGCCCAAAACAGCGCACTTAAACTCCAGGCTACCATCAGCAAACCGCTATGTATCATTGGCGTCGCCAGTATTAACCACACCATCCCCAGCAGCGTACCGCCCAATGCCACCCATAACGTACTAAGCAGCGGCCTTTCCGGCTGTAATAGCGCCATAAAAATGCCCGGCAATAAAAATAGCAGCAATTCTGGTTGTCCACGCACCGCCTGTTCACTGGCTGCGCCCCAGAAATGATGTGCATAAATAAACACCAGCGTATAAAGCACCACGCCCAGAACTGATGCTGGCCAGCGATTATTGCGCTGCAACATAATTATCCTCAACTTTGATGTTAACAATTATGAAACTTTTACTGTCCTGATGCGCAAGGTGGAAATAAAAAGAAACAGCTGGCTGTGGAAGGAATGAAAACTGCCGATAGCTGAAGGTGTTAATTATGATTAGAATACGCCGCTTTAGAATTTGCTTGCGCTATATTGTTGCACGTCGCTTTGCGTTCGGCACAAGATAGCGAAAAAAGCCTCTCCCATCAACCCGTTACAGGTAAAGAAGAAGTTAAACAGTGAACATTAACGTCGCAGAATTGTTAAGCGGAAATGACGTTCTGTTATTATTTGTCGTTTTAGCGCTCGGACTCTGCTTAGGTAAATTACGCCTTGGCTCAGTTCAACTCGGTAATTCTATTGGAGTCCTGGTTGTTTCATTGATTTTAGGCCAGCAGCACTTCGCCATTAATACCGATGCCTTAAGTCTGGGCTTTATGTTGTTTATTTTTTGTGTCGGTGTAGAAGCCGGGCCAAACTTTTTCTCCATATTTTTCCGTGACGGTAAAAACTACTTCTTTTTGGCGATTGTAATGGTGGTGAGTGCGTTATTAATCGCTCTGACGCTTGGCAAATTGTTCGGTTGGGACATTGGTTTAACCGCAGGCATGCTAGCCGGTTCGATGACCTCGACGCCAGTGTTGGTCGGTGCCGGCGATACACTGCGGCAAAGCATCACCGATAACCATCAACTTACGCTGATGCAGGATAATCTCAGCCTCGGTTATGCCCTCACCTATCTGGTCGGTTTAGTCAGCCTGATTTTTGGCGCGCGCTATCTGCCGCGCCTGCAGCATCAGGATCTGCCCACCTGCGCGCAACAAATTGCCCGCGAGCGCGGCCTGGATGCCGACAGTCAGCGCAAAGTGTTTCTACCGGTCATCCGCGCCTATCGCGTCGGTCCTGAACTGGTGGAGTGGAGCGGGGGCAAAAATCTGCGCGAGTTGGGCATTCATCGTCAAACCGGCTGCTACATTGAGCGTCTGCGCCGTAATGGCATTCTTGCCAGCCCGGATGGTGATGCGATGCTGCAACTGGGCGATGATATCTCACTGGTTGGCTATCCCGATGCGCACGCCCGTCTTGATCCCAGCTTTCGTAACGGCAAAGAAGTGTTTGATCGTGATCTGCTCGATATGCGTATTGTTACCGAAGAGATTGTGGTGAAAAATCACAATGCGGTAAACAAACGTCTGAGCCATCTTAAACTGACCGATCACGGCTGCTTCCTCAACCGGGTGATCCGCAGCCAGATTGAGATGCCCATCGACGACAGCATCATGTTGAACAAAGGCGATATATTGCAGGTAAGCGGTGAAGCACGTCGCGTGAAGCGCCTTGCCGATCGCATTGGCTTTATCGCTATTCATAGCCAAATTACCGATCTTCTCGCCTTCTGCGCCTTCTTTATTGTTGGTCTGATGATCGGCATGATCACTTTCCAGTTCAGCAACTTTAGTTTCGGCATCGGCAATGCCGCCGGGTTGCTGTTTGCCGGCATCATGCTCGGCTTTATGCGCGCCAACCACCCCACGTTTGGCTACATTCCGCAGGGTGCGCTAACCATGGTGAAAGAGTTCGGACTGATGGTCTTTATGGCCGGCGTTGGCCTGAGCGCGGGCAGCGGCTTGCAGCATGGTTTTGGCAGCGCGGGTGCGCTGATGTTGCTGAGCGGTTTACTGGTGAGTTTGCTGCCTGTGGTAATCTGCTATCTGTTTGGCGCTTACGTACTGCGCATGAACCGGGCGCTGCTGTTTGGTGCCATCATGGGAGCCCGCACCTGTGCACCTGCAATGGAAATCATTAGCGATACTGCGCGAAGCAGCATTCCTGCTCTGGGCTATGCGGGAACCTACGCGATTGCCAATGTGCTGTTAACACTGGCAGGCACGCTGATCGTGATTGTTTGGCCGCTGCTGCCCTTCTAAAAAATATATTTACAAGCGTAAAGAACTTTCTTTAGGGGACGCAGTCTGAATAAGTGCCACTGCTTTTCTTTGAAATCCCCAAATTGTGGAGCCCGCCGGTCACTGACTTGCGGGTTTTTTTATGGCTCTCGATCCTGTGGCTTAAGGTTCTCTTCAGCGAAAATTGTCATCCTTCCCACCGCTAACGCTATTTTCCAATATTCATGCAACTTTCATCAAAGTTAAACACTCCAACAACCCGCAATAAGATTAAGAGCGCGACTATTTATTCCAGAGGCGCGCGCTTTTAGGCTATCAGTTTTATTTTGCTGGCAATTTTTATGCTGGTGTTGTTTGGGTAAACAAGTCGAGGATACGCCATCGTGATGGAAGCACTTAACCACACGCTTTTTTTATGGATCAACGCCACGCAGGATTCGCCGCAGTGGCTGATCGTTCTGGCGACATTTATCGCCAAAGATGTGATTGCCATTGTGCCGCTGCTCATCGTAACGCTTTGGCTGTGGGGACCGCGCGAACAGGTGCAGTCACAGCGCGCGCTGGTGCTGAAAACCGGTATGGCGCTGCTTTATGCGCTGAGTATCTCGTGGTGCGTTGGGCAACTGCTGCCGCATCCGCGTCCGTTCGCCATTGGTTTCGGCCATCAGTTCCTGTCACATCGACCCGATGACTCCTACCCAAGCGATCATGGCACCACTATTTTCACGTTTGCACTGGCATTTATCTTCTGGCATCGCATGTGGTCGGGTGTGCTGCTGTTAGTGGTGGGGAGCGCCATTGCCTGGTCACGCGTCTATCTCGGCGTGCACTGGCCGCTGGATATGCTGGGTGGATTCCTGGTGGGCATGCTGGGTTGTCTGGCATCGCACATGGCGTGGCAGCTGTATGGTGAGCGGATGCTGGCGTTTACGCATCAGGTGTATCGCGCGCTGTTCGCCATGCCGATTAAGAAGGGCTGGATTCGCGAGTAAGCGATGTGGTCGCCATGAATGGCGACCCTACAAATGTTAAAGGTGCGCATTGATGCGCACCGCTTATTTCCTGACACTTAACTAAACCATTTCCCGAACCAGCCGTGAAATTTCATCATCACGAAATCCCAAATCCGGCCAATAAACCCACCTTCCGGCACCGCTTCCATCGCCACCAGCGGACGTTGCTCAATGGTTTTGCCATCCAGTTGGAAGTCGATGGTGCCAACGACCTGATTTTTCTCCAGCGGTGCTTCCAGCTGTGGTGAATTCAGCGTAAAGCTGGCTTTGAGATTTTTCATCTGCCCTTTCGGCACGGTAATGGCCGCGTCTTTAGCGACGCCAAGATTGACCTGGCTATGCTCGCCAAACCATACGCGCTGCTGGGCAAACGGCTTATCGGCTTTAATCGGCGTGACGGTTTCATAAAAACGGAAGCCCCACGTCAGCAGCTTTTCACTTTCACGGAAACGCGTCGCATCGGTCGCCGCACCCAGCACCACGGAAATCAGGCGCATATCACCTTCAGTTGCCGATGCCACCAGATTATTGCCGGCACCTGACGTATGACCGGTTTTAATGCCATCCACCTTCAGATTAGAGCTCCACAGCAGGCGATTGCGGTTCATCTGCTTGATCTTATTGAAGGTGAACTCTTTTTCACTGTTAATCGCATACTCTTCTGGCACATCACTGATCAGACGCTGGCCAATGATCGCCATGTCGCGTGCGGTACTGTACTGTCCGTCGGCATCTAATCCGTGCACCGTCATAAAGTGCGTGTTTTGCAGGCCAAAGGCTTTGACGTAGTTGTTCATCAGGCCGATGAACGAATCCTGACTGCCCGCCACGTAATCGGCCAGAGCGATACAGGCATCGTTGCCGGACTGAATCACCACACCTTTATTGAGCTCCGAAACCGGAATGCGATCGCCCGGTTTCAGGAACATCAGCGATGAACCGCGCAGCTTTGGATTACCGGTTGCCCAGGCATCCTGGCCGATGGTCACCATATCGTCGTTAGTTATCTTGCCCGATTTCAGCGCCTGGCCCACCACGTAGCTGGTCATCATTTTGGTCAGGCTGGCCGGATCGAGACGCTGATCGGCATTAGACTCCGCCAGCACTTTGCCGCTGTTGTAGTCCATTAAAATCCAGGCTTTGGCATCAATTTGCGGTGCCGCAGGCGCCTGTTCAGCCAGCGTGGTGGCAGGAATAATAAGCAATAGCAGTGAAGAGGCGGCCAGCGGCCGCCAGACAGAAGCAAAGGTGTTTTTTCTCATGAGCGTGACCAGATTGTCCTTGTTAAATCTTGGTTTTCTTGCAGGCAAGACATGTCTTGCCCAACGCTAACGGTTCACGCCAGCGAAAAAAACCGTCCAATCGTAAAGTTTTATAGAGTTTATTAGAGTAACCCTGGCACCAACCGCGTAGCGTCGCCACTTTTGCTCCAATACCCGCCAATAAAAATTGCGTGTAATTCCGATTTTTCGCAGAACAGTTAAGCCAGTCACATTTTTCCGCTAACCTGATTTCAGTCTGCCTGAGGAGAGCCGCGATGGACTTAGCCATTTTCGATCTGGACGAAACCCTGATTTGTGAAGACAGCACCAGCCTATGGCTGCGCTGGCTGGTTTCTCAGGGGTTTGCCCCTGAAGCAATCATCCAGCAGGAGCAAACCCTGATGGAAAAATATCATGCCGGTACGCTATCAATTGAAGAGTATATGAACACCACGCTGGCCCCGTTAGCCGGCATGGCAACGTTAACCGTTGAAGGTTGGGTACGACGCTTTATTCATCGCGACATTATGCCCCGCGTCTTCCCTGCCGCGCGCGAGCGTATTGAGTGGCACCAGCAGCGCGGCGACACGGTAATGATCATCACCGCCAGCGGCGATCATCTGGCCGTGCCGATTGCCAATCGCCTTGGCGTGCACGGTGCATTAGCAATTGGCGTGGAAGTGGTCGATGAACGCTACAGCGGCCAAACCTACGGCACCATGACCTACCGCGAAGGTAAAGTGACACGCCTGCGTGACTGGAAGGCGCTACAGCAGGATCGGCACTTCGAACGCACCTGGGCTTACAGCGATTCAATGAATGATTTGCCGCTGCTGGCGCATGCCGATCATGCCTGGGTGATTAATCCCAACCCGCTTCTGCTGCAGGAAGCGCAGCAGCGCGGTTGGGAAGTGTGTAACTGGGTACGCTGAGTTAACCGCGCGGGGTGCTGGCATCATCCGTCAGCCCCACCTTCAGTAGCTTACCGTTGGCTTCATCGGTCAGCACATACAAATAGCCATCCGGCCCCTGACGGACATCGCGAATGCGCTCGCCGCGGTCCTCCAGCAGTCGCTGCTCTTCTATCACCTTCTCACCGTTAACCTGCAAACGAATCAGGCTTTTCTCTTTCAAGGCACCGATAAACAGTGAATTTTTCCACTGCGGGAAACGTGCGCTGTTGTAAAACGCCATGCCGCTGATGGCAGGTGAGACTTTCCAGTAATGCAGCGGCTGTTGCGTGCCCTCAACGGCCGTACCTTGCGCTTCTGGCACTTTTTCACCGCTGTAATCGATACCATAGGTGGCGAGCGGCCAACCATAGTTTTTGCCTTTTTCCGGGATATTCACCTCATCGCCGCCGCGTGGACCATGCTCGCTTTCCCACATTTGCTGCGTCCACGGATTGAGCGCCAGACCTTGCGGATTGCGCATGCCGTATGACCAGATTTCCGCGCGGGCATTTTTGCGATCAACAAACGGATTGTCCTGAGGAATGGCGCCATCCTGGGTCAGACGGATGATTTTGCCGGAGAGCTTATCCAACTGCTGCGCACTGCTGCTGGCAAAGTTGTCACCAAACGCGACATAGAGAAAACCCTGATGATCAAAGGCCAGACGCGTCCCCATGTTTGCGCCGCTCGAGAGCTTCGGCATTTGCTCCAGTACCACCTTAAAATCGCTTAACTGACGATTGTCATCACTGAGTCGCCCATAGCCCACTACGCCACCCGCGCGCCCTGTGTTATCGGCGGTGGTATAACTCAACCATACGCGACGGCTCTGGGCAAAGTCCGGCGCCAGCACCACGTCCAGCAAACCACCTTGTCGATTGGCCCACACTTTCGGCACACCGCCAATCGGCTGTGACAAGCCTTTGCCCAGCTGCCAACTGCGCAGCTGACCAGATCGTTCAGTAATTAACAGCGTTTGATTGTCGGGCAGAAATGCGACTGACCACGGATGATCGAGCTTATCCTGCAAAACCTGGACCTGTACTTCGGCGGCAAATAACGGCAATGAAGAGCTTAAGGCGCCAAACAGCAGCGCGGCGGGCAGTAAACGCATGGCATTCTCCTTGATCACAGTCTGCCGTTAAGGGTAGTCAGCGTGTGACAAAGGATGTGCAGGATTTACAAAACATTAAGCCCGGCGTTAAGCCGGGCCATACTTTATGGTGCGGAGAACGCCACCACATCGCGCACCATCTCATCAATCCCCGGGCGGAGATCGTTGAGCGTGATTGGCGCGCTGCTATTCGGTAACGGCTTACCAAAGGCTTTACGCACCACTTTGATCAGCGGCTTGCCAGTTTGCCCATCTATCGCTTCCACTTCGAGGAACAGCGCACTCTCCTGCGTGCGATGTCCAGTGGCCGCCATGGTGCTGGCGACTACCGCCGCAATCGGCACCACTTCGTAGAACTGCATGCCTTCATTTTCCGCAGAGACTGCCGTGATGGCCGTTTTCACTACCAGCGTGTGTGGGCCTTTTTGCGCCACCAGCGGTTTGCGCTCAGAGATTGCGCGCTTTAGCTGGCTATCGGTATAGGCGCGTATTTGATCCAGCGTTTGCTGGCTAACGCGCTCAGTAGGATGCGGCACCGGGTAATAAACCACCGGCGTATACACCACGCCACGGTAATCGGCGTCATGATAGTCGGGAGAGACCCAGCGCAGCGTCGGTTTGCCGCTCGGTGATTGCGCCGACTGCAGCTGGCTGTAATCACCGAGAAAGCCGGAATATTGTTTTTTGTCAGCAACATGAGAGGTACATCCCGCCGCCAGCAACGCCAGCGTTAAGACAGGAACAGAAAGGGAAAATCGCATGAGAAAGCCCTTAATAGAGGTAATTGCTTCTCAAGTGTAGAGGCTGGTTATGAGCGAGGGGAGATATTTTCGCGAAATGCGAGGAAAAACCACCTGCATTGCAGGTGGTTAGGCGGGAATTACTCGAAGCAGGTTTCCGGGTTTTCCGACAGCGAAATGAAGGATTCACCGCCTTTTGTCAGGGCGATAATTCCGCCGCTCTCAATATCATAAACCCACCCGTGCAGACGCACTTTGCCTTTACGCAGCGCCACTGCCACGGAAGGGTGTGTTTTGATATTGTGCAGCTGCGCAATCACGTTCTCTTTCACCATCTCATTGAGGCGTTTCTCTACGGAGTCATAGTTGCGTTCTTCCACCACTGCTTTCGCCGCATTGGCGTAGTGCAACCAGTGATCGACCGCAGGCATCGTCTCGAGATCGGCATTGGAAGCAATCGCGTTCATCGCCCCACAGTTGGAGTGGCCGCAGATAATAATTTCGGTCACGCCCAGCGCCAACACGGCGTACTCGATGGTGGCCGACACGCCGCCTGGCTCTGGACCAAACGGCGGCACGATGTTACCGGCGTTACGGATCACGAACAGCTGACCCGGCTCCGATTGCGTGACCAACTCCGGCACCAGACGACTGTCGGAACAGGAGATAAACAGGGCTTTGGGATTTTGGTTGGATGCCAAACTTTTGAAAAGATCCTTCCTTTCAGGGAACACATTCTGTTGAAAATTCAGAAAACCTTTGACGATCTCTTGCATTTGTTTGCTCTCACATTATCCACTTCTGCCCTGGCAGTGAGGATTCACCGTCAGCGCGATTTGAAATTTGCAGTGAAGATAACAACTTACATTCACCGACCCAACATTTAAGCAAAACACGCCTCTTTACACAACTCGGATGACCGTTTGCCGCCGGGTATCTAAGCGCTGTGCCACAACGATTTGGCCGCCTCGCCAATTGAGTTAAGCACAATCACAGCACATTGGTTGCCCCATAAGGAGATTCTTACACAGCCTATACATTTTCCTCCGCAACCTCTGTACAATCGCCCCCCTATCCACACTAATTATGATGAATTTTTATCCTTATGAGCCATGTCAAAAATCCACCACGCGTGGGATTCGTCTCCCTCGGCTGTCCGAAAAACCTTGTCGACTCTGAACGCATCCTGACGGAACTGCGTACGGAAGGCTATGACGTGGTACCACGCTACGACGATGCAGAGATTGTCATCGTTAACACCTGTGGATTTATTGATAGCGCCGTACAGGAATCCCTGGAAGCGATTGGTGAAGCGCTGAACGAAAACGGCAAAGTGATCGTCACCGGCTGCCTCGGTGCCAAAGTGGATCAGATCCGCGAAGTGCACCCCAAGGTACTGGAGATCACCGGCCCGCACAGCTACGAACAAGTGCTGTCGCACGTGCACACTTATGTGCCAAAGCCGGAACACAACCCGTTCCTCAGCCTGGTGCCGGAGCAAGGTGTCAAACTAACACCGCGCCATTACGCTTATCTGAAAATTTCTGAAGGCTGCAACCATCGCTGCACCTTCTGCATTATTCCTTCGATGCGTGGCGATCTCGATAGCCGCCCAATTGGATCGGTACTCGACGAAGCCAAACGTCTGGTGGAAGCCGGCGTGAAAGAGCTGCTGGTGATCTCGCAGGACACCTCGGCTTACGGCGTGGATGTTAAACACCGCACCGGTTTCTGGAACGGTTCACCGGTGAAAACCAGCATGGTCAGCCTGTGCGAGCAGTTAGCCAAGCTCGGCGTGTGGGTGCGTCTGCACTACGTGTATCCCTATCCGCACGTGGATGACGTCATCCCGCTGATGGCAGCAGGCAAGATTCTGCCGTACCTGGACATTCCGCTGCAGCACGCCAGTCCGCGCATCCTCAAGCTGATGAAGCGTCCAGGCGCCGTAGAACGTACGCTGGAACGCATCAAGCGCTGGCGCGAAATTTGCCCGGAGCTGACGCTGCGCTCAACCTTTATTGTCGGCTTCCCTGGTGAAACCGAAGAAGATTTCCAGATGCTGCTCGACTTCCTGCAGGAAGCGCGCCTCGATCGCGTTGGTTGCTTCCAGTACAGCCCGGTTGAAGGCGCCACCGCCAACCAGCTGCCGGACCAGGTACCGGATGACGTGAAGCAAGCGCGCTTTGACCGCTTTATGCAGCTGCAGCAGAAAATCTCCAGTGAACGTCTGCAGGAGAAAATTGGCCGCGAAGTGCTGGTGATCATCGATGAAGTCGACGAAGAAGGCGCAGTTGGCCGCAGCATGGCGGATGCGCCAGAAATCGATGGCGCGGTCTATCTGAATGGCGATCGTCAGGTAAAAGTCGGCGACGTGGTGCGCGTTAAAGTGGAACACGCCGACGAATACGATCTTTGGGGCACGCGCGTTTAACCATACTTCTGTTGGTGCGCGCGTTTGCGCGCCAGATAGTCAGTATCTGCCCTTATCTTGTCCCAGCACGCTTTAAAAACGGCCGCCGCAGCGGCCTTTTCTTTTTCTGTGGTGCGCGGCAACACCTTGCCCTCCCCATCATATTTGCGTCCGCCCTGATGATTGCTGTAGCGGCGTGCTCGCGTATAACCCATTTGAATATATTTACGCGCCATGTCCATGCCGACAAAATCGTCCTGCGCGCGATACGCCTCAAACATCTGCATAATCTGCTGCGAAGAGTGCTGCGCCAGCTCCACGGTGCGAAAACGCCAGTGCGGCAGAATTTCACTTTTGTAGGGCTCAACCATCAGCACGCCCTGCTCACCGCGTCCCACCTGATATAACTCGGGCTGGCGACGAAAATCGATGTGCTTGAAATCCTGCTCATAATCAAACGGTTTCATCTGTTTTTCCCACCTTTCATCGTCCCGTGACGTAATTATTTCCAGACGGCGCTTAAGCGATTTGCTTTTACACCGATAACATAACTATCAGCCTACTTCCTCAGAGATGCCCCTATGTTTAAACGAATGAAAATTGTGACCGCCATCATGATGATTCTGGTGGTTTTCACCGCGATGCAGGCGATTTCCGGCTCGCTGTTTTTATCATCCCTGATTGCCGGGCAGCATAATTTCACAACCAGCAATCAGCTGTCACAGCAGCAGCGTGAAGTGGCCGATGGCTGGCAAACGCTGGTGAAAACGCGCGTCATCATTAACCGCGTCGCTATTCGTATTCTGAAAAATCAAACTGATGAGTCATCACTTGCGGCGATCAATAAACTGCTGCTGTCCGCAGGCGCGTCGCTTGATGAAGCTAATCAGCACTATCAGCTGTATAAAACCATGCCGCGCCTGCCCGGACAAAGCGCCGACGCAGCCAGCGTCATTGAGGCTAAGTTCACCGCTTTCGCTGACATACTGAAACAGTCCGCCGTGTTCCTGAAGGCAAATGACTATGCCGCCTACGGCAATCTGGATGCACAGCAGGCACAGGACGATCTGGAAGCCGCTTACAAACAGTGGCGCGAGCAGAATGTTCAACTGCTAGCGGAACGTAATGCAGAAAACAATAGCACCTATCAGCAGATGTTGGTGATGGTGGGCGTCATGATCGCCGTGGTGTTGCTGTTGCTGATTGCCGTGTGGGTGCTGGTACGCCGTATTCTGCTGGCCCCGATGAAACAGGTTCAGCAGCAGCTGGAGCGTTTTGCTGACGGCGATCTCTCCGCCAGCTTGCAGGTGGAAGGACGCAGCGAAATGGCGTCGATCGCCGCCAGCCTTAACCATATGCAGCAGGCGCTGCGCAACACCATCAACAACGTACGTGATAGTGCTGATGCCATTTTCGGCAGCGCCAGCGAAATCGCGACCGGTAATAACGACCTCTCTTCGCGTACCGAGCAGCAAGCGGCGTCGCTGGAAGAGACAGCGGCAAGCATGGAAGAGCTAACCGCAACCGTTAAACAGAACGCTGATAACGCGCGTCAGGCTACGCAACTGGCAAAAACAGCGTCAGAAACGGCCGACAAAGGTGGCAATGTGGTTGATGGCGTGGTGAAAACCATGCGCGACATCGCCGATAGCTCGAAGAAAATTGCCGACATCACCAGCGTCATTGACGGCATTGCTTTCCAGACGAACATTCTGGCACTGAACGCGGCGGTAGAAGCGGCGCGCGCTGGTGAACAGGGCCGCGGCTTTGCCGTGGTGGCCGGTGAAGTACGTAATCTGGCGCAGCGCAGCGCACAGGCGGCGAAAGAGATTAAACTGCTGATTGAAAATTCGGTGCAGCGCGTGAATATCGGTTCACAGCAGGTGAGCAGCGCGGGCGATACGATGCAGGAGATCGTCAGCGCCGTCACGCGCGTCACCGATATCATGGGCGAGATTGCTTCAGCGTCTGATGAGCAGAGCCGTGGCATTGATCAGATTGGTCAGGCGGTGAATGAGATGGATCGCGTCACGCAGCAGAATGCCACGCTGGTGCAGGAATCCGCTAACGCCTCGGCATCTCTGGAGCAGCAGGCGAGCAGCCTCTCCTCTGCGGTTTCGCGCTTCAATACCGGCACGCGTCAAGCGACGGTACCTGCTACCAAAGCGGTAAAACCTGCACTTACTCCTACCCGCGCGCTGCCTGCGGTGGCAGCACACAGTAACGATAACTGGGAAACGTTCTAAAGCAGTTATCTTACAGTTGATGAAAAGGTCGCCATAAATAGCGACCTTACGGATGATCGATGCAGGTATTGTGCGGCTGAAATCAGCACGTTTTTGTAGGGTCGTCATTCATGGCGACCCAATCTCACATCAAGTTTTCAGTTTCGGATCGAGCGCATCACGCAAACCATCGCCCAACAGATTAAACGCCAGCACGGTGAGGAAAATCGCCAGGCTAGGGAAAATCGCCACGTGCGGCGCAATCACCATATCGGCGCGCGCTTCATTGAGCATCGCCCCCCACTCAGGCGTAGGCGGCTGCGCGCCCAAGCCGAGAAACGACAAGCTCGCCGCAGTAATAATTGACGTACCGATACGCATGGTGAAATAGACCACAATCGACGACACCGTACCGGGTAAGATATGTCGCATGATGATGGTCCAATCCGACGCGCCAATACTGCGCGCCGACTCAATATAGGTTTGATGTTTCAGCACCAGCGTATTGCCACGTACCAAACGGGCAAACGCCGGAATGCTGAAAATCGCCACCGCGACAATGACATTGCTCATGCCGCTGCCCATGATCGCCACCACCGCAATCGCCAGCAGAATGCCGGGAAAGGCAAACAGCACGTCACAAATACGCATGGTGATACGATCCCACCAGCCTTCGTAATAGCCCGCCAGCAAACCCAACACCGTGCCAATCAGCGCGCCAATCGCCACGGAGAAGAAGCCCGCAATCAGCGAGATGCGCGTTCCCACCAGCACGCGACTGAAGATATCGCGCCCCAGCGAATCGACGCCAAACCAGTGCATCAGCGACGGTCCTTCATTCAGCCGGTCGTAATCAAAATAGTTTTCCGCATCAAACGGCGCAATCATCGGCGCAATAAACGCCACCACAATCAGCAGCAGTACAAACAGTCCGGCCAGCAGCGCCACATGTTGCCGGCGAAAGCGCCGCCAGAATTCACGCCACGGCGTGCGCACCCGGTTTTCGGTGATGGTCGGCAGAGTTTTTAATGCCGCGGCACGTCGCCAGTTCTTCAATTGCGACTCCTTACTTGTAGCGAATTGCCGGGTTGATTGCCGCGTACAGCACATCGACAATCAGGTTAATCAGGATGAACTCCAGCGAGAACAGCAATACTTCGGCCTGAATCACCGGGTAATCGCGCATCTCTACCGAATCCACCAGCAAGCGGCCTAAGCCAGGCCAGTTGAACACCACTTCCACCACAATTGAGCCGCCCAGCAGGAAACCGAACTGCAGGCCCATCATGGTTACCACCGGAATCATCGCATTACGCAGGCCATGTTTTACCACCACCAGCGATTCGCGTACCCCTTTGGCGCGCGCGGTGCGCATATAATCTTCCTGCATCACCTCCACGAACGAGGCGCGGGTGAAGCGCGCCATCACCGCCGCCACCGCGGCACCCAGCGTGATTGACGGCAAAATGTAGTGTTTCCAGCTATCTGCGCCCACGGTCGGTAACCACCCGAGTTCGACGGAAAACACCTGCATCAGCAGCATGCCGAGCGCAAACGCCGGGAACGAGATGCCCGACACCGCCAGCGTCATACCGATACGATCCGGCCAGCGATTGCGCCATACCGCGGAGGTAATGCCAATCGCCATACCGAAAATGACCGCCCACACCATACTGCTCAGCGTCAGCCATAGCGTAGGGAAAAAGCGCGCGGCAATTTCATCAATCACTGGACGCTTCGAGACCAGCGAATGACCGAAATCGCCCTGCACCGCATTGAGCATGAAGTGCCAGAACTGTTTGATCAGCGGCTGATCGAGGCCGAGATCCTGACGCACCAGCGCCACTACCGAGGCATCCGCTTCCGGGCCAGCAATCAGGCGCGCCGGATCGCCCGGCAGCAGGTGAACAAACAGGAATACCAGCACCGCAACAATCAGCAGCGTGGGAATCAATCCCAGTAATCGTTTGAGAAAATAGTTGAGCATGCAAAGTCCTGCGCAGCATCGGCCAGCCCCGCAGGGCTGGCCGCGTCTGTTACTTCAGATCGGCCTCATCAAAATTGAATGAGGTATCGGGCATGACATAAAAACCGCTGAGGTTTTTATTGTTGGCAGACAGCAGTTGCTCGACCACCAGTGGGATCCACGGATGATCGTTCCAGATGCGATCCTGCGCGTCTTTATACAGTTTGGCCTTCTGATCGCGATCGGTGGTTTTCAGCGCATCGGCGAGATCTTTATCCACCTGCGGATTGCTGTAGAACGCGGTGTTAAAGATCGCTGGCGGCCAGGACGTCGTGGCGAACAGCGGCGTCAGCGCCCAATCGGCTTCACCCGTTGAAGCGGACCAGCCGGTGTAGAACATGCGCACACCGCTCTCTTTCTGCCCTTTGCTCTCTACTTCAGCCGCGCGCTGACCGGCATCCATCGCCGTCACCTTCACCTTCACGCCCACCTGCGCCAGCTGCTGCTGAGTGAACTGCAGCACTTTCTGCGCGGTGCTGTGGTTATGCGATGACCACAAGGTGGTTTCGAAGCCGTTCGGGAAGCCGGCTTCTTTCAGCAATTCACGCGCTTTAGCCGGATCGTATTTGATCGCCGGATAGCTCTGGGCAAAGTCGATGGTTGGCGGCACGATGCCGGTAGCTGGCGTGGCGTAACCGGCAAAGGCCACTTTCGCCAGCGCCTGACGGTTAATCGCGTACTCCAACGCTTCACGCACTTTCGGATTATCAAACGGCTTTTGCGTGACGTTGAGGCTGATATAGCGCTGCATGATCGACGGCGTGGTCACCACATCGAGCTTGCTGTTGCCTTGCAGCAGTTTGGCCTGCTCAAAGGGTACCGGGAAAGCAAAGCTTGCTTCACCGGTTTGCAGCATTGCCGCGCGGGTGTTGTTATCCACCACCGGACGCCAGGTAATGCTATCCAGCTTCGGATAGCCTTTTTTCCAGTAGCCATCCCACTTCTTCACTTTCACGAAGTCGGTCTGATTCCAGGTATCAAAGGCAAACGGGCCGGTACCCACCGGATGGAAGCCAATATCCTTGCCATATTTCTTCAACGCGGTCGGTGAAATCATCACCGCCGCCGGGTGCGCCAGGTTGTTGATGAAGGCTGAGAACGGCTGTTTCAGGGTGATCTTCACCGTGCTCGGATCAACTACTTCGGTAGTGGCGATATATTTGAACAGGTTATAGCGCTTGAGGTGGTTATCCGGATTGCTGGCGCGATCGAGGTTAACTTTCACCGCTTCGGCATTGAAATCGGTACCATCCTGGAATTTCACGCCGGAACGCAGCTTGATGGTGTACGTCAGGCCATCGCTGCTCGCCTGATAGCTCTCCGCCAGTACGTTGGTCAGCTTCATGTCTTTATCAAAGCCGAATAAGCCCTGATAGAAAGACTTCGCTACCGCCTGCGACAGCGTATCGTTGGCATCGTAAGGATCGAGCGTGGTAAAGGTTGAGGCCACCGCAATCACCGCATCTTTCGCCGCCCACGCGGGCAGCGCCAGCGCCGAACTCAACAAACCGGCAGTGATAACCCCTTTTCGCATAATATGGTGCATCGTTATCGTTCTCCTGTAATCCCTGTCATGCGCGACATCCAAAGATGTGCGGTTATTTGCTGCTCAGGCGCCGCTAATTGCGTGGCGGGCAACAAAATGGCCCGGTGCCACTTCCAGTAAGGGCGCCACTTCCGGCTCATCACCCAGCGGGCGAATCGGGCTGGGGATCTCATCCACCATCAGCGCCCGCTCACGATGCCGGTGGGCCGGATCGGCCACCGGCACCGCGGCCATCAGTTTTTTGGTGTAAGGATGACGCGGCTGTTCGAACACGGCCTGGCGCGGTCCCATCTCCACAATCTGTCCAAGATACATCACCGCCACGCGATGGCTGATACGTTCTACCACCGCCATATCGTGCGAGATAAATAAGAAGGCGATACCAAATTCGCGCTGCAAATCGAGCATCAGGTTGATGATCTGCGCCTGAATTGACACATCCAGCGCCGACACCGATTCATCGGCAATCACCACTTTGGGATTGAGCGCCAGCGCACGCGCAATGCAGATGCGCTGCCGCTGCCCGCCGGAAAACTCGTGCGGATAGCGCTGCGCATGTTCCGGCAGCAGGCCAACACGTTCCAATAGCCAGGCGACGCGCTTCTCCGCCTGACGGCGATCCATGGTTTGATGCACCAGCAGCGGTTCCATAATGGAAAAACCCACGGTTAACCGCGGATCGAGTGAGGCGTACGGATCCTGAAAGATAAACTGAATATCACGGCGCAGCGACGCCAGCGCATTGCCCTGCAACGCATCAATGCGCTGGCCATCAAAGGTAATCGTGCCGCCCTGGCTGGCTACCAGCCGCAGCAGTGAACGTCCGGTAGTAGATTTACCACAGCCGGATTCGCCCACCAGCGCCAGCGTTTCACCGGCGTAAAGATCGAAACTGACTTTCTCCACCGCGTGAACGCGACGCTTCACGCGATTGAGCAACCCGCCGCGAATATCAAAGCGCGTAACCAAATCACGGACCTGTAAAATCGGCGGTCGATCGTGGCGTACCGTATCCTGCGGTGCAGCAATTTCTTCGCGACCGTTAGCATGCAGTAAGGGAAATTTTGCCGGTAACGGCTGGCCGTGCATGGCGCCGAGCTTTGGTACCGCCGCCAGTAATGCGCGGGTATACGGCTGCTGCGGATCGGCAAACAGCTGCTGCACCGACGCGCGCTCTACTACATCGCCGCGATACATCACCTGCACGCGATCGGCCATCTCCGCCACCACGCCCATATCATGGGTGATGAAAATCACCCCCATCTGCATCTCTTTTTGCAGCACGCGGATCAACTGCAGAATTTGCGCCTGAATAGTGACGTCGAGTGCGGTGGTGGGTTCGTCGGCAATCAGCAGCGCCGGTTTACACGACAGCGCCATGGCAATCATTACGCGCTGTCGCATGCCGCCCGAGAGTTGATGCGGATAGCGTGATAACACATTTTGCGCTTCGGGAATGCGCACCAGATCGAGCATGCGCCGCGCTTCCGCCAGCGCCTGTTGGTGGCTTTTGCCCTGATGCAAACGGATGGATTCCGCAATCTGCTCGCCCACGGTAAAAACCGGGTTAAGCGAGGTCATCGGCTCCTGAAAAATCATCGCCATATCAGCGCCGCGCACCTTGCGCATCTGACCGCTGGAAGCGCGCATCACATCCAGCACGTCGCCATTACGGCGACGTAGCTGGATTTCACCGCTCACCTCGCCACCGGCCTGCTGAATTAAACGCATCAGCGCCAGTGAGGTGACGGATTTGCCCGAACCCGATTCACCCACCAGCGCCAGCGTTTCACCGCGATGCAGGTCGAGCGACAGGTTGCGCACCGCTTCGGTAATGCGTCCTTCATGCTCAAAGCGCACGTTAAGATCGCGCACCGCCAGAACCTGCTCCGGCGCAAACTGCAGCTGTTGGTCCGTCATGCCTGCTCCTTAGCTGTCGCGGTAGATCGCTACCTCAACATCGCCATCAACATAGGCGAATCCGCGATACATACCTTCGCTGTTAAACGGCAGCGCGACATTACCTGCGGCATCCACCGCAATCAGCCCGCCGCTGCCGTCCAGTTCCTGCACTTTGTCGTGAATGACATTGGCGGTGGCCTGCTGCAGCGAGCGTCCGGCGTAGTGCATCTGCGCCGCCACGTCATAGGCGGCGAGCGTACGGATAAACACTTCACCGGTGCCGGTACAGGAGACAGCAACGCTGTCGTTACTGGCATAGCAGCCCGCGCCGACCAGCGGTGAGTCACCAACGCGCCCGGCCTGTTTATTGGTCATACCGCCGGTGGAAGTGGCGGCTGCCAGATTACCCTGAAGATCGAGCGCGACTGCGCCAACCGTACCGAATTTGCGATCCGGATCCAGCGGATCGTCGCTGTGACTGCTTGCTTCGCCGTCGTGATCGAGCACCATCTGCTGGCTGTGCAGCGCGCGCTGCAGCTGTTCCCAGCGCTCCGGCGTGGAGAAGTAATCGGCCTCAACCGGCGTTAAGCCCTGTTCTGCGGCGAACGCTTCTGCGCCAGCACCAATAAACAGAACGTGCGGACTGTTTTCCAGCACCTTACGCGCCGCCAGGATCGGATTGCGGATATGGCTGACGCCCGCCACGGCACCCACGTCCCGCGTGCGGCCATCCATGATGCTGGCATCCAGTTCGTGGCTGCCCTGATGCGTGAAGACCGCCCCTTTACCCGCGTTGAACAGCGGGCACTCTTCCAGCAGGCGTACGGCTTCTGTCACCGCATCCAGCGCACTGCCGCCAGCCGCCAGAATCTGCTGGCCGGCGGTAACGATTGCGTTCAGTTGTTGACGATAGTGCTGCTCTTTTTCGGCGCTCATTGCCGCACGCGTAATCGCGCCCGCGCCGCCGTGAATTGCGATAACTGCTCTGGCCATAACCGGTACCCTGTAAAGGAATCAGAACCAAAAACACTGATTTAGAATGGTTTTCATCTTTTTTTGGCAATTTTCGACTATAGAAAGCCCCCCTCATCTTGTAAAGCAGAAACTGCCTTCACGGTCATAACCTTTTATTGTGGATTATGCTTTTTTGGTCGCTATGTGTTTACTCGCTGCATAGTTGCAAACCAAGACAAGCGATATCACAGATCGCACGCATCGTAGCGACGCAATTTATTGCGCGATAAATCGCGCCGCTGCGGAATGGGCGGTGAATGAGTAACGTGCGCACTCGCTTAACGGCCACGCATTACCCATAATAGACCGCATCTGAAATTAACCAGGCAGAGATGGACATGGAACCTTTTACCGCAGGATTAATCTCCCTCGAAGACGCGCAGCAAAAGATGCTGCAGCAGTTAACGCCCATTAGCGATTCGCTCAACGTTTCGCTGTTTGAAGCCGCCGGGCGCATCACGGCTAAACCGATTAACTCACCGCTCGATGTGCCCTCTTTTGATAACTCAGCCATGGACGGTTACGCCGTTCGTCTGGCGGATATCGCACCCGAGCGCCTGCTGCCGGTTGCCGGCAAAGCGTTCGCCGGTGCCCCCTTTAGCGGCGAGTGGCCAGCGGGCAGCGTGATTCGCATTATGACCGGCGCGCCCATTCCCGCCGGGTGCGATGCCGTGGTCATGCAGGAGCAAACTGAGCAGCGCGACGGTGGCATTGTCATTACCGCGCCCGTGCAGCGGGGCCAGAATATCCGTCGCATCGGTGAAGATATCCAGGCAGGAAAACAGGTTCTCGACGCTGGCGTACGCCTCGGCGCCGCTGAACTGCCGCTGCTGGCCTCTCTGGGCATCGCCGAAGTGAATGTGCTGCGCAAATTGCGCGTCGCCATTTTCTCTACCGGTGATGAATTGCAGGCCGTT
Source organism: Candidatus Pantoea floridensis (assembly GCF_900215435.1). Taxonomy (NCBI): domain Bacteria; kingdom Pseudomonadati; phylum Pseudomonadota; class Gammaproteobacteria; order Enterobacterales; family Erwiniaceae; genus Pantoea; species Candidatus Pantoea floridensis. Next base: position 477,538 of record NZ_OCMY01000001.1, read on the forward strand.
GGCCACCCCCTGGCGGCGGGTCAGATATATGATACCAACCGTTTTACCGTGGCATTGATGCTCAATAAACTCGGCTGCGAAGTGATCGACCTGGGTGTGATTGCCGACGATCAGGCTGCGCTGCGTAATGCCTTTACAGAAGCCGATCGCCAGGCCGATGTGGTGATCAGCACCGGCGGCGTGTCGGTCGGCGAAGCCGATTTCACGCGGTCGATGTTGGAAGAGCTCGGCGCTATCACCTTCTGGAAGCTGGCCATGAAGCCGGGCAAACCCTTTGCCTTTGGACGGCTGGCAAACAGCTGGTTCTGCGGCCTGCCGGGAAATCCGGTCTCTGCGGCAGTGACGTTCTATCAGCTGGTACAGCCGCTGCTGGCGACGCTGACCGGGCAAACCACCCGCATCATGCCGCTGCGCCAACGCGCGCGCGCCACGCAGCGTTTGAAAAAGTCGCCGGGTCGTCTCGATTTCCAGCGTGCGATTCTCAGCCGCGGTGATGACGGCGTGCTGGAAGTCCGCAGCACCGGCGCGCAGGGTTCACACGTATTCAGTTCGTTTGCATTGGCTAACTGTTTTGTGGTGCTGGAGCGCGATCGCGGCGATGTGGAAGCCGGCGAATGGGTGGAGGTTGAAGCCTTTAACAGTCTGCTGGAGGGCTAGTGCACATGGAGCTGAGTGATGAAGAGATGCTGCGCTATAACCGCCAGATCGTGCTGCGCGGCTTCGATTTTGACGGCCAGGAGAAACTTAAGGCTGCACGCGTGTTGGTCGTCGGGCTGGGCGGACTGGGCTGTGCAGCCGCACCTTATCTGGCCTCGGCGGGTGTAGGCCATCTCACGCTGCTCGATTTCGATACCGTCAGCCTGAGTAACCTGCAGCGCCAGATTTTGCACAGCGATGCAAAAATTGGCGTAGCGAAAGTAGCCTCCGCGCAGCAGCAGCTGGCGGCCATCAATCCCCATTGCCAGCTGGAAGCGATTGATGCTCAGCTGGATGATGCACAGCTAAGCGCACTTATCGCACGGCACGACGCGGTGGTGGATTGCACTGACAACGTTACTACGCGCGAGCAGATCAACCGCCTCTGTTTTCAGCACAAGGTGCCGCTGATTTCTGGGGCAGCGATTCGTATGGAAGGTCAGCTGAGCGTATTTACCTGGCAACCCGGCGAGCCCTGCTATCGCTGCATCAGCCGTTTATTCGGCGATCAGGTATTGAGCTGTGTCGAAGCGGGCGTAATGGCACCGCTGGTGGGTATCGTCGGGGCTATGCAGGCGATGGAAACCTTAAAGGTGCTGACTGGATTTGGCACCCCCGCGAGCGCGAAGTTGCTGATGTACGACGCAATGAGTGCAGAATTTCGCAGCATGAACGTGGCGCAGGATACGCATTGCGAGGTTTGCGGCAAATAGGTCGCCAGACATGGCGTAATGCCGCTCACCTAAGCAAAAAAATGCCTTTTTATGCAGGTGCGCATGAATGCGCACCCTACGAAAATCCGGCGATATCCACGTAGGCTCACCATTGATGGTGACCGGTTTACGCTTAACTGACGAGCATTACGCCATTCATAGCGACTCGCTCATCTTTATTCCTGCGGGAAAATGGTGCCTTTATTCATAATCCCATTCGGATCGAAAGCGGTTTTCAGCGCCTGCAAAATAGGCCATGCGCTGCCGTGCTCCTCTTTCGCCCACTGTACGCGATGTTTACCAATGCCGTGATGATGCACCATGGAGCCACCCAGCTTCAGCGTCTCTTCCACAATCATGCCGTTCAGCGGTACATGATATTTCGCCATCTCCTCTTCCGGGCGGCAATCCACCACGTTGTAGTCATAGACAAAATACATATTGGTACCATTGATATAGCTATGTGAGGAGTGTCCACCGAGCATGGTGATATCTTTCGCATGCGGAAATTCAGTACGGATGCGTTTTAGTACGTTTTCATAAATCGCGTTGATGGTTGACCAATCTCCCGACACCTCGGTGGTGAAGCCCATATTACCGGTACGCAAGATGACGTCGCGCTCGGCCTGCACTTTGTCGGGTCCCCAGTTGAGATTTTCGAACCAGTTCTGAATCAGCGTGCTCTCGACCGGCTGACACGCTTTATGTTGCGCCACTATCGCTTCAATCCCTTTGCCCGTCGCTTCACTGATGCCGCGCGTCCCTTCTGCCATAAATATCAGAACGCACTTATTCTGCGAGAAGTGGCTAAAGTGCTGATTGGCATCTTCCGGATCGTACAGACGCGCAATCGAAGGGCGATAACCTTCAACCATCACTTCGCGCAGGATTGAGAAGCCGGTTTTCATTGAATCAAGCAGATAACCATAGAAGCGGTTGTTCTCTGGCTGGTATTTGAACATTTTCACCGTGACCTCGGTGATGAAGCACAGCGCGCCTTCATTACCAATGATCACATGGCGGATATCCGGCCCCGCCGCACGACGTGGCACATTTTTGATGCGAGTGATATCACCATTGGGGAATACCGCTTCCAGACCAACGACCATATCCTCAATCGCACCGTATAACGTTGAGAATTGACCAATGCTGCGTGTTGCCACCAAACCGCCCATCTGCGCCAGCGGTTTGGACTGCGGCGAATGACCGGTGGTATAGCCCTGCGCGCGCAGCTGATTCTCCAGTACCTCCAGCGTCACGCCGCACTGCGCGGTAACCTGCATGTTTTCAATGTCGATCTTGATGACCTTATTCATGCTGGACCCGTCCAGCACCACAGAATTCGGTGCCGCCGTTTCTAATCCCCCTTCGGTGGCAGAGGCGCCGGTGCGTGGCACACCATTGATCTGGTGACGATTCATAAACGCCAGCACATCCGCGACCTGCTGCGTATTTTGCAACTTCACCACCGCCGCAGGAATCGGCATGGTATAAACGCCGTGAATATCGGCATATTTGCGAAAACGGTCATGGCTGCTGCGGCGTAACTCTGCCTCATCGGTAATAATCTGCTGCGGGCCAGCGATCTCTTTTAACTGCTCGACAATGGCTTCACGTGAAAGCGTCATAATATATTCCTCTAAATCTTCAAGTATCACGGGTATAAATTAACGAACCCGATATCCACCATCGACCACCAATAAATGGCCGTTGACATAATCTGATGCACGACTGGCTAAATAGACCATCGCCCCCATTAAATCCTGCGTATTTCCCCAGCGATTAGCGGGAATATGATCCAGTACGCGCTGATTAGTAACCGGATTACTGCGCGTCGCCAACGTAATAGGCGTGGCGTAATAACCGGGAGCAATCCCGTTGACCTGAATATTGTGTTGTCCCAACTCATCACAATAGGCTTTGGTTAAGCCGGCAATTGCATGTTTAGTGGCCGCATAAGCGGGCGATCCTTGCCCACCCAGCCAGGAAAAGAGGGAACAAATATTAATAATTTTACCGTGCTTTTGCGGCACCATTATTTTCGCGGCCTGATGGCTCATTTCAAATGCTGCGGTAAGATTTACCTGGATCATCGGATCCCAATCCGCGCGATCAAATTCCAGCACGGAATTCAGCTTACAGATCCCAGCATTGTTCACCAGAATATCCAGCTGACCCAATCGCTCCAGACACTCCGCGACAATGCGCGCCGGTTCACCGGCCTGAGTGATATCAGCCTGCATGAATTCGGCACGCACACCACTATTTTCAATCAGTTGGCGTGTTTCCGGATTGGCAGGGGCGAGGTCAGGAATAAACACATTGGCGCCGGCTTTGGCCAGCGCCACGGCAAATGCCTGGCCTAATCCGCTATTGCCACCGGTGACAATCGCGCTTTTTCCATGCAACCCAAAGAAGTCGAGAGAAAAACTCTCCAGCGCTTCCGTCGTCATTATTAACCTCCTGGCTGAATAACGGGCAATAAAAAAGGAGAAAAGCAAGCTCCTTCGCGGTGAAGCGAAGAAGTTACTTTTCTCCTAATCTCGAGTAACTGTTAATTACGCTAACATGGGCTTTTCTAAATTTAAAGCGATCGCCATCACAAAATTCCGGCAGAATAAAAATCATAAATAATGCTGGGATTTTATTAAGCGAAATAAGAAAAAGCTGAAATATCCACTTCCTTTTAATTTGTGATTTTCTTCACAACACCTTTCTCGGCTGCCGTGTTAAAAATGCGGTCCGTTACTGTCTGAGACGAAGAGAAAAGTAACTTTCCGCGAAAGTGGAGAGGACGCTTTTCTCTTTTTTTTGTTTTTAATTTGGGGATCGAAGATGCAAACTCAAAATATTACCCGCTGGTTAACGTTGGCGGTAATTAGCATCAGCGGCGGCATTAGCTTCGACCTGGCCTATTTACGCTACATTTATCAGATTCCGATGGCAAAATTCATGGGCTTTTCGAATACTGAAATCGGTATCATTATGAGCACCTTTGGTATCACCGCTATTTTGCTGTACGCGCCTGGCGGCATTATTTCCGATAAGTTTTCGCACCGAAAAGTCATGTCCGGTGCGATGATCGCCACCGGCCTTCTGGGTGCGGTGATGGCAACCTATCCGCCGCTGTGGGCAATGTTGTTAATTCAGGTTGCCTTCGCCATTACCACCATTTTGCTGCTGTGGGCGGTCTCAATCAAAGCCGCATCGTTACTCGGCACGCGTGATGAGCAAGGCAAGATCATGGGCTGGATGGAGGGGCTGCGTGGGGTTGGCGTCATGGGGCTGGCGCTGTTTACCGTATGGGTCTTCGCGCAGTTTCATCCCGACGATCCGAACAGCTTAAAGGCGGTCATTCTGATCTATAGCGGTACCTACATTGCACTCGGGATCGCCTGCTGGTTTCTGGTGAGCGATGGTTTTGTACCCGATGAGCAGGAAGAAACTTCGGCCTTTAGCCTGCAGCACGCGCTGCAGGTGTTGAAAATGCCGACCACCTGGTACTGCAGCATGATCATCTTTGGCGTGTATACCATCTACGCCATTCTCAGCTACTCCACCAACTATCTCTCTGAAATCTATGGTATGTCTCTGGTGGCGGCAAGCTATATGGGCATCATTATCAACAAAGTGTTTCGCGCTATCTGCGGCCCGCTTGGCGGCATGGTCACCAGCTACAGCCGCTGGCGTTCACCTACGCGAGTGATCCAATTTTTCGCCGCGATCTGCCTTGTCGTGGTGGCACTGTTATATATGGTCACGCGGACACCCGTGAGCCTGGCGCTGGCGATTGGTTTAATCCTGCTGATGGGATTTACCTGTTACGCCTCACGTGGCCTTTACTTTGCCTGCATCGGCGAAGTGAATACGCCAAAACAGATTCTTGGCACCACCATTGGCATCTGCTCGGTGATCGGCTTCTTGCCAGATGTGTTTGTCTATCCCATCGTTGGCTACTGGCAGGACGCATTGCCTCCCGCCCTCGCCTATCGAAATATGTGGGTGATGGGCGGCATTGCCAGCCTGATGGTGTTGCTGTTTACCGCCTTATTGATGGGTCAGATTAAGCGGATAAGCCCCGCCGCTAGCACCGCGCCAGTAAAAGGAGTGTAACTATGTCAGCGCGTTATTTAATGGGAATTGATGTCGGTACCCAAAGTGCCAAAGTGGTGATCTTCCACACTCATGGCGACGTGATGTGCAGCGCGCAGCAGCCGCTTCGCACGCTGGAAATTCCACAGCCGAACCGTGCGGAGCATCCGGATGACGATCTCTGGACAGCGGTGCAGCAGGCGTGTCGCGCAGCCATGGCTCGCTTTCATCAGCTGGGCGGCCAGGACCATCAGCTGCTGGCCGCCGGATTATGCGTCATTCGTTGCTGTCGCGTATTAATGCGTGCCGATGGCGAACTGGCATGGCCGGTCATCAACTGGATGGATGCGCGTCTTAATCAGCCTTATCAGCATGCCGATGAATACGGTAGCGTGCGCTGGGTGACCACCACCTCAGGTTACATTACACACCGTTTAACCGGCCAGACGCAGGATACCAGCGCCAACTACATTGGCTGGTGGCCGATGGACGATCTCCGCCAGGATTGGGATGCCGGTAAAATGGCGGCGTGTAACCTGCAGCGCGCTCAGCTGTTCGACGTGGTGCGACCGGGCGAAATCCTGGGTGAGGTCACCTCGGCCGCCGCGCAGGCCAGTGGATTGCCCGCGGGGTTACCGATTATCGCCACCGCGCATGATAAAGCGGTAGAAGCTTTGGGTTCCGGGGCGTTGGCAGGCGATGAAGCGCTGATATCACTCGGCACCTACATTGGCGCAATGGTACATGGCGACGCAGAACCGCGCAGCAGCGATCGCTTCTGGCCCTTCCAGGCCGCGCTGCCGGGGCGGTTTCTTTATGAATGCATGGGCGTGCGGCGTGGCATGTGGACCGTCAGCTGGTTCCGCGATCAATTTGGTGCCGCTGCGGTACAGGATGCGCGCGATAAGGGCGTGGATATCGAAAGCCTGCTCAGTGCTGAGGCCAGCACGGTGCCGCCTGGCAGTGATGGCTTGATCACCCTGCACGACTGGGCCGCGCCAGCAGAAGCTCCCTGGCGCAAGGGCGCCATCATCGGTTTTGACGGACGCCACACGCGGGCGCATCTGTTCCGTTCGCTGCTCGAAGGCATTGTACTGACGATGAAGAACCATGTGGATCCGATGATGCAAGCCCTTGATCGACCGTTAACGCAACTGGTGATTTCAGGTGGTGGTGCTAACAGCGATCTGTTTATGCAGCTGTTTGCCGACATCTTTGGTGTCCCGGCACGGCGCAATGCCATGCGCAGCTCGGCGGCGATTGGCTGCGCCATCAATGCCGGTATGGCCGTTGGGGTTTGGCAGAATTATCAGGATGCCGTGGCGGCGCTGGTGAAACCTGGCGAGACCTTTACGCCAGATGCTCGCCATCATGCGCATTATCAACGGCTTAACCAGCAGGTTTATCAGCAGCTGCATGCGGTACTCGATCCGCTGCTTCAGCGCTTAAGCCCGCTGGCTAACGTTTAGCGCCGCTGCGCCAGCGGCCAAACGCTGGCGTTGGTGGTAGACACCGCCAGCGCCCCGGCCGCCAGCGCCAGCCGCGCATCTTCTTCATCACACACCAGACCGTCCGCAATAATTGGCTGGCTGATGCGTTCAGTGATCCAGCCCAGCACTTTAGGCATACAGCCAGGCAGGATCTCCACGATATCCGGCGACGACTGCGCCACCTGTTTATCGATGTTATTGAACGAGATGGAATCCAGCACAAATAGGCGGTGAATAGCCCAAAAACCATGCTGACGCGCCGCTTTGAGCATCGCCGGCTTCGTGCTGATGATGCCGTCCGCCTGGGTGACGATTTTCAAAAACTGGATGACCACTTCCTGACGCGAGCTGCCTTCCAGCAGATCGACATGAACGAAAGCGATTTTCCCGGCCTGTTTGATCTGGCCGACGATGCGTCCAATGTTGCAAATATTGCCATAGAGCACCGAGACCACCTGGCAGGGTGAATCAAGCGCCAGTTGCAGGCTCTGAGCATCCTTTACCGCTGCCACCACTGGCGCGTTCTTTAACAAATCAATTAACTCCACTGCACACCACCCTTTCGTTTAAAGCGTAAGACTGGCCGCTGGCATCGCAGCGGTAAAACGCTGCATCTCCGCCAGCAACCAGTCGCGAAATACCGTGACGCGCGGCAGCGTTTGCTTGCCGCCCGGCACTTCCAGCCAGTAGCCATTGGCGCTGGAGAGCAAATGGGGCGATACCAGCCCCAGCACGCCACTGTTAAGTTCATTGCGCACCATCGCACGATCGAGCACCGCGTAACCGGCGCCGGTCACACAGGCATTGATCACCTGATCCTGCGTGCTAAAAGCCAGCCCGTTATCTTCCAGCGGCGGGGCTGCACCGCACGCCTGATACCAGCGCGACCAGTTATCCAGACGGCTGTCGCCATTCAGCACGTGCAGCTGCGGCATCAGGCTGATCTCTGGCCACAGGCCATCCAGCATCAACAGCGGACTGCCCACCAGCACCAGCGTTTCATGGCACAGCCACTCACCGGTGGTGCCCGCCGCGTGCGCTTCCTCCTGCGATCCAAAGCGGATGGCGCAATCGAAATCGCTGTATTTCTGGCGCGCCTCACTGATCAGCATAATTTGCAGCTGGCGATGCTGTTGCCGCAGCGTAACCAGGCGCGGGGCCAACCAGCGGGTGGCAAAAGTCGGCGCAACCTGCAGACGCAGATGCTGACGCGGATTGTGCTGCTGTACGTTGCGCACGCCCTCCTCCAGCAGATCCAAAGACTGGCGTACCACCGGCAGCAGCTGGATCGCTTCTGGCGTAAGCAGCAAACCACTGTGGCTGCGCACGAACAGATCCTTACCTAGAAAGGTCTCCAGCTGCCGCATCTGCCGGCTGGCGGCACTTTGCGTCATGAACAACGCATCGGCAGATTTACTGAAACTCAACGTGCGGCAGGTCTCTTCAAACAGTCGCAACATACTGAGAGAAGGTAATTTTCTCATCCCTGCCTCCGGCAGACATGGCAGCAAAACAGAGCGCCAATCTAATCACAGCCCTTACTAACACGGAGAACCGACATGCAATTTTATGAGTGCAATCACAGGAAATTGCGGAATAGGGGTATGACTTTTTCGCACTGGCCTGCCCCTTAAGCAAGTGTCACAGTAATTTCTCATCCAGATAACAATAAAATAACAACCATCTCTCCCCGAAGGAGGAAGGAACATGACGCAAACGACTCTGATGGATGATGTACCCTTAAATCGCTTTCACCTGAAAATCACCGGGCTGACGTTTGGCGCCCATCTTACTGATGGCTACATTCTCGGTTCGGTTGGCTTCGCGCTGACGCAAATGACGCCGCAGATGGCCCTGACCCCGTTCTGGCAAGGCATGATCGGCAGTTCAGCGCTGCTAGGCCTGTTTCTCGGCAGCCTGATTTTGGGCTGGATCGCCGATACCGTCGGTCGCCAGAAGATCTTCTGCTTTAGCTTTATCCTTATTACGCTGGCATCCGGTATGCAGTTTTTCGTCGAGTCTGCAGAACAGCTTTTCCTGTTACGCATGCTGATCGGCTTTGGGCTCGGCGGAGACTTCGCCGTGGGCCACACCATTCTGGCTGAATTTGCACCACGCAAACATCGCGGCGTGCTGCTTGGCGCGTTTAGCGTGCTGTGGACTGTCGGCTACGTGGCGGCAAGTTTTGTCGGCCATCTGGCGCTGCAAACCGACGCAGAAGGTTGGCGCTGGCTGCTGGCATCGTCGGCGCTGCCCGCCTTTGCCATTTTGCTGCTGCGTATTGGTACGCCAGAATCACCGCGCTGGCTGCTGCGGCGCGGCCGTCGAGACGAAGCAGTGAAAATTGTGCATCGCCTTTTCGGCCCAAACGTCACGCTCCAGGAGGAGCGCCAACAGACCCAGGATGGCAGCCTGAGCGCCCTGTTCCGTCCGCGCTATCGCCGCCGCACCGCATTTAACTGCCTGTTTTTTGTTTGCCTGGTGATCCCCTATTTCGCCATCTACACCTTTCTGCCGGCCATTTTGCGCCAGATGGGACTGGATCAGGGCTTCGCAACCGATCTGCTGCTGAGCGGCCTGCTGCTGGTTGGTGCCGTGCTTGGCATTGTGCTGACCGCGCTCTGTTCTCGCCGCGGTTTCCTGATTGGCTCATTTGTGTTTCTCGCGGCTTGTCTGCTGCTTCTGAGCCTGCTGCATAACAGCGCGGGCATCTGGCTGATTGTGCTGTTTGCCGCTTTCACGCTGGTGATGTCGGCGGTAAGCAATCTGGTTGGCGTCTTCCCGGCTGAGAGCTTCCCCACCGATGTTCGCTCCCGTGGCGTAGGCTTCGCCACGTCAATGAGTCGACTCGGCTCGGCCGTGGGTACGCTGCTGCTGCCACTTGCCATCGTCAATTATGGCATTGCCGGCACCATGGCGCTGCTGGCCGCCATTCTGGTTCTGGGTGCGCTGGTTTCCATTGCCTGGGCGCCGGAAACCAAAGGGTTGACGCTCACCGATGCATCGCAGGAAACCCCAGCGGCTGAGCCTACGCTCAATCCACCCCCTTCAACTTCAACGCAACATCTGTAACGAGAGGCAATGATGGAAATGTATATCGGTGAAGGCTTCGCAGGCGACGGCGTAAATGCCTCACACATCAATATCATGATTGGACCGCGCAATGGCGTGGTGGGCCAGGCGTTCGCCACGAGTCTGGCCACGCCATCGCAGGGACATTGTCCGTTTATGGTGGTGATCAAACCCAACGTCCCCGCGAAACCCATGACGCTGTATGTCAACAAAGCGGCCATCGACAGTGATTTACACGGCAACGCCACGTGGGGCGCATCGCAAGCGGCAATTGCGAAAGCGGTTACCGAAGCTCAGCTGCAGGGCACGCTGCCGCCGGAAGCCGAAGATGAGTGGTGCATCGTTACCGCCAACTGGGTCAATCCCGGCTGTAGCGATCTGGATGAAGTGTTCGCCAATAATTATCGCGCCTGCACGGTGGCGATTGCGGCGGCGATGGAGAAACTGCCGGGGCGTCAGCAGCTGATCCGCGCGTTGCCCGAGCTGGGCAATCCATTCTATTCCCCGAAGTGACAGGAGTTGCAACCATGGAATATATCAAACTGGGCCACAGCGGTTTACAGGTATCACGCCTCTGCCTCGGTACCATGAACATGGGCAGTAAAAACTGGAAACCGTGGATTTTCGACGAAGCGCAAAGCGAGCCTATTATTCGCCACGCGCTGGAAAAGGGCATCAACTTTATCGATCTGGCGGACTTCTACTCCAGCGGTGCGGGTGAAGAAGTGGTAGGCCGCGTACTTAAACGCCTCGCCCAGCGCGATGAGCTGGTGCTGACCACCAAAGTCGGGTATCCGCTGGGCGGTGGTCAGAATAATCAGGGCCATTCACGTAAGCACATTCTCGATAGCATCGACGGCAGCCTGCGCCGCCTCGGCACCGATTATGTCGACATCTACATGCTGCATTATTTCGACGTGAATACCCCGATTGAAGAGACCTGGGAGGCGATGAACAGCATCGTGCGCAGTGGTAAAGCGCGTTATGTGGGTGTCTCCACCATGTATTGCTGGCAACTGGCGAAGATTCTGTGGTGCTGCGAGCGTAACGGCTTCGTCAAGCCAATCAATATGCAGCTACAGCTTAACTGCGCCTACCGTGAAGAAGAGCGCGAGATGATGCCCTTCTGTCGCGATCAGGGACTGGGCGTGTCGGTGTTCAGCCCGCTGGCGCGCGGCTTACTCAGCGGCGATGTGCAATCCGTGCGTAATCAAACCGACTTCTTCACTCGCGAAATGTACGCCGACGAAACCTCGTTGCAGATTGCAGAATCCGTGGCTCGCGTGGCCGCCGCGCGCGGTATGTCGAGTGCGCAGGTTGCGCAAGCGTGGGTGCTGTCTCATCCCGGCGTTGATGCGATGCTGGTGGGAGCCGATAGCGTCGCCCAACTCGATAGCGCCATTGCGGCGTTACATACCCCGCTGGATAGCGAGGAGCGTTTTGAACTGGAACGCAATTATACGCCTTGCGATCTCATCAACGATTACACCGCAGGAAAACGCATCGCGCGCCATAGCCGCGCAGCACGCACCCTGTTTGCCAATCCCGATCTGCAAGGAGTTTCGCATGACAACATCACTGCTGCGTAGCGGCTGGTATTGCAATGGACAATGGCTGGAGAGCGATCGTACTTACGAAGTGACCAACCCCGCCGATGACACCCGGGTGGCGCAGGTCGCCTGCGTGGGTGCAGCAGAGACCACGCGCGCCATTGAGGCTGCCGCCGCCGCCCTGCCCGCCTGGCGGGCGCAGACGGCCAAAGCACGCGCCGCTATTTTGCAGCGCTGGTATCAGCTGATCGTCGAAAACCAGGAAGCGCTGGCCCAATTAGTGGTGCAGGAACAGGGCAAAGTGCTGGCAGAAGCGCGTGGCGAAGTGCTGTATGCCGCCAGTTTTATTGAGTGGTTTGCCGAAGAAGGCAAACGGGCCAACGGCAAAACGATTCCCACCACCAAACCGGGCAACCTGATCCTGACGCTGAAACAACCGGTGGGCGTTGTCGCCGCGATTACGCCGTGGAATTTCCCGCTGGCGATGCTCACGCGCAAACTCGGTCCAGCACTGGCTGCTGGCTGTACCGCCGTTGTAAAACCGGCCAACGAAACGCCGCTTTCGGCATTTGCTCTGCTGGTACTGGCAGAACAGGCTGGCGTGCCGCCGGGCGTGTTGAATGCAGTCAGCGGCGAAACCGTGGAGATTGGTCATACGCTAACCCATAGCGATGTGGTGCGTAAGATATCGTTCACCGGCTCGACAGCGGTGGGCAAGTTACTGATGCGTGATGCGGCGAGTTCGGTGAAAAAACTCTCGCTCGAGCTCGGTGGCAACGCGCCCTTTATTGTGTTTGATGATGCCGACCTTGATGCTGCAGTGGAGAGCGCAATGGCGGCGAAATTCCGCAACAGCGGCCAAACCTGTATCTGCGTGAATCGCTTTTACCTGCAGGATGGGATCTACGATCGCTTCGTCACCCGGCTGGCTGATGCGGCGAGTGCGTTGAAGGTCGCGCCCGGCCTGACACCCAACGCGCAGCAGGGACCGCTTATCCATCATCGTGCTGTCGAGAAGGTTGAAGCACATGTGCAGGATGCATTACAGCAGGGAGCGCGTCTGGTTTGCGGTGGAGAACGCCATGCGCTGGGTGGCAATTTTTACCAGCCAACGGTGCTAGCCGATGCGAATGAAAATATGCGTTTGGCACAGGAAGAGACCTTTGGTCCGGTGGCCGCGTGTTTCCGTTTCAGCACGGAGGAGGAAGTCATTAAGCGCGCGAATAACACACCTTATGGGTTGGCCGCTTATCTATTTACCCGCGATCTGGCGCGTGCGCTGCGCGTTACACCGCAGCTGGAGAGCGGAATGGTCGGGGTGAATGAAGGCATGATATCCACCGAAGTGGCACCGTTTGGCGGCGTGAAAGCCTCGGGGCTGGGACGCGAAGGTGCGGACGTTGGGCTGGAGGAGTATCTTGAGACCCAGTATGTGAATATTGGGCAAATCGGTTAACGCGTTTATCGGGTTAAGAGGCGATAATTCAATAGCCAGGTGCGCATCTCTGCGCACCTGGCTCTTACGGTTTACACAATACCCTGACTGCGCAGGTAATCTTCATAGTTGCCGGTGAAGTCGACAATACGATCACCTTTCATCTCCATTACGCGCGTAGCCAGCGAGCTGACAAACTCACGGTCATGTGAGACGAAGACCAACGTACCTTCATACATCTCAAGCGCCATGTTGAGCGACTCAATCGATTCCATATCAAGGTGGTTAGTCGGTTCATCCATAATCAGGATGTTCGGCTTCTGCATCATCAGCTTGCCAAACAGCATGCGGCCCTTCTCACCACCTGACAGCACCTTAGCGGGCTTGTTGATCTCATCATGCCCAAACAGCAGACGCCCCAGAATGCTGCGCACCGCCTGCTCGTCATCGCCTTCCTGCTTCCACTGGCTCATCCAGTCGAACACCGTCAGATCATTGGCAAAATCTTCCGCATGATCCTGTGCGTAATAACCAATACGCGCATTCTCAGACCATTTCACCGTGCCGTTATCGGGTGCCAGTTCACCCACCAGCGTTTTTAACAGCGTGGTTTTACCAATACCGTTGGCACCCAAAATCGCCAATTTTTCGCCGACTTCTAGCATCAGGTTAAGTTTATTAAACAGCGGGCCGTTATCAAAACCTTTGGTCAGCGCTTCGACTTCCAGCGCATTACGGAACAGCTTTTTATCCTGATCAAATCGGATAAACGGGTTTTGACGGCTGGATGCTTTTACCTCTTCCAGTTTAATTTTATCAATCTGCTTGGCACGCGAAGTCGCCTGACGCGATTTAGAGGCGTTGGCGCTGAAGCGGCTCACAAACGATTGCAGATCGGCAATTTGCGCTTTCTTCTTCGCGTTATCTGATAATAAACGTTCACGCGATTGGGTCGCCGCGGTCATATATTCGTCATAATTACCCGGATAAACGCGCAGCTCACCGTAATCCAGATCGGCCATATGCGTACAAACCATATTCAGGAAATGGCGGTCATGCGAAATGATGATCATGGTGCTGTTACGTTCGTTGAGCACTTGCTCCAACCAACGAATGGTATCTATATCCAGGTTGTTGGTCGGTTCATCGAGCAACAAAATATCTGGATTGGCGAATAATGCCTGTGCTAACAGCACACGCAATTTCCAGCCTGGCGCAATTTCACTCATTGGGCCGTAATGCTGCTCCACCGGAATGCCCACGCCCAGTAATAATTCGCCGGCACGTGATTCAGAACTGTAACCATCCATCTCGCCGTATTCGACTTCCAGGTCGGCCACTTTATAGCCTTCCTCTTCGCTCATTTCTGGCAAGGCATATATACGATCGCGTTCTTGCTTCACTGCCCACAATTCATTGTGGCCCATGATAACGGTATCCAGCACACTATATTGCTCAAAGGCAAATTGGTCCTGGCGTAACTTACCGATACGCTCATTCGGATCGAGGGAAACATTTCCACCCGTCGGCACCAGGTCGCCGCCCAGTATTTTCATAAAGGTAGATTTACCGCTGCCGTTCGCACCGATTAAACCGTAACGATTACCGCCGCCAAATTTAACGGAGATATTTTCGAACAGCGGCTTACTGCCGAACTGCATGGTGATATTGCTGGAAACTAACACGGCATTGACCTTTGTTACGCAGTGGAGGAAAAAACAGCGGGCATTATGCCAGAAGCGGGCACCTGGGCGCTACCTCTGCGCCTGAAGCAGAGGGCGTAATCCACTGAACGTGTTGAGCTGATACACAAAATAATTCGCGTTAACGTAGGTGAGTCACCGGGGGCTTGCAGCAGTAAGCGACAGGGGCGAGCATCTGCAGCTAACGCAGCTGCAATGTGAAGAATAAAGTGAATTAAATAAATAAAAAAAGCCGAAGACATTTGCCTTCGGCTCCCACTTACAAGGATTGTGCGGATTATTTGATCAGGAAAGTATCCAGGCTCTTACCGGAATCCAGCGCTTTCTTAATCGCTGCTGGAGTACGGCCCTGGCCAGTCCATGATTTTACTTCACCGTTTTCGTCGGTGTAAGAATATTTTGCTGGACGTGGTGCACGCTTAGCGCGTTTTTTACCAACTTCTAAAGCGCCCAGTAATTCGTTCGGGTCAATGCCATCAGCCAGCAGCATTTCGCGATATTTAGACAGCTTCTCTTCTTTTTCGCGGTTCTGCGCTTCTTCTGCATGAACTTCGTCACGACGCTCGGTCACAACAACGGTTAATTTTTCCAGAATTTCTTCCAGATCGGTCAATGGCAGCTCACGAGCTTGCGCACGTAATGTGCGAATGTTGTTCAGAACTTTAAATGCATCACTCATCACAATGTCCTTGCTTAAGGGGTTAAATAAACTGTAGTGGCAAGATTACCTAATTCAAATAAAAAAATAAATTAATTTTATAGCCTGGATTAATCTGAAGTCGCTTACATATTACTTACGTTGAGGGTTATGCCGACGAGGTTGGCTTTAATTAACCATGAATTAACACGCATCCTTTGTTGCTTAAGCAGAACTGGAATCGATTTCAAACCAATATTCCCAGGTTATAAACAACCATTTAGCTACTATTGCGCGCTGCAGCATAAGTGAGCATAAAGGTAAAAAAGGATTAATGGTGTAACGGAAAACCCCATGATATAGGCGTTTATTATATTGCGGAGGATGAGAGAGAAATCTCATTTTTTTTCGTTGCGGTGAAAAAAAGCCGGTGGTTAACCGGCTATCAAACAAAAATTAATGCACTTCCGTTGCGGGACCAAACACAGAATAGTCGGGAAGGTTGACGTTTTGATAAGGCTCCCAGCCGCCGCCCAGCGCTTTATATAACGCCACCAGATCAAGCGCACTTTGCATCCGCGCCTGCGTCGATTGCGCTTTAGCCTGCGCCAGCTGACGCTGTGCATCTAACACATCAAGGAAGGTTGAGATGCCCTGGCGATAACTGTCGCTGGCAAGATCGAAGGCGCGTTGCAGTGCACCTGTGGTCTCATCCAGCGCGATGACCTGTTGCTGATCGGCGCGATAGCTCACCAGCGCATTCTCAACATCCTGCAGCGCGGTTAACACCGTTTGGCGATAGTCCAGCGCCGCATTTGCCTGCTGAGCGCGCGCCAGTTTAACGCTGGAGACTAAACGCCCGCCCTGGAAGATGGGAATCGAGAGTGACGGCCCAACGCTGAAGAAGTGGCTGCTCCAGTCATCCAGATAGCTGGCATCGGTGTTGCGCACACCGAGCTGCCCGGTGAGCGAAAGGCTTGGGAACAGATCGGCCACCGACACGCCAATATTGGCCGTTTGTGCATGCAGCGTGGCTTCCGCCTGACGAATATCCGGACGGCGCCGCGCCAGCGTAGAAGGAATACCGACCGGCACCATTTTCGGCAACGCGGGCAGCGGTTTTTCCGACATTAACTCGTTATCCAGCGCCCCCGGCGTTTTGCCCAGCAGCACTGCCAGGCCGTTCATCGCCTGTAACTGCTGCGCCTGGTATTGCGGCAGCTGCGCGTTAAGCGAGGCTAACTGTGCCCGGGCATTTTCCACATCCGTGGTGGGCGCCAAACCGTTCCTCTGCTGGCTTTGCGTCAGTTCCCAGGTTTGCTGCGCCACCGCAATCTGTTGCTGCAAGGTCGTTAACACCGCCTGCGAACCACGTAACTGGAGATAGGCACGCGCGACTTCGGCTTCCAGTGAAACCAGCGCATCGTTACGCTGCTCGATAGCCGCCTGCTGTTGTGCGTCCGCCGCTTCCATCTGGCGACGAACTTTGCCCCACAAATCGAGCTCCCAGCTGGCATCAAAACTGCCCTGATACAAGGTGACCGAGTGATCTAATCCATTCAGTTGATTAGCAACATCGCTGTCCACCTGATCGTAAACGCCGTTCGACTTCAGCAGGCCTTTTAATCCCAACTGCTGCCGCGTGACTTTTGCCGAGCCGTTAAGCGAGGGGAACAACCCTCCGCGCGCTTGCGCCAGCTGTTCGCGTGCGCCGGCAATGCGCAGCACGGATTGCTGCAGCGTTAAATTACCGGCAATGGCGCGCTCAATCAGGCTGTCCAGCTGGGGATCGTTAAAGCTTTTCCACCACAGCGGATTGGTCGCTGCCGCCAGCGGCTTTGACGCCTGTTGTGAAGGTAAGTCATGGTAACCGCCCGGCGTATGCGCCTGCGGTGGCTGATAATCCGGCCCAACGGCGCAACCGGCCAGCAGCAATGACAGCGCCAGCAACGTCAGCGACGGCTGAAATCGCGAAAACTTGTTCATTTTAATGTGCTCCTGCACCGCCTTCGCTCTTAATCGGCGAAAGCAACCAACAAAATGGAATCAATAGCAAAGCCACGATACTCAAGCCCATAAAGACGTCGATATACGCCAGAATACGCGCCTGGGCAATCATCTCCTGGTAGAGCTGTCCGCCCGCCAGCGTCAGCGGGTCGCCTACCGCCGTGGTGAAGTTACGGATGGCATCGGCCCAGTGTTGTAGCGTGAGGTTGTAAGGCTCATTCAGCGGCGACATGTTGTGCACCATGTTTGCCGATTGCGTCTGCATGCGTTCCGTAATCCCCGCGGTTGAGAGCGAAATCCCGATTGAACCGGCGACGTTACGGAACATAGTGAACAGCGCCGAGGCATCGGCATTTAACCGTTGCGGCACGGTAATAAACGCAATGGTGGTGAGCGGCACAAACAGGAAGCCAAGTCCGATTGACTGCGCGCTTCGCATCATCACCAACGTTTTGAAATCGACGTCAGGCGTAAGCGTGGAGGAGTAGAAGAAGGCACAGGCAAGGCAGGTAAAGCCGAACGCAATGATGTAGCGCGTTTGCACAATTGGCATCAACTTCAGTACCAGCGGAATGGTCAGCACAATTAATATCGCGCCAGGCGACAGCACCAGCCCCGACCAGGTGGCGGTGTAGCCCAAATCCTGCTGCGCCAGCTGGGGAAGCACCACCGAGCTGCCGTACAGAATCATCGCCATGCCCGCCATTAGCAAACCCGCTACCCAGAAGTTGCGGTCTTTCATTACCATGATATCGACCACCGGCTTGCGCGCATACAGTAGCCAATACACGGCGCCGACAATACCCACCAGCGCCAGCGTGGCGAACAGGACGATAAAGTGCGAAGCAAACCAATCCTCATCTTCACCGCGATCGAGGAATACTTGCAAACAGCCAAGCCCAAGCGTGATCAGGCTGATACCAATGTAATCAATCTTCAGCCGGCCTTTCGCCCACTTACGTTCCCACGGCGGATCTTCCAGCAGCTGATAAATCGCCATCACCGTTAAAATACCCACGGGAATATTAATGAAGAACACCCAGCGCCAGCTGTAGTTATCGGTGATCCAGCCGCCGAGCGTCGGACCAATCACCGGCGCAACGATGATGGCAATCGACGACAGGCCAAACGCTTTGCCGCGATCTTCCGCTTTGAAATAGTCGAGCAGCACCGATTGCTGTACCGGCTGCAACCCACCACCAAAAAAGCCCTGCAGGACGCGGAACAAAATGATTTGCCACAGTTCGGTAGCGATACCGCACAGGAATGAGCAGATGGTGAACATCACAATGCAGATCAGGAAGAACTGCTTACGGCCAAACAGTCGACTAAAAAACGCCGAGATCGGCAATACGATGCCGTTGGCCACCAAATAAGAGGTTAAAACCCAGGTGGATTCGTCGTAACTGGAGGAGAGCGAGCCCGCAATGTGCGGCAGCGCCACGTTGACGATAGTGGTGTCGAGGATCTCCATAAACACCGCCAGCGTCACCGTGATGGCAACCAGCCACGGGTTGCTGGCCGGACGCCAGCTTTCGCTCGCACTCATTCCACTGTCACCTTCGGCTCAACCGACAGGCCCAGCGGTAGCGGATGATTCGGATCCAAACCTTTATCGATAACGATTTTCACCGGTACGCGCTGCACGATTTTCACGTAGTTGCCGGTGGCGTTCTCAGCGGGGAAAGTGGAGAAGCGCGAACCCGACCCCATCTGTACGCTATCAACGTGCCCTTCCAACTTCATATCTGGCCAAGCATCAACGCTGATCTCCACTTTATTACCCGGCTTCATTCGTTCCAGCTGCGACTCTTTGAAGTTAGCGTTAATCCAGATTTCCGGTGAAACCAGCGAGAATAGCGCGCTGCCAGCCTGAACCAAGGTGCCAAGCTGCACATTTCGCTTGGTCACAAAGCCGTCGTAAGGCGCACGTACCTGGGTATAAGAGAGATTTAATTCGGCCGTATTGAGCTGCGCTTTAGCCTGCTCAACTTGCTGCTCGCGCGCTTCAACGTTGGTTTCTTGCTGGCGAATTTGCAACTGAACCTGCGAAGCCACTTCAACCTGCGCTTTGGCGCTCTGTAACTGTGCTTCGGCGGAACGCAACTGAGCGGCGGCGGTATCAATATTGCGCTGCGAGGTTGCCCGAGGATCAACACCGCGCTGGCGACGATAATCGGCCTGGGCATTTAACAGGTTTGCCTGCGCTTTGGCCTGATCGGCAAGCGCCTGATCGCGCTGTGCCGGATACTGCACGCGTGATAAGGCTAACTGCGCCTGCGCCTGATGCAGCTGAGCTTCTGCGAGGCCCAACTGCGCTTTAGCCTGATCGCGCTGTGCCGCGGTGTCACGCGTATCAATCTCCACCAGCAAATCGCCCTGCTTCACCCGCTGGTTATCGCTTACCAGCAGCTTCACCACATAACCCGAGGCTTTAGGGGCGATGGTCACCGCGTTACCTTCTGTAAAGGCATCATCGGTGCTTTCAATGTTGCGCGTGGTGAGCCAGAACCATAATGCCACCACGATCATAATCACCACCACGATGGCGAGAAAAATCAGGGGCTTCTTTCCAGGGCGTTTACGTTCTGGTTCGTTGTTATCTTGATTCGATTGTGCAGAGTTTTGCGGATCTTGCTGATCGCGTTCGGACGGCTGATTCTGGTTTTCACTCATAATTTTTCATCGTAGGCGGTTGTCCCGATTCCCGGGCAAAAACGGTCAACATAACCTTAGATGGGAAATTGACAAATGCCAATGCAACTTTACACAAGCCGACACTGGCTGGCCGTCTAACGCATTAAGTGCAAAAGCAGCCATCCACCCAGCATCGACCAGGCAAGCATTGGCAGGGAGAACAGATGGAATCGCCACCACACCCGCGCATCCTGCGCCATGCGCAGGGCAATCAGGTTGGCAAGTGAGCCCGGCAATAAACCAAAGCCGCCGATGTTGACCGCCCACGCCAGCACATCGGAAGGTGGCACTTTCTGCAAAAGCAGGATGGTGGCCGGCACATTACTGATGACCTGTGACAGACCAATGGCTAACAGATAAAGTCCGCCCTCGCCTAACTGCCCAATGGCGGCAAAATGGGGTTGCAGCCATGGCAAGTGCATCAGCAGAAAGACATCGATAAACATCGCGACAAATACCAGCAGCAAACTCCAGTCGATACTGATTAACACGCTGCGCGCCATGATCAGGAAGCAGGCCGCTACGAGCAGCAGCGCCCAACCGGTCATTTTTAGCTCCAAAGCGACAATGAAGACGATATAAAGCAGCACGCTGATCAGAAACAGCGGCTTGTGCCACGGCTGGCTTTCGCCTTGTTCATGCTTTTGAATGCTGCGGGCCGGGAAACTCCACCAGGTGAGCGCCATTAACGTCAACATCAGAAATGCCGCCAGCGGCGCCATCTGCGCAATAAAAGCGGGAACGCTGAGCGCTCCATGACTCCACAGCAGAATATTTTGCGGGTTGCCGACCGGGGTTAATAACGAACCTGCATTAACGGCCAGCGCTTCAAAAATAATCAGGCGTGAGATCGGCAGACGTGAAAATTTGCGCAGGGTTAACGTTAGCGGCACCAAAATAAACAGCGCAACATCATTGGTGAGAAAGGTTGAGAGCAACGCGGCCGCGCAAACCATAAACAGCGCCAGCGCGCGCTCATGCTGGAAACGCTGGATCAGACGCGCGCCGAGTACATCAAAATAGCCGCTGTTCTCCAGCCCTTTGGTCAGCATCAATAAGCCGGTAAGCGTCATGATGGTATGCCAGTCAACCGCGCCAGGCAGCTGCGACCAATGGAAATTCGCCAGCGGCACCATAATCACGCCCAGCAGCAACAGCAAATGCAAGATACGATCGCGCATTAAGGAACGAAGCACTATGGGCATGATGGCGGAAGCCTTGTGGTTAGCGACTCTCGTAAAATTTCTGGAAGACGGCCAGCGTTTCATCACTGACGTGATGCTCCAGGCCTTCTGAATCACGGCGCGCGGTTTCCGGGCTAACACCCAGCGCCAGCAGGAAGGTTTCAACAATGTGGTGGCGGACGCGGCTCGCTTCAGCCAGCTTCTCACCTTCGGCGGTGAGGAACACACCACGATATGGCACTTGCTCCACTAAACCGGTGGTACCGAGGCGCTTAAGCATTTTCGCCACCGTCGGCTGAGAAACGCCAAGGCGTGCAGCCATGTCCACCTGACGCGCCTCGCCAAATTCACGAATCAAATCAGAGATTAACTCAACGTAGTCATCAATCAGCTCACGACGATGCGCTTCGCGCACCTGCCGAAATCCTTCGACATGCTCCTCAATTTCTTTCAGCGGCCCCTGGGGCATGTTGGTGGCGATTTTTGCACGACGACTCATTCAACTTCCTCTTTATTATCTGCCGCACTGTACCTGCGATGCGGTCTGGCTGCGCCCATTGTAAACCAGGCACAAATAAGCACAAATTTTTCCTAAATAGTGTTGGCTAAAGAGTATAGCCAGTGCTATCTTTGTTGATAATGTAAGCGAATAGCTTATAAAGGATGCAAAGACGAACACCGTTTCGCTGCTCCTGCTTGTTTTATGTCGTAATTCACTCGGGAGGTGAACATGACTACCATGAAAAACTGCCTCGACTGTGGTAAATGCTTCCAGACAGAACAGAGCAAACCGGCTTTCGAGCTGAAATCGCTGCTGTGCCTGTTTACTCGCTCGCCGTTTGCACTGCGTTTGATGCTGATTGAAAAGCTCACGGGCAAACAGCTGGTTGAACGTCCGTGCCCAAACCTGATCTGGCGCGGCTAAAGCTCTCCCTACTCACGCTTATTCCTACAAAGCCCGCCTCTGTCGCGGGCTTTGTGCTTTTTAATGTGGTAAATCCTGCTGAACGGTGAATTGCGCCCATAAAAAAACGGTCCCGAAGGACCGTTTATTGTGCAACTGGTCTAAGCAAAAACTTAGAAGCTGTAACCTACGCCAGCAATCCAGGTGCCAACGTCGACGCTGCGGATACGGCTCTGCTCGTAACCTACGTCCAGTGCGACGTTTTCGATTGGGTTGAACTGCATACCCGCGCCGTAAGAGAAACCGTAGTCGCTTGTATCAGACTTAGAACGTACTGCAGTATCGTTCTGCTGGAATTTACCGTAGCCTACACCCACAACACCGTAGATGCTTGCCCAGTCATTCAGACGGTAAGCTGGACCACCGGTGATGCCGTAGTATTGACCTTTGTTGTAAACGCCAGCGTCAGTACGATCTTTCTCGGTGTAAGTGAAAGAACCGATCCAACCCAGTGGGTTAGTACCGTCTTCGTAACGATATTTCAGGTTGAAGCCGTTTGCTTTGTTAGCAACGCCTTGATAATCGCTCTGAGCGTAACCACCGGTAACGGTGCTTTGTGCCATGGCAGAACCTGCAGAAACTGCAAGTACACAAGCCAATGCTGAAAGACATGCAATTTTTTTCATAACCACCTCAAATGTGAATATACTTCTCTCCTGACAACGCTATAAATATAACAAAAAACAGCAAGAAACTCTGCCCGCAATTTGTTGTCTAACAGATTGTTTGGTGTAACAGAAAGTTAATGAAGTTTCCTATGTCATTCATTTTACTTATAAAAACCTTCATATTCCTGCAACATAAATTTCGATCACAAAAAATGCGTTTAAGTAAATTCCTAAACTAACCTGACATTTCTTTACGGAAATGGCCCTGAAAATGGCCAAATTCTAACCACTCATCACGTTTTTTTTCCCCGGATCGTATCTCCTTATTTACTGAAGATTCCTTTACACTGAGCTCTTGTTGCTCCGCTGTTAATAAATAAAGGAATGAATAACAGGATGTCTGCGCCTTTCACGACTAAAAATCTGGCCCCGGTTTTGTTCCCCATCGCTGTTCTTCTCATTGCGATGCTTTCGCTGCAGGGTGGAGCTTCACTGGCGAAATCGCTGTTTGCTACCGTTGGTGCTCCAGGCATTACCGCGCTGCGACTCGGCTTAGGCACCCTCATTCTTTGCGTCATCTTTAAACCCTGGCGTTTACGTTTCACACGTGAACAGCGCAAGCCGCTGCTGATGTATGGCCTTGCGCTGGGCTGCATGAATTATCTCTTCTATTTAGCGATTCGCACCGTGCCGCTTGGCGTGGCGGTCGGATTAGAGTTCCTGGGTCCGCTGACGCTGGCTCTGATTGGCGCGCGCCGTCCGCTGGACTTTATTTGGGTACTGCTCGCGGTAGTGGGCTTATGGTTCCTGTTGCCAATCGGTGATGGTGTGAGCCATATCGATCCGCTCGGTGCGCTGCTGGCGGTAGGTGCGGGTGCCTGTTGGGCAGTTTATATTCTTGCCGGCCAGCGTGCTGGTGCCGAACATGGGCCGGCAACGGTGGCGATGGGCTCGCTCATCGCCTCCGTAATCTTTGTTCCTCTTGGCCTGACATTTGCCGCGCCGGGCATCTGGCATTGGGAAATCCTGCCGCTGGCGCTGCTTATCGCCCTGCTCTCCAGCGCTATTCCTTACTCTCTTGAGATGATGGCGCTGACGCGTCTTCCTGCCCGTATTTTCGGCACCCTGATGAGCCTGGAGCCGGCAATGGCAGCGCTTTCGGGCATGTTGTTCCTCGGTGAACTGTTAACGCTGCAGCAGTGGATTGCGCTGCTGGCGATTATTATCGCCTCTGCCGGTTCAACTCTCACCATGAAGCAAAAAAGCGCGCAAATAAACGAAGTAGATATTACTCATCAGTAATAAATAAGTGATTATTCAGCCTGCTATATAGCAGGTTGAATATAAAAGCGTTCTCATTATCATTTCATTGGTTACACCGCCGGTGCTTATTATTATTTTGCAACACGATTAATAAATAATTAACATATAGATTAACTCGTTGTTTTATAAACCTTAAAAATACTAACGCACAATTCCTGAGCAACAGCAAGGTTTATCTATTCCTGTCATTGATTCAATCATTCCTGCAGAACTTAAATGTGCTGCTATACTTATTTCCGTGCTTGATTAGGACAACCATCAATAAGAGGACATTAATGATGAGTACCGCAAAACTGGTTAAAACTAAATCGTCTGATCTGATTTACACCCGTAATGACGTCGCTGACAGCGATAAAAAAGCGACCATCGAGGTGCTCAACCGTCTGGTAGTGGAATTTATTGACCTGTCGCTGATCACCAAGCAGGCGCACTGGAATATGCGTGGCGCCAACTTTATTGGCGTACATGAGATGCTTGATGGCTTCCGTACGGCAATTACCGATCACCAGGACACTATCGCTGAACGTGTGGTTCAGCTAGGCGGTGTGGCGCTGGGTACGACTCAGATCGTCAACGATAAGACACCACTGAAAAGTTATCCGCTAAACATCCATAGCGTACAGGATCACCTGAAAGCGCTGGCCGATCGCTATGCCGTTGTCGCTAATGATACGCGCAAAGCGATTACTGAAGTGAGCGATGAAGATACTGCGGATATTTTTACTGCGGCATCGCGCGATCTGGATAAATTCCTGTGGTTCATTGAATCCAACATCGAATAATTTTCAGCGTAACAGTGAAGGCGGGTTATCCCGCCTTTTTTTATGCCTGTAACATTCTGGTGCTTTTTTTGACGTTGTTAACAATTCCTTAATCCCTTCTTTCGCTTGCCACGCCCTTGGTGCACACTGTTCCTGCACCACAACGGCACTACGCACCATTATGGTGCCCACCACTGGTGCAAAATTTTTCTTCTGCGCAAAATCGTGTCAGCAAGTGCTTAAAACGACTGATTTCGTGAAAAATGAAAAGTTGGCATAATTTTTTCATATGATAAGCCGTACATCGGGCCACCAGGCCTGAAGGGTAATAAGGAAAATAATGATGAAGTCATTGATTAAAGTCTCCGTGGCCGCGCTGGCGCTGGCCTTCTCGCTTTCCTCCACCGCAGCAGATAAAAAACTGATTGTCGCCACTGACACCGCATTCGTTCCCTTCGAGTTTAAACAAGGCGATAAGTACGTCGGTTTTGATATCGATTTGTGGGACGCGGTCGCCAAAGAACTGAAGCTGGATTACACCTTCAAACCGATGGATTTCAGCGGCATTATCCCCGCTCTGCAAACTAAAAACGTGGATCTGGCATTAGCAGGTATCACCATCACCGAAGAGCGTAAGAAAGCCATTGAGTTCTCAGACGGCTATTACAAAAGCGGCCTGCTGGTGATGGTGCGCGAGAATGAAAAAGACGTTAAAAGTATCGACGATCTGAACGGCAAAGTGGTGGCAGTGAAGAGCGGCACCGGTTCGGTAGATTACGCCAAAGCGCACATCAAATCGAAAGACCTGCGTCAATTCCCGAACATCGATAACGCTTACATGGAACTGGGCACCAACCGCGCTGACGCCGTCCTGCACGACACGCCAAACATTCTTTACTTCATCAATACCGCCGGTAAAGGCCGCTTCAAAGCGGTAGGCGAGTCAATTGAAGCGCAGCAATATGGCATTGCTTTCCCGAAAGGCAGCGACGATCTGCGTGAAAAAGTGAACGGCGCACTGAAAACGCTGCGTGATAACGGCACTTACAACACTATCTATAAAAAATGGTTCGGTACTGAACCAAAATAATGCCGGCTTAAGTCGATATTCCAGCAGGGAGCTTTGCCTCCCTGCTTTTTACATTTCCACGCAACAGATTTTGGAGTCACACCATGGAGTTTGACTGGAGCGTCATTTGGCCCGCACTGCCGATTTTAATCGAAGGCGCCAAAATGACCCTGCTGATCTCGGTCCTCGGCCTGGTCGGCGGTTTAATTATCGGCCTGGTCGCCGGTTTTGCCCGCGCTTACGGCGGCTGGATCACGAATAACATCGCCCTGGTATTCATCGAACTGATCCGCGGTACACCTATCGTGGTACAGGTGATGTTTATCTACTTCGCCCTGCCGATGGCCTTCCCCGACCTGCGTATCGATCCGTTCAGCGCGGCGGTGGTCACCATCATGATCAACTCCGGTGCTTATATCGCAGAAATCACACGCGGTGCGGTGCTATCCATTAACAAAGGCTTCCGTGAAGCGGGTCTGGCGCTGGGCTTATCGAGCCGCGAGACGCTGCGTTATGTGATTATGCCACTGGCTCTGCGCCGTATGCTGCCACCGCTGGGTAACCAGTGGATTGTGAGTATTAAAGATACTTCCCTGTTTATCGTGATTGGCGTGGCTGAACTGACGCGTCAGGGCCAGGAAATCATCGCCGGTAACTTCCGCGCGTTAGAAATCTGGAGCGCCGTTGCCATCATCTATTTGGTTATTACGCTGGTGTTGAGCTTTGTGCTGCGCCGTATTGAGAAAAGGGTGAAAATCCTGTGATTGAATTTAAAAACGTCTCGAAGAATTTCGGCCAGACCCAGGTTCTGCACGACATCAACCTGAAAATTAATCAAGGCGAAGTGGTGGTGATTATTGGACCATCCGGCTCCGGGAAATCTACGCTGCTGCGCTGCATCAACAAGCTGGAAGAGATCACGACCGGCGAGCTGATTGTCGATGGCATGAAGGTCAATGATCCGAAAGTCGATGACCGCCTGATTCGTCAGGAAGCGGGCATGGTGTTCCAGCAGTTCCATCTGTTCCCGCAGATGAGCGCGCTGGATAACGTTGCCTTTGGCCCCATCCGCGTTCGTGGTGCGAAGAAAGAAGAAGCCCACAAGCTGGCCCGTGAGCTGCTGGGTAAAGTGGGCCTCGCCGAGCGCGCGCACCACTTCCCTTCTGAGCTATCCGGTGGTCAGCAGCAGCGCGTCGCGATTGCGCGCGCGTTGGCGGTGAAGCCGAAAATGATGCTGTTTGATGAGCCTACCTCAGCGCTCGATCCTGAGCTGCGTCACGAAGTATTGAAAGTGATGCAGGATCTGGCCGAAGAAGGCATGACCATGGTCATCGTAACGCATGAAGTCGGTTTCGCGCAGAAAGTGGCTTCGCGTCTGATCTTCATCGATAAAGGGACCATAGCTGAAGACGGTAACCCGGATGAACTGATCACCAACCCGCCAAGTGATCGCCTGCGCGAGTTCCTGCAGCACGTTTCCTGATAGCCTGGTCGCCATCGTTGGCGACCGATTCTGTAAGGTCGTCATTGATGACGACCTTCTTCCCCCACCGCCTCGCGCGCAAATCAATTTTCCTTGCAGAATCTGTACCTTCCATCACTGACTATACTTCTCTCTTGTGCCGTTCAAGGAGAAAGCGATGTTGTCTGCCAGCCCACCAGGTCGTGCCACTCTGTGGTTACTCTTCAGTTTGCTCACCCTGTTTCTCATGCCTTCAGCGCAGGCCGTCAATCTGCCTCAGGCCGCCGTCGCGGCACAGCAGACACAAACGCCGGCCGCGAGCAGCACCGCCGAAGGCGAACCCAGTGTAGAAGAGAAAAAAGCCGCTTACGCCGCGTTGGCCAATATTCTGGATAACAACGCCTCACGTCAGGAACTGATCGATCAGCTGCGCCAGGCCGCCAACAGCCAATCCTCCAGCGAACAGCCGGTGCTGGCGCCGCCGCAGGCGGATCAGGAAGATCCGACGGTGCTGGAGAGTATCACCAGCGTCACGCGTGAATATGGCGGCGCGGTGGCGTCACAATTCGTTCAGCTGCATGACAACATCACCAATGCGCCGCATAAGGCCTTTAACCAGCAAACCTTTTTCAATGCGCTGAAATACTTCGCCGCCCTCGCCGCGGCGGTGTTTGCTTTCTACTGGCTGACGCGCCGTTTGATGTGGCCAGTCTGGCAGCGCATGGGCCGCTGGGGACGCAAGCAAAATCTTGAACGCACCAAATGGCTGCACCTGCCCGCTATGATCGTACTGGCCTTTGTCCTCGATCTCCTGCTGCTGGCGCTGACGCTGTTTGTCGGCCAGATCATCAGCGACAACTATCACAACGGCAACCGCACCATCGCCTATCAGCAAGGGCTGTTCCTCAACGCCTTCGCGCTGATTGAATTTTTCAAAGCGGTATTGCGCCTGATTTTCTGCCCGCACTTTCCCGCGCTGCGCTTCTTCCACCTGGCGGACGCGCGCGCCAGCTACTGGAATACCCGGTTAAGCTGGCTGAGCGGGATAATTGGTTATGGTTTATTAGTCGTGGTGCCCATTGTTGCCAATCAGGTCAACATTCAGGTGGCTGCGCTGGTTAACATGCTGATTATGTTCATCATGACCGGCTGGGCCCTGTGGCTGATTTTCCGCAACAGAAGCAATATTCAGCATGAGCTGTCGCGACTGGCCGATCGCAGCATGACGTTTTTCGCGCTGTTTATTCGCGCCTTTGGCGTGGTGTGGCACTGGCTGGCAAGCGCCTATTTTCTCACGCTGTTTCTCCTTTCGATCTTCAATCCTGGCGACAGTCTGAAATTTATGATGTCCGCCACGGTGCGCAGCCTGGCGATCGTCGTGATTGCCGCACTGATTTCCGGCATCCTCACGCGCTGGATAGGTAAAACCGTCACGCTGTCGCCGGATCTGCGTCGCAACTACCCTGAATTGCAAAAGCGCGTTAATGATTGGGTAAAAGCGCTGCTGAAACTGGCGCGTGTGCTCACCGTGTTTGCCACGCTGCTGCTGCTGCTGAACGCGTGGAATCTGTTTGATCTCTGGCACTGGCTGACCCTCGGCAGCGGACAGAAAATGGTGGATGTGCTGATTCGCATCGTGATGATTGTGCTGCTGTCGGCGGTAGGCTGGACGCTATTGGCCAGCCTGATTGAGAGCCGCCTGGCCTCAGATTCGCATGGTCGTCCCATGCCCAGCGCGCGCACCCGTACGCTGCTGACGCTATTCCGAAATGCGCTGGCGGTGGTCATCAGCACCATCACCATCATGATTTTGCTGTCAGAAGTCGGCGTGAACATTGCGCCGCTGCTGGCCGGTGCCGGTGCGCTCGGTCTGGCGGTCTCATTCGGCTCACAAACGCTGGTGAAAGACATCATTACGGGCATCTTCATTCAGTTTGAAAACGGCATGAACACCGGCGATCTAGTGACGATTGGGCCGATTACCGGCACGGTGGAGCGCATGTCGATTCGCTCGGTGGGCGTACGTCAGGATACTGGCGCCTATCACATTATTCCGTGGTCTTCGATCACCACCTTCGCCAACTTTGTGCGCGGCATCGGCTCATTCGTCGCCAACTATGATGTGGATCGCAGTGAAGATACCGAACGCGTTAACGCGACGCTGCAAGCGGCAGTAAAAGAGTTGCTGGAGAACCCGGAGATTCGCGGCATGGTGATCGGCGAGCCAAGCTTTGCCGGCCTGGTGGGATTAACCAATCAATCCTTTACCGTGCGCGTCTCCTTCACCACTCAACCGCTGAAGCAGTGGACGGTGCGTTTTGCGCTGGATGATAAGGTGAAGAAGCATTTTGATGCGGCCGGCATTAAAGCGCCGCACCAAACGGTGGAGGTGATGCAAACCGGCAGCGATATCACCTCGGCTGCCAGCTTACCGGCGTTGCCACCGGCGCAATAAGCTTAGCGTTTCAGCCGCTTCGCGCGTGACGCGGGCGGCTGGAATGTCCAGGCGATAAAGCGGCTCTGCTTCTGCCCTTGTGCCATTTCGATGATGCGCACTTCATAGGCTTCCCGATCGCGCAGCTGGTCACGCAGCGCCGGTAGATTCTCTTTACGAGAGACCAGCGAGGTGAACCACACAATCTGGTCCGCGTGCGCCACGCTTTCATCGATCATCTGACCCACGAACTTACGTTCACCGCCGTCGCACCATAATTCGCTGTGATGACCGCCAAAATTGAGCGGCGCGTTTTTGCCCAGGCCCAGGTTACGCGTTTTACGCTGGCCAACGCTGGCTGCTTCTTCTGCAGAGGCGTGGAACGGTGGATTACACAGCACCGCATGGTAGCGTTCGTTTTTATGCACTACGCCCGCGAAAATGGATGACGCATCCTTTTGTCGACGCAAACGAATTGCGCGCTGCAGGCCAGAATTACTCGCCACGATCTGTCCCGCCGCGGTAATGGCCTCCGCGGTGATGTCGGTGCCGGTAAAGCGCCAGCCATATTCGGCATTGCCAATCAGCGGATAGATGCAGTTCGCGCCGCAGCCGATATCCATCACATCCAAATCACGCGGGATCACGCCGCCGTTATCGCTCGCCAGCAGATCGGCCAGCGCATGCACATAGTCAGCGCGGCCCGGCACCGGCGGGGTGAGGTAACCTGCCGGCAGCTGCCAGTTCAGGTTATAGAACAGTTTTAATAACGCCTGATTCAGCAGCATCACTGCTTCAGGATCGGCGAAATCCACCGACAACTCGCCGTAGCCGTTGGGACGCACTTTCACCGCCAGCGGCGGATGGGCTGCGGTAAGAGCCGCAAAATCATAACGGCCCTGATGGCGGTTACGCGGATGGAAAGGTGACGTGGCGGCTGGCTTGTTCATAGTTTCTCCGGAAAATAGCGCGGGCGTAAGATACCCCGCTGCGCGCGTAAAAGAAATTATCAGCCGCCGTTTTTTGCCATTATTTCTGTGCGCGAGCCAGCCATTGCTGCATCTGCGCCAGGGCATAAGTGCGTGAACTCACCACCTGATGCGGAATGCCGAACATTTTGCGCATCTTGCGCAATTCCGCACAGCGCGATGCCTCACTCTCAATACTCAGCATTCCTTTGCAGCGTTGACTCAGCAGTTGGCGATGGCGAATCAGCCAGTCCCCCCGCTGCCGCCGGTCGGCCTCGGTTTCCTCTACCCGCATATGATCATAGACCACCACAAACGGCGACTCTTGCTGTAGCAGCGCCAGCATTTCGGCTTCCCATTGGCTGGCGTAACCTGGCAGCACGGCCTGCTGGTTAAGATAAACCAGCGGGAAATCCTGAACATCATAGACGTAAAAATCGTTTTGATTTAAAGACATACAACCTCCTGAGAAGGATTAAAGCCATTTCGCCAGCAGCGTTGTCAGACGCCCGTGCGCGGGCGTTTCACCCGCCACCGCAATGCTGCAACTCATGCCAGCCGTGAGTAATTTATCTTTCGGTAACGCATCCAGTTCGATACGCACCGGAATGCGCTGCGCCAGGCGAATCCAGCTGAAGGTGGCCTCTACGCCGGGCAAGCCCTGCGCATCAACCTGCTGATTGGCGTCACTGATGCCACGCCCAAAGCTGGCAACGTGGCCGTTGAGCGTTTGGCTATCGCCCATCAGATGAACATCAACGCGGTCGCCAATTCGGATGGCATGTAATTTGGTTTCTTCGAAGTAGCCGGTGATCCAGAAGCTATGTGCATCCACCAGCGCCACCTCCGGCGTACCGGCCACCGCGTAATCACCCGCCTGCAAGCGCAAATGCGTCACGTAGCCATCCACCGGCGCCCGCACCGTAGATCGCTGTAAATTCAGCTGCGCGAGGGCCAGCGCCGCACTCGCCTGCTGCTGCTGCGCCTCCGCTACCTGCAACGCTTCGCGCGCGCGCTGGACCTCCTCGGCCGCCAGTAATGCAGCCATCTGTCGCCGCCGCTGCGCCTCATCGCGTTTTTGTTGCAACGTGGCATTGGCCTCCCTGAGCTGGGCTTCCGCCTGCGCCAGCGCCAGCTGAAAGCGCAGCGGATCAATCACAAATAGCGTGGTGCCGCGCGCGACAAACTGGTTATCCGCTACCGGCACCGCCTGCACCGTGCCAGAGATCTCCGGGGCGATACGAATCACCTGCGCACTGACGCGACCATCGCGTGTCCAGGGCGCCAGCACGTAGGCGCGCCATAACACCATCGCCAGCCAGAGTGCCGCCACCACCACGGCCAACGTCATTAAGACCTTAAGGGAAGACTTCCATGAGAATGTTGAATCAGACATAGAGAATGAACACCGCCAGTAAGAGAAACGACAAAGCAAATTCGAACAGCGCCGGGTGCCAGACCCAACGCAGCACACCACAACGCAACAGCAGCGCGCGTGCTGCAAGGAACAGCGGGAACGTGGCACAGAGATAGATAAAGAAAGGCGGCAGATAGATGCCCGCAATCGACACCTCACTTAACATGCGATCCCCCTATCTGCTGCGGCGAGAAGTAGTCGGCATGCTGCTGTAAAACATGGGCGATGGCGGTTAAACAGGCCGCCGAGGCGGCATCTTCCCGCAGGATGCGTGCCGTGCGTTGGGCATGTTTTGCCGCCTTGCGCGGGTTGCCAACGCGCCGTGCGATGCGCTGTTGAGCGCGAACCATTTGCGCCTGCCATTGAGAATTCAGCGTCAGGGCGCGTAGGCGCAGGATTTCACGCCCTAATTGCAGGCTGGCTAATCCCTGCTGCAATACGCGATCGTGCTCTTCTGGGTGCGTGCGCAGCAGTGCGCCAAGTTGCGCCAATCGATGCTGCTGTTGCTGCTGCCAGCGCAGCGGCCTGGCGGGCTTTCCTGCCAGCAGTGCAAGGCTACTGAGCCGAATCCGCGCCTGCAGTCTCTGCACATGCCGCGCCGGGTTGCGGGGCATTAACTGAAAGGCCAGCAGCGTCAAGGCCGTGCCCGTCAGCCACGCCAGCGACCAATTGAGAAGTTGGGAAATGTCATACACCATCGGATTGCTGGCCGCAGTTAAGGTGTTGAATCCCACCAGATACGCCAGTCCGCTCAATAGATGCTGTGGAAAACTGGTGGCATAAATGCCCGGCAGCCAGAACAGACTCAATACCAGTAACAACAGCGGCAAACCATTAATCAGCGGCAGCACCACAAAGGCGCAGATCAATGCCATTGGCAGCGCATAGAAGGTTCCACGCAGAAACTGGCGCGCACCCGCGGCGGGATGAGGAGATGTAGAGAGCAGCGCACAATAAGGCGCAATGATCAGCAGCATGATGTCCCCGGCTGGCCAGCCGCTGCCAAGCCACAGAGATGATGCCGCTAGCAAGGTTACAAAAGCGCGTAATCCATTGCGCCGCGCACCGCTCCAGTCACGATGAAAACTCGGTGCAACCAGGCGGGGCGAAGAAGAGGTATACGGCAAATAGCTGAGCACCTGCACCACGCGTTGCATGGCGATGATATGAGACTGATGAGATTGCGCTTCATCGGCACGCACCTCCCGCAGCAGATGTCGTGCCGCCGCTAATCCCGCCCGGCCCTGCGCGAGCGCAGCGGCAACATCCTGCCAGACTGTCTGTTGCGAGTGTTGGCAAGACGCCACCATTTCAGCCAACGCATCCATCGCCTGTTGGATCGCGCGCGTATGCTGCGCCAGCGTGACGGACTCGTGACGTGCCGCCGCCAGCAAATCATCAACGCTGTAGATTTCTGTCATCAGCCGATGTTGCGCCGTAGCGGGCCCTTGGGCGGCCAGCAGCGCGGCGGTTTGTTGCGTTAACCGCAGGAGTAAAGCATCAAGTTTGCTGCTGAGCGTGCGCCGACTGAACAGCGCCGTCACCAAACCCAGCGACATGACGCCGATCGCGACGGTCGAGGCGCGCCCCACCGCATGTTCAAAGGCCAGTTCGGGATGCTGCATGGCACCAAGCGTTGCCAGCCCAATGGTGTATCCGGCCACCGCCGCGCCTGAGGCGCGAAAGTGACGCAGCACGCTCATCGCCAGTACGCAGATGCCGAGCCACAGGCTTTCTGTCAGGACGAATAGCCAGGGAAGCTGAGCGAAAGCGGCCATCAGCGCCAGCGCCACCACCATGCCGGCGAGCGTGCCGATCAAACGCCATTTTCCCTTACCCAATACCGCCCCCTGAACGGGGTTCAATACCAGTAATACGGTGGTCGCCGCGGAATACGGCATATCCAGTTCCAGCGCGTAGGCCACCACCAGCGCGAGATTGGCGGCCAGCAAGGCGCGCAATACATAGGTCGCGCGCGGCGTCGTGAAATCGCATTGCGACACGAGCCGGTGGATAAATGAGAGAATACGGGACTGCATGGATGATCCTCAACCGTGAAAGTTGGGCTCACTGTAGGGAAAGGAATCCATGCGTAAAAGTGACGATTATTAAATTGATGAGTGCGTTAAACGCACGGGTTAATCACTCTTCAGCTGTCGCCGCTGCATAACTGGCGGAGGGTCTGACGCAACCAGCGATGCGCCGCATCCTGCTGAAAGCGTGGATGCCAGGCTTGCGTCAGCAGCACGGTCTCTAGCGGCACCGGAAGCTCAAACATGCGCACCCGCATTCCGGCGGTAATGGCACTGCGCGCCAGATGTTCCGGTAGCGGCAGCAGCAGATCCGAATCCTGCAGCGCAAAAATCGCGCTATAGGGTGTTGCAACAATTAGCGAGACCTGACGCTGCAACCCCTGCTGCTCCAGCGCACTATCAATTGGCCCGCTGGCTTTACCGCGCCGGGAAATGCTGATATGTCCCCAGCGCGTCAGCTGTTCGGGGGAAATATCGCTGGCGAAAATGGGATGGTCGTTACGCGCCAGGCCGACAAAACGCGTGGTGAACAGCGGCTGTACGCGAATCTCTGGCCCCAGTTGACGAGCGGCGCTGATAAACAGATCGACACGGCCACTGCGCAGTAATTCAACATCCACATCATCCTCTTCCGGAGCGAAATGCAGCAGCGCACGCGGCATCTCCTGCGCCATCGCCTCTAATACGCGACCAGAATAAAAGCCGGTGAAGGTGTCATTGGCGCGCACATTAAAGCGGCGCTCGAGCTCCGCCAAAGGCGCATTCTCCCCTTGCGTCAGTACCTGCGTCGCCTGTTCAACTGCCGCGCGCACCTGCTCACGCAGCGCCAGCGCGCGCGGTGTCGGTACCATTTTGCGCCCTGCCTGAACAAAAATCGGATCGCCCAACGTCTCGCGAATTCGGCCGAGCGTGCGGCTCATGGCGGGTGCGCTAAGATGCATGCGCCGGGCAGCCGCCGCCACGCTGCCCTCTTCCAGCAGGATATCTAGCGCAATTAATAGATTTAAATCCGGATGTTTCATTATCGCTCCCTGCCCTCACGAAAAGGCCATACTAGCCGCATTACGCTTGGGTAAACAACGGGGAGCAATGCGTGCGCTGTACGCAACTGCTGGCTATGGTGGCAGAAGCTAACCCGCTAAGATAAAACATTGATCATCATCGGGAGCAGAAGAAATGACACGCCAACGTTACTCTTATCAGCCACGCGCTGGACACGGTTTGCCGCACGATCCGCTGAATGCCATCGTCGGTCCACGCCCCATTGGCTGGGTCAGCTCACAAAGCGCCAGCGGTACGCGCAATCTGGCGCCGTACAGCTTCTTTAACTGCTTCAATTACCATCCGCCGATTATCGGTTTTGCCAGCAGCGGCTGGAAAGACAGCGTACAAAATATCTCAGAGACCAAAGAGTTTGTCTGGAACCTGGCAACGCGCCCGCTGGCTGAAGCAATGAACGAGAGTTCCGCCTCGGTGGCTGCGGATCAGGATGAGTTCGCGCTGGCGGGATTAACGCCGCTTGCGGCGTCACACGTGAATGTCAGCATGGTGGCGGAAAGCCCGGTAAATTTTGAGTGTAAATTGACACAGCTGATTCAGCTGCAGGATGCGCAGGGTAACCCGATTGATAGCTGGCTGGTGCTGGGAGAAGCCGTCGCCATTCATATTGATGAAGCACTGCTGGAAAATGGCATCTATCAAACTGCCAAAGCGCAACCGATCCTGCGTGCCGGTGGCCCGTCGGCCTATTACGGCATCAGTGAAGCGCTGCGCTTTGATTTGGTGCGCCCGGACGCCCGCCGCTCCTCGTAAGCCCGGTCGCCATGAATGGCGACCCTACGATGGGCTCATGCGGTTTGTAGGGTCGCCATTGATGGCGGCCGCCTTAAAAACCACGCGTTACAACCCGTTTTTCAACACCGCTACCGCGCGCGCGATCTCCGGTGCCAGCCAGCGATCTTCCTGCCAGTTAGCGACCTCCGCGCGCAGGCGGCGTAATGCCTGCGCCGTGCCCTGCGCCAGCTGATCTTCACCGTGGAAATCCAGCGCCTGCGCCGCCAGCAGATACTCAATCGCCAGAATCTGCCACACATTGCCCACCAGCTTCAGCAGCTTGAGCGCTGCGCCGGTACCGAGACTGAGATGATCTTCCTGCAAACCGGAGGTGACATAGTTATCCAGCACCGCCGGTTGCGCTAGCTGACGGTTCTCCGCACACAGCGACGCCGCCACATACTGCGCAATCATCATGCCGGAGTTGACGCCCGGCTGCGCCACCAGAAACGCCGGTAAGCCGCTAACCAAAGGATTGACCAGGCGATCGAGGCGACGCTCGGCGATGCTGCCCACTTCCGCCATCGCAATCGCCAGCAGATCCGCCGCCATCGCCACCGATTCACCGTGAGGATTAGCCTGCGACACCACGCGCCACGCATCCGGCGTGCCGAGCACCAGCGGATTGTCGGTGCAGGCATTGAGTTCGGTAGCAATCTGGCGCGCGGCGTGATCGAACTGATCGCGGCTGGCGCCGTGTACCTGCGGCATGGAACGCAGGCTCAGCGCATCCTGGGTGCGAATACCCACGCTTGCCGCCAGCAGCGGGCTGTCGCTGAGCAGCTGGCGCAAGCGCTGGCCGCTCAGCTGCATACCCGGACTGGCTTTCAGCGCAATCACTTCGGCATCAAAGGCCACCAGCTGTCCGCGCAACGCCTCAAAACTCATCGCGCCGGTCACGTCCGCCCAATCAAGTAGACGCGCCGCATCATCCAGCGCCAGGCAGGATAAACCGGTCATGCACGGCGTACCGTTGACCAGGCTCAACCCCTCTTTGGCGCCGGGGCGATAGGGCGTTAGCCCTGCTGTTGCCAACGCCTGCGCGGCAGGCATAATCTGGCCCTGATACTCCACGTCACCCACACCAATCAGCGCCAGGCCAATATGTGCCATGTGGCTGAGATAACCGACCGATCCCTGCGACGGCACCTGCGGCGTAATCTGCTGATTCAGCAGCGCCAGCAGATGCTGCACCAGCGCTACCGACACGCCAGATTTGCCATGGCTGTAGTTGGCAATCGCCGCGCACAGAATGGCGCGCGCCTGTTCACGCGTTAGCAGCGGGCCCACGCCACACGCATGGCTCAGCAACGTATTGCGTGAAAGCTGGCTGAGCTGATCTTCCGGCAGCGTGATGTTGCACAGTGCGCCCAATCCGGTATTGATGCCGTAAGCGATGTGGCCGCTCGCCACAATCTCATCAACAATGGCGCGCCCTTGCGCGATGCGCTGCCAGGCGCTGACGCTCAGACCGAGTTCCGCATCGTGCCGCGCCACCTGCACCAGTTCTTGCCACGTTAAGGGACCATCGCCCCACACCACGGTCATGCTTGCGGCTCCGCGCCATGATGGCTGGAGATAAACTGCTTGAAGCGCTGCGATCCCTGTTCACCAAACATCTCTTCCGGCGCGCCCTGGCAATCAATGGTGCCCTGATGCATAAACACCACGCGGTTAGAGACATTACGCGCAAAGCCCATTTCGTGGGTCACCACCAGCATAGTGCGCCCCTCTTCTGCCAGGCTGCGCATCACTTTCAGCACTTCGCCTACCAGTTCAGGATCGAGTGCAGAAGTCGGTTCATCGAACAACATCACTTCCGGATCCATCGCCAGCGCGCGGGCAATCGCCACACGCTGCTGCTGGCCGCCGGAGAGCTGCGCCGGGTAGAAATCTTTGCGATTCAGCAAACCCACGCGGTCCAGCAGCTGCTCCGCTTGTGCGATGCAGCTTTTCTTATCGCGTTTCAGAACAAAGTGCGGGCCTTCAATGACGTTTTGCAGCACCGTCATGTGCGACCACAGGTTAAAACTCTGGAATACCATGCCAAGGCGCGAGCGCAGACGCTCAATCTGTTTGGGATTCGCCGCCAGGCGGTGCCCACGCGCATGGTGTTTCATCTCAATGGTTTCACCACCGACGCTCACCACACCGGCATCCGGTGTTTCCAGCAGGTTGATGCAGCGCAGCAAGGTACTTTTGCCCGAGCCGCTGGCACCGAGAATCGAGATGACATCGCCTTTATGGGCCTGCAGCGAAATGCCTTTCAGAACTTCCATCGCGCCAAAAGATTTATGGATATCGGTGGCGGATAAGGTAACGGGTGATGTGTGGTGCATATTACTCTCCGGCAAGCGGTTTAACGGCGGGCAACGGCTTTTTTGCGGCACGATGTTGCGCACTCAGACGGCGCTCTAACAGCGCGTACAGCTGGACGATAATAAAATTAAGAATCAGGTAAATAGCCGCGGCGCAGATAAACACTTCCATGGTGCGATAGGTGCGCTGAATAATCTGCTGTGCGACGCCAGTGACGTCCCAAACGGTAACGAGGCTGGCTAACGCGGTGGATTTCACCAGCAGAATCGCCTCGGTGGAGTAAGCCGGCAGCGCATAGCGCAGCATGATCGGTGCGATGATGCGGCGCAGCAGCAGCCAGCGCGACATGCCGCAGGCCAGCCCGGCTTCCACTTGTCCGGCAGGCACTGCCAGCAGCGCCCCACGCAGAATTTCCGCGGTATAGGCCGCCGTACACAGCGACAACGCCAGCACCGCGCAGGTGAACGGCTCACGCAGGAACGGCCAGACAAAGCTATGGCGAATCACACCAAATTGGCCGAGACCGTAATAGATCAGAAACAGTTGGATCATCAGCGGCGAGCCGCGAAACACTAAAATGTAGCCGCGCGCAAAGCCGCTCAGCACCCGCCAGCGACTCATGCGCAGCGACAAAATGCCAATCGCCAAAATGCCGCCGCAGAGAAAGGCGCTGATAAACAGGCCGAGCGTCACCGGCAGCGCCGCACTGAGCTTGAGAAAGGTGTCGGAGAGAAAGGCGAAATCGATCATGCTGCTGCTCCTTAATGCTGTGCCGCAGTGCGACTTTGCCACGCACGACCCAGGCGCGATTCCGCCCGACGGAACGCATGATTAGACACTAATGTCAGCACCAGATAGCAGGCAGCGCCGACCAGATAAAAGGTGAAGTAATCGCGCGTGGATCCGGCCGCGACCTGGCTGGCGCGCATCAATTCAACGATGCCGGTCACCGATACCAGCGCTGAATCTTTCAGGCTCATCTGCCACACATTCGACATGCCCGGCAGCGCATAGCGCACCACCTGCGGCAGCAGAATGCGCTGCGCAATACGCCAACGCGGCATACCAATCGCCACGGCCCCCTCAACTTCACCTTTGGCCAGCGCCAAACGTGCCGCGCGATACACTTCCCCCTGATATGAACCGGAGATGAGCCCAATCGCTAGCGCACCAATCAGAAAAGGTGGCGCTTCAATGAAGCCATCCGCGCCGAACATCTGTCCCACCAGCGTAATCAGGCCCGATCCGCCAAAGTAGAACAGATAGATCACCAGCAGTTCCGGGATGCCACGAAACACCACCGAATAGCCTTCACCCAACCAGCGCAGCCAGCGCTGAGGCGATAACTTAGCCGCCGCGACCCCGGAACCGACTACCGCACCAATCATCAGCGCCGCCAGCGACAGCAGCAGCGTGGTGCAGGCAGCACTCAGGATCAGGCGGCCCCAGCCATCAGCACCAAAACTCAGCAGGCTCATCATCTTTCACCTCACTTACGGGGTTACGTCAGTTTTAAACCACTTCTCGCTGAGCTTTTTGACAGTACCGTCAGCCAGCGCCGCATGAATGGCCTCATCGAGTTTGGCTTTCAAATCGTTATCCGCCATGCGTACGCCCATCGCTTCGCCCTCGCCCCAGATTGGGCCGCCGAGCTGTGGACCGCTGAAGATCAGGTTGCTGTTCTCTTTGCGCGCCAGCATCGATTGCGCAAAAGTCACGTCATCAAACACCGCATCGATACGTCCTGATTGCAAATCGAGGATGGCATCCGCGGATGAGGTGTACTCGCGTACGTCGGCATCACCTTTGAAGTACTTATCAATAAACGGCGTGTAGACGGTGCCGGAGGCGATACCGATGGTTTTGCCCTTCAGCGCCGCTTTCAGCGGGGCAATTGCTGCGTTGATCTCTTTTTCATCGTCATGCAGCTTGATGATGTTGTGATCGGCCGGAAGCAGCGGGCTGTCCTTAGTGGTGATAAAGGTGGCGGGCGTTGAAGCATAAGGCGCGGTGAAGTTGACCACTTTTTTACGATCTGGCGTGATGACAATCGCATCCATGATTACGTCATATTTACCGGCATTCAGGCCGGCGATCATACCGTCCCAGTTCTGCACCACCAGTTTGCATTGAACACCCATGCGCTTGCACAGATCTTCCATCAGCTCAGGTTCAAAACCGCCTAACTTGCCGCCCGGCAGCGTCAGGTTCCAGGGTTCATAGCTGCCTTCGGTAGCGATAGTGATCGATTTCCACTCTTTAGCCTGTGCAGCAACGCCGCTGATCATCAGGCTGGCAAACAGGGTCGTGAGGCAAAAACGGCGAATCTGAGCGCGGTGCGTCATGCGGCTTCTCCTGGTCATTAATCGAATGAGGCGGTCTCTGCTGAAGGTGAATTTGCAGATGACCTTTCATGTATATACAAGTTAGCGTGCGGCAGATCATTGTCGGCATAAGCT
The DNA here is from genome assembly GCF_900215435.1 of Candidatus Pantoea floridensis. NCBI lineage: Bacteria > Pseudomonadati > Pseudomonadota > Gammaproteobacteria > Enterobacterales > Erwiniaceae > Pantoea > Candidatus Pantoea floridensis. Next base: position 518,464 of record NZ_OCMY01000001.1, read on the forward strand.
TTTTGTGAGCCAGCCACTATAAAAAAACATAATCGCTACGTGGTCTTTACTTGTACATACAACCTAGCAAGCGCTATGCCAAAATAGCAAAGCCGCAAAATCAGGGGGATAATCACGCGATGAACGTAAATAGTGCACTACAAGGAGGCGAGGCGCGCATCACTATGGTGCACGTAGGGTCGCCATTCATGGCGACCGTCTGGATGACGCACAGGGTAAACCGGTCGCCATAAATGGCGACCCTACAGATGTTGGGAGCGTGTTTAAACCGTTTTACCCGCTTCAATAAACGCCTGCAGCAGCGGTTTCAGCACCTTCTGTAGCTGCGCAGCACGATCCTGTTGCCACGCAAACGGCGGCGTCTCATCCATATAATTGAGCTGCGCCAGTTCCAGCTGCACCGCCTGCACGCCCTGCTCGGGTTGACCATAAGCGCGCGTAATATAGCCACCTTTAAAGCGACCGTTAACGATCCAGCTGTAATCCTTCTGCGCATTGCACACGTGTTTAATCGCATCGATCGCCGCGCTGGAGCAGCTGACGCCATCATTAGTCCCGATGTTGAGATCCGGCAAGCGTCCCTCAAACAGGCGCGGAATCACCGAAGCGATGGAGTGCGCATCAAACAATAATGCATAACCGTGCTGCGCTTTCAGGCGCGTCAGCTCTTGCTGCAGCTGCTGGTGATACGGCTGCCAGATGGTGTCCAGATAGCCCTGCCGCGCCTCGGCACTCGGCGTTTTACCGGCGGCAAAGGTTGGCGTGCCGTCGAATAATGTTTCCGGATACAAACCGGTGGTGGCCGTGGCGTAGAGCGGTTGATTGTCCGCCGGCCGATTAAGATCGATGACAAAACGCGAATAGTGGCCAATTAACACGCTGGCGCCGAGATCGCGGACAAAGTCATACAGCAGCGGAATATGCCAGTCAGTGTCCGGTAAACCGCGCGCCGCGTCGCTCAATCCGGCCTCCACTTCTGGCGTTAATTGGATGCCCGCATGCGGAATGCTGACCAGCAGCGGAATCTTACCGGCCGTGAAATGAAAAGATGTCATTGCGCTTCTCCACGATAAATAACCTGGCACGGCAGTTCGCCGCCCAGCCAATAAACCAACTCAGCCGGACGCGCCAGCGGCCAGTGGACAAAATTCGCCACCTTGCCCACTTCCAGCGAACCGTGCGACTGCTGAAGTCCTAACGCTTTGGCCCCCCACAAGGTCACGCCTGCCAGCGCCTCTTCCGGCGTTAAACCAAACAGCGTGCAGCCCATGTTGAGCATCAGGCGCAGCGATAATGCCGGTGAAGTGCCCGGATTGGCATCGCTGGCCAGCGCCATCGGCACGCCGTGCTGGCGGAAGAGTTCCACCGGCGGGCGCTGGGTTTCACGCAGCAGATAAAACGCGCCCGGCAGCAGTACTGCAACGGTACCGTGCTGCGCCATGGCTTTCGCATCCTCTTCGGTAGCGTATTCGAGGTGGTCGGCGGAGAGCGCGCCGTAACGCGCCGCCAGCGCCGCGCCGCCCAGCGCCGACAACTGTTCAGCATGCAGTTTCACCGGAAAATCCAGTGCCTTAGCTGCATCAAATACCGCGCGGACCTGCTGCGGCGAAAAGGCTAAATGCTCACAAAATGCATCCACCGCATCCGCCAATCCTTCGGCTTTCACCTGCGGTAACAGGCGTTGGCAGATGATATCGATCCAGCCTTGCGGGTTATCTTTAAACTCCGGCGGGAAACCGTGCGCGGCTAAGCAGGTGGCCTGCACATCGGCGGGTACCGTTTTCGCCAGCTCGCGGATGGCACGCAGCATGGTCAGCTCGCTGGCTTCATCAAGACCGTAACCCGATTTGATCTCTACCGTGGTCACGCCTTCCGCCAGCAGCCGATCCAACCGCCAGCGCGCGCTCGCCACCAGCTCTTGCTGCGATGCAGCGCGGGTAGCACGCACCGTGGAGAGAATGCCGCCGCCCTGCGCCGCGATCTCCGCATAGCTTACGCCATTCAAACGCTGCTCAAACTCCTGGCTGCGATCGCCGCCAAACACCAGATGCGTATGGCAATCCACCAGACCGGGCGTGATGATGCCGCCGCTAAATGCATGCTCTTCGCGTGCAGTAAACGCCGGGCATTCGCTGCGCGGCCCTAGCCAAATCAGTTTCCCTTGATCGACCGCCAGCGCGCCGTCGGCAATCAGATTGTAGTGCCCGTCACGCATCGTAACGATGTCGGCCCCCAGCCACAGGCTGTCGATCTGCTTCGTTTCTGCCATCCCACTCCCCTTCACGTTCGGCGATTTACACTGCGCATCAAAGTATGTATATGTATATACAACTTTCCGCCATGGAGGATCAACCATGACAACTTTTTTTGCCCCCCGCGCGCTGCTGGCCGATGGCTGGCACGAACACGTGCTGATCGCCACCAACGCGACCGGACACATCACTGACCTTACACCCAACAGCGAGCCCGGTACGGCGACGCGCCTGGTTGGATCGGTTATCCCGGCGATGGCCAACCTGCATTCCCACGCCTTCCAGCGTGCGATGGCCGGGCTGGCCGAAGTGGCGGGCGATCCGCAGGATAGCTTCTGGACGTGGCGCGATCTGATGTATCGCATGGTGCAGCGACTGTCGCCAGAGCAGGTCGGTGCTATCGCTACCCATCTCTACATCGATATGCTGAAAGGTGGCTACAGCCAGGTGGCGGAATTCCACTATTTGCACCACGATCCGCTCGGCCAACCCTATGCTGATGATGCGATGCAGCTCGCCCTGATGGCTGCGGCCGACACCGCCGGCATTGGCCAAACGCTGCTGCCGGTGTTGTACAGCTATAGCGGCTTTGGTTCGCAGCCCGCCAGCGACGGCCAGCGCCGTTTTATCCAGCAAACTGCGGCCTACCTGCAACAGCAGCAGCGTGTGGCGAGCTGGAGCGCGGATAAGCCGCTGCTTAATCATGGCATCTGTTTCCATTCGCTGCGCGCGGTGGATGAAGCGCAGATGCACGAGGTGTTAGCCGCTTGCCCGCAGGATGTGCCGGTGCACATCCACGTTGCCGAGCAGGAAAAAGAGGTGAATGACAGCCTGGCGTGGAGCGGCGAACGTCCGGTGGCCTGGCTACTCAATCGCTTCGATGTCGATCAACGCTGGTGTTTGATTCACGCCACCCATCTGGATGACGATGAGATTGAGCGCATGGCGATGAGTGGCGCAGTGGCAGGTTTATGCCCAACCACCGAGGCCAATCTCGGCGACGGCATTTTCCCGGCGGTGGAGTACATTGCACGCGGTGGCCGCTGGGGCATTGGTTCTGACAGCCATGTATCGCTTAGCGCGCTGGAGGAATTACGCTGGCTGGAGTACGGCCAACGACTACGCGATCGTCGGCGCAACCGCATTACGTTGCCGAACCAGCCGTCGGTGGGCGATCTGCTGTGGCAGCAAGCCGCGCAGGGTGGCGCGCAGGCGTGCGGCGTGCAGGCTGGCGAATTAGCCATCGGCAAACGTGCCGACTGGCTGGTGCTGGCAGAAGATGCGTTTCTCGGCAGCGTTAGCACCGCTTCGCTGCTGAATCGCTGGCTGTTTGGTGGGCAACGCGAGCAGATTCGCGACGTGTTTGTGGCGGGCAAGCAGGTCATTCATCAAGGCCATCATGCGGCAGAACACCAGGCGGCAGCGCACTTTGCCGAAGCGATGAGGGCGTTACAATGAGAACGCGCTTTGCCTATGACCAGCTACCGGTGAGCCGCTGGCGCAACGGCGGCGGTGAGACGCGTGAAATTATCAGCTATCCGCCGGGCGAAGCGCAGTTTGAGTGGCGCGCCAGCATCGCGACCATTTCCGCCGACGGCCCCTTTTCCCCCTTCCCCGGCATTGATCGCGTGATTACCCTGCTGCACGGCGACAGCGTCTTGCTGGAAAGTGCCCACCTTCAGCAGCGGTTACAGCCGCTGCAGCCGTGGGCATTCCCCGGTGAATGGGCGATTGACGCCAAAATTAGCGGCAGCTGTCAGGACTTCAATATTATGACGCGGCGCGGCAGCTGGCGCTCTGCGGTCAGCCTTGCGCAAACAGCGGTCAGCGGTGAAAACGGTGTGGCGTGGGTGGTAGCGGGCTCATGGCAAACGCCAGCCGGGGAAACGCTGGCAGTGAATCAGGGGATTTGGTGGCTGGATGAAAAGCTACAGCTGGCACCGCAAACGCATGATGCCAGGCTGCTGTTCGTGGCGCTTACCCGTGACCTCTAAACCGTCCCAGCAATTTATAGCGCGAGCCCGGATAAAGCAGACGTGCGTAAGTCACAATCTTGTTATCGCTCCACGTCTGACGGCGAATCAGCAGGCAGGGTTCGTGCTCATCCAGCGCCAGATGCTTACGCTGGCGCAGATCCGGCAATACGGCTTCCACAATATGTTCACCCGCCGTCAGCGGCGCCACGCGCATCAAATAGGTATAGGGCGTCAGCTGATGGTAATCCTGGCTAAGATAATCCGGCGCCACCAGCGGGTTTACCAAACGGTCTTCCAGCTGTACCGGCAGATCGTTTTCGTAATGCACGATCAGCGAGTGGAATAGCGTTTGCCCGGTAGACAAGCCCAGCACCGCCGCCTGTTCCGGATCGGCCTTCATCTGCCCAATCGACAAAATCTGGCAGCTGTGCTGATGCCCACGTTGGGCAATTTCATCGGCGATGTTGTGCACTTCCAGCATCGCGGTGTAGCCCTTCATCTCCGCGACAAAGGTGCCAACTCCCTGCATGCGCACCAGAAAACCTTCGCTGGTTAACTCACGCAGCGCGCGATTAATAGTCATACGGCTTACGCCTAGCTCATTGACCAGCTCACTTTCAGAGGGCACACGCTGGTTGGCTTTCCAGTGACCTTCACGGATCTGGCTAACGATCGCCTGCTTCACCCGCTGGTAAATTGGCGCGGGTTCATCCCCCATCGCCGCAGCCAGCTGTGCTACTGCCGTTTGCTCCGCCATTTCCTGTTCCTTTTTCCAATAATGTCTAAAGTTTACTGTCTCAGGGCGTAAATGTATATACATCCAATAGTGCAGCGCGCCCAGCGCTGGTGCAGCTTTCGATCCAGTTTGGTGCAACCGGTTTACCGTTTCGCCTGTTATCGCGCATTGCGGCACATTTCACAGAATACGATCAATCTGGCATAGCGCTTGCTACTTGTATAGACAAGATTAGACACTTATGCTTCACTCATCGCAATCCACGGCAAATTGGTCAGCTACATCGCAAAGTATCGGCGTCCAATACCTGCCAGCACACTTGTATAGACAGGAGTAGACCATGTCAGGTTCGGTTCAGGAAATTCGCCTCATTCCCGGTGAAGTGGACCTCGCGACCTTGCGCAGTATTTATCAGAGCAAGGTGACGCTTACGTTGGCAGATGAAGCGCGTGCGGCCATCGACCGTGCCCATGAAACCGTTGATGCCATTGTGGCATCCGGCAACGTGGTGTACGGCATTAATACCGGTTTTGGCAAGCTGGCGCAGACGCAGATTCCTTCGGCGCGGCTGGCGGAGCTGCAGCGTAATCTGGTGCTGTCGCACAGCGTTGGCCTGGGTGATTTGTTGCCGGATAATGTCGCACGCCTGGTGGTAGCGACCAAAATTATCAGCCTGGCGCGCGGCCATTCTGGCGTGCGCATCGAACTGATCGAAGCACTGCTGGCGCTATTCAACTCGGGTGTGATGCCCTGCATTCCGGAGAAAGGATCGGTCGGCGCGTCCGGCGATCTGGCGCCGTTGGCACACCTTTCACTGATGCTGCTGGGCGAAGGGCAGGTGCGCGTAAATGGTGAATTGATCCCCGCCACCGAAGGTTTGGCGCGCGTTGGCTTACAGCCAATTGTGCTGGGGCCTAAAGAGGGCCTGGCGCTGCTAAACGGCACCCAGGTCTCGACTGCGCTGGCGCTGCGCGGTCTGTTTGAAGCAGAAAACCTGTTCGCAGCGGGCTTGATGGCCGGTGCGCTATCGCTGGAAGCGATCAAGGGCTCAGTAAAACCGTTTGATGCGCGGATTCATGAAGCACGCGGTCAGGTGGGACAGATCAACGTCGCCGCCGCCGTCTCTTCTTTATTATCCGGCAGTGAAATTCTCAGCTCACACACCCACTGTGGTCGCGTGCAGGATCCCTACTCGATTCGCTGCGTACCGCAGGTGATGGGCGCCTGCCTGGATAACCTGACGCACGCTGCACGGGTATTGCAGATTGAAGCCAACGCCGCCTCCGATAATCCGCTGGTGTTCAGTGACAGCGGCGATGTGATTTCCGGCGGTAACTTCCACGCCGAACCGGTGGCCTTTGCCGCCGATATTCTGGCCCTGGCGATTGCCGAGATCGGTGCCATTTCTGAGCGTCGCCTGGCGCTGCTGCTGGATACCGGTCTTTCAGGCCTGCCGCCGTTCCTCGTACACGATGGCGGTGTCAACTCCGGCTTTATGATTGCCCAGGTGACCGCGGCGGCGCTGGCTTCCGAAAATAAATCGCTGGCGCATCCGGGCAGCGTTGACAGCCTGCCCACCTCGGCGAACCAGGAAGATCACGTCTCCATGGCGACCTATGCGGCACGCCGCCTCGGCAGCATGTGTTTCAACACCGCAGCCGTGGTGGGCATTGAAGCGATGGCTGCCGCACAAGGTATTGATTTCCATCGCCCGCTGCAGAGTTCGCCGACGCTGGAACAGGAGATGAGCCGCATCCGTGAAAAAGTGGCCTTCCTCGATCACGACCGTTTACTGGCGCCGGATATTGAATCTATGCGCCTGTGGGCCAGCGATTCTGTCTGGCCACACTCCCTTACCGCGCTGCTGCCAAGTCAGCGTAAGACTGTTAATTAAGGAATCGATGATGAGCGAAACTTTGACTCAGGCTGTAGCCCGTGAAATCCGTGCACCGCGCGGTAATGAATTACACTGCGCCAACTGGTTGATTGAAGCGGCGTACCGCATGATCCAGAACAACCTCGATCCTGATGTGGCAGAGCGCCCGGAAGATCTGGTGGTGTACGGCGGCATCGGTAAAGCCGCGCGTAACTGGGAGTGCTTTGAACAAATTCTGCGTTCGCTGCGTGCATTACAGCCGGAAGAGACACTGCTGATCCAGTCTGGTAAACCGGTTGGCGTGTTCCGCACCCATGCCGATGCGCCGCGCGTGCTGCTGGCTAACTCCAACCTCGTGCCGCATTGGGCAACGTGGGATCACTTCCACGAGCTGGATAAAAAAGGCCTGATGATGTACGGCCAGATGACGGCCGGATCGTGGATCTACATCGGCGCACAGGGCATCGTGCAGGGTACGTTTGAGACCTTTGCCGAAGCCGGTCGCCAGCATTACGCCAGCGATCTGCGCGGCCGCTGGATCCTCACCGCCGGTTTAGGCGGCATGGGCGGCGCCCAACCGCTGGCGGGCGTATTGGCCGGTGCCAGCGTGCTGGCGATTGAGTGCCAGGAGTCACGCATCGATTTCCGTATTCGTACTCGCTACGTCGACCATAAAGCCTATACGCTGGATGACGCGCTGGAACTGATTGATCAGGCAAATAAAGAGAAACGTGCTATTTCTGTTGGCCTGCTGGGCAACGCGGCTGAAATCGTGCCAGAGCTGGTTAAGCGCGCCAAGGCGGGTGGCATGAAGCCGGATATTGTTACCGATCAGACCTCGGCGCACGATCCGATTAATGGCTATCTGCCGATCGGTTGGGATGTGGCACGCTGGGAATCTGAGCGCATCAGCAACCCGAAAGCGGTAGAAAAAGCCGCGCGCGCCGCCATGGCGGTGCATGTGCAGGCGATGCTGGATTTCCATCATATGGGCGTGCCAACCGTGGATTACGGCAATAACATCCGTCAGGTCGCGCTGGAAGAAGGCGTGCAGAATGCCTTCGATTTCCCGGGTTTTGTACCGGCCTATATACGTCCACTGTTCTGCGAAGGCAAAGGCCCGTTCCGCTGGGTGGCGCTGTCGGGCGATCCAGAAGATATCTACAAGACCGATGCCAAACTGAAGGAGCTGTTCCCGGACCATCAAAACCTGCATCGCTGGCTGGATATGGCGCAGGAGCGCATCGCCTTCCAGGGCTTACCGGCACGTATCTGCTGGCTCGGCCTTGGCGAACGTCATAAAGCGGCGCTGGCGTTCAATGAAATGGTGCGCAACGGCGAGCTGAAAGCGCCTATCGTGATTGGGCGCGATCACCTGGATTGTGGTTCCGTTGCATCACCTAACCGTGAAACCGAAGCGATGAAAGACGGGTCAGATGCGGTATCGGATTGGCCGCTGCTGAATGCCCTGCTGAACACCGCAGGCGGCGCAACCTGGGTGAGCCTGCATCATGGCGGCGGCGTCGGTATGGGCTTCTCGCAGCACTCCGGCGTAGTGATTGTGTGTGACGGCACGAAAGAAGCCGATGCACGCTTGGGACGCGTGCTGTGGAACGACCCGGCGACCGGCGTGATGCGTCACGCGGATGCGGGTTACGAGCAGGCGCAGGCCTGTGCACATGAGCACGGCCTGAACCTGCCAATGCAGAAATAACGTCCAACCCGCGCACGCCGATCAATCCCCTCTCCCGCCTGCGGGAGAGGGTTAGGGTGAGGGACAGCGCGCACCTTTCAACATTGTGCAGCATTCCCCTCATCCCAGCCTTCTCCCGCAAGCGGGAGAAGGAGCGTAACAGCCCGTTCGCTATATTCCATTCTGCTATACCCTATAGCCAAATTCTTACGCTCCACGATAGACGCCGCCATGCGCTTGCCACTACAGTAAATACATTATTTTGCAGCCCTTGCTGCTGATGGAGAGCCTTATCTTATGAGCCTGCCTGCTGTCCTGCTGGAAAACGCCCTGCACTGGCGTCGTCAGTTACATCAACATCCTGAACTGGGTTACCAGGAGCAGCAAACCAGCGAGCTGGTCGCTAACGTTCTGGCTGATGCCGGATTACAGGTGTTTCGTGGCCTGGCGGGCACCGGCGTCATTGGCACGTTAGAAAACGGTCCCGGCCCAATAATTGGTCTGCGTGCTGATATGGATGCGCTGCCGATCACCGAAAAAGGCGATCCCCAGTGGAAGTCACAGCAAGCGGGGGTGATGCACGCCTGCGGTCACGATGGCCACACCGCTATCTTACTGGCGGCGGCGTGTCATCTGGCGACAACGCGTAACTTTAGCGGCACCCTTCACTTTATCTTCCAGCCCGCCGAAGAGAATCTCGGCGGCGCGCGCAAGATGGTGGAAGAAGGTCTGCTTCAGCGCTTCCCGATGGATGCGGTTTACGCCATGCACAACTGGCCGGGTATGCCGGTGGGTACGCTGGCAGTGAATCCTGATGCGATGATGGCGTCACTCGACTCGTTTGAAATTACGCTGCACGGTAAAAGCTGCCATGCAGCGATGCCGGAAAGCGGTGCCGACCCAATGGTGGTGGCGGCGGAACTGATTCTGGCGCTGCAAACCATTCCGTCACGTCGGCTGTCGCCGCTGGCATCGGCGGTAGTGAGCGTAACGCAGATCCACGGTGGCGAAGCGATTAACGTTATCCCCGAGCAGATTGTGTTGCGCGGCACGGTGCGATGTTTGCAGACCGACGTGCGCAATCGCGTGCGCGGTCTGATTGAGGATTTTGTGACGACATTGCCGCGCCCGTTTGGCGTCAGCGGCGAGATTCATTGGTATCCCGGCTATCCGGTTACTGCCAACCATGCCGAGCAGGCAGAGCAGGTGCGCGCAGTTGCCGTGGATATGCTCGGCGAGGCGCAGGTTAGCTGGCAGGTTAACCCTTCTATGGCATCAGAAGATTTTGCCTGCATGCTGGAAGCCTGCCCCGGCGCCTATTTCTGGCTGGGTGCCGATGGTGCGACGCCGTCCGCACCACTGCACAACGCTCATTACGATTTTAATGATGAGCTGCTGCCGATTGGTATTACCTTCTGGCAGCAGTTAGTGGAGCGCGTGCTGGCGAAAACCTGATCGCGGTCGCCATAAATGGCGCCCCTACAACAATGATTACGCCTTTTGGGCGCCATAAATGGCGCCCCTACAGCAATGATTACGTTTTTTGGGCGCCATAAATGGCGCCCCTACGAAACCTGTAGGGTGCGCATTAATGCGCACCGGGCAGCGACACCCATTCGATTAAATCTCTGCCAATTGTAAACGCGCGTCCGCGTCTGCCAGGTTGGCCGATTCACCGGTCGCCACCAAACAGCATGCCAGCTGCAAACGCAGTGCCTGCGGCACGGCGCGTTCACCGGCTAACACCTGCTTGATCCACGCGGCGGTATCCGGTGCGCTTTTACTTTCCGGCAGCTCCATACTCACTTCCGGCTGGCGCTCAACCCACACTTCCGCTTCGGCACCTGCGCCGCGAATGTGGTTAATCGCCGGACAGCGCTGCGGATTGGCATACACCTCACCTTCCGTGCCATTTAGCAAAATCGCCGGTGCATCAATGTCCTGGAAGAATTTACCGACGCGCGGCACATATTCCGGATGCGACACGCTGGCCAGCCGCAGCGCGGCGCGCTCAGCAAAAGGAGTAGCGAGTTTCGCCAACGTATGCGCGCTGTTGCGCACGCCCATGCGCCAGCGCAGCGACAGCTGTTTCGCCATCGGCGCACACAAATGATCGATGGTGATGAACGCCAGCTCGCCGTTATCCAGCTTCGCCTGCGCCTGTTCTGCTGTCGTGACGGGCGCGATATCCAGCGCCGCCAGCACCGCTTCGCTGGTGACGCGCGTCGGATCGTCACTCACGCCGTGCAGCAGCACCGGGAAGCCGAGTTTCACCAGCAGCAGCGCCAGCAGCGGCGTCAGATTGCCCTGACGACGCGCGCCATTGTAGCTGGGAATGACGATCGGCATTGGGCGATTAGCGGGCGCCTGCAGCGGCATCATCTGCTGCTGCATGGCGTGATAAAAACCACGCATCTCCTCTTCACCTTCGCCTTTAATGCGCAGCGCAATCAGGATGCCACCCAACTCCAGTTCCGGTACTTCACCCGCCAGCATCGCGCTGTATAGCGCCTGCGCCGTGTCGAAATCGATATCGCGCGCGTGATTTTTGCCACGCCCAATCTCTTTAATGATTTTGTTCAGTTCCATCAGGCATTCCCGCTTCCAGGGCGCGCCGCAGTGCGGCTGCCAACATTGATAATTAGGTTTTTTTACTGCGGCGTTTTTTTGCTTTTTCACCGCTGGCTTCCGGCATCGGCGGTTGCTCAATCGGGAACACCGGTAATGCGGCCAGCAGTCGACTGCCGTAAGCCTTGTTGAGCAGGCGGCGATCGTAAATCACGATTTCGCCAAAGCAGCTGTGGCTGCGAATCAAACGCCCGACCTGCTGAATCAAGGTAAACGAGGCGCTCGGCAAGCTCTGCACCTCAAATGGATAACGTTTCAGGCTCTTCAGCCATTCGCCTTCGGTCAAAATTACCGGACTGTCCACCGGCGGAAAAGCGATTTTGTGGATATGCACCTGTGATAGCAGATCGCCCTTCAAATCCAGCCCTTCCGCAAAAGATTGCAGCCCGACCAGAATGCTGGTTTTGCCCGCTTCCACACGTTCGCGATGCAGCGCCACCAGGCGCGAACGTGGTTGATCGCCCTGCACCAGCATCGACAAGCGCAAATCGGTAACGTGGCTAACAAACTGCTGCATCGCGCGTCCGCTGGCGAACAGCACCAGCACGCCTTTGTGTTTCTCTTCGGCAATCTGCTGACGGAAGAAACGCGCCATCTCGGCGATGTGTTCGGCTTCCTGCGCCATCAGCGGCTCAAACTGCATTTGTGGGATAACCAGCTTACCCTGATCGATATGGTTAAACGGTGAATCCAGCGCCACAAAGCGGTCGCCGGCTTTTTCGCTCAGCCCCGACATCTCTTGCAATCGATTAAAGCTGTTGAGCGAACGCAGCGTCGCCGAGGTTACTACCACGTGCGGGATTTTGCGCCACAGGATTTTTTCCAGCTGATCGCTAACGCGAATGCCCGCGCAGTGGAACAGCAGATGCGCCTGTCCTTCACGGATTTCGCGCGTGATCCACTTCGATACCGGCGCATTCGAGGCTTTCTCCATCGCCGCCAGTCGCCACAATTTGCTGATCGATTCGAACCAGCCGAAATGGCGATTGAGCTGAATGATGGCTTTATGCAGCCGCATGATGTCGGCTTTACCGGTTTGATCGCCGAGCTCATTAAGCAAGCCTTCGCTTAAGCCGCGCAGTGCATCGCTAAGCTTGAACAGCCGCGCGCACATCGTCAGCAATTCTTCGGGCAGCTCTCCCAGCACAAAGCGGAATTCGCCCGGCTGATTGTTGCCCGGCAGCAGAGGATTGAGGGCATCGCAAAGCATCTGCAACAGCTCGCGCATTTCGTCGCAGTGGCCTTTGAGGCGTTCCGGATTGGTGAGCGGCGGCGGCGATTTTGGCCGAAACTGCGCCATAATAGTTTCCACCAGCCGTACGAACAGGTCGAGCTGCAAACTGCTCCAGCCCGGCGTGATTTCTGCACTCATCTCCAGCGCATCGCGTGCCACTTCTGGCAGATGATGGCCTTCGTCCAGCACCAGCATCAGGTTTTTTGCCGGCGGCAGCACCGATTCATTCTCCATCGCCGCCATCACCAGCGCATGGTTCGCGACCACCACATCCGCCTGCTCAATTTCGCGACGTGCAACGAAAAACGGACATTCGCGATACCAGCGGCAGTGATGGCCGAGGCAGTTGGCTTTGTCAGTGGAGAGGCGTTTCCATAAGCTGTCTTCAATGTTCACATCGGTGTGATCGCGCAAGCCATCCCAGCGGTAACTACTGAGCTGTTTCTCTAATTTGGCGCAGAATTTCTGCTCCTCTTTCGAACCGGTCACCGCCTCTTCATCAAGATAGAGCAATAAATCGCCCTGTTGATCTTCGGTGGCCGCCAGCGCCGCAAGATTACGCGGGCACACATAGCGTCCGCGGCCAAAGGCGGCGGTGAAGGTGAGATCGGGAATGATTTTCTTCAACAGCGGCAGATCCTTGCTGAAGATTTGGTCCTGCAATGCCACATTGGCGGTGCTGATCACCAGGCGCTTTTCTTCGGCGCGACTCACCGCAATGCCGGGAATCAGGTAAGACAGCGTTTTACCCACGCCGGTTGGGGCTTCAATCGCCAGATGGCGCCCCTCGTCACCGGCCAGGCTTTTTGCCACTTCGGCAATCATCTGGCGCTGCGGCGCGCGCGGGATAAAGTCAGGAACCTGCTGCTGCAGCGCCTTATACCATTGCGCAATCTGGCTTTTTATCGCTGCTGTCAGGGCCATATTCATTACTGTTTGCTGAATTGGCCTGTATTTTTACACAGTATTGGCGCAGCGTCAGCTTTCGCTGCTATTTTTTCGCGCTGGATTCAGAATTTCACGCATCGCGCGGATCAGCATTTCGCGCGCACGTCCGCGGCGAAAAGCAAAGGAAAACGGCGCGCGGAAGTGGAAATGCTGCGGCAACAGGCGGCATAACGCGCCTTGCTGTTCCCAGCCGCGTGCGTAGTGTTCGGGCAAATAGCCGATAAAACGACCGGAGAGTATTAAGGTCAGCTGCGCTTCGATGCTCTCTACCGACGCGTTGCTCTGGCGGAATCCGCGCTTGTTCAGCTCCTGCTGATTCCAGTAACGCCGCGTCACCATGCCAGTTTGCTGCACGGTACGCACATCTGGATGGCCCTCAGCCAGCGGATGTTCAGGGCTGCAATAGAGCCAATGCTGCTCTTCATACAGCGGAACGGTGACCAGATTGCTGGCGCGCAGCGGAAAGTGACCAATCGCCAGGTCGAGCCGATCTTCCAGCAACTGCTGCTGCAACTCATTGGGATCGCGCACGCTCAGATTAAAGAATACCGCCGGAAAGCGCTGGTTGAAGCGGGCAATCGCGGCGGGCAGATCCAGCGTGCCGTCGGTGACGGTCGCATCGACTACGCCAAGGGAAAAAGTGCCGCCCTGCGCGCTTTTCAACGTTTCTACCTGCTGCTGCCATCCCGCCAGCGTCGCCAGCATCTCCTGGCTGTAGCGATAAAACTGTTCGCCTTTGCTGGTGAGCGTAAAGCCGCCGCGTCCGCGCTGACACATGATAAAACCAAGCTGGGTTTCCAGTTCGCTCATGTAGGCGCTGATGGCCGGGGTGGTCATGTTCAGCGCCTGCTGCGCGCGCGAATAACCCTGATGTTCCACCACGCTGGCAAACACCTGCAGCAGTTTGAGATTGGGAAGCGTCTGCACCGATTATCCTTCAGAGATTGCTGGCTAAAGTTAAGTAATCTCTGAAGTGATTATCTGCTGTCAAGGATTTTTCCTGCGCAACGCCTGGGTAAAGATGGGCTTCACTTAGCCGCAGGAGCCCGTGATGACCGATTTCCCTCAGCCGCAAGGCGGCAATGAAATGCCCCGTTTCGCCGGACGCGGCACCATGATGCGTTTGCCCGCCGTGGAGTCCCCAGCCAATCTGGACGTCGCTTTTGTCGGTATCCCGCTGGACATCGGCACCTCGCAGCGCAGCGGCACGCGCTATGGTCCGCGCGCCATTCGCGCCGATTCGGTGATGATTCGTCCGTACAACATGGCCACCGGCGCAGCGCCGTTTGATTCGCTGCGCGTTGGCGATCTCGGTGATGTGCCGATTAACACTTACAGCCTGCTGAAATCGGTCGATATCATTGAAAACTATTATACCGAACTGAATAACTGGCCGATTATTCCCTTAACGCTCGGCGGCGATCACACGCTAACGCTGCCAATTTTACGCGCGCTGGCGAAGAAGCATGGCCCAATGGGATTGATTCATATTGATGCGCATACCGATACCAACGACGAGATGTTTGGCGAGAAGATCGCGCACGGCACCACTTTCCGCCGCACGGTGGAAGAAGGGCTGCTTGACTGCCAACGCGTGGTGCAGATTGGCCAGCGTGCGCAGGGTTATGCCGCCGACGATTTCCAATGGGGCGTCGATCAAGGCTTCCATCTGGTGCCTGCCGAGCAGTGCTGGTATCGCTCGATGACGCCGCTGATGGCCGAGGTGCGCGCGCGCATCGGCGATGGCCCGGTGTATCTCTCTTACGACATCGACAGCTTCGATCCCGCCTGGGCGCCCGGTACCGGCACGCCCGAAGTGGGCGGTTTGACCTCAATGCAGGGGCTGGAGATCGTGCGCGGCTGCCGTGGGCTGAACCTGGTGGGCGGCGATCTGGTGGAAGTGTCGCCGCCGTATGACCTCAGCGGCATGACCTCACAGCTGGCGGCCAATATCCTTTATGAGATGCTGTGCGTGTTGCCCGGCGT
This sequence comes from Candidatus Pantoea floridensis, assembly GCF_900215435.1. Classification (NCBI taxonomy): domain Bacteria; kingdom Pseudomonadati; phylum Pseudomonadota; class Gammaproteobacteria; order Enterobacterales; family Erwiniaceae; genus Pantoea; species Candidatus Pantoea floridensis. Next base: position 533,793 of record NZ_OCMY01000001.1, read on the forward strand.
CCGTTACACAGAGAACAAGTGATGACACAACAGAATCTGGTGTTTCCGGCGCGCGTGCTGCGCGGTGCGGGCGTGATCAATCAACTGGGCGCGATTTGCGCCGGACTCGGGCAGCGTGCGCTGCTGATTGGCGGCCATCAGGCATTGCAGGCGGTAGAAGCGCAGGTACGCGCGCAGCTGCTGACGGCCAACGTCACGCTGCTGGCACAGGAATGGTTTGGCGGCGAAACCTCGATCACACACATCAATCGTCTGGCCGCCATCGCCAGCGAGTTGCACGCCGAGGTACTGATTGGCGTTGGCGGCGGTAAGTCGCTGGATACGGTGAAAGCGGTCGGCGCGCAGCTCGGCTTGCCGGTGGTGACGCTGCCGACCATCGCCGCCACCTGTTCAGCGGTGACGCCGCTGAGTATTCGCTATGACGATAACGGCAATTTCTTCGATATCTTCCCGCTGCCGCAGGCACCGGCGGCAGTGATTATCGACAGCGAACTGCTGGCCAACGCGCCGCCGCGCTGGCTGGCGGCTGGCTTGGGCGATACGCTGGCGAAATGGTACGAGTTCCGCGCGGTCAGTGCACGTCATCCGGCGCGCGCAGGCAATGCGTTATCCTCTCTGGCGCACAGCCAAATCTGTTATGACGTGATTGCGGAACACGGCCCAGCGGCCTATGCCGCAGTACAGCGCAGTGAGAGCAGCGCGTCGCTGGATCAGGTGCTGGATGCGATTTTTACCTGGGCGGGATTGACCTCGCTGATGAGCAACGGCGCGCACGCGGCGGCTTCGCATGCGATTTATGAAGGCTTCACCTTCTGCGATAAAACGCGTGAATTTGGCCACGGTTTGCTGGTGGGCTTCGGCAACCTGTGCTTGCTGGCGCTGGAGCACCGCGCGGATGAAGAGGTGCTGGATGAGATGCGCCTGGCGCGCGACTGCGGCGTGCCGCTGACGCTGGGCGAGATTGCAGAACTGGATGAGCGTGAGCTGGCGCTGATTGTACGTGAATCGGTGCACGCGCCGGATATGGCGAATATGGCCGAAGCGGTGACAGAGGCGCGTTTGCTGGCGGTGATTGAGCGGGTTGAAAGGTTGGCGGCACGGATTTGATAGCGGTCGCCATAAATGGCGACCCTACGGTCATTGTAGGGTCGGCGGCACTGACGTAATTGCTGACGTTGTAGGGTCGGCATTTATGCCGACCTGGTTTTTACCTGACCGCCAACAGCCCCACCACTTCGCGTACGTCGGCCACCTCATCCAATTCCAGACACACCGCTTCCAGCTGTTCGACCTGCGGCAGCGGCAGCACGCGCCCCGCCAGACTGCGGTACTTCGTCAACAGCGCCTCAAGGCTTAACGGATTGGTCGGCGCGCCCGATGGCACCGGTACATGCTGCTGCCACTGTGCGCCCTGCTGCGTTTCTAGCCTCACCCACGGCTCGTCGTCGCGGCTCTGCTGCTCATCAATCACCAGCTCAATCCGCGCCAGCAGCGCTTCCACATTCGGATGCAGACGTTTAGCGTCGTCATAGCTCGCCAGCTCCGCCGAGCCATACAGCGCGCGCGCTGCCAGCGCATAGGGCAAGCTCATTTGCGCCGCTGCCAGACTGCGCAGCTCGCGTCCGCCGCACATCTCCAGCAGGAACGAATTCACCCCCACCACGATGCGCGCAATCTGCTCCACGCGCACATCATGCTGTTGCAGCAATATATTCAGCGCATCAATCGCCGCATGGGTGCCACGGCACGAAGCGTACGGCTTGATTGAGCAGCGCGCCAGCTTCCACACCTCGCCAAGATCCGCCGTCAGCGCCTGCGGCTGCTGCGTCTCTGGCGCTAAGGTTTGCAGAAAACCGCCCCAGCGATCCTCGAATACCGCGGCAGGCCCGTTAATGCCGCGCTGCGCCAGCAATGCCGCCTGCACGCCGCCTTCTGCGGCACGCGCGGCATGCAGTTTTTTGGTGTGCGAACCGTCGTGGATAAAGCCCCATAAACCGCCGCTAAAGCTGGCGGCAATGCCCAGCGCAGAAGCACACTGCGCGCGATCCAGTTGCAGCAGCGAACAGACCGCCGCTGCCGCACCAAATACGCCGCAGCTGGCGGTAGAATGCCAGCCCGCACCGTTGTGGGCGGAATAGCCGCCGCAGGCTTCCAGCACCCGGCGGCCAACATCATAGCCAATTATCATCGCAACGATCAGCGCCTGGCCATCCACCGGCTGCGTCGCCAGCGGCAGCGCCGCCAGCAGCGCCGGGATCACCACCGCACCGGAGTGATCGCAACCGCCGGTATCATCCAGTTCATACATGTGCGCCGCCACGCCGTTCAGCCACGCCGCCTGACGCGCATTAACCTGCTGCGCGCTGCCCCAAACCTGCGCCTCTTCGCGTCCCCCTTCAGCATTGACCAGTGCCAGACACTCACGCCAAATCGGGCTATCGCAGCCCGCCAGTGAAGCGCCGAGCGTATCCAGCAGATGGCGTTTCGCCTGCTCCACCAGCGGCGCAGGCAATTGCGCAAAGCGGGTTTCGGCGATAAAGGCTGCCAGTTGATCAAGCGTGCTCGCCATGTGTACCTCCGATGATGCGGCTGAACACCTCCGCCGGATGCGAGAAATCGTTCTCCGGCTGCGTCTGCCAGTGCGCCGCCACCTGCTCAGCGGTGGCGATCCACACGTTATGCTGTTGCAGCGTGTCGAGCAGCGAACGCAGCAGGCCAATGCGTCCGGCGGTACCGATGATTTCCGGATGCAGCCGCAGCAAATAGCACAGACCAAAGCGGTGGAAGCCGTGAAAATCCTGCGTCAGGTTCGCCAGCGTTTCACCGTAGGGCGCGATGCGCGATTGGCCTGGCGGGATCGCCGGGCTGAGATTAAAAGCAAAGTACGGCTCATCTTCCAGCGTGTAGTGCATCGGCAGCTCAACTAAGCGCGTGCCGGGATGGAAGTACGGCAAATCGTCGCCGCGCCAGCTCGATGACCAGCGAATGCCGCACTCAACCAGCGCCTGCGCCAGCCCCGGTTTCCACTGTCCGGCGGGCGTGCGAAAGCCGGTGATGGCGCGACCGGTGAGCAGCGCCAGCTTGTCACAACCGCGCGTCACGCTGGCGATCTGCTGCTCCAGCGTTAAAGCCGAGAAATCTTCATGCCCATCGCCGCTACAGGCGATTTCATGGCCATCCGCCACCATGCGCTGCACTAATTCCGGCTGCTCTTCGGCAACCATCGCCGGCATGCACCAGCTGGCTTTGAGTTGCTTTTCCGTCAGCAGCGCCAGCAGGCGATCGACGCCGCGCAGCGTGCCGTAACGCCACACCGACAGGGTTTTATCGCGCCCCGCCACCGCCGGTGCCTGGGTGAGAATGCCGTGGATATCGTTGAAATCGATGGTGAGGATCGCCGCCGACTGGAAGCCCAGCGGCCAGCGTGAAGGTTCAGTCATGCTGTTGCTCCTGCAGATACCACTGCGCCACTGCGTCGCAGCGCGCAAACCACACGTCATCGCGCGCCGTCATCTGTTCAAACAGCTGCTCCAACAGTAGAAGTCGTCCCGGCTGGCCGGAGATTTTCGGGTGGAACAGCGTGGTGAGGCACAAGCCCTCATCCATCGCGCCATCAAACTCGCGCTGCCAGTTATCGCGCGTGTGCGCATAGCTGGCGATACGATCGCCGCCTTTGGGGAAATCGGGCTGGCGCGTATAAGCCAGCGAGGCGTAATCGTCCATCTCCCACTTGCCGGGAATCTCCACCAGCGGCGTATACCCCGCCACCGGAATGCTGTAGGGACGATCGTCACCGCGCATGCTGCTGGAGTAGATCACACCCGCGTCGCGCAGAATCTGCGGCGTTTCGGCATGCCAGTCGCCCGATGGCGTGCGAAAACCGCAGGCGGTGATGCCGAGATACTGTTTAAAAATCTCAGCGGACTTCGCCATTACTGCGCGTTGTTCATCCGGCGAGATTGACCAGAACGATTCGTGGCGATAGCCGTGATAGGCCACTTCGTGGCCCTGTTCGATAATCGCCTGACACTGCTGCGGCCACTGCTCCACCACCCACGCCGGAACGAAAAAGGTGGCGGGAATCTGGAAGGTGCGCAGCAGGTCGAGCAGACGCCCGAGCGCGCGGTACGGCCCGTAGGCTCCAAAGGTGAAATACTCTGGCGTTGACCACAGGCTGCCATTCAACATGGCATCGCCGGTGGGACCGTCGAGGTCAAACGCCAGCGCCATACAGCCGCGTTTTCCCTGCGGCCAGCGCACTGCGCCCGGTTGTTGCATCTGCTCGCTCCTTTAGCCCTGGTTGACCGTTGCCTTGGTCACGCCGTTATCGGCCAGGCCCCATTTGCCGAGGATTTTCTGGTAAGAGCCATCGGCGATCATGGCATCAATCGCTGCCTGAATTGCCGTGGTCAGTTCGCCCGCATCTTTGCCCACCGCCATGCCGGTGTACTGGAAGGAGAAGGCTTTATCGAGCGGCTTATATTTGCCCTTCTCCAGATCCATGATGTACGGCAGGGTTTCGCTGCCCTGCACCACGCCATCCAGACGGTTCTGACGCAGCTGGGTGCGCGCATCGGCGGTACCTTCCGCACCCACCACGATGATGGCGGGCTTGCCGGCCGCCTCGCAGTGGGCTTTAGACCAGTTGGCGATTTCTAACGGGAAGGTGGTGCGACGGCTGGTGCCGACTTTCTTACCGCACAGATCCATCGCGCTATTGATATCGCTGCGCGCGGTTTGGGTATAGAACTGCGGGCCGGTTTTGAAGTAGTCGATAAAATTCACTACCTGCTGGCGCTCTTTGGTGTCGGTCATGCCGGACATCACCAGATCGACGCGCTTGGTTACTACCGCGTTCACCATCTGTTCAAAGGCGATCTCCTGCCAGTTGATCTTCACACCGAGTTTTTCACCAATCGCCTGGCCGAGATCGTAATCCACCCCGGTTAGCTGGTTAGTGGCCGGATCTTTGAAATCCATTGGCGGATAGTTCGGCATGATCGCTACCGTCAGCCCTTTCTCTTTGATGGCGGCAGGCACGGCGATATCTGCCCAGGCAGACGATTGCAGCAGCACGGCGGCACTGATGGCACTCAATAACAGCTTTTTCATATTCACCCCGGTCACGTTAAAGAAGAATCGCGTTAATAAAGTTTTTCATCCGTGGATTTTGCGGGTTCAGCAGAATGTCTTCCGGTGCGCCCTGCTCGATAATGCGTCCCTCATCCATAAACACCACCTGATTGGCCACCTCACGGGCAAAGCCCATTTCGTGGGTGACCACCAGCATGGTGGTGCCCTCTTTTGCCAGCTGACGCATCACCGCCAGCACTTCGCCCACCATCTCCGGATCCAGTGCCGAAGTGGGTTCGTCAAACAGCATTAGTTTGGGTTTCATCGCCAGCGCGCGGGCAATCGCCACGCGCTGCTGCTGGCCGCCGGAGAGCGACTGCGGATAGTCATGCGCTTTATGCGCCATGCCCACGCGCTCCAGCAGCGCCATCGCCTCTTCGCAGGCTTCACGCTTCGGGCGCAGCAGCACGCGACACGGCCCTTCGATGATGTTCTCCAGCGCGGTTTTGTGCGGAAAGAGATTGAAGCGCTGGAAAACCATGCCGGTTTGCAGGCGCTGACGCGCAATCTGCTTGTCGCTTAAGGCGTGCAATTTGTTGCCAGCGATGCGATAGCCCGCCAGTTCGTTGTCGACCCAAATCCCGCCTTTATCGACCTTTTCCAGCTGATTGATACAGCGCAAAAAGGTGCTTTTGCCGGAACCGGACGGGCCGAGGATACACATCACCTCGCCGTAGTTCACTTCGAGGCTGACATCCTTTAGGGCGTGGAACTGGTCGAAATATTTGTTCACCTTCACGGCGCGCACGATGTTTCTCATGTTTGGCTCCTGCTTACTGACGCTGACGATGGCCGCGTGAGAAGTAACGTTCCAGTCTGCTTTGCCCAAACGACAGCAGCGTGACCACTATCAGGTACCAGATGCCCGCCACGAACAGCAGCTCCATTACGCGCGCGTTGGCGAAGTAGATGGTTTGCGTGTTGTAGAGCAATTCGGAGTACTGAATCATGCTGGCGAGACTGGTGGTTTTGATCATGCTGATAAATTCGTTGCCGACCGGCGGCAGAATCACGCGCATCGCCTGCGGCAGAATGATGCGGTGCAGCGCCTGCAGACGCGGCATGCCGATGGCTTTCGCCGCTTCGTACTGTCCGGTATCCACTGACAACAATCCGGCACGCACCACTTCCGAGGTGTACGCCCCCTGATTGATGCTCAACCCAAGCAGCGCGGCGAGGAATGGCGTCATAAAGGTGACGGTTTGCACGCTGAACAGACCGGGAATGCTGATGGTGGGAAACACCAGCGCGAGGTTGAACCACAGCAGCAGCTGCAAAATCAGCGGCGTACCGCGGAAGATCCATGCATAGCCAACGGCGATGTAGTGCAGCACCGGATTCGGCGACATATACATGATGGCGGTGATCACGCCGAACAGCACGCCAAGCCCCATCGCCAGCACCGACATGATCAGCGTATTCACCACGCCGTTGAGAATCGCCTGCGCGGTGAAGAACTGCGCTACAAATGACCACTCAATATTGCCGTGGGCAAACGCATTCACCAGCAGCGCTAACAGGATCAGAATCACCGCCGACGCCGTTATGCGGCCGTAGTAGCGGCGTGGCACCACCTGATAGCGATCGAGATCGTAATGCGTCTGCTCGCGGCTGTTGTTTAAACTCGGCTCAATAGGCGTTGACGACATAAAAGCCTCCTCAGGCGCGCGGGCCAGCGTAATCTTCGGTCCAGCGCTGCTGGTCCTGCATCAGGGTTTGCAGACGCGCCAGTTGCTCACGCACCCGTGCCGGCGCGGTGCCGCCGTAACCGCTGCGCGCCGCCAGTGCGGCTTCCAGCGTCAGGGCGTGGCGCACCTCGGGCGTTAAGCGGGCGTCTACCGTCTGCAGCTGCGCATCGCTGAGATCCGACAACCCGCAGTTTTCGCGCTCGCACAGCTGCACCAGCTGTCCGGTTATTTCATGCGCCTCACGGAACGGCACGCCGCGCATCGCCAGCCAGTCGGCCACTTCCGTCGCCAGCGTAAAGCCGTCTGGCGCCTGCTCGCGCATCACCTCGGTATTGAACTTTAGCGTTGCCATCATCCCGGCCATCGCCGGCAGCACCAGCAGCAGGGTATCTACCGCATCAATCACGTTGCGCTTGTCATCGCTGAGATCGCGGTTGTAGGAGAGCGGCATCGCTTTCATGGTGGTCAGCAGCGCCATCAGGTTGCCAACCAAACGGCCAGAGCGACCACGCGTCAGCTCGGCGATATCCGGGTTTTTCTTCTGTGGCATGATTGAGCTGCCGGTGGCGTAGCTGTCGTGCAGCTCCACCCAGCGGAACTGGCGCGAGGCCCACATGCACACCTCTTCGCACAGGCGCGACAGGTTGATGCCGATCATGCTGGTGACAAACAGGAATTCAGCGGCGTAGTCGCGGCTGGCAACGGCATCAATCGAGTTTTCGCACGGCGCGAGGTAGGCAAGATCGGCGGCGGCTTGCGCCGGCTGACGCGCAATGGCGGAACCGGCCATGGCGGCGGCGCCGAGCGGACAGCGCGCGCTGCGGCGATCCCAATCCTGCATGCGTTCGATGTCGCGAGCAAAAGATTGCGCATGGGCCAACAGCTGGTGACCAAACACAATCGGCTGCGCCTGCTGCAAATGGGTAAAACCGGGCGCGACGCTTTCGGTGTGCGCTGCCGCCTGCTCCACCAGCGCCTGCTGCAACGCCAGCAGTGCACTCACCACCTTGCGGCCGTTATCGCGCAGATAGAGACGCAGATCGTTAACGGTTTGATCGTTACGCGAACGTCCGGCGCGTAGCTTGCCGCCGAGCGGCCCTAAGCGTTCGGTGAGCGCGCGTTCGATAAAGGTGTGCACATCTTCATCGGCGGCAATCGGATGCAGCTGACCGGCACGATAATCGGCATCCAATGCGTCAATCGCTGCCAGCATGGTGCTGAGTTCTTCTGCGCTCAGCAGATCGCCGCGCGCCAGCTCACGGGCATGTGCCCGGCAGCCCGCCAGATCGTAAGGTGCCAGCGCAAAATAATAATCCGGGCTACGAGACAGCGCGGTTAAACTCGCCGCCGGTGCCGCTTTAAAACGCGCGCCCCATAACAGTTCGGCATTATCAGACATGCTATTTCCCCTTACAGATAATCATCAGCGATATGAAAAAGATATGAATGCGCCACTAGCGATAATAAAAACTTATTTTATGAACAAACTAGTAAATACCGCGCATTTCAGGTTCACTGTACAATTACCGCAATTATTCCGGAGTTGAATAGCAAAAATGGAAAGTAAAGTTTCCCAGTCCGGAAACAATGCAAATAATCGTAGTGATAATGCGGTTCTGGCACTGAGTAATATCGATTTAAAATTGCTGCGCGTATTTAAATGCGTGGTGGAAGCCGGCGGATTAACCGCTGCCAGTCACGAATTGAATATTGGTCTGGCGGCCATCAGTAAACAGGTTTCCGATTTAGAGATACGTCTCGGCATGACGTTGTGCAGCCGCGGGCGCGAAGGCTTTGAGCTGACGCAATACGGCATTAACGTGTATCAAGCCACGCTAGAGCTGTTCGTGTCGCTGAATCTGTTTCGTGAGCGGCTGCACAATAGCCGCAACGAACTGCTGGGCGATATTGCCATTTGCGTCGTCGATAACACCATTTCCGATGCGCAATCCCCGGTCACCGCGGCGGTGCAACAGCTGCACCAGAAAGCGCCAAAGGTACAAATCCGCCTGCAAACCGCGCAATTAGATGATATTGAGCGCGGCATCAGCGAAGGTCGTTTTCATTGTGGCATTGCCCCGGTTTATGAAATGAAAAGCGACTTTGATTACTTCCCGCTTTATAAGGAATATTCAAAATTATATTGCTCCATGTCACATCCTTTATATTCAGGATCACATGATAAAAATATATCGCTGGAAACATTACGTGAGCAGAAGATTATTAATCATTTATATGTGACCCCGCGTGACGATCGTCGCATCATTCCTTTGCAGGAGAGCGGTGCGCAAGCGGTACAGGTTGAATCGGTGGCAATGCTGATTTTAACCGGCCATTTTATTGGTTATTTACCCGAGCATTATGCCGCCGCGTTTATTGCGCGCGGTCAATTGTGCGAACTGGGCGATGAGTCGATTCGCCGCGAAAACCCGTTTTGTTTGATCATGAAAAAGGGCCGCAAAATAAATCCGATTATCCGTTTGTTTATGCAGGCGCTGGGGATTGCTGAGGCGGATGCGGCGCACTGAGTTGGTGCATTTTGGGATTGTGCGGCCTGATGCCCTCACCCCGGCCCTCTCCCACAGGGAGAGGGAGATGCTGCCACATGCTCGCTCCGATCGGTTCCCTCGCCCGCTTGCGGGAGAGGGTTAGGGTGAGGGGAAAATCAGCGCAACACCTTATACATCACCGTAGTCGCATCCAGCACACCTTCGGTTGACTCCGCATAGAACGGAATCGATCCGGCAATGTGCCAATCCATCGACAAATACAATGTGGTTGCCACGTCACCGCTGCGGGTATCCAGCACCAGCAGGGTTTTCCCCTGCTGCGCTGCCAGCTGTTCCGCCTGCTGCATCAGGCGACGCGCAATGCCCTGACGTCGCGCGCGGGGATGCACCAGCAACTTGCTGATTTCAGCGCGATGACGCCCATTTGGCATCGCGCTGAAACCCACCAGCACCGTTGCCATAATCACACCCTGCTGATACGCCACCAGCAGCTGATTGTCGCCGCTCGCCAGGCTGAAGATTTTGTCCTGCCAGAAGCGCTCAATCGCCGAGCGATCGTGCGCATCAATAAAGCCCACGCTGGCGCCATCGGCCACGCACGCCTGTAATACATCACACAATGCCGCCAGCAGCGGCTGCGCCTGGGTGGCGCTTAACAGTTCGATATCATTCATGGTTTGCATACCACTAAAAAGTAGCGCGCACCGCCTTCGTGATGGGCTGCGAAGGTGGATTTGCCAGTGAGATGAAAGCGCAGGCAATCGCCCGCGTGTAGCGTCCAGCGCTGAGCATCCATGCTGATGGTAAGCTCGCCTGATTGCAGCCAGATATGCTGCTCCAGCCCCTGCACCGGCGGCGCGTCGTATTCAATGCGCGCACCGGGACGAAGCACGCCTTCCACCAGCTCCGCTTTAAAGTGGTTGGCGGGTGGCGATACGTTGCGGCGCTGGAAACCGCTGGCATCGTCATGCCATACCGGCTGTTGATCTGCTTTTAGCAGCAGCGCCGCCTCTTCTTCCACTTCACTTAGCAGGCGCGACATGGTCAATCCGTAGGCCACGCATAGCCGATTAAGCAAAGCGGCTGTGGGGCTAGTTTCGGCGCGTTCAATGCGCGACAATGATGCCCGACTGATGCCGGTCGCCATCGCTAATTCATCTAATGACCAACCGCGTTGTACACGTAATTCGGCCAGTCGCGACGCCAAACGGTCGTCGGTATCCGTCACAGACATGTTAACCTCTCACTTTTGGGAATTAAATCTCATATATGAGATAACACTACGAATCCGCCACACGGTCAAGTTGTACAACTAAAAAATCGTTGTACAACCCAGATTGGGGGGTTAAGGTGTTGTAATGCAGGTCAGAATTTTCGAGGGCACTATGGCCTTATACAGTATCGGGGATGTTGCCGAGCGCTGTGGAATCAACCCGGTAACGCTTCGCGCATGGCAGCGACGTTACGGTCTGTTAAAACCCCAGCGCACCGAAGGTGGTCATCGGCAATTTGATGATGAAGATGTTCAGCGTATTGAAGAGATAAAACGCTGGATAGAGAGTGGCGTGCCTGTTGGCAAGGTAAAAGCGTTGCTGGAAGGCGAAACCGTTAATGCACATGACGGCTGGAGCGCCCTGCAGGAAGAGTTGATGAGCGTGTTGCGTCACGTTCGTCCGGCAAAACTGCGCGCGAAAATTGCCACCATCGGCCGGGAACATCCGGTTGATGCGCTGATCGATCACGTGTTCGTGCCGGTTCGTCAGCGCCTGGGCTTAGATCAAAACACCGCGCGCACAATGTGCAGCCTGCTTGATGGCGCCTTGATTGATTATGTGGCGTTTTGTTTGACAGGCGCACGCAAGAAAGCCGGAAAAGATGCGCTGATGATTGGCTGGGGCGTGGAAGATCGCACCCGTATCTGGCTGGAGGCCTGGCGCTTGTCGCAGCAGGGCTGGCGTATGGATGTGCTGGCAGAGCCGCTCGACATGCCGCGGCCTGAACTGTTCCCCGGACAAAACCTGTTTATCTGGACCGGTAAAAAGCCGACGCGTCGCCAGATTGAGCAGTTTGAACATTGGCAGGCACAAGGTTTTGCCATCCACCTGCACGATCCCGCGTAAGTAAAAATCGCACACACGGCCTTTGCCTAGCCAGGTGTGCGCGTTATCATGCCGCCCTCAATTTCTTTTTTCAGGTCCCGTTATGAACTGGAATAAACTGCTTGTCGGTTCTCTGTTTGCCATTATGGCAATTGGCGGCATGGGCGGCATGATGCTGGTCGGCTACAGCCTTATTGTGCATACCAACTAAGTTTGCGCTGCACGCGCTCTAGCAGGCGATCGCAAATCAACGCCAGCAGCGCCACCAGCAGCGCCCCCTGAATGACGTACGCGGTGTTAAAACCGCTCAGGCCAATAATCACCGGCGACCCCAGGCTCTCAGCTCCCACCGTGGAGGCGATGGTCGCGGTGCCGATGCTGATCATTACCGACGTCCGCACCCCCGCCATGATCACCGGCGCAGCCAGCGCCAGCTCAATCTGCCACAGACGTCGCCACGGCCCCATGCCAAGGGCCACGGCAATTTCGCGATTGCTGGCCGGAACGCTATCTAATCCCGCCAGCGTGCCCTGCAGGATCGGCAGCAGCGCGTAGAGAAATAGCGCCATGATCGCGGGCGTTGCGCCAAATCCCATCACCGGCACCGCAATCGCCAGCACCGCCACCGGTGGAAACGTCTGACCTGCCGCGGCCACCGTTTCCAGTAACGGACGAAATGCGCGCCCGGCATGACGAGTGGCAAACACCGCGCAGCCCACGCCCACCACCAATGCCAGCAGGCTGCCGCTCACCACCAGCGCCAGATGCGCCAGTGCCAGTCGCCAGAAACTCTCCTGCTGATAGAGTGGACGCTCAAGCTGGGGGAACCAGTGCGCAAACAGCGGACCGCTGTGCGGCAATCCCCACAGCAACAGCAGAAAGGCCGCCAGCAGCCAGTAGAGCGGATCGCGTAACAGGCGCATCAGCTCGCCTCCCGCTGGCGCAGCAGATCGCTAAAGTGCAGCACGCCAAGCGGCTGTTGCTGCTGATCAACCACCGGGAGTTTGTCGGTGCGGCGCGCAATAAACTGCGATAGCGCTTCACGCAGCGTCAGTGATGCCGCTATCGGCTCGGCATCAAGCCACTCGCCGCGTCGGGCGGCACTGCCTGCACGCCCCAATGCCAGCAAACGTACGCCCAACTCGCTGCGACCAAAGAATTCGCGGGCAAAGTCATTCACCGGCTGAGTCAGCAAATCAATCGGTCTGCCCTGCTGCACAATTTCACCACCGTCCATCAGCACCAATTGATCGGCCAGCGTGAGCGCTTCGTCAATGTCGTGCGTCACCAGCACCACGGTGCGGCCGGTCATTTTCTGGATGCGCAGCATCTCGTGTTGCAGCGCCAGACGATTGACCGGATCGAGCGCGCCGAACGGTTCGTCCATCAGCAGCAGTTCCGGATCGGCCGCCAGCGCACGCGCCACCCCCACGCGCTGCTGCTGTCCGCCTGAAAGCTGATGCGGCATGCGCGTTGCCAGATGGCTATCGAGATTGAGCAGCGCCAGCAGCTCCTCGACGCGTTGATTGATCTTCGCCTGCGGCCAGCCGAGCAGCGCCGGCACGGTGCCAATGTTCCGGGCGACGTTCCAGTGCGGGAACAGGCCTATCGACTGAATGGCGTAACCGATGCGGCGACGTAAGGCGCGTGCATCCATGCGCTCAATGGGTTCGCCGGCAAAGCGGATTTCCCCGCTATCGTGCTCCACCAGGCGGTTGATCATCTTCAGCGTGGTGGATTTACCGGAACCCGAGGTGCCAATCAACACGGTAAAACTGCCCTTCTCAATCTTTAGCGATAAGTTACGTATCGCCTCTTTTCCGGCGAATACTTTGCTCACCTGGTGAAATTCAATCATGACGTCTCTCCAGCAATGCCGACAGTAAACGCAGCAGCGCATCAAAAATCACCGCCAGCGCCACAACCGGAATCACGCCAAGCAGCACCAGATCCAGCGCGCTGCTGAGCAATCCCTGAAAAACAATGGCACCGAACCCGCCCGCGCCAATCAAAGCCGCCACCACCGCCAGGCCAACGGTTTGCACCACGACCACGCGCAAGCCAGAAAGCCACACCGGCAGCGCCAGCGGCAGCTCGGCGTGCCAGAACTGCTGCCACGCGCTCATGCCCATACCGCGTGCGGTTTCACGCACCTCCTGCGGCACCTGCTGCAAGCCGGCCACTACGCTGCGCACCAGCGGCAGCAGCGCATACAGCACCAGGGCAATCAGCGCCGGTGCAATGCCGATGCCGCTAATCCCCCAGCGCGCCAGCACGGGAAAGTGCGCCACCAAGCCCGCCAGCGGCGCAATCAGCAACCCAAACAGCGCCACCGATGGCACAGTCTGAATCAGATTAAGCACGCTGAAGGCGGCATTTTGCCAGCGCGGACGGCGAGCAATCGCCAGACCGAGCGGCAAACCGATGAGCACTGTTGGCAGCAGCGTGCCGCCAAGCAGCCACAAATGCTGAGTGAAGGCCGCGTCAAATACCGCCGTCCGGTTGGCGTACTCTTTCAGGAGAGAGAGTCGATCGAGATGACCGCTGAGCAGAAGCAGTAGCGGCAGCAGCCAGAGTTGCAGGTTGAGTACGATGCGCCACGGCGTACTGCGCGTGATCTGACGCACCGCTTCCGCCGCCAGCAGCAGTGACAGCGCAGCCGCGCACCATAGGCCGCTGCCAAACGCGGTGCGCGCCAGCGGACTGCCGCTGTTGGCCAGCTCGGTGGCCTGATTTCCCGCCAGCCAGAAGAGCAGCGCCAGCAGGATTTCGGCATCCAGCAGCACCATCACCGCGCTAAGGCGGCGTGCGGGCCACCATAATCCCTGCCACAGCCACAGTAGCGGCAGCAATACCAGCCAGCTGTTCGACACCTGCCAAAACAGCAGCGGCTGGCCGGAAACCAGCCGATTGGCCGCAAAGCTCAGAAGCGGCAAGGCAAATAGCGCCAGCGTGATAAGCGTGGTTAACACCAGCAGCACCGGCTGCTGGCGTGGTCTGAGTAACAGCGACAGCACTGCTTACAACAACTTATTCTGCTGTAGCCACTGTTTCGCCACCTGGCTGGCATCCTGGCCATCGACAGCAATCTGCGCATTCAGCTGCTGCAGGGTTTTCTCATCCAGCTTGCTGAATACCGGCTGCAGCCAGTTGCCAATGTCGGGATATTGCTTGAGGACGCTTTCGCGAATCACCGGCGCAGGCGCATAAATTGGCTGCACGCCTTTCGGATCGCTGAGGGTTTGCAGGCCCAGCGCCGCCACCGGACCGTCGGTGCCGTACGCCATCGCCGCATTCACGCCCGAGGTTTGCTGTGCAGCGGCTTTGATGGTCACCGCAGTGTCGCCACCGGCCAGCGACAGCAGTTGCGACTGCTCCAGCTTGAAGTTGTAGGCTTTTTCAAATGCTGGCAGCGCATCGCTGCGTTCGATAAATTCCGCCGAGGCCGCCAGTTTGAAGGTGCCGCCTTTTTTCAGATAGGCGCTCAAATCGTCGAGTGAATTGAGGTTATTCTTCTGCGCCACGTCGCCGCGCACCGCAATCGTCCAGGTGTTGTTCGCGGGCGCAGGAGCCAGCCACACGAGGTGATTTTTCTCGCTATCGAGTTTTTTCACCTTCTCATAGCCCTGCTGGGCGTTTTTCCACGCAGCGTCTTTCTCATCGTTGAAGAAGAACGCACCGTTGCCGGTATACTCCGGATAGATATCCAGCTCACCAGCCGTAATGGCGCCGCGCACCACCTGAGTGGTCCCCAGCTGAATTTTATTGACGGTTTTCACCCCATGCTTATCCAGCACTTGCAGGATGATGTTGCCCAGCAGCGAGCCTTCGGTATCAATCTTGGAACCGACTTTTACCGGGTCCGCTGCCTGTGCCGCACTTACGCTCAACGCCAGTGCCATCATCCCCAATAACCCCTGCTTTATCATTGTGCTTCCCTCATTTGTTTTCATTGTGTGACTATCAAGCGTAGCCTGGCGAAAGCGGATGGGTGCGGTCAAGCGCTGCATTTCGTTCTTTTTCTGCTATCAATAGCGCGCTGGTTATAACCCAAACGCAGCACTTATAACCAAATGGAATTTTTAATGGCGTGGCGGCGGCTTATTCTCACAGTCCCACTCATTACAATAAATTACATAACATCATGTCCGACTTAGCTTCTCCCGCGCATGTCGCGCAGGCAGGGAATACACCAGGCGGTGAGACGAAATGGATCCGCAGCGCGGCCGACGTCTCTGGTTTGGTCAATAACAGCAACGAATCGCGTAGCAATGCGCGTATCGTTATCGCCATTGCGCTGGGCGGCGTGTTCCTCGACGCCTACGATCTTGGCGCACTCGCCTTTGGCATCAAAGACGTGACGCGCGAGTTCCAGCTCACGCCAGCGGGCACCGGCATGGTGGCCTCGGCGATCACATTTGGCGCGATAGTCGGTGCCTTGATCGGCGGCTATCTCACCGACAAAATTGGCCGCTATCGCGTGTTTATGGCCGACATGTTCTTCTTCGTGGTGGCGGCGTTAGCCTGTGCGTTTGCACCTAACGAATACGTATTGGCCGCTGCGCGCTTCGTGATGGGCCTGGGCGTCGGTATCGATTTACCGGTAGCGATGGCGTTTCTGGCGGAGTTCTCCAAGCTTCGCGGACAAGGGAATAAAGCGGCCAGCATCGCGATGTGGTGCCCGACATGGTATGCGGCGATCAGTATTTCCTATTTGCTGGTACTGCTGCTGTATGCGTTGCTGCCGGCAACCCACACCGATTGGCTGTGGCGCTTGATCCTGGGTTTTGGCGCAGTGCCCGCGCTACTGATCATTGCCATTCGCAGCCGCTATATGAGTGAATCGCCGATTTGGGCCGCCAATCAGGGTAACCTGAAAGGTGCGGCGGAGATTCTGCGCAGCGCCTACAACATCAACGCGCAGGTGGCGGAGGATGCCGATTTAACGCCGCAGAAGGTGGTGCGTAAGGCCAGCTGGCGCAACTACGGCGCGCTGCTGCAGGGCGTTTATCGCCGTCGCACCCTGTTAGCGACCGTCACCTCTATCGCTTCTTCCTTTGCCTATAACGCGGTGGCGTTTGGCCTGCCGGTGATAATCTCCAGCTTTTTTGCCCAATCGATGCTGACCACCATTCTGGTGTCGCTGGCGCTGAATCTGCTGTTCGCTTTTGTTGGCGGTCTGTTGGCGGTGCGGCTGGTGCCGCGGCTTGGCGCGTGGAAAATGTCGGTTGCCGGTTATGCCTGCCAGTGCATAGCGCTGCTGGGCCTGGCGCTGATTGGTCGTCCAGAAGGTGGCGAACAGGCCGCGGTGGCGATTGCCATGCTGGCGCTGTTCTTGTTTGGCCAGGGCTTTGGTCCCGGCTCGCATACGATGACCTTTGCCTCGCTGAGCTATCCCGCTTCGCTGCGGGGCGTTGGCGTGGGTTTCAATCAGACGCTGATGCGCGGGAGTTCAACCGTGTCGCTGTTTGCTTTCCCGCTGCTGGTCGCCGCCTTTGGCACCGGCGTGTTCTGGGTGATTTTCCTCGCCCCGCTGATTGGCTTACTGGCGCTGCTGGCGATTCGCTGGGAGCCGTCGGGTTACGACGTGGATGCGGAAGATTTTCAGTGATTGATTAACAGAGGTCGCCATTAATGGCGACCTTACATCACGTCGCAGAGTCGCCATTAATGGCGACCTTACATCACGTCGCATAGTCGCCATCAATGGCGACCTTGCATCACGTCGTAGGGTCGCCATTGATGGCGACCTCCAGCATTATGCGGTCAGGCGGAAATCGCCGAGCGTATTGGGGATGCGCGGGAAGGTGTGCAGGAACCACGGCGTGAACTGCTCGGGATTCTCTGCCATCTCCTGCTGAATTTGCGCAATCGAACGATAGCACCATGCATCGGCTTCATCCGGATTGAGTTCCGGTTGCTCATCGCTGATGGCAAAAAACACGTGACCATACTCATGCTCAGTTAAGCCGTTGCTGAGCGGCAAGTTATAGCTCAACTCAAACACCGGCGTCAGCGCCAGGTTCATGCCCATCTCTTCACGCAGACGGCGTTCGGCGGCATCGCGCGTCGATTCCTGCGGATAAGGATGGCTGCAGCAGGTGTTACTCCATAATCCACCGCAGTGATATTTACCGCTGGCCCGGCGTTGTAACAGCACTTCATGGCGCGAATTGAACACGTAAACCGTTACCGCACGATGCAGCAATCCTTTCTCATGCACTTCCAGCTTTTCCATCTGGCCGATAGGACGATCGAGGTGGTCAACGAGAATAACTTCAATGGCGGACATGACAACTCCTTCGGAAAATTCGCAGCTATTGTACACAACCGCCAAAAGTTTGATGGAGGAAATAGCGCACATTCCGTGCGTTAACGGGGGCAACGTAAAGCGTAGCAGCCTGCGGGCGTTTCAGCATAAAAAGGCGGAAAAAGGCGTTAACAGAGGAGATATGGGCAGAGTGTGAGCGGATCGCCATTCATGGCGTAATATCAATCAGTTAAGCACGGTACCAAATCACCGCACATGCCGTAGCGGCGCGATTTATCGCGCAATGAATTGCGCCGCTACGGCATATGCGCTTGTTAAGAAGGTTTTTCATCTGTTAACTGCCCAACATTATGCCATAAATGGCGACCCTACAATTGTTGGGTGCGCATCCATGCGCACCGTTTGGCACAGGATTAAAGTTTAAAGCTCTGCACCACCAGCTCCAGCTGTACGCTCTGCTGCTCCATCGCCTGAGCGGCGGCTGAAACCTGCTCAACCAGCGCGGCGTTCTGCTGGGTGCTGCCATCCAGCTGAGTAATCGCCACGTTGACCTGATCGATCCCCATGCTCTGCTCGCGGCTCGCCGACATGATCTCACTCATCAACGTGGTAACGCTGCTAACCCCCTGCATCAGCTCATCCATGGTTTGCCCGGCCTGCTGCACCAGATCGCTGCCGGTATCGATATTGGCCACCGACTCCTCAATCAGCTTCTTAATTTCACGTGCGGAGTTGGCCGAACGCTGCGCCAGATTACGCACCTCCGATGCCACCACGGCAAATCCACGGCCCTGCTCGCCCGCTCGCGCCGCTTCTACCGCGGCGTTGAGCGCCAGGATATTGGTCTGGAAGGCGATACTATCAATGACGCTGATGATATCGACCACTTTACGTGAGGATTGGTTGATCGCGCCCATGGTCGTGACCACCTGACGCACCACTTCGGTACCGCGCGCCGCCACCTGTGACGCACCATCCGCCAGCTGATTGGCATGAGTGGCGTTGTCGGCGTTCTGGCGCACCGTGCCGGTGAGCTCTTCCATCGACGCGGCGGTTTCGACAATAGAGCTGGCCTGAGATTCGGTTCGCGCCGAGAGATCGGCGTTGCCGCTGGCGATTTCACGTGAAGCCGCAGTAATCGCCAGCGCGCTATCCCCCACCTGGCGCATCAGCCCTTGCAGATAGGAGATGAACTGGTTAAAGCTTTGCGCCACCGCGTTAAATTCCGGGCTGTTGCTGGCCGGCAGACGCTGCGTCAGATCGGCACCGCCGGTTGAAAGCGTTTCAATGTTGCGATGCAGCAAGGCAAGACGCGTCATCATCGCCCGCACAAAACCGAGCAGCACCAGCAGCAGGATCACCGCCAGCGGAATCTGCACCAGGCCGAGGCGCGTTAACATGCTGTGCGTCTGCGCATCCAGCAAACTGGAGGGCACATCGCTGGCGAGATACCACGGACTACCGGCAATCGCCTGCAGGAACAGCGTGTGTTCGCCATCTTCACCGGCAAACGTGGTTTGCGTCGGCTGGCTACCCGCCTGTGCTAACAGACCTTTCAGCGCCGCCGCCATCGGCAGCTGCGTATCGGCAAGGTTTTCCAGCTTCGGCGCGCCATCCACCAGCGCGGCGTTGCCAACCACTTTGCCGTCGGCTTCAACAATTAGCACGCGCCCTTTAATCGCTTCACCCATCTGTTTTGCCAGCTGGTTAAAGAAGCCGAGCGTCACGTCAATTGTCGCTACGCCCCATGCGTTGCCATCGCGATAGATCGCCATCGCGCAGTTAGTACGCGGCTGCGGGCTGGCCGCATCCTGATAGGCTTTCGCCCAGGCACACTGTCCTTTCGGCGCAGCTAAACCGTCTTTGTACCAGGATTGCTCCCAGTATTTGTCGGCGGCATCCGAGTTCCAGTAGGTATTGACCTGCAGCTGGTTACTGGCGTTACGCGCGAAGAACGAGCTGTTTTTCTCTTTGGCGGGATCGCGGCGGTTGGGCAACGGCCAGATGCCGCCGCCAAACACGTTGCTATCCTGATACTGGTTAACTAAGGCGGGCAGCAAGGTGTCGATGGCAGCGCTATCCATCACGCCTGCGGCTTCGGTGATAGCACGCTGCTGCGCTTGTACGCGGTTCATCTGCTCTACGATGCGTCCGGCCAGGCCATCCACTTCGTAACGCACTAAACGGCTCTCGTTTTGCGTGAGCTGCGGTGCGATAAACTGATTGATCACCAGCACGGTAACCAGCATCAGCACCGCAAAAAAGGCGACCAGCGTCGCGGTGAAACGGGATTGTGTCGTTTTTAACATGTTGTGTGCCCTTACCCTGGTTGGCGAGTTGCCTGATCGAGGTTAACGGCGTGTTAATGAGGATCTTGAGGTGAGCGAGATCACAAAGAAGTGAAATAGTTGATTTGAGTGATAATTTAAAATTGTAGGGTCGGCATGTATGCCGACCTGGTTTACGGTGCAGGCGGCGCTACCACTTCCTGGCGCGGGCGAAACACGTGATTGTTGCCTTCCGTCAGCAAACGCTGTAACAGCTGCTGGCCACCGCGATCGTCCGCCTGGGCAAACTGGCGTTCGGCTTCGGTAACCGGCGTTGACCACAGCAGATTCACCCGGTCGCCCTCGCGTTTCGGCAGACGAAACTGGGCGGTTTCCGGCGCTAAATCATTGGCTAGCAGGAAGCTTTCAAAACCCACTGGCGCGACTTCTGACGCCAGCGTATGCCCTTCACCAATCCAGGTGAGGCGCGCCCACGGTAAATGTGCAAATTCCGCCAGCGCGCTGGCCATCTGCACCGCATTGGCTTCGGTCATCACTTCGCCGTCCACCGCCATCGCCAGCTCAACGCGACGATACTGCGGTGCCAGCTCATCAAATAGATGATCCACCTGCGGCATCGGCCGGATACTCATGCCGAGGGTCACGAAGTACCAAACGCCATGATGCAGGTGCTGCGAAATGGCCATCGGTGGCCAGCTGCCCTGATCGATGGCGTAATATTTTACCGACTCGCCAAACTGCGCCTGATAGCACTGCATCAGTTCGCGCTGCACCCGATCCCATAGATGGCCATCGTGCCAGTCGCGCCAGAAGTGGCGCTGCTGTTCGGCACGCGCGTAGTAATCATTGGTGGAGGCGGAGCCGAGCGGCGCGGTGAGGCGGTTCTCTTTGATGCAGGCCGCGGAGAAACTGACCTGCTTGTCCTGATAGAGGCTCCAGCCGGGGATCACCGCCAGCAGCTGGCCGTAATACCACAGTGCCGCCCCGTCATCACTGGGTTCCCACAGAATCTGCAATCCGGCCGGATCGAGCATCGGCTCGGCTTCCAGCGTACGGCAATATTCGGCACTCAGCAGCGGCGCAATGCCCTGCTCCATCGCTTCACGATCCTCCTGCGCTGGCGCAGGCAGTAGATTACGTAGCCAGCAGCCGCGCACCGCATACTGGCTGCGAAACAGATCGTTCGGCCAGATATAAAAATAGGCCGTGCGCGCATCCTGCTCGACGATCGCGGTTAATGTGTGTTGCTGATTCGGCACCTCAGCAATCAGAGGTTGGTGGGTCATAGCGCCTCGATATTACCTGGAGGAATCCATTTTCCCCGAGAATAGAGCAGGATCGGCACTCGCGCCATGTGACACAAGGGTAAAACTCTCAAAGTGCATGCGCACCCTTGATGCTCAGCGCCCCATGCGCTGCATAGCGCGTGAGTAAGCGCCGCGCTGAATTGACCAGCGCAGCAACCCGCCAATCACCGCCATTTCTTTATCCACCAGCCATTGATGCGCTGGCCCAATCGGCCGCTGGATCTGCTGCTGCGCCCACGGCGGCAGCAATCCCATACCGGCTGTTAGCATCACGCGCATGGCGGGTTTCGCCTGCCAGCTTGGCGCAGGTGCGTTGATTAATAGCTGCAACACTTCCCGCGTTCGTTCATCGTAAATCAGCGCCGGGCGCATCATGTGTAAATAGTCCTCTACCGCCTGCACGCTTTTCGGCACCTGCTGAGCGCCAAGCGCTTCCGCAACGCGTGCCGCCTCCTGGTAATAACGATTCTGCTCGGCCTGGCTGAGCTGGGGATTTTTATAGCGCAGATGCGCCGCCAAAAAGCGGCTGGTTTCCGCCACGTGTACCCAGGTGAGCAGATGCGGATCGCTAGCGGCATAAGGCTTGCCCGCGTTATCGCAGCCGGTGACGCGCAGATGAATACGTTTGACGCGTTCGATGAGGGTTTGGGCATCAGCGGTGTTGCCGAAAGTGGTGACGGCGATAAATTGGCTGGTGCGGCGCAAACGCCCCATCATGTCCTGACGGAAGTTGGAGTGATCCCATACGCCGGCCAGTGCAGCCGGATGCAGCATTTGCAGCATTAAAGCGCTGATGCCGCCGCACAGCATCGAGGCAAAGTCACCATGCACGCGCCAGATGACGTGGTCTGGGCCAAATAATCCCGGATCGCCGGGTGGCTGCGAGATATCAAATTCGTTGAGGGATAAGCCGTTGAGGCGGAAGACTTGCTGTTGGATGCGGTCGCGGATGTTCATTGAATTATGTGCTCGTTAACCCGGTCGGCATGAATGCCGACCCTACAAAATCAGTGAAGCATAACACGTAGGGTCAGCATTCATGCTGACCGGGCCAAAGAGCGCAACAACCTTACTTAGAGATAATCAAACTGCGCATCTTGCGTACGCACCGAATCCAGGCCAATCATCACGTTGATTTTGCCTGGCTCCGCCACCTGCTGCATCTTCTGATTCCAGAACTTCAGCGCATCAACATCGATCTTAAACTTCACCGTCTGCGATTCGCCGGCTTTCAGCATAATGCGCTGGAAACCACGCAGCTCCTGCACCGGGCGACTGATGCTGGCGACCGGATCGTTGAGATACAGCTGCACCACGGTAGCACCATCGCGTTTACCGGTGTTGGTCACGGTAACTGACGCCTCCACCGAGCCATTACGCGGCATGGTACGCGATGACATCTTCACCGGCGATACGCTAAAGGTGGTGTAGCTCAGGCCATAGCCAAACGGATAAAGCGGGCCGTTGATGGCGTCGTAATAGTGCGACGTATACTTGTTCGGCTTGGCGAAGTTGTAAGGACGCCCGGTTGGCAGATGGTTGTAATAAATCGGGATCTGTCCCACTGAACGCGGGAAGGAAACCGGCAGTTTGCCCGACGGGTTGTAGTCACCAAACAGCACATCGGCAATAGCGTTACCGCCTTCGGTGCCGCTGAACCAGGTTTCCAGCATCGCATCAGCCTGTTTATCTTCATTCACCACCGTCAACGGACGGCCGTTCATCAGCACGATCACCAGCGGTTTGCCGGTGGCTTTCAGCGCCGCCAGCAATTTTTGCTGGCTTGGTGGGATCACTAAATCGCTACGGCTTGAGGCTTCATGCGCCATGCCCTGCGCTTCGCCGACGGCAGCCACCACCACATCGGCTTTTTTCGCCTGTGCTACCGCTTCGTCAATCAGCGCCTGCGGCGAACGTTGATCCACGCTCACCGCCTGCTCGTACAGATTGAGGAAATCCTGAATGCCTTTGTTGTCAGTGATGTTTGCGCCCTTGGCATACAGCACGGTGCCTTTGCCCGCCATCGCATTACGCATGCCCTGCAGCAGCGGAATCGATTGTTTGGCGACGCCCGCCGCTGACCAGCTGCCCATGATGTCGCGTTGACTGTCTGCCAGCGGCCCCACTAACGCCACGGTGGCGTCCTTCTTCAGAGGCAACGTTTCATGCCAGTTCTTTAACAGCACAATACTTTTACGCGCCACATCACGCGCTTCGGCGCGATGCAAACGGCTTTCGGCGTTAGTATCCTGCGGATCGCTGCCTTTCGGCCCTAAATGGCTATAAGGATCGTTAAACAGCCCCATGTCATATTTGACGTTCAGCACATGACGCGCGGCATCATCAACTTCCGCCATGCTCACCGCGCCGCTTTTCACCAGGCCCGGCAGATATTTGCTGTAGTACTCGTCGCTCATGCTCATATCGACGCCCGATTTCACGGCGATGCGTACCGCGTCCTGCGGATCGCTGGCCACACCATGTTTCAGCAGCTCTTTGATCGCGCCGTGATCGCTAATGGTAATGCCTTTAAACTTCCAGTCACCGCGCAGCAGATCTTTCAGCAACCAGCTATCGGCCGTAGCCGGGGTGCCGTTGATCGAGTTAAGCGCCACCATCACGCCGCCGCTGCCCGCATCAAGCGAGGCTTTGTACGGCGGCAGATAATCCTGGAACATGCGCTGCGGGCTCATGTCGACGGTGTTGTAATCACGCCCGCCTTCCACCGCACCGTAAAGCGCAAAGTGCTTTACGCTGGTCATGATATTGAAGCGATCCGCCGGGCTTTTGCCCTGCATGGCCTTCACCATGGTGCCGCCCATTTGTGACGTCAGGAAGGTGTCTTCACCGAAACCTTCCGAAACGCGACCCCAGCGCGGTTCGCGTGATACATCCACCATCGGTGCCCACGTCATGTTCAGGCCGTCATCCGCCGCTTCATAGGCCGATATGCGCCCGACTTCCGCCACCGCATCCAGATCCCAGCTGGCCGCCAGGCCAAGCGGAATCGGGAAGATGGTGCGCTGACCGTGCACCACGTCATAGGCAAAGAACAGCGGGATTTTCAGGCGGCTGAGCTGCATCACCTGATCCTGCATGGCGCGAATATCCTGTCGCGTTACGGTATTAAAAATGGCCCCGACCTGACCGTGTTGAATCATGTCGCGAACCGCCGTTTTCGGTGTATCCGGTCCGACGCTAATCAAACGCATCTGCCCGATTTTTTCATCAAGGGTCATTTTGCTAAGCAGCTGATTAACAAAGGCGTCGCGCGCCTGCTCGGTCATGGCATGTGGGCCAAACAAATCGTCTGCAAACGCAGGTTGCATGGCTAAGGAAACAGCGAGGCTAACAGAGTAAATCCATTTCATCAGGTCGGGCTCTCTTAAGTGACTGCGCAATATCGAAATAACCGGGGCAGTTTGCCACAAGATGAGGATAGCAGGTAGCTGCCGATGTCACACCGCGACCCTACCGCAGACGCGTGCTACAGTAGAAGCGCCATGTTAAAGACAAGGATAGGCCAATGAATAACAACACTTCGCACCCTACTCTGCTCGCCGAACTGCGTCGTCTGGTGGGTTCGTCACACCTGTTAACCGATGCAGAACAGACCGCGCGCTACCGCAAAGGTTTTCGCTCGGGCGAAGGCGACGCGCTGGCGGTGATTTTTCCCGGCTCGCTGCTGGAGTTATGGCGTGCGTTGCAAGCGCTGGTTAGCGCCGATGCCATTATTTTAATGCAGGCCGCCAATACCGGTCTGACGGAAGGTTCCACGCCGCACGGTAATGATTACGATCGTCCGGTGGTCATCATCAGCACCTTGCGGCTGGATAAGTTGCATCTGATCGATGACGGCAAACAGATCCTCGCCTTCCCTGGCAGCACGCTGTATCAGTTGGAAAAAGTGCTGAAACCGTTAGGACGTGAGCCGCATTCTGTTATCGGTTCCTCCTGTATCGGCGCATCGGTAATGGGCGGAATCTGTAATAACTCAGGCGGTTCGTTGATCAAACGCGGTCCGGCCTACAGTGAAATGGCCCTGTACGCGCAGATTGATGCCAGCGGCAAACTCAAGCTGGTAAACCATCTTGGCATCGATCTTGGCCATTCGCCGGAGGAGATGTTGGGGCGTTTGGATGACGATCGCTGGCAGCAGAACGATGTGCGTTGGGATGAGCGCCACGCCTCCGATCATGAATATGCCGAGCGCGTGCGCGATATCACTGCCGACACCCCGGCGCGCTTTAATGCCGATGAGCGCCGCCTGTTCGAAGCGTCTGGCTGCGCGGGCAAGCTGGCAGTATTTGCCGTGCGTCTCGACACCTTCCCTACCGAACCGCAGCAGCAGGTATTTTATATCGGCACCAACGATCCGGCTGAGCTGGGCGATATTCGCCGTCATATTCTGGCAGAATTTACGCATCTGCCGGTGGCGGGTGAATATATGCACCGCGACATTTTCGATATCGCTGAGGTGTATGGCAAAGATACCTTCGTGATGATCGACAAGCTCGGCACCGATAAAATGCCGCTGTTTTTTACCCTTAAGGGCCGCGTTGATGCCTGGCTGAGCAAGCTGAGTTGGGTAAAACCGCATCTTACCGATCGCCTGTTGCAGCGCGTCAGCGGCTGGTTACCGGCGCATCTGCCCAAACGTCTTAAGCAGTATCGCGACAAATATGAACACCATCTGATGCTGAAGATGTCCGGCGACGGCGTTGCTGAAGCGCAGGCGTATCTGACCGAATATTTCCGCGAAGGCGGCGGCGCCTTCTTCGCCTGCGATGCCAAAGAGGGCGCGCACGCGTTCCTGCATCGCTTTGCCGCTGCCGGTGCGGCTGTGCGCTATCACGCGGTGCATGCTGACGAAGTGGAAGATATTCTGGCGTTGGATATTGCGCTGCGCCGTAACGATGAGGAGTGGTTTGAGCGCCTGCCCGCCGAGTTTGATAAGGATCTCAGCCACCGCCTCTATTACGGCCACTTCTTCTGCCATGTGTTCCATCAGGATTACATCGTCAGAAAGGGCGTCGATGCGCATGCGTTGAAAGAGAAGATGCTGGCGATTTTAGCCGAGCGCGGCGCGGAGTATCCGGCTGAGCATAACGTTGGACATCTGTATCAGGCGAAACCGCAGCTGCAGGCGTTTTATCGTCAGCTGGATCCTACTAATAGTTTCAATCCGGGAATTGGTAAAACCAGCAAGCACAAGGGTTGGGCGGTAAAAATCTAAGTGCGGTTGTTAAAAAAGTGGCCATCAATGGCCACCTTACATGTAGGGTCGGCATTCATGCCGACCTGGTCACATGACGCGCTGAAATTAAGGCAGTTGCTCGCCCTGCTGCTCTTGCGCGGCCGCCGGAAGCGCGCGGCGTTCAATGATCATGGTTTGCGGCGTGGAAAGCACAATACCCTCCTTGCGCAGACGCGTGAGAATATCAAACAGCAAATCACTCTTGGCACCGGAAATCTGGCGCTGGCTGGCAACGTTGCCGGTGACGCTCAACACGATCCCCGCTGGCGTTAAATCTTTGAACGAAACGGACGGCTCAGGCGTTTCCAGGATGCGCTCGTTCTCCTGATACACTTCCAGCAGAATTTCCCGCACCCGCACCGGATCAATATCCAATGGGAACGTCAGCAGAATGGTCACCACGCCCTGCGCGTTACCCATGGTGGCGTTACGCACGTTTTGCGAGATCAGCTGGGAGTTCGGCACAATCACCGTGGATTTATCGCTGAGCTGAATTTCCGTGGCACGCACGTTGATACGACGAATATCGCCCTCGATGCCGCTGATGCTCACCAAATCGCCCACCTTCACCGGACGCTCGGTCAACAAAATCAGACCGGAGATGAAGTTCTTCACAATCTCCTGCAAGCCGAAACCGATGCCGACCGATAAGGCGCTGACGATCCACGCCAGCTTGTTCCACTGCAAGCCCATAATCGACAGCGTCAGCAGAATAACCAGCACGTAACCAATGTTGCTGAACAGCGTCACCAGCGACACGCGCATGCCGACATCCATGGTGGTTTTTGGCAGGAAGTCTTTATCCAGCCAGCGACGCACCGAGCGCAGCACATAAATGCCCACTACCAGGCAGAGAATCGCGTTAACCATGTGCGCCGGCACAATGTTCAGCGACTCCATTCCTTTGCCGCCCCAGAACTCAATCACCTTCTGAATCAGCTCTATCGGCGTTGAGGAGGCGAAGGTGCCGTTGAGCAGCGCCAGCGCGAGGATAGCAATCAGCAAGGTTTTACCCAACGCGCTCAGCAGCGTAGCCGCCTGTTGCAAGTGGCGCTCATCAATATTGAGTGAGCTTTGCAGCCGCTTGCCCGTTGCATTGCTGGTGGAGAACAGACTTTCACAGCCGTCCTGTACCAGATGGCTGAGGAAGTAGAACGAGCCAAACAGAATGCCGCACCAAATCACCTCGTAGCTGAGGAAGCGTGCCAGCGTAACGTAGCCAATGATCAGAGAGATCAGGATCGCCAGCGCCGTAAGCATCAACGCCAGCTGTACTAAGCCAACTAGAGTGGAGCGTGCTTCAGGCTGGTGGCCGGCCTGCGCCATGCGACGACGCACGCGGTTCACGCGCATGCTGATAGCAAGGCCGGTGCAGCCAATCAGCAATGCGGTCAAGCCGTTTGCAAAAATCGTGGTATTGAGGCTGGTTCCCACGCTGTAGTTAAACGCCTCAACCGTCTGGAAAACAAACACCAGCGCCGCGGTAAAGGGCGGGAACGGTTTCAGCGCCTGCGCCACTTCATTGGAGATGGCAGGCAAACGCCAGCTGGGACGACGCGTAGACAAAAACGCCCGCCCCAATCCAGCAATTAAGCCGCAGTAGACGCTGAGCTGCACCAGGCGCTCAACAAAATCCTGCACGTCGCCAGAGACCTCATCGCGGCGCGTAAAGGCCAGCGCAAGGAAGTTGAAGGTGAGCACAACGGCCGCAAGTGTGGTCAAGGCTATCGCGGCCGCCAGGAAGCTACGACGTAAACGCCCTTCCGGCATTTTGTTAATGCTCACCCACGCCAGAAACTCTTCGCCGTAGCGACGGCCGAGCGTCATCACCAGCATCGCGGCGACCAGCCAACCGATGGTGCCAAAGCGCCAGCCCGATTCCCACGATAGCGCGGCGGTGTCTTGTAGTTCATCGCGAAAATCACTGATTTTCTCGGCGTCGAGATCCTGGCTGCTGAAGATCGGTGACCAGAAACGCGGGCCGAAAATACTGCCCGAGTTCAGTGCCAGCTGGCTTTTTAACTGGTCACGACGCAGGTTAACGATCTGCGATGACAGCACCAGCGCACCGTTTTTGATGCCATCGGCCTGCTTGATTTGGTCGTCTAGCTTACCTTTTTGGTTCTCCAGCGCCGCACGCTTGCGCGTCACCTCCGGCGTCTCTTTCACGCCGCTGTCGGCTTTGGGCGCCGGACCGAGTACCGCCAGCTGTGCATCCAGCTGCTGACGCTGCGGAATGAGTGCCTGACCAAGGGTTTCGGCATTCCCCGAAAGCTCCAGCGCCATCTCATTGAGCTGGTTGAGCTGGCTTTCGTTGGTATCGCCCGAGACCTGGCCTTTAATTTTATCGAGGATTTTCTGCATTTTAGGCAGCTCGACCAAGGCGTTAACTTTGGGGGCAGCGTCCTCTTGCTGATTCGCGGCCGCGCTGTCGTCTGCAAAACTCAGCGCCGGGGTTAACAGCACCAGCAGCAGTAAAAATGGCGTAAGTAAGGAACGGAACTTGAACATGTTTAATAAGATTCCAGCGTAATAACAGCCGATAAACGCACGTGTGCAGATGAATGGCGGCTAGTTTAAGACGTTGCCGACACTGAAACTATAGGAATGAAGGTGTAAAACATTGGCGCTAACGATAAGCGTTTTTGCAGGTAAACCGAGGTGAATGGAGTCGCCATGAATGACGACCCTACGACATACCGCCGATGACCTGTAGGGCCGCCATTCATGGCGACCAAAACAAGCGCGCTATTCCGCCTCGCTATTGCTGGCCGTCAGGCCTGACTTCTGCTTTTTGTACGCCAGCGCCGCGGCCGGAACCGGTGCGGCTTTACCGGTTTCCAGCCAGTCACGCAGACGGTTGGCATCGGCAAAATGGGTGTATTTTCCAAACGCGTCCAGTACCACCAGCGCCACCGGACGGTTATTGATCACCGTGCGCATCACCAGGCAGTGCCCCGCTTCATCGGTATAACCGGTTTTGGTCAGCTGGATACGCCAGTCGTTTTTGTACACCAAATGGTTGGTGTTACGGAACGGCAGCGCATAATTCGGATGTTTAAATACCGCCGTGTCTTCTTTGGTGGTGCTTAACTCACCAATCAGCGGGTACTGACGTGTAGCTTTCGCCAGCTTTATCAGGTCTTCCGCGCTGGAAACGTTCTGAATCGACAAGCCGGTCGGTTCCACATAACGCGTATGCGTCATACCGAGCGCACGTGCTTTGGCATTCATGGCACGAATAAAAGCATCGTAACCGCCCGGATAGTGGTGCGCCAGGCTGGCGGCCGCGCGGTTCTCCGACGACATCAGCGCCAGCAGCAGCATGTTGCGGCGGCTGATTTCACTGTTCAGTTTGACGCGGGAAAATACGCCGCGCATTTCAGGCGTGTGGCTGATATCGACCGACAGCATTTCATCCATCGGCAGTTTGGCATCCAGTACCACCATCGCCGTCATTAGCTTGGTCAGCGAAGCAATTGGGCGTACGCGGTTAGGATGACTGGAAAACAGCACTTTGTTGTTTTCCAGATCGACGATCATCGCGCTGCCGGAGGCGATTTGCGGTTGGGCAATCGGCGCCAGGTTTGAGAGTACGGCCGGCGCAGCGAGCGCGGGTGTCACAGCGGCTGGCGCGGCGACAAACAGCGCCAGCGACAGCAGGGAAATACGCATTTTTGCAGACATCGTGTCAAAAAAATCCGGTCAGGAGTTTTGCGCTGTGTAAACACACAGGCCGCCCACATCAAGCCAGACGGGATGCGGGCTGGCTGCAGTATCATACGCACTTCCCTGAGAAATTTCTTAACGAGATTGTTTCCAGGCGTTAAAAGGCCGCCATGAATGGCGACCTTTTGGGTTGAGTGCGATTTCGTTTGTCGGTCGCCATGAATGGCGACCTTAAGGGGGCGGTTTTGTAGGGTCGCCATTCATGGCGACCAGGATAGCCTCAGAATAACCGTGGACCATATCCCCAGATAACCACCGTCAGCGCCAGCAGCACCTCGAACACCAGCACCCCTATCGCCAATGTTGAGCCGGAGAAGCGCAGACTTTCATCACGGTCAATACTCAGGAATACCGGGATCCCGACGTAAAGCAGATAACCGGTGTAAACCAGCGCAATCGCGCCGACCAATACGCACAGCCACACCAGCGGATAGAGCGCCACCAAACCACTAAGGAACAGCGGCGTTGCCACATAGCCCGCAAACACGGTGCAGCGTTGCAGGCTCGGGCGCTGCGGATAATTACGCGCCATCCAGTGAATCACACGCCCCATCACGGCAACGCCACCAAGAATCATCAGGTAGAACAGAATGCCCAAACCGATACCGGTCAGCCTGTTGAGTAGTACGAACTGCCCTTCGCCCAGATTCCAGCCCAGTTGCGTGGTGCCGATGAAGGCGCAGATCACCGGGATCGCCGCCATTAGCAGAACATGATGGGTGTAATGGTGCGAAACGCTCTCATTTTCCTGTTTAATATCGCGCATTTCCTGACCAGGATGCGCCAGTAAACCCCAGACATGATTCATACGGTTACTCCTCTAATGCAAGGGGCTGCCCCTAAAGCAAAAGACCTCGACAACGCAGGCAGCGTCTCTCAAGTATAATCGTCGCCGCTGTTTTTGCGGCTAACCCTACAAATAAAGGCGCTGGCGTATAAACTGGTAACAGTCTCAACATTTACAGGGAGGATGATTTGCATCTCGATATCAATGGATTAATTAGCCAATACGGCTATCTGGCGCTGCTGATTGGCTGTATCGCCGAAGGAGAAACCTTCACCTTACTGGGCGGGGTTGCGGCGCATGAAGGCTTGCTGCACTTCACCGGCGTGGTGTTGGCCGCGATGATTGGCGGCATTATTGGCGATCAGCTGTTGTTTTGGCTGGGACGCCGCTACGGTACACGCATTCTGCGCCGTTTCCGCAAACATCAGGAAACCATTGGCAAAGCCAATCGGCTGATTCAGAAACACCCTAGTTTATTCGTCATCGGCGTGCGCTTTATGTATGGCTTCCGCATTGTGGGGCCAATCATCATTGGCACCAGCCGCCTTAAGCCGCTGCGTTTCTTTATTCTTAACGTCATCGGCGCCGCGCTATGGTCACTGATTTTTGTCTCTATCGGCTACTTTGCTGGCGAGATCGTTGCGCCGTGGCTGCATAAGATCGATCAGCACCTCAAACCCGTATTGTGGTTAGCGGCGGCGGTTATTTTTGGCATCGTGCTGCGCTACATTATTCGCCACTGGAACCGCCGCCGCGCGGGTTAATTACGAGTGATAACCTTTAAACTGCGGATTCGCCAGCATAAAACCACCGTCGACAATGAAAGATTGTCCGGTGGTGTAGGTTGCCCATTCCGAGCAGAGCCAGGCCACTAAGCTCGCCACCTCACGCGTATCGCCGGGACGTCCAATCGGGATCTCCGGCATACGTCGGCCTTGCTCGTCATCTTTCATATCATTCATCGCCGTGGCAATTGCGCCCGGCGCCACCGCGTTGACCAAAATATGGTGCGGCAATAAGCTCAACGCCATTGATTTGGTCAGGCCACCGAGTGCATGTTTCGCGGCGGTATAGGCGCTGGCGTCCGGTAGCGGCGTGTGTTCATGCACCGAAGTGATATTGATAATACGTCCACCGTCGCCCTGATCGACCATATGCCTTGCGGCAATCTGCCCACAGATAAAAGCACCATCGACATCCACATTAAACACTTTGCGCCAATCCTCAAAAGTGACATCGAGAAAGTCAGCTTTGGTCATCACGCCCGCGTTGCACACCAGCACGTCAATGCGCCCCAGCGAGTTGATCAGCTGCGCCAGTTGTTGCCCGCCGGCTTGCGGATCGGCAAGGGCAACCTGCCGCACCTGCGCCATCTGTCCACGACTCTCCACCATACGTGCGGTTTCCTGGGCGCCCTCTTCATCCGAACTCCAGGTGATGCCAAGCGTATAGCCCGCTTCGGCCAGCATCACCGCACAACTGCGACCAATGCCAGAACTGGAACCGGTAACCACGGCGACTTTCTGTTTTCCTGAACTCATAACATTCTCCTGATTGAGGGTGTCTTAACAGTATAGAAGTTATCCTTCTGTGCCTCAGTGCCGCCGAATCTGCCGTTGCGTCTATAGTTAACCATTACATACCGCAAAGGGGGGCAAGATGAGCGACATTAAACGCAGAATAGACGACCACGGTGTGATTGGTGATTTACGCACCTGCGCACTGATCGCCAACGACGGCACCATCGATTATCTCTGCTGGCCAGAGCTTGATAGCCCTTCGGTATTTGCTGCGCTGCTCGATAGCGACGAAGCCGGACTCTTCTCTCTCGCCCCCGACTGGAAAAATGCCCGCCAGCAGCAGCTCTATCTGCCCGATACCAATATTCTGCAAACCCGCTGGCTGGACGATGCGGGCGTGGCGGAGATCACCGATTACATGCCGATCTGCGACGAGCACAGCAAAGTGCCGCGTCTGGTACGTCGCGTGAAAATGGTGCGCGGCACGGCGAAGTTCCATCTGCTGTGCGCGCCGCGCCACGATTATGCGCGCGCAGAAACCACCACCGAAGTGCGTCCTGGTGGTATCGCTTTTCTGGCCGCAGGACAACCGGCTTTACGCCTCAGCGCCACGGTGGTGATGACGCGCGAGAACCACAGCGCAGTGGCGGAGTTCACCCTGAAAGCCGGTGAGTGCGCCGAGTTTATTTTTGGTAACGATGACGATCCAAACGTGGCGAAAATTGCCACCGAACAGTGCTTCCGCGACACGCTGGAATATTGGCGACGCTGGAGCAGCCACAGTTCGTATCGTGGGCGCTGGCAGGAACAGGTGACGCGTTCGGCGCTGGCGCTCAAGCTGTTGACCTCACATCAGCACGGTTCGATTGCCGCCGCCGCCACCTTTGGTTTGCCGGAGGAATTGGGGGGTGAGCGCAACTGGGATTATCGCGCCTCATGGATTCGCGACGCCTCGTTCAGCATGTATGCGCTGATGCGCCTTGGCTACACCGAAGAAGCGCGAGATTTCACTAAGTGGGTCGGCCGCTGCGTTGAGCACAGTCACGACGACACCCCACATCTGCAGGTGATGTATCGCCTGGATAGCGGCACCGAGCTGCATGAAACCGAGCTGCTCAATCTTTCCGGCTACGCTAATTCACGTCCGGTGCGCATCGGCAATGATGCCTGGCGCCAAACCCAACTCGATATTTACGGCGAGCTGATGGATGCCATTTATCTCGCCAACAAATATGGCGAGGCGATTTCGCAGCGCGGCTGGAAGTATGTCTCCGACATGATCGATTATGTCTGCGTGAACTGGAATCAACCCGATGCCGGCATTTGGGAGATGCGCGGTGAACCGGAGCATTTCCTGCATTCGCGTTTAATGTGTTGGGTGGCACTCGATCGCGCACTGCGGCTGGGTATGAAGCGTTCGCTGCCAATGCCCTATGAACGCTGGGATCGCGTGCGCAGCGAGATCCGCGATGATATCTGGCAAAACTTCTGGAATCCTGAGCTGGGCCACTTCACCGCGACACGTGGCGGAAACTTCCTTGATGCCTCGATGCTGCTGATGCCGCTGGTGCGCTTTGTCAGCTCAACCGATCCAGATTGGCTGGCCACGCTGGATGCGATTAAAACCCATTTAGTGAGCGATGGTTTAGTGCGCCGCTATAACATTCATGAGACGCCTGCCGATGCATTAAGTGGCGGAGAAGGCTCCTTTGCGGCCTGCTCCTTCTGGTACGTAGAGTGTCTGGCGCGCGCCGGGCGGGTGCATGAAGCACATTTTGAGTTTGAGAAGCTGCTGAGCTACGCCAATCCGGTTGGCCTGTACGCCGAAGAATTTACCTCTCACGGCAATGCATTGGGTAATATGCCGCAGGCGCTGTCGCATCTGGCGCTGATCAGTGCCGCTTTTTTCCTCAATCGTAAATTGAGTAATGAAGTGACGCTGTGGCAGCCTTAAAAATTCACATTTTGGGCTGAGGAGCTAAGAGAATTGTCTGGTAAACACAAGGAATTGCGTAAAGTATCTTCAGCCAGCGAAAATCCTGATTTCCATCAATGCACCAATGCACATATAATGCGCAGCGGGTCATACTGACCACGATGGATTCGACACACTGACAAGCCTGAAACATGGCCATAACGACTTGAAAAACATGAAAATGAGCATTCGCGCGTTCGCTTCACTCGCCCTCGCACTGGCGGCGTTCAGCCAGTCGGCATTTGCAGTAGTCTATCCGCTGCCGCCGGCTAATAGCCGTCTGATCGGCGAAAATATTGAAATCACCGTTCCTGATGACAGCAAACTTCCGCTGGAAGCCTTTGCTGCGCAGTATCAGATGGGCCTCAGCAATATGCTCGAAGCCAATCCGGGTGTTGACGTTTATCTGCCGAAAGCTGGCACTAAAATGATCATCCCGCAGCAGCTGATTTTGCCTGACGCGCCGCGTGAAGGCATCGTGATCAACAGCGCTGAGATGCGTCTTTACTATTACCCGAAAGGCACCAAGACCGTGGTCGTGCTGCCAATCGGCATCGGCGAATTGGGTAAAGATACGCCAATGAACTGGATCACCAAGGTTGAGCGTAAGAAAGATGGCCCAACCTGGACGCCAACCAAAGCGATGCACGCGGAATACGCAGCGCGTGGTGAAAGCATTCCAGCCGTGTTCCCGGCGGGTCCAGATAACCCGATGGGACTGCATGCGCTCTACATTGGCCGCCTGTATGCCATTCACGGTACTAATGCCAACTTCGGCATCGGCCTGCGCGTGAGCCACGGCTGTGTGCGTCTGCGCTCTGACGACATTAAATGGCTGTTCGACAACGTGCCAGTCGGCACCCGCGTCCAGTTCATCGATCAGCCGGTGAAAGCGAGCGTTGAGCCAGACGGTTCGCGCTACATTGAAGTCCACAATCCGCTGTCGACCACCGAAGAGCAGTTCAACTCTCGTGAGCTGGTGCCGATTAACCTGACGTCTGCGGTGACCAAAGTGATTGCCGATGCCAGCACCAACCAGGATGCGGTGAATAACGCAATCCAGGCGCGTAACGGTATGCCGATCAAAATTAATGGCCCAGCAGGTGAAGCCCAGCCAGCACCGGTGCCGGTACAAGAATCTTCTGACGCAACGCCGAAAGAAGAACCGATGACGCCGCAGGGTGCTAACGGCGCAGCGCCTGCTGCTCAGCCGGCTACCAGCCTGTAATTACGTGTTGTGATGAGCCAGCCTGCGGGCTGGCTTTTTTGTGCGTGCGATTAGCCAGGTCGCCATGAATGGCGACCCTACGAAAAAATCATCAGGGTTATGTAGGGGCGCCATTTATGGCGACCTGGCCACCTCAATCACGCGGTCGTCGAAATGCCAGCCAGCCCGCCACTAACGTGAACGCCAGCACCACTAACACCAGCAGCAGAAAGCCATGCGGATTGCTCGCCAGCGGAATGCCGCCGACGTTCATGCCAAAAAAACCCGCCACGATATTGATCGGCAGCGCCAGCACGGTTATCACCGTAAGCAAGAACAGCGTACGGTTGCTCTGCTCCATCAGACGCGCGGCAATCTCTTCCTGCAACAAACGGATCCGCTCCATTAGCCCAGCCAAATCATTCAGCGCCACGCTGAACTCTTCGGTGAAGATACGCAGCTCACCCAGCGGTTCGCGCTTTAGCCATTGAGGCGGGCGATTTAGCAAACGAAACAGCGCCGCGGGTTCGGGTGCCAGCAGGCGCTGCACGCGCAACAGCATGCGGCGTAAATGACCCAGTTCATGACGGTTAGTTTTGATCGCCGCACTCAACAGGCGCTCTTCAATGGCGTCCACCGCCTGACTGGAGCGACGCACCACCTGTTCCAGCTGCGCCTCCTGCTCGCCCAGCAGCCACAGCAGCATCGCATCGGACTCCGCAAACACCAGCTTGTCGATCTGCTGATGCATACGCTCAATCATGCCAACGGGCCGAAAGCGCGCGGTGACAATCACATGCGGGCAGCACCACATCCACAGCGTGGCATTCTGGGTGCTGCGCTCCTCTTTACTGAAGGTGACGTCATTGAGCACCGCCAGCAGCGCATCGTTTTGATGGGCTAAACGGGTGCGCGGTGAAGCTGAATGTATCTCATCGAAAAAATCGCGGTCTACGCCAAAGTGGTCCTGAACCCAACGTTCAGCACGTGCGTGATTAAGATTTATGTGCAGCCAAAGAAAGGTCGATTCCGGCAGCTGTTGCTGCGCCAATTGTGAGGCTTCACGCGCATTTAACCGCTGTGGCGGCGACGCCGGGGTAAACAGATAACCATGAATCAGTCCGGCCACTTCGTTATTGAAGTCCGGCAGGGAGGCAAGCGGTAACACGGGCTGGAGCATAGCAGCAGGTCATTCCGAAGCGGTCAGATCCACAGGGTGCGACAGGGATGTTGCAGCAATATGACACTGGCCGTTCACCATCATCATTCTGTCATACAAACCCCGTATCACACTGGAAGTCAAAGGGTGCCGTTCGAGCATCGTGATTTAACACTGAGGTGTTTTATGGCTGAAAACAGTTTACCCGCATCGACCTCCTCGTCCCATAACGGACGCCCGAACCTTAATCGAGGCAACGGTCCTGCCTCACGCCTGATCTTTGTGCTGCTGCTGATGGCTGGCCTGCTGTATGCGGGCATCAACCTGTTTAACGACGTTGAAGAGACTGGCGCACCGGTGACCAGCTACACGCCATTCCTGCTGCTTGGCGTGGCGCTGATTATTGCGCTCGGCTTTGAATTTGTGAACGGTTTCCACGATACCGCCAACGCCGTCGCCACGGTGATTTACACCCATTCGCTGTCGCCCGGCGTGGCGGTGATGTGGTCCGGTTTTTGTAATTTCCTCGGCGTGCTGCTCTCCAGCGGCGTGGTGGCGTTCGGCATCATTTCGCTGCTGCCGGTAGAACTGATTCTGCAAGCGGGCAGCGGCCACGGTTTTGCCATGGTGTATGCGCTGCTGTTTTCGGCAATTATCTGGAACCTCGGCACCTGGTATTTCGGCTTGCCCGCCTCTTCATCCCATACGCTAATCGGTTCGATCATCGGCGTTGGCGTGGCGAATGCGTTGCTGCACGGGCGCAGCGGCACCAGCGGTGTCGATTGGGATCAGGCGATTAAAGTGGGCTACGCGCTGCTGCTGTCGCCGGTTGTCGGCTTTATCTGCGCCGGGTTGTTGCTGCTGGCGATGAAAGCGTTTATCCGCAATCGCCAACTGTATGAAGCGCCGAAAGGCAATCAGCCGCCGCCGGTGTGGATCCGCGGCTTGCTGATCCTCACCTGCACCGGCGTCTCCTTCGCGCACGGTTCGAATGACGGGCAGAAAGGCATGGGCTTAATCATGCTGATTCTGGTCGGCACCATGCCGATTGCCTATGCCCTGAACCGCTCGCTGCCGCCGGAGCAAATCCCGCGCGTCGCCGCCTTAACACAGGTCACCGAACAGCAGCTGCTGACGCTGCAACCGGCGCCCGCCGCGATGCCTGCGCCGCGCGAGGTACTGACCGAATTCGTGCGCACCAGCCAAAACCGTCCGCAGGTATTACCTGCACTCGGCATGATGCTGGGCGATATCGGTGACCAGATTCGCCGCTATGGCGCGGTGGAGAACATCCCGGTGCAGGCGGTGACCAACACGCGCAACGAGATGTATCTGGCGTCGGAAACCATTAAACATCTGCAAAATGCCAAAGTGGCATTGCCGGAAGAGACCGCGCGCAATCTGACGGCGGTAAAAAAAGAACTGGATGCCGCCACGCGCTTTATCCCGATGTGGGTGAAGGTGGTGGTGGCGATTGCGCTGGGCCTTGGCACCATGGTGGGCTGGCGCCGCATCGTGGTCACCGTGGGTGAGCGCATCGGCAAAACGCATCTCACCTACGCGCAAGGTGCCAGCGCCGAGCTGGTGGCAATGGCGACCATCGGCGCAGCCGACGTCTTCGGCCTGCCGGTTTCCACCACCCATGTACTCTCCTCTGGCGTCGCCGGATCGATGGCCGCCAACCGCTCAGGTCTGCAACTCGCCACCATTCGCAATCTGGCGATGGCCTGGGTACTGACGCTGCCGGTTTCTGTCTTACTTTCGGGGCTCCTTTACGCCCTGTTTATCCACCTGTAATGGGAGAAAATGATGGCGACACACGACAACAGCTTCCACAGCGAGACCTTTAATCAGCGTCTGCTGCAGGAGTTTTACGACAGCTACGACGAAGAGCTGGAAATGGAGCTGGACGACCTGCGCTTCAATGATAACGGTGAGACGCAGGCCGAGGGCGACAAAGCGTTTCGCCGCCGCTATTTCCGCGAGCTGCTACATCTGCAGGGCGAGCTAGTGAAGCTGCAGGATTGGGTGATGCGCACCGGCCATCGCGTGGTGATTCTGTTTGAAGGCCGCGATGCGGCGGGGAAAGGCGGCGTGATCAAACGTATTACTCAACGTCTGAATCCGCGAACCTGCCGCGTAGCCGCCCTGCCCGCGCCTAACGATCGCGAAAAAACCCAGTGGTACTTCCAGCGTTACATAGCGCATCTGCCGGCTGCCGGTGAGATCGTGATGTTTGACCGCAGCTGGTATAACCGCGCAGGCGTGGAGCGCGTCATGGGTTTCTGCAACGAAGAGGAAGTGGAAGAGTTTTACCGCAGCGTGCCAGAGTTTGAAAAAATGCTGACGCGCAGCGGCATCCAGATCGTTAAATACTGGTTCTCAATCACCGATGAAGAACAGGAGCTGCGTTTCCTCAGCCGCATTCACGATCCGCTTAAGCAGTGGAAACTGAGCCCAATGGACCTCGAAAGCCGTCGCCGCTGGGAAGATTACACTGAGGCGAAAGAGGAGATGCTGGAACGCACCAACATCCCCGAAGCACCGTGGTGGGTGGTGCAAGGCGTGGATAAAAAACGTGCGCGTCTCAACTGTATTAGTCATCTGCTGCAGCAGATGCCGTACGAAGAGAGTGAAGCCAAACCGGTTATGTTACCGCCGCGCGAACGTTCGGAAGACTATCGCCGCGCGCCAGTACCTGAGCACATGGTGGTGCCAGAGAAGTATTAATCGCTCGCAGTTTGCACGGCTGGCTGGCGGCCGTGCAGCTGTTGCAGACGCAGCGTCAGGCCAAAGGCACCCAGCACCATTAACGCCGCCGCCAGATACACCGACTGCATGCCCCAGTGACCAATCAGCAAACCCGCCACCGGACCGGTTAATCCCAGCCCTAAGTCGAGGAAGGCCGAATAGGTACCAAGCGCCGAGCCCTGATCCTGCTGCTGCACCCGCTTCACCGCCTCAACGCCAAGCGCCGGGAACACCAGCGAGAAGCCGCCGCCGGTGAGAAATGCCCCAACATCTACCAGCCACACGCTGTCGGCCTGCCAAATCAACAGCAATCCAGCGCACTCCAGCACCAATGACACCAGCGACACTTTCAAGCCACCAAAGCGGGTGATATAGCGGCCAAACCCGAGGCGAACCACCACGAAGCCCAGGCTGAATAAGGTGAGCGCAAACGCCGCGCCGCTCCAGTCGCGGCTGGCGAAATAAAGGGTGATAAACGTTGAGATAACGCCAAAACCAATAGTGCCAAAGCCGAGCGCCAGACCAAACATCCACACGCGGCTGACCACGCGATGAAACGGAATACGCACGCCGGCCGTGACGCTGACGCTCGCTTTGCGGCTCGCCATCCAGAAGCCCGCAACGCCCATGATCGCCACCAAACCGGCAAAGCCGCTGATGCCAAACCACTGATTCAGCAGTACGCCGAGCGGCGCACCAATCGCCATGGCGAAATAGGTGGCTACGCCGTTCCACGAGATGACGCGCGCGGTTTGCAGCGGACCGACGATGTTCATGCCCCATAAGGTGGATCCGGTGCTGCTGAAGCTTTCACCTACGCCGAGGAACAGACGTCCGGCCGCCAGCAGCGCCAGGCTCAACATCGGCACGTCGCTGCACAGCGCGGCGAGAATCGATAGCACACCGCTCATGCCGCAGAACAGCAATCCCATCATCACCACGCGTTTTGGACCCAAGCGATCCGCCAGACGCCCCGAATGTGGGCGGCTTAATAGGGTGGCGAAGTATTGCAGACTGATGATCAATCCGGCGATGAATGAGCTGAAACCGAGCTGGTTATGCACGAATCCCGGCAGCACCGCAAGCGGTAAACCCACCGAAAGGTAGCAAAAGAAAGTGAAAATAATGACGGAGAGAATGCGTTTATTTAACTGAGCGTTACTCAGTACAGCGGCGTCAGACATGGGAAATGGCATCGAAAACAATGATGAAAGGAGTCAACCACTATAACCTTAGCCTGCTAATAGATCGCAGATTTTTTAGTTATAAAGTTTTAACCACATTTGATTGATACGGTCGCCATGAATGGCGACCCTACGAGGGTTTCGTAGGGTGCACATTGATGCGCACCGGCATACACAGGCAATTTTTTGCGGTATTAAGCGATTATCGCGGCCGCATGCCGCTCTATCGCTGTGGCGATCTCGGCGGAGACTTTGAGGGTGCGAACTTCACTGAATAAGCCGTCGGCTTCGTGATAGGCCTTGCGCAGATAGCCAAGCCACTGCTTGATGCGTGCCACGTGATACATGCCGGTATCGCCCTGCTTCTCCAGCTGGGTGTACTTCAGCAAGAGTGCCACCACTTCGGACCACGGCATCGGTGCTTCGTTGTACTTCACCACGCGCGCCAGGTTCGGCACGTTGAGCGCTCCGCGGCCAATCATCACCGCATCGCAGCCGGTAATGCGCATGCAATCCTGCGCATCCTGCCAGTTCCAGATTTCGCCGTTAGCGATCACCGGAATGCGCAGACGCTGACGAATTTCGCCAATCGCCTGCCAGTTGATACTTTCGGCGCGATAGCCGTCTTCTTTGGTTCGACCATGCACCACCAGCTCGCTGGCTCCAGCTTGCTGCACGGCATCGGCGATTTCAAAGC
This sequence comes from Candidatus Pantoea floridensis, assembly GCF_900215435.1. NCBI lineage: Bacteria > Pseudomonadati > Pseudomonadota > Gammaproteobacteria > Enterobacterales > Erwiniaceae > Pantoea > Candidatus Pantoea floridensis. The sequence continues at coordinate 575,355 of NZ_OCMY01000001.1, forward strand.
GACGATCGCTGGCATCCCAGCCAAGGCGCACTTTCACCGTTACCGGCAAATGATCCGGCACCGCTTCACGCATCGCTTTCGCGCCGCGGTAGATCAGTTCAGGATCTTTCAGCAAAGTGGCGCCGCCACCGCTGCCGTTCACCAACTTCGATGGACAGCCGCAGTTGAGATCCACGCCCCACGAACCGAGTTCCACCGCACGCGCGGCGTTCTCTGCCAGCCATTCGGGATATTGCCCAAGCAGCTGCATGCGAACGCGCGTGCCTGATGGCGTGCGGCTATGGTTATGCAGCTCAGGACATAAACGATAGAAGGATTTTACCGGCAGCAGCTGATCGACCACGCGCAAAAACTCGGTCACGCACAAATCATAATCATTCACCCCGGAGAGCAGCTCACGCACCAGCGAATCGAGCACGCCCTCCATCGGCGCCAGCAAAACCCTCATGACGTTAGGCGTTCCCGGTTTTCTTCGGTGCCGGACGACGACGACCGCTGTTCGCCGCTGGAGCCGCCTGACCTGCGCCCTGCGCTGGACGACGCGCTGAACGCGCTTCACCCTGCGGACGTGGCGCATTGCCGCTGTGCGGGCGCGAGACGTTGCCGCCCTGACCGCGGCCCTGGCCTTGACCACGGCCCTGACCGCGACCACCGCCCTGCTGCTGACGACCGTTCTGAATCGGTTCCGCTTTAATGCTCGGATCGACTTCGAAACCTGGCAGCTCAATGCGCGGGATTTCACGCTTCAGCAGGCGCTCAATATCGCGCAGCAGTTTGTGTTCATCCACGCACACCAGCGACAGTGCAACACCGGTTGCGGCCGCACGACCGGTACGACCGATACGGTGCACGTAGTCTTCGGCCACGTTTGGCAGCTCATAGTTCACCACGTGCGGCAGCTCTTCAATGTCGAGGCCACGCGCCGCGATGTCTGTGGCCACCAGCACGCGAATGCCGCCAGATTTGAAGTCAGCCAATGCACGGGTACGTGCGCCCTGGCTCTTATTGCCGTGGATGGCGGCGGCGGTAATGCCGTCTTTATTTAGTTGCTCAGCAAGATGATTCGCGCCGTGTTTGGTACGGGTGAACACCAGCACTTGCTGCCAGTTATCACGACCAATCATCAGCGACAGCAGTTCCCGCTTGCGCTTCTTATCCACGAAATGCACTTGCTGTGAAACCTGCTCAGACGCGGTGTTACGACGCGCCACTTCAACCTGTTCTGGGTTGGTGAGCAGCTTTTCCGCCAGCGTTTTGATCTCATCAGAGAAGGTCGCGGAGAACAGCAGGTTCTGACGCTTCGCAGGCAAACGCGCCAGCACGCGACGGATGTCATGGATGAAGCCCATGTCGAGCATACGGTCCGCCTCATCCAGCACGAGGATTTCGACCTGCGACAGATCAACCGCGTTCTGATGCGCCAGATCGAGCAGACGACCCGGTGTTGCCACCAGCACGTCAACGCCGCCGCGCAGTTTCATCATCTGCGGGTTAATGCTCACGCCACCGAAGACTACCAGCGAACGGATATCGAGATATTGGCTGTACTCGCGCACGTTCTCGCCAACCTGTGCCGCAAGTTCGCGGGTCGGGGTGAGGATTAACGCACGCACCGGACGGCGGCCACGCGCCGTCGACGGTTTTGCAGTCAGACGCTGCAGCAACGGCAGCGTAAAGCCGGCAGTTTTACCGGTGCCGGTCTGGGCGCTTGCCAGCAGGTCACGACCAGCCAGCACCACGGGGATTGCCTGACGCTGAATTGGCGTCGGCTCTTGGTAGCCTTGTTCTGCTACCGCACGCAAAATATCGGCACTTAAGCCGAGAGAGTCAAATGACATGCAGGTGTATTACTCCGAACCGTCCTGACCGCCGTTAGCGGTGTAGTTTTCAGGAGGGATATGACGCAAGCGCGGGGCTCACGTGTGAAAAGGGCACAAACTACCATGCGTAAGGGCGCGAGTTTAGCAGCTTTCCGCGGCCACAGCATCCATAAAAAAAGGAGCCGCATTCGGCTCCTTTTCGTCAGGTCCGCATTACTGCGGTCCTTAAGCGATCAACTGCGCTTCTTCTCGATGCGCTGCACTGGCTCTTTCGCCAGCAATGAAACCAGCGCCGGACCAACCAACATCACTACGCCGAGCAAACCGATCAGCAGGTTGTTGTGGATAAAGCGGGAGATCAGGAACAGCGTTAACATGGCTGCACCAAAGTAGTAAGTGGTGGTTACCTCTTCAAGGGAATCACCCATTCTACGTAAACGGGCACTACGCTGCATGACCAGCATGGTAATAAATACCACCGCATAAGCTGCCACCAGGGTACTGCTCACTTCAACCAGCGCCCTATGTTTCCAGCCCCAAACCAGCGCTGCAACCACCAACAGGTGCATCGCAATGTGCAAACAGGTTTGTCCGGTAACAATCTGAACACGATTAGACCATTTCATTCTCTTCTCCTGGCAGACCCAACAGGTCGCCCAAGTGTATCTGGCTGGAGGCCAGACGAACTTCCTCAATGTAAAGCAAATTTCAGATTACGCCCTAATTTTCAGCCCTCAACACCACTCATTTGTGACAAAGACTACACTTTGGGCTGTTGATGATGAAAAGGAGCGCGTCGCAGTATGCCACAAAATACGCAAGGATTTTCATTTAAAGTCCTGACGATCAATACCCACAAGGGGTTCACCAGCTTCAATCGCCGCTTTATCCTGCCGGAATTGCGCGATGCTGTCCGCGCAACCTCCGCGGATATCGTCTTCCTGCAAGAGGTGATGGGCACCCACGCGATCCATTCGCTGCACATCGAGAACTGGCCGGAAACCTCACACTATGAGTTTCTGGCCGATACCATGTGGGACGATTTCGCCTATGGCCGCAACGCCGTTTATCCTGAGGGACATCACGGGAACGCGATATTGTCACGTTTCCCCATCGTTGAATATCAAAACCGCGATATTTCTGTGGCAGGAAGTGAAAAACGCGGCATGTTGCACTGCCAGATCCGCCTGCCAGATCGTAGCGAACCGCTGCATGTGTTCTGCGTGCACCTGGGGTTGAAAGAGAAGCACCGCCAGGCACAGATGAAGATGATGTGCGACTTCATTGCTACGCTGCCGCCAGATGCGCCTGTCGTGGTGGCCGGTGATTTTAACGACTGGCAGGTGAGCGCCAACCGCTTTCTTAAACGTGCCGTCGGGTTAGAGGAAGTGTTCAGTATCAAAACTGGTCGCCCCGCCCGCACTTTCCCGGCACGTTTCCCGCTGTTGAGGCTCGATCGCATCTATATCCGCAATGCTACGGTGAGTAAACCCTGGGCGTTACCGGTGAAACCCTGGTCCCACCTGTCCGATCACGCGCCGTTAGCGGTGGAGATTTTCCTATGAGTTTTAGTTGGCGCGACGGTAATCAGCTCCGTCTATTAGAAAATGGTGACCAGTTCTTCCCGCGCGTGCTAGGCGCTATCGCGCGCGCCGAACGCACGCTGCTATTGGAAACCTTTATTCTGTTCGAGGATGAAGTCGGTACCGATCTGCATGAAGCCTTGCTGCAGGCGGCCCAGCGCGGCGTGAAAATAGAGGTGATGGTGGATGGTTACGGCTCGCATGAACTATCTGACCACTTTGTCGATAGCCTGACGGCCGCCGGCGTGCGCTTTATCTATTACGATCCGCGCCCGCTGGTGCTTGGTATGCGCACCAATGTGTTCCGCCGTCTGCATCGCAAAATTGTGGTGATCGATGAGGTGATCGCCTTTGTTGGCGGCATTAACTTCTCCGCTGAGCACAATACCGATTACGGCGCCCAGTCCAAGCAGGATTATGCCGTAGAAGTAAAAGGTCCGGTGGTGCTGGATATTACCCAATACGTGCAGCAGCAGATGGGCAGCGAACAGCACACGCGGCGCTGGTGGGGCGGGCGATCGCATCGTCCGGCAGTCAACGCCCTGCCTGGCGAGGCTCAGGTGCTGTTTGTCTATCGCGATAACGATGAACATCGCGACGATATCGAGCAGCACTATCTCGCTATGCTACGCAAGGCGAAGAAGGATGTGATTATCGCTAATGCCTACTTCTTCCCCGGCTATCGCCTACTGCGTGAGATGCGCAGCGCGGCCCAACGCGGCGTACGCGTCAGGCTGATTGTGCAAGGCGAACCCGATATGCCGATCGTCAAAGTGGGCGCTGAGCTGCTGTACAACTATTTAGTCGACGGCGGCGTGGAGGTGTATGAATACTGCCGTCGCCCGCTGCACGGCAAAATTGCGGTGCAGGATGAGCAGTGGTCAACGGTAGGATCGAGCAACCTCGATCCGCTGAGTTTATCGCTCAATCTGGAAGCGAATTTGATAGTACACGATCGCGCCTTCAATCAGGCGCTGCGTGAGAATCTGGAACTGCTGCTGCAGCACGATTGCGTGCGCGTAGAGGATGACAAGCTGCCGCCGCGCAATTGGTGGCAGCTGACCAAAGGTATCATTGTGTTCCACTTCTTACGCCACTTCCCTGCCATCGCCGGTTGGTTGCCTGCCCATACGCCGCGCCTGTCACAGGTTGCTCCGCCCGTACAACCCGAAATGGAAACTCAGGATCGGGTCGAAGCCGATAATCCAGGAGCAAAATCCTAATGTCGAAAAAGAATCCACGCTGGCAACTGGCAAAGAAGATCCTTACTGCGCTCTTTTTTATTGCGGTGATCGTGCTGCTGGTGATCTATGCGCGCAAGGTGAACTGGGAAGATGTCTATACGGTTATCGTCGGCTACAACCGTTACGTGGTGCTGAGCGCCGCCGTGCTGGTGATAGTGAGTTATCTAACGTATGGCCTGTACGATCTGATTGGACGCGCCTACTGCGGGCATAAGCTGGCGAAACGCCAGGTAATGCTGGTGTCATTTATCTGCTATGCCTTCAACCTGACGCTCAGCACCTGGGTGGGCGGCGTGGCGATGCGCTATCGGCTTTATTCGCGGCTTGGCCTGCCGGGCAACACCATCACACGCATTTTCTCGCTGAGCATCGCCACCAACTGGCTCGGCTATATTTTGCTGGCTGGCGTGGTATTCGCGGCGGGCATGGTGCCCATTCCTTCCGGGTGGTTTATTGGCGAAACCACGCTGCGCATCATTGGCGCAGTGCTGTTAGTGACAGTGGCGATCTATTTATGGGCCTGTGCCTTCGCGAAGAAACGCCGTTGGACGGTGAAAGGCCAGCATCTGCAGCTGCCGTCGCTGCGTATGGCACTGTTTCAGTTTGCAGTTTCCTGCGCCAACTGGATGGTGATGGGGATGATCATTTGGCTGCTGCTGGCACGTCAGGTTGATTATCCTATCGTGCTGGGCGTGCTGCTGATCAGCAGTATTGCCGGCGTCATTATTCATATCCCGGCCGGGATCGGCGTGTTGGAAGCGGTTTTCCTGGCGCTGCTGAGTGGGCAACATGCCTCGCACGGCACCATTATCGCGGCGCTGCTCGCCTATCGCGTGCTCTATTTTATTCTGCCGCTGTTAGTCGCGCTGGTGCTCTATTTGTGGCTGGAGAGTCGCGCAAAACATTTGCGCCAGAAGAATGAGCAGAAGATGGAGAAATCGGTTTCGCGCTAAAGATCATCGTAAGGTCGGCATTGACGCCGACCTGGTCGCCAGGAATGGCGACCCTACGAAGATATGCGAGGTTTAGCGGCGGTTGCCGAAAATACGCAGCAGCATCAGGAACAGGTTAATGAAATCGAGATACAGCGTTAGCGCGCCCATAATTGAGGTTCGACGCAGGTTCTCTTTGTCATTCACGTTGATGTTCTCACCAATCGCTTTCAGCTTCTGCGTGTCATACGCGGTGAGACCCACAAACACCACCACGCCGATATAGGTAATTGCCCACATCAACGCCGGGCTTTTCAGCCAGAAGTTTACCAGCGACGCCAGCAGAATACCTATCAGCGCCATAAACAGCAGGCTGCCAAAACGGCTCAGGTCGCGCTTGGTGGTGTAACCGTAGAAGCTCATCGCCCCGAACATCCCCGCCGTTACAAAGAAAGTGCTGGCAATGGATGAATAGGTGTAGACGAGGAAAATACTCGCCATCGTCAGCCCGGTGAGCGCCGAATAGAGCATAAACAGCCCGGTTGCCAGCGTGCCGCTTAAACGATGCACCATACCCGACAGCACAAATACCACCGCCAGCTGCGCGATGATCAGTCCAAAGAAAGTAATACGGTTCGCAAACACCAATTCCATGACAGCCGGTGTGCGAGCAGCGAACCACGAAACAAACGCGGTGAGCAGTAAGCCGCAGGTCATCCAGCCATACACCTGCGCCATATAGGTCTGCAGCGAGGTGGATGCCTGCTGCACGATTGAATCATTACGTGGATATCGGTCCATGAAGCACCTCATTAATGCGAAACAATAGGTAAGTGTGGAGTGTACACCCGTTTGCGTCAACGGCGCGTCAAGCACTGTTGATAGCGGCCATTTACGCGCTGGGCAAACCACGCGGTGGTGAGGTTGCGGGTGATTTTCGGGCTCTCCAGCTTAATGCCCGGCAGCATTTCACGCGGCACTCGTTTGCCGGCCATCTTATCGGCAAGAATAAAGGTCTGTTTCCACAGCGTGCTGGTGGCGAAGTCGGCGGTGTCGCCCTTCTCCAGATCGCGGCGAATTTCGCGGTTGCTCATATCCAGCTGCTTGCTCAGGCTGCGCACCGCCAGTTCGGTGGAGCTGGCCTGCTCGCTGCCATACATGATCAAATCGCCATCCAGTGCCAGCTTGATACCGCTGGCGCGTGCGATCGCGGCCTGGAAGGCGGCATTGCGGCTGGCGTACCAGCCGGCATTGAAGTCGGCGAAGCGGTACAGCATCTGGCTGTAATCGGCTGGATAGCCGAGCAAATGCAGCGTACCGAAGTAGATGCCACCGCGTCGGGTGAAGACCTCGCGGCGAATCGATCCATCCACCGCATACGGATACCCTTTGGCATGCGCTTCGGCAAACGCAATGCTGACCTGCATCGGCCCACCGGTGTGGATCGGGTTGAGATTGCCAAATAGCTTCTGCCCCATCGGCACCATATCAATGAAATCATCGAAAATGGCGCTCAGCTCTTTCTCGCTGCGCACGTTATCCAGTCGTGCCGCATAGCTTTCGCCATTCGGCGATTTAATCAGCAGCGCGGTGCGCACCAGAAACGCCGGAACGTGCACCTTGGCGGCGCGGCGATCGATTTCACCCCAGGCAATTTTAGGTAAGCCCGGCACTTCCGCATCGGCACTGAAGTTGGATTCCTGATCGGTAACCGCAATCACCGCGCAAATGTTGCTGGCGCTGGGATCGATTTGCTGCACGCGGAAAGCGGTATAGATATCGTCAGCCCAGGCGGATTTCTGTTTCACGTCGCTGGGCAACAGCTGCTGGATCTGACTTTTGACATCAGCAGGCTGACGCGCCGGTGCCTGCGGCTCTTTTTTCGTGCTACAACCGGCCAGCACCAGCGCAGCCAGCACTGCTGCGCCCTTCACAATTTTCGTGGTTTTCATCCTGCTCCCTGACGCCAACAAAAACCGTACCTTAACGTTTTCAGTGGTCTGCCGCTATCGGAGCGGGAAGATTTTGCGCGCTAGCTCCAGCGCTCAGCGGCTTGATGATCGCTGTCACGCGCATCAACCCAGCGATCGCCTTCGGCAGTGGCTTCGCGCTTCCAAAACGGCGCGCGGGTTTTCAGGTAATCCATAATGAACTCGGTGGCGGCGAACGCGCTGCTGCGATGGGCGCTACTGACGCCAACAAACACGATTTCATCACCGGGGAACAGTTCGCCAACGCGATGAATCACCGTTACCTGCTGTAGCGGCCAGCGCTGACGCGCCTCGACGACAATATCCGCCAGCGCTTTTTCCGTCATGCCGGGATAATGTTCCAGCGTTAACGCCGCAACAGCATCGCCGAGATTGTGATTACGCACTTTGCCGGTGAACGTGACGACTGCGCCATCGCTATCGTGGGCGGAGAGTAAGCTATATTCCTGGCCAACGTCGAACAGCTCAGTGCCGACACGAATTCGCGTTTCCATGCTCAACCTCCGGTAACCGGCGGGAAAAATGCCACTTCATCACCCGCGCGCAGCGGATGGCTCATAGGCACCAGCGTTTGATTCACTGCCGCCAGCAATTTGCCAGACTCCAGCGCCAGCGCCCAGCGGTCGCCCTGCCCGGCTAACGCCGCACGCAGCGTGGCAACATCGGCATAGTCCGGTGCCAGTTCCAGCGCGCTGGTGCCGGTTAATTCCCGAACCTGGGCAAAAAACAGCACCTTAATCATGGCTCACCGCCTTGAAATCCCCGGATTTACCGCCGCTTTTGCTCAGCAACCGCAGCTGATCGATGACAATGTCTTTTTGCACCGCTTTGCACATGTCATAGATGGTGAGCGCTGCGACCGACGCCGCGGTTAAGGCTTCCATCTCGACGCCGGTTTTGCCCGTCAGGCGACAGAGTGAAGTGACGCGCACGCGGCTGTGTTCCGGTTCAGCAATCAGGGCCACTTCCACCTTGCTCAGCATCAGCGGATGGCACAGCGGAATCAGTTCCCAGGTGCGTTTCGCCGCCTGAATGCCGGCGATACGCGCGGTGGCGAACACGTCACCTTTATGGTGGCTGCCGTCGATAATCATCTGCAGCGTTTCTGCGCTCATCAGCACCAGCGCTTCCGCTTGTGCTTCGCGCACCGTTTCAGTTTTACCAGAGACATCCACCATGTGGGCTTCGCCTGCGGCATTGATATGCGTTAAGGATGACATACTTACAACTTCTTCAAATGAGAGACAAAATTACACGGACGGGTACGCGCATCCAGCTGATCTTCAATGATGCGCTCCCAGCCGCTGCGGCAGGCGTTGGTCGATCCCGGCACGGCAAAAATCAGCGTCTGATTGGCCAAACCGGCAACGGCGCGCGACTGCAGCGTTGAGCTTCCGATCTCTTCATAGGAGATCATGCGGAACAGTTCACCAAAGCCTTCAATCTCACGATCGAACAGCGGCAGCAAGGCTTCAGGCGTACTGTTTTTGCTGTTGAAACCGGTGCCGCCATTGATAATCACCACCTGCACATCGTCGCTGGCGATCCAGCGCGATACCGTGGCACGAATGCGATAGCGGTTGTCCGGCACCATCGCGCGGTCCACCACCTGATGCCCGGCTTCTGCCAGCGCTTCACGCAGGTAATCGCCGGATGTGTCATTACTGGCATCACGGCTATCAGAGACGGTCATTACCGCTACATTTAAGGCGATAAATTCGCCGGAAGGTTTACCCATGGCCATAACTCCTGTGTTTAGCCACCAATAAAGGAGAGGTTTTGCGTGATGCCGGTATTGCCCTGATGCAGAAAGTGCGTCTGCTTTTTCTGCCCAAGGCTGTGCGCAATGCGCGCCTGCAGCTCTGCTTGCTGATCGTCAGACGCCAGCAAATCGCGCAGCGACACGCCGCCGTCGCCAAACAGGCACAGATGCAATTTACCCATCGCTGAGACGCGCAGGCGATTACAGCTGGCGCAGAAATCTTTCTCGTACGGCATGATTAGGCCCACTTCACCCTGATAATCGGGATGACGAAACACCTGCGCCGGCCCGTCGCTGCGGCCGCGCGGCTGGCGCTGCCAGCCCTGCATAATCAGCTGGTCGCGAATCACTTCACCGGAGATATGATGACGATGGAACAGATCGCTGCCTTCACCGGTTTCCATTAGCTCGATAAAGCGTAGTTGAATCGGCCGCAGGCGCAGCCACTCAAGGAAGGTGCTGAGGCTGTGGCTGTTCACATCGCGCATCAGCACGCTGTTAACTTTCACTTTCTCGAAACCGGCATCGAAGGCGGCATCGATGCCCGCCATCACCTCGGCAAATTTGTCTTGTCCGGTGATGGCGTGAAACTGGCGCGCGTCGAGGCTATCGACGCTGACGTTAATGTGGGTGAGACCGGCTGCGCGCCACGCTCGCACGTCGCGCGCCATGCGGTATCCGTTGGTGGTCATGGCAATCTGGCGGATGGCATCGTTTTCCCGCACCGCGGCGATGATGTCGGTAAAATCACGACGCATGGAAGGTTCACCGCCGGTCAGCCGCACTTTTTCAGTGCCCGCCGCCGCAAAGGCACGCGTCACGCGACGAATCTCATCCAGCGAGAGAAAGCTTTTGTTGTGCGTGCCGCTCGGCTTATAGCCGTTCGGCAGGCAGTAGGTACAACGGAAGTTACACACATCCGTGACCGACAGGCGCAAGTAGTAAAAGCTGCGCGCGTAGGCATCTGTAAATTGTGGCACCTGAACACCTTTCCAAAGTCGGGAGATGCAGGCATTTCTTTCTGCACCCTGGCAGCTCAATGCTGCGGCCTGTATTCCATATCTTTCACGACTTAGGAAACCAGGCTTGGGAGTTTGTTGTCATTGTGGACAACACGGTTAAAACGAATGGTAGCGCGATTAGCGATTAGCATCCATCAGTGAATTTCGCTATATATATTGATACATAACGTATTTTTCACCGCATTTTCGCGACAGGATACGGTAAAATACGCCGCAGATATTGATGCACATCAGTTCAACTACGCCTCAATGCGAGGACGGCAGTGACAAAGGAGAAACATGAATCGAACCCTGGCAGATTTGGATCGCGTAGTGGCGCTGGGCGGCGGGCACGGTCTTGGACGCGTGATGTCAGCGCTGGCACCGTTGGGCTCGCGCTTAACCGGTATTGTCACCACCACCGATAACGGCGGATCCACCGGCCGCATTCGCCGCTCGGAAGGCGGCATTGCCTGGGGCGATATGCGTAACTGTATCAATCAGCTGATCACTGAACCGAGCGTCGCCACCGCGATGTTTGAGTACCGCTTTAGCGGCAATGGTGAGCTGGCCGGGCATAACCTTGGCAACCTGATGCTGAAAGCGCTTGATCACCTAAGCGTACGTCCGCTGGAAGCCATCAACATTATCCGTAATTTGCTTAAAGTGGATGCGTTTCTCATTCCGATGTCAGAACAGCCTGTTGATCTGGTGGCACAGGATGGCGAAGGCAACATGGTATACGGGGAAACCGCTATTGATGAGATGAAGCAGCCCCCCGAGGAGTTGATGCTGCACCCGAACGTGCTGCCCACGCGCGAAGCGATCGAGGCGATAGGCGAAGCGGATTTGATTCTGATTGGCCCCGGCAGTTTTTACACCAGCCTGATGCCAATATTGCTGATGGAAGATATGGCGCGCGCACTGCGCCGCACGCCCGCTACCATGGTATTTATTGGCAATCTTGGTCGTGAACTGAGTCCGGCAGCGGCCAGCCTGAATGTTGCTGACAAACTGGCAATCATGGAGAAAGCCATTGGCAAACGGGTGATTGATGCGGTGGTGGTAAGTCCAGCCGCAGATATTAGCGGAGTGGAAGATCGTTTAATTATTCGCGAACCGCTGGAAGCCGCCGATATTAAATACCGTCACGACCGCCAACTGCTGCGCATTGCGCTGGAACACGCGATTCAGGCAGTTTAGTTTCCAGGTGCGCCGCAATGCACACCTGACGAAAACCCCACGGAATTGGCGTTGGATCGCCATACATTCCCGCGCGATCATGATGAGTTCACGTAGGGTCGCCATGCATGGCGACCAGGATGAATGATCAGGAAGCCGCAATAAACAGCTCGCGCAGCTGATGCAACTGATCGCGCACGCTGGCAGCTTCTTCGAACTCCAGATTCTGCGCGTGTTGCTGCATCTGCCCTTCCAGCTCGTGAATTTTCTTTTGCATCGCCTGTGGCGTAAGCGCCATATAGTTGGCTTCCGCCTCTGCCGCAGTGCGCGATGCGGTTTTACCTTTACCGCGCGTTTTAACCACGTTTTTGCCCAGCTCAAGAATATCGGTGATCTTCTTATTGAGCCCCTGCGGCACAATGCCATTCTCTTCGTTATATTTTTGCTGCTTCTCGCGACGGCGTTCCGTTTCACCCATCGCGCGTTCCATTGATGGCGTGATTTTATCGGCGTAGAGAATCGCGCGCCCATTGATATTACGCGCGGCGCGACCAATGGTTTGGATCAGTGAACGCTCAGAGCGCAGGAAACCTTCTTTGTCGGCATCGAGAATCGCCACCAGCGACACTTCCGGCATATCCAAGCCTTCACGCAGCAAGTTGATGCCCACCAATACATCAAACTCGCCGAGGCGTAAATCGCGGATGATTTCCATACGTTCTACGGTATCGATATCCGAATGCAGATAGCGCACCTTCTCACCGTGTTCCACAAGGTATTCGGTGAGATCTTCTGCCATACGCTTGGTCAAAACGGTAACCAGCACGCGCTCATTAATCTCGACACGCTTGCGGATTTCCGACAACAAATCGTCGACCTGGGTCGCGACCGGTCGCACTTCGAGGATCGGATCAAGCAGGCCGGTTGGACGCACCAGCTGATCGATCACTTCGCTGCCTGATTTTTCCAGCTCGTAATTGCCGGGTGTGGCCGACACATAAATGGTTTGCGGCGCGGACGCCTCAAACTCTTCAAACTTCATCGGGCGGTTATCCAGCGCCGACGGTAAGCGGAAGCCATACTCCACCAGCGTCTCTTTACGCGCGCGGTCACCGCGGTACATACCGCCAATTTGCGGGATCGTCACGTGCGATTCGTCAACCACCAGCAAACCGTCAGCCGGCAGATAATCAAATAAGGTTGGCGGCGGCTCGCCCGGTCCGCGACCGGACAGATAGCGTGAGTAGTTTTCAATACCGGAGCAGTAGCCCAGCTCGTTCATCATTTCGAGGTCGAACTGGGTACGCTGAGAAATACGCTGCTCTTCCAGCAGCTTATTGTTCTCCAGCAGCACCTTGCGGCGGTCCACCAGTTCAACTTTGATATCTTCCATCGCCTGCAGAATACGCTCGCGCGGCGTGACATAGTGCGTTTTAGGATAAACGGTAAAACGCGGGATCACCGAGTCAATCTGCCCGGTAAGCGGATCAAACAGCGACAGCCGCTCAACTTCTTCATCAAACAGCTCAATACGCAGCGCAATGTCGTCTGATTCGGCTGGGAACACATCGATCACTTCCCCACGCACGCGGAAGGTGCCGCGCTGGAAAGCCTGATCGTTACGGGTATATTGCAGCTCTGCCAGACGACGCAGAATGCTGCGCTGGTCGATAATCATGCCGCGCGTTAAGTGCAGCATCATTTTCAAATAGAGATCGGGATCGCCCAGACCGTAAATAGCGGAAACCGACGCCACTACGATCACATCACGACGCTCCAGCAGCGCTTTGGTCGCCGAGAGACGCATCTGTTCAATGTGCTCGTTCACCGAGGCATCTTTTTCGATAAAAGTGTCGGAGCTGGGAACATAGGCTTCAGGCTGATAGTAATCGTAGTAAGAGACGAAAAACTCCACCGCATTGTCCGGGAAGAACTCTTTCATCTCGCCGTACAGCTGCGCCGCCAATGTTTTGTTCGGTGCCAAAACCATCGTCGGGCGATTGAGATCCGCAATCACATTGGCAACGGTAAACGTTTTACCTGAACCGGTTACGCCCAACAGCGTTTGATGGGCGAGTCCATCCTCCAGCCCCTCTTCCAGGCGGCGAATGGCCTCAGGTTGGTCGCCTGAAGGCTTGAAAGCGGAGTTGAGTTTAAAGGCTTTGCTCATGTTTTAGCGGTTCCAGCAGATGAAGTCGGCGGGCAGGCTGCTAATTCTACTCTGCTGTGGCGAATTTGCCAGAAAAAAATACTGGACATAATCACAGTACCGTTGCACGATAATCGTTCCTGCAGGGAAATTTCTTCCGTGCATTTTAAGCGGCATGAGGCAAATGCTTGTTGCGCAATGTTATCCCCAGAGCGAGGATGCTTTTAACATTTGTCAAGAGAGCGTCATTAAATTGCAGTCCGATGACAAGGCAGATAAATCGCAGGCTTGATTTTAACTAACCTGCTGTTTTAATTGAATTACACCTAAAAGCCCAGATTCTCATCATAATGTATGAAGGCCGCGAATTTACTCGCTTGCGCCCGGTTTTCAGTCGCTAATGCACAAGGTTATCCACAGTAATGGTGGATAAGTGAATCCAGCCCAAAGCCCATCAGCTGTGTATAATTTTCTTGCAGGTCGTCTTCAGGGCAAAAAAAAAATTTTTCGTCTTTTTTTTCTCACCGGTCGGATAGCCTTAACTCCCTTTTTCTCCTCTCTGCTCCCCCATTGTGAAGGGGAAACGCGCCTTTTTAATACCACTTTTTCCTAAGTTATTGCCTTACGAACGATCATATGCACCAGAAACGTTAAGCCATCAGCACTGTCGAAGTGCAGCCGGTTTGTCACCGCATGGAATTGTTAAGCATTTCTCAACTTTCGAACCTTGATTTTGCCGTTTTTAGGCGCTGCTCGGTTTCCATTTCCAACCTGGCCTGGGAATTGCAGTGTTTAAAGCCAGGGAGTAACGCGTCCTCCTCGGCTTTTGCCGACGACAGCGGTGTCCATCAATCGTGCACGACTGTATGCCAGACGACACAGAGCGGGAGCATTCAGGCTAATAATCTGGAAGGAGAATGTCAGATGCTGAGTTTACGTTCGGTGAATCAGTTTTACGGTCAAAATCACATTCTGTGGGATGTGGATCTCGATCTGCCGCCGGGTACCTGTACCGGCGTGTTGGGCAGCCCAGGCATGGGTAAAACCACGTTGGTTAATTGCATTATGGGCCGCTTGCCTATCAACAGCGGCTCGATGACCTGGCAAGAAGATGGCTCGCCGCCGGAGGATTTACTGCTGCAACCGGCCGAGATGCGTGCCCGCACCGGGATTGGTTATGTCCCGCAGGGGCGGCACATTTTCTCGCAGATGAGCGTGGAAGATAACCTGCTGATTGCCCTAATGGCAGCGCAGGACGATCGCAGCCGTGCGATTCCGGAAATGGTCTTTGATCTGTTTCCGGCGCTCTATTCGATGCGCCACCAGCGCAGCGGCGAACTGCCGATGGAGCAACAGCAGCATTTGGCCCTGGCGCGCGCATTGGTGCTGCAACCCAAGCTGGTGATTCTCGATGAACCAACGGAAGGCATGTCGCCGTGGCTGGAAGAGGAGATGGGCAATCTTATCCGACGGCTTAACCGCGAATACGGTCTGACGATTCTGTTGCTGGAGCAGCACGTGTCATTCATCCGCCGCGTTGCCGACTATTTTCTGCTGCTGCATCGTGGACGCAACGTGGCGCACGGCAAAATGGCGCAGTTGGATGACATCACCGTAAATAAGTGGTTAACGGTGACGTAGATAGTACAAAACGGCATCTGGCATCGTAGGGTCGCCATTCATGGCGACCTGGATTATTGCGGCAGTGTCAGATAGCGCCCGCAATCGCCTTGCTGCGCCTCATCGCTGAGGTGCGGGATCTCACCGAGGAACGGCGCGTCAATGCGCTGACGCAGCGTGGCCATATATTCCTGATGGCGTTTGCCCGGCGGCTGGATATCATTGGCAATCCAGCCCGCCAGGCATAAACCTCGCGCTTTCACCGCCTCAGCGGTAAGCAGCGCATGGTTGATGCAGCCTAACTTTACGCCCACGACCAGAATTACGGGTAGCTGCTCGGCTTCAACCCAATCTGCATAGGTCTGCGTGTCCGATAGCGGCGTAAACCAGCCGCCCGCGCCCTCCACTAACACCCATTCCGCCTGCTGCTCAAGCACGCGTAAGCCAGCAGAAAGTGCGGCAAATTCAATTGGCCTGCCCTCTTCTGCACTGATGATATGCGGTGAAGTCGGCTCGACAAACGCCAGCGGATTCACCTGCTCGTAGCGTAGCGGCACGCTGCTGTAGCGCTGCAATGCCAATGCATCACTGTTGCGGACGCCTTCTTGTGTGATCTCACAGCCGGACGCCACCGGTTTATAGCCAGCGGTGCGCAATCCTGCGGCGCTCGCCGCCTGCAACAGTGCGCCGCTGGCCACGGTTTTGCCTACTTCGGTATCGGTTCCGGTAATAAACCAGCGTGTCATTTCGTTAAAACTCCATACATCAAGTGGTAGCTCAGGCGGTAACCGGCCTCATCCTGCGGCCAGTGCTGCTCAAGTGTTGCTAACTGAGTACGTGTCAGCACGCTGCTGCCGCGTCCGTCGTGCAGATGCGTAGCACCAATGCCTTTCAGGGAACGCATGGCGCTAAGCGCACTGGGGAAATGCAGCATAACGATCTGCTGCTCTGCCTGCATCGGTAGCGTTGCGGTGGCCGCGCGCAACTGCGCTGCGCTGAGAAAACGATTGGCGTGGCGGCGACCATCCAACTGCGCCCATGCGTGATGCACTTCGTGTAGCGAACCGTCGAGCAGCGTGGAGAACAGCACCGTGCCGCCTGGGCGCGTGACGCGCAAAAACTGCTGCAGCGCAGTGCACAAATCACTGCTCCACTGCACTGCCAGGTTGCTCCACACGCCGTCAACGCTGGCATCCGCTAGCGGCACATCATCAATATCACCCAGCAGATAATGCTGCGCCGATTGCTGTTCGCGCGCCGTTTGCAGCATATCGGGTGAGAGATCGAGCGCGGTCAGCGTACGCCCGCGATCGCGCCAGTAGCGGCTATACCAGCCGGTGCCGCAACCGGCATCCAGCAGATGCGGACCAAAACCAGCCGGTGCCCGCGCCAGCAGCGCATCACCGCTCAGTCGCTGCAGCTGCGCATGCTGTTCGTAATGTGCGGCCGCACGACCAAAAGCCTGCGCCACGGCCTGCTTGTTAACCTGCAGCGTCATACAGCGCCTCCAGCAGTCGATCAATATCATCGGTGTGATGTGCAGCGGTGAGCGTGATGCGCAGCCGCGCGGTACCCGGTGGCACCGTGGGCGGACGGATCGCGCTCACCCAACAGCCGGCCTGCGCCAGCCGCTGCGACAGCGCCAGCGCCGCGCTATTTTCGCCAACGATCAGCGGCTGAATCGCACTGTCTGAAGCGACCAGCTGCCACGGTAAATCCGCTGCGCCGGCGCGGAAGCGCGCAATGTGACTGTGCAACCGTTCACGCAGCGCATCACCTTGTTGAATCTGCCGCAGCGCCGCCAGCAGGGCATAGCACTGCGCCGGCGGCATGGCGGTGGAATAGATCAGATGGCGGGAAAATTGTTCAACGTAATCGGCGGTCGCATCATCGCACAGCAACGCGGCACCACTGACGCCAAACCCTTTGCCAAAGGTGACGATCAGCAGTTCCGGCTTCACCTGTTGCTGCCAGCAGCTGCCGCGCCCTTGTGCACCGGTAACACCGATGCCGTGCGCATCATCCACCAGCAGCCAGCCGTTGCCATGCCGCGTCTGTTCTGCAATAGCCGCGAGCGGCGCGCTGTCGCCATCCATACTAAAAACGCCTTCTGTGACCACCAATGTGCCACCGTCTGATGGCGTCGCCAGCAGTTTCGCCAGGCTTGCCGGCTGATTATGGGCAAAGCGGCGCAGGCTGGCCGGACTGTGGCTGGCTGCATCCAGCAGCGACGCGTGCGCCAGCTTATCGGCAAAGATGCGATCCTGCTTTTCCGCCAGCAGATGGATCACCGCCTGATTGGCGGCAAATCCCGAAATGAACAGCAGCGCGCGCGAATAGCCCAGCCAATCGGCCAGCTGTTCCTCCAGCTTGGCGTGATGGCGGCTGTAGCCGGTAACGTGACCGGATGCGCCTGCACCTGCGCCCGCCTCAGCCGCGCCCTGCTGCCACGCGGCGATAACCGCCGGATGCTGGCTCAGGCCGAGATAGTCGTTACTGGAGAAGTGCCGATAGCGTTGGCCGTCGAGCGTAATTTCCCGCACGTTGTTATGTTCGATGGGACGCCGCTGCCGCCAGCCATCGGCGGCCCGCCGCGCCGCCAGCGCGTGATCGATACGTTGTGACCAGCCCATTTACACAGCCGCGTTGTAGAACTGCTCGGTATCCGCCTGTAGCAGTTGTTCGCTGAGCTGATATTGCTGCTCATTATCCCCCGCCGTTGTCGCGGTATGTTCCGGATTGAGGCCGAGTTTGCGGAAAAGAATCAGATCTTTATCCTCTTCCGGGTTTGGCGTGGTGAGCAGTTTACAGCCGTAGAAGATCGAGTTAGCCCCGGCCATAAAGCACATTGCCTGGGTTTGCTCACTCATCTGCTCGCGACCGGCAGAGAGACGCACGTGCGACGATGGCATCATGATGCGCGCCACCGCAATGGTGCGGATAAAGTCGAACGGTTCCACATCCTCGTTATCCGCCAGCGGCGTGCCTTTCACCTTCACCAGCATGTTGATTGGCACGCTCTCCGGTGGCGTCGGCAGGTTAGCCAACTGCACCAGCAAACCGGCGCGATCTTTCACCGTTTCCCCCAGGCCCACGATGCCGCCCGAGCACACTTTGATGCCCGCGCCGCGCACTTTGTCCAGTGTATCCAGGCGATCCTGATAGCTGCGCGTGGTGATGATGTTGCCGTAGAATTCTGGCGAGGTATCGAGGTTGTGGTTATAGAAATCGAGGCCGGCTTCAGCAAGGCGCTGCGCCTGGCTGCCATCCAGCGTGCCGAGCGTCATGCAGGTTTCCATGCCCATCGCTTTCACCCCCTGCACCATCTGCTGCAGATAGGGCATGTCGCGCTCGTGCGGATTTTTCCACGCCGCGCCCATGCAGAAACGGCTTGAGCCGGCGGCTTTGGCTTTGCGCGCCGATTCCAGCACCGCATCCACTTCCATCAGACGTTCGGATTCGAGACCGGTTTTGTAGCGCGCGCTCTGCGGACAGTATTTACAATCTTCCGGACAGGCGCCGGTTTTGATCGACAGCAGCGTGCTGACTTGCACCTGGCGTGGATCGAAATGTTGACGATGCACTTGCTGCGCTTCAAACATCAACTCAAGGAAAGGTTTTTCGAAAAGTGCCTGAGCTTGTGCCAGTGTCCAGCGGTTTGCCATTGCTTACTCCAAAAAAAAGGGGGTTCATCCCGACGATTAACGTGGTTATACTTGTAAACTAAATCTTTTTAAAATGGTTTACAATACGCATGTTCACTCAGGACGACCTCAACTTTGACCGCCAGCATATCTGGCATCCCTATACGTCGATGCGCGATCCCCTGCCCTGTTATCCGGTGGTGGCAGCGCACGGCTGCCAGCTACAGCTGGCCGATGGACGTGAACTGGTGGATGGCATGTCGTCATGGTGGGCAGCGATTCACGGCTATAATCATCCGCGTCTTAACCAGGCACTGCAGCAGCAAATGGCGCAGATGTCGCACGTGATGTTTGGCGGGATTACGCATCCGGCAGCAGTTGAGCTAAGCCGCCAGCTGATTGCCATGACGCCCGAGGCGCTTGAGTGCGTATTTCTTGCTGATTCCGGTTCGATCGCTGTCGAAGTGTCGATGAAAATGGCTCTGCAATACTGGCTGGGACGTAATCAAACGCGACAGAAATTCCTCACGCTGAAACGCGGTTATCATGGCGACACCTTTGCCGCGATGTCGGTGTGCGATCCGCAAAACTCCATGCACAGCCTGTGGCGTGGCTATTTGCCGGAGCACCTGTTTGCCGACGCGCCGCAGTGCGCATTCGATGCTGAGTGGAATGAGGCCGATTTCGCCGATTTCGCGCAGCTGGCCGAAACCCATCATCGTGACATCGCGGCGGTCATTCTGGAGCCGATTGTGCAAGGCGCAGGCGGCATGCGCTTCTATCACCCGCGTTATCTGCAGCAGGTCCGTGAGCTGTGCGATCGCTACGGTTTATTGCTGATTGCCGATGAGATCGCCACCGGCTTTGGCCGCAGCGGCAAGCTATTTGCCTGCGACCATGCGGGTATCACGCCGGACATTCTCTGCCTCGGCAAAGCGCTGACCGGGGGCACTCTGACGCTATCCGCTACGCTCACTACGCGTGAAGTCGCCGATACCATCAGCCGCAGCGCGGCAGGCTGCTTTATGCATGGCCCAACCTTTATGGGCAACCCGCTGGCCTGCGCGGTGGCGGTGGAAAGTCTGGCGATGATTAATGAAGGTCACTGGATGACACAGGTGCCCCACATTGAACAGCAGTTACGCGCGGAACTGTTGCCGCTGCGCAGTCATCACGCGGTAGCCGATGCCCGCGTGCTGGGGGCGATTGGCGTGATCGAAACGCATAAGCCGGTGAACATGGCGGCGCTGCAACAGTTCTTTGTGCAATGTGGGGTGTGGATCCGTCCGTTTGGCCGTTTGATTTATCTGATGCCACCTTATCTGATTTCTACCGCCGAGCTGACGCAGCTCACACGGGCGGTCAGCGCGGCACTGGATGTTGCGGCGCATTTCCACCATGATTGAGAACACTGCACAACCACAAAGGAGCGATCATGCGTGTATTCAGCCAGGATTTTAACGATGGCGATAAGATGCCAGAGCGGCACGTTTTCAATGGGATGGGTTATCAGGGCGACAATTTGTCACCGCATCTGGCATGGGATGATGTCCCGGCGGGCACCAAAAGCTTTGTCGTGACCTGCTACGATCCCGACGCGCCAACGGGCTCCGGCTGGTGGCACTGGGTGGTAGCGAACATTCCCGCCGAAGTAACCGTACTGCCGCAAGGTGCCGGTTCTGGCGTGGCGGAACTGCCAGAAAGCGCCATTCAGACACGCACCGATTTTGGCCAAAGCGGCTATGGCGGCGCCGCTCCACCGCAGGGCGAATCGCATCGCTACATCTTTACGGTGCATGCGCTGGATACGGACAAGATTGAGGTGGATGAAGGTGCGAGTGGCGCGATGGTTGGTTTTAACGTGCATTTTCATGCGCTAGCCAGCGCGTCGATTACGGTGAAATACGCATAATAAGAAAGGTCGCCATTAATGGCGACCCTACGACGGATTTTGTAGGGTGCGCATTTATGCGCACCTAATATCACAGTTGGTGGATGACGACCCACATCGGACCTTGTCCTACCGCGTAACGCGCCAGCGGATGCAGCAGGCCGCGCTCCTGGATTTTATACACTTCGATATGGTGCGATTTCTGCCCTGCCGCGACCAGATATTGTCCGCTATGGTCAATGTTGAAACCGCGTGGCTGCGTTTCCGTTGGCTGGAAACCTTCAATCGCCAGCACGGCACCATCTTCACTGATGCTGAACACGGTAATGGTGCTGCTGGTACGGTCGCAGGCATAAAGGAAACGGCCATCTGGCGTAATGTGAATATCGGCGGCCCACCGCGTGTCGCTGAAGTCTGGCGGCATCATATCAAGGCTCTGCACGCGCTCGACCTGGCCGTGTACGTTGTTTAATGCCCAGACATCCACCGTGCTATCCAACTCATTGACCACGTAACCGTAGGCACCGTTCGGGTGGAACGCCATATGCCGCGGACCCGCACCTTCAACGGTGGTGACCTGCGCTTGTTCACGCGGCGCCAGCGTTCCATCGGCATTCAGCTGATACAGGCAGATGCGATCCTGCTTCAGTGCCGGTACGAACAGCGTTTGGTTGTTCAGGTCAATATTTGCTGAATGGCAGCCGTCTAAACCGTTAATCACATGGCTTGGTGCCTGCGGCAAGCCATCGCTACCAATTGGGCTGACGCTGACGCAGGCATCGTTATACGAGCCGCAGAACAGATAGTTGCCGTGACGATCGGTGGAGATGTGCGTTGGGCTGCCCGGCAGCGGCGCTTCGCCGGCCAGGCTCAACGTACCGTCGGCCGCAATGCGGAACGCCAGTACACGAAAATTCGGACGAGCACCGACATAGAGAAAATCTTTTTTCGGGCTCACCACCATCGGCTGCACCTGCCCGGCAACATCCGTTACCTGCAATAACGTCAGTGCGCCATCTTCCTGTAACTGCCAGGCGTGGATCTGCTGGCTCTCGGGACTGGCGGTATACACGACTTGTTTCATGCGTTTTCCTTATTCGCTGCCTGATGAAAGGGATAACTGTAGCGCGTTTCATTTTGTCGCGCTGGATTCATTTGTGCCCTGTTTTTTGTCTCAGGGCCGCTGCCGGGTGTAGACTTAACGCTTTGCTAACTCCCGGACGGAAAGTGTAATGAGCTACCGCGTAATCGCCCTTGACCTCGACGGCACCCTGCTGACCCCGAATAAAACCATTCTGCCAGAATCCATTGAAGCGCTGTCCCGCGCGCAACAGGCGGGCGTCAAAGTGCTGATCGTTACCGGTCGCCACCACTGCGCTATCCACCCTTTTTATCAGGCACTTAAGCTGGATACACCCGCAATCTGCTGTAATGGCACCTATTTGTATGATTATTCGGCGAAGAGGGTGCTGGCTGCCGATCCGCTGGATAAAAGCAAAGCTGCGCGTGTGATTGAGATGCTGGATGAAGAGAATATTCACGGCTTGCTGTATGTCGATGACGCGATGCTGTATCACACGCCAACTGGCCACGTAACGCGTACGCTGAACTGGGCGCAGTCACTGCCGGAAGCGCAGCGCCCGCTGTTCCTGCAGGTGCCAAGCCTGGCGCAGGCCGCCATTGAAGCCAAATCGATCTGGAAATTTGCGCTGTCGCACCCCGATACGCGCGCACTGCAGCAGTTTGCCGAGCGCACCGAAGCCGAACTCGGTCTGGCGTGCGAATGGTCGTGGCACGATCAGGTGGATATCGCGCAGGCAGGAAACAGTAAAGGCAAGCGCCTCGCTCAGTGGGTGGAGAGCCAGGGCTTCAGCATGCAAGACGTGCTGGCGTTTGGCGACAACTATAACGATCTCAGCATGCTGGAACAGGTGGGATTAGGTGTGGCGATGGGCAATGCCGATGACGCGATCAAAGCGCGCGCCAAAAAGGTGATTGGTACCAATGTGGAACCGGGCATCGCTGAAGTGATCAACCAGGAAATCCTGTAACCGAAGGATGTTGCGGCGCAATTTATTGCGCCGATTTTATCAAACCGCGCAATAAATCATGCCGTAATCGACACGCTTTTAATCTGGGCATACAGCCACTGATCGGGACGAATCCCCAGCTCATCTCGCGCCCACGGCGAAATACGCGCCCACAGCTCGCTGATGCCAATACGCAGTTTCACTTCCACCTGATCGTCAATCTCCAGCAGCTCGACCACCTTCGCCGGCAGGATATTGCGAATCGACGTATTTTGCGGTGGCTGTAGCGCCAGCGACACATCGGCCGAGGCGATGCGAATACGCAGCGGTGTTTTCAGGGGATGATTCACGCGGCTGACCCAAATGTGCTGATCGCCGAGCGACAGCGCCGTCATCGGGTAATTCGGATGCTGCTCCAGCACCTGCACACGCAGTACGCTGGTGCGTTCAGCCATCGGCAGCCACGGTCGCATTGCCGAGCTGCTCCACACTTTCTCCAGTGGCCCAAACGCCTTTACCTGGCCCGCGTCCAGCACCAGCACGTTATCCGCCAGCTGCAAAATTTCATCAAGGCTGTGTGTGACGTAAAGGATGGGAATATCCACCTGCTTCGCCAGCTTTTGCAGATAGGGCATCAGCTCACGTTTGCGCGGCAAGTCCAGCGATGCCAGTGGTTCATCCATCAGCAAAATATCTGGCGCAGTCAGTAATGCGCGGCCAATCGCCACGCGCTGTTTTTCTCCACCCGACAATGAGGCCGGAAAACGACTGAGCAACGGCTCTAAACCGAGCAGCGCTACCAGCGCGTTGAACTGCGGTTTCATTGATGCCGCCATGCCATATTGCAGGTTGCCGCGCACGCGATAGTGCGGGAACAGGCGCGCATCCTGGAACACATAGCCAATACGGCGCTTTTCCGGCGGCAAATTGACCCGCGTTTCCGCATCAAACAACAGACGATCGTTCAGCTGAATCTGACCGCGCTGCGGCTGAGTCAGGCCGCCAATGGCATTAATTAATGAGGTTTTACCTGCACCGGAGACACCGAAAATCGCCGTGATACCGCTGCCGGGGATGCTGACGCTGACGTCGAGCTGGTGATCGCCCAGCTGTTGAGAAATTTGCAGATTGAGCATTATGCGGCTCCCAGCCGTTTGCGGCCCCAGCGCGCCAGCAGTTCGGATGCCACCAGCGACATCAACGCCAACGCAATCGCCACAGCACACAGGCGGGCAGCCGTGCCTTCCGCACCGGGCGTTTCAATCAAAGTAAACATCGCCGACGGAATGGTGCGCGTTTCGCCGGGAATGTTGGAAACAAAAGTGATGGTCGCGCCAAATTCGCCCAGCGAACGGGCAAAGGCCAGTACTGTCCCGACAATAATGCCCGGCAAAGTGAGCGGAATGGTGATGGTGAAGAACACACGCCAGCGTCCGGCGCCAAGCGTACGCGCCGCCTGCTCCAGTTTGGTATCGACCGCTTCAAGTGCGAGGCGAATAGCCCGCACCATCAGCGGAAAGGCCATCACCGCGGATGCCAACACCGCACCGCGCCAGCTAAAGGCAAAGGTGAAGCCGAACCAGTCATATAACCATTCGCCGATAAAGCCGCGTCGGCCCAGCGCGATCAGCAATAGGTATCCCACCACCACGGGCGGTAATACCAGCGGCAGGTGAATAAGGCTATCCACCAGGGTTTTGCCTGGAAACCGGCAGCGCGCCAGAATCCAGGCCATCATGATGCCAAACGGCAGGCTGCACAGCACCGCTACACAGGAAACTTTCAGGCTGAGAAACACAGCCTGCCATTCGGGATCGCTCAGTATCATTTCTTCGGCGTAAATCCATACTGTTTAAACACTGCAGCGGCATCCGGCCCCTGCAAATAGTTGTAGAAGGCTTCTACCGTTGCGTTCTGATGATCTTTGACAATCGCCATCGGATATTCCACAGGTTTGTGGCTATCTTCCGGGAAACGTCCCACTACCTGCACTTTTTCGCTGGCAACGGCATCCGATCCATAAACGATGCCGTAAGGCGTTTCGTTACGTTCAACCAGTGCTAGCGCAGCGCGCACATTATTCGCTGGCGCCAGCTGCGGGGATAAAGCGTCCCACGCGCCCAGTTTCTGTAATGCTTCTTTGGCATAAATTCCGGCTGGTACGTGATCCGGATCGCCCACCGCCAGCCGCTCGCCTTTTAGCAAACTCTTCCAATCGGTTTGGTTATTGATGGTAACCGTTTTCGCTGCGTCACTTTTGGGTGCAATCAGTACTAAATCATTGCCGAGCAGCGTGTAGCGCGTGCGGGTTACTACGCTGTTTTTACCGACGACATCGTCCATCCACTGCTGATCGGCTGAGATGAACAGATCGGCAGGTGCCCCCTGATCAATCTGGCGCGCCAGCACCGATGAAGAGGCAAAAGAAGAGACCACTTCAACGCCGGTTTTCTTCTGGTATTGCGTGGCGATCTCCTGCAGCGCATTAGTCAATGACGCGGCGGCGAACACGGTGATCTTCTCCGCGGCCACAGCCTGACCGGCCAGGGTCACACTTAAAACTGTTGCAGCTGCCCAGCAGTAATGATTTTTTTGCATTTGTTGCTCCTTGTTACGTTATATATTTGATAATACAACGTGAGCACACATGCGTCATGAGATTGTTATCGGCAGGATTTTTCGGAAGTTAAAAAACAAAACGCCCGCGAGATGCGGGCGTTGAGGAATTAGTGTTGTGAGCTATTGGCAGGGCGGTCTTCGCGGCGGCCAAATTTAGAGATGACGTTAAAAACTTCACCCAGGCCATAAATCAGACCGAGCATAATCGCCATCACAATCGGCACCATGATGATAGCCACGGCCAGGCTTTTTAGCAGTTCCAGCATGGAAACCTCACGCAGAAAATAAAAAAGTGATTGTAACGGTTAGAGAAAAAAACGCACTGCCCTTTTCGTGCTTTTACTTTTAAGCAGTAAACTGAGCTGATTAACCAAAGGAGCTGACATGCAGGCAGAACTTTCTCTTCATATTCGTCTTCAGCAGAAGCTGTTTGCCGATCCGCGCCGTATTGAGCTGCTGAAACGCGTGCAGCAAACCGGCACCATTAGCCAGGGCGCGAAGCTGGCGGGCATCAGCTACAAAAGTGCCTGGGACGCGATTAACGAAATGAACCAGATGGCCGATCAAATCTTAGTTGAGCGCGCTACCGGTGGCAAAGGCGGCGGCGGCGCGCAGCTAACGCAGTATGGCGAGCGTCTGATTCAGCTGTTCCTGCTGATGGAGCAGATTCAGCAGAAGGCATTCGATGTGTTGCAAAACGACAGCATGCCGCTCGACAGTCTGCTGGCGGCGATTGCGCGTTTCTCGCTGCAAACCAGCGCGCGTAACCAGCTGTTTGCTACAGTGCTGGCCAGCGATCACCAGCATGTACAACAGCATATTGATGTGCTGCTCGCCGACGGCGTTACGCGTTTACAGGTGGCCATCACCGAACGCAGCGCCGAGCGGCTGCAACTCGATAGCGGCAAAGAGGTATTGGTGTTGATTAAAGCGCCGTGGATTCACGTCAGCAGCGCGCCAGGCCACAGCGGCAACCAGCTGGCGGCACACATTAGCGCCATTGAGCCTGGCGAGCTGGTTAGCGAAGTGCTAATGGCGCTGCCGAGCGGAGAGACGCTATGCGCCACCGTCACCAACGACGAGGTTAAACAGCAGAATCTACAGGTTGGCGCCAGTGTGACCGCCAGTTTTAATGCCGAACACGCCATCATCGCCACACTGCTCTGAATTCAGCGCCATGATTTGACTTCGCGGATATCGCTGGTTAAAACAGAACGACACGATGCAAAAAACGGAATGAATCATGGCTTCATTGCAAATTTCGCAAGGCATATTTCACCTTAGCGACTCCCGAGCACTGTCCCTTCACGATTTAACCCTCAACAGCGGCGAAAGCTGGGCCTTCGTCGGCGCGAATGGCAGCGGTAAATCGTCGCTGGCGCGCGCCCTCTCCGGCGAGTTATTGCCGGGTAAAGGCAGCGTGCGGCAGGATTTCCAACGCCGTGCACGTCTTTCACTCGAGCAGCTGCAGAAGCTGGTGAGCGATGAGTGGGAACGCAATAACACCGACCTGCTAAGTGATGGCGAAGACGATACCGGTCGCACGGCTGCGCAGATCATCCAGGACGAAGTTAAAGATGACGCGCGCTGTCAGACGCTGGCGCAGCAATTTGGTATCAGCTATTTGCTGGATCGCCGCTTTAAATATCTCTCCACCGGTGAAACGCGCAAAACGCTGCTGTGTCAGGCGCTGATGGCGCGGCCGGATCTGCTGATCCTCGATGAACCTTTTGATGGGCTGGATGTGGCATCACGCGCCAGCCTGGCACACACTCTCAACGATCTGCATCAAAACGGTTACACCGTGGTGCTGGTGCTGAATCGCTTTGACGATATTCCTGCCTTCGTTGAGAACGTAGGCGTACTGGCAGAGTGCACACTGACGCACGTCGGTGAACGTCGTGCAATATTGGCAGAAGCGCTGGTGGCACAGCTGGCGCACAGCGAGACGCTTTCCGGCATGGCGCTGCCGGAAGCGGATCAGCCCGATCAACTGCCGCAGCTGGCCGAAGATGCGCCGCGCGTGATACTGCGTAACGGCGTGGTGTCGTACAACGATAAAGCGGTAATTGATGGTTTAACCTGGCAGGTGAATCCCGGTGAACACTGGCAGATTGTTGGGCCGAACGGCGCAGGAAAATCGACCCTGCTCAGTTTGGTCACCGGCGATCATCCACAGGGATACAGCAACGATTTAACACTATTCGGTATCCGACGCGGTAGCGGCGAAACCATCTGGGATATCAAGCAGCATATCGGCTACGTTAGTAGCAGCTTGCACCTTGATTATCGCGTCAGCTGCAATGTGCGCACGGTGGTGCTTTCCGGTTTCTTCGATTCCATTGGCCTGTATCAAGCGGTGTCCGATCGGCAAAAAGCCCTGGCGCGGCAGTGGCTGGCGCTGCTCGGCATGGATAATCAGCTGGCCGACGCGCCATTTCACAGTTTGTCGTGGGGACAACAGCGGCTGGTGCTGATTGCGCGTGCGCTGGTCAAACATCCCACGCTGCTGATCCTCGATGAACCACTGCAAGGACTTGATCCGATTAACCGCCAGCTGGTGCGTCGCTTTGTCGATGTGCTGATTGGTGAAGGCCGTACGCAGCTGCTGTTTGTGTCCCATCACGCCGAAGATGCTCCGCAGTGCATCACGCATCGTTTAAGTTTTGTCGCGCAAGAACAGGGTTACGGTTTCCTGCAGGAAGCACTGCGGTAATTGGCGGTCGCCATTAATGGCGACCCTACGAAAGCGCTTAGTAGGGTGCGCATTCATGCGCACCGGAATTAAAATCCCCCCTTAATGTAACCGCTACCATTTCATTGCCTGGTAAATCAACAATCACACGCAACAACCCCACAAAATGAGAATCGTCACCTTGTGTAAACGATACCATTTATCCAGACTGGATCACGCTTTCACGCGGGTCTTTGTGCTACTTTGATCAAAACCATTTTTATCTTTTTGCCGTTTACCAGGACTTATCATGGAAAAATTTAACCCGGTTGATCATCCGCATCGCCGCTATAACCCATTGATCGACCAATGGGTGCTGGTTTCGCCGCATCGCGCTAAGCGTCCGTGGCAGGGCGCGCAGGAAACGCCGGCGCTGGAACAGCTGCCCGCTCACGATCCTGATTGTTTCCTGTGTGCTGGAAACACCCGCATTACCGGCGACAAAAATCCCAACTACAAAAGCACCTATGTCTTTACCAACGACTTTGCTGCGCTGATGACCAATACGCCCGACGCGCCGCAGAGCGAAGATGTGTTGATGCGCTGCGAAAGCGCGCGCGGCACCAGTCGCGTAATCTGCTTCTCGCCGGACCACAGCAAAACGCTACCTGAGCTGCCGCTGAGCGGCCTGGAAGACATTGTGCGTACCTGGCAGGAACAGACCGCCGACCTCGGACAGCATTACCCTTGGGTTCAGGTGTTCGAAAACAAAGGTGCGGCGATGGGCTGCTCTAATCCCCATCCGCACGGCCAGATTTGGGCCAACAGTTTCTTACCTAATGAAGCGCAAAAAGAAGACAACAATCAGCGCCGTTATTTTGATGAGAAAGGTTCGCCGCTGCTGGTTGATTACGCGGCGCGCGAACTGAAAGATGGCAGCCGCACGGTGGTGGAAACCGAGCACTGGCTGGCGGTTGTGCCCTGGTGGGCCGCCTGGCCGTTTGAAACGCTGCTGCTGCCAAAAGCCCATGTGAAGCGCATTACCGATTTAACGGAACCGCAGCGCACCGATCTGGCGCTGGCGCTCAAGCAGCTGACCAGCCGCTACGATAACCTGTTCCAGTGCTCATTCCCCTATTCGATGGGTTGGCACGGTGCGCCGTTTAACGGTGAAGCCAACGATCACTGGCAGCTGCATGCCCATTTCTATCCACCGCTGCTGCGTTCAGCCACGGTGCGCAAATTTATGGTTGGCTATGAAATGCTGGCCGAAACCCAACGTGATTTAACGGCGGAACAGGCAGCTGAACGTCTGCGTTCTGTCAGCGATGTCCATTTCCGCGAGGCGCAATAAATGTCATTAAAATCCATTACTCAACAGGTTTTCGCTGACACTTTCGGCTATCAACCCACCCACAGCATTCAGGCGCCGGGCCGCGTGAATTTGATCGGCGAACACACTGACTATAACGATGGCTTCGTGCTGCCGTGCGCCATCGATTATCAAACCGTGATTGCCTGCGCCAAACGCGATGATCGTGAAGTGCGCGTGATTGCCGTTGATTACGACAATCAGCAAGACAGTTTCTCGCTGGATGCACCCATTGAGCCGTTAAAAGAGCCGATGTGGGCCAACTACGTGCGCGGCGTGGTGAAACATCTGCAGAAACGCGATGCCAGCTTTGGCGGCGTGGATATGGTGATCAGCGGCAACGTGCCACAGGGCGCAGGCTTAAGTTCATCGGCATCTCTGGAAGTGGCGGTCGGCACCGTGTTCCAGCAGCTGTATGCGTTGAAGCTGGACGGCGCCGCCATTGCGGTGAACGGTCAGGAAGCCGAGAACCAGTTTGTAGGCTGTAACTGCGGCATTATGGATCAGCTGATTTCTGCGCTCGGCCAACCCGATCACGCCATGCTGCTCGATTGCCGCACGCTGGGTACGCGCGCGGTCTCCATGCCGGAAGACATCGCGGTGGTGATCATCAACTCTAATTTCAAGCGCACCCTGGTGGGCAGCGAATACAATACGCGTCGCGAACAGTGTGAAACCGGCGCCCGCTTCTTCAACAAACCCGCACTGCGTGATGTCACGCTGGAGGAGTTTGCAGCCTCCGAAGGTGAGCTGGATGCGCTGGTAGCGAAGCGCGTGCGCCACGTCATTACGGAAAATGCGCGTACGCTGGAAGCGGCCGATGCCTTAAGCGCGGGCGATCTGAAGCGTATGGGCGAACTGATGGCTGAATCACATGCCTCGATGCGTGATGATTTTGAAATCACCGTACCGCAAATCGATCAGCTGGTTGAAATTGTGAAAGCAGAGCTCGGCCCGCGCGGCGGCGTGCGCATGACCGGCGGCGGTTTCGGCGGCTGTATTGTGGCGCTGATGCCAATCGATCTGGTCGATGCCGTGAAGGCGGCAGTGGCCGCAAAGTATGAAGCGCAAACCGGCATTAAAGAAACCTTCTACGTGTGCAAAGCCTCCGCAGGAGCAGGCCAATGGTAACTGACGTTAATTCACACGCGCCAGATGGGCAACCGTGGCGCATCACCGTGTTGCGCAATCGCAACGGCATGGTCGCCACCTTTATGGATTGGGGCGCCACCTGGCTATCGGCACGCGTGCCAATGCGCGATCACAGCGTGCGTGAAGCGCTGCTCGGCTGCGCCACACCGTCCGATTATCTGCATCAGGATGCCTATCTCGGCGCTACCATCGGCCGCTACGCCAACCGCATCGCCTCGGCAGAACTTAAGCCGCTTAATCTGCTGCTGGCCGCTAATCAAGGTGCACATCAGCTGCACGGCGGACCGGAAGGTTTTGATAAACGTCGCTGGCAAATTCTTAGCCAGAGCGAAAGCGAGGTGCACTATCGCCTCGATTCGCCCGATGGCGATCAGGGGTATCCCGGCAATTTGATTGCTGACGTGATCTATCACCTGGATGATGATAATTGCCTGTCGATTCGCTATGAAGCGAAGACGGATAAACCCTGCCCGGTCAATCTGACCAATCATGCTTACTTTAACCTTGATGCGCATCATGGCGATGCGCGCCAGCATCGCTTACAACTGCACGCCGATCGTTACTTGCCGGTGGATAGCGAGGGAATCCCCAACGCACCGCTGAAAGAAGTGGCTGGAAACAGTTTTGATTTCCGCCAGCCGAAGCGCGTCGCTGATGAGTTCCTTGCCGATGACGATCAAAAAGCGGTGAAAGGTTATGACCATGCCTTTTTACTCAACACGGCAGGCGACAGCAGCCAGCCCGCGGCCCATTTGTGGTCTGCGGATGGCAAGCTGGAGTTGAGCGTTTTTACCGCCGCACCGGCGCTGCAATTTTATACGGGTAACTATTTGGCGGGCACCCGCGCCCGTGAGCAAGACAGCTATACTGCTTTCCAGGGCATTGCTCTTGAAAGTGAATTTTTACCGGATTCGCCCAACCATGCTGAATGGCCGCAGCCCGATTGCTGGCTGCAACCTGGCGACAGCTGGCAGTCCGTGACGCGTTATCGCTTCACGCCGCACTGAGCCGCCGGATGAAAAACGCGCACTGCGTCACCGACAGGCTTACGCAGTGCGCTGTTTTCGGCTATGGTATGGCGCTATTAGTGAGCCGCTTCTTAGGCGGCCGCAGCCGGTTTCAATACTAATCGTAAATCGAGCATTAAGGAGTAAAGCTATGGCCGTAACTAAGCTGGTACTGGTGCGACACGGCGAAAGCCAGTGGAACCAGGAAAACCGCTTCACCGGATGGTACGACGTGGATCTGTCTGACAAAGGTCGCACGGAAGCCAAAGCAGCTGGTCAGCTGCTGAAGAAAGAAGGTTTCGTGTTTGATTTTGCTTACACCTCAGTGCTGAAGCGCGCTATCCACACGCTGTGGAACGTGCTGGATGAGCTGGATCAGGCCTGGCTGCCGGTTGAGAAAACCTGGCGTCTGAACGAGCGTCACTACGGTGCGCTGCAAGGTTTGGATAAAGCAGAAACCGCCGCTAAATACGGTGACGAGCAAGTTAAACAGTGGCGTCGTGGCTTTGCCATCACGCCACCGGAACTGGACCGCGCTGATGAGCGTTTCCCAGGCCACGATCCGCGTTACGCTTCACTGACTGACGCGCAGCTGCCAACCACCGAAAGCCTGGCGCTGACCATCGAACGTGTTATTCCTTACTGGAACGAAAGCATTCTGCCGCGCATCAAGAGCGGTGAGAAAGTGATCGTTGCCGCACACGGTAACTCCCTGCGCGCACTGGTAAAATACCTCGATAACCTGAGCGAAGATGAAATCCTTGAACTGAACATCCCAACTGGCGTGCCGTTGGTGTATGAGTTCGACGAAAACTTCAAGCCGCTCAAACGTTACTATCTGGGTGATGCTGACGAGATCGCTGCGAAAGCAGCAGCCGTTGCCAACCAGGGTAAAGCCAAGTAAGCGAACGCTGAAACGCAAAAAGGCCAGACTCGCGTCTGGCCTTTTTTATTGCACGCCGCGATTAACCGCGACGCTGTTTAACCGCCTGCGCCAGTTGACGCAATGCTTTCTCGGTATCTGCCCAGCCGATGCACGCATCGGTCACGCTCTGGCCATACACCAGCGCTTTACCGCTTTCGAGGCTCTGGTTACCTTCTACCAGATGGCTCTCAATCATCACGCCGGTAATCGCCTGCTCGCCGCCCGCAATCTGCTGCGCCACGTCGTCAGCAACCACCATCTGACGCTGGAACTGCTTGCTGCTGTTGGCATGGCTAAAGTCGATCATCACCTGTGGACGCAGATCCGCTTTCTCCAGACCGATTTTCACCGCGGCTACATGTTCAGCGCTGTAGTTCGGCTCTTTGCCGCCGCGCAGAATGATGTGGCAATCTTCGTTACCGCTGGTTTCGACAATGGCCGAGTGGCCATACTTGGTGACGGAGAGGAAGCAGTGTGGCGCGCTGGCCGCACCAATGGCGTCAATCGCCACTTTAATGGTGCCATCGGTGCCGTTTTTGAAACCAACCGGGCACGAAAGGCCAGAAGAGAGTTCACGATGCACCTGTGATTCGGTGGTACGCGCGCCAATTGCGCCCCAGCTCATCAGATCGGCCATATATTGCGGTGTGATCATATCAAGGAACTCACCCGCCGCCGGCAAACCCATATCGTTGATATCCACCAGCAGCTTGCGCGCCAGGCGCAGACCGTCGTTGATCTGGAAGCTGCCATCCATAAAGGGATCGTTGATCAGCCCTTTCCAGCCGACCGTGGTACGCGGTTTTTCAAAATACACGCGCATCACCACTTCTAAATCATCTTTGAGCTCTTCACGCAGTTGCAGCAGGCGCGCCGCATACTCTTTCGCCGCTTTAGTATCATGAATTGAGCAAGGACCGATGACCACCAGCAAACGATCATCCTGACCGTGCAAAATGCGGTGAATCGCCTGACGTGATTGGGCAACGGTTTCGGCAGCTTTATCGGTGGCGGGGAATTTTTCAAGCAAGGCAACAGGAGGAAGTAACTCTTTGATCTCTCTGATGCGCAAATCGTCGTTCTGGTAATCCATACATAATTCCATTCAAATTTCTGGCCCAACGTCCGCCGGGCGCAACCCGCCCACTTTAGCCCTTCATGCGTCGGGTGTAAATTACGCGCGGAGGTTAAATGTACATCTCAAATTTGCATTTACCCATCCCTGCGCTAAGCTTTTTAAATGTAAGCACTAAGGATCGATGTGTTTGCAAAATTTAATATTTAAGCGAAGCGTATAAGGTGGAATTTTATTCCATCGCGGCACGCTATTTTCGTCAATCAACACCAGCCGGTGTTAGACGGCAACTATCCATTAATTACCGGAGCATAATGATGAATAAGTTTGCAATTATCTTTCTCACCGCAGCGATGACTTTAAGTAGCGGTGCGGTCATGGCTGCAGATAACAACGGTGAGGCCAATGCCTCAGCGAAAGCGGGCGCGGCGGCAGGCGGCGCTAAACAAAATCTGCCACCGAATAATGTTGATAACAGTAAAATCAATAACGGCAGCACTAATACTAACAGCGCTGCGACATCGGGTACCGATTCAAGCAATATGTCCAAAACTCAGATTCATAAAAATACACTTTGCAAAGAGGGCAAATGCCCTGATATGAACAAAAAGGTCGGTACTAAACATCATAAAACCGATGGCACTACACAATAACTCAGTCATAGGCTTAAATCGGGAGAGCTTCGGCTCTCCCTTTTATTTTGCCCTGTGCCCTTTTCCGCTATGCTGAAGCAATGAAATTCACAGGAAATGTTTCATGGCTTCATTGCTGCTTATTGATGATCACCCGTTAGTCGAAGTCGCACTGGAAGCGGCCTGCGTCAACGCCCCCATTACGCTCAACATCCATGCCGCTGGCGATGAAGCTCAGGCGCGTCAGTTGTTGCAGCGTCACGCCATCGATTTGATTGTGCTCGACATCGGCTTACCGGATTGCGACGGGTTGGAGCTGCTTCGCCGTTTACGCATGCGCCATCCGCATTGCCCCGTGCTGATCTATTCAGCACAACAGAGTCGCCACACGCTGCTCACTGCGGTTTCACTCGGCGCCGCCGGTTACGTGGTGAAAAGCCAAAGTATGGCGCAATTATTGAGTGCGATTCTAGCGGTGCTGGGCGGACAACAGGCTTTTCCACCGCTACCTGAACGTATCGAACTGCCGCTGACCGAGAAAGAGCAGCAGATCGTTGCGCTATTGGTGCGCGGACTGTCAAATTTACAAATTGGCGAACAGCTGCATATCAGCAATAAAACCGTCAGCACCCATAAGAAGAACATCCTGGAAAAAACCGGCGTGCACTCGGTGGTTGAGCTGGCCGAGCTGTGGAAAGCGCAGCAGTGAGAAAACTCTTTCTATTGGTTTTGCTATTGCTGAGTCTACCGGCGAGAGCCGATTTGCTACCCGCCAGCAGCGTGATGTTACCCGCGATGATGCCCGCGCCGCATGCCGAGCCATGGTCTGGCGCGACATTACGGGTGGCGGTGCCAGCGCAGAATAGCGCCCCCTGGGCGATGCGTATTGGCGATCGCATCTGGGGTATTGATGCCGATTATCTCAGCGCACTCAGTCAGCTCACCGGCACTCGCTTTACGCTGCAAAGCTATGCGGATCGCGCGCAGCAGCTGGCGGCGCTACAGCGCGGCGACGTGGATTTCGTGTTAAGCACCGAGCACGCCGCCTCACCTCCTGAGGTGCTTCTCAGCGATAGCTGGTACAGCAGCCCGATTCGCATCTATCGCAATCGCGATAATCAGCGTGCGGTGATGTTCAACAGCGATACCGCACAGCTCACCATTGCCGATGCCACGCTGGCGCAGCTACCAACCGCGTTTGTGCAGCAGCATCGCTGGCATAGTTTACCGGGCGATTTGCAGGCGCTATACGCCTTGCTTAACCAACAAAGTGATTATCTGATTGCCGATGACGCCAGCGCAGGTTTTCTGCTCGACCAGTTGCAACAGGGACAAATTTACCAGATTGCTGCCGATCCCGGTGCCGGTGAGCTGACGTTACGCGCACTGGCCAAAGACGCCGCCTTGATTCACTGGCTTAACGGCCAGCTTCGTTTGCTGCCTGCCGAGTTTAGCAACCGCGTGCAGCAGCGCTGGAGTCCGCCGCTGCTGCGTTATCAGGACACGCAAACGCTGATGCTTTCCACCAGTGAGAAACAGTGGCTAGCGCAGCATAGAGAGATTCCTTACGCGGTCGAAGCCGATAATGCGCCATGGAGCTACCGCGATAGCAGCGGCAATGCACGAGGCTTTGGCATCGATTTACTCAATGCGCTAAGCCAAAGTACTGGCCTGCATTTTACGCCGCGCTGGGTTAACAATGCGCAACAGGCTGCCACGTTATTGCAGCAGCAGCAGGTCATGCTAAACCTGTTGCAGCCGCTGTTCGGCGACGATGCCAGCAGCAATACCTTGCCAGTGTGGCGTGCGATTTGGGGAATTTACACGATCTCAACGCATCCACCAATGAGTTGGCAATCCCTGCAAGGACAGCGTGTGGGCGTATTGCGTGGCGATTTGGCGCAGCGTTTACTGCCCTCCAGCATCACGCCACAGCTTTTTGACGATCGTGCACAGCTCTGGCAGGCGCTAAATAACGGCCAGATTGATGCGTTAGTCGATAATGTCCTTTCCGCCCGCTGGCGTATGGCGAGCCATACCGACAATCGTATTCATTTGGCTTTCGCCGCCAGCGATATTGCCTGGCCACTGGCGCCACAGGTTAGCGTTGCGCAGCCGGAACTGCGTGCGCTGCTCGATCATGCACTGCAGCAGATTCCCTCTGATACGCTGAGTCAAATGCGCCTGAGCTGGTCGCAGCCTCCGCAGCCGGGCACCACTATGGCGATGCGTAATATCCCGCTGATGATCCTCATTGCGGCTGGCATTACTATCCTGCTGCTGCTGGCGCTCCTGCTGCGGCGCTATTGGCAACAGCGCCGCGATAGGCTGCAGCGGGAGCAGGCCGAGCGCGCCAATGCCGCCAAAAGCCAATTTCTCGCCACCGCCAGCCATGAATTGCGCACGCCGATGCAGGCGATCCTCGGCTTGCTGGAGCTGGAACAGCAGCAGCATCCGAGTGAACGATTAACGCTGATGCACAGCAGCGCGCGATCGCTGATGGCGCTGCTTAACGATTTACAGGATCACGCGAGGATTGAGAGCCAAAGTTTCCGCCTCGCACCACGTCCGCTTAACCTGGCGCATTGGCTGCACCAGCAGCAGCAGTTCTACCACCCTTTAATGCGGGATGCCGGACCGAATTTGGTCGCTGAAGCGCTCACGCCGCTGCCGGCCTGCGTGCTGCTGGATGGCGATCGCCTGCAGCAGGTGGCGAATAATCTGGTGGCTAACGCGCTGAAGTTTACCCGCGAGGGAGAAGTGCGCATTACGCTGGCCGTTGATCAACATATCCAGCTTACCGTGGCCGACAGTGGCAGCGGTATTCCGCTCAGCGAGCAGGCGCAGCTGTTCGAGCCGTGGTATCAGGCGCCGTCCGGCAAAAGTCATGCGGTACAAGGCAGCGGGCTAGGTCTGTTTATCTGTCGCGAAATCGTGCAACGCATGGGCGGTTCGCTGGCGCTTACCTCAGCGCCAGGCCACGGCACCACGGTAAGCGTGCAGCTCCCGCTGGTATTAAGTGATGAGCCGTTGACTGAACGTGCGGAAAGCTGGCCGCATTATCCCCAATTACGTGTCGCAATCGTTGACGATCATCCCACCAATCTTTTAGTGATGCAGCAGCAGCTGGCGAACTTTGGGGTGCAGGCTGAGGTGTTTGAAGATGGCCGCAGGCTGCTGCAGGCCGATGCCCGGATGCCGTTTGAGCTTCTGTTTATTGATCAAATGATGCCACGTCCCGATGGTTTGACCCTGCTGCGCATCCTGCGCCGTCGTCAGCGCCAGCGTGGTAAAAGCATGCTACGCGTGCTCTGTTCCGCCGATGTGCAGCTGTTGAAAATGGCGCTGCGGAACGATGAAGCGTTGCTGCTTAAACCCATCGAACTTGATCATCTGGCGCCGCTGCTGGCGCGTGCGGTAAAGGATCCCCTGGAAGTGCTGCCAAACAGTCTGCTGACTCTGGCACAAAACAATCCAGCTTTTATCCCCCGTATCGGGCAAACATTGCAGCGCACGCTGCAACAGGATCGCGATGCGCTGTTAAAAGCCCACCATACGCAGAATTGGGCCGAGCTGGAGCACGCTGCGCACCGGATGAAAGGAAGCTGGCTAATGCTGGGCATTGATGAGGTTGCCGAGCAGTGCCAGCAGCTGATCGCACAGGCTAGACAGCAGCAGTTGAACGTTGATGATCTCAATTTACTGATATCATTAACAAACAGGTTACTTAAACAACTGGAAAATTATGGCACACACTCACTCGCACAGCGCACCTAACAGCAACCGCACGCGACTGGCGGCTGCATTCGGCGTAACGGCGCTGTTTATGGTGGCCGAAGTGGTCGGCGGGATCGTTTCCGGCTCGCTGGCGCTACTGGCCGATGCTGGACATATGTTGACCGATGCCGCTGCGCTGCTAATGGCATTACTGGCCGTACAGTTTGCCCAACGCAAACCTAACGCGCGTCATACCTTTGGCTTACTGCGTCTGACCACGCTGGCGGCGTTCGTCAATGCCATCGCGCTGCTGGTGATTACGGTTCTGATTGTCTGGGAGGCGCTACGTCGCTTCTATCAGCCACAGCCGATTGCTGGCGGTTTGATGCTCGGTATCGCCATTGCCGGGCTGCTGGCTAACCTGCTGTCATTCTGGCTGCTGCATCGCGGCAGTGAAGAGAAAAATCTCAACGTGCGCGCTGCAGCGCTGCACGTGCTCGGCGATTTACTCGGTTCGGTTGGTGCGATTGTCGCCGCCGTGATCATTATGCTGACCGGCTGGACGCCAATCGATCCGATTCTGTCGCTGCTGGTGTCATTGCTGGTGGTGCGGAGCGCCTGGTCGTTACTGCGCGAAAGTCTGCATGAGTTACTGGAAGGCGCGCCAGCCCATATTGATGCCAATAAACTTTCACGCGAGCTCACACGCACTATTGATGAAGTGCGTAATGTGCATCACGTGCATCTTTGGCAAGTGGGCGAAAAACCGGTGTTGACGTTACATGTGCAGGTCATTCCGCCTTACGATCACGACGGCCTGCTACAGCGTATACATCACTTTTTGCACCAACACTATCAGATTGCCCATGCCACGGTACAGATGGAGTATCAGCCGTGTAGCGGAACAGATTGTGAGCTCGGTTTAGATGGCCATTCCGCGCAGCACGATCATCATGATCATACCGCGCTGGAAGGCCACGCCCATCATCATTAATGTGACAGCGCACGCGAGCCCTGTTCGCGTGCGCTTTGCATCCACAGCCGCGAACCATTAAGCGCAATCAGCGTGAGAATGACGTATTCAAGCGACATCGCATATACGCCCTGGCGCGCGAAGATCATCACGCTGATGACGTTGATGACCACCCAAAGCAGCCAGTTCTCGACGTATTTACGCGTCATCAAAATCATCGCCACAATCGACAGCACCATCATGCATGAATCCCAGAACGGGAACGCATCCGGCTGCAATTGTGGCATCGCGACGTTCAGGCCGACACTCTGCATAATGTCCACCGCCGTTTTGGTCAGGAAGGCAAAAACCGGGTCGATGTAAACCGTCATTAGCGCTATCGCTAACACGCATGCAACGCCCCAGCCCATCGCTTTCGGCAGCGGCAGCCAGCGGATTCGCAACTCGGTTTCGTTATTGCTGGTT
The DNA here is from genome assembly GCF_900215435.1 of Candidatus Pantoea floridensis. Taxonomy (NCBI): domain Bacteria; kingdom Pseudomonadati; phylum Pseudomonadota; class Gammaproteobacteria; order Enterobacterales; family Erwiniaceae; genus Pantoea; species Candidatus Pantoea floridensis. The sequence goes on from NZ_OCMY01000001.1 coordinate 614,815, forward strand.
TGTCGGCTCCATGCATACCAGCCATAGACGTTGGCGACAAAGAAAAACAGCTGCAGTAATAGGCTAGCGTAAAGCTGGATTTGGAAGAAGATCACCGCAAACAACGTGACGTTGATCAGGCCGAAAAAGTAGTTAATGATTTTTTCAAGGCTGGCTAGCCAGATACACAACAGGCCCGCGACGGTGCCGATGGCTTCAATCCACGACAGATCGTAGCCGCCAACGCCCAGCGGAATGTGAACCAGAATATTTTGTGTGCTAAAGAAGTCCATGTGAGGTACCTATAGCCTAAATATGCAGGGTACGCGTCATGCGTTCCCTTTTACCTTGAGTTTAAGATCTGCAGCGAAAGATAGCATGCGATTGAGTGGGATCAACGCAGCCTCACGCAGCGCGTCTTCAACATGAATTTCATGCTCGCTGCCGCCGCGTGCTAATCCTTCGGCAATGGCTTTAAGGCCGTTCATCGCCATCCACGGACAGTGCGCACAGCTGCGGCAAGTGGCGCCTTCACCGGCGGTTGGCGCTTCCAGCAGCTCTTTATTCGGTACCGCCTGCTGCATTTTGTAGAAGATGCCGCGATCGGTGGCGACGATCATCTGCGGATGCGGCAGGCTCTGCGCCGCCTGAATCAGCTGGCTGGTGGAACCGACCGCATCGGCTAAATCGACAATCGCCTGCGGTGATTCAGGATGCACCAACACAGCCGCATCCGGATAGAGCGCTTTCATACGTTGCAGCGCCTGGGTTTTGAATTCGTCATGCACGATGCACGCGCCCTGCCAGCACAGTACATCGGCACCGGACTTCTGCGTGACGTAACGGCCAAGATGGCGATCCGGCGCCCAGATGATTTTCTCGCCGAGGCTATCAAGATGTTCAATCAGTTCAACCGCAATACTCGACGTCACCACCCAATCGGCGCGCGCTTTAACCGCCGCCGAGGTGTTGGCGTACACCACCACGGTGCGATCGGGATGCTGATCGCAGAAGCGGTTGAACTCTTCAATAGGGCAACCAAGGTCGAGTGAACATTCCGCCTGCAACGTAGGCATCAGCACGGTTTTTTCCGGGCTGAGGATTTTTGCTGTTTCGCCCATAAAACGCACGCCCGCCACCAGCAAGGTTTTTGCTGGATGCGTGCTGCCGAAACGCGCCATTTCTAGCGAGTCTGATACGCAGCCACCGGTCTCTTCCGCCAGCGCCTGAATCTCTGGATCGGTGTAATAATGGGCCACCATCACCGCATCACGTTCTTTTAGCAAGCGTTTGATTTCGTTCTTGTAGTAGGATTTTTCATCCACACTGAGACGCGCCGGTTTCGGCGGGAAAGGATAGATCGCGTTTTCAGGATCAAACATCAGACTCATGACACGGCTCTCGTTTTCTCAATTTAACAAAATCGCCTACTGTGGCGATGATGCGGCATTAAAACCGCTATCGTGTTTTATATGCTAAACACGATAGCGGAAATACGCGAGAGTGTCGTCTCTTTTTTGCGCGCTCTATAGCAACAATACGCTGCCGATAGATTTCTGCGGGCTTTCCAGTTCAAGCAGGAACGCTTTAACGCTGAGACCGCCCGCAAAGCCGGTCAGTTTCCCGTTGCTGCCAATCACGCGATGGCACGGCGCCATAATCGAAAGCGGGTTTTTACCGTTCGCCGCACCTACCGCGCGCACCGCTTTAGGATTGCCAATTTGTTCGGCGATTTGCTGATAGCTACGGGTTTCACCAAACGGAATAGTGAGTAACGCTTGCCACACTTTTTTCTGGAATTCGGTGCCTACCGTGTCGTACGGCATATCAAACTGCTGGCGTTCACCGGCGAAATATTCGCGCAGCTGCCGTTCTGCCTCACAGAGTATCGGGTGTTGATCGTTACGGCTGATCGGCGTTAACGGTACGCGCTGCGAACCTTCGTTTTCCCACAGAATGGCCGACAATCCGTTGTCAGTAGCAATAAGCGTGAGCTCCCCAACAGGGGTGGCGATAATTTTGGCATGATACATAGTGCACCTCCGGCGTAATCTCTGTTAGCGATTATCGCATTTCCGCCGCAAGAAACTGGCTGTTTTCGGTCATCAGCATAAACTGGTTAGCTGTCCGAAAGCAGCGAGTTTTCCGGTTGAGCTTGCGCGACCATGCCGTTTATTTGCTGGAGATCATGATGTTTGATCCTGAAATTGCTTACCAGGCGCTGACCTCGCGCGATAGTCGCTTTGACGGGCTGTTTTTTGTCGGCGTAACGTCAACCGGTATTTATTGCCGACCGATCTGTCCGGTGAAAGCACCGATGCAGAAGAACTGCCTGTTTTTCAGCAGCGCAGAAGCCGCCGAGAAAGCGCATTTTCGACCATGCTTACGCTGTCGCCCGGAACTGGCACCCGGTTTTGCGCCGGTGGATAGTCATCATCGCATTGCCGATCGTTTGATCCGCCGTATTGAAGAGGGCTTGCTGGAAGAGCAGGAGACGCTCGCAGAGATCGCCAGCGAGTTCAACCTCAGCGAACGTCAACTACGGCGTGTGGTGCAGCAGGAGCTCGGTGTTTCGCCATTAGAATTGCGTCAGACGCGCCGTATGCTGCTTGCTAAGCAACTTCTGACGGAAACCTCGCTACCGGTAACGGAAATTGCCTACGCCAGCGGCTTCCGTAGCCTGAGACGTTTTAATGATGTGTTTCAGGCGCGCTACCGCATGACACCTTCCCGTCTGCGCAAGCAGAGTCAGCCCGATTCTACTACTACGGTGCAGGAAAGCGCTGAACTGCGCCTCAGTTATCGGCCGCCTTACGATTGGGATGCGATGCTCGATTTCCTGCAGCAGCGCGTCATGAAAGAGGTGGAATGGGTCAACGACGGCATGTATCACCGCACCGTGGCGCTGGGCGGCTGTCGCGGTTGGGTGCGCGTGAGCCATCTCGCAGAGAAACAGTCATTGAACGTGCAATTCACGACTTCGCTAACGCCGGTGCTGCCCGCCCTGTTACGTCGTCTGCGCGATCTGTTTGATTTGGATGCGCAGCCACAGCGCATAGCAGAGCACCTCAGCCACGATGCGCTGCTGGCGGAGAGTCTATCGCGCTTTCCCGGTTTACGCGTTCCTGGTGCGTTTGACGGCTTCGAGCTAGGTGTTCGGGCGATACTCGGCCAACAAGTAACGGTGAAAGCCGCAACGACGCTGAGTAGTCGCATGGCACAACGCTTTGGCGAACCGCTGGCAACGCCGTGGCCAGAGCTGTCTCGTTTGCCGCCCAATGGCGAGGCGCTGGCGGCGGCAAGCATTGATGATATCGCTAGCCTTGGGATTGTGAGTGCACGTTCTCATGCTATTCAGGCATTGGCGCAGGCGTGTACTTCTGGTGCCTTGCGCTTTAACGGAGCGGTGAATCCTGATGTGGTTCAGCAGCAGTTGCTGGCGCTGAAAGGGATTGGGCCGTGGACGGCGAGTTATATTGCGATGCGCGCGCTGCGTTGGCCTGATGCGTTTCCCAAAGAGGACATTGCGATTCGTAATAATCTCGGCGGCGTGAGTGCCAAAGTGGCGGAGCAGTTATCGCAGGTTTGGCGACCGTGGCGCAGCTATGCGGTGCTGCATATTTGGAAAAGTCTGACGCCGGTTAAGAGCAAGTAAACCGAGTCATCAGCCGAAAGGACCTAACATTTAAAAAGCATAGAAAAGCAAAAAGGCGCCTTTAGGGCGCCTTTCTACATAACTGGTGGGTCGTGCAGGATTCGAACCTGCGACCAATTGATTAAAAGTCAACTGCTCTACCAACTGAGCTAACGACCCGCTGGGGGCTTACAACCTGATTTGATGGTGGGTCGTGCAGGATTCGAACCTGCGACCAATTGATTAAAAGTCAACTGCTCTACCAACTGAGCTAACGACCCATCAAGGTTGTGAAGCTTACTGAAGAAATCATCTCACTAACAACGGGTTGAGATGGTGGGTCGTGCAGGATTCGAACCTGCGACCAATTGATTAAAAGTCAACTGCTCTACCAACTGAGCTAACGACCCATCTTCAGTGCTGCCGATACTTGTTAAGATATGTCCCGGCAACGGCGGCATATATTACTGATTTAGCGGGGCGGCGCAACCCTTATTTATCACCAAATCACTCAATCGCTTACCTTTCATGCTGCAAGACCAGAAATCACACGAAATCCGGTCTTTTATGCACAAATTACAACCCGGCAAGGCGTTTTTGCGCCTGCTTAGCAGAATCACTATTTGGGAATTGTTTGATCACCTGTTGGAAGACCGCTTTGGCTTTCGCCGTGTCGTTCTTCTCTTGCATGATCACGCCAACCTTAAACAGCGCTTCCGGGGCTTTTGGCGATTTCGCATAATTTTTTACCACAGTGGCAAAATAATAGGCCGAATCGTCTTTTTTACCCTTGTTGTAAAACAGCTGACCGAGCCAGTAATTGGCATTCGGCTGATAGGTAGAATCAGGATATTTCTTCACCCAAGCCTGCAGGGCTGTAATGGCCTGATCGTACTGCTTCTTCTCCAGAATCAATGCAACCGCAGCATTGTAATCCGTGTTGGCGTCGCCGGTTTGAGCTGGCGCTGCCGCACTGGCATTATCGCTGCTAGCGCTATTCGCAGCTGCTGCGCCTGCTGCCGCATCTGCACTACCGCTCGCCTGCGCACCGTTACTGCCGGAGCTTAGGCTATCGATCTGCTGATAGAGCTGTTTCTGGCGCTCAACAACCTGGTTAAGCTGATAGCTGTTTTGCTGGATTTGCCCGCGCAGCGAATCGATATCGCTTTGGTTATCGCTCATCTGCTGCTGCAACTGCTGCAAAAGCTGAGCCTGGGCATTAGAGATACGTTCAAGAGTGGTGACGCGGTCTTCGACCGAGCCTGAGCCAACGCTACTGATTGACGCCTGGGCATTAGCGGCCCAGGGGGCCGCTAAACCAACCAGTAACGACAGACTCAATAGATGAAGTCTGAAGTTACTCATCATACGATTATCTTAGTAAACCAGTACGGCACGACGGTTTTTAGCGTATGCCGCTTCGTCATGACCCAGTACAGCTGGTTTTTCTTTACCGTAAGAAACGATAGACATCTGGTCAGCAGAAACGCCTTTGCCTTGCAGATACATCTTAACGGCGCTTGCACGACGTTCGCCCAGGGCGATGTTGTATTCTGGGGTACCGCGCTCATCCGCATGACCTTCGATGGTCACTTTGTAAGACGGGTTGCTACGCAGGAATGCAGCGTGCTGATCCAGCATCTGAGCGTAATCAGACTGCACGTCATACTTGTCCAGACCGAAGTAAACGATGTTGTTCTGCTGCAGCTGCTGCATCTGCAGGCGCGCTTGCTCGTCAGAAGACATGTTACCGTTCTGGCCCGCACCAGCACCGTAAGCACCGTCGTTAGCGCCCATACCAGTCTGATCGTTGTTGTTGTTTTTGTGTGAGCTACATGCAGCTACTGCGATAACCGGCAGAGCCAGCATCAAACCCTTCAGCACTTTATTCAGTTGCATTTCTTTATCCTATTATTTTGTTTGCCATACATTTTAATCCCCCGCCGTGCAGGGGACCTATGCATCACAGATACGGCGACCAGGCAGGGAATTTGACCTGTCCATCAGTTGCCGGAAGACGCGCTTTGAAACGCCCGTCGGTTGAAACCAACTGCAACACGGAACCCATCCCCTGAGTAGAGCTATAGATTACCATTGTGCCGTTTGGCGCCAGACTTGGCGTTTCATCCAGGAACGTATCCGTTATTGTTTGAACGGCTCCCGTTACCAGATCCTGTTTGGCGACGTGCTGCGCGCCACCGGCGCTGCTGATCATCACCATGGTTTTGCCGTCGGTAGACACATCCGCATCCTGGTTTTGCGCACCTTCCCAGGTAATACGTTGTGGCGCACCGCCGTTAACTCCAACTTTATAAATCTGAGGCGCACCGGCCTGATCCGAGGTATAAGCCAACGTCTGGCTATCCGGGAACCACGTCGGTTCTGTGCTGTTATAACGGCCGTCCGTTACCTGACGCGTCTGGCCAGAAGCCAGATCCATCACATACAGGTTCAGGCTACCGGTTTTCGACAGCGCGAAGGCCAGTTTAGAACCGTCCGGTGAGAAGGCTGGCGCACCGTTGTGGCGCGGATAAGAAGCGACCTGACGAATTGCACCGTTAGACAGCGTCTGAACCACCAGCGCAGATTTACCACTTTCAAAGGTCACGTAAGCCACTTTGCTGCCATCTGGTGACCAGGCTGGCGACATCAATGGCTGCGGTGAACGGTGAACCACAAACTGGTTGTAGCCATCGTAATCCGACACGCGCAACTCATACGGGAACTGACCGCCATTGGTCTGAACCACATATGCAATACGGGTACGGAATGCGCCTTTGATGCCGGTCAGCTTCTCGAACACTTCGTCACTGGCGGTGTGCGCGGCATAGCGCAGCCACTGCTTCGTCACTTTGTAAGAGTTCTGCGCCAATACAGTGCCTGGTGCGCCACCGGTATCCACCAGCTGGTAGGCAATTTGATAGCTGCCGTCAGCGTTTGGCGTTACCTGGCCCACCACAACCGCATCAATGCCCAAGGCGCTCCATGCAGCAGGCTGGACTTCCTGCGCACTCGCGGGTTGCTGCGGCAGACGAGAACGATCCAGCGGGTTAAATTTGCCGCTGTTACGTAAGTCGGCACCTACAATACCGCCGATATCTTCTGGTGCCGCACCGGGGCCAGCCCATTGGAACGGAACCACACCAATAGGACGTGCGGTGTTAACGCCCTGCGTAATTTCAATACGTACTTCTGCATGGAGCATAGCTGCCCACAGCAGTACAAAAAAACCTAAGGTTACACGAAGTGCCTGCTTCATCTTATCTCCCTTACCTGAACCAGAGGTTCATGATAATTCGCACAGTTCCTGAAAAACACGAGTACTCATAGAGTACGGCAAGCTAACCATAGTTCAACCTGCCATACGTTACTGCATTATTCCGGTTTGAAACGCATAGGTGCGTTTTTAAACACTTCATACACTGCCTGAGAAGGCGGCTTAGGAATACGAGCCTGCTTCGCAGCAGCGATAGCCGCCTGACACAAGGCTGGATCACCACCTTCCGATTTAACATCAATCAGCAAACCATCCGGTGCCAGCTTAATGCGCAGGTTGCACTCTTTACCTTTATACAGATCAGCATCGTAGAAGCGGCTCTGAATCGCGCCGACCACTTGCCCCATGTAATTATTGATATCTGCACCTGACGCTCCGGCCTTTTTCTGATTGCCCTGCCCTGCCGCGCCACCCGAAGCGGTACCGCTTTTCGGTGCATTCTTACCAGAAGACAAACCACCCAACAGATCGTCAACCGCATTTTCGTTCTTAGCCGCTTCAGCAGCGGCTTTTTTTGCATCAGCCGCCGCTTTTGCTTTTGCATCTGCTTTTGCCTTGGCTGCCGCATCGGCCTTGGCTTTCGCTTCAGCTGCCGCTTTCTCTTTCGCTTCCGCCGCCGCTTGCTCTTTAGCTTCTTTCGCTTCCTGAGCCGCTTTAGCCTTCGCATCGGCAGCGGCCTGGGCTTTCGCTTCAGCGTCCGCTTTGGCTTTCGCTTCGGCGGCGGCTTTTGCCTGCTGCGCCGCTTTCTCTTTTGCCGCTTCAGCAGCAGCAGCCTTCGCTTGCTCTTCCGCTTTTTTCTTCGCGTCAGCCGCAGCTTGTTTAGCCTCTTCTACCGCTTTGGCTTTGGCATCAGCGGCAGCTTTTGCCTGCGCATCCGCTTCTGCTTTGGCATCGGCCTTGGCTTTTGCGGCAGCTGCTTCGGCAGTTTTCTGCTGTTCCTGCGCCTGCTTCGCGGCAGCCTCAGCGGCTTTCTGCTGCTCAGCCTGCTCTTTCGCCTGCTCTTTCGCTTCTTGCTGAGCCTGCAAACGCTCTTTTTCCATCTGTTTCAAGCGTTGCTGCTCGGCAGCCTGTTTCTGCTGTAACTCTTCGGCCTGCTGCTGCGACTGTTTCTGACGCTGCTGCTCGGCACGCTGACTGTCTCTTTGCTGGTTCTGCTGGCGGTTATATTGTTCAACCACGGCGCCGGAATCGACCATTACTGCGTCAATATCACTGCCACCGCCACCGCCGCTGGATTCGATTTTCTCGTTAAACGAGCTCCAAATCAGTAAGGCGATCAGCACAATGTGCAGAATCACCGACACGATTATCGCGCGCTTTAACTTGTCGTTCTGCTCGGTTGCCTTCGACACTCTCGGTTCCCAAAAACGGTTGGCTTTAAATCGGCTGCGTCATCAAACCGACAGATTTCACGCCAGCCTGATGCAACAGGTTCAGCGCCTTGATGATTTCGTCGTAAGGGACGTCTTTCGCACCGCCGATCAGAAAGACCGTTTTCGGATTGGCTTCAATCCGGCGCTGCGCTTCACTTACCACCTGTTCCGGCGGCAATTGCGTCATACGATCGTGATCCACCACCAGGCTGTACTGCCCAATGCCCGCCACTTCAACAATCACCGGTGGATTATCATCGGTCGAAACGGTTTTCGAGTCTGTTGCATCCGGCAGGTCCACTTCCACGCTCTGCGTAATAATCGGCGCCGTTGCCATAAAGATGAGCAGCAACACCAACAGCACGTCCAGAAGAGGAACAATGTTGATTTCCGACTTAAGTTCGCGGCGTCCACCGCGACCACGGGTTCTGGCCATCGTTAACCTCGACTTACTTCGTGTTGTCGGTGGAGAAAGCCTGACGATGCAGGATAGCCGTGAACTCTTCCATAAAGTTGTCGTAGCCCTGTTCCAGTTTATTCACGCGCTGGTTCAGACGGTTGTACGCCATAACGGCAGGAATGGCCGCAAACAGACCGATGGCGGTAGCGATCAACGCTTCGGCAATACCGGGTGCAACCATTTGCAGCGTTGCCTGTTTTACCGCCCCGAGGGCGATAAAGGCGTGCATGATCCCCCACACCGTACCAAACAGACCAATATACGGACTGATGGAACCCACGGTGCCAAGGAAAGGAATGTGGTTTTCCAGCGCTTCCAGTTCACGATTCATAGAAATACGCATTGCACGGCTCGCACCCTCCACCACCGCTTCCGGTGCATGGTTATTGGCACGATGCAAGCGCGCAAACTCTTTGAAACCCGAATAGAAAATCTGCTCAGAGCCGCCCAGTTCATCACGGCGCCCCTGGCTTTCCTGATAAAGGCGTGAAAGCTCAATACCCGACCAAAACTTATCTTCAAATGCTTCGGCTTCACGCCCGGCAGCATTCAAAATGCGCGTGCGTTGAATAATGATTGCCCAAGAGGCAATGGAAAAGCCGATCAAAATCAACATGATAAGTTTGACCAGAAGGCTTGCCTTCAGGAACAAATCAAGAACATTCATGTCAGTCACTGCTTGAACTCCGCGACAATAGACTTGGGAAGCGCAATTGGCTTCATTAGATGTGGGTTGATGCAGGCAATCAGGACTTCTGCTTCATTTAGCACTTTACCTTCTGCATTCACGATACGCTGTGAGAATGTCATGGTTGCACGGGTCATTGCGGTGACTTCTGTTTGAATCTCCAGAAGGTCGTCAAGACGTGCGGCCGCAACAAAATCAATCGTCATGCGTCGTACCACAAAAGCGACCTGCTCTTCCAACAGGACTTGCTGATTGAAATGATGCTGGCGCAGCATTTCGGTACGTGCTCGTTCATAGAAAGCAAGATAACTGGCGTGGTAAACCACACCACCAGCATCGGTGTCTTCGTAATAGACCCGAACCGGCCAGCGAAACAGCGTAGTACTCACTCTACATCCCGGTCTCATTTTAAACGTTGCTACTATACGCAAGAGAGATCGGCTTGGGAATGGTCCGCCAGAGCCAGGAGAAAATAATTATCACAGGTTAACAACTGGAAGGATTTTTAGGATGTTTCTTGACCTGACGCTGACAAAACCTCACGTCAGCGCCTGAAAAAGCAGCATTTTTAAGTCCTGATTCAGAACTTAATGATAGAACCAAACGATACCGACCAGCAGTACCAGCACCGCCGGTAGCGGAGAGAACAGCGCCTGCCAGCGCAAACGCTGCGGACGGAATCCGCAGCCGTGAATAACGCCAGCGCAGACGGCCCAAATCAGCAAAAGTCCATGCCATATCGCTAAATCACTGGTTCGCGCGGCAAAGCGTGAGGGCTGCCAAATAACACAGCCTGCCAGCCACAGCGCAAGGATCAACGAAAGGGCCCGTAACGGGCCCTTGTCCATCAGACGATAGAGTGTCTGAATCACTGCGCGCATCAGGCTTGTTTATCCTTCGCGCTGCTCTCTTCAACATGCTCCAGCGCCAGCGCCGTGATCACACCGAACGCACAGGCCAGCAAGGTGCCAAGAATCCAGGCAAAATACCACATGCTCAATCTCCTTAATCAGTACAGGGAGTGCGTATTGCTCTCAATGTGTTCTTTAGTGATACGGCCAAACATCTTGTAATAACACCAGGCGGTGTACGCCAGGATAATCGGTACAAAGATGATGGCGGCAATGGTCATCACTTTCAGCGTCAGCAGGCTAGACGTGGCATCCCACATGGTCAGGCTGATGCCCGGCACGGTGCTGGAAGGCATGATGAATGGGAACATCGCGATACCAGCGGTCATAATGACGCAGGCCAGTGTCAGTGAAGAGAAGATAAATGCCCAGGCACCTTTCTCCAAACGCGAGCAGAGAACGGTCAGCAGTGGCAGCACGACGCCCAACAGCGGGAACAGCCACAACACCGGCGTCTGCTCAAAATTCACCATCCATGCACCGGCTTCACGCACGACATCTTTACCCAGCGGGTTGGATGCGGCGTGATGATCGATGACGCTTTTCAGTACATAACCGTCAATACCATATTTCACCCACACGCCGGCAAGCACGAAGCACACCATCATTACCAACGCTGAGATCTGTGCGGTACTGCGGGTGCGCAGGTGCAATTCACCGGTTGTACGCATTTGCAGGTACGTGGCCCCTTGCGTCAGGATCATCGCCACACTCACCACACCCGCTAACAGGCCAAACGGATTCAGCAGCTGGAAGAAGTTACCGGTATAGAAGAGGCGCAGATATTCATCGGCGTGGAACGGCACGCCTTGCAGCAGGTTACCGAACGCCACACCAATCACCAGCGGCGGCACAAAGCTACCAATGAAGATGCCCCAATCCCACATGCCGCGCCAGCGCATATCTTCAATCTTCGAGCGGTAGTCGAAACCCACCGGACGGAAGAACAGTGAAGCAAGCACCAGAATCATCGCTACGTAGAAGCCAGAGAAGGCGGCGGCATACACCATCGGCCAGGCCGCGAACAGCGCACCACCGGCGGTGATCAGCCAAACCTGGTTTCCGTCCCAGTGCGGCGCAATGCTGTTAATCATGATACGGCGCTCGGTATCGGTGCGGCCAAGCACACGCGTTAGCATGCCCACGCCCATATCAAAGCCGTCGGTAACCGCAAAACCGATCAGCAACACGCCAATCAGCAGCCACCAGATAAAGCGCAAAACTTCATAGTCAAACATGGTAGCTCTCCTTATCCACGCACCGGCTGAGATGATGATTTCAGCGTTTCATGATGATAGCGGCCGGTTTTCAGGCTGCTTGGACCGAGGCGCGCAAACTTGAACATCAGGTACATTTCCGCCACGAGGAACAAGGTGTAGAGACCGCAAATCAGAATCATCGAGAACAGCAGATCGCCGACGGTCAATGAAGAGTTGGCTACCGCTGTTGGCAGCACCTCACCAATCGCCCATGGCTGACGACCATATTCGGCAACAAACCAACCGGACTCAATTGCAATCCATGGCAGCGGAATGCCGTATAGCGCCGCTTTCATCAGCCAACGAGATTTACCAATACGGTTGCGAATAACGCTCCAGAAGGAGAGAGTGATGATTCCCAGCATCAACACACCGCCCAGCACCATGATGCGGAAGGCGAAGTACAACGGCGCCACACGCGGGATAGAGTCCTGAGTTGCTTTCTGAATTTGCGCTTCAGTAGCGTTAGCCACATCCGAGGTATAGCGTTTTAACAGCAGACCATAACCGAGATCTTGCTTGCTGCCTTCAAACTGGCTACGCACCGCCGGATCTTTGCTACCTGCACGCAATTCGTTCAGCAATGCATAGGCTTTCATGCCGTTACGGATACGCACTTCATGCTGCGCCAAAAGATCTTTCAGCCCAGTAACCGGCGTATCAACTGAACGCGTCGCGATCAGGCCGAGCAGATACGGGATCTGAATGGCATATTTATTTTGTTGTGTGTCCTGATCCGGGATACCAAACAGGGTAAACGCGGCCGGTGCCGGCTGGGTTTCCCACTCCGCTTCAATTGCGGCCAGTTTGGTTTTCTGCACGTCGCCGATTTCATAACCGGATTCATCACCCAGTACGATAACGGACAAAATCGCTGCCATGCCGAAGCTTGCTGCGATAGCAAAAGAGCGTTTAGCAAAAGCGATATCACGCCCTTTCAGCAGATACCACGCGCTGATACCAAGAATGAACATGGCTCCGGTGGTGTAGCCCGCAGCTACGGTGTGCACAAATTTCACCTGCGCCACCGGATTGAGGATCAGCTCGGAGAAACTCACCATCTCCATGCGCATGGTTTCGAAATTAAATTCTGATGCGATGGGATTTTGCATCCAGCCGTTCGCCACCAAAATCCACAGCGCCGACATATTCGAACCGAGTGCCACCAACCAGGTCACCGCGAGGTGTTGAACCTTGCCCAGGCGATCCCAGCCGAAGAAAAACAGGCCGACAAAGGTGGATTCGAGGAAGAACGCCATCAAGCCTTCGATGGCCAGCGGCGCACCGAAGATATCGCCGACGTAGTGGGAGTAATATGACCAGTTAGTACCGAACTGAAACTCCATTGTCAGACCGGTAGCCACGCCTAGCGCAAAGTTAATACCAAATAACTTGCCCCAGAACTTGGTCATATCTTTATAAATTTGTTTCCCCGTCAGGACATATACGGTTTCCATGATCGCCAGCAAAAACGCCATACCTAGCGTTAAAGGCACGAACAGGAAATGGTACATCGCCGTTAGGGCAAACTGTAAACGCGACAGCTCGACAATATCTAACATGATGACTCCTTGCTCCTCGCATGAACTCGCTCTGCGGATGACAACGGCAAACAACAGACATTGACGCGCAGAATAAGATTCAGGAACGACTGATTATTGATTCCAGTTTTGTTACTGATAGAACAGAGAAACCTGCTGCCCGAAGAGAGCGAGTAACAGTGACGAAATTCCCTGAAAATCCGATCATTTCAGTCAATTTCGAGCAGGAGTGATATGGGGAGGCGGCAGAATTGATATGACAACGCCTGACACAAACTCCTGAAAAATTATGAAGAAGACTGAATTGATGCAGCGCAATTTATACTGGTTAGGTTGCGCTTTGCCAGCGGTAAAGTTTCCTTTAACTCGCAAATTATTGATCTGGATTAAGACAATAAATTTCCAAATATGTATTGATAAAGTCGTTGTTAATTAATTGTCAAAACCACAAAATTTAATTAAGAATATAATTACCTTTCCCGCAAATATTTAACCTCATTGCGGGAATCTATCTTTCCACTTTTTGGCTTAAATCCAGCGAATTTTCCCTTCTTTACCTGGATGACAGAGTAAGCATAGCCGCAGTTTTTCAAGTTGTTAGGATTTTTTTCCCTGCGGTTTGATGGGTTATCACATAAAAAAAGCCACCCGAAGGTGGCTCTTCTACATCTGACCGATGACTTATTTAATGGGCAGAACCGCTTTAACCGCATCACCAATATCGGCAAGGCTACGAACGGTTTTCACACCGGCCGCTTCCAGTGCAGCAAACTTCTCATCAGCAGTGCCCTTACCACCGGCAATGATGGCACCTGCGTGGCCCATACGCTTGCCTTTCGGTGCAGTTACACCGGCAATGTAGCCCACAACGGGTTTGGTCACGTGTGCTTTGATGTAGGCAGCCGCTTCTTCTTCCGCGCTACCACCGATCTCACCGATCATCACGATCGCTTCGGTCTGTGGATCGTCCTGGAACAGTTTCAGGATGTCGATGAAGTTAGAGCCTGGGATCGGGTCACCACCGATACCGACGCAGGTAGACTGGCCATAGCCGATGTCCGTAGTCTGCTTAACGGCTTCATAGGTCAGCGTTCCTGAACGCGAGACGATACCTACGCGGCCCGGCTGGTGAATGTGGCCCGGCATAATACCGATCTTACATTCGCCTGGGGTGATCACGCCTGGGCAGTTCGGGCCGATCATACGTACGCCTGCTTCATCCAGCTTCACTTTCACGGTCAGCATATCCAGGGTTGGAATACCTTCAGTGATGGTGATGATCAGCTTGATACCCGCATCAATAGCTTCCAGGATACCGTCTTTGCAGAACGGCGCCGGAACGTAGATCACGGTGGCGGTTGCGCCAGTCGCTTCTACCGCTTCACGCACGGTGTTGAACACGGGCAGGCCAAGATGCGTGGTGCCGCCTTTGCCTGGCGTGACGCCGCCAACCAGCTGCGTACCGTAGGCCAGCGCCTGCTCAGAGTGGAATGTCCCTTGACCACCGGTGAACCCCTGGCAAATGACTTTGGTGTTTTTGTCGATCAAAATGGACATTATTTACCCTCCGCTGCAGCGACAACACGCTGTGCTGCGTCTGTCAGGCTGGTTGCTGCAATGATATTCAGACCGCTGTCCGCCAGTTTCTTAGCGCCCAGCTCGGCGTTGTTACCTTCCAGACGTACCACCACTGGCACGTTCACACCCACTTCTGCTACCGCACCAATGATGCCGTCTGCGATCAAGTCGCAACGTACGATGCCGCCGAAGATGTTAACGAATACCGCTTTAACGGCATCGTCAGACAGGATGATTTTGAAGGCTTCGGTCACGCGCTCTTTGGTTGCACCGCCGCCAACATCAAGGAAGTTTGCCGGCTCACCACCGTGGTGTTTCACGATGTCCATGGTGCCCATCGCCAGACCGGCGCCGTTCACCATGCAGCCGATGTTGCCATCCAGCGCAACGTAGTTCAGTTCCCACTGTGTTGCGTGCGCTTCACGTGGATCTTCCTGGCTTGGATCGCGCATTTCACGCAGCTCCGGCTGACGGAACAGTGCGTTACCGTCTGCGCCTAATTTACCATCCAGGCAGATCAGGTCGCCCTGCTTGGTGATCACCAGCGGGTTGATCTCAACCATTGCCAGATCGCGCTCGAGGAACATGGTCGCCAGACCCATGAAGATTTTGGTGAACTGGCTGACTTGCTTACCGGTCAGGCCCAGTTTGAATGCCAACTCGCGGCCCTGATACGGCTGAGGACCTGCCAGCGGATCCAGCGCCATCTTGTGGATCAAGTGTGGCGTTTCTTCTGCCACTTTCTCAATCTCAACACCGCCTTCCGTCGAAGCCATAAAGATCACGCGACGGGTTGCACGGTCAACCACCGCGCCCAGATACAGCTCCTGATCGATATCAGTGGCGGCTTCAACCAGAATCTGGTTTACCGGCTGGCCGTGCGCGTCAGTTTGATAGGTCACCAGACGTTTGCCCAGCCAATGCTCAGCGAAAGCACGAATATCTTCTTTACTGTTAACCACTTTCACGCCGCCCGCTTTACCGCGGCCACCGGCATGAACCTGACATTTCACTACCCACGGACCTGCGCCAATTTTAGACGCGGCTTCTTCTGCTTCACGTGGCGTTGTGCATGCGTAACCAGTCGGTGCTGGCATGCCATAGCGTGCAAACAGCTGCTTCGCCTGGTATTCATGTAAATTCATGATGTTCTATCCATTCAGGTAAGATTTTGGGTGCGCCTTTATCACCGCGCACCCGGCGAAATTAGACGTCGAGCAGCAGGCGAGCTGGATCTTCCAGCATCTCTTTTACCGCGACCAGATAGCCAACGGATTCACGACCATCAATCAAACGGTGATCGTAAGAGAGCGCCAGATACATCATCGGCAAAATCACCACCTGACCATTGACCGCCATTGGGCGCTCTTTGATGGCGTGCATGCCCAGAATGGCGCTCTGCGGAGGGTTAATGATTGGCGTGGACATCAGCGAACCAAACACACCACCGTTGGTGATGGTGAAGTTACCGCCGGTCAGCTCTTCAACCGTCAGCTTGCCGTCACGGCCTTTCACTGCCAGCTCTTTAATCTTCTTCTCAATGTCGGCCATGCTCAGCGCATCAACATCTTTCAGCACTGGCGTTACCAAGCCACGCGGGGTAGAAACCGCAATGCTCACATCGAAATAGTTGTGGTAAACCACATCTTCGCCATCAATAGACGCGTTGACTTCCGGGAAGCGTTTCAGCGCTTCAACCACCGCCTTGATGTAGAAGGACATGAAGCCCAGACGCACGCCGTGACGTTTTTCAAACGCATCACCGTACTGCTTACGCAGATCCATGATTGGCTTCATGTTGATTTCGTTGAAAGTAGTCAACATAGCGGTGCTGTTTTTCGCTTCCAGCAGACGCTCGGCCACACGCTTACGCAGACGCGTCATCGGCACGCGTTTTTCGCTGCGGTTAGCCACAGCAGCCTGCGGTGCCGCGGCAGCGGCTGGCGCTGATGCAGCTTTGCCGCCGTCGGCTTTCTTCGCCAGATGTTTTTCCACATCTTCACGCGTCAGACGGCCGCCAACGCCCGTGCCTTTGATCTGGCTGGCATCAAGGTTGTTTTCAGCAATCAGACGGCGTACCGCTGGGCTGAGCGCATCGTTGCTCTCTTCTTCCAGCGAAGCAGTCTGGCGCTGAGCCGGAGTAGACTCGTTGCTTTCTGCTTTTGCCGCTGTCTCTTTCCCGCCGCTGTTGCCCTCTTTCAGGCGACCCAGAATCTGGCGCGAAGTCACGGTAGCCCCTTCCTCTTCCAGCACGGCTTCCAGAATGCCGTCCGCTGAAGCAGGCACTTCCAGCACCACTTTGTCGGTTTCAATTTCTACCAGTACTTCATCGCGGCTCACAGAGTCGCCAGGTTTTTTGTGCCAGGTTGCAACCGTTGCGTCCGCTACGGATTCAGGCAAATCGGGAACGAGAATTTCTACGCTACTCATTTTCTTTCCTTTTTATTAACCAAGGTTCAGCGCGTCATTAACCAAGTCTTGCTGCTGTTTTTGATGTACGGACATGTAGCCCACGGCCGGTGAAGCAGAAGCCGGACGGCCTGCATAACGCAGTGACGCACCAAATGGAACCACTTCGCGGAAATGATGCTGACTGCAATACCATGCGCCCTGATTCAGCGGCTCTTCCTGACACCACACGAAATCCTGCACATGAGCATAGTTTTTCAATACGTCCTGCACGACTTTGTGCGGGAACGGATAGAGCTGTTCGATACGTACGATGGCCACGTCGGTCTGCTCGTTCTTACGGCGCTGCTCCAGCAGATCGTAATAAACTTTGCCCGAACACAGCACCACACGCTTAACCTGCTGCGGATCCAAATCGTCGATCTCACCGATCGCTGGCTGGAAGCTGCCGGTCGCTAACTCTTCCAGCGTGGAAATTGCCAGCGGATGACGCAGCAGAGATTTCGGCGACATCACGATCAGCGGACGGCGCATACCGCGCAACGCCTGACGACGCAGCATGTGGTAAACCTGCGCTGGCGTTGAAGGCACGCACACCTGCATGTTCTGCTCAGCACAGAGTTGCAGATAACGCTCCAGACGCGCCGAGGAGTGCTCAGGGCCCTGACCTTCATAGCCGTGTGGCAGCAACATCACCAGGCCACACATCCGGCCCCATTTCTGCTCGCCGGAGCTGATGAACTGATCGATGACCACCTGTGCACCATTGGCGAAGTCGCCGAACTGCGCTTCCCAAATGGTCAGCACGCGCGGCTCGGCAGTGGCGTAACCGTATTCGAAGGCCAGTACCGCTTCTTCAGACAGCACGGAATCCCACACTTTAAACTGACCCTGACCGTTATGGACATGGTGCAGCGGCGTGTAGGTTGAGCCGTTAGTCTGATTGTGAATCACCGCATGACGATGGAAGAAGGTGCCGCGACCCGTATCTTCACCGGACAAACGCACCGGAATGCCTTCGTCAACCAGCGTGGCGTAGGCGAGGTTTTCTGCACCGCCCCAGTCGAACGCTTTGTTGCCTTCGGCCATCTCTTTACGATCGTTGTAAATCTTGGCGACGCGTGACTGCACTTCTACCGATTCCGGTACGCTGCTGATGCGGCGTGCCAGCTCCTGCAGGCGTTTCAGGTCCACCGTTGCTGGGTAGCTCTCATCCCACTCGTGGTTGAGATACGGCGACCAGGTGAAGGAATGCAGGCTCATCGGACGCCATTCTGGCACCACGCATTCGCCTTCATCCAGCGCATCGCGGTAGAGATTCACCATTTCGGTGGCATCTTCGCTGGTCGCTACGCCTTCGCTTTCCAGCTGGTCGGCATAGAGTTTACGCGGCGTTGGATGCTTTTTGATTTTCTGGTACATCAACGGCTGAGTGGCACTTGGCTCATCGGCTTCGTTGTGGCCGTGACGGCGATAGCACACCAGATCGATGAAGACATCGCGTTTGAAGGTGTTGCGATAATCCAGCGCCAGGCGAGTGACAAACGCCACCGCTTCTGGATCGTCCGCATTGACGTGGAAAATCGGTGCCAGCACCATCTTGCCGATGTCAGTACAGTACGGCGTAGAGCGCGCATCTTTCGGGTTGGAGGTGGTAAAACCAACCTGGTTGTTGATGACGATGCGAACGGTACCGCCCACTTCGTAACCACGCGCCTGCGACATGTTCAGGGTTTCCTGCACCACGCCCTGGCCGATAACCGCAGCATCACCGTGAATGGTGATAGGCAGAACTTTATTGCTGCTTGGTTCAGCCAGACGATCCAAACGCGCACGCACCGAACCCATGACGACCGGGCTAACGATTTCCAGATGCGACGGGTTGAACGCCAGTGCCAGATGCACCAGGCCGCCTTCGGTTTCCACGTCAGACGAGAAGCCCATGTGGTATTTCACGTCGCCGGTGCCGAGATGTTCTTTGTGCTTGCCGGAGAATTCGTCGAACAGATCCTGCGGTTTTTTACCCAGGACGTTAATCAGCACGTTCAGACGACCGCGGTGCGCCATACCCAGCACCACTTCGCGCGTACCGCTCTTACCTGCGTGACGAATCATCTCACGCAGCATCGGTACCAGCGCATCGCCACCTTCCAGCGAGAAGCGTTTTGCACCCGGGAATTTGGCACCCAGATATTTTTCCAGGCCTTCTGCCGCGGTCAGCTCTTTCAGGAAACCTTTTTTCTCGTCGCTGCTGAAAGACGCATGGCCCACCACCGATTCCAAACGCTGCTGAATCCAGCGCTTCTCATCGGTGTTGTTAATGTGCATGTACTCTGCACCAATCGAGCCACAATAAGTCTGCTGCAGCGCCGCGAACAGATCGGCCAGCTTCATGGTTTCTTTGCCGATAGCAAAAGAACCTACGTTAAAGCTTTCCTGAAAATCGGCGTCGGTCAGATCGTGATAAGCCGGATCGAGATCCGCTACGGTTTCCTGCTTCCACAGGCCAAGAGGATCGAGGTTTGCATGCTGATGGCCGCGGAAGCGGAACGCATTAATCAGCTGCAGCACTTTAACCTGTTTAGAATTGGTCGCCGGATCGGTCACGGTTGACGTGTAACGCGTAGCGTCTTTTGCCAGGCGGCGGAAGTAATCACGCGTGGTGGAGTGAAATTGCTCAGGTTTCACGCCAGTGCCCGGCAGCTGCTGGAACAGCTCGCGCCACATGTCATCAACTGAGTCAGGATCGGTCAGGAAATCCTCATAGAGTTGCTCTATGTAAGATTGGTTCGCGCCGGCCAGCCAGGAGGAGTCCAGCCAGGGTTTCATCGCGCTGTTCTGCATTGTGATCCCTTAAGCATTAATCTGCTTTTTATGAGGTTTCATTTGTTACCGCTTACGCGGCTTGCCGTAGTGAGTTCAGCGATACGAACCTGTGCGCTACCGGCGCCTGGCTCGTAAGGGAACCTTTATAAGCGTGGTCAGTACCGCGCTTATAGAGGCTTCCGTAAACATCCGGGAACCTCAGTTCCCGGACAGTGACTTACTGTTACGCCCCGCGTTGCAGCAGCATCGACTTAATATGGCCGATAGCGCGCGTTGGGTTTAGGCCTTTCGGGCACACGCTCACACAGTTCATGATGCTGTGACAGCGGAAAACACTGAAAGCATCGTTTAGATTGTCGAGACGCGCATTGGTTTCCGTGTCGCGGCTGTCAATCAGGAAACGGTAAGCGGCCAACAGGCCAGCCGGACCGATGAACTTGTCTGGGTTCCACCAGAACGACGGGCACGAAGTGGAGCAGCAGGCGCAGAGAATACACTCGTACAATCCATCCAGATGCTCACGCTCGGCCGGGCTCTGTAAATGCTCGCGCGCCGGTGGATTTTCCCCATTATTCAATAGGAAAGGCTTAATCTTCTCATACTGTGCGTAGAATTGTCCCATGTCTACCACGAGGTCGCGGATCACCGGCAAACCTGGCAATGGACGGATGACAATTTTCTTCGAACCGTTGCCGAGTGCAGAAATCGGTGTGATGCACGCCAGGCCATTTTTACCGTTCATGTTCAGACCATCTGAACCGCACACGCCTTCACGGCATGAGCGACGGAAAGCCAGCGTCGGATCTTTCTCTTTCAGACGGATCAGCGCATCCAGCAACATCATGTCGCGACCATCTTCCGATTCCAGCGTGTACTCTTGCATACGCGGCTTGGCATCGACTTCCGGGTTATAACGATAGATTGAAAATTCGAGTCTCATGATGATCTCCGCAATTAGTAAGTACGCGCTTTCGGCGGGAAGGCCGCACGCAGTTTCGGTTGCATGTTCACCTCACGGCGCGTCATGCTTTCCGTCTGCGGAACATAGAGACTGTGGCACAGCCAGTTTTCATCATCGCGCTCCGGATAGTCGAAGCGGCTGTGCGCACCACGGCTTTCGGTACGGAAGTTGGCGGCAACAGCTGTGGCGTAAGCGGTTTCCATCAGGTTATCCAGCTCAAGGCACTCGATACGCTGAGTATTGAAATCGGGCGAACGATCATCAAGGCGCGCCGATTTCAGGCGCTCACGAATCACTTTCAGCTCTTCCAGACCTTCACGCATCGCATCACCTTCGCGGAATACCGAGAAGTTGTTCTGCATGCAGCGCTGCAGCGCTTTACGGATTTCGACCGGGTCTTCACCGGTAGTGTTGTTTTCCCAGCGGTTAAAGCGCGCCATCGCTTCATCAATATTTTCTTGCGTGGCCTCGCGCAGCTCGCCCTGCTCTTCAATGCACTCAAGCAGATGCACACCGGCTGCGCGGCCGAACACCACCAGATCGAGCAGCGAGTTACCGCCAAGACGGTTAGCGCCGTGTACCGATACGCAGGCAATTTCGCCGACGGCAAACAGACCCGGAATCACCACATCTTCGCCCTGCTCATTCACGCGCAGCGCCTGACCGGTTACTTTGGTCGGCACGCCGCCCATCATATAGTGGCAAGTTGGGATGACGGGGATCGGTTCTTTAATGGGATCAACGTGGGCAAAGGTACGCGACAGCTCAAGAATACCCGGCAGACGCGACTCCAGCACTTCAGCACCAAGATGATCGAGTTTCAGTTTGATGTGCGGGCCCCATGGGCCGTCGCAACCACGACCTTCACGAATTTCCACCATCATTGAACGTGCAACGACATCACGACCCGCCAAATCTTTGGCGTTCGGTGCATAACGCTCCATGAAGCGTTCACCGTGCTTGTTCAGCAGGTAACCGCCTTCACCACGGCACCCTTCGGTGACCAGCACGCCCGCGCCAGCAATGCCGGTTGGGTGGAACTGCCACATTTCCATATCCTGCACCGGAACGCCTGCGCGCAGCGCCATACCGACACCGTCACCGGTGTTGATGTGTGCGTTGGTGGTGGATTGATAAATACGTCCCGCACCGCCCGTGGCCAGAATGGTGGCTTTGGCTTTGAAGTAGACGGTTTCACCGGTTTCCATGCAGATAGCGGTACAGCCGACAATCGCACCGTCTTCGTTTTTCACCAGATCCAGCGCATACCATTCGGAGAAGATGGTGGTTTTGTTCTTCAGGTTCTGCTGATACAGCGTATGCAGTAAGGCGTGGCCAGTACGGTCGGCAGCCGCAGCGGTACGCGCTGCCTGCTCACCGCCAAAGTTTTTCGACTGGCCACCAAACGGACGCTGATACACGCGGCCGTCATCAAGACGAGAGAATGGTAAACCCATATGTTCCAGCTCCAGAATCGCTTCTGGACCAACATGACACATATATTCGATCGCGTCCTGGTCACCGATATAGTCGGAACCTTTGACGGTGTCATACATGTGCCATTCCCAGTTATCTTCATGGGTATTGCCCAGCGCAACGGTAATACCGCCCTGCGCCGATACGGTATGGGAACGGGTTGGGAAAACTTTGGATAACAGGGCACAAGTCTGGCCCGATTGGGAGATTTGCAGAGCGGCACGCATTCCTGCCCCACCCGCGCCGATCACCACGGCATCAAATTCTCTGACTGGCAAACTCATTTACACACCCCACACTACAACGGTTCCATAAATCGCGTATGACAACAGCGCAACCACAATCACAAACTGCAGCAGCAAACGGGTTGCTACTGGTTTCACGTAGTCAGTCAGCACCTGCCACATCCCAATCCAGCCGTGGATCAGAATCGAGAACAGCGTCAACATGGTGAACACTTTGGTGAAGGCAGAAGAGAAGAAGCCATGCCAGACGTCATACGTCAGCGTGCCTGTCATCACGACAAAACCGAGGATGTAGAGAATGTAGAGCGTAATTAAGATTGCAGCAGCACGCAGTAACAGCCAGTCATGAATACCGTTGCGTCCTAATGCAGAAGCATTGCTTACCATACGAGGACTCCAGCCAAAATTGAGAGCACGACAGTGATAACAAAAGCCGCTTGCGCGGAACGGGTTCCCACCTGCAGGGTTTCTGCCGTCACACCAAAATCAGCCAACATATGACGAATACCGCTCACGGCGTGATACGCCAGCGCAGTTAAAATGCCCCACATGATGAATTTGGCGAAGAAGCTATCCATGATGGATGCCGCTTGCAGGAAACCTTCTGGAGAGGAGAGAGAGAGACCCAGTAACCAGAGCAGAATTCCGAGAGCGACAAAGGTGATCACGCCGGAGACGCGGTGGAGAATGGACGATATTGCAGTAACGGGAAACCGGATCGTCGAGAGATCCAAGTTAACAGGTCTTTGTTTTTTCACGGTTTTGCCCACACAGCTCTTTTTTATTTTGCTTCCTCCGGTCCTGAGTTGCATCAGAGACACAGCGTGTGTTCAGACTGCAACCGCCACCAAAATAGCAACATCCAGTGTTAAATAAAGCGGGTAAAACGCTGGGTGGCTCCTGGTGTCAGGGTGTTCCGGAGACCTGGCCGCAGTATAGGAGGATCACATTCTGATTACAATTCCCCTACAATCTCTTTGGTCACATTTAGGCTGAACAGTGATCATCCTCACGAATTTCACAATTCATACATTTTTAATTATCTGATTTGACAAAAGATCAACATTTCAGTTACAAACAATCGCATTAAAGCCCTATGATGCACAAAAGTTATGGGGATACACTTTCCCCTAAGCTCAAGTTATGTAACATTGCCACTACAAGCAATGCAAAGCATCAGGTTATTGGTTACCAAGAAGTTATGTCGTGACAGGATCTTTAACATCCGCGATGTGCAGCATGTCATGCCCCGACGCCACCGAATGGCCCAAATTCAGCGTTCACACTGTAACCCTGCACGACAAACGTTACCGCAGAGTGATGCTGTGAAGATTGTGGTTTTATGCAATATGAAGGCTATTCTGGTGTCTAAGATCCTTACCTACTAAGGCGCTATGGAGACGAAATAATGACAGATAAAAAAGTGACGCTAACCCTACAAGATAATACTTCTGTTGAACTGGATGTGATGCAAGGCACGCTGGGACAAGATGTTGTTGATGTCCGCGCCCTTGGCTCACAAGGCCTGTTCACCTTCGATCCCGGCTTCACCTCTACGGCGTCATGCGAATCCAAAATCACTTTCATTGATGGTGATGAAGGCATTCTGTTACACCGCGGTTTCCCAATTGACCAACTGGCAACCCACTCTAATTACCTTGAAGTGTGTTACATCTTGCTGAATGGCGAAGCCCCGACCCAGGCTCAGTTCGAAGAATTCCGCACCATCGTTACCCGCCACACCATGATCCACGAGCAAATCACCCGACTGTTCCACGGCTTCCGCCGCGATTCACATCCAATGGCGGTGATGTGTGGGGTGACTGGCGCGCTGGCCGCGTTTTATCACGACTCTTTAGACGTCAACATTGAGCGTCACCGTGAAATCGCCGCCTTCCGCCTGCTATCGAAAATGCCGACCATGGCAGCGATGTGCTACAAATACTCCATCGGCCAGCCGTTTGTGTATCCACGCAACGACCTCTCTTATGCCGGTAACTTCCTGCACATGATGTTCGCCACGCCGTGCGAAGAGTACAAAGTTAACCCGGTGCTGGAACGCGCCATGGACCGTATTCTGATTCTGCACGCCGACCATGAGCAGAATGCATCAACTTCAACCGTGCGTACCGCAGGCTCTTCCGGCGCGAACCCGTTTGCCTGTATCGCCGCAGGTATCGCTTCACTGTGGGGACCGGCACACGGCGGTGCCAACGAAGCGACACTGCGCATGCTGGAAGAGATCAGCACCGTTGAGCACATTCCAGAGTTTGTAAAACGTGCGAAAGACAAGAACGATTCGTTCCGTCTGATGGGCTTTGGCCACCGCGTTTATAAGAATTACGATCCGCGTGCCACCGTAATGCGCGACACCTGTCACGAAGTGCTGAACGAGCTGGGGATGAAAGATGACCTGCTGGAAGTGGCGATGGAGCTGGAACATATTGCGCTGAACGACCCGTACTTCATCGAGCGTAAACTCTATCCAAACGTCGATTTCTACTCAGGCATTATCCTGAAAGCGATGGGTATTCCGTCTTCCATGTTTACCGTCATCTTCGCCATGGCGCGCACCGTGGGCTGGATTGCACACTGGAAAGAGATGCACGACGAAGGCATGAAAATTGCCCGTCCGCGTCAGCTGTATACCGGTTACACCGAGCGTCCATTTACCTCGGCGCTGGACAAATAAACAAAAGGCGGCCACATGGCCGCCTTTTTTATTGTGCGCGAGATCGCACCGCTACACCTGGCATCCCGGACACCAATAAAATGGCCGCGATGACAATACGCCCTTCTCAATCACCGCCCCGCAACGCCGACATTTTTTGCCTTGACGATGAAACACCTCAAAGCGAAACGCGGCATCTTCGTGATATTTCTTCATGCTGCCACGCATCTGATACGACAAACGCGGCACCGCCAGCATCGCTTCACTCAGCGCCGTGAGCTGCTGCTCACTTAAATCCTGCGCACGATGCGACGCCAGCAATCCAGCGTGCCACAAAATCTCCACGCGCAGATAATTGCCCAAGCCGGCGAGAAAAGCCTGATCGAGCAGCAGGCCGCTGAACTGACGACGTCGAAAGCGCGGCGATAACAGGCGCTCGCGCACGTCATCCACGGTTAAGCTGGCATCTAACACATCCGGTCCAACCCGTTGTAAAAAGGGATGTGCCGCTAAGGTATCAGCGTTGAGCAACTGAATGTCTGAGGCGCTGTACAGCAAAATGGTTTTATCGGCATTGGCGAGCCGCACGCGCAGCTGTCGCGTGGTATTCGGCTGCGTGCCGGTTGGCACCACGCGCCAGACGCCGTACAGCTGATTGTGACTGTAGAGTGTCAGGCCGTTTGAGAAGTGCGTTAGCAGCGCTTTGCCGCGCGTTTCAAAAGCGTTGACGGTGGCTCCCATCAGCGCCGGTTCGTAGGTTTTCAGCTCGGGAAAAGCAAACCACACATCGGTGAGTGGCTTGCCTTCCATTGCCTCTGCCAGCTGATCCGCCGCGCGGCGGATCTCCGGTCCCTCTGGCATAACAACTCCTGTTAGTGGGTGGCGCCACCGACGACGCGGATATCATTTTCGGTACTCAAAACCACCTGCAGCGAGGTTTCCAGCGCCTTAATCACGCTGGCGGTTGCCATACTTGCCACACCAGGATGATGCACCGCTTGTTCCGGCATATACGGAATATGAATAAAACCGCCGCGCGCCTTACTGTTCGTGGTGTGAATCCAGTGCAGCAGGCTGTACATCACGTGATTACAGGTAAAGGTCCCGGCGGTTTGCGATACCGAAGCCGGCACCCCCACTTCACGCAAGGCCGCAACCATGGCTTTGATTGGCAGCGTGGAGAAATAGGCCGCCGGGCCATCCGCCACGATGGGTTGATCGATTGGCTGCTGCTGGTCGTTGTCCGGAATGCGTGCATCATCAACGTTAATCGCGACGCGTTCAACGGTAATGTCGGATCGTCCCCCCGCCTGACCAACACAGAGCACGCGATCGGGCTGAATCTCTTCCAGCGCGCGCGTCAGCACTTCACCGCAGGTGGCAAACACCACCGGCAGCTGGCGCACCACAATGCGCGCACCAGCAATTTCTTTGCCATCAAAAGAGCGTACAGCCTCCCATGAAGGGTTAATGTTTTCACCGCCAAACGGCTCGAACGCCGTCATTAACACCGTTTTCATTGTGACCTCACAAGAACATCAGGAAGTAGAGCAGGAAAATATTTACCAACAACAGTAGCACACCGGTTGGTACCTGAGCCTTGATCACCGCGTTACGATCCGGCAACTCTAACAGGCGCGCCGGTACAATGTTGAAGTTGGCTGCCATTGGTGTCATTAACGTGCCGCAGTAACCGGAGAACATGCCGATTGCTGCCATCACCGCCGGATTGCCACCGTGTTGCAGCACCAGAATCGGAATACCAATCCCGGCGGTAACAATCGGGAACGCAGCGAAAGCATTGCCCATCACCATGGTTAGCAATGCCATGCCAATGGCATACACGGCCACGGCAATCAGGCGATTATCCACCGCCAGATACTGCTCTGTGAGGTGTGAAATCGCGCTGCCGACACCGGCGCTGGTGAACAGCAGGCCGAGCGTGGCGAGAATCTGCGGCAGAATAAACGCCCAGCCGACCGCATCCAGCAGACGGCGGGTTTCCTGCATCGACTGCAGCGGTTTTTCGTGGGTGATGTTCAACGCAATCAGCCAGCCGAGCAGACAGCCAATCATCATTGAGAACAACGTCACCAGCGTGGAGTGATTGCCGGGTCCAAATACTTTTTCCTGCAAACCAGGAATATGGTTGAACGCCAGCACACCCACTACCGTCACCAAAGGTATCGCCAGCGCTGGCAGGAACAGTTTATTACGCAGACGTTTGGCGCTCTCCTGTTTTTGCTCATCGCTGCGCTGATGATAACGCCCCAGCCGTACGCCACCGAAACCGGCAATCAGCGCCATCACCACCACGGCAACGCCTACGGCGATGTGCAACCCGCGGCGGCCCAGTTCGGCATCACCCGCCCACTGCCCAATCAATTGATAAGCACCGTCGCCAATCAAAAAAATCAGGCCATACAATGCCCAGAAAAGCCCGGTAGTAAAACGGCGCGGATTGGCGCTATCACGCCAGGAGAGAACGGCAACCACCAGCAGGATCACGCCTGCCAGCCACATCAAATATTGTTGCTGGAACATTACTGCCCTCCTTTGGCATTAAGAGCTTGCTGGTTCAACGCGCCCAGTTCACGCGACAGCTGGCGGTCAAGACGCACCAGACGCGCCGAATGGATGAGGAAAGCGCAGAGTGCGGTGGGGATGCCCCACAGTGCGATATGCAGCGGCTCGGTGCTAATTCCCGCAGACTCCTGCATGAAGTTGTGCATAAAGATGATCGCACCAAAGGCAACAAAGATATCTTCACCAAAGAACAGACCAATATTATCGGTGGCGGCGGACATCGCGCGCAGGCGATGACGCACCTCCGGCGAGACCTCACCGTAACGGTTTTCCGTTGCGCCTTCGGCCATCGGCGCCAGCAGCGGGCGCACCATTTGCGGATGGCCGCCAAGGCTGGTTAAGCCCAACGCAGCGGTAATTTCACGCACAAACAGGTAGACGATCAGCAAACGACCTGCAGTGGCCGTTTTGATCTGCGCGATCCAGCTTTGCGCCCGCTCCTTCAGGCCATGACGCTCCAGCAAACCGATAACCGCCAGGGGCAGCAGCAAAATCAGCGGAAGATTGCGTGTATTAAGGAAGCCGGAGCCGAGCTTTTCCAGAATATCCGTTAACGGCATATGCGCCGCCAGGCCGGTGACGAAACCCGCGACAATGACTACCAGCACCGGGTTAAAGCGCAGCACAAAACCCAGAATGATGGCGGCAATGCCAAGTAACGGCCAGAGATTTACCACGTTGTCCATCTTGTTCCCTCGTCAAAAATACAAAGCCCGGCGTGATGCCGGGCAATGAGTAAAATCGTTATGCGCTCGTCACCGCAATCTGATTTGTCGCAAATGCCGCGCGCAAGGTGCGGGCAAATTGCAGTGCGTGTGCACCATCGCCATGTAGACAGACAGTTTCAGCATTCACGCTCACCCATTCGCCGCTGATGCTTTGCACCTGGCGCTGCTGCACCATCGCCAGCGTTTGTGCCAGCGCCTGGTCAGCATCCTCAATCATGGCATTGGGCTGACTGCGGGGTACCAGCGCCCCGCTCGCCAGATAGCCTCGGTCAGCAAACACCTCTTCGCGGGTGCGCAAACCATGGTGGGCAGCCGCCGCAATAGATGCGCTGCCCGCCAGCCCAACCAGGATCAATCCGTCATCTACCGCTTTTACCGCACGCGCAATAGCATCCGCCAGCTGCGGGTCGCCCGCCGCCTGGTTGTAAAGCATGCCGTGTGGCTTAACGTGTACCAGACGCTCGCCTTCGCTTTCGGCAATACTTTTCAGTGCTCCAATCTGGTAAATCAGCTGTGCATATACGGTTTCTGGCGGCAGCTGCATCGAGGTGCGGCCAAAGTTTTCACGATCGGGGAAACTCGGGTGCGCGCCAATCGCCACGCCTGAGGCTTTCGCCCAACGCACCGATTGCAGCATGGTTTGTGCATCGCCGGCGTGGAAGCCGCAGGCGACATTGGCTGAACTGACCAACGTCAGCAGCTCCCGATCGCTGGCACTGCCCTCGCCAAGATCGGCGTTAAGATCAATCTTCATGTCCCAGCCCCCAGGCTATTTGGTCGAACGAACGTTGTTGATGCTGCTTGGCGCTGATGGCGTCTTCCAGCGTGCAATGAATAAAGTGGATAGGTTCCCCAAGGCGAATTTGCGCCAGGTGATAGAGGTCGGCTTCGATGATGCAGGCAATACGCGGATAGCCGCCGGTGGTCTG
Source organism: Candidatus Pantoea floridensis (assembly GCF_900215435.1). Classification (NCBI taxonomy): domain Bacteria; kingdom Pseudomonadati; phylum Pseudomonadota; class Gammaproteobacteria; order Enterobacterales; family Erwiniaceae; genus Pantoea; species Candidatus Pantoea floridensis. The sequence goes on from NZ_OCMY01000001.1 coordinate 644,346, forward strand.
CGCGTCTGCCATCAATACGATCGGTTGACCGTTGGGCGGGACCTGTATCACGCCTGGCACCAATCCGTGTGACAGCAAATCGCGTGTCGCATCGCGCTTCAGCTCGCGCCCCTGCAGGCGATAGCCCATGCGGTTGCTTTGTGGGCTAAGCTTCCACGGGCTGCGCCAAAAACCCTGCTGCGCTTCACGGCTGAATTCGCTGTATTCCGGGCCCGCCAGCGCGCGAATGCGATTGCCCCACAGCAGTTGGCGCACGCCAGCTTTGTCTTTAAAGTCACGCGTGGGTTTACCTAAAGGCAATTCGTCTCCGTCTTGTAATTTTCGTCCCTGCCAGCCGCCAAAGGCCGCCTTGAGATCGGTACTGACCGAACCGAGCATTTCCGGCGCGGCAAAGCCACCGTTTACCGCCAGATAGCTGCGCATGCCGCGTGTGGGCGTTGCCAGCGACAGCACCTGACCTTTTTTCACCGGCAGTCGCCAGCCGGTCCAGACCGGTTTGCCATCCAGATCGGCATTACAGCCAGCCCCCGTCAGGGCAAACCAGCCATCGCGAGTAAACTGCGCTTTGAACTGGCCAAGCACAATTTCCAGCACCGCACTCTGCTGCGGATTGCCCACCAGCATATTGGCCGTGCGCATCGCCGGTTGATCCAAGGCGCCACCTACGCTAATGCCATATTGCCGAAAACCGGTGCGCCCCTGATCCTGCAGCGAGGTCATCATGCCCGCGCGAAGAATTCTTAACATATGCCCTCCTGCTGCGGCACAAAGCGCACGCTATCGCCGGGACGTAACAACGTTGGCGGCTGCTGCAAGGGATCAAATAGGCTGAGCGGCGTATGACCAATCAACTGCCAGCCGCCAGGTGCAGCCAACGGATAAATACCGGTTTGGCTACCGCCAATGCCCACCGAGCCGCTTGGGACAATCACACGCGGCTCGGCGCGGCGCGGCGTATGTAAACGCTCATCCAGTCCACCGAGATAAGGAAAACCAGGCTGGAAGCCGATGAAATAAACCACGTAATCAATGCTGCTATGGAGTTCCACCACTTGTTTGGGCGTCATGCTGGCGCGATCCGCCACCAGCGGCAAATCCGGGCCACCCGCGCCGCCGTACACCACCGGGATTTCTACCCGGCGCGATTCTGGCAGCTGCGCTTCGCTCTCCTCCCACCATTGCTGCAAGCGTTCAATGGCATCGAGCGCATTTTGTTGCGGATCGCGCAGCAGCAACGTCAGGTTATTCATGCCGGGAATGACTTCTTCCACCTGCTCATTGTGCTGCAGTCGCTGACACAATCCCCAGATGCGCTGCTGGCTGGTGAGGGAAACAGGAGGTTCTAGCTCCAGCACCACCGCGCGCTCACCTAGCAGATAACAACGTGCTCGTTGCAAAAACGACCTCCTGGTAAAAATATGTCAAAAAAAACAGATAATTAAGGTGCGCAATAATGCGCGTCCTACACAACCTTCCCCCTTTAGTTATAGGGGTACCATGATGGCGACCGGGTACGCGTTTATGCGTAAAGGCAATAAGTTATGCGAAAGTGACAGAGTTGTGTCAACAGATTTGCGCCCTTAACGCGTGTTAAGGGCGTGAGAAAAGAAGAATCAGGCAGGATTATCGATATCGATAAAGGTCACATCGAGACCATGGTGTGCGGCTAACCACTCGCCCAGCGCCTTGATTCCACCACGCTCGGTCGCGTGATGTCCGGCAGCAAAGAAGTGCAATCCTTGCTCACGTGCGCTGTGGATGGTTTGTTCAGAAACTTCGCCAGTGATGAAAGCATCGACGCCGAATGCCGCCGCGCTATCGATAAAGCCCTGACCGCCGCCGCTGCACCAGGCAACGCGTTTAATTAGCGCTGGCGCATTATCGCCGCAGTGCAGCGGTGTACGGCCTAAACGCTGGGCAATCTTTTCCGCCAATGCCGCACCGCTCAGCGGTTCAGCCAGTTCGCCCCACGGCACCAGCGGCTGAATGTCGCCTTTAACTTCAATATCAAACAGACGCGCCAGTTGCGCGTTGTTACCCAACTCGGGATGCGCATCCAGTGGCAGATGCCAGCCGTACAGGTTGATATCATTGGCCAGCAGCGTTCGCAAGCGCTGGCGCTTCATGCCTTTAATCACCGGTGCTTCACTCTTCCAGAAGTAGCCGTGATGCACCAGTACCGCATCAGCATTACGCTTCACCGCTTCATCCAGTAGCGCCTGACAAGCGGTAACGCCGGTGATGAGGGTCTTTACTTCGGCGCGTCCTTCAACCTGCAAACCGTTCGGTGCGTAATCGCTGAAGGCGCTGGTGTTAAGCTGCTGGTTGACGATCTGTTCTAATTCAACATTGTTCATTACGGCTCCCTGATCGCTTCAAGCCGCGCTGCGAGCGCGCTCAAAGGCGTCTAGTGTCTTTTTACGTGCGTCCTTATGTTCCACGATTGGCGCGGGATAATCGAGTTTCTTATGGTTTTTCTGCGCCCAAAGCTGCGGCTGGTGGATATCACTGTCTGGCACCGCGCTCAGCTCTGGCAGCCACTGGCGAATAAAGTCGCCCTGTTTATCGAAGCGCTCGCCTTGGGTCGTGGGATTGAAAATGCGGAAATAAGGCGCGGCATCGGTTCCGGTTGACGCCGCCCATTGCCAGCCGCCGTTATTGGCCGCCAGATCACCATCGATCAGTTGCTGCATGAAGTAACGTTCACCTTCACGCCAGTCAATCAGCAAATCCTTCACCAGAAAACTGGCGGTAATCATGCGCAGGCGATTGTGCATCCAGCCGAGCGTGTTGAGCTGGCGCATCGCTGCATCTACGATGGGATAGCCGGTTTTTCCCTGCTGCCACGCCGTTAAATGCGCTTGGTTCTTTTGCCAACCTACGTTGCGCGTCCAGTCAACAAAAGGCTGATGCTTGCACAGCGCCGGAAAGGCCACCATCAAATGGCGGTAAAACTCACGCCAGATCAACTCATTTAACCAGGTAAACGCCTTGCCTTCGTTGAGCGCATCAGGATGCTCTTTAAGTACGCGATGTAGACACTGACGCGGCGACAGCACGCCAATCGCCAGGTAAGCCGATAAACGGCTGGTACCATCAATGGCCGGAAGATCACGTCGTTCCGGATAATGTTGCACCGCCTGTTTGGCGAAATGGCGCAGCTGGTTTAACGCCGCCTCTTCTCCCGCCGGAAACCCGCTTTCATCAAAGGCTTCACAGGGGTAGTCAAAGGCAGGAATCTTCTTTTCGATTCTGATAGGCGCGCCCGATCGCGCTTTCGGCGCATGATAGCATTCCGGCAGGCCTTGATGCAGGCGGCGTACAAAGGCTTTGCTGAACGGGGTGAACACTTTGAACATGGTGCCGTTACCGGTTTGTACACTTCCCGGCGGCAATAGCAAACTGTCGTCAAAACCCTGACAAATCACACCCTGCGCATCAAGCCGTTTTTCAGCGAGCGCATCGCGTTCGCGTTCGTTAATTTCATACTGGTAGTTGTAATAGAGCGCTTCGACTTGCTGCTGCTGACAAAATTGAGCCAGATACTCAACCGAGGCAGCAAAGTCATCACACTGATGGTAATGCAAAGGGATGCCGCGCTCAGCCAATGACGCTTGCAACAAACAGAGATTTTTATGGATAAACTCCGCTTGCTTCGGCGCCATGTGATGCTGTTGCCATTGCTTCGGAGTAGCGATAAACAGCGCCACTACTCTGGCATCGCCGTCGCGGCAGGCAGCAGCTAGCGCGCTGTTATCGTTAATGCGCAGATCGTTACGCAACCAAACTAAGTGGGTGGTCATAAAACCCCGAAATTATTGCCCGTAGCGCAAACGTAGCGCTTCTGGATAGGGATCAAAGTAACGTTGCTGAGCCAGCCACGGATGCGGATATTCCGCCATGTAGTGTTTCAACATGGTGATTGGTGCTAGCAACGGCTGCACGCCGAGACGATAACGATCGATCAACTGCGCCAACTCCTGACGCTGCGGCGAACTCAGCTGCGGACGGAAATAGCCTTGCACGTGCATCAGCACGTTGGTGTGATTGCGGCGCGATGCCTGGTGGGACATCAGATGCATCAGGCGATTGCGATACTCGAAGGCGTAATCTTCCAGCGAATCCCACTGATCCATGGCCGCCACAAAACGCCCCATTTCACGGTACTCATCCTGCGCATGCGAAAGCAGCAGTAATTTGTAGCGGCTGTGAAATGCCATCAACTTGTGGCGCGAAAGGCCACTGCGCCACATCTGGTTAAATTCATGCAGCGCATAAACGCGTCCGATGAAGTTTTCTCGGATGGCATCGTCGTGCAGGCGACCATCCTCTTCCAAAGGCAGCCACGGCATCTCTTTTTGCAAGAAAGCAGTAAACATACCGGTACCAGCCTTACGGTTGTTATTGGTTTCAGGCTCATAAACCCGCACGCGCTCCAGCCCGCAACTTGGCGATTTGGCGCAAAGAATATAGCCGCAAAGATGATGCAAAGACTTCACACGCTCAGCGGACCAGCGCTGCATTTCAGCGGTGACTTCTTCTCCGCCATCTTTACTGAAACAAAGATGAATGTTGTCGTCGCCCTCTTTTACCAACCGTAATGCCGGACGTGGCGTAGGCAAGCCAATTGCCATTTCAGGACATACTGGCTCAAAGCGCACAAATGGCACGAGTTCATCTGTGGCGAAGGCAAAGCGTTTATGGCCGCCATCAAATCGGACGTTATCCCCGAGCAGGCAAGCGCTGATACCAACAGGAATTTTCTCGCTCATACTTGTACAACCTCGTAAATCTTGTAGAGGTTTTAAGTGTAGCTGAAATGAGATGGGATAACAGCGTCAGAGATAAGGAGAGGTGAAAATTTACGATAAAAAAACCCGACGCTTCAGGCGAAGTCGTCGGGTTATTGAGTGTACAAACCGCTTACCAGTGAATACCTGCCGCGGCTTCCGTCTGGGCTAGCCAAACAGGCTTGGTGCTGGTTTTACACCACATGCGGTGCAGATAACTGTAAAAGCGCGCCCGATCCTGACGGAACAGCATAACGGGTAGCGCCAGCAAACCGATTGATACCACCAGCACACGGCGTAGCATGATTTTATAGAGTGGATATGCCTGATACATCTTTGCCCCCTCGTGGTAAATATTGCGTTGAAATGTGATCTAACGCAGATATTACGCCTGATTGTGTAATTTTACTACTCATCCGACCACTTTATTTGATCTTTTTTCGGTCAATTTCCCTTGGGGGTGAAAGTTAGTTACATAATTGTGAAAATTTAGAATCAAATGAGTTAAAAACATCATGACGGACGCCGGGCCGCTTTATTGGTAAAGTGATGCGTTAACTTTTTTGCCGCTGGAGGCAGCGTGACGACCATCTTGATAGTGGAAGATGAAAAAGAAATTCGCCGTTTCGTGCGCCTGGCGCTGGAGAGCGAAGGCCTAAAGATTGTGGAAGCGGAACAGCTTCAGCGGGGCCTGATTGAAGCGGCAACGCGTAAGCCCGATCTGGTTATTCTTGATCTCGGGTTGCCCGATGGCGATGGCAACGACTTTATTCGTGAAGTGCGCCAGTGGAGCAGCATGCCGGTTATTGTCCTTTCGGCCCGCAGCGACGAGCAAGATAAGATTGATGCGCTGGATGCGGGAGCTGATGATTATTTAACCAAGCCCTTTGGCATTGGCGAATTACTGGCGCGCGTGCGCGTGGCGCTGCGACGTCATCAAAGCAGCCAGCCAGAGCCGGTGGTGAAATTTGGCGAGGTAAGTGTTGATTTGGCCGCGCGGCGCGTATTGCGCAATGAGCTGGAAGTTCATCTAACGCCCATTGAGTTCCGCCTGCTTAGCTTGTTGCTGAATAATGCCGGAAAAGTGCTGACACAACGTCAATTGCTTAATCAGGTTTGGGGGCCAAACGCCGTGGAGCATAGCCACTACCTGCGCATCTACATGGGACATTTGCGTCAGAAGCTGGAAACCAATCCCACGCAGCCCAGCCATTTACTCACCGAAACCGGCATTGGTTACCGATTTATGCCATAAAAAAAAGGCCGCTAAGCGGCCTTTTTCTGCAAAGCTCAATCAGGCGTTCTTCAATACTTCGCTAACAATCTCAACCGCTTCTTTCTCGATCTGCTGACGATGCTCAGTACCCAGGAAACTTTCGCAGTAGATTTTGTAGGCGTCTTCCGTGCCTGACGGACGTGCGGCAAACCAGCCGTTTTCCGTCATCACTTTCAGACCACCGATTGACGCGCCGTTACCCGGTGCAGCAGTCAAGCGTGCAGTGATTGGATCACCCGCTAGCGTATCCGCGCTTACCATTTCAGGCGAGAGCTTAGACAGCGCTGCTTTCTGAGCTGAGGTTGCGGGTGCCTGCAGACGGTTGTAGCTTGGCGCACCAAAGCGCGCAGCCAGTTCATCATAATGCTGCTGCGGGTTCTTACCGGTTACTGCCGTGATTTCTGCGGCCAGCAGGCACAGAATGATGCCATCTTTGTCGGTTGACCAGGCTGAGCCGTCAAAACGCAGGAAGGAAGCACCTGCGCTCTCTTCACCGCCGAAACCGAAGCTGCCATCGAACAGGCCATCAACGAACCATTTGAAGCCAACCGGCACTTCCACCAGCTTACGGCCAATGTCGTTGACTACACGGTCGATCATCGCGCTGGAAACCAGCGTTTTACCCACGGCAACCTCTTTGCCCCACTGTGGACGATGCTGGAACAGGTAGTTGATCGCTACCGCCAGATAGTGGTTCGGGTTCATCAGACCGGCTGGCGTGACAATGCCGTGGCGGTCGTAATCGGGGTCGTTACCAAAGGCCAAATCGAATTTGTCTTTGTAGGCCAGCAAACCGGCCATCGCGCATTCGGACGAACAGTCCATACGCACCACGCCATCTTTATCCAGATGCATGAAGCGGAAAGTCTGATCAATCGCATCGTTGACGATGGTCAGATCGAGTTTGTAGTGCTCAGCAATGCGCTGCCAGTAAGCAATACCCGAGCCGCCTAATGGATCGACGCCGATTTTCAGGCCCGCTTTCTGGATGGCCGCGAAATCGATCACCTGCGCCAAACCTTCAACATATGGCTGGATCAGATCCTGCTCGACGATGTGACCGCTTGCCCACGCCTGATCCAGCGGCAGACGCTTAACGTCCTTCAGCTCGCCTTTAATCAGTTGGTTAGCTCGGTCTTCCACCACTTTGGTGACGTTGGTATCTGCCGGTCCACCGTTTGGCGGATTGTATTTGATACCGCCATCTTCCGGTGGGTTGTGCGAAGGCGTGATAACGATGCCGTCCGCCTGCGCGCCACCGCGTTTGTTGTGCTCAAGAATGGCGTTAGAGATCGCAGGCGTCGGCGTATAGCCGTTATCCTGCTGCACGATCACATCAACGCCGTTGGCTGCCAGCACTTCCAGCACTGACAAAATCGCCGGCTCAGACAGCGCGTGCGTATCTTTACCGACGTAGCACGGCCCGGTGATGCCATTCTTTTTGCGCTCTTCAGCAATCGCCTGGGCAATCGCCAAAATGTGCGGTTCGTTGAAGCTATGGCGTCCCGCGCTACCGCGGTGGCCTGAAGTGCCAAATTTCACCGCATGATCCGGATTCGCCACATCGGGCTTCAGGACGTAATACTGCGAGGTTAATTGTGCAACGTTAATCAAATCGCTCTGCTGGGCAGGCTGCCCGGCACGGGGGTGATTGGCCATTGGCGCTTCTCCCTGACGCTTCAGTTAAATGGTGCCGCGAACTTTCTCTGTCAGTTCCTGTGGGAACTGCATAGCCAACATGATGTGTTCCACCATGCTGCATTTGCGACCTGTATTGGTATTCGTGATCACCCAGTACGGCGTGCCGGGAACATGCTTCGGCTTGGTATGGGTGCCATTTTGCAGCAGCGTGTGCTCGTCGCCCGCAAAATAGACGCGGGTACGGCCCTGAAGCGAAGCTGTAGCTTCAGCAAACGCAGCCGGATCAAGACGATAGAGCGTTGACAGTACCAGCATGAAGCGGTTAACCGCCTTATTTTGCTCGGCATATTCGTCGGAAAGCAGCAGTTCACGCACGGCGCGGACACGATCCTGAGGACGCGCTTCGCGGCTGGCTGGCTGTGCATCTTTCCCTGACGTACCAACGGCAGGCGCAGCCGGTGCGCTCTGGCCGGCGGTAAACTTCAACATGCGGCGCAAAATGTCGGAGGCGCTTTCACCAATGTGCTGCGTGTGGCTGGCAATATAACGGTAGAGTTCTTCGTCAACTTCAATCGTTTTCATCTTTTTCCGTACGATTCTGGCAAATGACAGAACCACGCAGTAGTGCAACGGCCTTAGCAAAATCCAGTCGTGCAAAATGTGAGCGGGTTCTAACATAAGGATTATAAAGTTAAATCCGTGGCAGCCGATAGCGTTGGCAACGTTTACGGGCAAAAGTCGGAATATGCCCTAATGCCCACCGGCCTGACTGCTGGACAGGTGAATCCATGATAACCTAAGCCAAGGTCACAACCGTAAGAACTTTAGCCATGATTTTGAACGCCCGTCTGCAAACTGAACAATCTGCTCCCGCTGCCACACCGATTCTGTTAATTCATGGTCTTTTTGGCAGCCTCGATAACCTTGGCGTGCTGGCGCGTGGCGTACGTGATGCCCGCCCAACGCTGCAGGTTGATGTTCGTAACCATGGTTTGTCCGCACGCAGCGACGTGATGAATTATCACGTTATGGCACAGGATATTGTTGAAACGCTGGATGCGTACAACATTGATCGCGCTGGCGTTATCGGTCATTCGATGGGAGGGAAAGTTGCTATGGCGCTGAGCGCTATTGCGCCTGAACGCATTGAGAAAATGGTGATGATCGATATCGCGCCCGTTGATTATCAAACGCGCCGCCATGACGAAATTTTTGCCGCCATCCGAGCCGTTACTACCGCTGGCGTCACGCGTCGTAGTGAAGCGGCAGAGGTAATGCGTCAGCATATTAATGAGGACGGCGTGATTCAGTTCATCCTCAAGTCGTTCGTCGAAGGTGAATGGCGCTTTAACGTGCCGGTGCTGTGGGATAATTACACCACCATTTCCGGTTGGGAAGAGGTGCCTGCCTGGCCACATCCGGCGCTGTTTATTCGCGGCGGTGACTCGCCTTATCTGGATAATCAGCATCGCGATGCGCTGCTGCGTCAATTCCCTCAGGCACATGCACACGTTATCAGCGGGGCCGGACATTGGGTGCATGCCGAGAAACCTGATGCGGTTTTGCGCGCGGTTCGGCGGTTTTTTAATCTGTAAAAGCAAAAGCTTGCCGCGCGTGCTTTAGGGTTGGCGTCAGGGAAGACGCTGGAGTATGATGTCGCGCTAAAAATTTGCCACGGATATTTTTACCGTGGTCGGGCCGATAATGTTTTAATCGCGCAGCGCCTTTCCGCCGTTCGCGCCCACTCAGTTTTACAAACCATGGCAAAAGAACAGACAGACCGCACCACGCTTGATCTCTTCGCAGACGAGCGGCGTCCTGGTCGCCCGAAAACTAGCCCGTTGACGCGTGATGAACAGCTACGCATCAATAAACGTAATCAGCTCAAGCGCGATAAAGTGCGTGGGTTGCGTCGTGTTGAGCTGAAAATGTCCAGCGAGGCGGTTGACGCGCTCAGTACGCTGGCCGATCAGCAAAACATCAGTCGCAGCGAATTGATTGAACAAATGCTGCTGGCACAGCTCAAACTGTCGTAGCGTGCCCAGACCGCACGCTGGAACAAAAGTCACGGCTTTACAAGTTCCGCACTTTTTACCGGTCTGCTATTATTCGCATAACTGTGCAGTCAACTGACTTACTTTCACAATCAGGATTTAAGAGGTTACCTAACCCATGGCAATCGTAGGCATTTTCTTCGGCAGCGATACCGGCAACACTGAAAACATTGCAAAAATGATCCAGAAACAACTGGGTAAAGATGTCGCCGAAGTGCATGACATTGCTAAGAGCACCAAAGAAGATCTCGATGCATTCGACATCCTGCTGCTGGGCATCCCGACATGGTATTATGGCGAAGCGCAGTGTGACTGGGATGATTTCTTCCCAACGCTGGAAGAGATTGATTTCAATGGCAAGCTGGTAGCACTGTTTGGTTGTGGCGATCAGGAAGATTACGCCGAATACTTCTGCGACGCGATGGGTACCATTCGCGACATCATCGAGCCAAATGGTGCCGTTATCGTCGGCCACTGGCCTACCGAAGGCTACCATTTTGAAGCATCTAAAGGTTTGGCCGATGATAAACACTTCCTCGGTCTGGCGATTGACGAAGATCGTCAACCCGAACTGACCAATGAACGCGTTGAGAAATGGGTGAAACAGATCTTCGATGAGCTGCAGCTGAAAGAGATTATTGAAGCCTAATCCCCTTCTCTGCCCGATGTGGGCGCTATCTCACATCGGGTAACGGAATTTCCTATAAAAATAATAGCTACGGTTTTTTAACTTTTCCCCGCAAATCTGTAGAATACCCGCAATGGTCATCCGCTTATTCCTCTGGCTGTAGAATGAGGCTGAGTGAAATGGAATCCAAAACTTACCGGTCTTGAAGACGTTAGTGACATTATCCTTACCCTCTTTATTGATTAAGGACGTTGCCTTGGTTTTCATTTCACTGCTTGAGTTCTATAATGAGACGCAAATGAGAATGCGCGTTGACCTAAACATTCAAGGCCCCTGCGCCGCAAGTGACTAGCAAAGTAACAGGACAATATCCGCATGACTGACAACAACTCCGCATTGAAGAAGGCTGGCCTGAAAGTCACGCTCCCCAGACTGAAAATTCTGGAAGTGCTTCAGGGACCCGGACCCGAGTCCCATCACGTCAGTGCGGAAGATTTGTATAAACGCCTGATTGATATGGGCGAAGAGATTGGTCTGGCCACGGTATATCGCGTTCTTAACCAGTTTGACGACGCGGGCATCGTAACCCGTCATAACTTCGAAGGCGGTAAATCCGTGTTCGAACTGACCCAGCAGCACCATCACGATCACCTGATCTGCCTGGATTGTGGCAAGGTTATCGAATTCAGCGATGAATCAATCGAAACGCGCCAGCGTGAAATTGCCACTCGCCACGGTATCAAACTCAGCAACCACAGTCTGTACTTGTACGGTCACTGTGCTCTGGGAGACTGCCGCGAAGACGAGACGCTCCACGATAAGTAATTAAGTGTGCTATGCAGTATAAAAAAACCGGCGCTTGAGCCGGTTTTTTTATACCTGAATTCAGGCAATGAGGGTTTCTTGCAGGTAACGCCAGCGTGGAATGCTGGTGCTGCAATCAAGAACCGCCAGTGAAATACGGCTCTGATTGATGCCATTCATCATTTGTAATTCACGATACTGAATCGTCACTTCCTCACTTTGCTGCGAGATGATGGCGTGCTCGCTGGTCGCAATCCGCATACCTTCGCGTTGACCATTTAACTGGCGAAACAGCGCTTCCATCTCATTAAGATCCAACTGTTTACCTTGCGGTGTCACCATTTTAAATTCGGGATGAAAGTGCGACAAAAACAGGTCGATGCTGTCATCACTGCCTTCGACCTGATTGAAAATACGTTCGATAAGTTGATGTAAAACAACCACACTGTGCTTGGCTTCCAGAGCGAGACTTGTCATTTTTTTTCCTTTGGTAACCCGCGAAGCAACGTCTAAGAGCGCATAGCCTACCTGAAAAAAAGTTTTTCACACGGCCAAATGGATTAATTTTTCTAAAGTCAGAATAGTCGTAAACGACATAAGAAACCTATTAACTGGCATGCAGAATAATTGATTGCCCATTGCCAAATGCAGACAATAAAAAAGGGCGATTGCTCGCCCTTTCATGATCTTATCGTACTATCAGCAAAAAAGATTATTCGCCGATTTTTGCCCAGGTGTCACGCAAACCTACGGTGCGGTTAAACACCAATTGGGACGGCTGCGAATAGACGCTGTCAGCACAGAAATAGCCTTCGCGCTCAAACTGATATGGCGCCATTGGCTCAGCAGCACGCAAGCCTGGCTCAACGAAGCCCTGTTTAGTTTCCAGCGAGTTCGGGTTGATGGTGGTGAGGAAATCCTCTGCCGCTCCCGGATTTGGCACACTGAACAGACGATCGTACAGACGGAATTCCGCCGGTAGCGCGTGAATCGCAGACACCCAGTGAATAACGCCTTTCACTTTACGACCATCAGCAGGATCTTTGCTTAACGTGTCCACATCACATGTGCAGTAGATGCAGGTGATATTACCTTCATCATCCTTCGCCACGCGTTCAGCACGAATCACGTAAGCGTTACGCAGACGTACTTCTTTGCCCAGCACCAAACGTTTGTATTGCTTGTTGGCTTCTTCACGGAAGTCTGCGCGATCAATCCACACTTCGCGGCTGAACGGTACTTCACGCGTGCCCATCTCCGGTTTGTTCGGATGATTTGGCATGCTGATGATCTCTTCATGCCCAGCTGGCAGGTTCTCAATTACCACTTTCAGTGGATCCATAACTGCCATCGCACGCGGCGCGTTTTCATTGAGATCGTCACGAATGCACGACTCCAGTGATGCCATCTCGACGATATTATCCTGCTTAGTCACACCGATACGACGGCAGAATTCGCGGATTGATGCGGCGCTGTAGCCACGACGACGCAGACCAGAAACGGTCAACATACGCGGATCGTCCCAACCTTCCACAACCTTCTCGCTCACCAACTGCGTCAGTTTACGCTTCGACATCACCGCGTATTCCAGATTCAGACGGGAGAACTCGTACTGACGCGGATGCACAGGAATGGTGATGTTATCCAGCACCCAATCGTACAGGCGTCGGTTATCCTGGAATTCAAGTGTGCAGAGTGAATGCGTAATGCCTTCAATGGCGTCCGAAATGCAGTGCGTGAAGTCGTACATTGGATAGATGCACCACTTGCTGCCAGTCTGATGGTGATCGGCAAACTTAATGCGATACAGCACAGGATCGCGCATCACAATGAAGCTAGAGGCCATATCAATTTTGGCACGCAGGCAGGCTTTACCCTCTTCAAAACCACCGTCGCGCATTTTCTGGAACAGCGCTAAGTTCTCTTCCACGCTGCGATCGCGATAAGGGCTGTTTTTGCCTGGTGCAGTCAGCGAACCGCGGTATTCACGGATCTCATCTGCCGATAATTCATCGACATAGGCCAGACCTTTATTGATCAGCTCAACGGCGTAGTTAAAGAGTTGGTCGAAGTAATCTGAGGAGTAACGAATGTTGCCGCTCCACTCAAAGCCCAGCCATTGCACGTCATGCTTGATGGATTCGACAAACTCCAGATCTTCTTTCACTGGGTTGGTGTCGTCGAAACGCAGATTGCACTGGCCTTGGTAGTCTTGCGCAATACCAAAGTTCAGGCAGATTGATTTCGCATGGCCAATATGCAGATAACCATTGGGCTCAGGCGGGAAACGGGTATGCACACTATTGTGCTTACCGCTCGCCAAATCTTCGTCGATGATCTGACGAATAAAGTTCGTTGGGCGGGCTTCAGCCTCACTCATCTCAAAATCCTCAAAAACTATAGCGGGTGATTTGTACCACGAAGTAACGGAGTATGATCCACAAAGCGCAGGCGGGAAACAACCGTTTGTTGGTCGTTTTAAAACAAAAAAAGGCAGGAATTGCTTCCTGCCTTCTGACCAATCACAAGGACTTAGCCTTTAACCTCATACAGCGGAGTCTGACCTGCAACCACTGAACCTGTTGCAAGGATATTCAGACCGGCAAAATCATCGCTATTGCTTACAACGACCGGACTGATCATCGAGCGTGCATTGGCGTTGAGGAAATCCAGATCCATTTCCAGGATTGGCTGACCTGCAGTTACCGTTGCCCCCTCTTCTACCAGACGCGTAAAGCCTTTACCTTCCAGCGCTACCGTATCCAGCCCCATGTGCACCACAATCTCAACGCCGTTTTCCGCTTCAAGGCAGAACGCATGGTTGGTATTGAAGATTTTCACCACGGTACCGGCGGTTGGCGCAACGACAGTTTTGTCCGTTGGCTTGATTGCCAGGCCATCGCCGACCGCTTTGCTCGCAAAGGCTTCATCCGGCACATTTTCCAACGCAACGATGTCGCCTGTTACCGGCGCCAGCAGCGTGGCGATTACCGCCTTCTCAGAGTTCAACACTGCCTGTGGTTTTGCCACTGGAGCAGGTGCTGCAGCTGATGTCACCACCGATGCGGCAACCGGGCCTTTGCTCAATACTGTTTTCATTGCCGTAGCAATGCTCTCAGCTTGAGTACCAACGATGACCTGTACGCTCTGCTTGTTCAGGCGAATCACGCCAGATGCGCCCAGACGTTTAGCGACGCCCTCATTCACCTGAGCGGAATCTTTCACATTCAGACGCAGACGGGTAATGCAGGCATCAATGTTGGTGAGGTTTTCAGAGCCACCTATCGCCGCAATATAACGACGCGCCAGAGACTCAGTTTGGCTTTCACCGTTGCCAGTGGTATCGACATTAACGTCATAACCATCGGTTTCATCGCCGGCTGAGAGTTCACGGCCCGGTGTTAACAAGTTGAATTTCTGGATAGTGAAACGGAACACCGCATAGTAGATAACGAAGAATACCAAGCCCTGCGGAATCAGCATCCACCAATGTACGGCCAGCGGGTTGCGCGTTGACAGCACCATATCAACCAGACCCGCACTGAAGCCGAAACCGGCAATCCAATGCATGCTTGCGGCGATGAATACCGAGATGCCGGTCAGTACTGCGTGAATCACATACAGTACCGGTGCCACGAACATGAAGGAGAACTCCAGCGGTTCGGTAATACCGGTAAAGAAGGCTGCAAATGCCGCTGCCAGCATGATCCCGCCGACTTTGGCGCGGTTTTCAGGGCGTGAGCAGTGATAAATTGCCAGCGCAGCACCAGGAAGACCAAACATCATGATTGGGAAGAAGCCCGCCTGATAACGACCGGTAATACCCGGAATACCGGTACCTTCAGCGATAGACTGCGCGCCGCCGAGGAACTTAGGAATATCGTTAATACCTGCAACGTCGAACCAGAATACAGAGTTCAGTGCGTGATGCAGGCCAACAGGAATCAGCAGACGGTTAAAGAAGGCGTAGATACCCGCACCCACTGACCCCATTTTCTGAATGTGTTCACCAAAGCTCACCAGTCCACCGAAAATGAGCGGCCAGATATACATCAGGATGAACGCAACCACGATCATCAGGAATGAGACCAGGATTGGAACCAGACGGCGGCCGCTAAAGAACGACAGCGCTTTTGGCAGCTCAACGTGACTGAAGCGGTTATAGACTTCAGCAGAGAGGATACCCACAAGGATACCGACAAACTGGTTATTAATTTTACCGAAGGCGGCAGGAACCTGCTCCACCGGCATTTTCTGAATCATTGCTACCGCAGCCGGCGAGCAGAGTGTGGTTACCACCAGGAAACCTACAAAGCCCGTTAATGCCGCTGCACCGTCTTTATCTTTAGACATACCGTATGCCACACCAATGGCAAACAGCACTGACATATTGTCGATGATAGCTGAGCCGGATTTAATCAGCAGTGCCGCCAGCGCATTACCTGCGCCCCAGCTGTCTGGATCAATCCAATACCCAACGCCCATCAAGATTGCCGCTGCCGGCAAAGTCGCTACCGGCACCATAAGCGCGCGGCCGACCTTTTGCAGATATCCTAGAATACTCACCTTATTCTCCCCCTATGAGACTGGCGTTTTGCCGTAGCGCAGGTTGATTTTATTATCCCGTCGCCCGGTACCTTGATGACACTTTTCACCACGATGCGCAGTGTAAAGATAAATTAATTCGCCTCGCAAATTAAAACCGTTACAACTGTGACTTTAATCACCAAATTGGTGGTTTGATCACGCGAAATGCTAGCCAGCACCACAAACTTATTTTATGATGAAAAATATCGAGGCGCACTTTTCCCGGATGGCTACGCTTAAACGCATTACGCTTAAGGACAGGTAACTGTCAGCGAAAAGGCAACTCCACATTTCCAATCTTAACTGAGGTGAAGACATGAGACTGATCCCTTTGGCCACACCGACCCAAGTGGGTAAATGGGCTGCACGCCATATTGTTAACCGCATTAATGCGTTTAAGCCTAGCGCAGAACGTCCTTTCGTGTTGGGCTTACCCACCGGTGGAACGCCGCTGGAAGCCTACAAGCACCTGATTGACATGCACAAAGCGGGCCAGGTCAGTTTCAAACATGTTGTGACCTTCAATATGGATGAATACGTAGGTCTGCCCAAAGAGCATCCAGAAAGCTATCACAGCTTTATGTACCGCAACTTTTTCGATCATGTTGATATTCAAGAGCAAAATATCAATCTGCTCAATGGCAATGCGGAAGATATTGACGCAGAATGTCGCCAATACGAAGAGAAGATCCGCTCCTACGGTAAAATTAACCTGTTTATGGGCGGCGTAGGTAACGATGGTCACATCGCTTTCAATGAACCGGCCTCTTCCCTTTCATCCCGTACTCGCATCAAAACCCTGACGCACGACACGCGCATCGCAAACTCTCGTTTCTTTAACGGTGATGTGGATCAAGTGCCAAAATATGCGCTGACCGTGGGTGTTGGCACATTACTGGATGCTGAAGAAGTGATGATTCTGGTTACGGGTCATCTGAAGGCACAGGCTCTGCAGGCCGCTGTTGAAGGTAACGTTAATCATATGTGGACCATCAGCTGCCTTCAGCTGCATGCCAAATCTGTCGTGGTCTGTGACGAACCAGCCACCATGGAACTTAAAGTGAAAACCGTGAAATATTTCCGCGAAATGGAAGCGGAAAACATGAAGGGTGTGTGAGAACACATTGTATTAAAACCTGCTGCTGATAAGCGGCAGGCCTAGCCGGGAGAGATAAACGATGTACGCATTAGTAAACGGCCGGATTTTTACTGGTCATGAGATTCTGGACAATCATGCGGTCGTGATTGCGAATGGCCTGATTGAGCGCGTGTGCCCACGCGCTGCCCTGGACGCGTCAATTGCACAGCAGGATGTGGCTGGTGCGTTTATCGCTCCTGGTTTTATTGATCTGCAGCTTAACGGCTGCGGCGGTGTGCAGTTTAACGATGATATCAATGCACTCAGCGTTGAGACGTTAGAGATCATGCAGCGTGCCAATGAAAAATCGGGCTGCACCAGTTATTTACCAACGTTAATTACCAGTACCGATGCGCTGATGAAACGCGCAATTGAAACCATGCGCGCCTACCTGGCAAAACATCAGCATCAGGCGCTGGGCCTGCATCTTGAAGGTCCGTGGTTGAATAAAGCCAAGAAAGGCACGCACAATCCTGAACTGATTCGCCTGCCGGATACCGCGCTGGTGGATTTCCTCTGTGCGAATGCCGACGTCATCACTAAAGTGACATTGGCTCCTGAAAATGCAGGTAGCGAGGTGATCCGTCAACTGCGCGATGCAGGCATTATCGTCTCTGCTGGCCATTCAAATGCCACCTATGAAGAAGCCAAAACGGGCTTTAGCGCGGGCGTGAGTTTTGCTACGCATCTTTATAATGCGATGCCGACGTTTGCAGGGCGCGAACCCGGACTGATCGGTGCGCTGTTTGATTCACCTGATGTATACTGCGGCATCATTGCAGATGGTTTACATGTCCATTACGCTAATGTGCGCAATGCAAAACGCATCAAAGGCGACAAACTGGTGTTAGTGACCGATGCTACGGCACCAGCAGGCGCTTCGATTGATCAATTCATTTTTGCAGGCAAAACAATATACTATCGTGATGGTCTGTGCGTTGATGAAAACGGTACGCTCAGTGGTTCTGCGTTAACCATGATTGAAGCAGTACAAAATAGCGTGGAACATTGTGGTATCGCTCTTGATGAAGCGCTGCGTATGGCAACGCTTTATCCGGCGCAGGCGATGGGTGTGGAGAAACAGTTAGGTACAGTTGAAGCAGGAAAAGTCGCTAACCTGACTGTCTTTACCCGCGATTATCAAATCACTAAGACGTTAGTCAATGGAGACAACGTCCTCAGCGAGTAAGTATTGAATGACCACTGGCGGCCAGTCTCAAATAGGAAATGTCGATCTTGTCAAACAACTCAACAGTGCAGCCGTTTATCGGTTAATAGATCAACAAGGGCCCATTTCGCGCATTCAGATTGCCGAACACAGTCAACTTGCGCCCGCCAGTGTCACCAAAATTACTCGCCAGCTTATTGAGCGCGGGCTCATCAAAGA
Organism: Candidatus Pantoea floridensis; assembly: GCF_900215435.1. Lineage (NCBI taxonomy): Bacteria > Pseudomonadati > Pseudomonadota > Gammaproteobacteria > Enterobacterales > Erwiniaceae > Pantoea > Candidatus Pantoea floridensis. The sequence continues at coordinate 662,651 of NZ_OCMY01000001.1, forward strand.
GGTGGAGCAACAAGCCTCCACCGGTGGACGCCGCGCAATCTCCATCATCACCGAAACCCGTCATTTTCATACTATCGGCGTGCGCCTGGGGCGCAATGACGCGACCTTAACGTTATTTGATCTCAGCGGAAAGTCATTGGCGCAGGAAGATTATCCCCTGCCAGAACGCACTCAGGAAACGCTGGAAAATGCGTTATTCAATGCCATCAGCGCTTTTATGGCAGCACATCAGCGTAAAATCCATGAGCTGATCGCCATCGCGGTTATTCTCCCAGGATTGGTCGATCCGATTAACGGCATCATTCGTTACATGCCGCATATCGCGGTAAGCCATTGGCCGCTGGTTTCCAACCTCAAGAAACGCTTTAACGTCACGAGCTTTGTTGGTCATGATATCCGCAGTCTGGCACTTGCTGAGCACTACTTTGGTGCAAGTCGCGATTGCGCAGACTCCATTCTGGTGCGTTTACATCGGGGTACTGGTGCCGGCATTATCGCCAACGGACATATCTTTCTTGGCAGTAATGGTAACGTTGGTGAGATTGGCCATATCCAGGTTGATCCATTAGGCGAGCGCTGCCACTGCGGCAACTTTGGCTGTCTGGAAACCATTGCTGCTAACGGCGCGATTGAAAACCGGGTGCGACACCTGCTTAATCAAGGCTATCCCAGCTCGCTCACACTGAACGATTGTTCAATGCCACAAATTTGCCGTGCAGCTAATCATGGCGATGCGTTGGCTTGCGAAGTGATTGAATATGTTGGCCGCTATCTGGGCAAGGCAATTGCCATAGCCATTAACCTGTTCAACCCACAAAAAGTGGTACTGGCCGGTGAAATCACCGAAGCCGATAAAGTGCTGTTCCCCGCTATTGAAGGTTGCATTAATACGCAAGCGCTCAATGCCTTCCGTAAGAATCTTCCGGTGGTGCGTTCTGAGCTCGATCATCGCTCAGCAATTGGCGCTTTTGCGCTGGCAAAACGCGCTATGCTGAATGGCATTCTGTTGCAACATCTTCTGGAAGAGTAATCACCAGCCTGCCCTTTGGCAGGCCCGACCGGATGCAATCTATGACGATTAAAAGCGTAATCTGTGACATCGACGGCGTGTTGATGCACGACAATACCGCCGTTCCCGGCGCAAATGAGTTTCTGCAGCGTATTCTGGCGAAGGAGATGCCGCTGGTCGTGCTGACCAACTATCCGTCGCAAACGGCGCTGGATCTGGCTAACCGCTTTGCCAACGCAGGCGTTGAAGTGCCCGATTCGGTGTTTTACACCTCGGCGATGGCCACGGCTGACTTCCTCAAGCGTCAGGAGGGGAAAAAAGCCTACGTGATTGGCGAAGGCGCGCTCATTCACGAACTCTATAAAGCCGGTTTTACCATCACCGACGTCAATCCCGATTTCGTCATCGTAGGGGAAACACGCTCGTTTAATTGGGATATGATGCATAAAGCCGCCTTTTTCGTCGCCAACGGCGCACGCTTTATTGCCACCAATCCTGACACGCACGCGCGCGGCTTTGTGCCTGCCTGCGGTGCACTATGTGCCGGGATTGAAACCATCTCTGGCCGCAAACCGTTTTATGTGGGCAAACCCAGCCCGTACATCATGCGCGCCGCTTTAAACAAAATGCATGCACATTCGGAAGAGACGGTGATTGTTGGCGATAATCTGCGTACTGACATTTTGGCTGGCTTCCAGGCCGGTCTGGAAACCATTTTGGTGCTGTCCGGCGTTTCAACGTTGAGTGACATTGATGCCATGCCATTCCGCCCTGATTGGATTTATCCGTCAGTCGCTGATATCGATCTTTTCTGAATCCAGCCATTACGTCATCATATAGCCCTGCACCCGCAGGGCTTTTGTTTTTATTACACGGCTCCACCTCCCTGTCACTTATCTTCTGCTCACAAGATGAGCAATACTGCAAATAGATTAGACAACATCTAAAATAACTACCTTTAAATTGAATAAAATTCAACATTACCGACAACTCAACATTCTTTTTATCAAAGAATCGCAATTTCACTTGCGTTAACACCACCACTTAGCGCATTTTCTTATACATCACGCAGTCAAGGCTGCCGGACAAACAGAAATAACGTCACCACAAGGTGAGATCAGGAGTCAGTTATGTGTTCAATTTTTGGTGTGCTGGATCTCAAAAGCGATCCTGTTGAGCTGCGCAAGAAAGCGCTGGAATCTTCTCGTTTGATGCGTCACCGTGGCCCAGATTGGTCAGGTGTTTATGCGGATGACAAAGCTATTCTGGTGCATGAGCGCCTATCAATTGTTGACGTCAACAACGGCGCCCAGCCGCTGTATAACGCCGATCACACCCACGTACTGGCTGTTAACGGTGAGATCTACAACCATCAGGCGCTGCGTGCGGAGCTGAGCGATCGTTATGCATTCCAGACCGGTTCCGACTGCGAAGTGATCCTCGCGCTGTACCAGGAAAAAGGCGTCGATTTCCTTGATGAACTGCAAGGTATGTTCGCCTTCATTTTATGGGACAGCGTTAAGCAACAGTATCTGATCGGCCGCGACCATATCGGCATTATCCCGCTGTATATGGGTAACGACGAACATGGCAACCTGTTTGTGGCTTCGGAAATGAAAGCGCTGGTGCCAGTTTGCCGCAGCATCAAAGAGTTCCCGCCGGGAAGCTATATGTCGAGTGCCGATGGTGAAATCCATCGTTACTGGCAGCGTGACTGGATGGAATATTCCGCCGTTGAGCACAACAAAACCGACGCGGCAGAACTGAAACATGCGCTGGAAGAGTCAGTGAAAAGCCACCTGATGTCAGATGTGCCCTATGGCGTGCTGCTGTCTGGCGGCCTCGACTCCTCTATTATCTCAGCGGTGACCAAGCGCTTCGCCGCAAAACGTGTAGAAGATGCCGACAAGAGCGATGCCTGGTGGCCACAGCTGCACTCCTTCGCCGTGGGCTTGGAAGGATCTCCGGATCTGAAGGCCGCGAAATCGGTCGCTGAACACCTGGGTACCGTGCACCACGAAATCCATTTCACCGTTCAGGAAGGTTTGGATGCAATTCGTGACGTGATTTATCACATCGAAACCTACGATGTAACCACCATTCGCGCTTCAACACCGATGTATTTAATGTCGCGTAAGATCAAAGCGATGGGCATCAAAATGGTATTGTCCGGCGAAGGCGCTGATGAAGTATTCGGCGGCTACCTTTACTTCCACAAAGCGCCAAACGCAAAAGAATTCCACGAAGAGAACGTGCGTAAGTTGCTGGCTCTGCATATGTTTGACTGCGCGCGTGCCAACAAAGCGATGTCCGCATGGGGCGTGGAAGCACGTGTACCGTTCCTGGACAAAAAGTTCCTCGACGTGGCGATGCGCATCAACCCGGAAGATAAATTGTGCGGCAGCAACGGCAAGATGGAAAAACACATCCTGCGTGAATGCTTCTCTTCCTATCTGCCGGAAAGCGTGGCGTGGCGCCAGAAAGAGCAGTTCTCCGACGGCGTTGGCTACAGCTGGATCGATACGCTGAAAGAAGTGGCGGCGAAACAAATTACTGACCAACAGTTGTCTACTGCCCACTTCCGCTTCCCGTACAACACGCCAAACTCGAAAGAAGCGTATTTGTATCGCGAAATCTTTGAAGAATTGTTCCCAATTGCCAGCGCGGCAGAGTGTGTGCCGGGCGGTCCATCGGTGGCCTGTTCTTCAGCTAAAGCGATTGAGTGGGACGAAGCATTTAAATCGATGGATGACCCATCAGGCCGTGCTGTTGGCGTACATCAGTCTGCGTATAAATAAGGTTTTTACTCAATAAGATAAAGGGCTCAACCGAGCCCTTTTTTTGTGCAACTCACCCTGCAATGATTGAAAATTGCCGAATAAAGCACCAGCCTGGTCACAAGCCAGACAAACAGGCGTTTTAAGGCAAAAAACGACAAAAAAATTGTTGACGCTACAAGACTCAATACGCATAATGCGCCCCGCAACGCCGATGAAGGTTACGCGAAAAAGATGGCTACGTAGCTCAGCTGGTTAGAGCACATCACTCATAATGATGGGGTCACAGGTTCAAATCCCGTCGTAGCCACCATATTTTGCGGGAGTGGCGAAATTGGTAGACGCACTAGATTTAGGTTCTAGCGCCGCAAGGTGTGCGAGTTCAAGTCTCGCCTCCCGCACCATTTCATTCTTCGGCAGCCGGATGGGGTATCGCCAAGCGGTAAGGCACTGGTTTTTGATACCAGCATTCCCAGGTTCGAATCCTGGTACCCCAGCCAATCCGGAAAATGTTGTGGATACAAACTCGACGAATGGGATATCGCCAAGCGGTAAGGCACCGGTTTTTGATACCGGCATTCCCTGGTTCGAATCCAGGTATCCCAGCCATCGTTGGATGCAGTAAGCAGTAAAAAGGCTACGTAGCTCAGCTGGTTAGAGCACATCACTCATAATGATGGGGTCACAGGTTCAAATCCCGTCGTAGCCACCAAATTATTGGGGTGTCGCCAAGCGGTAAGGCTCTGGTTTCTGATACCAGCATTCCGGGGTTCGAATCCCTGCACCCCAGCCATAAAAAGACAATTTGATTAAACACCTATTGGGGTGTCGCCAAGCGGTAAGGCACTGGTTTCTGATACCAGCATTCCGGGGTTCGAATCCCTGCACCCCAGCCAAATTGCACAATAAAGCCCGCTTTTGCGGGCTTTATTGTTTTCTGCGTTCGGGTTTAAATCAGGAGCGCATGATTGCGCTCCCTACACATCATAAACCTAATGCATAACGCAGCACCTTGCGCTTCAATGCGCCGGCATTCTCCGCGGCAATCAACGCCAGATTACGTGCAAAACGCAACGGTGGCAGTTTATTGCTAAACGCGAAGTAGAACAGATCCATGCCGCCCTGCATCAGTAAGTTGTCTTTATAACGCTGACGATGATAACGCTGCAGCACGGTATCTGATGACCAACGCTGTGCCTGGCTGCGCGCCTCAACTAGCGTAGTGATCAAAGCATCCACATCCCGATAGCCCAAATTGACGCCCTGCCCGGCCAATGGGTTAATGGTGTGCGCCGCATCCCCCACCAGCGCCAACCCCGGCATCACATAACGCGTAGCATGACGTCGCACCAGCGGGAACGAAGCGGCAGTTTTGACCTTAACATTCCCCACGCGGTCTGGAAAATGCGCATAGATCTCTTTCTCCAGCTGTGGCAGTGGCAAGCTTTGCAGCTGACGAATACGCGCTGGTGCGTCATACCACACCAGCGAAGCACGACGATCAAACAGCGGCAGGAAAGCACGGGGGCCTTGTGGCGTAAACTGCTGCCAGGTTGAGTCTCCGGCGTCGTGTTCACACTCTACGCTTATCAACATGCATGATTGCGCATAGTGCCAGCCACGTACGCCGATTCCCGCCAGTTGCCGTACGCGCGAGTTGGCGCCATCCGCACCAACCACTAAACGCGTATCCAGCGTTTGTCCGTTGTCGAGTTGCACATGCCAGCCTGCACTGTGTGGCCGTAAATCCTGCAAAGTGGCGGGGCAGATTAACGTGATGCCCTCTTCCTGCATCTTTTCCCACAGCGCACGTTGCAGCACACTGTTTTCCACCATAAATCCCAGCTCAGGCAAGCCCAGCGACGCCGCATCAAACCGCACATGCGCACTTTGCCATTCCCAGGTTTCCAGTTGGCGATAAGGTGCACATCGCATCGCCTGCACTCGCGGCCATACGTTCAGTTGCTGCAGCAAGGCCACCGAAGAGGCTCCAATCGCAGAAATACGTACGTCCGGATCGCTGTTGGCATCAAAGGCTGCAGGCTCTACACGCTCAACAACCGCCACGCGAAACTGCTGCTGTGCCAAACCGCACGCCAGTGCTGCCCCCACCATGCCACCGCCCACGATTACCACATCAAAATGTGAATCCTGCATCGACTCTAATCCTTCTTTTGTCGTGAAACCTTACAGCATCACGTTGATAGCTAAAGTGTACCGGAAATTCATCACACGATGCGATGTACATGCGTGAAGTATGCAGGGTTAGCTGGTCACAGCAGCAGCGAGGCATTACAATACGCGCCCTGCACTCCGCTTTAATCAATGGCTAGTTCGATGACCAAAAAACTGCATATCAAAACCTGGGGCTGCCAGATGAATGAATACGATTCATCGAAGATGGCCGATTTGCTGAACAGTACGCACGGCTACATCCTCACAGAGGAAGCTGAAGAGGCGGACGTTCTGCTGCTCAACACCTGCTCTATTCGTGAAAAAGCGCAGGAGAAGGTTTTTGCTCTGTTAGGTCGTTGGAAAAAGCTGAAAGCGGACAACCCAGATGTGATCATCGGTGTGGGCGGCTGCGTAGCCTCGCAGGAAGGTGAACGTCTGCGCCAGCGCGCCAATTACGTTGATATCGTGTTTGGTCCGCAAACGTTGCATCGCCTGCCGGAGATGATCAATACCGTGCGCGGCAGTAAAAGCCCCGTTGTTGATATCAGCTTCCCGGAAATCGAAAAGTTTGACCGCCTACCAGAACCGCGTGCAGAGGGGCCAACCGCTTTTGTTTCCATCATGGAGGGCTGCAATAAATACTGTACTTTCTGTGTGGTGCCTTACACCCGCGGCGAGGAAGTGAGTCGCCCAAGTGACGATATCTTGCTGGAAATCGCCCAACTGGCGGCTCAGGGCGTGCGTGAAGTCAATCTGCTCGGCCAAAACGTCAACGCCTATCGCGGTGCGACTTTTGATGGTGATATCTGTACTTTTGCCGAGTTGCTGCGCCTGGTGGCGGCGATTGACGGTATTGATCGTATTCGCTTCACCACCAGCCATCCAATTGAATTTACCGACGACATCATTGATGTTTACCGCGATACGCCAGAGCTGGTGAGCTTCCTGCATCTGCCGGTACAAAGCGGTTCGGATCGCATCCTGACATTAATGAAGCGTGCGCACACAGCACTGGAATATAAAGCCATCATCCGCAAGCTGAAAGCGGCGCGTCCGGATATCCAGTTAAGCTCTGATTTCATCATCGGCTTCCCCGGTGAAACGCAGCAGGATTTCGAGCAGACCATGAAGCTGGTGGGTGAAGTGAATTTCGATGTCAGCTTCAGCTTTATCTATTCTGCGCGTCCCGGCACGCCAGCAGCCGATCTGCCTGATGATGTGTCAGAAGAGGAGAAAAAGCAGCGTTTGTACATCCTGCAGGACCGCATCAATCAACAGGTAATGGCGTGGAGCCGCCGCATGTTGGGCACCACGCAGCGCGTGCTGGTCGAAGGAATTTCCCGTAAGAATGTGATGGAGCTGACCGGCCGTACCGATAATAACCGCGTAGTGAACTTTGAAGCGCCAGTTGAGCTAATTGGTAAGTTTGCCGATGTCGAGATTGTCGATGTTTATGCTAACTCACTGCGTGGCGTTCTGGTGCGCACCGAAGAGCAGATGGCGCTGCGCGTAGCTGAAAGCCCGGCCTCGGTCATTGCCCGTACCCGCAAAGAGAATGAGATCGGCGTCGGACTGTTCCAGCCTTGAAACCTCGAACGTTGAGCGACAGCGCACAAAGCGTTGTCGCCTGTTTCATCCTATCGCCCTTGCTTTCCGCAAGCACTGCCCAAATATCGTTTCTGAAGCTTGCGCCTCTGCGCAGCGCCATAAATAATTCCATAAAGATGCTGAAGAATCACTCCTCAGTATCCGGCACACTTTTTCAACTGGCCCTGAGTGACCTTAAGGATTCATTTGAATATCGAAACGCGTGAAATTGCCCTTGAACCGGCAGATAACCAACGACTGATGAGTTTGTGCGGTCCAATGGATGACAATGTGAAGCAGCTGGAGCGCCGTTTGGGTATCGAAATCAAACGCCGTGATAACCAGTTCACGCTAACCGGCCGCGAAATGTGCGTCGATGCCGCCGTGAATATCCTGCGTACACTCTATATTGATACCGCACCGATGCGCGGCCAGATCAAAGACATTGAGCCGGACCAAATCCATCTGGCGATCAAAGAGAGCCGTGTACTGGAGCAAAGCGCTGAGAGCGTGCCGGAATTCGGCAAAGCAGTGAATATCAAGACCAAGCGTGGCGTAATTAAACCGCGTACGCCTAATCAGGCGCAATACATTGCTAACATCTTCGGACACGACATTACCTTTGGTATTGGTCCCGCCGGCACCGGTAAAACCTACCTTGCGGTAGCCGCGGCCGTCGATGCGCTGGAGCGTCAGGAAATTCGCCGTATTCTGCTAACGCGTCCGGCGGTAGAAGCGGGTGAAAAACTTGGCTTCCTGCCCGGCGATCTGAGCCAGAAAGTGGATCCGTATCTGCGTCCGCTGTATGACGCCCTGTTCGAAATGCTCGGTTTTGAGCGGGTAGAAAAGCTGATTGAACGTAACGTAATTGAAGTTGCCCCGTTGGCCTACATGCGCGGACGTACGCTGAACGATGCCTTCGTCATACTTGATGAGAGCCAGAACACCACTATCGAGCAGATGAAGATGTTCCTGACGCGTATCGGCTTTAATTCAAAAGCGGTAATCACCGGTGACGTAACGCAGATTGACCTGCCGCGCAGCACCAAATCCGGCTTGCGCCACGCCATTGAGGTGTTAGCGGAAGTTGATGAGATCAGCTTTAACTTTTTCCACAGCGAAGACGTGGTGCGTCATCCGGTTGTCGCGCGCATCGTAAATGCTTATGAAGCCTGGGAAACCGCCGATCAGAAACGCCGTGACCAACAGGCAGAAGAGCGTAAACGCGAAGCTATCGCGGCTCAGCTTGCCACTCAAACCAGCCCGCAGGAGCGTTCATGAGCGCGGTGATTTTAGATTTACAACTGGCCTGCGCCGATGAAAGCCATCTGCCTGCGGAGAGCGATTTTCAGCGCTGGCTCGAAGCGGCGGTAACGCCATTTCAGCCGGAAAGCGAAGTCACTATTCGCCTGGTGGATGAAGCGGAGAGTAATGAGCTTAATCTGACTTATCGCGGTAAAGATAAGCCGACTAACGTGCTCTCATTCCCGTTTGAAGCCCCCCCGGGAATTGAACTGCCGCTGCTTGGCGATCTGATCATTTGTCGTCAGGTTGTTGAGCAAGAGGCTGCTGAACAAGGCAAAACCGTTGAAGCCCACTGGGCGCATATGGTGGTGCACGGTACGTTACATCTGCTGGGTTACGACCATATCGACGATGACGAAGCCGAAGAGATGGAGGCGCTGGAGACCGAGATAATGCTTGCTCTTGGTTATCCTGATCCGTACATTTCGGAGAAAGAAGACGCCTGAGCCGTTGGTTCAGGTTATTGCGCTGCTGGCGCGGATGCCGGCAGCCCCAATCCCTCATTAGAGAGAACGAAATTAAAACGCCATGAGCGACGACCATTCTCAAAACAGCGACGCACCCAGTAGTAAAAAGGGATTTTTCTCCCTGCTAATCAACCAACTGTTCCACGGTGAACCCAAAAACCGTGACGAACTGCTGGGGTTAATCCGCGATTCTGAGCAGAAAGAGCTGATCGACCAGGACACCCGCGACATGCTCGAAGGGGTGCTGGATATTGCCGAACAGCGCGTGCGCGATATCATGATCCCACGCTCGCAAATGATCACCCTGAAACGCAATCAAACTCTGGAAGAGTGCCTTGCGGTGATCATTGAATCCGCGCACTCCCGCTTCCCGGTGATCAGTGAAGACAAAGATCACGTCGAGGGTATTTTGATGGCTAAAGATCTGCTGCCGTTTATGGCCAGCGCGTCTGAACCTTTTAGCATCGAAAAAGTCCTGCGTACTGCCGTAGTCGTACCTGAAAGCAAGCGCGTTGATCGTATGCTGAAGGAGTTCCGCTCGCAGCGTTATCACATGGCGATTGTCATTGATGAGTTTGGCGGTGTCTCTGGTCTGGTGACCATCGAAGATATTCTTGAGCTGATTGTCGGTGAAATTGAAGATGAGTATGACGATGAAGAAGATCGTGATATTCGCCAGCTTAACCGTTACACCTATACCATGCGCGCCTTAACGCAAATTGAAGATTTTAATGAAGTCTTTGGCACCGATTTCAGTGATGACGAAGTCGATACCATCGGCGGATTGGTCATGCAGGGATTCGGCCACCTTCCCGCTCGCGGTGAAAGTATCGTCATTGATGGTTACCAATTCAAAGTCGCTATGGCTGACAGTCGCCGTATTATCCAGGTGCATGTAAAAATTCCGGAAGACTCACCACAACCGCAACTGGAAGACGAATAATTCTATGGCTTTAGCCTCTCTATACTCGCAGCAGCGGGTTCGACTGCTGCTGGCGTTAATAATGGGTGCCATTGGCACCCTTTCCTTTTCCCCTTACGATTTCTGGCCTGCTGCAATAATTTCGCTATTTGGCCTGCAGCTTGTGTTGCTGGAGCGTCGTACTCCGCAGGCGGCGGCGATCGGCTTCGCCTGGGGCTTTGGGCTGTTTGGCAGCGGCATCAATTGGGTGTACGTCAGTATCGCCACCTTTGGCGGCATGCCGGGCCCGGTCAATATCTTCCTGGTGATCCTGCTGGCGGCGTATTTGTCGCTTTATCCGCTATTATTCGCCACTCTGCTCAACCGCTTCTGGCCACGCGCTTCCCTATGGCGTTTGGCGCTAGCAGCGCCGGCGTTATGGCAAATTAGCGAATTCCTGCGCGGTTGGGTGCTTACCGGCTTTCCATGGCTGCAGTTCGGCTACAGCCAGATCAATGGACCGCTAAAAGGTTTAGCACCGTTGGCCGGGGTAGAAACCATCACCCTCCTGATGATGGTCATCGCGGGGCTGCTGGTGCATGCATTACATCATCGTAAGGTAAAAAGTCTGGTTGCCGCCGCGCTACTGCTGGTGCTGCCCTTGCCGTTGCGTATGGTGCAGTGGTACCAACCGCTGCCGGAGCGCAGCGTTGATGTCGCGATGGTGCAAGGCAACATACCGCAGTCAATGAAGTGGGATCCCCAGCAGTTGCTTAACACGCTGCGCGTTTATACCTCCTCCAGCCAGCCGTTTATGGGCAAGGCTCCCATCATTATCTGGCCTGAATCGGCAATTACCGATTTAGAGAGCAATCAGCAGCCGTTTCTGCAGGCGCTGGATGCAGAACTGCGCGCGCGCGGCAGTTCGCTGATTACGGGTATCGTGGATTCTCGCGTGGAAGGCGATAATCGCTATCACGATTACAACTCAGTGATTGTGCTGGGTGGTGAACAACCTTATAGCTATCAAAGCCAGAACCGCTATCAGAAAAACCATCTGGTACCGTTTGGTGAATTTGTTCCGCTGGAAGATCTGCTGCGTCCGCTGGCCCCGTTCTTCGATCTCCCGATGTCTTCCTTTAGCCGTGGCGCCTACGTTCAACCGCAGCTGAAGGTGTCGGGTTATAACCTGACCAGCGCCATCTGCTATGAAATCGTGCTGGGAGAACAGGTGCGAGCCAACTTCCGTCCGGATACCAATTTCCTGCTCACGGTCTCCAACGATGCCTGGTTCGGCCATTCGATCGGGCCATGGCAGCATTTCCAGATGGCGCGTATGCGTGCGCTGGAACTGGGACGTCCGCTGCTGCGATCAACCAACAATGGCGTTACCGCAGTGGTAAACGCCAACGGCGAAGTGGAGAAGGAGCTGCCGCAGTTCACGCGTCAAGTGCTGGAAGCCAAAGTGACGCCAACCACCGGCGAAACGCCGTATGCCAAAGCAGGTATCTGGCCGGTGTGGATTCTGACATTAATCGGTATTGTGCTGGCGATTCTCCGTCGTCATCGCTAACGCGAGCCCCTCTCCAAACAGGCGAAGTGAATACTTCGCCTTTTTTATACGCTGCTTTCTCTTCCCTGCGCAGTGCTTTTCCCGATTCTCTGCTGCCTTTTTACACTTATTCATCGTACTGGCACGATCATTGCTATTTATTTCAGTGATTTTCGCAAACATCGGCTTTTGTCAGCGTAATGCAACTTTTACGCACTACTTTAAGGCAATTGCGCGCACTGCATTGGCGCAACCGTGGATTTTTGCCTTTTATTGGTGCGGAGCGGCTCGCAAAAAAGAAACTTTTTTGTTTCATTGCGTTAACAATTCGCTATGTTAATCACTATCCTGCGCGCAGTTGCGCTATGGGATAACTAAAAAAGCAGCACGAAATACACACAACATCACAATCTGCGCAGTTTATGTTCTGCGCGACATCCATACGAAGGAGTTGGAACATGCAGATACGCAAAGTGGCATTATCTCTTTTGCTGTTAGGAGCAGCAGCGGGAGCGGCCCAGGCGGAAGATCTCACCGGTACCCTGAAAAAAATCAATGATAGCGGCGTGATCGTCGTTGGGCATCGTGAGTCATCAGTTCCCTTTTCTTACTATGACAACCAGCAAAAAGTGGTTGGCTATTCACAGGATTATTCCAACGCTATCGTGGCTGCCATTAAGGCCAAGCTGAATAAACCCGATTTGCAGATCAAAATGCTGCCGATTACTTCACAAAACCGTATCCCACTGTTGCAGAACGGGACGTATGATTTTGAATGTGGCTCGACAACCAACAACCTGGAACGCCAACAGCAAGCTGCATTCTCTGACACCGTATTCATCATCGGCACGCGTCTGCTGGTGAAGAAAGGCGGGGACATCAAAGATTTCGCTGACCTGAAAGGCAAAACCGTTGTTGTCACCTCCGGTACCACCTCTGAAATTCTGCTGCACAAGCTGAACGACGAGAAGAAAATGGATATGCGCATCATCAGCGCCAAAGACCATGGCGACTCTTTCCGTACGCTGGAAACCGGTCGTGCCGTGGCCTTTATGATGGATGACGCGCTGCTGGCGGGTGAACGAGCCAAAGCCAAGAAGCCGGATAACTGGGATATCGTTGGTACACCGCAATCGAAAGAAGCCTACGGCTGCATGCTGCGTAAAGAAGATCCGCAGTTCAAACAGCTGATGGATGAAACCATCGCCAAAGCGCAAACCTCAGGCGAAGCGTCAAAATGGTTTGAAACCTGGTTCAAACAGCCGATTCCACCGAAGAATCTGAACCTCAACTTCGAATTGTCTCCAGATATGCAGGCCCTGTTCAAAGCACCGAACGATAAAGCACTCTGAATTAACAACGACAACAAGGGCAGCCCCGCTGCCCTCTCGATTGCTGAACATGCGGTGCGGACAGACAGACTGTAACAGGCCGTTCCCCTGAAGCAGGATGCAAGACACCGCTCAACAATCTTATGGGTAGCCTCGCTACCCTTTTTTTACCGGAGCTCGTTATGGGTATCGATTGGAACTGGGGCATTTTTTTAGAGCAGGCTCCGTTCGGCAATACGACTTACCTTGGCTGGCTGTGGTCCGGATTTCAGGTCACCATTGCGGTGTCCTGCTGTGCCTGGATTATCGCCTTCCTGGTAGGTTCCCTCTTTGGCATTCTGCGTACCGTGCCCAACCGCCTGTTGGCGACGATTGGTACCTGCTACGTGGAGCTGTTTCGTAACATTCCGCTGATCGTACAATTCTTCTTCTGGTATCTGGTGGCACCTGAACTGGTGGGAGAAAAGCTCGGCATGTGGTTTAAGTCTGAGCTGGATCCGAACATTCAGTTCTTCCTCTCCTCCACTATTTGTCTTGGCTTGTTCACTGCGGCCCGCGTTTGTGAGCAGGTACGTGCGGCAATTCAGTCACTGCCGCGTGGCCAGAAAAATGCCGGCTTAGCGATGGGTCTAACGCTGCCGCAAACCTACCGCTATGTGCTGCTACCGAATGCTTATCGCGTCATTGTGCCGCCGATGACGTCGGAGATGCTCAACCTGGTAAAAAACTCGGCGATCGCCTCAACCATCGGTCTGGTGGATATGGCCGCGCAGGCGGGCAAGCTGCTGGATTATTCCGCGCATGCGTATGAATCCTTTACGGCCATCACCCTGGCATATGTGGGCATTAACCTGGTCATCATGCTGATTATGAGTTTGGTTGAGCGCAAAATCCGCCTGCCTGGCAACATGGGAGGCAAATAATGTACGAATTTGACTGGAGTTCGATTGGTCCCAGCCTGCCTTACTTATGGAATGGGTTGATCATTACCTTCAAGATCACCGCAATCGCCGTCGTGTTTGGCATTATCTGGGGCACGATTCTGGCGGTGATGCGCTTATCGCCAATTGCGCCGGTGCGCTGGTTTGCCAAGCTGTACGTCAACCTGTTCCGCTCCGTACCGTTGGTGATGGTGCTGCTATGGTTCTATTTGGTTGTCCCTGCGTTCCTGCAGCAGGTGCTGGGCTTATCGCCTAAATCGGATATCCGCCTGATTTCAGCCATGGTGGCATTTGCACTGTTTGAGGCCGCGTACTACTCGGAGATCATCCGTGCCGGTATTCAGAGTATCGCGCGCGGCCAATCCAACGCCGCATTGGCTCTGGGCATGACGCATTGGCAATCAATGAAGCTCATCATCCTGCCGCAGGCGTTTCGCGCCATGGTGCCGCTGCTGCTGACACAGGGCATTGTGCTGTTTCAGGATACGTCGCTGGTGTATGTGTTGAGCCTGGCCGACTTCTTCCGTACCGCCTCAACCATCGGTGAGCGTGACGGAACCCAGGTTGAAATGATTTTGTTTGCCGGTTTGGTCTACTTCGTGATCAGCCTGAGCGCTTCGCTGTTGGTTAGCTATCTGAAAAGAAAAAGGACGGTTTAAATGATTAGCCTGAAAAATGTTTCTAAGTGGTATGGGCACTTTCAGGTGCTGACCGACTGCTCCACTGAAGTGAAAAAAGGTGAAGTGGTGGTGGTCTGCGGTCCGTCTGGCTCAGGAAAATCAACGCTGATTAAAACCGTAAACGGTCTGGAGCCGATTCAAAAGGGCAGCATTGAGGTAACTGGCATCGAGGTGAACAACAAAAAAACCAACCTCGCGCAATTGCGTAGCAAAGTGGGCATGGTGTTTCAGCACTTCGAGCTGTTCCCGCATCTGAGCATCCTTGAGAACCTGACGCTGGCACAGGTGAAAGTGTTGAAGCGCGACAAGGCAGCATCGCGTGAGAAAGCGCAAAGCCTGCTGAAGCGCGTAGGACTCTCTGCGCATGCCGATAAGTTCCCGGGCCAGCTTTCGGGTGGTCAGCAACAGCGTGTGGCCATCGCACGTGCGTTATGCATGGATCCCGTCGCGATGTTGTTTGATGAACCCACCTCGGCGCTCGATCCAGAAATGATCAACGAAGTGCTAGACGTCATGGTTGAGTTGGCTCACGAAGGGATGACCATGATGGTGGTGACCCATGAAATGGGCTTCGCGCGTAAGGTTGCCAACCGGGTGATCTTTATGGATGAAGGGAAAATTATTGAAGACACGAATAAAGATGACTTCTTTAACAACCCACAATCTGACCGTGCAAAAGACTTCCTGGCGAAGATACTGCACTGATTAGCGCAATAAATTGCGCCGCTACGGTATGTACACGTATCCGCAGCGGCGCGATTCATCGCGCGGGGTTTATTTATTCACAAAATCAGGGTTCAAACGGCTGACGCTGAAACTGGTCGTGGCCACACTCTGGGCAGCGCGTTAAACTTTCTGGCGTATAAATTGCCCGCGTGAAGCCGCACTTCTCACACACCAGATTACCCAACCCCACCACTTCACCGCTCTGGTAAACGCCGTGATGGCGTAAATCCTGAAACACCTCACGCCACTCCAGCTGACTTTTATCGGTAATATCCGCCAACTCCTTCCACAGGCTTTCACGGATCACGCGCAGAAACACCGAATCGCCCACCACATCGGAAGACTCCTGATAGCTCAGCGCAAACTCGTGTAAATCACGCCGCACCGCGCGCATCACTTCATTGACCTCGGCCGGCGAGAGCGTTTTTTTCGCCAGCAATGTTTGCCGCGCCTCAGCCACTAACGCATCAACATCGCGTTCGCCATGGTCCAGTCGCTGGGATAATGCTTCAATCGTTGCACGGTATTCCTGCGCCACGTTATTCATTTTATTCTCCTTTCCGCTGCGGATACTGCTGTTAAGTTTAGCTGTTTTGTCATATTTGCATTGCCAGCTGCAGTAGAAATCACAAAAGGGTGAAAGCGGTGGCGCATTCAGGAGAAATCATGCTGGTAGGGGCGCGAAAAGTTGTTGAGGGGCAACCTTATGGGTATGCTATGCGGATCTAAAAGTATGCTTCGCGATTTTCACAAAGGACCACAGGCAGCCATGCAAGAGCAATACCGCCCGGAAGAGATAGAAACCCGCGTCCAACAACACTGGGACGAAAACGAAACCTTTAAAGTGACCGAGCAGGAAGGCAAAGAGAAGTACTACTGCCTTTCCATGCTGCCCTATCCTTCTGGCCGCCTACACATGGGCCACGTGCGTAACTACACCATTGGCGATGTGATTGCGCGCTATCAGCGTATGCTCGGCAAAAACGTGCTGCAGCCAATCGGTTGGGATGCGTTTGGTCTGCCAGCAGAAGGTGCCGCAGTGAAAAATAACACTGCGCCTGCGCCGTGGACATACGACAACATCGCATACATGAAGAACCAGCTTAAATTGCTGGGCTTTGGCTATGACTGGAGCCGTGAACTGGCAACCTGTCAGCCAGAATACTATCGCTGGGAGCAGTGGTTCTTCACCAAGCTGTATGAAAAAGGCATGGTCTATAAAAAGACTTCAGCCGTGAACTGGTGTCCGAACGATCAGACCGTACTGGCCAACGAACAGGTTATTGATGGCTGCTGCTGGCGCTGTGATACCAAAGTTGAGCGCAAAGAAATTCCACAGTGGTTCGTCAAAATCACTGCCTATGCGGAAGAGTTGCTGAACGATCTTGACAATCTTGAAGATTGGCCAGAGCAGGTCAAAACCATGCAGCGCAACTGGATTGGCCGCTCTGAAGGCGTAGAGATCACCTTCGACGTCGCCAACAGTGCTGAGAAGCTGACAGTTTACACCACGCGTCCTGATACCTTTATGGGGGCGACTTACGTCGCTGTCGCCGCCGGTCATCCGCTGGCACAGCAGGCTGCCGCCACCAATCCTGGCCTGGCTGAGTTCATCGACGAATGCCGCACCACCAAAGTGGCCGAAGCCGACATGGCAACGATGGAGAAGAAAGGCGTAGCCACCGGCCTGTTTGCCATCCATCCGCTGACCGGTGAAGAAATTCCGGTTTGGGTAGCCAACTTCGTACTGATGGAGTACGGCACTGGCGCAGTCATGGCGGTTCCAGGCCACGATCAGCGCGATTGGGAATTTGCCACTAAATACAATCTGAACATCAAGCCAGTGATCCTGAATCTGGACGGTTCAGAGCCAGATATCAGCACCGCAGCAATGACCGAAAAAGGTTCTCTGTTCAACTCTGGTGAATACAACGGCTTGGATCATCAGGCCGGCTTCAACGCTATTGCTGATGCGCTGGCCGCAAAAGGTGTGGGCGTGCGTAAGGTAAATTACCGTCTGCGCGACTGGGGTGTTTCTCGTCAGCGTTATTGGGGCGCGCCAATTCCAATGGTAACGCTGGAAGATGGCACCGTAATGCCAACGCCAGAAGATCAGCTGCCGGTTATCCTGCCAGAAGACGTGGTCATGGACGGCATCACCAGCCCGATCAAAGCCGATCCTGAGTGGGCAAAAACCACTGTTAACGGCCAGCCAGCGCTGCGTGAAACCGACACCTTTGACACCTTTATGGAGTCATCGTGGTACTACGCGCGTTACACCTGCACAAACTACCACGAAGGCATGCTGGATCCGGCGGCGGCAAACTATTGGCTGCCGGTCGATCAGTATGTTGGCGGTATCGAACACGCCATCATGCATCTATTGTACTTCCGCTTCTATCACAAACTGCTGCGTGATGCAGGCCTGGTCAACTCGGATGAGCCAGCCAAACGCCTGCTGTGCCAGGGTATGGTGCTGGCTGATGCGTTCTATTATCACGGCGTGAATGGCGAGCGTAACTGGGTTTCTCCGGTTGACGTCACCGTTGAGCGTGATGAGAAAGGCCGCATCGTAAAAGCCACCGATACCGAAGGCCGTGAGGTGGTTTACGCTGGTATGAGTAAAATGTCGAAGTCGAAAAACAACGGCATCGATCCACAGCTGATGGTTGAGCGCTACGGTGCAGATACCGTTCGCCTGTTCATGATGTTTGCTTCTCCAGCAGAGATGACGCTGGAGTGGCAGGAATCAGGCGTTGAAGGGGCTAACCGCTTCCTGAAGCGCGTGTGGAAACTGGCTTACGAGCACGTTGCCAAAGGCGCGACCGTGGCGCTCGATGTCAACAGCCTGAATGACGATCAGAAAGCACTGCGCCGCGATCTGCACAAAACTATCGCTAAAGTGGCGGATGATGTGGGTCGTCGTCAGACGTTTAATACCGCTATCGCCGCCATCATGGAGCTGATGAATAAGCTGATTCGTGCCCCGCAGGAAGGCGAGCAGGATCGTGCACTGTTGCAGGAAGCGCTGATGGCTGTAACGCGTCTGCTCTATCCGTTCA
The DNA here is from genome assembly GCF_900215435.1 of Candidatus Pantoea floridensis. Classification (NCBI taxonomy): domain Bacteria; kingdom Pseudomonadati; phylum Pseudomonadota; class Gammaproteobacteria; order Enterobacterales; family Erwiniaceae; genus Pantoea; species Candidatus Pantoea floridensis. The sequence goes on from NZ_OCMY01000001.1 coordinate 681,164, forward strand.
CCCCGCACGCTAGCTACGTATTGTGGCAGGCACTTGGCGGCGAAGGTAGCATTGATGAAGCCAGCTGGCCGGTGGCTGATGAAGCGGCCATGGTGGAAGATTCTCTGCTAGTCGTGGTGCAGGTGAATGGCAAAGTGCGCGGTAAGATTACCGTTGCAACGGATGCCACGCAGGAACAGGTGCAGGCGCGCGCTGCGCAGGAGCATTTGGTGGCGAAATATCTGGATGGCGTCACCATTCGTAAAGTGATTTATGTCCCTGGCAAACTGCTTAACCTGGTCGTGGGTTAAGTTCAGGAGGAACTGTGCGACAACTGATTATCAGGCTGTTTGTCCTGCTTGCGGTAATGATTACCGCAGGCTGTGGTTTTCACCCGCGCGGCACCACATCGGTGCCGGCCGAGATGAAAACCCTCATCGTCCAAAGTGGCGACCCGTATGGTCCACTGTCACGTGCCGTGCGCCAGCAGCTACGCATCAACAATGTGAACATCATTGAAGACAGCAAAGCGGCCAGCGCTAAGTACCCAACGCTGCGCCTGGGTGCGGAAGGCCAGGGACGTGATACCGCATCGGTGTTTATCAGCGGAACCACCGCGGAATACTCACTGGTGATGACGGTAACCGCCCAGGTTCTGCTGCCGGGTAAAGGAATCTATCCAATCAGCACTACCGTTTATCGTTCTTTCTTCGACAACCCGAACGCCGCATTGGCCAAGGATGCGGAGCAGGACATGATTGTGCAGGAGATGCGCCAGCGCGCGGCCGAGCAGCTAGTACGTAAATTGCTTACCGTTCACGCCGCGCAGGAAAGCAACAAAGAGACCTTACCGCAGCCTGAGACGATTGCACCGGGAGAGAATTCACCGGAAGTGTCTTCTTCGTCAGCTACCAGTCTGCAATGATCAGGATTTATCCTGAACAACTGAGCGCGCAGCTTCGTGAGGGGCTGCGCGCCTGTTATTTTCTCACCGGTAATGAACCGCTTCTGATTCAGGAAAGCGCCGATGCTATCCGCGCAACAGCCACCGCGCAGGGATTTGAAGAACATTTTAGCGTCACCGTGGATGCGCAAACTGACTGGGATGCCCTTTTTGTCAGCTGCCAGTCACTTAGCCTTTTTACCCAACGCCAAACCTTAACGCTGCAACTGCCAGAAAATGGGCCAAACGCGGCCATTGCTGACCAGCTGATAAAACTGGCTACGCTACTGCACAGCGACATTCTGCTAGTGCTCCGCATGGCGAAGTTGACCAAAGCTCAGGAGAACAGCGCCTGGTTCAAAGCACTGAGTGCACAGTCAGTGTTAGTTCCCTGTCAGACGCCGGAACAGGCTCAGCTGCCGCGTTGGGTCGCCGGCCGCGCCAGGGCGATGAAACTCAACGTTGATGACGCCGCCATTCAGCTGCTCTGCTACTGCTACGAAGGTAATCTGCTGGCGCTGGCCCAGGCGTTAGAGCGCCTGTCGCTGCTGTGGCCAGATGGCAAACTGACGTTGCCGCGCGTAGAAGCCGCCGTTAACGACGCTGCGCACTTTACGCCATTCCACTGGGTTGATGCATTGCTGGCGGGTAAAAGCAAACGTGCCCTGCACATCCTGCATCAGCTGGAAAAAGAGGATAGCGAAGTGGTGATTCTGCTGCGTACGCTGCAACGCGACTTGCTGACGTTGCTCCATCTGCAGCGTAATCAGGCTAAACAAGCACTGCGCACGTTAATGGACCAGCAGCGTATTTGGCAAAATCGCCGCGCACTGTTTACCGAAGCACTGCAGCGCCTTGATGCGCGCCGTCTACAACGCGTGGTCCATCTGCTGGCAGAACTGGAGCTGAGCATGAAGCAGGATTACGGGCAAAATCTCTGGCCGCAGCTTGAGACCTTGTCGCTGCTGCTCTGTCATCGCGATTTCCCCATAAGCTTTACCGATGTCTAAACTTTACGCCCTCTTTGGCGGCACTTTCGATCCCATTCATTATGGCCATCTGCGCCCGGTAGAAGCGCTGGCGCAACAGGTGGGCCTGAAAAAAGTCACGCTGCTGCCAAATAATGTGCCACCCCATCGCCCGCAGCCCGAAGCCAGTGCCCAGCAGCGCGTGGCAATGTTGCGCTGTGCTATCGCCGATCGTCCGCTGTTTGAGATTGATACGCGCGAACTGGAACATGACACGCCCTCATGGACGGTCGCCACGTTGGAAGCATTGCGTGCCGAGCGCGGCGCAGAACAGCCCCTCGCGTTTATCGTTGGTCAGGATTCTCTGCTAACGTTAGCCAAATGGCATCGCTGGCAAGATCTGCTGTCGCTGTGTCATTTACTGGTGTGTAAACGTCCCGGCTATGCGACGCAGATGGATACACCAGAGATGCAGCGCTGGCTTGATGAGCATCTTGCCGATGACGTGCAGCAGCTGCATCACTCATCCGCTGGACGGATTTGGCTGGCCGATACGCCGCTGCTCAATATCTCCGCCACAGAGATCCGTCAGCGCCGCCACGCGGGCGCCTCGTGCGCTGATTTGCTGCCTGATGCAGTCATCGACTATATCGATAGCGTTGGCTTATATCGCGGTTGATCGCAGCATGCTATACTGCGCCGCTTCATTTTCGGCTACTTTTTTCCAATCGCTAGCCCGTCCGTAATCACCTGTTTTTAAGGGGAACCTTTTGCAAGGTAAAACACTCCAAGACTTCGTTATTGATAAGATTGATGATCTCAAAGGCCAGGACATCATTGCTATCGATGTTCAAGGCAAATCCAGCATCACCGATTGCATGATTATTTGCACCGGCACCTCGACGCGTCACGTCTCCTCAATCGCCGATCACGTGGTGCAGGAATCACGCGCTGCGGGCCTGAAACCGCTAGGTGTAGACAGTAAAACGGCCTCCGATTGGGTGGTGGTTGACCTCGGTGACGTGATTGTACACGTGATGGAAGCAGAGAGCCGCCAGCTGTATGAGCTGGAAAAACTCTGGAGCTAAGCCTTGAAACTGCAGCTTGTGGCCGTCGGCACCAAAATGCCCGACTGGGTTCAGACCGGTTTCATGGAATATCTGCGCCGCTTCCCCAAAGATATGCCGTTTGAATTGATAGAAGTCACTGCCGGTAAACGCGGCAAGAACGCAGATATCAAACGCATTCTGGAAAAAGAGGGTGAAGCGATGCTGGCCGCCGTAGGTAAAGGAAATCGCATCGTCACGCTGGATATTCCAGGAAAACCGTGGGAAACGCCGCAGCTGGCGCAGCAGCTCGAACGCTGGAAGCAGGATGGTCGTGATGTCAGCCTGTTGATCGGCGGTCCGGAAGGCCTGGCGCCCGCATGCAAAGCCGCTGCCGAACAAAGCTGGTCGCTTTCCGCACTCACGTTGCCACATCCGTTGGTGCGTGTGCTGGTAGCAGAAAGCCTGTATCGTGCGTGGAGCATCACCACGAATCATCCTTATCATCGTGAATAAACGCCTGACAACCCCAGACAAAAAATGTAGCGGATGAAATTACAGAGCAACGCCTTTCGCGATTACACTGCCGAACAGAAACTTTTTGTCCGCCGAGCGTTGGTGGCCTTCTTTGGCATTCTGCTGCTCTCCAGCATACTGGTGGTCAATCTGTACCACCTGCAAATCCTGCGCTTTGACGACTACAGTACGCGTTCGAATGAAAACCGCATCAAACTGGTGCCGGTTGCGCCCAGCCGCGGAATTATTTTCGATCGGAATGGCGTGCCGTTGGCGTTGAACCGCACTATCTACCAAGCTGAACTGATGCCGGAAAAGGTCGAAAACCTGAAGCAGACCTTACAGGATCTGCGACCGGTACTGGATCTGACCGATGACGACATTGATGCCTTTGAAAAAGAGCGCAAACGCTCGCGTCGCTTTACCTCAATTCCGGTAAAAATCGGTTTGAACGAGGTGCAGGTAGCACGTTTCGCCGTCAATCAATACCGTTTTCCTGGCGTGGAAGTAAAAGGCTATCAACGCCGCTACTATCCTTACGGCCAGACGCTGACGCATGTGGTCGGCTATGTGTCTAAAATCAACGATCGTGATGTGACGCGTCTCGATCAGGAAGGAAAATGGCCAAACTATGCGGCAACGCATGATATCGGCAAGCTCGGCATTGAGAATTACTACGAAGATGTGCTGCACGGCAAAACCGGTTACGAAGAAGTTGAGGTCAACAACCGTGGCCGCGTGATCCGTCAGCTGCACGAGCAGTCACCGCAGGCCGGACGCGATATTTATCTGACGGTAGACCTCAAGCTGCAACAATACATCGAAACGTTACTGACCGGCAGCCGCGCGGCGGTGGTGGTGAGCGACCCACGTACCGGCGAAATCCTCGCGTTAGTATCAACGCCCAGCTATGACCCGAACCTGTTTGTCGACGGCATCACCAGCAAAGATTATAAAGCGCTGCTAAGCGACGAAAACCGTCCGCTGTATAACCGTGCGCTGCAGGCCTCCTATCCACCGGCTTCCACCGTTAAACCTTACGTTGCCGTCTCGGCGTTAAGCGCGGGCGTCATTAATCGCAATACCAGCCTGTTCGATCCCGGCTGGTGGCAGTTGCCGGGTTCGGAAAAGCGCTACCGTGACTGGAAAAAATGGGGTCATGGCCGTCTGAACGTGACGAAATCGCTAGAAGAGTCAGCGGATACCTTCTTCTATCAGGTCGCATATGACATGGGCATCGATCGCCTTTCAGAATGGATGACCAAGTTCGGTTACGGCCATCGTACCGGCATCGATCTGCCGCAGGAGAGCGCGGGCAACATGCCGACGCGTGAATGGAAACTTAAGCGTTTCAAAAAACCCTGGTATCAGGGTGACACCATTCCCGTTGGCATCGGCCAAGGTTACTGGACCGCCACGCCGATACAGATGAACAAAGCGATGATGATTCTGATTAACGATGGCGTGATTAAGGTGCCGCATCTGCTGCGCGCCACTCGTGAAGGGCAGACCATGGTGCCTTATCGCCAGCCGCCGGATGCGCCGATTGGCGACATTCACTCTGGCTACTGGGAAATTGCCAAAGACGGTATGTATGGCGTCGCAAACCGCGCCAACGGAACGGCGCATAAAAGCTTTGCCGATGCGCCGTATAAAATCGCCGCCAAGTCCGGTACAGCGCAGGTCTTCGGTCTGAAAGAGAATGAGACCTATAACGCACACAAGATTGCTGAACGTTTACGCGACCACAAATTGATGACGGCTTTCGCACCGTACGATAAGCCGCGCGTGGCGGTCACTATGATTCTGGAAAACGGCGGTGCGGGCCCGGCAGTGGGCACCGTGATGCGCCAGATTCTCGACCACATTATGTTAGGCGACAACAATACCGTGCTGCCAGAAGCCGCACCGACGCCGCCCGGCTACGAAGGTGAATAAAGATGTCCATGAACGATAATCCGCAGAAAAGGTCGATCTGGACGCGTATCCATATTGACCCGTTATTTATGCTGATCATTCTCAGCCTGCTGGCCTATAGCGCCGTCGTCATCTGGAGCGCCAGCGGACAGGACCCGGGCATGACTGAGCGCAAGTTCGGACAAATAGCCATGGGTATTGTGATCATGCTGGTGCTGGCACAGGTGCCGCCACGCGTCTATGAAAGCTGGGCGCCCTACCTCTACATTGTCTGCGTGATTTTGCTGGTCGCGGTCGATGCCTTTGGCCATATCAGTAAAGGCGCGCAGCGCTGGCTCGATCTCGGTTTCGTGCGTTTTCAGCCCTCGGAAATTGCCAAGATTGCCGTGCCGCTGATGGTGGCGCGCTTTATCAACCGCGATGTGTGCCCGCCAACGCTGAAAAATACCGGCATCGCACTGGTGCTGATTTTCATGCCCACGCTGCTGGTGGCGGCGCAACCTGACCTCGGCACCTCGATTCTGATCGCCGCATCCGGTCTGTTTGTCCTGTTCTTATCCGGTATGAGCTGGAAGCTGATTGGCGTGGCAGTGCTATTAGTGGCGGCTTTCATCCCCATTCTGTGGTTCTTCCTGATGCATGATTATCAACGTGACCGCGTGATGATGCTGCTGGATCCGGAAAGCGATCCGCTTGGCGCTGGTTACCACATCATTCAGTCTAAAATTGCCATTGGCTCGGGCGGCCTGCGCGGTAAGGGCTGGCTACACGGTACGCAGTCTCAGCTCGAGTTCCTGCCTGAGCGCCATACCGACTTCATTTTTGCGGTGTTAGCGGAAGAGCTCGGCCTGGTTGGCGTATTGTTATTGCTGGTACTCTATTTGCTGCTGATCATGCGCGGCCTGATTATCGCCGCTCGCGCGCAAACGACCTTTGGCCGTGTAATGGCTGGCGGTTTGATGCTGATTTTATTCGTTTATGTTTTCGTTAACATTGGCATGGTAAGTGGTATCTTACCGGTGGTTGGCGTACCGCTGCCGCTGGTGAGTTACGGCGGATCGGCATTGATTGTGTTAATGGCTGGGTTTGGCATCGTGATGTCGATCCATACTCATCGAAAAATGTTATCTAAAAGCGTTTAAGAGGCTGCACATGCGTAAGGACTGGCTTGGGGTTGCACTGGCATCATTGGTACTGGCTGCCTGTTCCACACCGGAACCGCAGAATAACACTGCGCCACCGCAACCGGCCTATAACGGCCCGGTGGTGGAAATCCCCGGCGTAGAACCGCGTTATGAACCGATCAATCCTTCTACCAGCCAGGATTACAGCGTCAATGGTAAAAGTTACCGCGTGATTAAGGATCCGTCGAACTACAGCGAAGTGGGTTTGGCGACCTGGTATGGCGATGAAGCACAAGGTAATCGCACCGCTATCGGTGAATCTTACGACCCTGAAGCAATGACCGCCGCGCATCCCACGCTGCCACTGCCAAGCTATGTGCGCGTGACCAACCTCGCTAACGGCCGCCAAATTGTGGTGCGGGTTAACGATCGGGGTCCTTACACGCCGGGACGCATTATTGACCTGTCGCGAGCCGCAGGCGATCGCCTGAATATTTCCAACAACACCCGCGTACGCGTTGATTACATTAAAGTGGCACCCGATGGTTCCGTCTCCGGGCCCGGAACCATTGGCACTACCGTTGCCAAACAGAGCTATGCCCTGCCCGCTCGTCCAGACCTGGGTGGCGGCATGGTCATGACCGGTGGCAGTGCCGCCGCGCCTGCACCGCAAGATGTACGCCCCGTGGATAACAGTACGCTGCAAAGTAATGGCAACATGGGCGCCCCCGTGCAGAGCAGTGGTTTTCTTGGCGCACCGCAGCCCTTAGCCAACGGCGTGCTGGAAGGCAGCGAACCGCCACCAGCGGCACCGGTTCCCTCGTCACCAGCAGCAGCAAGTGCCGCACCCGCCAGCAGCCAAAATGCCCATGCAGGCAGCGGCTATGTGGTGCAGGTTGGTGCCATTAACGATGCCACGCGTGCGCGTCAGCTGGCGGATAGCCTGGGCAAACGCTTTGGCGTACCGGGTGCAGTTGAAGCCAATGGCAACGTCTATCGCATCCAGCTTGGTGGCTTTAAAAGCCGCGCCGATGCAGTTGCGTTGCAGCAGCGCCTGAACACGGAAGCGCAAATGAGCTCATTTATTACCACTGCCCGTCCTTCGATGTAACGGACAGTGACATTTCCTGCTGAAACTGATTTGCAAAGCAAGATGTCGCCCGATCGGACGTTTGCTATAGTTAGGCACTTTTTTCACTCTAAACCCACGGATGTTGTAGTTCTGAACATGAATACGCTGAAACCTTCTCGTTTTCTGAAACGCCTGACAGTGGGATCACTGATCGCCCTTTCTCTCAGCCACGTCGCTTTTGCGGACGATGTGAACCTTAAGACTATGATTCCGGGCGTGCCGGACATTGATGCTGAAGCTTATGTGCTGATCGACTATAACTCCGGTAAAGTGCTGGCCGAAAAGAACGCGGATGCACGTCGCGATCCGGCGAGCCTGACCAAAATGATGACCAGCTACGTGATTGGTCAGGCGGTCAAGGCGGGCAAAATCCATAACGATGACATCGTTACCGTGGGAAAAGATGCCTGGGCTACCGGTAATCCCGTATTCAAAGGTTCATCGCTGATGTTCCTCAAACCGGGCGATCGCGTACCGGTTTCACAGCTAACGCGCGGTATCGTGCTGCAGTCGGGGAACGATGCCTGCGTAGCCATGGCTGACTACGTCGCAGGTAGCCAGGATGCATTCGTCAACCTAATGAACAACTACGTTGGTGCGCTGGGCCTGAAAAACACCCACTTCCAGACAGTGCATGGTTTGGATGCAGAAGGCCAATATAGCTCGCCGCGCGATATGGCGCTGATCGGTCAGGCGCTAATCCGTGACGTACCGGATGAGTATGCGGTTTACCGTGAAAAAGATTTCACCTTCAATAATATCCGCCAGACCAACCGTAATGGTTTGTTGTGGGATACCAGCCTGAACGTTGATGGCATCAAAACCGGTCATACGGATGCAGCAGGCTACAACCTGGTGGCCTCTGCAACAGAAGGCCAGATGCGTTTGATCTCAGCGGTAATGGGCGGCCGTACCTATAAAGGTCGTGAAACCGAAAGTAAAAAACTGCTGACATGGGGCTTCCGCTTCTTCGAAACGGTGGCGCCACTGAAAGCTGGTAAAGAGTTCGCCTCTGAACCGGTTTGGTTTGGTAATAGCGATCGTGTGCAGCTCGGCGTGGAAAAAGATGCCTATCTGACCATCCCGCGTGGCCGCATGAAAGATCTGAAAGCCAGCTATGTGCTGAACAACACCGAACTGCACGCACCGCTGCAGAAAAATCAGGTGGTTGGCAGCATCAACTTCCAGCTTGATGGCAAAACCGTTGAGCAGCGTCCGTTGGTGGTGTTGAACGAAGTACAGGAAGGCGGTTTCTTCGGCCGCATTATTGATTACATCAAATTAATGTTCCATCACTGGTTCGGCTAAGGCGCGCTTGAAAAAACGCCAATTTGCCCCCAAATAAGTTACTATCTTTGCTCCCGCCCCGGCGGGAGCCTGTTTTTTTAAGCACCGGAGTGAATCTATGAAAACCAAATTGAATGAACTGCTCGAATTCCCTACCCCTTTTACCTATAAAGTGATGGGTTTGGCGCAGCCGGAGCTGGTTGATCAAGTGGTTGAAGTGGTGCAGCGCCACGCGCCAGGCGATTATAAACCTGACGTTAAACCAAGCAGCAAAGGTAACTATCACTCAGTGTCGATTACCATCACCGCCACCCACATTGAGCAAGTTGAAACCTTGTACGAAGAGCTGGGCAATATCGAAATCGTGCGTATGGTGCTGTAATTCTGGCGCTGGCAAAGTCCACTTTGCCAGCGTTATACTCTGCCCTCCACTCTCTATCGGATCTTCGCTTTGTCAGCTAATACGCTTCTTGTTCGTCAACTCGGCCAGCGCGATTGGCAACCCATCTCAGATGCGATGCATCACTTCACCGATCGGCGCGACAGCACCACGGCCGATGAAATTTGGCTGGTTGAGCATCATCCCGTGTTTACTCAAGGCCAGGCAGGCAAAGCGGAACATTTGCTGATGCCGGGCGATATTCCGGTGGTACAAAGCGATCGTGGCGGCCAGGTCACCTATCACGGGCCAGGCCAACAGGTGATGTATGTGCTGATTGACGTGAAACGCCGCAAGATGGGCGTACGTGAATTAGTGACAGCGTTAGAAGAGACGGTGATTGCGACGCTGGCCGACTATGGCATTAACGCTCGTGCTCGCGCGGATGCGCCGGGCGTGTATGTTGGCGATGAGAAGATTTGCTCGCTCGGTCTGCGCATTCGCAAAGGCTGCTCATTTCATGGTTTGGCGCTCAATGTGGCGATGGATTTAGCCCCCTTCTTACGCATCAATCCCTGCGGATATGCGGGCATGCAGATGACGCAACTCAGCCAGTTCCAGCCAGGCGTTACGCCCGCAGATGTACAGCCGCGACTGGTCGCGCATTTTGCGCTTTTAACCGGATTTAGCCAGCTGGAATGGCGCAGTGAGGACGCGATTCAACCTTGACTGTACGTGCGAATTTACAAAATTGTAACTTTTGCACCGGCTAATCGGCTGCTTATGAGCAGACGAGATGATATAATTTTTGCCATATTTTCAAAAAAAGTTGAAAGCCTGGTTCTCAGTTTGAGTGAGGAAGCTTTCAAATCGCAATCCCGACCGGAACCTGCAGATTTATGAGTAAACCAATTCAGATGGAACGTGGCGTCAAGTATCGCGATGCCGACAAAATGGCGCTCATCCCGGTGAAAACCGTGGTGGTTGAGCGTGAAGAAATTCTGCGTAAGCCGGAATGGATGAAGATCAAACTGCCTGCGGATTCAAGCCGCATTCAGGGCATCAAAGCCGCGATGCGTAAAAATGGTCTGCACTCCGTGTGCGAAGAAGCCTCTTGCCCTAACCTCGCAGAGTGTTTTAACCACGGTACCGCAACCTTTATGATTCTCGGCGCAATCTGTACCCGTCGCTGCCCCTTCTGCGATGTGGCACATGGCCGTCCAAATATGCCCGATGCCAACGAACCGCTGAAACTGGCACAAACCATCGCCGATATGGCGCTGCGTTATGTGGTTATCACGTCTGTGGATCGTGATGACCTGCGTGACGGCGGTGCACAGCACTTTGCCGACTGCATCACGGCCATTCGCGAAAAAAGCCCAACCATCAAAATTGAAACGCTGGTGCCTGACTTCCGTGGTCGTATGGATCGTGCGCTGGAAATTCTTAATGCCACGCCACCGGATGTGTTCAACCACAACCTGGAAAACGTACCGCGCGTTTACCGTCAGGTACGCCCTGGTGCGAACTATGATTGGTCACTGAAATTGCTGGAGCGTTTTAAAGAAGCGCATCCGGAAATTCCAACCAAATCAGGTTTGATGGTTGGCCTTGGCGAAACGAATGCCGAAATCATTGAAGTGATGCGCGATTTGCGTCGCCACGGCGTCACTATGCTGACGCTGGGACAGTATTTGCAGCCAAGCCGTCATCACTTGCCCGTGCAACGTTATGTCAGTCCAGCTGAGTTTGACGAGATGAAAGAAGAAGCGATGGCGATGGGCTTCACCCATGCGGCCTGCGGCCCGTTTGTACGCTCTTCGTATCACGCTGACATGCAGGCAAAAGGCCTGGAAGTGAAATAAGATTGCGTCTTCAACACGCGCTATGAGATAAAAAACAAAAACCAGACTGGCAACAGTCTGGTTTTTTATCAACGTAATAAATACTTACACTTATTGACGTTCAGCGCAGTAATTACTCTTTGTGGCTTACCCGATCGGCGGGCACTTCTTCAGCGCTATTTTTGGATGCGCCGGATTCATCATCTTTCATGGCTTTTTTAAAGCCTTTGATTGCGGAACCCAGATCGCCACCCAGTGAACGTAACTTGTTGGTGCCAAAAAGCAGTACGATGAGCGCACCGATGATCAGCAGTTTGGCAATACTGATACCTTCCATAATTTACCTTTCAACCATTGTGAAAAACGGACCTGCCTATTAACGCGCAGTTTATAGCCGGCCTCAACTGCAATCTGTAACAGAGTGAGACCACGGGCTAGATAAAGCGGCTGAGAAAGGCCTGCGTCCGCGGATGCTGTGGATTGCCAATCACCTGTTCTGGCGCGCCCTGCTCCACCACCACGCCGCCATCCATAAATACCACGCGATCGGCTGCTTCACGCGCAAAACCAATTTCATGCGTGACCACAATCATGGTTAAGCCTTGATCGGCTAAGGTCCGCATGGTGGCTAGCACTTCGCCAACCAACTCAGGATCGAGCGCCGAGGTGGGCTCATCAAATAGCATCAGCGCCGGTTTTATCGCCAGCGCACGAGCAATGGCCACGCGCTGCTGCTGCCCGCCTGAAAGATGACGCGGCCAGGCATCCGCTTTATCACTCAATCCCACCGTAGCGAGCAGTTCGCGTGCATGCTTTAGCGCGTCTTGCCGTGGAAACTTGTGCACGCCAATCGGCGCCTCAATGATATTTTGCAGCACCGTCATATGCGGATAGAGATTGAACTGCTGAAATACCATGCCAATTTTCTGACGCTGATGCGCAATTTTACGCGCCGATAAACGGTGCAAGATGCCACGTTTAAGTTCGTAACCGATCTGATCCTCACCAACCATGATCGAACCGGCATTCATGTCCTCCAGATGGTTAATGCAGCGCAGGAAAGTCGATTTACCCGAACCTGACGGCCCCAGAATCACCACCACTTCGCCAGGAAACACATCGAGATCAATGCCTTTCAGCACTTCATTATCGCCATAACTCTTCTGCACATTACGTGCTCGCACCAGCGGCTGAACCTGATTCATACATCCTCCTTCAACCGCTGTGCGACGGCCGGTGTTGGATCGTTTGCCACGTTGCGGCGTTTATTCATCACTCTGCGCGTAGTGCCGCGTGCGTAGTAACGTTCAATCGCGGATTGGCCCACGTTGAGAATAGAGGTGATAAACAGATACCAAATCACCGCCACCATCAGCATCGGGATAATTTCAAAGGTGCGGTTATAGACAGCCTGCACCGAATACAACAGATCGCCCATGGCGATCACGCTCACCAGCGACGTGGCTTTGATCATGCTGATCAGCTGATTGCCCGTCGGTGGAATAATCGAACGCATCGCCTGCGGGATAATGACACGGCGTAACGCACGGCTGCGGCTCATGCCAAACGCCTGCGTGGTTTCCACCTGACCGTTATCCACAGATAGCAAGCCCGCGCGAATGATTTCGGCCATGTACGCCGCTTCATTAAGCGCCAGCCCGGCAATCGCGGCGGTGAGTGGCGTAATCAGATCGTTGGTGTTCCAGCTGGCAAAGGTGATATCCGTCCAGGGAACACTGATTGAAAGTGTAGGAAATAGCGTCGACAGGTTGTACCAGAAAATCAGTTGCACCAGCAGCGGCGTACCGCGGAAAAACCAGATATAGAGCGACGCTATGCCACTCAGCAATCTGTTTTCCGATAGTCGCCAGACACCGAGTAACAATCCCAGTAGCGTGCCGAGAATCATCGACACCACCGTCAAGCCAAGCGTGACCTGTAGCCCCTTCATTACCGAACCTTCGGTAAACCACTGCAGCACCACTTTCCATTCGAAATTGGGGTTAGTCGCCACCAGCCAGAGGAAATCAGCGGCGATAACCAGCACCACAATCCATGAGATCCAGCGCCCATACGTGGGTGCACTGCGGGCGAAAGCCACATCGCGCTGCTGCACGTCGGCCTTATCCCTGGCTCGCGAATTGTTGGTGATGAGACTCATTTTGCCGCCCCTTGCGCCAGGTTACGACCTGGTTGCTGTAATACGTTACCGTCTAGTTTCCACTTCTTCATGATCGCCGCGTAAGTGCCGTTGCTAAACAGCTCTTTGTACGCGTCCAGTACCACGTTCCCCAGTTCCGAACCTTTCGGCACCACGGTGCCCTGGAAAATATCGCCAAAGCCGTTTTTCTTGCCTTTGCCCGATAATTCCAGTTGACCGTTAGCCTGCTCGATAAAGTAAGTCAGCGGCGCCTGTGATGAGAAGAACGCATCGGAACGTTTAGACCGAACGGCTAAAATCGACGAAGGCTGATCGGTAAACGATTGCACGACCACTGCCGGTTTACCCGCCGCAACACAGGCATCTGACTGCTTGCGAATCACCTGTTCAGCTGAACCGGCTGCCATTACCGCAATGCGCTTGCCGCAGGTATCTTCCAGCCCGTTGATCTTTGAGGGATTACCTTTCTGTACGCCAAACACCACAAACTCCTGCACAAAATCGATAAAGTCGACCTTCTGCTGACGATCCGGATAATCACCAATGGGGCCAATCGCCATTTGATAGCGGCCAGAATTGATGCCGGTGAGCACACCGGATAGCCCGCTCACGGTTGCATGCTCTATCTTCACGCCCAACAGCTGCGCCAGCGCTTCGGTCAGATCGGCGGATGCGCCGTCCATTGTGTGCGGCCCATTAACGATTTCATACGGAGGAAAAGATCCGTTATTTACTGAGATCATCTTTCCACTGCGCTTAATTTCCGCTGGCAGGCGATCGTGCAGTGCCTGATCCATTTTTTGCGCAGGAATAGCCTCCGCGGCCTGAGCGAAACAGGCCGTCAGACCTAATGAAAGCGCGATGGCGGTAGCAAAAGTTTTCATCAGTCGATTCCCCAGCATTCAAAGTGGTTTAAGTTCAGGACGCGCAAAACAGCGATTTTCCAGCACCGGCAGCACACTGCGCGCATAGGCGATGCGCTGTGGATCGAGATCGGCAAACACCAGTGCGGCCGATTCAGGTGCTTTGGCTATCGCTACGCCGAGGGGATCGATCACCAGGCTGTTACCGATATTGCGTGGACCACATTCGCCCACCGCCACCATGTAACAGGTATTTTCCAGCGCCCGCGCTGTGGTCAGTAACTCCCAATGCATCTCTTTCAGCGGGCCTTTCACCCACGCGGCCGGCAGCACCAACACCTCGGCGCCATCCAGCACTAAACGGCGCGCCAGCTCCGGGAAGCGCACGTCATAACAGGTCATCAGGCCCACTTTCATGCCGGCTACTTCGACCAGCGGCGGAATTTCTCGTCCGGGGTTAACACGCTGTGACTCCTGCATGGCAAAAGCATCGTACAGATGCAGCTTGACGTACTTTGCGATGATTTCACCGTTGCGGATGGCGATCAGCACGTTCAGCGCTTTCTCTCCTTCGGTCGGCACATGCACGCTCATCATGGTGGTGAGCATGTTGCCTTTGCTGACAGCCAGCAGCTGCGTAACGAAAGGACCATCAAGCGGCTGCGCGGCTTTCAGTACCAGATCGGGATCGGCGATATCGCGCGCCAGCACGCCCTCTGGCAGTACCAGCAGATCCGCGCCACCCGCCAGCGCCTTATTCATCAATCCGATGCAAATATCGGTGTTTTCTTGCCATTCACGGCTGACGGCAAATTGCCCCATTGCGACTTTCATGATTATTCTCCTCGTGCCGCCGCCGGAAAGATCGCCTCTGGCGTTAGCAATGTTTTCGTTAGGCTTTGCTGGAATAGCTCATTAGCAAAGTCGGCAATCATCTTTTTGTTAGCGGCAAAGCCGTTTTGATTCCAGTCGGCAGGTAATTCCTGCGCGGTACGTCGCAAATCATCCAGCAGCCACGGCGTGGTATCCGCGTATTTTTCGCGCTTCTTCATCCACATATGGTAGGAGCGATCGATAATCTCGCTCAGTGCCTGGGGCAGCCAGGGATGCGCGTCTGCCAATGCAGGTTTTATTGCCAGGATATGAATGCCTGGCACGTAACCAACACGATTAAAGTAGTCACGCTCAGCAGCGGCGAAATCTAGCTGCAGCTGGCGCAGCCCTGAATCGGCAAGGAAAAAACCTTCCGGCATAAACGGCGTGAATACCGCATCCAGCTCGCCCGTTTTCAGCAGGTCGATCAGTGGACGCTCCCCCGGCGCTGGCTCGATGCGACCCGGACGACCAAAACCGGCCAGGCGATCGACAACAGGATGTTCCGCCGTCAAACGCCCGGCAAACCAGTAGGCATCATCGATCTCAACACCCGCTTCACGCAGTACGGTGCGCGTCCAGGTGTTGCCGGAATCCTGCCATCCCGTCACGCCAATCTTTTTACCCTTCAACTGTGCAGGCGAAGTAAGCGGGCTCTCACGCGTGGTGATGATGCAGCGCTGACGGAAACCGCGCATGAGAAAATGCGGTAATCCCAGCAATGAGGAGTCGCCTTTCGCGCGGGCCTGAGCAAAGCGGCTGAACGACACTTCACCCGCATCATATTGATCGCTGGTTGCCAGGTTATCAACCAATGTGCCCACGCGATCAATTTCCAGCGAAAACCCTTCTGGCTTGATGTCGCCAAGTGCCAGCGGGGTGAAGTAATCCCAGTCACGCACCGCCAGTCTAATGGTTACCATAGTTATGCTTTCCCCGTCTGTTTTGCCAGCCTTATAGCTGTGATGGTTTTTGCAGCAAATAGTGCTTGAATTTGAGTCTAAAACGCGAATACTAATCTGAACAATCTATTATTTGTTACTGAACAAAGGATTTTCTTATGACGCAAATTGTGGATTTGGCGTGGCTGAGTCAGCACATCACTGATGCTTCGGTGAAAGGCATTACGCATGCCACATCAACCTTGATTCGCGATGGCGAGATTGCTGTGGGCATGCAAATGCCCGCCGTGCGTGAGCTGGCAGAACGATTGGGGGTGAGTCCGGCCACCGTGTCGGCGGCCTGGGCGCAGCTAAAAAAGCAGAAAGTGCTGGCGGGGAAAGGCCGCAGCGGTGTGTGGGTGAGCGGCAATAGTGTGATGCCGCGCCCTATACGTTTCGAGAAAATTGGCAATTACGGTGAAAATGTTCGGGCATCATTGGCAATGGCTTCGCCCGATCCGTCCCTGCTGCCAGATCTGCGTCAGGCGATGCTGGCAGGCCTTGCCTCCCCTCAGTTGAACAGCTATCAACGTGAGGCGATTTCCCCCCAGTTGCAGACCGCGATTACGCCACGTTGGCCTTATCCCGCTGAAGCCTGGCTGGCAACCGATGGCGGATTTGATGCCATGAATCTGATTGTGCAAACGTTGCTATCACCAGGCGATCGCGTGGTCATTGAAGATCCTACCGCCACACGTCTGCTGGATATTCTCGACAATATCGGTGCGGAAATACTGCCGCTGCCGTGCGATGAACAAGGACCGATAGCCACCGCTCTCGCTACGCTACTGCAAAAATCTCCGGCGATGTTTATCTATCAGCCCCGTACCCATTCAGCCACCGGACACAGCGTCAGCCAGCGGCGTAGCGCCGAGTTAGCCCGCGTGCTGGCGAACAGCACAACTATCATCGTGGAGGACGATGGTATTGGCGATCTATCGAGATGGCCAGTATGGAGCCTTGGCTTCCACTACCCCGAGCGCGTGCTGCACGTACACTCGTTTTCCAAAGCGTATGGCCCGGATTTGCGTCTGGCGGTGCTGTCTGGTACTTCAGAAATGGTGAAACGTTTACAGGCCTGGCGTAACTTTGGCGTTAGCTGGACCAGCCGTATTCTGCAGGATGCCGTGGCGTGGATGCTCAATGATGAAGATACTCAGCAGCGTGTTCAGCATGCGAGGGCCACCTATGCGCAGCGTCGTCAACAGTTGCTGGCCGCGTTGGCGAAACGAGGACTTCTCCTCGAGGAACGCGATGGATTGAGCGTGTGGATCCCCGTGCAATCTGAACAATACGCGATGATCACGCTGGCAGCACGTGGCATTGCCGTGCTGCCAGGCGAACGCTGTAGTATCAATAGCAGGCAATTCATTCGCGTCAGCGCGGCGCTGCTACCTTTCGCACAACTTGACAGTATCGCCGACGCCATCGTGATTGCCAGCGGCCGTGAACTCAATCTTAGCTCAGAGCTTTAATGTGGTAGCGCGGAGACTCCACATAACCTTCGCGTGCATAGAACTGATTAGCTTTAAGGCGTGAAGAGTGGCAATGCACTTCCATACGGTCACAGCCGTGCGAACGCGCCAGCTGTTCAGCATGATTCAACAATTGCTGGCCACTGCCCTTACTGCGTTCGCCTTCGGCAATACAGAAATAGCTGATGCGGGCAAAATCGCCGGCCAACGCCAGTTGAGGAATAAAATGAAGTGAAAGAAAACCCAAGACCTGGCTGCCATGTTCAGCGACCAGCAATATTTCGTCTGGATGATGACAAAGCTGCTCCAGACGCTTATCAATAAACCCTTCCGTCGCGCTGTAGCCTAATTCGGTTAGCAACGCACTCAACGCAAAACTGTCTTTTGCCTCTGCCTGACGTATGTTCATCCTGCCTCCTGACATTTCCCTGAGCAGTTATATAGCGTTGCCAGCGAAAAATCTGCAAGTAAGGATTGTTGTAGGGTTGTTACGGGAATTATCTGTGAGATGCGCCGCAGAATCTGCCTTGTCATAGTAACGTCATGTCGGCTTAAGGCTGGCTTAATCTGGGACTGCCATGCTGTGGAAAATCACTCTCTGAGGCAAGAAAATGAAGAATCTGGTTCCACATGATTTTAACGAGTTAATGGCGCTCAGCGTCAGTACGCTCGCCGTGGTTGCATGGATGATTCTCTGGTGGCAGGCATAAAAAAAACCCGCCATTAGGCGGGTTTTCAGAATTCGAACTGTTAATTACAGTGCGATAACGTTAGCAGCTGATGGGCCTTTAGCGCCGTCAGTGATTTCGAACTCAACGCGTTGACCTTCAGCCAGAGTTTTGAAACCGTTGCTGTTGATAGCAGAGAAGTGTACGAACACATCTTTGCTGCCATCTTCTGGAGTAATGAAACCGAAGCCTTTCGACTCATTAAACCACTTTACGTTACCTTTGATCTTAGACATCTATATTACCTTTACATGAAAAAAGGACACTAAACTGTGTCGACGTCTAGTACAGCAATTGCGGTGACATTTGTCCAGTGCGATTTGATGAAAAAGTGATAAATATTGATTTTTTGCGTCCTGATCACACTTTCTGCGCATCGCTAACGCTTAAAACTCCACCCTCAACCAGGCAAAGTAAACGTTGCCGTTATTGTGCGTTCCAGGAATATACGTCATCTGGAACGTCGCAGGTCCATATCCGATTGATGCCAAAGGTAAAATAAAGGGAACGGGAATATATTTCCAATTATCCCTCGCCGTCACGCCTACGGTATAACCTGCGCCCAGATGAAAATCTTGATTGTTTAAGGGTCGCCAGGTGGCCTCCCAGCCGTAGCCGGTTATCGGCTCCCATTTGTTAAAAGAGTCTTTAAATGCCATGGCATAGATGCCGTGCCAATTACCCTTTTCATCCCAGCGCGATACACCAGCACCCGCGCCCCAGGGACGTTCATTGTATTTTTTGATGTGTCTGTCGTCGTAAGTCCAACGATTATGCCAGGTGATTGCAGGTAAATAAAAATCGTAATTCTGCGGTTGTGACCATGTTTGGGAAACATTGTCGCTGAAAGTACTCCAGCCAGATTTAACGGCTTGCGATGTGGTTTCTGCTGATGCCGAAAACGAGACCGATGAGGTCAAAATACAACCCAACAGGGCTGCAGAAATTTGCCGATTCACAACGATATTTCCTATGGGTCATTCTAAAACTTCAGCCCCACAGCGATGAGGTTTTCGTCTACATGCAGAACTGAGTTTTTATTTTAATGTGCTGAAAGTGTATTAAAAAAAAGACGCCACTCTCTCCAGGCCTTTTCTTGTTTCTTAAACATTCGAGCGGTTAATTTTGCCTTAAGAAGAAGAAGTGATTTGAAAGGGCAGGTAAACGAATGAGTGATATGGCTTTATGTACAAAAAATGCAAACTCTGAGAAACGGTCACATGGTGCAACCATATTGTATTCAACAAGTTAGAGAGAATTATTCACGCGCAGAATAAATTAATAAAATTTAACATTTGAACTCAGCGCACGAATAAGATAAATCTCGACTTTCCAGGACGGAGAGGGAAGGAACAAAGATGACGATTCGTTGCAGCCGCTGTGGTTGCGCTAAATTCTTTTACACTTCATACCATCGTGAAAAGGTGGATTTGCCAGACCATCATGGGGCCTGTTGTGCACAATGTTATAAGCCGCTGAATCTCGCCGATATCTGTGAATTAGTGATGGACGATCAGAATGCCACTAAAGCCTGTGCCGAATAAAGCATGAAGGCACCCGAAGGTGCCTGTCTATATCAGAAGATAAGTTTAAATACGCCGGTTAAAGTTAATAACCCAACGATGAAGATGATGGCTATGACCCACAGGATTATTTTCATTGTTCGCTCCTTCTTGTATGAAAAATAAGGTATCTGTTATCCAGTATAGATGATGATTCTGGTTTCGCTTCCCTCCTTAAACGTGCCCATGCCTATTAACGCCGCTGCGCTTGTCTGAAAATTAATTTCTGCGAGACAGGTCGCAGCGTTCAATTTTCATCCGCCTTGTTAGTGCATTTACCGCCTATCCACAGTCTAAACTTATAGCGCCTGAAGAGGCCTCAATTGTTATCAATGCCTACGTAACAAGGAGATGATTATGAGCACAATTAATACCAGCATGGGGCGTTATAGCCTTAAGGCAAAGGATTACGGCAACCACATAAGTGGCAGCATTGCCATCAACGATGAAGGTGGTACGCAACTCACCATGCAGGAGTTTGAAGAGCATTATCTTGACGATGTCGTCAACAATGTCATTTACCCTATCACGGGTGGGAACCGTGAAATCACGCGTGCACTGCGCGATCAAATGGTCAAAGCGGGCTTCGAACAGCCGCACTGAGTTTTTGGGCCACAGCTTGTGGCCCTTTACTTAATTTACTGACTTGCGGTTATCGCCGTTTTCGTCGCAGGATGCGTTATTGACCATGATAAGGAGATTAACCGCGTGAGTACTCAACATCGCATTCCCCCTTCCCACCTGCATCAGTTTGTTCAAGCCATTTGGCTCCATGCTGGCAGCAGCGCGCAAGAAGCTCAATT
Source organism: Candidatus Pantoea floridensis (assembly GCF_900215435.1). Lineage (NCBI taxonomy): Bacteria > Pseudomonadati > Pseudomonadota > Gammaproteobacteria > Enterobacterales > Erwiniaceae > Pantoea > Candidatus Pantoea floridensis. The sequence goes on from NZ_OCMY01000001.1 coordinate 701,705, forward strand.
AGTGGCTGAACACCTGGTTGCCGCAAACCTGGCGGGACATGATTCACACGGCGTCGGCATGATCCCAAGCTATATGAACTCGCTGGCGCAAGGCTTTCTGCAGCTGAACCAACACCCAACTGTCGAAAAAGATGCTGGCGCGGTACTGACGCTTCATGCTAACAACGGGTTTGGTCAGGTTGCTGCATATGAGGCGATGCAGCTTGGCATCGAGCGTGCAGCCAAATTGGGCATCGCGGCAGTGGGACTCCATCATTCGCATCATATTGGTCGCATCGGTCATTGGGCGGAACAGTGCGCCGCAGCGGGTTTTGTCTCTTTCCATTTCGTGAACGTGATGGGCGATCCGATGGTTGCCCCTTATAACGGCAGCGATAGACGTTTTGGCACCAATCCCTTCTGTGCAATTTTCCCGCGCCGTAATACCAAACCCCTGTTGCTCGATTTCGCCACCAGCGGTATCTCCTTCGGTAAGACTCGGGTGGCGTGGAACAAAGAGCAGCAGGTTGCGCCGGGTTATCTGATCGATCATCAGGGCAAACCGACCACGGAACCGGGCGTAATGCACCAGGCACCTTATGGTTCGCTGATGCCGTTTGGTCTGCACAAAGGTTATGCGCTGGCGACGATGTGTGAAATTTTCGGCGGCGCGCTGTCGGGCGGTCGCACCACGCATGATGAGACGCTGGTCACCAGTCACGATGCCATTTTCAACTGCATGACAACCATTATCGTGGACCCGGAGGCGTTTGATGCACCAGCCATGCAAGAAGAGGCTGAATCATTTCTTGATTGGGTGAAACAGTCACCTCAAAGTGGCAATGAAGCCATTCAGGTGCCGGGTGAATGGGAAGAACACAACAGAGTGGCGCGCTATCGCGACGGTATTCCGCTTGATAACAACAGTTGGCAGCAAATCTGTGCAGCGGCGCTGCAAGCGGGTATGCCTCAGGAAGAACTCGCGGCTTTCCGTGCGCTAACGCAGTAAACGGCGCAAGGCTGAGGCGCGCAGCCTCAGCCTGAATGCTTATATAACGCTGGCCAGCAGCAAACATCCCACCAAACCACACACAGAAATGATGGTTTCCAGCGCTGACCATGAGCGGAAGGTTTCGCCGATGGTCAGGTTGAAATACTCTTTGAAGAGCCAGAAGCCCGGATCGTTCACATGCGAGAAAATGACGCTGCCTGAGCCAACGGCAATCACCATCAATTCTGGGCTAGCACCACTGGTAACAATTAGCGGTGCGACAATCCCGCCTGCGGTGATCGCCGCAACGGTGGCCGACCCTAATGCAATGCGCAGCACGGCGGCAATCGACCACGCCATAAAGATCGGCGACAGATTGGTTGCATGCATCATATTAGCGATGTATTTATCCACACCGCTGTCCACCAGCACCTGTTTAAACGCCCCGCCGCCGCCAATAATCAGCAGCATCATGGCGATAATTTTAATGGAATCTGTAATGGTAGCCATCACCTCATCCATGCTGCGTCCACGGTTTAGCCCGAAGGTAAAGATGGCAATCAGTACCGCGATCAATGTAGCCATAATCGGGTCGCCGAAAAACTCCGCATAAGGCAACAGCACGTGACCTTTTGGCAACAGCATTTCCGCCACCGCACGCAATGCCATAAGTACTACGGGCACCAATGCTGTCCAGACGCTGACGCCAAATCCTGGCATCTCTGCCTCGGTAAAAGTTTTCGGATTCCACAATCCTTCCGGGATCGGTTTATCAATTCCTTTCAGGAAACGCGCATAAACCGGACCAGCAAGAATCACGGTAGGAATACCCAGCAGCGTACCGTAGAGCAGCGTTTTACCCATATCTGCGTTAAACAGTGTGGCAATCGCTGTTGGGCCCGGATGCGGTGGCAGGAAACCGTGCGTGACGGAGAGTGCCGCCGCCATCGGTACCCCCACGTACAGTAAAGGAACTCGCGCGGAGGCGGCGATGCTGAATACCAGCGGCAACATCAGCACAAAGCCCACTTCATAGAACAATGCAAAGCCCACGGTGAAGCCCGTTAGCACCAGCGCCCACTGAATATGCTTCTGCCCGAATTTGGCAATCAGCGTGGTGGCAATACGTTGCGCCCCGCCGCAATCTGCCAGCAGTTTTCCCAGCATCGCACCAAAGCCCATGATCAACGCCAGACTGCCCAGGGTACCGCCTACCCCGTTTTTAATCGAGATAATAACTTTATTGACCGGCATGCCCTGCATCACGCCCACGGCCAGCGCGACCAGAATCAGCGCAATAAATCCGTTCAGTTTGAAACGGATCATCAGCAGCAGCAGTAACGCTACGCCAATCGCCACATAGAGTAATGGCATAATTTTTCTCCACTTTTGCGCACGGTAATCTACCGGCAGCGGTTTATTTTGGTTATCCCAGAGGATGTTGGATACAGCAGCGTGCGGGATGAATAATCACCACGGCCACGATGTTACGGGTATCATGTTAAGGGTAACATTGTGCATAAAGCACCTGGCGCAGCGGCGGAATTTCTGTTTTGAGAAGGTGATCAACTTTTTGCCTGTGCGTTATCAGAATGTTTGCAGCGGGAGTGTCACGGCTTTTCGTTACACTAGGGTCTTTCGCCATTTAAGAAGGACATGCAGGTGAGTGAGAATCTGATCGCGTTGTACAGTAATCAACAAACCCTGTTTGGTCGCGGCAGTATCGACCAGTTAATTCCCCTGCTGGCAGCCGATACTCAGCCAACGCTGCTGTTTTGCGGTCGCTCTTTCCTCAACGGTCCGGCCTGGGCGCGCCTGGGCGCTGCGCTGAACGATCGGATTATTGGCTATGAGATTGTCAGCCATGAAGCCTCGCCGGATGAGATCGACGCCTGGGTGCGGCGCTGGCGCGGTCACGTTGATCGTGTGGTGGCGATTGGCGGCGGCAGCGTACTGGATGCCGCCAAAGCTTTCAGCGCGATGATGCAACATCCACTCAACACGGCGCGCTATCTGGAGAAAGTCGGTGATACCCCGGTGCAAGCCGTAACCTTACCGCTGATCGCCATTCCCACCACCGCGGGCACCGGCAGCGAAGTCACGCAAAATGCCGTCGTCACCGATCAGCAACACATTCAGGTCAAAGCCTCGCTGCGTCATCCGGTATTTGTGCCACAGGTGGCGATCCTCGATCCCAATCTGCTAAAGGGCGCGCCGGATAGCGTGTTGGCAACCTGCGCTATTGATGCCTTTACCCATTTATTTGAAGCTTATCTGTCACGCAAAGGTAATTTATTTACCCAGCAAACCGCGTTAAATGGGCTGCTGCTATTCTTCAAAGCCTGGCCGGATTTGAATCGTGACGATGAGCGTGGGGATGCGGCACGCGAGGCGATGATGATGGCATCGTGGTTGGGTGGCGTGTGTCTGAGCAGTGCCGGTTTGGGCGTGATCCACGGTATTGCTGGTGAACTGGGAGCGATTAAACCCTTTCATCACGGCGAAGTCTGCGGACGCTTACTCTTCCCATTCCTCGATGTGCTGGCGGAAACCGAACATGCTGAACAGCAGCGTTTGATGGCACAACTCGGCCAGCTGCTGCTGCCAGACGATCCGGCTCCGCCGGCATTAGCGTTGAAAGCCTGGATTCAACAGCACGCGATTGTGCCTTTCTGGCTAGATGGACCAACGCTCTCAGCCAGCGACGTTGAATGGATCGTGACGCGCGCCAACAGCAAAAACGGCTGGATCAGCTACGATGCCCCCACATTGATGGAGATGATCGCCGCAGCCTGGCGCATTATTTAAGTGATAGCGGGCAGCCGATGCTGCCCGTTTAATCATTAGCCGGTAAACGGGGCTTTGCCCGCCAGCATGTGCTCAATCACCTGTAAAACCCCCTCTTCATTGTTGCTGGGTGCTTCGAAGCGTGCCGCGTTTTTCACCTTCTGTGGCGCATTCGCCATCGCAAAGCTAAAGCCCGACTGCTGCAGCATTTCGAGGTCGTTACCGCCATCACCAAACACCAAAATTTCACTGCGTTCGATGCCCCAGCGCTTGCCCAGCAGATCAAGCCCGTGGCCCTTATGGTTGCCGGGCACAATCAAATCCACCGAACCGTGTCCACTTGAGGTCGCGGCGGCTGCGCCATGATGCAGGCGTTCGATGTCCGCCATCAGCGGTTCCACATAATCATCTGACAAATTTAGCGCGAACTTGAACAGCTTATCATCGGCCACTTCATCCAAGCTGCGGATAGGCTTCAGCCGATGGCAGTAGTGACGCATTTTCACCAGCCATGATTCATCGAGACCATCGAAGTAGTACGCACTTTCACGTCCGCACAGGATGTAGCGCAGTTCGGGATAATTGCCGTTGTGCAGCGTATCCAGCACCGCATCAATGTCCTGTCGTGAGAAAGCACCGCAGAACAACTCTTCATCACGATCGATAATCCATGCGCCGTTCTCCGCCACAAAGGCTATTTCACTGGCAATCTCAGGGAAGAAGGATTTGAGTTGGTAATATTGGTTGCCGCTGGCCACGACAAATTTGATACCGCGCCGTTTCATTTCCTGATAGCAGGCGTTAAAACGCGTGCGGTTGAACTGTTTTTTGTCATCGAGGAAGGTGCCGTCTTTGTCCACCGCCACCATTTTTACCACAGTCATCATCACTCCTTAACGTATAGAAAGGAAAAACGGGTCGGATAGAGAATAACCTGGTGAGCGGATAAAGCGGAGAGAAACACGGATGGTCGCGGCCATCCGTTTGCAAACGTTAGTTGAAAGCGCCGTTAAGCAAAATGGCAGTGATGATGCCAGTTGCTGCCGCTACCAACACATAATTACCATCGATATATGCCCAATGTTCGCCGCGTGGCGGCTCATAAAGACCGCGATTGCGCCAGTCATCTACGCGATAGTGCGGTCCGCGAAACTCTGGTGGCGCAGGGTAGCCGCGACGGAAGTCATGACCGCCCCAGGCAAAGCGATCGCCGCCATGATGGCCTTCCGGCATGCGATGTTCAGCATAATGATCGTGACGATCGGGGCCCGGGCCGCGATCGTGATGGTCGCCACGATCCGGTCCACGGTTATCGCCACGATCGGGACCGCGTCCGTGATCCTGATGTTGATCGCCGCCGTGTGACTGCCAGCGTTGATCGCCAGGGCCATCCGCCCATGAGGCGCCAGAAAACAGTGTGCTGCATGTAATAAGTGACGCAATAAGAGTTAATGTTGTTTTTTTCATGGTGTTGCCTCCAATAATAACGGCGGTTGCTGTGCCGTTGAGCATTACTATTGATTAAATGGAGGCGGAAAAGCATTTCCAAAATTCTTAAAAAACGAAGACTTACAAGAAATTACGTCAAATTATCACTTTCTTAACGATTGTGTATTCTTTGACATTAATTCATTAAATGAAGTACGCAGGCATGTAATCGTAATAGCAGGTGGAATAAAAAATCCCGACCACAAGGATCGGGAGGATAATTCATTTCCGTAAATGACATAAAAGGGTAAACCCTGCAAACATGAGGGTAAAACTGAAGCACACAACGCCACACCACTAGCATTGCCAATAAATAATATCATTTAAAATTGAAAAACTCTGTTCAAACGTGCTGATTTTCAGAAAAATACGCAAAAACTCATCAAAGGTAAGAAATAACATTTATCGCGAGAGAATCCGTATCAAATAAGGTCTGTGCTCTGACCAGCCCCTCGCACATGAAGAAAACCGAATTAGACTGCTGGTGCCAGCACAAAATAAAAAACAATAAAATCAATAAAATGAATGTAAGCCATCACTTCCCCTCGCTTTCCCCTTTCAAAGTTTAGCGTTATTCATTAATGAACTCTGTATTAATAAGATAGAATCACTCCTAAGAAAGATTAATGCACAACAGTGATTACTATCGCACTTAATATTACGTATGTTGTGCAGTGCTTTAATACGTCGGCGTGATTTTCCACCTTATTTAAGGAGAAAGATCTCATGGAAAGAATATTAGTCAGCGCCTGCCTCATGGGATATGCAGTCCGTTATAATGCCAGTGATAAAGCCTTGATATCAGAAACGCTAGTGCGCTGGCGTGCTGAACAGCGCCTGATCATTCACTGCCCAGAGCTGGCCGCCGGTTTGAACACGCCACGTTTACCCGCCGAAATTCGGGGTGGTAGCGCAGCGCACGTTTTATCCGGAGCGGCGCGCATTATTGAATCAGATGGTCATGATGTCACCCAACACTATATTTTGGCGGCGTGGTTAGCGCTGCGCACAGCGCAGGAGGCGAACTGTCGTTTTGCTCTGCTTACCGATGGCAGCCCGACTTGCGGGAGTCGACGCATTTATGACGGTAGCTTTAGCGGCCAGCAGCTAGCCGGTCAGGGTGTTGCGGCAGCATTACTGCGCCAGTATGGCATTGAAGTCTTCGCTGAATCACAGCTTGCTGAACTCATTCATCGTGTGGATGATGCGGACAAATGTCGCGTTGTCGATGCAGGATGACGTACCAATGCCGCGGCAGGCCGAATGGGGCGCCGCACCAGTTCACCGCTGCAATTAGGACAGCGCTGCGCCAGCCTCCCTTCCGCACACGTCACGCAGAAGGTGCATTCAAACGAACAGATGCGCGCATCAGATGCGTCCGGCGGCAGATCTTTATCGCAGCATTCGCAGTTAGGGCGTAGTTCCAGCATCATTTTCTCCCGTTCATTTCCAGCCTCTATCTTCACTAGAATCACGCTTGCGTACCAGTCAGCGTACAGACATCAGATAGCCAAATTGGGACATCAGATGTCCGCTATCGCTACAAAACATTTGTGACCTGTCTCGCACTCCGCTTCTTCCCTGCTTGCTGCTCGAGGTAGAATAAAACATCATTTAAATGTTCACAAAAATGAAGATTAAGCATGAGTAAAGGTTTTATCAAAAAAGAAGGTCTCGCCTTAGTCAGTCTGGCTCGCTATTTATTCAGGCTCAAACCCGGCGACCGTTTGAAAACCATTGATGTGCTGTCCAGTGAACTGGCGCTCTCTGTGGGCGTAGTGCAGAACGCGCTGAAGAGTCTTGAAGCGGCCCAGTGCGTCACGCTGGATCGCCGCGGACGCAACGGCACGGTGCTTAGCAAGATGGATTTTCCTCTGCTGCTTGAGCAGGCCGATATCGGCAACATTTTGTGTGCAATGCCGCTGCCTTATACCCGACTCTACGAAGGGTTAGCCAGCGCCATTAAAACGCAGTTCAGTGGTTACCCGCTCTATTTTGCTCACATGCGTGGTGCTGAAGTGCGTATCGATTGCTTAATCGATGGCGTCTACGACATGGCGGTAGTTTCACATCTGGCAGCGGAAAGTTATTTGCAGCAGGGCGACGTCACGGCGGTGCTGAATTTTGGTTCCGGTAGCTATGTGGCCGGTCACCAGCTGCTCTACCGCAAAGGCAGTAAAGCCAGCATTCGCCGCGTCGGCATTGATCCACGCTCGCCGGATCAGCGCCTGCTCACTGAACGCGTCTTTGCAGGACAAGAAATTGAACGCGTTTCGCTGCCTTATAACCTGACGCTGGCAGCGCTACAGCGGGGCGATATTGATGCCGCGATTTGGAATATAACAGACGAAGCGGCAGAAGGATTGGTGCAGGAACCGATTGAGTGTGCCGATGCAATGAAAGCCTCTGAAGCGGTGCTGCTGATTCATAACGAGGCAAAAGTGATTCAACATTTAGTGCAGTCGCTGATTGATATTCCACAGCTGCTGCGTCATCAACAAGATGTCGCGCTTGGCATCAGGGAACCGAGTTATTAGCAGGTATCAACATGGAAACACGTTTACAGATTTTACACGACGCGCAGGTTATCGATAAGGATGTCTATCACGGCATGCTGGCGGTAATTGCGCGACTGGAGCAGCACTGGAATCTGCGTATCCGCCATGCGCAGGGAGAAATGATGATTACGCACATGGCCAACGCCATGATGCGAGCACGCCAGGGCGATATTATCCCGGCGATCGACGCTGAGATTTTAGCGGAGATCACCCGTTCCGACTTTTACGCCAACATCCAGGAAATGCATCACGATTTGCTCAGCCTCTTTGCTTTTACCGTTCCAGAGTATGAGCAAGGCTATCTGCTTGCCAACCTCTATGGACTGATAGTGGCGCAACAATAAAGCGCAGCGTGATGTTATTTACACCATAAATATTCAAAAAAATGAAAATAAAGGACGTTATTGATGTTCCTTAATGCGCTGGAAAAACAAAATCCAGCCCTGATGGAAGCCGCGCTACGTTTTTGGCAGCGCGGCGAAATCCGCCCCGACAGTTATGTGATTGATGTCGATCAGGTGCTGGAAAACGCCAGATTGTTGCACGCTACTGCTGCACACTATGGTCTTAAACTCTATCTGATGAGCAAGCAGTTTGGACGTAATCCACTGTTGTGCAAGCTGATTTTACAACAGGGCTTTCACGGCATTGTTGCCGTGGATTTCAAGGAGGCCCAGCGACTGTGGCAGCACGGTTTACCGGTAGCCCATGTGGGTCATCTGGTGCAGTTGCCAGAACAGCTGATTGATTATGCCGTGGCACAACGCCCAGAGGTCATCACTGTTTACAGCCTCGAGAAGGCGGAGAGCATTGCCGCCGCCGCACGTCGCCATAATCATATCCAGCCGCTGCTCCTAAAAGTGGTCGATCAGGGTGATGTGGTTTATCCCAATCAGGAAGCCGGTTTTACGCTAGCCGAATTGCCAGCCGTGTTGACGCACCTGCAGGCGATTGAGGGGATCACCATCATCGGCGTGACCCATTTCCCCTGCATGGCATTCTGCGATGCGGCGCAACAAACGCGCCCCACTCCCAATCTGCAAACCTTACTGACCGCCAAAACGCTGCTACAGCAACACGGCATTGCCGTGCAGCATGTCAACGCGCCATCCGCCAGTAGCGTATCGACGTTACCGCTGCTTGCCGCTCACGGCGTAACGCATGCCGAACCGGGCCATGCGCTTACCGGCACGCTGCCGGCCAATCAGCACGGCGACGGCGCGGAGAAAATCGCCATGATCTATCTCTCCGAAATCTCGCATAACCACCAGGAGAGCAGCTATTGCTACGGCGGCGGCCACTATCGTCGTAGTCATATGCAGCGCGCTGCGGTATGGCATCAAGGTTGGCAGCACTGCGCAGTGAAAGCGATTGACAGTGACAGCATTGATTACACCTTACCGCTGGCCGGTCATTGGCCGATTGGCAGCGCCGTCGTGATGTGCTTCCGCACCCAGATATTTGTGACACGCAGCGACGTAGCGTTAATCGGGGGAATTAGCCACGGCAACCCCCGGCTGCTCGGCTTGTTCGATAGCCTTGGCAACGCACTGCAAGAGGCGACAAATGAATAAATTTTTGGTGCTGGTTATCGACAGTTTTGGCGTGGGTGCCATGGAAGATGTCGCCAAAGTACGTCCACAAGATATCGGCGCAAATACCTGCGGCCACATTCTGCAAACTTTTCCCGCGCTGCGTCTGCCGGCGCTGGAAAAACTGGGGCTGATTAACGCGCTGCATATGGCTGCGCCTGACTTCAACGATAGCGTTATGCGTGCCAATCCCGCGGCAGCGTTCGGTGTGGCGCAGTTGCAGCATGAAGGCGGCGACACTTTCATGGGTCATCAGGAGATCATGGGCACGCTCCCCTTGCCGCCGGTGCGCATGCCTTTCTCCAGCGTCATCGACAATGTGAAAGCAGCGTTAATCCACGCGGGGTATCAGGTTGAGCAGCAGCGCGTCAGCGGTTTATCTCTGCTTTGGGTTAATGATGCTGTCGCGATTGGTGACAACCTCGAAGCTGATTTAGGTCAGGTGTTTAATATTTGCGCAAATCTATCCGCAATATCTTTTAGCGACGTAGAAAGCATTGGCCGCATTGTTCGGGCACACGTCGAAGTGGGTCGCGTTATTGCCTATGGCGGATTGCTGGAGAGCAGCGCGCAGATCCTCGCAGCCATTGAAACTAAGCAAGATACCTACATTGGTATCAACAGCCCGAAGGCGGGGGTTTACCAGCACGGTTTCCAGGTGGTGCATCTCGGTTACGGTGTGGATGCCAGTACCCAAGTGCCACAGCAATTACATCAGCAAGGCATCCCCACCGTGTTGGTGGGCAAGGTGGCGGACATCGTTGAGAACCCGCACGGTCGCAACTATCAGCGTCTGGTCGATTCACAAACCATTCTGGATATCACCGCTGAAGAGATGCAGCGCCCAGAGGCTGCTTTTATCTGCACCAACATTCAGGAAACCGATCTTGCAGGGCACGCCGAGGATGCGGCGCGCTATGCGGAACGGCTGACACTGGTCGACAACGCCCTTACCGGCCTGATCATGCAGATGGATAGCAGCGACTGCCTGGTGGTGATGGCCGACCACGGCAACGATCCCACCGTCGGCCACAGCAAACATACTCGCGAGCAAGTCCCGCTTTTAGTTTATCGCCCAGGCCAGCAGGCTTGCGCGCTCGGTATACGCAGCACCTTGTCTGATGTCGGTGCCACCGTGTGTGAATTTTTCCATGCTCGCGCACCGCAAAACGGCCGCGCGTTTCTGGCGGCGCTTAATGCCACCAGACTTCTATCAGCTTAATCAAACCAGGTGACAACCATGATCAACATTGCCATTGGCGGACAGTTAAACAAAAACGAAATCAAAGAGTGTCTGGAGAAGTTCGGAAAGGACAAGTTCAGCGCCCATATCTTCACCGACATGGATGCAGCGATGAAGGTAAAAATCGGTAGCTATGACTACTACCTCGGTGCTTGTCAGAGCGGTGCAGGTGGCGCGTTGGCCATGGCGTATGCGCTGCTTGGCCGCGATAAATGCGCCACCATCGCCAATGCCCTCACACAGCCCAGCGAAGAGAAAGTTGCGCAGCTGCTGGCGAGTGGTACCAAAGCCTTTGGTTTTACTAACGATCGCGCCGAAAACGCCGTGAAAGCGTTCGTTGCGGCACTACTAAACGCATAAAAACAGGGGCCGGCGTCGCGATGACGTCAGTTCCAGCTAAAGCACCACGCAGCTTTTTACAGGGTGACACCATGGAATCCATCAATCTTATAAAAATCCTCCTCTTTGCGATGATGGGAGGCTATGCCACTTTTCTCGCGAATCGCTCAATCGCGGTGTATCACGACGGTCTGCGTCCGATTATGCCGGAGTTTATCAATGGCAATATGAGCCGCAAGGAGTTGGCGGGTATCTCGTTTGCGATCAGCATCGGCTTCATTACCGGTTTCGCCATGCCCATCACGCTGGCCACCGGGGTGATTGTTATCCATATTGTGTTATTAACCGCCGATATCATCGGCGTCTCGTTCAACAACACCAAGCTGGCGGTGCTGCTCGGCACGATTTATGGCGCATTAGTGACCGTTGCGCTGGACGGTATTATCAAAGGCTTTGCCTATTTGCCGGTGAATTTCCTGGACGCGCTGGCGGCGGTGGGCGATCCGATTATCTATGCCTTCGTAGCATTCCCGGCTATTGCCGTTGGTTATCAGTTTGGTAAAAAAGCTGGCCTGATTACCATCATCTTCTCGTTCTTAGGCCGTGTAGTGATTGAACGCATCAATCCGCTGACCGTGGCAGGCAACGAAATATCACTGAGTCCGGAAGGCATTGCGATGCTGGTCGGCATGATCTGCCTGCTTTTCTTTGCCTCTCGTGATAAATCTCGCAGCGAAGAGATTGAGCACAGCATGTTTGATGACAACATCAAACGTATCCGCAAAAACATCTTCTATCTGATGCCGATGGCAGCGCTGATCGCCATCACCGCGCACTATCACTGGCTGGCAGGCGAACCGATTGCCGCCGCACTCGTGGGCAAAGGCAGTATGACTTCGGCAGCGATTGTCGCTATCGTCCAGGCACTTGCCTTTATGCCATTAATCATTACCACCGCGATGATCAGCGGCGTCTATGGCACCAATGGCTGGTGCGACTGGTTCCTTGGCCTCGGCTATCTGGCGCCTAATCCGCTGGTGGCCGGTATTCTCGGTGCCAGTGCGATGGGCATTGAAGTAAAAAGCCTGAGCCGAATCGGGCGTGCCATGAACCGCTTCCCGGCGTTAAAGATGTCCGGCGATAACATCCGCACGTCTATGACGCAGATTCTGGAGATCGCTCTGCTGGTAGGCGGCGTAAATGCCGGTAATCAGATTTGGGCTGGAACCGGCATGTTTGTGGTGGTCAGCCTCTATATTCTCAATGAAATCAGCGGACGTCCGGTGATGAAGTTAGCGGCAGGCCCGATTGCTGCCATTATCGTCGGTGTGCTGGCCAATATTTTTGCCGTGTTGGGATTGCATATCGTTGCCTGATTGAGCGCTGAAGCGACGTGCTCAGGCTCGTCGCTTTGACGTTCAAGCGAACCATCTTTCCTAAAAACATTACATTCCGCGTCAGGCGTTCTATAGTTCAGTCGCCATATCTACTGACGAGACTATGTAATGCGTATTAAAGGACTTAATTTAGGCTTCTTTATCGTAATTTTGGCGATTGTCACTTTCGCCTTTTTTGATGTGCTAACACCCTATTTCTCTGCCATTTTCTGGGCCGCAATTCTGGCGGTCATTTTCCATCCGTTGAAGACACTGTTACGAAACAAAATGGGCGATCGTAATGGTTTAGCCTCGTTCGCGACGCTGCTGATTATCTGCCTGATTGTGTTTACACCGTTGGCGCTAATCACTTCATCGATGGTGGTCGAGGTCAATACGGTTTACACCAAGCTGCAAAATAACTCCGCGCAATTCCCGGCGGTGTTTGCCGATCTGCTGCAGCATCTGCCCTCCTGGGCGCGCAACTATCTCGCCGAAAACAATCTGAACAATGCGCAGGAAATTCAGCAGAAGCTCTCAGGTTTTGCGCTGAAAGGCGGTCAATACATGGCGGGCAGCGTATTCCTTATTGGTAAAGGCACATTTACCTTTACCGTTGGTTTCGGCGTGATGCTTTATCTGCTGTTTTTCCTGCTGAAAGACGGCGCCTGGCTGGTGAATTTAATGCTGGAAGCGCTGCCGCTCTCTACCTACGTGAAACATCACCTGATGATGAAATTCGCGGCAGTATCGCGTGCCACGGTAAAAGGCACGGTGGTCGTTGCGGTCGTGCAAGGGGTGCTTGGCGGCATCGCCTTCTGGATCACCGGCATTGATGGCAGTTTGTTGTGGGGAACCTTGATGGCGTTTCTGTCGCTGATCCCGGCGGTGGGCTCGGCGATTGTTTGGGTACCGGCGACCATCTTCTTTTTCGCCACCAGCGCGATATGGAAAGCGCTGTTCCTGATTGGCTTCTTCGTGGTGGTCGTTGGCCTGGTGGATAACATTTTGCGTCCGCTACTGGTAGGCAAAGACACCAAAATGCCTGACTACCTCATCCTGATCTCCACGCTAGGTGGCATGGAAGTTTACGGCATTAACGGCTTTGTGATTGGTCCGCTGATTGCCGCGCTGTTCATTGCCTGCTGGAATCTGCTTTCCGGTCGCGATAACCGTGAGAATTCCGAAGAGATTGACGAAGAGTTTATCGAAGAGGGAAAAACTCGCGAGTAAGCGTTGAGCGTGGCTACCTTCACCGGTAGCCACGTTGGTGCATGAGAATATCTGTCAGCCATTTGTTATCATCGCTGCATCGAGTACAGCCTGCGACGAAACGAGAAAATTATGTCCATGGATTCCCCCCTGCCGCGTGCAAATCAGGTCCTGTCCGTGTTCGATTTTGACGGCACGTTGACCATCCACGATAGCTTCATCCCCTTTCTACGCTTCAGTTTTGGCAAGCGCGTATTTGCACGTAAATTGACGAAACTGATGCTGCCAACCCTGCGCTGTATGCGAAAAAAGCTCACGCGTGACGAATTAAAAGAAGTGTTGATTGAGACATTTTTAACCGGGGTTGAGGAGCAGTGGCTACGCCAGCAGGCACAACGTTTCTGCGAAGCAAACTGGCATAAATTGATGCGCCCAGCTGGATTGCTGGCGGTTGCTGCGGAGGTTAATGCCAGCGCGGAAGTGACCATCTGCTCAGCCTCACCGGCGATGGTGCTCGCCCCTTTCGCAGAACGTTTGGGCATCAATCTTATCGGTACCCAATTAGAGGTCGTTGACGGCATTCTTACCGGAAAGATAACCGGCCATAACTGCCGCTGTGGACAAAAGGTCAAGCGGCTGGAGCATGTTTATGGCCCGCTGCATAACTATCACCTGCGCGCCTGGGGCGACACACGCGGTGATTTTGAATTATTGGCCGCTGCACAAGATCCACACTGGCGCCATTTCCACCCAACGTGGAAAAAACGCCGTATGCCATTGGAAAAACTGCGCATGCTGCGGCTTGATCCTTAGCGACGCAGGCGTCGTCAGAAGAGTTTCAGTGACCTTCTTTTTCCTCGGGTTTAGCCGGGAACATGACGCTAAGCACAATTCCCACCGCAAGCACGCCCAGTACGACAAACAGGCTGGCGTTGGCAGAGAGACTATAACCGTGGTGCCAGAGATGATCGCTGGCGTTGAGCCCCAGTTTCACCGCAATGAAAAACAGCAGCACGATAACGGCTTTTTCAAGATGAACCAGATACTGCTTCAAGGCTTCGAGCACAAAGTAGAGGGTGCGCAAGCCAAGAATGGCGAACATCATGGCGCTGTAGACGATCAGCGGTTCGCGACTTACCGCGATGATGGCAGGAACGGAATCGAAGGCGAACATCACATCAGAGAGCTCAACTACCGCCACACACAGCATTAACGGCGTGGCATACAGTGCCGCTTTCTTCCCGCGTCCAATCACCACGTCGTGGTTTTCTGGCTTTTGCAACTCAGCATCGATTGTTTTTTGATGAAGCAGAAAAGCGTTGCCGTGCATTTTAGGCCAGATGGGAAAGAAGCGCTTAACCAGGCGGTAGGCCAAATGCTGTGAGTAATCCTCGATCTCATCACTGTCGCCGCCGCTTTTTAGCATCATCACCGCCGTCCAGGCAACAATCACTGCAAACACAAGCTCGACGTAGGGGCCAAGGCTTAGCAATCCGGTACCAATCGCAACAAAGATGCCACGAAAAACAATCGCACCAATAACGCCCCAATAGAGCACGCGATGACGATAGCGATCCGGTATGGCGAACCAGGAGAAAATCGCCATCATCACGAACAGATTATCGACCGATAGCACTTTCTCCAGCGCGTAGCCGGTTATAAACAGGCTGGCAACTTCGGCACCGTGATGAAGATAGAGGAAAGCGGCGAAGGTCATGGCGACAATCACCCAAAATACAGACCATAATGCCGCGCTCTTCAGCGTAATGGGCTTGTCGTTACGATGCATGAACAGGTCGATAAAAATAGCCCCAACGGACAGTGCGAGAAAAACAATCACTGTCTCTGGTGGGAATCCAATGTGCGTAGATACCATGAGTAACCCTTAGAAGACCAAAAACTTATCGGCCAAATTCTACAGGATAAAAGCCAAGAGTAATGGCAATTTCACGCAGCGCATTTTGCCGCGTGTGATAGCAAAAATCAGCACTGCGAAAATGATCCGCCGCTCATGATAGCGGAAGGAAACGCTAATGGCCTCGCTGATATTCGTGCAGAAGCCGAAAGCTTGCTGTGAAGTGAGAGCGTTATTTTTTTGAATTAATTAATCCAACAAAAAACTCGCGGAGCACCTTAAAAACATGGCGGTGAATTATAGTAACTTTCAGTGAAACTCAGGAGTCATTTAAATAACTCGTCGTGAATTTTAAAAAGCTCGGGATCTGAATTGATACCCAATTTCTTCATGCCAGCCTGCTTATGGCCGCTGATGGTTTTGCGGCTTCGCTTTAATTTTTTTGCAATTTCCAGCACGGTCATGCCGTTCAGAAAACAGTAAATAACCTCAGCTTCGCGTGGGGTCAGGAGTAAATTCAGACGCTCACGCATCGGTAGCGAGGGCTTATCGTCGTTTGTTAGCCCAGCGGCGCGCCGTTTACAACCCGACAGTTGTGATAATTCTACGTCAAGATCAGTGGGAATGTAGAGCTTATTTGCAGCAAGCGTTCGTATCGCTTCGAAAAAATTGGCACTCTCCTCTCGCTTGTTAATGTACCCCCTTACACCAAGCTGAAAAGCCGCACGGATAAGCGCCAGTGTTTCCACAGAAGAAGCCATCAGAATGCGCATATCCGGGTAATGGGCAAGAATCTTACGGATCAGAGAAAGGCCATCCAATTCGCCTTCATTCAAAATATAGTCAAGCACCAGAACATCTGGCTTTTCAACCAAAAGTGAATTCATTAATTCGCTGCTGCTGCTGAAACAGCCCAGCACAACGATATCTGGATGCTGACATGCCATATATTCGAACGAATAACGTATCATCGGATGATCATCCAAGAGAATGACAGAAATCTTGGTGGGTATAATGGAGTATTTCATTGGTTTCACACACATCAGCTTCTGTAATGCGTTCAGATGATACCGATAACCCTGATAATCCGTGCTCATCCTATGCTTATGCATTTGTAAGTAATGACTTACACTTTTCAGCAGATAATGTAAACAAGACTAACCTTGGAGGTTTATTCATCAATAATAGGCAAAATAATAAATACAAATTCGCTTAAAAAGTAATGCCTGCATCCTAAACATGAAATTCATTGCACCGATAATCTCTTTGTTGCTACTGTTTCTTCCTTTTATGCTCATTGCAACTCCTCAAACGCTGCAGCTATTACCTCGCATGAAAGTCGATCCCCCTATAGTGGAATTTTCTCCCAAGGTGAGCACCTGGCTGAAAATACATCCGGTAATTAATGTCGGCGTGTGGGGAATGTCGCCTCCTCCGCTCAGTTTTGGTATCGAACGTGGCGTACTGACTGGAATAGATGCGGATTATCTGCAGGTCCTGGAAAATGCGCTGAAAGTCCATTTTCGTCTGCAGTACTATGAAGACAAAGAGCAGGCGTTGGCGGCATTAAGTAAAGGGGCAATTACTCTGCTGGCAGTGTGGAATCCGGCAATTAATAATTGGCAGGATGTGAGATCATCATTGCCATGGTTATACGATTACAATGTTCTAATAACCGCTGCTAATAATGAGTTGAACTCACAAACGTTAAAAGAGGATATTCTGGCAAAGCTTGATAACGTCGCCGTTGTGCCTCAGGATTTGCCCGTGAGTTCGCCATTCCCCTTTAAAAATGATCATCACGTTGCTAACGATGTCCTTCCCGGCCAAACCAGCAGCTTGCTGATTAATCCTGCTCCAGCCCATATTCTGACCCGAAATCAGCAGGCCGATCATATTTGGCTAGTGCCCCATCCTCTGCAGAGTGACACTAATTTTAGCTTTGGCGTGAATAAGGCTTCACCCGAACTATTGGCTGCAATTAATGAAGTTTTGCAGCACTTACCGGCCGCTAGCCGCTTACGTATTGCACAGGGCTGGGGACTGGGCGATATCCCATCACCTATTCCCAGCCAGCTTGGGCTAACGAAACCCATGCAAGATTGGCTGCAATCCCATCCAAAAATGATCGTCATCGTCGATTCACGCCGTGCCCCCTTTAGCTACGTGAATGCTCATGGGCAACCCGATGGTTTGGCCATCGGTATATTACGGTTTTTTACTGAGCACTACGGCCTGAAGTTTGACTACAAAATCGTACATAGCGATCGTGAAAAGACCAGGCTAATAAAGCGCCATCCTGAAGCCATTATTGCCGGTGAGCTTACCCTTCCCGATTACCAGGATACGGCGACATTATCACCGCAACACAGTACGCCATGGTTAATGACACCCGCTGTATTGTTGATGAAAACGGATATTATGCGCCCCAGTTCATTGCACGACCTGAGTGGTGAACATATTGCATTGCCGCATTACAGTCCTTTGCGCCCCTGGCTTGAGACCTGGTTTCCACTGCTGCAATTAGAATTGAGCGATAGCACAGCACAGGCAATGGCCTGGCTAGAAGAGGGCAAGGTAAGGGGCGTCATTACCAATCAATTTACCGCACACTATTATCGCTACCGCCAGCATGGCGAGCGCTTTTCACTGGTACTGCCAATCAGAGCGCTAAATGCCAGCTTTGCCGTTGCAGACAGTGATTCTATGGTTCTTTCTATTCTCGATCTTGCGCTGCAGCAAACCCCGCCAATCACTTTTCTTGAGATGGCACAGCGCTGGCGCAACGTATCACGACCGTTAAATGACGATTCAAACTGGTCTCCCTCGTTTGGCTTATTGCAAATCATTTTTAGCGCGGTGCTGCTGACAGCGCTGGCGGCAGCGCTATGGATCGGTTATCTGCGCCAAAGACTGCGCGAACTAGTCAGGAATTTGCACGGCCGGCAAACCTTGATTGAACAGTTGCAATCCGCGCGCGAAGAGAATGTGAAAATCGTCAAATCTCACGGTGTATTTATGAAGAGTATGGGCTACGAGGTACGAACACCGCTAAATTCACTGTTGGGTTTGTTGGAAGTAGAGCTGACAAGATATCAGGATAAAGGCCAGCATAATGAAAATCTGCAGGCTGCTTATGAGTCGGCCTGTTCGCTACAAATGCTAACCAGTGATGTATTCGATATTTTCCGCGCCGAAAATGATGATTTCGAACCTGCCCCGCGTGTTGTCAACCTGCCCTCGCTGGTTAACAGCACGGTTGCACTTTATCGCCAGCAAGCCGAAGAAAAGGGTCTGAAAATCAGTACCGATGTTGAAACCAGCACGCCGCTGGTTGAGTGCGATCCATTGCTGGTAATACGTATGCTCTCCAGTCTGCTGCGTAATGCCATCAAACATACAACACAGGGCGAAATAAAAGTGTTGCTGTGTCAGCTGACAGAACCGGTTGAGGGGCGAGTTTGTATGGTGCTGGAAGTGGGAGATCAGGGAAACGGTCAGCCCGAACATTTCACCCTCACCCACTCACCGGCCACTTCCGAGCAGGTAGCAGCGTGGGCTGAGTCGGGCTTTAGTCTTGCCGACTGTCAGCTTCTGGCGCAGAGCGCAGGTGCAACGCTCAGTATCGATCGTAATGATCAAGGTGGGACACTCGTCTCATTACAATTTTGTGCTGCTTCAGTCAGCCTAACCTCCTCTCAACCGTTGGTATTGCCGGCTAAGCCAGGCCTGATCTTGATTGTGGATGACTACCCTCCCGCCTGCATGCTTCTAAGGCAGCAGTTGAATAAGTTGGGATATAGCGTGCTGGCCGCCAGCAATGGCCGTGATGGGCTAGCGCTGTGGCAGCAGCATCGTCAAAAAATAAAGGCGGTTATCACCGATTGTACAATGCCAGAAATGGATGGTTTCACGCTAACTCAGGCGATTCGCCAGCGGGAGAGTGAAAGCACACGCTTACCTTTAGCCATATTTGGACTGACAGCCATGAGCCTGCAAGATGCTGAGCAAGCCTGCCTGGCCGCAGGCATGAATGCCTGTCTCACCAAACCCATTTCAGTAGAACAGATTAAGTCGTTATTAACACCACTATCCGAGGGGCTTGTCGATGCCACGACTTATTAAAATCGCACTTCATTTTTTAATATTACAAGGAGGTCTCACCGATGAAAATAATCATTTATGATGGTCACCCACTGATGCGTGATGGACTCAAACGATTGATCACCGATCGGGGAGATGTGGTGGTAACGGCTACCTCCGACGCAGATCAATTGCTTGCCGCCGCGTGTTCAGGCGAAGCTGATTTATTGTTGATCGACCCGGTCACGCTGCCTGCAACCGTGCTGGATAACCTGCGCCAACCGGGTGAGCGAGAAGACTATCTACGCTGTTTGGTTTACACCGCTTCGGAAAGTGCAGCCTATCTCCTGCGCGGTGCAAGCGTTGCACTCCAGGGATGTCTGAGTAAAAAGTACTGCGCAGAAGCGCTGAACGAAGCGCTGGATGGATTGGCGAAAGGAAAATTGGTTTCATTGCCCCTCTCCTCGCTACAACCAGATAACAGCGATCGCAGACGTGCGGATAAGCGTTTACTGAATGGACTGACGCGACGTGAGCTACAAATACTGCGTCAATTAGGTGCCGGAAAATCAAATAAAATGATTGCTGAAGAGATGGAACTGAGTAATAAAACTATCAGTACCTACAAACGCAATATAATGCATAAGATGAAAACCAGTAATTTCAGTGAGCTTATTGATTTTGCCCGACGCAATGGCTTTTAATCTTCCGCATAATGACGCCAACATTCTTACTCAGAAATGGTTAAAGATGCTGGCATTATTAAAAAAGCTATTTTAAAGATGTTCCTCTGAAACATTTGCCAATTTCTTCGCACTGTGTAAGCGAGTCAAATAATGTTCGAGGCGAATTATCAAGTCCCTGAGCATTGAATCCAGCATTTCACTATTTAAAGATTCATTACGACAATCAGCTTCAAGTTGCAAACACGCCTCCGCCAGGGCGTTTTGTCGAGCAATTCGCACACTACCGGTAATGCGGTGCGCCAGGTCAGCTATTTTGAACTTATCTTTCGGCAGCCTCAACCGCTTCATCTTAGTGAGATCTTCCTGCAGCGTGGTGACCATCAATTCAATCATGGTCGCTTCCATTTCTCGATCTGCTTTTTGCATTTCAACCTCTTTGGATTCCTGTATCAACGGCGGAAGTTCATCCCCCGACTGATGCAGATGCAGTGCGCGCGTCAGGCTGGTAATTGAGCAGGGTTTAAACAAACAACTGTCCATACCCGCTTCCAGACAGCGCTGCATCACTTCATGCATGGCACTGGCAGTAAAACCAATAATCCACGCACGTTTCCGGTTTAGTTCCTCTTCTGATTCACGCAAAATTCGCGTTAGTTGATAACCGTTCAGATTAGGCATGTTGCAATCGGTGATGATGATATCGAAAGTCTGCTTTTGCCATAGGTCCAGCGCTTGATAACCGTCTTCCGCGACCTCTGCCTCCTGGCCTAACCAGCTTAATTGACGAGCCAGTAACAACCGATTTGCAGCATTATCATCAACCACCAATATTCGCATCGCTGGCAGTTTCTTTTCCTGCTCACACTCAACTTCTTCTTCAATAGTGCTGTTTTCTTCACGCACGCGTGGCAGCGTCATGGTCGCACTGGCGCAAGTTCCCGCCCCTTTATCAGAACTGAGCGTAAGGGTTCCCCCCATATTTTCACAAATACTGCGACTGATATAGAGCCCAAGCCCAGTCCCGGAACGACGATTTTCAGCCTGACTGAACGGACGGAATAGATTTAATTGCTGGACCGGATCAATGCCAATTCCGCTATCCTGAACCTCGATGCGATAGTGCACCATATCGGTAGCTTCATCATGTGTCTGGTGGAGCGTTAGCGTCACGCCACCTAAATCAGTAAATTTAATCGCATTGCTTAATAGATTGGACAGTACTTGCTTAATACGCAGCGGATCCACCATTACGCGGATAAGGGGTTCTGAGGGGAAATGCTTGGTAAGGCTGATATTTTTATCCAGAGCCAGCCCCTGAAATACCTTCATCAAATTGTCTATCAATTTTCCCAGATGCACGGGTTCCGGATGATATTCCAGATGTCCGCCTTCAATACGCGACAGATCGAGAATATCACCAATCAAACCCACCAGACTTTCGGCCGATTCATACGCAACCTCTAACGCCTGTAAATCATGTTCGTCACGGCGACCCTTTTTGAGCGCCATATCCAGCATGCCAATAATCGCGTTCATCGGCGTGCGGATTTCATGGCTCATGGTAGAGAGAAACACGGACTTGGCGCGATTTGAATCTTCTGCTCGCTGTTTAGCTTCGCGAAGTTCTGCGAACAGAGCTTCCCGTTCAGAGATATCAAGCCATCCTCCGATAATACCGATCACCTCACCCTTACTATTGTGATAGGGCTGGATCCACTGATAAACAGTGATGCCAATGGAGCTATTCGGGTTATCCCACAAGTCGTAACGGCGATCTTCGAATATCGGCTTATTACTCGCAATCACCTCCATCATTTGATGATGATAAAAGGCGGCTTGTTCAGTCGTACGTAAGCCCGGATGTTCTTTGATGGTTTTTCCCAGCGCTTCTTCATAGGCCACGCCGGTTTCAATCAGATAGCGCTCATTACAGTAGGTCAGGCGTCCTTCCCGATCGCGTAACGACACCGGAAAAGGCATGCTGGTCACGAGACTCTCCAGTTGCCCCAGCTGATCATTCAACTGGCGACGGAGCGCCGCTTTGCGGCGTATCACAAGGCGTAAATAGTAAGCCCAGCTCGCCAGCAAAATCATCATGATGCCGCCCCCAATGGCACAGGTAAAAATCACAGGGCGAAAGCGTGTCCATGTGGTGTCCACAACCACCAGATCGCTGGGGCGCCAGCGGTTGGCCATATTTTCCAGTTCAACGGGAGGAATGGACAGCAGAACCTTGTTAAGCACATCGCGTAGCTCCGGGTCAGCCCGGCCAATAGCAAAAGCCAGCCACACAGGATGATCGTGAAGCGTGCCAACGATTTTTAGCTTGGAGCCGTAAGTCGTTTTAATCTGGTACTCTGCCATTGAAAGAACATTGGTCGCAGCATCCGCTTTTCCGTCCAGAACACTTTGCAGCATCTCCTGTCCGTTCTCGAGCTCCAGAATGTTGATTTCTGGATAACGCTTACGCAGCATATCCTCTACCGCCGACCCTTCGAGAATAGCCAGCGTTTTACCGCGTAAATCTGGCAAGGCGCGAATGTCATTTCGATCGCCACGGACGACCAGCGCATAAGGAGTACGCAAATAAGGGCGGGTGAGCAAAATTTGCTTATCCCGCTCAACGCTACTTGAAAGCGTGGTGATCATATCGACAGCTGAGGTATTGACCAGTTTCATCATTTCACTGGTGGTATCGACGGCTTCGAAACTAAAACGCATACCGGTTTGAACGCCCACGACCGTAAGCAAATCGCCGACCATGCCACGTAAAATACCGTTGCCATCAATAAATGAGATCGGGGCTGTCATATTGCCGCTGTAAAGCGCAACTTTGACGATAGGGTGCGCTTTCATCCATGCTCGCTCAGCGGGAGTAAACTGCAGCGGCTGGTTCCAGTAATCAAAGCTGCTTAAATCAGGGCGCCACTGTCGCAGCAGCTCAAGAGATTCATATTCCGAGACGCTATCAAGCGCTTTGTTCATTAAAGCCAGCAGCTGAGGGTTACGACGACTCAGGGCAAAACTGATTTCTTTGGTGGGAATAGAGTTAAAACGGGTGATATTCAAATCACTCAGTAAATTACGGTTGAGAGCATACCGATTCCCAAGGAATGCTCTGGCTTGACCGAAATTTACGGCATTAAGCGCATCCTGAAAATTATCGTAGAGACGGAAATTGGCCTTCGGATAGAAACCTTGTACCTCTTCAAGTGGCAAATAATCACGCACCATAGCGACACTAACGCCGGCAAGATCGTCTGGCAATGGCAGCCCGTCTACCCGCTCAATGGCCAGGATCGGCTTTTCAGTGGCATAAGGCTTCGTCAGAACAAAATTACCGTGGCTATTAAAGAGGCTAACTGAAGGAAGAAAATCAATTTTTCCTTCAGCTAGCGCATTCCATGCCTGCTCTCTGGTTTCAAACATCTCGACCCGCAATGGCAGACCCAATTGGTGCTCTACAATGGCGGCATAATCAGCACTCAATCCTTCGTATTCGCCTATCGGGTTACTCATACCAAACGGCGGAAGATCGTAACGAAAGATGCCCATCACCAACTGCTGTTTGTGCAATAGCCAGGCCTGTTCAGTAGTTGAAAAACTAAGCGGCTTCAGCTCCTGCAAGGGGGCACGCGCGAGTAACTTATAATCATGTGCTGCCAGCGGCATGCTGGACAAGAGGAGCAAGAAGGCGAAGAGTAGGCAAAAGGTACGCATTTGTCCGTCGTTTACAGCAATTCATTACGTCGGGCAAAATCAATCAATTCAATCAGCGTCTGCGCATTCAGCTTCTGCTTCAGGCGATGCTTATAGGTACTAATGGTCTTTTCACTGAGTAACAACTGGTCACCAATCTGCTTATTACCCAAGCCTTTAGCAATAAGGATCAGCACGCTGAGCTCACGATCGGAGAGATCGCCCAAGAGTTTATTATCATCGCCAGCACCTGCTGGTAAAAGTGGCGAGTACTGGTCATAACGAGGAAAATAGCTGTAGCCACGCATGACGACGCGAATAGCGTCAGTGAGCTCACTAAGATCATCTGTTTTTGTTACAAAACCATCGGCTCCAGCTTGTTGGCAGCGCTGAGCAAAATGCGCACTAGCCTGTGAGGTCAACACCAGAATCTTGAGCGGCAACGCAAGGGAGCGCAAACGCTCCAAAACTTGCAGCCCATCTATTTTAGGTAGGCCAATATCCAGCAGCACTAAGTCAGGTGAGAGGTCGCGTGTTTTTTGTACAGCATCCACGCCGTTATCGGTCTCACCAACCACAATCATCTCGGTACGCTCCAGTAGCATTTTCACTGCGAACCGAATCACAGGATGATCGTCAACGATGATCACTTTTTTCATTTTCGTCAGATGTCCTGGAAAATAGGGTTAAAAATCACGAACGTAACGCCGTACAGAGGCTGGCTAAGATAGCGGTTCAATACAGATGAATCTGTAGGAGATTGCTTATCCTGTTGCCAGTCAGTACGACTCGCCATTACATAGCGACGTAAATTACGGGGCTTTTTAATCCCAAGGTAAAAAAATAAACCCCAAGACCTTTCGCAACTTTTTCGGATAAAAATCGGCAATTAAACGGACATAACTAAAGCCACTCCAGGGTTATCTGCATTAGCTAAATCACTGTTTAGAAAAAGTATCTGTGAATGCCGATGGCAATTAAGCGGTAGCCTTGTGTGAGGAGGGTAAAATCCATGCTTTCCTAAACGTCCGAGCACTTGATTCGCTAAGCGCTTGCACACTAACGTTATACTTTGCCGCTCATAATCGCTCTTTGCGCCAATGATTTTTTCAACAAATATATTACTGATTTGCAGAAGACTGTTTGAGATTACCTCTTTTCGAGCACAGAACAACGGATATGCCACAGGCAGTAACCATGGAGATGAACGGCAGAATTATTGTTTTAAAACAATGAGTTAATTTTTACTGGGCGTTATTTCCCGCCAGTAAATTAGCGCTACATTTTTTGGAAAATTACTATATGGATAATAAAAGCCCCGACGGAGAGCCGGGGCAAGAGGTAAATCGTTCTTTTTTATATTTATAGGCTTGTAGTTATCACCGGGATGGTAATTTTTGCTACGTGATACAAGGTACGGTATTTTTTATAAAAATAATGTCAGCAAATGACGGTAGCTGTGTCAGAAAATACTCACTCCTGCTTTATTCTTTTTCTTCTTCAATCCTTTTCTTGCTGAAAATAAAATGTTCAGCTTGCTGTTTTTCGTACTCCCAGTCGTGCATTGATAAACCAGCGAATTCAAAGCCAATCATATGGACATCGGGACCGGCAATAGGTAACTGAAGATAATGATTGAGAATATAAAGTAAGGTATATCCTGAGGAGGCCATTTTACCCCCTGAAACATAGGGGATAAAATCCGTACAGAAAACAGCGTCGAAGGGATCCAGGAATTTTACATTATCGACATTCACAAAATCATAATAATCAGAGAGAGCGAAGTATCGAAGGCGACCTTCTTCTCTATTCAGAGGGCTGTGATGACCATGAAAAAGAGGTTGTGCGGAGAACTGACGACGAATAACCACCGTGTCTCCAGTATGTTGCGCCACTATTTCATGGTTAAAATAATTAAATACAATAAGCAGGTCCTGAGAACCGGTAACAATGTGTTCAGAACGTACCTTTGAAGAGTTAGCGATAACAAATATATTCTTATATTTTGGCACTACCTCCATCCAATCAAAGAAGTAATTTATTTTCTCCATAACACTTTTGCATTTAACAGGAGGTATGTTTTCTATGGTTTCTAATCTCATTATTTACCCCCCTTCCTTTAGACCAACTGTAAGTTAATGCTTTCCGTTTCAACTTCATAGCGAGCCCCTAAGCTTAAATCAAAGGGATGCGGTGACCATGCCACCAGTGCATGAATATTGAAACTGATTATCCCCTGCTTAATGGGAGAGCGACGCTCCCCATTCAGACTGACAATAATACTTTCCGGAATGAGCCGGGGTTCAAAACGAATTAAAGCATCACGTATTAGATACTCGAGTCTCGTCCAGTTATGCGTATTGGTATAACTACCTACTTGAGGTGACACGCCGTAGTTAATGACCGAACGTGCAACTTCACTATGTTTTGCAGGCTCGAGCTGAGGCTCAATATTTGCATTATTTAAAATTTCACTAATATTTTGCAGAATCAGCGTTTTCATCATCCGCTGATCGAAGTGAAATTTATCCCATGGCTCATCCACTCTTTTTGGCTCGTCATCGAGTAAACGCTCAAGCAGACAGGGTAAAAAGGGCTTTTTCTCTTTCATAAGATGACTGCCATATTAAATGCTAATTTCGCCCGCTTCAAACAGTGAGCATTCACCACTACTGCTTACCCACATTTTACGGCCCTGCCCGATATAACGGTCGCTTTCGCTTTCCTGCCATTCCGTGCGAGAGCCAGTCAGTAAACTCACGTCGCTTTCACTGTTAAGTGGATAGCGCGAAGGGATATAACCCTTATGCGTTTGACCTTTTACCACAACTGTAGCTGGAGCCCAGATCAGATCGGTTAGGCTGGTAGGCTTCTCAACGTTGAGCACTTCAATGTCAGAGAACGGTACCCAGCGATAGCCGCCAGCAAAGATGAACTCACACACTGGGCCCAGGCGGTCGTCACCATCGGCAATCCAATCAAATGTTTCTAATCCTTCACTTTTTCCTGACATGGCGGTAGCCGCTTCCAGCGCTCGGTGACGATACTCCTCACCCTTCGTGGCTTCTCCCTCGTGATAAAAGGCATTCGCTTTATTCAGCAGCTCACACCATTCAGGTAATGCATCCCCCAGATTGCCGGCCTCGCGTTGTCCTGCTAACACTAACTGACGCAAACGTTCACTGAGAATAAGATTTTTAAAAAGTTCACACTGGCGTTGAGTATCGTCATCGGTCTTCTCTACGATATCAAGCTGGCGTAGTGCGCGATCCCAATCAGCCTGTAAGCAATAAAGTTTGAACAGCCTCATGCGTAAATCACTGCTAGCTGGCTGTGATTTGACAGCAGCGACAGCCTGAGCAATGGCCTGAGGCAAACTATCAATGCCAGTAAATTCGTTATTAGTGTTAAAATTAATTTTCATTTCTCTTCCTGATTATTTCTACAAGTGGCTATCCAGCCCCATTTTATAAAGTTCGCGATACAGTAATTCTGAAACGACACGTTTTTCAATCTGCTTAAGATGTTCTGGTGCAATTTCTCGCAGTAGCTCAATCTTAATATCCTGCTCAGTTTCAAAAATATCATCGTGATCAATCATTAACTCTCTAAATACCCGCTCCATCATGACTTCTGCTTCGACGACACATTCGGAAACGGTCTTATTCTTAAGGCATTCGTTCACATTTAAGTTATCACTTAAACGCTCGCGCTTTGAATAGACATTCTTTTTCTCAACATCTCGCGGCGTGTGATGTTGCTCGCCCCATAAGAGATAATGCTTATATTCTTGCGTTAATGATTTTAGAGGATCAATTTCTTCAGCGTGATGGCTCTCTTGCTTTGCATCATCACCATAGGGCGTGTAATGGCCGCCGTGGTTGATCAGTAACTCTAGCTCAGGAAGATCCCCCTCAGCCGGTAATAGGCTATTTGCCAGTTCATCTGCAGGTGGAGCAATGACCTTAAGCAGGTAATGCCCAATCTGTATTAGCATCCCTCCTCGTAGCAGGCGAGTTGTACCGTTTTCAAATGGCTGCCCGTCTATAAGGCAAACATAGTCATGGGCTTCAACACATAACATCAGTTGCTGCTGCTGAAGCCAGAAAATAACCTGATCTTCTTGTTCAACAGCTTGATCATTAAAGCCGCCTGTCGACGGGCTAAACCATACAGGGCTATCACGTTGATGGTGTTCATCTAACGTAATATCATTATGCAGCTCCGGCCAGATGATCTGAATCTGCATGTTAACCGCCGATCAAGACATTGCCTGAGCCACTCACAATCGTTGCTCCACAGGCTGTTGAGTCACTAATACGAGCCGCAGGTTGATTATTGATAAATACCGTACCAGACCCCGAAGCGACGACTGTTGAACCATCAATGCTACACACCGCATTACTTATTCCGACAGCTGCAGCCGGCAAGCTATTTATCATCACATTCCCTGAACCACTAATAATGCTACCACCATGACTTATTGAGTCACTTATCCGAGCTGCTGGTTTCATTTCACTATTCCTTTATTTAGCGCTCTATAAATGGGGGGAGAGTTCTCCCCCCAAGGTTTATCTACCTAACCAGTCCCATTACGGCTCTGGCGTCTGCGAATCCGTCGGCGTCGGCGTTGGGGTTGGCATCGGCGTGTCCGTCGGCGGCGGCGTGTCTGTCGGCGGCGGCGTGTCCGTCGGCGGCGGCGTGTCCGTCGGCGGCGGCGTGTCCGTCGGCGGCGGCGTGTCCGTCGGCGGCGGCGTGTCCGTCGGCGGCGGCGTGTCCGTCGGCGGCGGCGTGTCCGTCGGCGGCGGCGTGTCCGTCGGCGGCGGCGTATCCGTCGGCTTCGGCGTATCCGTCGGCTTCGGCGTGTCCGTCGGCGGCGGCGTGTCCGTCGGCGGCGGCGTGTCCGTCGGCGGCGGCGTATCCGTCGGCGGCGGCGTGTCCGTTGGCTTCGGCGTGTCCGTCGGCTTCGGCGTATCCGTCGGCTTCGGCGTATCCGTCGGCGGCGGCGTGTCCGTTGGCGGCGGCGTAATCGGCGGCCGCGTAATCGGCGGCTCTGTGATCGGCGGCTGCGTAATCGGCGGCTGCGTGATTGGTGGATCAATGATTGGCGGTGGTACCGGCGGATCAATAACAGGCGGCCATACAGGCAAGACTGGCAGTGGAATAGGTAAAGCCATGCCACCCATGATTGCTTTCGGTGACATCAGCCCGCCTACACCTTTAAGCCCTGCTAATGCGCTCAGCCCTAATCCACCGCCAACGGCACCGGCGGCGGCGGCAATGCCTGCACCGGCACAACCCGCCCCATCACCTGGGTTAATCTGAACGATGCCCCCTTCAATGACCACGCGCGATTTACCAATAATTTTGACGGTATCGCCCGACAGTATCAGCTCACCTAAAGTACCCACGCTGACTATTGCACCACCAAACAGCGTGGCGGCGCCCCCAACGGAGGTCATCTGCGCACCACCGACGTTAATCAACTGCGCACCGCCAACGTTGGTCAGGATCGCCCCGCCTACGTTGGTATTAATGGCTCCGCCTACGTTGGTGATGATGGCGCCTTTTACATAATTTTTGACTGTGCAGGCGACGTTCTTTTCAACTGACCCGGTTATGTTGGTGATAACGGTGCCACCAATGTTGGTGTTAACGGCACCGCCAACATTGGTATTGTGCGCACCGCCAATATCCGTCTTAACTGCGCCGGCAACACTCGTTTTATGCATTCCTCCCACAATCATGTTGTAGCCAGAACCAATTTCCATGCTTGCCTGGCTACCGATCAATTTGGAGTAACTGCCCCCCACATTTTTGCTGTAATCGGCCCCAACGATGATGTCACGATTAGCGCCCACCTCAAGGTTGTAATTGGAACCGATAGCATAAGTGGCATTCGCACCTACGTTCTTGGTGTAATCCGTTCCCACCACCAGAGTGCGATTCTTACCGACGCTAATATCAGAATTAACACCGATGGTTTGCGTTTCATCATTCTTGGTCAGGCGATCCATGTCGCGTTCCGCCTGTTCCCAGTACAATTCCTGGCCAGGCTTATCTTCGAAACGCACACCGTTGTAATTACTTTTACCACCACCAATAGTGCGGCTGATAAGCCCACTTTGTGTAGCATTTACCGGAAGATCCCAGGGCGGCATGGTGACGTTGTTATACAAGCTACCGGTGATCATTGGACGATCGGGATCGCCATTGATAAAGTCCACCACCACTTCATGGCCGACGCGTGGAATATAAATACCACCGAAGCTATTACCTGCCCACGCCTGGCTAACGCGCAACCAGCAAGAGTCAGATTCACGGTTAATGCCGTAACGATCCCAGGTAAAACGCACTTTTACCCGGCCATATTCGTCGGTCCAGACTTCTTCACCTGGCGGTCCCACTACAATCGCGTTTTGCGGACCATAAGTACGTGGCTTTGGAACTATCTGGGGATGACGATAGATTTTTGTCGTCGGCTGCACGGTAAATTTGCAGTGAATACTGAACATATCTTTATTGGTGACTTCGTTGATCTCCTGGATGTCCAGTTCACTGGAGATCACCATATATTCGCGGTTGACTTTGTTGACCGGATAACCGACCAGCTCAAAATGCGTTCCGCAAACAATCCCTCTTAACTCGCCACTCCCGACCGCGCGTGAGCCCTTTGATCCACGCTCTTCGGTACGAATACGCGCTAACTGCTCACCAATAGCAGGTTGCTCGTAATCACCAGGCCAGTGGAATACCTCCATCTCATTGAAGCTGGTTTTTCTTGCTTTGACATCAATGGAAAGGATATCGGCGCGCGACTTAGTGAAGTCATAATCGTTGGTTACCCAGCGACCGCTGGTTAACATCTCCTGATGTTCAAATACAGAGATATACTCGGCATCGGCTTTAGGATTTTCAGGCTGATAATCAATAACATGGTAAGCTTCACTTGGGCTGGCTTTGTGTGCACCAACGTGATCCACCAGGATCAACTTATGCTTTTGGTCCTGATGTTCGTAGAACCAATAGATCCCCCACTCTTCCATCAGACGCTCAATAAAATTGAAGTCTGTCTCGCCATACTGGACCTGATAGTCCATCGTCGGATAACTGGTTGTCAGCCGCTTCTCATAAGAGAAGTGGTAGTCAGCCAGCACCTCATCGATAATATCGACCACTGATTTTTGTTGGAAAATTTTGTAGTCAGTGGTTAACGTGGTCAGCCATAGCCAGGGGCGGATAACAATCTCGAAAAGTGCCTGATTGGCATCGCGCCCTTTAAAGCGCGCTTTTTCAACCAATCCTGAAATCTCGCGTTGACCGCGTCCAATCCCGATGAGGTGATCGAGACCGTTTCCATCCAGTTCGATGAAGACGGTCATCTCTTTGCCAATTAACGCCTTGATATCCACATTCGAGGCAGATTGCCATGGAATAAGCGGATTTGCGGGCGTTTTTACCAGCAAGGTATAGCTGTATAAAGTGGAGAAGGTTTCTTCCCCCTTTATTCTATTCAGTACCAGAGCAGGTTCACCCAGTAACATGGGCATCGCTGGACTGCTTAGTGTTATCGTCCTAGACATAGTCATTCCTGATATCAGAAAAGTAACGTTGAGCGCGTTGCACTCAGGTCACCGGGTTAACAACTGCTTTCCGTTGTGATTCAATTATTTTTCCATGCCTGTTCTGCCTCCAGAGCCAGAGAAACTCTGAATCCGAAACGCACTCAGGCCAACTCCTCCATGGCATGACATCAACACATCGTTTCCCTTCCAGCTCAAAATCCGCATCGCATCGCATGTCACTGAGGCGGGTATGAATGTGTGAAAGCTGTGCTGAATTCGATAGTTTTGACCGCCAGCCGGAAGACAAACTCGATGCCACCAAATCACGGCAATCTGCCTCTATTTGTTCGCAAATATGGCGAGGGTTGTCATGTTGCGCTAGCGTGGACAGCGAGCGCATCATCCAAAACGGTAGACTGTCTTCAATTGTCAACAGCCGCACCATCTCTGAGGCCCGAAGCAATACGCAAACGCCATGTGGCGTTTCAGTGTTGTCATCGAATACAAGGGCACCGGTCAGATAATGATCCGCCGATATGCCATCTGCAGACATAACAAAGCACCATGGGTAACGACACAGTTCTGGTTGCGTTAATAACGAAGGTTCTGCAGGAGCAAGCGTCGAAATTAAAGAGGCAACTTCTGCCTTAACCCGCTGCATCTCTCCTTTTTTGCGTTGACTCTTTTCCCCGGAAAGCTCAGGCAAAAAACTCAGCAAATGCGCATGCTGCTTGCTGCGTTTCATCCACATATTTCCTCCCTTATCATCCCGGGCAGCGGAATCCGCGCAACATGCCCTGCAGATTCTGATTGCCATTACCCAGCCCACCAATTTCCAGCTCTACTGGCTTGCCACCCAGTGACCAGCGATAAATTCGACTGTCTGCACCCTGGCTCGTTACGCGTTCGGCGCTGTCCAGCCAATGCATAACCGACCATGCACCGTGGAATGTCAGATCTGGCAGTGCCGATGATGGGAGCCTCTGGCCGGTCATCGTAACGGAAGAGGTCAATCCACCTGATGGCCAGTGAAACGCCATCGGCATGACCGGGCCATGTGAGTAACGCAGCGTCTCTCCGCCAACGCTCAGCATCAGTTGCGCTATGTCCGGAGAGAGGTAGTGCACGCGGGTAGACAAATTCAATGACACTTTGCGTCCATCCGCGTCAAAGAATGCATCACGGACGGCGGCAGCTTGCTGGAAGAAGGAGAGTCCTTCACCGCCGCCATTGCCTTTATAGCGCCATGGGTAAGTTGATGTATCAACCTTGTCGGCCATGTTCTGTTTGAACCAGCTATCAACCACACCATCCACTGCAAAGAAGCGCTCAAAATCATTGAGTGATACCTCTTGCTGGCTTTTAGCAAAGGGATAGCGTCCTTGCAGCGTTTTACGACAAACCTGGCCAATGCCATTATCAATGGCTGTAACACTCAGCTTTACAATGCTCTTTTGGATGCTTTCATTGGAACGTCCCAGCAGAGGCATCAAAATCCCCTTCACTGGCTCAGGCCACGTCCGCGATTCCGCCGCCAGGCGGGAACTATCCATTCCCATAACCGGGATGTCACCCTCATCAAGCGCACTGCTGTAAACCACATAGCGGGTATACTGATCGGTGAGCAGATTCATCAGCCGGTTAAGCCCAACGGTTTGGTTCGGGTTATATCCCGTGCCGTCTTGATCGCCTTTCACGAAAAGTCGTAGTGAACTGAACGGAAAATCAACATATTGATGAATAAGCCGTTGTTCACGGAAATCGACACTGTCTTTTAATCGCGTAGCTTGTTGTACCAGTCGGCCGGTTCTCAGCTCAGTCTGTAAAGCTGTTTGCAGCGTTTTATCCTTGGTTTCCGCCAGAGTCGTCTCACTGACGGCACGTTCCAGCAAACCGCGCAGTGGCGAATTATCTGCGACCAGGGTTCTTAACAGCGATACATCCATACTGAGATTCTGCTGTCCCCCCATCGGTATCAGACGAATACTCGAGAGGAATTGCTGCCACTGATGCGCATATTCCTGCAGATAAAGAATCAGTACCTCATCACGCAGCGTGAGAGGATTTACCACGCGCCCCGTCTTTCCCAGTACCCAACTATCCTCACGCTGTAAGCCGATCAACGACGTAGCGAGCTGCTTCTTTACCAGGTTTCGCCACCCGTCACGGGTGAAAATGCCGGGTACACCCTCAGGCTGATTTTCGATAGCATTTTGCTTAAAAATCATCGGCGCCTGAGGGTCAACCATCGCCTGCAGGGTGACACTTGGCGGTGCTACCAGCTGCAGTTTCTGCTTTAAATGCTGCCAAATTCTGGTGGTTTGCGGGATCTGCACCAGCATATCCCTGGCGCGCTTAACCAGCGGTTGATCGATTGGCGATGATTTTTCTCGCCATCCTTTCGAGGAGAAAAGAGCATTCAGATGACTGTCAAACGTCTCCTGTTCACCATAAGCATCGATCATGCCTGAGGCTTTCCATTGCTGGTTGATCTGGGCAATCAGGAAGCCGGCATCGGCATCTCCCTCACCATTCAGCATGAGGTAAAGCTTCAGCGCATCCCACGCAGCAAGTGGATCATTATCGACTACGGCTTTGTTCAGAGAGATGGCTGCCTGCAACTGCAATTTTGGCAGCAACGCATTCTGTAAAAAGAAGGTGTAGAGTTTGTCCGCACGACGTTCAACGGTGGCAGGTGTGTAAAGACCATAGCGCCAGTTCAGCGGAGGATTACTGATATCCAGCCCCAAATACTGCTTCAATGCCAACGTGCTATACAGGACGCCCGGTAACAGCTGCTGTTCAGGATGATCAACATATTCAACAACTTTTTCAGTCAGTTGAGTCGTACGAACACCAATAGTCGCCAGATAATCGTCATTCAGGTGGAAACTGGTAACAATTCCCCATATCAGCCAGACAGCGAGCATCGTTGCCGCAAGATGGCCTGCGAAGTTCTGCAAGCGATCGCGCGTACGCATGCGCAGGCTGGAACTGACTAAATCACGATCGGCACTGATCACATCACTGAAAAGCTGACGCAGGAAGTAATGTTTTCCCCAGGGAGAGTTATCGATAACTCCGCCCTCTGCTTGTTGAAGACCATATGATGCTGCTGTTTCAGGATATTGATGTTCCACAACATTACGCCAGCGCTGAACAACCGTGTTGTTGTTGAGCAACCCCTTTTCGGCTGGCTGACAGCTACTCATAAAGTAGATGCCACGCAATGTGGTATTGAACTGTGTTTCGTCATAGCGCGATGACAGGAAAATATGCTGCAGCATTTCGGTCACGCCCTGCGCTAATAAACGAAAATCCTGCGGTACGGCATACATCTGTTTGCGATCGGTGACGTCATATTCTTCCAGCTGACGCTGGCAAAGCGTACTACCAAGACGGCTTTCCAACTGAGCCAGCGTTTCGCTGATCTGCTTACCCAGTTCGGCTCCGCTGTCGTGTGATTGACGTTCAAAGGGAAGCGTTACACCAAGAACCTGTTCACGCTCAATCGCTGTGAGATTACGGAAATAGGCGCTAAAACCGGTCAACATATCCATTCGGGTGATATTGACGTATACCGGAAAACGTAATCCCAGAGTTTCTCGCGCCTCGCTGAGCCTTGAGCGTAATGCCGCGGCGATACCGAGGCGCTCAGACTGAGTACGGTGCAAAATATCTTCAACCGAGAGCGTCACAACCACGCCATGAATACTGTGTTTAGGACGGTACTTTTTCAATGCGCCTAAGATGCCACGCCACTCCTGCTGAACATGCTCTGCTTCCTGCAGATATTTACCTGAGGTGTCCAGGAAAAGCGCGTCATTGGTGTAAAGGCACTCAATATTATCGGTAGAAGGATTTTCACGGTCCTGACGATTCAGCTGTTCTGGCAATGGGAAATCGAGTCCCGATGAGAACAGCATGGTGGTTTTACCGGCGTTTTTAGGTCCAATTATCATGAACCACGGTAAGCGTGTTTTACTGTCGCTGAAGCTGAAAAAACGGCGCCACAATGGCAAGGCACGATGAACACGCTGGGTATGTTTCACACCCGCTGCAATGATCTGCGTGATAGCGCTCATGTCTGGTTTAGCTTCTACCGCAGCTGACCTTTTACTCATCAGTGAGTTAAGTAACGCCGGGTTTACAGCCAGCGCCTGCAACAGCCGCCAAAGTCCATACAGCCCCGTCAATACCAGCAGCACAGCAATGACTGCACCGCGGTTTATATTGCTTTTGAGCGGATAGTTTTCCCCAATCATGATATGGGGACCCAGAGTCCAAACCATCGCCATCGCAAAGAGCGAGAGATCTAAAAACAGTGGCAGACGATTCCAGCGCAGAAGCAGCATCACAAACAGCATCACCAACATAATGATGCGGTTTTCAGCACCCGCCCAAGGGGTAGCCTCACCAAAACCAAACCAGGGGCCGAGGTACCAAACCGCCGCCGCCAGCACGCAATAAACAGCGATCAGAGAAAAGCGTCTTAATCCTGTTCCTGAGAAAATTCGATTAAACACTGACATGTTTCATCCATTAATAATTAACTAATATTTCGACGCGACGGTTTTGTGCTCGTCCCTCAGGCGTGGCGTTACTGCCAACGGGCTGACTATCCCCTTTTCCTTCAACTCGAATATTTTCAGCAGGGATGCCGGCCTGTTGCAGCCATTGCGCCACACTGGCAGCGCGTTTTTCCGAGAGGACCTGATTACTCGGAAGGCCAGGCTTATTGATGGGTTGCGAGTCGGTGAAACCGACAATCAGCGTCTTGCCATTTACGCGATGGATCTCTTCAGCCACACGCTTGAGGATACTTTGCATGCTTTCCAGCACATCAAATGTGCCGGTTTTGAACATGCCGTCACCGCGGAATATCACCAGGCTGCGCTCAGGCGTTTCGTCCACAGTAACCAGCTTGCGGGCGATCTCTTCCTTAAGTAATTCGGCTAACCTTAGCTTTCCAACTGCCGGTTCTGGAGGCAGGGTTATGGGTGAACGTGCAGAAGCATCAATGCGAGTGACGATATCGCTAAGCGGGATCATCAAGTGATATTTGGCATAGATAAAACTACCGGCGATCAATACTCCGGCGACAAGCATGGAGATACGGACAGGAACATAAAACTGATAGCGTTTTTTGCCACTGCGCACCGGAACGCCTTGCGGTGACAGAGCCATGCCTCGGTCTTCCCGAGAGCTTTGTAATAGTGTCAATAGACGTTGGCGAATGCGATTAAGTTGGCGCTCACCGTTTTCAATAATGCTATAACGCCCCTCGAAGCCAAGGCCGAGAATAATCAACTGAACTTCAAGAACGTCGGCATATTCCTGAGGTGACATGGACAAGCGGCCCACCAGCAGGAAGAATTTTATGCCGCCATCGTTATCGCCTTCAAAGTGATTAAGCAGGTTGCCTTGCGACCAGTTGACATCTTTACTCCACGAACGCGCCAGAACGGCTTCGTCCAGTGCGGTACACATGCAATAGCGCACAATGGCCATCTTCTTCCAGGAAATATCTGCCTCATCGCAGACGACGCTGAAGAGCGTGATCTCTTTTTTCAGCGTCTCCTTCAGCAAATTAGCTTCATCTTTCCCGTTCACTTTTTCGGGCATTTCGCTTAACGCACGCAGTAATGGCTGCGCCGCTTCAAGTAATGGCAGGGACGCATTTTTAACGCGATTAACCCGCTCATGAATGCTTTCACTTCGCAGACGACTGCTGTCATAACGTTCATTTATTGCGTCATGATTTATCGCCGGATTGGTCTTGAAATCTGAAAAGCTGGTCGATTCATCGAGCAGGAAATGTCCCAACTCCTGGCCGTTACTATCGGTATCCGCCTGGTTATCAAAAAACGTGCTGTTCAGGTTAAAATTGTCATGCTCGCTCATTAGTCACGAATCCCCCACAGTTCCATTTTCAGGTCAGGGAAATCACCGGCAATGTGCAATGCAATAGCGCCGCTACTGGCAATGCGATCCCAGAATGGACCACTCTTAGCCAGTTCAAAGTAAACGTGGCCGGCGCTGTAGGGAATCTGACGCGGAGGGACAGGCAGAGGATGGATTTCCAGGCCAGGCAAGTGCGAACGTACCAGTTCATGCAATTGCTGCGGTGCACTGAATTTTGCCTGAGCCAGGTATTGATGCTGCAGAATATCCATAGGTAGCTGCGCAGATACCGCGACAACCAGATTACTGAAACCGCGCAGTTCATTTGGCAGCACATTCGCCGACCAGACACCGTTACCACGTGATTCCAGCGTGATCATTTGGCCCGCACGCACCAGAATCTGGTTGAGCTGTTCATGAATATCATCAACCAGGGGGCGGATAGAGGCATAAAGGCTAGCGTGCTTGTAGCCTGGCGCCGATCGTGGTCTGCGTGTTTTCACCCGTATAAAGGTAGAAAGTTCGCCCGCAAATTTGGCCAGTTCCTGGTAGAGCATGATGGGTGGTAACTCAGGAATGGTGCGCAGATGGTCGAGCAATGGCTCATATTTATTAAAGATTTGCAGTAAAAGATAATCAACGATTTCTGCACTCGCACTCGCTTTACCGTCACTGTTTGATAATCGCGTTGCCAACATTCCCGCACGCATTTTTACCAGACCGTTCAGATGCGTCAGCCATTCGCTGAGCAGCTGGTTCGCGCCATAACCTGTCACGGGTGGGATGTAATCATCAACATGCAGTAATACGCTGCCATCAGGCTGGATAGCGCGTACGCGCGTCAGCGGTAATCCAATCCACGACTCCGTCATTTCGCTTTCTGACACCAAACGGAGGCGCAACTGCGCCAGCTGCACAGGTTTAGGTCCCTGGTGAATGGCATTGGTATCATTCAGCTCAGCTTCATTGCCGTAAAAACGCGCCAGAGAACCGCTATCGTACTCATCGAAAATAGTTTCATTACTATTATCCAGGCGCAGCGGCACAGCCAAATAAATCATCTTGCCAAGATGTTCAGGTGCGATAGTTAATGGCTGCGGCAGATCGGCATGTCCTGGAATATCAAATGGCGTACCATCCGGCAGAACACCGCTCGCAGCGCGGAGAACCAGTTTTCCATATGAAAGCGCTTCACGATCAATTTCATAAGCTGAAAAACCCCAAAAAAAGGGCGTAAGGGTGAGAGCTCGCTTATGAGAGTAATATTCCAGGTAACGCTCTTGCTGTTGAAAGAGTTGAGGGCGCAGAAAAAGACCTTCACTCCAGACGACTTTTTTTGTTCTCATAATTAATTTACCGGTTTAACTGAAGTTGTCAGATTATTCATTCTGACTTGAATATGAGGCTGCCAAACTTTGTCTCGTTTAAAATAACGTTGAAACCAACTGCGCTTGGGTTTCTCAGGAATAATATAAAGCACCTTCCATTCCGAGTCGGATATGTCTCGATAGGCCGTTATCACACCCAGAGCAGTAACATTTTTAGGCGTCTCAATAACTTTATCTTTTTTCTCACCGGGGACAATCATTGTGTCGTAAATAAGCGAAATCTGACTAGTAAGTTCAGGATCCCTACTCTCAGTAAGAGTAATGAAATCACTGGCCATAAATGCTTGCTGTTGATTCAATTGATACACCGTAATACGAAGAGGGTTTGCTTCTCCTGCGTCATTTTTATTTATAGTGTTGGATGCATCAAAAGTAATTTTTACGGATTCCGTATGTGCACTCGAATCATTATTCGGCGTGCTTTGGCAAGACGTTAGCATACTGGTCATCGATAAAATGATTAACATCGTTAGCCAACGCCGATGGGAGGCGGCAGCATGATGCATTATTTTAGTAATCATTACGTCCTCCTTTAATATGAATAAGTAAAAGTAAAATTAAGGCGAGCGTTCCTTAACCCTGCCACGCTTAATGTGGCAGGGCTTGTAACAAGAACTTAATTAGCTATGCTGGTTTGCTTTTACATCATAAGTCGCAGAGATAACACCAGACTTATGACCTTCAGCATTCTGCATTACATAATCTTCAGTTACTTTGGTGAAGGAGAAGCTAACTTCTTCACGTGGACGAGTTTCGTCTTTATGAGAGCCACCCATTCCAACTTTAGTAATGATTACGTCAGTGAACTTCAGAATCATGTATTCCAGTGGATCGCCACCAGCTTTACGCACGGTGAAAGCGATATTTTTAATATGCTTACCAGTCAGACAGTAGCTCAACAGGTTTGGACTTGCTTTGTCGGTATAATGCTGGAACACGAAGTCAGCAACAGTAGCACGACCAGAACCACCGCCTGAACCGCTGTGCATATTCTTAGGCTGCAATACGTCCCATTTCCATTCCAGAACCTGGATCTCGTTTTTATGAGTAGCATCTAAAGATTCACCTTCGATGCCATCAATTTTAATAAACATATCTTGGGCCATAATTTCCTCTCATGGACTAGTTGTGTATAGATTATTCAATGCGATGCATTGAATGATACGAGACTACTGCACTGAATATATCCAGCACGTATTCTCAATTAATTCAAAGTAATTACATTTACTTTGAGTCTTAAATATTCGATTCAGACATTGTCCTTAATGTCCATTGTCAAACCGAATAGTTAAATCAGGCTCCGCCTTTAACAGAAGGAAGTTTGGCTACCATACGCAGAGATACGGTTAAACCCTCCAACTGGAAATGCGGGCGCAGGAAGAATTTGGCTTGGTAATAGCCAGGGTTGCCTTCAACATCTTCAACAATAACTTCAGCAGCAGCCAGTGGACGGCGAGCTTTAATTTCAATTGAGGAGTTAGACGGATCACCATCGACGTAATTCATTACCCAGTCGTTTAACCAGCGCTGCATATCGTCGCGTTCTTTAAACGTACCGATTTTGTCACGCACAATACATTTCAAATAGTGTGCAAAACGTGAACAAGCGAACAGGTAAGGTAAACGCGCTGAAAGCGTGGCGTTAGCTGTTGCGTCAGCATCATAATACTCTGCTGGCTTCTGCAGTGATTGGGCGCCAATGAAGGCGGCAAAATCGGTATTTTTACGATGCACCAGCGGGATAAAACCGTTTTTAGCCAGTTCAGATTCACGACGGTCTGAGATAGCGATTTCGGTCGGACATTTCATGTCTACGCCGCCATCATCGGTCGGGAAGGTATGGCACGGTAAACCTTCAACTACACCGCCACTCTCAACACCACGAATCATGGTGCACCAGCCGTTCTCTTTAAAGGAACGGTTGATATTTACCGCCATCGCATAGGCAGCATTCGACCAGACATACTTGCTGTGGTTTTCGCCGTCGGTGTTCTCTTCGAAATGGAAGGCTTCAACCGGGTTGGTAACGGTGCCATATGGCAGACGAGCCAGGAAGCGCGGCATTGCCAGGCCAATATAACGAGAATCTTCAGACTGACGCAGACTGTTCCAGGCCGCGTATTCCAGATTCTGAGTAAAGATTTTAGTTAGATCGCGTGGATTAGAAAGTTCCTGCCAGGAATCCATCTGCAATACGTTCGGCGATGCACCTGCAATGAATGGCATGTGTGCAGAAGCGGCCACTTTACCAATCGATGACAGCAGATCCACGTCGGCAGCAGAGTGATCGAAGAAATAGTCCGCCACCATACAGCCGTATGGCTCACCGCCGAGCTGGCCATACTCTTCTTCATAGATCTTTTTGAAGAGTGGGCTTTGATCCCATGATGTCCCTTTATAGCGTCGCATACTGCGGCGTAATTCTTCTTTGGATACATCCATAAAGCGCAGCTTTAACTTTTCATCGGTCTCGGTATTGGTTACCAAGTGATGCAGACCTCGCCAGGCACTTTCCAACGACTGAAACTCTTCATGGTGAAGAACCAGGTTAATTTGCTCTGACAGCTTGCGATCAATTTCGGCAATAATTGAGGCGATACTTTTATAAGCATCGTCAGATACCGTCACCGAGTTTACCAAGGCCTGTTCAGCCAGCGTTCTCACTGCGCCTTCAACTGCAGCTTTGGTCTGTTCGGATTTAACTTTAAACTCTTTATTCAGCAAAGAACTAAATGCACTTGCCTGAGAAGCGGCTTGTGCTGCCGCATTTTGTTTTTCCATCATTCGTGAAGTTGACATCATGTCTCCTTATTTACTCTACGCAGGTTTCGCTTCAGAGCCGTCATTGCTCTTTTTAGGCGCAGAGGCCAGAGAATTTAACAGCGCTTTATCCTGCAGAAGTTTCATCACTAACTCTTCCGCTCCCGCTTTACCGTCCATATAGGTCTGCAGGTTGGCAAGTTGAGTACGTGCTTCTAGTAGTTGGGAAAGAGAATCAACTTTTCGAGCAATTGCATCAGGCTCAAAGTCACTCATACTTTCAAAAGTTACATCAATCATCAGCTGACCTTCACCGGTCAGTGTATTCGGTACCGCAAATGCCACACGTGGACGCATTGCTTTCATACGCTCATCGAAATTATCGATGTCAATTTCCAGGAATTGACGATCGGCAACCAGTGGCAACGGTTCAAGTGGTTTACCCGATAAGTCTGCAAGTACACCCATTACAAATGGAAGTTCAACTTTCTTTTCAGAACCGTATATTTCAACGTCGTATTCAATTTGAACGCGAGGCGCTCGATTTCGCGCAATAAACTTCTGCGAATTATTTTTATTAACCATGATAACCTTTCTGCATTTTATTATTTAAACGTACCCGAATGTTAATCCGGAATCATTAATCACTCATTTCTTACTGCAGTTACTTGTAAGTCAGGTCAATGGTGGAGCGAGTTTGCACAAGCCCCGCACTCACTGCTCCATTACTCTTAGCATAATAACTGGCGATAAAGTTGTGTGTCACTTCATCACCACTTGCAGGAATTAAATACTCCTGAAAGCTGTTATTATCGTCGATACTCAGTTGTGTACCGTCAATTTTCCGCACCCGCACTTGAACATCATTGCTGTAATCGTTGCCGGTGCTATTCACCAGGTTACCCGTCTCACTGTCTGATGTATTTCCACCACTGGTGGTAAAACGCATCTCAATGGTACGGTTAACCGGGCAATTTCTCAGAGAAATAGGGAATTGCGTGCTCCCTACCTCATCTCCACTTTTTTGTAATAATTGCGATGATACCGTGGGCAATACCACCGTTCCTGATTCACCACCATTATTAACGCTAACGTCGCAAGTCTGCGCCAAGAACGTTCCCAAAAAAGTAACTTCAATATTGCAGCTGCCTTTCGTTGAACAACTCTTTGCCGACGCGGCGAAACCAATTAGCAGTAAGGTCATGCCAAGTAAAGGTTGCAGAATGTTTAATGAAGTTTTTCCGCCTAGTTGCGTAAACATGTCACCTCCAGTTGGACCATGCTCAGATCCTCAGAAACAGCCTTATTCACAGGTGCAGCATCTTTCGCTATACATTTAAGCTTCTCTTCACCAACCGTTGCTAATAGCGGCCCTTGCGCCGGATCCCAGCCACGGATAAAGGCTTGACCACCTTGCCCTACCACGCTTTGACTCTTGCCGTTCGCATCCATAAGATCGGTCCCAATAGGCAGGTAACTATGAGAACTGTCGCGTAATGTCAGAATCATTGGGGTCCCGGTGATCGTATTCATCACGACAGGTATTGCGGCACCCTGACGTGGAAAAATGTGTTTCTCGTTGTCCAGAACATCTACAGTGTCGGGCAACCCTTTCGCATCCAACTGGATAACATTCTCACGGTAAGGGTACAGAGAAGGCTGTATGGCATAGCCGAATCGGTTAACTTTTGCCCCCTGACCATTAAGTAACCTTGCTCCCGCAGCTCCTTTCGCCTCAATAATGGCAAAAGGAGCATCATTGATACTTGGCCCAAGTGTGACACCACCTTTATGAGCCACAGCACTACCTCTTAATGAGCCTGCAAACTGCGTGTTAAAATCATTCGCCGTTGCACTCAAGCCAACTTGAGCAATTGATGATTGGTATTGAATATTACCGCTCACCGCTTTATCGTTCGCTCTATTACCTACGTTGGCACCTACACCATATGTCAGCTCCCCCTGGTCACCCTGATAGCCGGAAGCATTAGTCTGGAATGTTGTGCCACTTTGATTACTGTTACTCACTGTGCTGTATAACGAATTAAATAACGGTTTTTGGTTATAATTACCACCAATAGGTATATTAACGGCCAACTGGATAATATTTTCATCATTGCCATTTCCAGCGCGCGAACGCGATCCTGTAATTGAATAGCCAAAACGTCCCAGGGAATGATTAAAGCTTATCGAATATTGGCGCGAATCCGTTTTCCCGCCCCAATAACTGGCTAAACTTCCGCTAAACCATAAAGATTTATTATCGTCAATACGCTGGTTAACACTTGCTGTAAAACGGTTCTGCGTGCGGTAGTTGATGTAAACATTATCCGCCTCACTGCGTTCTTTAATTAATGACGTATTACGAGCCAAAGCCATCTCACGAAAACTATAATAACCTTTGGAAGAGTAACGATAAGCTGCCAGAGTAATGTTAGTATTTGTTGGGTCAAGATATTTGCTGTAATTTACCTGATAACTATTCCCTAAACGCTGAGTGTTATTGGCTAAAACACTACGTGCATTTATGACATCAAAAGAGATCCCACCTATTGGCGTATTGAAAGCCTGGCCCAGACCAAACGCTTTATAGTGTTCACCAATTAATGTTCCGCCATACATGGTCCAGTAATTCATCAAACCGCGATGATACGTCGCCTGAAAGAGATCGGGATGGTCATAAATTTGCTCCTCCTTTAACTGTCCAAGTGCTAGAGAAAACCGTGAAGAACCTTCTCGTAACAGCATGGGCGGAGCAGAAAACGGAATCAATTGCTGCCTGATGCGGCCATCCGCTTCTGTTATCGTCATAGTCAAGTCACCGCCATATCCTATCGCACCAACATCAGTAATGGCGAAAGGCCCTGGGGGAACAATACTTTCATACAGTATTTGCCCACGTTGAGTTACGGTAATCTTGGCATTAGTTTCTGCTACGCCACGTAAAATGGGTGAATAGCTACGCATTTCAGTTGGCAGCATGCGATCATCCGTTTGCAACTGCACACCGCGCATACTGAAGCTATCAAACAATTCACCATTGCTATTAGTTTCACCAACGGTCATCACACTTCTCAACGGTGTAATATCGCGTTGAGCATACGTATAGTTATTCTGTATGGAAGATGGTGATTGATTACTCCAGTTAAAATTAGTTCTTTTTCTTAAGCGCCATTCACCCACGTTGAAGCCTGCAGTCACACCTAAATTAGCAGTGTTATTACTGTTTCCTTTAGCAGCTCCCTGGCTGATTTGCCATAAGTTAGCTGCGTAATCAACAAACCCTGCCGTTTGACCTGATTCCCATAGACTAGGATCAAC
The DNA here is from genome assembly GCF_900215435.1 of Candidatus Pantoea floridensis. NCBI lineage: Bacteria > Pseudomonadati > Pseudomonadota > Gammaproteobacteria > Enterobacterales > Erwiniaceae > Pantoea > Candidatus Pantoea floridensis. The sequence continues at coordinate 746,531 of NZ_OCMY01000001.1, forward strand.
ATAATCATCACTATGATGACGTACATATAGCTGAGGCACTTGTAAGTTGAGTTCAAAGTCACCGCTGTTATATTGGCTAGTTGAACCTTCAATCCATCGGTCAAGCACATAACACTGCTCTGCACCATCTGGTCGCATCAGTAATAGCTGTTTTGCTCTTTTCTCATCCGGCACAATGCCTAGCTGATTCAACTGTAACTGATTGAAACAAGGCTTGGCGTTTGCATCTGAATTTAATTGAACGAAACTTATCTTTAACGAATTTTTCGTTTTTCCATTAACACTTACTGTGACTCGATAAATACCAGGAAATGTAACATTACCCTCAGCAAAACGGGAAATATCAATATTGGAACCATGCAAGAAACCACTATTAAAATTTATTTTTTCCGGAGCAAGCGGACCACCGGAAGTTTGTGGAACTTCCTGCACATTTGTTTGACCTTCAGCAATCAATGGGAAGCAGAGTGCTAATTTAATCAGCACACTGAGCTTCTTTATGTTCCTGCCAGAACTATTCCCTGAATATTTACTCAGCACCACAGTGTAAACTCCTTTTAAGGGGTTTTATAATCCATTAATGAGGTATTGCGGCTAATATTTCATAGATTTAATAATTTAAAGACATCATTTATCGTCTATAAAAAAGGCATTACCTTTTAATTTAAGCTTTTTCTGAATGATCCCACCGAATTCGTTGATATACTGAAAATCCATCGCCGAAATTGATGTCAGCTTAGATTTATTTTCCGGATAAACCACCATTTCTGACTTTGGAGCAATCATTTCCGATGTCATTCTTATTTTTTTATTCTGTGACATCACATTGATAGTATTAAACGAGTAATAATAAGGTGTGGTATTTTTTATTTTTACACCAACACCTTGATTGTTATCAGTTACTAACTCCCATCCCAGCTTGTCGAGTTCGGTTGTAACAGAGCCATTTAGCAACGCCTTCGGACGATAGAAGATCTTTATACGGGTACGAAACGCGACTTCTAACTTCTGCCCTTTGTTGTCATCACTGGCTTTAGGAGGAATTTCTAGTAAGTTAAACCAAAAAAGGGACTCACGATCTTGTGGCAGCGCCATACCGTTATAAATCATACGAATACTTTGCCCTTTATTCGGCTCCACACGGAAGACGGGGGGGGTAACAATAAAAGGTACTTTCGTATTCTGTAAGTCTATCTTAGTATCGCCATCATCAACCCAAACCTGAGCCAGAGCAGGAGTGTCACTTCTATTGATTGTGCGGACATTAACTTCAGTTTGGTCGCCAGGAAAAATAACACGAGTTCCGCTTATCACAATGGATGAAAAAGCTGGTGTAACTGCACTAATTAATAGTGAAGCAAGGAAAATTTTTTTAAGCATAATATTCATCCAAGCGAAAGAATTAATATCATATTGATAATTTTTTCAAAAAAAGTGGTGCCCCTATAGGGCAACCACTCTAATTGTTCTTATTTATATGCCAATGAGTACATCACGTGAGCCTGTACGTTACCAGCGGTAGAAGTACCGGTAGCATAATAACCTGCGGTATAAGTTGTAGTGGCAGAGTTTGTGGTATTGTCAATTGGGAAGTAGTTACCTGTTTCACCAAGTTTAATAACACTATTGTTGCCGCCGTAGTTGTATAAACGAATCTGAACATTTGTGGCCGGATCGGTTACAGACGCGTTAGTCAAGTTGCCAGTTGCTGCATCAAAACCGGAGCTGCCAATCGCTTCAAAGTGGACTGCCACCATTGTTGGATCATTAGGATCAACAGGAGTTGCAGGAGCAGGACAATTGACAACACCGATAGTGAAATTGGTCGTACCTGCAGTGTCTTTATCATTAGCCAATGACGAGGCATTCACAGTTGGTAAAGTCACCGTTTTATCTTCGTCACCAGGGCGAATTTCACAGGTCGATGAAATAACTTTACCTACAAAATTAATCTTACCGCTAGATACTGCTGCTGCATTACCTGCTGCGATCAAAGCCAAAATTGCAACTGAAGTTTTCAACATGCGCATTATTACTATCCTCAAATAGATATTCCGTTAAAATTAAAACTACTTTGACATCCCATGTCAGGTATCACCTGAGCAATGAAATATTTTTTCTGAGCTATGATGACGCGTTTGCTAATGTCACCACATACTGATCACTTATTCTGTCTAAGGTAATGAGATTGTTTTTCAGCTTCGCGTGATGAGCCAAAATTTCCTTACCTAGTAGCGTTGTGATAGTTTGCTCAATAATTCGAATAATCAGACGAGCCCCTGTTTCTGCAACTCGGCACTGTGAAACCACATGTGCAACAACAGCATCGGTATAATGCAATTCACACTGATATTGCGTTGTTACACGATGTTGAATACGAGCAAGGTGCAGTCTGACAATTTTATCTAATGAACTTTGTTGCAGCGGTAAATAAGGCACCACATTGACTCGGCCCAAAAATGCCGCCGGGAATACCTTCAATAATTCCGGCTGCAATGCGGCTAATAAGCCTTCCTGATCCGGTGCAGTCTCTTCATCTGCATACAGTTGGCTGATCAATTCGCTTCCGGTGTTGCTGGTTAGCAGCAATACCGTGTTTTTGAAATCAATGCTGCGTCCTTCACCATCTTCCATCTGGCCTTTATCAAAGACCTGGTAGAAAAGTTCATGAACATCTGGGTGCGCTTTTTCTACTTCATCCAGCAGCACCACGCTATAAGGTCGACGGCGCACAGCCTCCGTTAACACCCCACCCTCGCCGTATCCGACATAGCCAGGAGGTGAGCCTTTTAACGAAGAGATGGTATGCGACTCTTGATACTCGCTCATGTTTACGCTGATCAAATTCTGATCGCCGCCATACATGCTTTCCGCAATCGCCAGTGCAGTTTCGGTTTTACCGACACCTGATGGCCCCACCAGCATAAACACGCCTAGTGGTTTTCTTGGATCAGCCAGTCCTGCGCGAGCCGTCATAATGCAGTCGCTAAGTTGATCCAGAGCGGCGGATTGTCCAATCACGCGCTGATTAAGACGCGCAGGCAACTCCATCACTTTTTTGAGTTCATCTTTCAGCATCTGGCCTACGGGAATTCCCGTCCAGTCGCCAACGATGTGCGCAATGACCTCTTCATTAACCTCAGCCTGAACCATTTGCTCATCAGCCGAGATTAGTCTCAGATTTTTTTCTTCGTACTGAAGCTGTTCACGGAATATGGCCAGCTCAACTGAGCTTTCTTCTTCCTGCGACAGAGACTGGGCAATCTGCTGACGTAGCGCCACAATACGGTTGACAGTCTCACGCTCGTTCTGCCAACGCTTCTCAAGTGCCTCACCTGATTCAGCCCACTCATTTAAAGAAGCGGTCAGCGAGTTCATTCGCTCTGAAGCGTCGCGACCAAACTGATGAGCTTTCTCTAAAGATTTAAGCTCTGTTCGTGCGGTTTCCTGCTGCCATACCAATTTCTGCAGCTCGGCTGGGGCGGCAAATTGCGCTACCGCGATACGGGCACAGGCGGTATCCAGCAAGCTGATCGCTTTGTCGGGTAGCTGACGCGCCGGAATGTAACGGTGCGACAACTTGACTGCAGCCTGTACGGCTTCGTCGGTGATCCAAACCCCGTGATGTTTTTCCAGCGCCGGCACGAGCCCACGCAGCATCGACATCGCCACTTCCTCATCAGGTTCACTCACCTGCAACACCTGGAAGCGACGAGTCAATGCCGGATCTTTTTCTATATGCCGCTTATATTCACTCCAGGTGGTTGCGCCAATGGTTCGCAGCTGACCGCGTGCCAGCGCGGGTTTAAGTAAATTTGCCGCATCACCCGTCCCGGCATTTCCGCCCGCTCCAACAAGGGTATGAATTTCATCTATAAAAAGAATCACGGGCTGCACTGAGGCCATCGCCTCATCAATGACAGCTTTCAGGCGTGCCTCAAACTCGCCTTTCATACTCGCACCCGCTGAGAGTGCGACAACATCCAGCGTTAATAAGCGTACTTCTTCAAGCGCAGGGGGAACGGCGCCTGACACTATCGCTTGTGCCAGCCCTTCAACGACAGCCGTTTTACCCACGCCTGCATCACCCGTCAGTAACGGATTGTTCTGGCGACGACGTAACAGGATGTCGATCATGGTGGTAATTTCCTGGTTACGCCCAAGAACAGGATCGATTTTTCCTTCACGCGCCAGTGACGTCAGATCTGTGGTGTATTGCGCTAACGAAGCAGTGCTGCTCTGCCCCATCGCCTGACTCGCTTCGCCCGGCATGGAGCCTTCATAAAATGCGGTGCCATCACTCGCATCTTCCGTTGCTTCTGGCGACTCACGAGTAATGTATTTCAGATCACTACTCAGCACGTCTAGCGCGACTTTATCGAGCACGGGAGCAATGCCCAGCAACGTGCGACGAAGTTCCATATTACTCAGAAGTGCGAGGACTAAATGGCCGCTACGAATGCGGTTATCGAGGCATTCGAGGCTTGCACATACCCATGCGCGTTCAATCGCTAGCTCAATGTGATATGAGAAATCCGAAATTGAGCTGGCTCCCGTTGGCAGGCGCCCCAGAGCCTGGGCAATCCCGCGCTCAACTTGTTCACCATCAATATCGAAGTAACGGACAATATGCTTAATATCGTTATCATCGCTATGCCAAAGCTGATTTATCCAATGAACTAGCTCAACATATGGATTACCGCGCAATTTGCAAAAGGTGGTTGCGCTCTCAATAGTGGCGAATAAGGTTTTATCCAGCTTTCCAAATAAGTTCTTTCTGATAATAGCCACGTTTGTCACCTTTAACTCTATTTTAAGTGGATGAACCACTTTGTTATGTTGTTATGCTATCTGTGTGTAGTGAAGTGCAATCCCTAAGCACTCAATGCGAAGAAATTTATCTCCATAAACTATTTTTGTGAAGACCTAAAATGCACATTAGGAATAAAATCAACAAAATTCCTATGTGCTAAAATTATCACAAAAGATGAAAGCTCACGTTGAAAACGCTATTTAAACCTGAAGGCAAAACATTAAAGTCACTAACAAAAATAACTAACACTCATTAAAAATGATCAATAAAATCAATTACATAAAAGATAATCATCTATTACTTTTATTTTTATAATATTGCAAAGAGAAAAGACCAATAAGCATAAACCTACAAATTCGTAATCCATCGACTATTTCATTCGCCAAATTAATCCTTAGAATAAATTCACTCTAAGGTGGGTATTAAACTAATAAAAATAATGAACTCTTCACGGAGTGAGACAGACCAGTTTAATGAAAAGATTACACACAAGATAAAAACGCTGGCTGTCCTATCTAAACCGTCAAGACAGTAATTCAGAGAACGCAAATGGAACATAATTTTCTCGATTATTACAACAAAGAGCTTACGTTCATGCGTGAGATGTCGCGTGAATTTGCTACGCAGCATCCTAAAATAGCCAAACGTCTTGGCATGCATGGTATTGAAGTCGCCGATCCTTTTGTCGAGCGCTTAATTGAAGCCTTTTGCTTTATGTCGGCGCGTACGCAAATTAAGTTGGATGCTGAATTTCCCCTCTTTACACGTCGACTGCTGGATATTGTTTACCCGAACTATACGGCGCCTACTCCTTCAATGGGTGTTGTGCAGTTGCAACCCAGCCTGAAAGAAGGCGATCTCACTCAAGGTTATACCGTTCCCCGCAATAGCGCTTTTCTCACGCCAATTGCGCCAGGAGAAGTTACGCGGTGTGAGTTTCGAAGTGGCCAGGACGTCCAGCTATGGCCCTTTGAAGTCACAGATGCACGCCTGACCAGTCTGCCACCTGATATGCCCTCACTTGAGCGCCATCGAATTTCGGCGCAGCGACTTAAAGAAACGCTCCGCATCAAGCTAAAACTGCCTGCGGGTTTGTCCTTCTCGCAGCTCGAAGGGCTTGATCGTCTGCCGATCTATATCAATGGTGATGAACGTGTGGTGTCACATATCTTCGAGTTGCTGTATAGCAACCACGTTGCCACTATTCTTCGCGGTAAACATGATGGCCAGGTACATGATACCGTCATCAGCAAAGATGCATTGAGCTTCGATAGCCTGAAACCCGAGCAGAGCTTATTGCCTGTCGCATGGAACATGTTCCATGGTCACAATCTGGTACATGAGTACTTCTCCTGCCGTCAGCGTTTTTACTTTTTTACCGTTACGCAACTGGCCGCGGCGGCGAAGTACAACACTTCAGATGAAATGGAAATCATTTTCCTGCTTGATCGCCAGTCACAAGCGCTGGCCAGCCATGTCACGGCATCACGCTTTTTACTGCATTGCACCCCGGTGATTAATCTGCTGCCACGCCGCATGGATAAGTTGGAAATCAATCGCAAACTGAATGAATTTCACGTGCTACCCGATCGGAGTCGGCCACTGGATTTTGAAATTTATTCCATTGAAAAAGTATTTGGTCAAAAGGCTGAAACAAGTCAGGAGATCAACTTCAATCCTCTTTTCCAAACCCGCCATAGCGATAAAGGCAACTACGGCCGCTATTTTTCGACCATCAGGAAAAATCACACGGGTAAGCGCAACACGCGTAAATACGATACCCGTACCGCGTATGCCGGCACTGAGGTGTTCCTGTCATTAGTTGATCAGCAGAACGCGCCCTTTAGCGATGATATTCGATACCTTTCCATTGAAGCATTGGTGACAAACCGCGATTTACCTCGCCTGATTACGGCAGACGGCAATTTCACACTCACGATGACTGAATCGGCTCCTGTCAGCGGTGCTCGTTTTCTGTTTCAGCCAAGTGCACCTCGCCCACCATTTGCTAAAGGTGAATCGGCCTGGCGCCTGATCAGGCAACTTAGCTACAACTATCTCCCTCTCTCAGATATGCCTCACAGTGAAGGGGGCGAAGCGATGCGTAACATGCTTCGCTTGTTTGTTAACAGCGCGGACCATGAAGCAAATACCCAGATTGATGCGTTGGTAGGGTGCAAAAGTGAACCGGTTATTCGTCGTTTACCGGGCAATGGCCTGTTGGTATATGGCCGGGGGATTCGCTGTTCACTGACTATTGATGAAGAGGGCTTCTCCGGCATTAGCCCCTATTTGTTCGGCATGATCATGGAAAACTATCTGGCGCGTCATGCCGCCATAAATGTTTTCACAGAAACCGAATTGCTGACGATGCAACGTGGCCGAATTGGTCTCTGGCAACCGCGTCACGGTCGCAGGGGAGTGTTGTAATGCCTGCAGAGCATCCGGCTCCACTCCCTTTGGGGCTTGAAAATTGGTTTGATGAGTCCAAACCCTGGGATAGCGGTTTTATCAGTTTAATGCGGACCCTGGCAGCGCGTTCACCTGAACTGCCCGCTCCCGGTACGTCTGCGCTGCCCGATAATGAAAATTTCATCATTGGCCAGTCACCACATATGGTGTTTGCCCCACGAGAAATTGAAAGCGTTAGTCAGCAAGATGATAAGACACACCTGAAGTTGTTTAGCCTGGGGATCTGGGGACCGCAGGGTGCAATGCCGCTCCATCAGACCGAAATGGCCTACATACGGAATGAACAGCATGATACGACGCTAACGAATTTCGTAGACCTTTTTCATCATCGTGCGCTTTCCAAACTCTACCGGGCATGGGCTGTTTCTCAGGACACTGCGGCACTTGATCGCCCACATGAGGAACGCTTTTCGTTTTATACCGGCAGCCTGATGGGTATCGATCCTCAGGAGCTAGCAGAAAGTGTCCTGCCACAGCACCCTCGTCTCTCCGCAGCCTCGCACCTTGTGCGTGAAGCGCGTAATCCTGAAGGTTTGCTCGGCGCACTGAATTACTACTTTGGACTGCCGGTTCAAATCAGAGAATACGTCGGCCAATGGATAACGCTACAGCGTGACGATCAAACTCAACTGGGCTTTGGTCAGGAGAGTGCACTGCTCGGTGATGGCGCCATGCTCGGTGATACCGTCCTGGATCGTCAGCATAAGTTTCAGCTCATTTTTGGCCCACTGACGTTGAAACAATACATCCGCTTTAGCCCATGGGGTCAGGATTTACCGGTGCTGTGTGAATGGATTCGGCAGTTCGTCGGTTTTGAATATGCATGGGAAGTCAGCCTGGTGCTCAATGCCAGCGACGTACCCTGCGCAACCCTCGGCGATGCCTACCAGCTCGGTTACACCAGCTGGCTTGAACGCGAAAACCACGATTCGCCACTGCCAGGAATGAGTTTTGAACCGGAGACGTATCACAATGCTTCATGAAGCAGGACCTGATCTGAATGCCATTAACGCTAGCTTATTAAGGAATGATTGTGAGTGACCTTATGACACCGATGTGCCCTGAATGGTATCAACCCCTGTTGATGCCCGTCACAGACACGTTGCCATGCGGAGAAAATCTGGAAGATGACGCGGCGTTTCTCCTGCTGGAGACCCGCATGCAGCCGAGAATGGGTGCGGAGTATGGCGACTTCGTTGAAACGGTTGATCCCATTAACTGGGGTGAAATCGAGCGTGAGGTCAAAACGCTGCTCACGCGTAGCCTGGATCTAAGACTGGTTCTGGTATTAATCCGCTGCCGTTTCCGAAAAATTGGCATTCCAGCCCTGGATGAAGGCTTGTGCGCCCTACTCTGGCTACTTAAACAGTGGCCAGAGCAGGTGCATCCACAGCTATATGATGAGGGATCTTTTGAGCCCCTCATGCGCGCCAACGTGCTGGCAGAATTAGAGTCATCGAATGGCATTCTCGCAGATTTACGAATGCAGCCTCTGCCAAAAGTGTCGGGCTTGCAACTGAACGTGCGCGACGTTGAGCGGGCCACACTAAACCCACAAGCTGAACAATCTCTTGATGAGAATGCGCTTTCACTGGCCCGACTGGGATGGCAGGAGCAGCAAGCAGACGTCATCTTCTCCTTAAGGCATGCGGAGCAACATCTCAATCAATTGCGGCTGCTGCTGATAGAGATGCTGTCTGATGATGCGCCTGATTTTAGCGGCTTATTTAAAGTGCTCGCTCTTTTTGGCTTTGCTGGAGCCCCCCCGGCGCCCGTTGTAGATCAGGCAGAGCTGCCAGAAGTGACTATCGAAACACCCGCAGTCCAGCCTTTAGATGTGAGCTTGCCAGAGTCAGAGCAGATAGCAGCAAGGGTGGTGACGACGCCCACGATAGAAACATTAACCATGTTGCCCGTTCGCAATATTCAGGATCGTACGGATGCGCTGATGCGCTTACGCGAAATTCAGCAGTGGTTTGTGCGCTACGAACCTAGCAGTCCAGTGGGTGATTTGCTGACATTGACGGAACAAATGGTAGGTAAACGTTTTGCCGAATTGATGCAGATTCTGCCGCAGGATCTCATCGCCAGACTGAGTAATGGACAGGAGTCCTGAGTATGAGATTACGCAATAGCTTTTTGTTCGTCACGGGTGCATTTCTTAGCCAGTCAGCCCTTGCAGTGTGTACGGTGGATCCAGACTCGCAATTTGGTGGGGCAAACCGCACCACGCTGACCATCCCGGGATATACCTTTTATGTTGATGCGGGAGCACCAGTAAGCGATACACCGCTTAATTACGAAAATTCAACAACGCAGAATGTTACGCTCAGCTTCAAAGATTGTGAAATTGGCGAGGCTTATGGCAAAACGGCATTGCCTCCTTTGGCTCCAACAGGGAAGAAAAATTATTTCACCACCAGCGTTGAGGGCATCAGCGTTCGTCCCCGCTGGAATAATGGCGCTCAATTTGGGCACTTTCCCTCAAACGCCGCTATGACTGAGAATCGTTTTAACTACCCTCCAGCGTCGTTTTTCCAGCTTGAGTTTGTCAAAACATCTCCACGTTTAAAGTTAACCGACCCTAACGGAGATGTAGTGTTGTCCCCAGGAACCATCTTGAGGAACTGGGTAACCAGTGATACCGCAGCCAATTACGGCCAACTTCTTAACATAGGCGAAATCAGAGTTATCAGTATCCCCAACTGCACTATTGATGGCCCAAAAACGGTGAACTTTGGCCAGCTGGGAGAGCGAGACCTAATAAGCGGCGTAGAAAAAAATCTAGATTTCAGCCTGAGGTGTGCCACGGATTACGGTAGCTACAGTGCATCCGCATCATTAATCACGGCCTCCCCGAATGCCGATGGCACCATCCCGGTAACGGATAGTGCTGGTAATAATGACCGTTTAAAAATTCAGATTACCGACAGTAACAATCGCAACATGCCTGCAGATGACAGTGCAAAAGAGGATCGCGCCCAGGTTGCCGATGAAGTGCCAGTGAATTACAGCTGGAAAGCCACCTTAATGAAAAACGGCAATGTATTACCAGAGGAAGGGAATTTTACCGCCAAGGCGGAGATTCTATTAGTTGTGAACTGATTTTATCAAAGGAATTGATACAGTTACCATGAATAACAATAAAACAATTTTCATCGGCATCGCCAGCTACCGGGATGCTGAATTAGTGCCAACGCTGCTCGACATACTTGCTCGAGCGCAGCACGCTGAACGACTACACATCGCTATTTGCTGGCAGGACAATGGTAAACTTCACCCATTTATTGACAGCGGTTTTATCCCCCAGCTCGTGGGTGAACATCATGGGCACACGCTTTACCGATTAATTAAAGGCAATGCTCAGATTCAACTCTTAGCCGTGGATTACTTAAAAAGTCAGGGTGCCTGCTGGGCGAGACATATGAGTAATACGCTTTACAACGGTGAGAGCTATCATCTGCAGATCGATTCACACAGCCGTTTCACTGCTCACTGGGACAGTGAAATGATCGCTATGCTGGAAAGTTTACGATCGCAAAGTCCTCGGCCAATACTCACGCATTATCCGCCACCTTATACCCCTGAACAAAATAAAGAACAGCGTAGTAATAAGGTGAGTCGCCTGATATTTAGTCAGTTTAATGATAAAGGCGTTGTGTCTCTCAATTCAGTAGACATGGTCGAAGAGCAGCCACGGAGAAGTGGTTATCTGGCCGCAGGTTATCTTTTTAGCGACGGTCATTTCATTGAAAACGTCCCGTACGATCCTCAACTCTTCTTTATCGGTGAAGAAATTTCGTTAGCCGCTAGGGCCTTTACCCACGGTTACGATCTGTATACTCCCCATAAAGTTCTGCTCTGGCACTACTACGGCCGCGCAAAATCACCGAAATTCTGGAGCGATCATACCAACGAAGCGAAGAAAAGTGGTCAGGTGGATCAGGTGTGGTGGGAGCGCGATAATATCTCTTATCAACGCATTCTCAGCCTGCTGGGGATCAGTGATAAGCAAGTGGATCTCGGGCACTGGTGTTTAGGTACGCATCGCACCCTGCAAGAGTATCAGTACCGCATTGGGGTCGATTTTCGCCAGCAACGGATTCATCCATTAATTAAAGCCAAAGAAAAACTAACCTGGTTTGATCACTTACCGGAAGAGCATGAACTTTGGCAACAACAACTGGTTAGCCCCCATCTGCGCATGTGGCAGTTGACGCATGCGGATGTCGATATCCTTCGTAAGGATGTGCTTTGGTGGCAGCTCAGCGTGTATCAAGCTGACAACACCCCGCTTATAAATCAGCAGCTTTCGCCTGAAGAACTCTTAAAACTTAAGAGTAATGATAATGGCGAAAAATTTGATCTTCGCGTGTATTTTGACACCCAACGCCCGGTGGCTCCTCACTGCGTACGTCTTTGTCCGTATATAGATGGTGAAGGTTGGGGTGACATCAAGGAGCGCGCGTGGTGAGCGGACATTCAGCACTTCAGGGACTCATCTCCAGCTGCACGCTGCTCGCAATGAAAGGTGTCGTCCCCTCTCTTCTGGATTTTCAGCAGCAGTTGCAGCAGCAAATTATACTTTATTGCCAGCACCTATCTGATGAAGCCTATCCACACGAAGAGATTATCGCCATCCAGCGGCTACTTTGCCGCGTGGTCGATAGTCTCGCCATGAGCAGCTTCTCCACACAAGGAATCAGCTGGGCGAACTATCAGCTAGGCCACCATTTTTTTGGTTACCAGCATGACGAACTGTTTAACCCTGCGCACAGCGACTTGCTGTTCAACTCCGTACACCAGGAAATAAAAAACACCACGTTGATAATGTTCGCATTATCACCCTTATCTTTACCCGTTAAGGAGCGTATTGAGAAAAAAGTCACTGTGACTGAATCTGATGTCATTGAAACGGCAGATGACGAAAGTGAACCACTTGCCATTCAGGTTGAAGCCCAGGGTCCAACTATTCGTTGGATGTCATTAATGTGCCAGTTCGCCATCGCAGGATTTTTACTGGGGATATTCTGGTACGGATGCCGAATGTTTCAGAGTGGAGGACTGTAACATGAGCTATCAAAAATTAAATATGATGCTGGTTGCAGTCGCATTGCTTATTACTTCAGCGCTTTCCTGGCTGCAACAAGACAAGCTCACCGGCGAACTGCTTATGTTCGGATTTGCCGTGCTCGCTGTACTTCTCATCATCAAGCAATTGCGCTGGGAAACGCGTGAATTACCTCAACCGCCCAAAGAACCACAACCGGAACCCGAGCAGCTCTCCCCTGTTGTCCTGATTTTGGGACCTTATGCAGAGAAATGGTTTACCGAAAGCAATTACACAGACAGTACTCGCTACTGTGAAAAGTCGACCTGGCTATTAATCAAAAATCCCGATGAATTAGCCTGTCGCCTTGACTATATTAAGCAGCATTCTCCAAATACGCCGATTGCCGCTTTTTTTCCATTTCTGCCAGATGGACATGAAACGTCAGCATTATTGAATCACCACCTTCTCAACTGGCTGAGAGATTTTTCCGGGGTCATATCTGATATTAAAATCCCCTGCACAATAGGGATTTATGCGCATATCAGCACTGAACTCCGCAAACATTCCTCATCTAACGCGAGCTGGAGTGGTGAACTCGATTTCAATCGTCTGCAGGCGCAAAATATGCCAGACGAAATCAATCGGCTAAAAAATCATCTTAAAAATCAGGATGATTCCGCAAGTGATATCCAACGTGCTGCGCTGGGCTATGACTTACTTTGCTGGTTAGAAGAACAAGAAATTAGTGCCGCGCTGACTAAGATATTTACCCATTCCACGCTTAAGCTGAGCGCTTTGCTATTGTGTGATTATGGTCATGGCTTTACACGGCATGGCGCATGGTCGATATGGCTGGAAGAACGTTACGCCATTCTTCCCGCGCTGGGTAACAGAATGCCGATGCCGCCGTTGCCCGCCATCAAACAGCGTTATTTACCCAAGCCCGCAGTGGTTCCCGTTATTCCTATTTACGGTAAGCAGCCGGCTTTACTCTGGAGTATTTGCTTAATTACTTTGCTGCTATTAACCCAGATAGGAGTTGCCGGCTGGCAATCTTTGCAGCAGCAAAAAACCTACCAGCATGAGATAGCGCTACTCGAAGAACAACGTGAGTTATCGGTTGCAAGGTTGAATCAAAAAATTGCTCAACTACAGCAGCTTGATGAGCAATCGCAGCGCTGTTCTGCTGAAGTGTCCCTACAAAATTGGGGACTCAGCCCATGCGAAGCCATTAGCCGAACGTTGAATAAAAAGATGGCAAATTTGCAGGCGGTAAAAGTAGTGACGTCTGCAGGAGTCATCCCTTTATTTGATCCGGGTAAATCTGACATCTCAGCAAAAGCCACACCTCCGCTGGAAGAGATGGCACACAAAATCGCGCAAGCGCCAGGCTACCGGATTCTGATTATTGGCCATTCAGATAGTACCGGAGGCGACGCACTTAACGCCTCTTTATCTCTGGAGCGAGCGGATGCTGTTCGCCACTGGCTCATCAAAAAAAATATCGATCCTTCGCTGATTCAAGTGCGAGGTGTTGGTGCAACCGAACCAATGACCAGCAATGTGACAGCGGAAGGGCGACAAATAAATCGGCGCGTCGAAATGTTGCTGATACCTATAGAAAATACAAAGGAGACCATTCTCAATGGATAATAAAAATACTATGTATCATATTGCTGAGGGAGTCTTTATGACGGCACCTCCGGTTATGGATCGTTCTATTCAGTTGCTGATGTTTCGTGATCCAGATGATAAAGAATACCGCGTCATTATTACTCGCGCGGGTTTAGCAGAAGAACAAACTCAGGAAGAGTGGGTAGAAAAAGAGATGGAAAATTTACGTTTCCGCCTGCCTGGTTTTCAAACTGAAGGAAAAATGTTGAGACATCAAATCGGTCCGGCAAAACTTGACGTCATCCAGGTTGCTAATCGCTATCTGGATGACGGTGAAATTGTGCGACAGGTTCAATCGGTAGTCAAACTTCCCAAGCACTCGCGTTATAACCCGATTGAACGTGATGTACTGGTATTTACCCTTCAGGCCAACGAAGAATTTACTGAATATCAGCGTAAGCACTACGTTCAAATCATCAATAGCTATTCACCAGCCGTCTGACATAACGAAAAAGAGACGCCGGAGTTGCAGTCTTTTTAAAACAATAAGGATAATAAGAATGTTAACCGTCGCCGTTGAGTCGCAAAATGTCTTCTATCGCCAGGGGATGATTAGCATGCTTGACTACGTCAGGCAGAGTAAATCGTTGAATGATTATAAAATCCTTGACGCCGATGTGAAGAACTTTAACGAAACGGCGAACATCATCTTCACCGACAATGCAGTAATAATAAATATATTCAGCAAAGACAAGACTATTACTCAACCCGGAAAAAAGAGCGGACAGCCGTCCGCTATTCACATTACATTTAATGTTTCCGGATTATTTATTGAAGATATTCACAGCTTCATCGTACGTATTTTTACTGCTGCAACACTTCCACATGACGGAGTGGAAAAGAGCGATTTTTATCGACATTTCAAAATACGGAAAAACGCACAATTGTCTGAACCAGAAAAGAGGCTGGTATTGCTCAGTGGGCATGGGCATGATATTCGAAACATTTCGCACATTATGCGTTGCTCAACCAACAGTTCTTATACCTATCGGCGTAATGCTATAAAAAAGCTAGGAATGGATAATCGATTACAGTTTTATAAATACGTACAGATTTTGAATAAATTTGAAAAGCATAACAATATATTCATATGCCTTTAAGAAGAGAAATCAGATGAATAGCAATGATATTCAGTCATGGGACTGGAGCTTTGTGGACAGGATAGTTTATATTAACTTAGATGTTCGCAAGGATCGTGATGCACAATTACGGGATAATTTTAAACTCATTGGCATTCCAGAAGAAAAATATCATCGTTTTGCAGCCATTTCACATGAAGTTGGACAATATGGTTGTGTACTCTCTCACATAGCCGTGCTAAATGAAGCAAAAAATAATGGCTGGAGAAACATTTTAATTATCGAAGATGATATGGTTTTCAATAATTCCCCAGAAGACCCCGAGCGCTGGTTAACGTTTATTAATCATCTGACACAGCAAGCCTCCTGGGATGTGGCGATGCTTTCAGGTAATCATTACATTCTTAACACAATAACCACGGGATTTACCCGGACTAAATTTTCGTATTGTAGTAACTGTTATATGGTCAACGCACATTATTATGACAGGCTAATTGAAAATTTAAACGAAACCAAAGAGAACCTGGAGAAGGACTTAACGAATAAAAAACTCCATCTTGACGCCAATTGGATTAAAATAATGGAGAAAGATAACTGGTTTGCCATTTACCCCTGTCTGGGCTATCAATCGAATGGTTTTAGCGATATTGAGAGTAGAAATATTGATCATACAGGAACCTTTACGCGAAAAATTGACGATATAAAGATATATGGTTCATATTGATGTTTTAAGGTCATACTTTTTAAACTTAAGGACTATGGCCTACTAAACATAGATTCATATTTTAGCATCAACACTGAACTCTCGAATGACAGAACTACTCTCTCCCAGCTGTGATTCTACCATTTTCCCAAATGCGCATTCGAAGGATAACTCCTACAAATCAGGAGTAGATTACTTAAACCAAATGAAAATCAGCACATGGACGGCCAGTAAAAAAAATCAATATAAGCGAACACCACTTAATCACTAAGAACTTTCTCTCGGAAATATCCTGTCAAACATATTCGTAAACTATCTTAATAAAAACACCAGCTAGCCTTGCAAACGTTTTAATTACGCTTTTATGTGATAAACCCCTATTTAAATTCCTCCTGGAGTTATGCTACGTTCTGCAACATCGGGAAAAAGTCGTGCGGTTAAGTTATGAATACTCCGGTAAACACAGTGTTAACAATGAATTAATACACTCATCAAATCAATAAGTTGCAGGAGTAACATTCATTATTACTGCTTCCGGGCGCAGCTGGCCTGGTGCAATAAAGGCTTTAACGACTAAAGGAATATCACGGGATTGAAGCCGCTGGCTTAATGTCGATTTTGCGCCGCAAAGATAATCGCCGGGTAAGTCAGGATTAACGTTCAAAGGGAATTAAACGATGGGCATTCAGGAATACATTATTGCCGGCAGTAAATTACCGTTCCACAACCATTATCAGCTCAGATTAGCCCGACTGGAATCTCAGCTGCCCGGCGTAGATATTTCTGTGCTCAGGTTCAGCGGCAGCGAAGCCATCAGCGACATTCCCCGCTACCACATAGCGTTCACCAGCGCGGTGAAGGATCTCCCCGCCCACCACATCATTAACTATTCCGCCCTGTTTCTGATGTATCCCGACGGCAAGCCTTCCGCGTCAGTCAAACCGCGCATTCTTCCCGGCGTCATTACGCAGTTTCGTCAGTCCGGCACATCAGCCGATGAAACCCGCTATGTCGCGACGCTCGAACACCGCGTTACCCGCTTAAATCAGGGCTGCAACAACGCGATTTACCAGAATGACAGCGTTATCGCAATCCACTTCGTTGAACCTGGCAGTGCCCCTTAACGTGCTCCTAACCATGTGTAGTACGCAATAGATCACTATGGACCGCTATGGAGCATAAATGAGTGTTATCTGCTGAATTTTATAGGAAAAGTAGAATTTAAAAGAACTGAATGGAAGAAAATATGGCACGCCCTACAGGATTCGAACCTGTGACCTACGGCTTAGAAGGCCGGTGCTCTATCCAACTGAGCTAAGGGCGCATAGTGATTGGGTCGGATTATACGTCCAGCGGCTCGCGCGTCAACGTTTTTGCCTCCCACGAGCAGCGGAGTGCTGCCAGATTAACCAAAACCCCTTAATGCCGCTTGCGCCAGTCGCTTAACGACACCAGCTTGCCGCCCTGTTCCGTTTCACCTTCCATCTCAATCCCTTGCTGGGTGAAGTGCGCATTATACTGGTCGCGCAGCGCATGCAATTCCTGGCTGTCCGGCTCCAGCTGGCGCAAGAACCCCAACGCCAGCAACAACTGCTGCCTCGATATCAACGCTGAAAACCCCGCGCGGCTCAAAATGCCATGCCAGCGCTGCATATTTTCGTCGCTGCCATCGACAATCAGCACCTGCCAAATCAGCAGCACCGCCGCGCCGTTGTGCAGATGCGTGTCGTTATCGCCGGCGATGTAATCGGTGAACTCTTTTGCCGCCTCTTTGCCCATCAGCGATAGCATCGATTCGATATGCACCGGCGGCAGCTGCAACCGTTTATTGAGCGCCTGCACCGCATGGCGCGAGCTGGCCGTCAGCAGCTGAAAACCTACCACGAACACCACCGCCAGCGTGGCGAGAATTAACCAAATCATCACGTCATCCATCTCATTCACTGCCGGGCATGATAAGCGCTAACGCGGGTTGGCGCCACGGCGAAAAGTCGGGAAAGCACCGTAGAGGGCGAATCTCTACCTGACAGCCGCACGCGCTTCTGACAGAATAGGCGCCATCCCCGATTTAACCCTCTACAGATGGATTTCCTCTCTGATGGCAGCAAAAATTATTGACGGTAAAACGATTGCGCAGCAGGTGCGCCTTGAGGTTGCCGAAAAAGTACAGCAACGTCTGGCGGCCGGTAAACGTGCGCCCGGTTTGGCAGTGGTGCTGGTGGGTGAAAACCCGGCTTCGCAGATCTATGTCGCCAGCAAACGTCGCGCTTGTGATGAAGTGGGCTTCATCTCCCGCTCCTACGATCTGCCGGCCACCACCAGTGAAGCAGAGCTGCTGGAGCTGATTGATACGCTGAATAACGACAGCGATATCGATGGCATTCTGGTGCAGCTGCCGCTGCCAGCGGGCATCGATAACGTCAAAGTGCTGGAGCGCATCGTGCCGGATAAAGACGTGGATGGTTTCCATCCGTATAACGTCGGTCGTCTGTGCCAGCGCGCGCCGAAGCTGCGTCCGTGTACGCCGCGCGGCATCGTCACCTTGCTGGAGCGCTACAATATTGATACTTACGGCCTGAACGCCGTGGTGGTTGGCGCATCGAATATCGTTGGCCGTCCGATGAGCATGGAGCTGCTGCTCGCCGGTTGCACCACCACCGTCACGCACCGTTTCACCAAAGATCTGCGTCATCACGTTGAGCACGCCGATCTGCTGGTCGTGGCGGTCGGCAAGCCGGGCTTTATTCCGGGCGACTGGATCAAACCGGGCGCGGTGGTGATTGATGTCGGTATCAACCGCCTCGAAAGCGGTAAAGTGGTGGGTGATGTGGAGTTCGATGCGGCGGCTGAGCGCGCCTCGTACATCACGCCCGTTCCAGGCGGCGTCGGTCCGATGACGGTCGCTACATTGATCCAAAACACGCTGACGGCGTGCGAAGAATTTCACGACATTGAGGAGGCATAATGGCCAGTTTTTCTCTCGGTAAACATGCCCACGTTGATTTGTGTGACCTGCTGAAACTCGAAGGTTGGGTGCAGAGCGGCGCGCAGGCGAAAGCGGTGATTGCAGAAGGCGAAGTGCGCGTAGATGGCGCAGTGGAAACGCGTAAGCGCTGCAAGATTGTGGAAGGCCAGAAGGTTGAGTTTGCGGGTTTTAAGATTACGGTTGTCGCGTAATTAAGTGCAGTAATTGATACGGTCGCCATGAATGGCGACCCTACGTGGATATCGCCGGGTTTTCGTAGGGTGCGCATTCATGCGCACCTGCATAAACAGGCATTTTTTTGCTCAAGTGAGCGGCATTACGCCATTCATGGCGACCTTATAAAAACCGTTCGTCACCCACCACGCGCGTTTCCCCTTCGATTTGCTCCAGCTCGATATGATTCACCGCGGTATGTTCAGCAATCAGCGTCGCCAGTTTCGGTGAATGGCTGGTGATCCACAGCTGGCTAAACTGGCTGGCTTCGGCGATCAGGCGCGCCAGCGCTGGCAGCAGATCTTCATGCAGGCTGTTTTCCGGTTCATTCAGCGCCATAAACGCGGGCGGGCGCGGGCTCAGCAGCGCCACCACTAAGCAAAGAAATCGCAGCGTGCCATCAGAGAACTCGGCGCTCTCCAGCGGACGCAAAATCCCGCGTCGCGACATCAGCATCTGAAAACGCCCGTTCTGCACATCCACGTGAAATTCCGTATCCGGAAAAGCCTCTTCCATCACCTGAAACAACAGCTCGTGATGGCCACGCTCGACGATGGTGGCCCACGCCGCCGCCAGATTGCTGCCATCGTGGCTCAGCACCGGCGCGCGCACGCCAATCTGTGGCGCACGAATTGGCGAACCGGGCCACACGGCAAACTCATGATAAAAGCGCCACTGGCGCAGCCGTTCGCGCACCTGCGAAAGCTCGGGATAAAGATGCGGTTCGCCCAGTTGCCCAAATAGCGACTCTTCCGGATGCAGCACCGCCGGATAACTCACGCGCTCGCCATCAACGTTATGCAGAAAAGCCGTTTGATTGCTGCGTTGCAGAATGCAGGAAGAGGGACGTCGCCGCTGGCCGCTCATCCACAAGCGTTCCTCTTTCACCAGCGGATCGAGGTTGAACATGCTGGTGGCCAACGGCTCAGGGAACCCGACATCGAGCTGGTAATCCATGTCGTCCATTACCACTGCCAATGAAAGACGTTTCGGATCGTGGCGACGATCGCCGCGCCGCAAGCCGCCCGCCCACATCGCTTTCTGGATGCCGCCCTCTTCCGCTAGCGCCAACGCTAAGCGCCCGCTAGCCGCTTCGTGCAATAGCCGCACCGCTTTATACAGGTTGGATTTGCCGCAGCCGTTGGGTCCGCTCACCACGTTGAGCTGTTGTAGCTCCAGCGTCAGGTTACGTACCGAGCGGAAGCCGTAAATCTGAATCTGTTCAATCGCCATAATAAAAAAGGGCGATTTCTCGCCCTCTCCGGTTATTTGCGTCGCCAGCTGGAACCTTGTGGCCCATCCTCAACGATCACGCCCAACTCGTTGAGCTTATCGCGCGCCACATCCGCCTGCGCCCAATCTTTGGCTGCACGCGCGTCGGAACGGGCTTTCACCCAATGTTCGATTTCCGCCACTTCGTCGTCATTAACCTGCGCACCGCTCTGCAGGAACAGCTCCGGATCCTGCTGCAGAATGCCGAGCACATCGGCGATCTGGCGGAGTTTCGCCGCCAGCGCATCGGCCGCCGCTTTGTCTTCAGTTTTCAGGCGATTCACTTCACGCGCCATATCGAACAACACCGAATAGGCTTCCGGCGTGTTGAAGTCGTCATCCATCGCGGTGCGGAAACGCGCTTCGAACGCTTCGCCACCCGCCGCCGTAGCGTTGGCGTCGGTGTGACGCAGCGCGGTGTACAAGCGCTCGAGCGCCGCACGCGCCTGATTGAGGTTATCTTCGCCGTAGTTGAGCTGGCTGCGATAGTGGCCCGACATCAGGAAGTAGCGCACGGTTTCGGCATCGTAATGCTGCAACACATCGCGCACGGTGAAGAAGTTATCCAGCGATTTTGACATCTTCTCGCGATCAACCATCACCATGCCGGAGTGCATCCAGTAATTCACGTACGGACCATCGTGCGCACAGGTGGATTGCGCCACTTCGTTTTCATGGTGCGGGAACATCAGATCCGAGCCGCCGCCGTGAATGTCGAAATGGGTGCCGAGCTGTTTGCAGTTCATCGCCGAACATTCTATGTGCCAGCCTGGACGACCGTTGCCCCACGGCGAATTCCATGCTGGTTCGTCGGCTTTGGACATTTTCCACAGCACGAAGTCCATCGGATTGCGCTTCACGTCCGCCACTTCGACGCGCGCACCGGCCTGCAGCTGTTCCAGATCCTGACGTGACAGCACGCCGTAAGCTTTGTCGCTCAGCACGTCGAACATCACGTCGCCGTTGTCGGCGACGTAGGCGTGATTACGTTCAATCAGCGTGCCGACCAGCTCGATAATCTCATCGATATGGCGCGTGGCGCGCGGTTCCAGATCCGGCGGCAGAATGCCGAGTGCAGCGAAATCTTTATGCATTTCGGCGATCATGCGGTTGGTCAGCGTTTCAATGCTTTCGCCGTTTTGATTGGCGCGCTTGATGATTTTGTCATCAATATCGGTGATGTTGCGCACATACTTCAGCTGATAGCCCACGTAACGCAGATAACGCGCCACCACGTCGAATGCCACAAAGGTACGCCCATGGCCGATATGACAGAGGTCGTAAACCGTAATACCACACACGTACATACCGATTTCACCGGCATGGATGGGTTTGAATTCCTCTTTCTGTCGACTCAGGGTGTTATAAATCTTTAGCATTGAACGGTTCCGTTTGTTTTACGTGTGCGGGAATAGAACTATCAAAAATCTAGCTGTTTATTGCGTCAGCCGATCGGTTAAGCATGGTATTCAATGACCACACATTCCGTAGCGGCGCGATTTATCGCGCAATAAATTGCGCCGCTACGATGTCTGCGCTCTGTATGATCTGTTTTCATCGCTTAACTGACCAACGTCAAGCCGGTTATTGTGCCGTATTTTTCTCAGTTGTGCATCGCTCGCTTGCCAACTGCCGTTGGGTTACTGACGCGTTATTGGAAATTGTGATATAAGGAGCGTCTACAAAAATGCCCCGCCGCCTCGCTGGCGCGGCAGCTGATACTGACGACAACCTTTACAGGAAGAATATAATGGTCACTTTCCAGACGAACCATGGCGATATCGTAATCAAAACCTTCGATGACAAAGCGCCGGCTACCGTAAAGAACTTCCTGGAATACTGCGCGGAAGGTTTTTACGATAACACTATCTTCCATCGCGTAATCAACGGCTTCATGATTCAGGGCGGCGGTTTTGAGCCTGGCATGAAGCAGAAAGATACCAAAGCAGACATTCGCAACGAAGCGAATAACGGCCTGAAGAATACCAAAGGCACCCTGGCGATGGCGCGTACTCAGGCTCCACACTCAGCCACTGCCCAGTTCTTCATCAACGTAGCAGACAACGACTTCCTGAACTTCCGTGACGAAAGCCTGCAGGGCTGGGGTTACTGCGTGTTTGCTGAAGTGGTTGAAGGCATGGACGTGGTTGAGAAAATCAAAGCGGTGAAAACTGGCCGTAGCGGCATGCATCAGGACGTTCCGGTTGACGACGTTGTCATCCAGAAAGTGACCGTTAGCGAGTAATGTCGCGCACGCTGTTTATCGCAGATCTGCATCTGTGTAATGAAGAACCGGCAATTACTGCCGGTTTTCTGCATTTTTTGCAGGGTGAAGCGCGTTCGTGCGATGCGCTTTACATTCTTGGCGATCTGTTTGAAGCCTGGATCGGCGACGACGATCCGAATCCGCTGCATCAGCAAATTGCGGCAGCGCTCAGAGCGCTACCGGTGCCAACATTCTTCATTCACGGTAATCGCGACTTTCTGCTAGGCCAGCGCTTTGCGCGCGCCTGTGGCATGACGCTGCTGCCAGAAGAACAGGTGCTGGAGCTATATGGTCAGCGCGTGTTGATCATGCACGGCGATACCTTGTGCACCGATGACGAAGGCTATCAGCGTTTTCGCGCCAAAGTGCATCAGCGCTGGCTGCAGCGCCTGTTCCTCGCATTGCCTTTGCGCATGCGCATGCGCATTGCTGCGCGCATGCGTAATGGCAGCAAGCAGGCTAATCAGCACAAGTCGGTCAGCATTATGGACGTCAATCAGCAGGCCGTTGAGGAAACAATGACGCGCCACAAGCTGCGGATACTGATTCACGGCCACACGCATCGCCCGGCGATTCATCACTTCCCGCTGCATGGCGAAAACGCCCAGCGCGCGGTGCTCGGTGCCTGGCATGAGAATGGTTCGATGATTCAGCTTGATGCCAGCGGCGTAAGCCTAATCGAATTCCCCTTCTAACCTCCGGGCGTAAATGCCCGTTTTCCGCCTACGCAACCGTTTTCCTTGCTGCCATCTCATGCTATTCTCTGTGCCCTTCTTCACCTGCCCGCCCGGCCAGGTTCGTTTGCATATTCACAGGAGTTGACCGCATGTCATCCAACGCCACCCCGGCCCGTATCGCCATCGTCATGGGTTCTAAAAGTGACTGGGCTACCATGCAGTTCGCCGAGGAAATTCTTAACAGCCTGGATGTACCCTTCCACGTTGAAGTGGTCTCAGCTCACCGTACGCCTGACAAACTGTTCAGCTTCGCGGAAACCGCCGCCGAGAACGGTTTTCAGGTGATCATCGCCGGCGCTGGCGGTGCTGCCCATCTGCCGGGCATGCTGGCCGCCAAAACGCTGGTGCCGGTGCTGGGCGTGCCGGTGCAAAGTGCCGCGCTGAGCGGCGTTGATAGCCTCTACTCCATTGTGCAGATGCCGCGCGGTATTCCGGTGGGTACGCTGGCGATCGGTAAAGCCGGTGCCGCCAACGCTGCACTGCTGGCGGCGCAGATTCTGGCGATTCACGACAGCGCGCTGGCCGCGCGCATCGCCAGCTGGCGTCAAACGCAGACCGATGAAGTGCTGAATAACCCGGATCCGCGGGAGGAAGCATGAAGCCGGTTTGTGTATTAGGCAACGGTCAGTTAGGCCGCATGCTGCGCCAGGCGGGTGAACCGCTCGGCATCGCGGTGTATCCGGTGGGTTTGGATGCAGAACCGTCTGCGCTGCCGATCGCTGAAAGCGTAATTACTGCCGAGATCGAGCGCTGGCCGGAAACCGCGTTAACCCGCGAACTGGCTAGCCATCCTGCATTTGTGAATCGCGATATTTTCCCGCGTCTGGCCGATCGCCTGACGCAAAAACAGCTGCTGGATCAGTTAAACCTGGCCACCGCGCCGTGGCAGCTGCTGGCCGATAAAGCCGAGTGGCCTAAGGTGTTCAATACCCTTGGCGAACTGGCGATTGTCAAGCGTCGCACCGGCGGCTATGACGGTCGCGGCCAGTGGCGCTTGCGCGCCAATGAAACCGACGCGCTGCCGGATGAGTGCTACGGTGAATGCATCGTTGAGCAAGGCATTAACTTCAGCGGCGAAGTGTCGCTGGTGGGCGCGCGTGGACACGATGGCAGCACGGTGTTTTATCCGCTGACGCATAACCTGCATCAGGACGGCATTCTGCGCACCAGCGTGGCCTTCCCGCAGGCCGATGCCGCACAGCAACAGCAAGCGGAAACGATGCTCAGCGCCATTATGCATGAGCTGAATTACGTCGGTGTGATGGCGATGGAGTGCTTCATTACGCCAGCAGGATTACTGATTAATGAGCTCGCTCCGCGCGTGCACAACAGCGGCCACTGGACGCAGAACGGCGCGTCAATCAGCCAGTTCGAGCTGCACCTGCGTGCGGTGCTCGGTTTGCCGCTGCCGCAGCCGGTGGTGTTTGCGCCGTCGGTGATGGTCAATCTGATTGGTACCGATGTGAATCTGGCGTGGCTGCAACAGCCGCTGGTGCATTTGCATTGGTACGATAAAGAAGTGCGCGCCGGTCGTAAGGTGGGACATCTGAATCTGACCGATAGCGATCGCCCGCGTTTAGCCTTAGCGCTGAATGCACTGGTGCCGCTGCTGCCGGAAGAGTATGCCAGCGGGATTGCCTGGGCAGTGGAGAAGCTCTAAGTCACCAGGTCGCCATGAATGGCGTATTGCCGATCAGTTAAGCGCCGTAGCAAATCACCGCACCTTCCGTAGCGGCGCGATTTATCGCGCAATGAATTGCGCCGCTACAATGTGTGCTCTCGGTGACTAAGGTTCTTCATATCTTAACTGACCAGCATTACGCCATGAATGGCGACCCTACCTGCTTCGGGAGCATTTTTCAGGGTCTGCATTCAAGCTGCCCCTCCGCATTAAGCCGCCTCAAACCGCCTGAACAGCGCCTTCCCTTGCAGCAATCTTACGCCCAGCCAACCGCCGCACAGCGATAACAGCAGCGCACCACCGATCGGCAACACGATCCATAGCGTCCAGTCTGGCTGCCAGGGGAAATCAAAGATCTTGCGCTGCAATCCCCACAGCGCCGCTTCCGCCCCCAACGCCGCCGCAATGCCCGACACCACGCCAAGCAATGCAAACTCGCACCACAGCGTCCCGCGCAGCAGTCGTTTGCTGGCACCCAGCGTGCGATACACCACCAGCTCCTGGCGCCGCTGACGCATGCCCACCTGAATCTGCGCCAGCAGCAGAAGTACGCCGCACACCGTCACCAGCACCACCATCACTTCCAGCGCCTGGCTCACCTGCGTCAGCACCTGGCCTATTTGGCGCAGCATGCTGCCAATATCCAGCAGGCTCAGCGTAGGAAACGCCCGATTAAGCTGGGCCAGCAGCGCCGGATTGTTATCCATGCGGAAGCTGGTCAGCCATGTTTGCGGCTGTTGATCAAGTGCGCCCGGCGGGAAGATGAAGAAGAAATTCGGGCGCAGACTTTCCCAATCAACCTTACGCAAGCTGGTAATTTTGGCGCTGAACTGCTGAGTATCGCCACTGAAGGTCAAGGTATCGCCGAGCTTCACGCCAAGACGATCCGCCAGCTCGACTTCCATTGAGACTTCACCGGCTTTTGGCGGCCAGCTGCCGGAAATCAGCGGATTGTGATCCGGACGATCGGCTTGCCACGTCAGATTGAGCTCGCGATTGAGCGCGTTATCCAGCTTCGGATCCGCCTCTTGGCCGTTCAACTCGGTCAGGCGCGCGCGAACAATCGGATAGAAGGTTTCAGGTTTAATGTGATGCCCATTCAGAAAATCGCGAACCTGCGGCACCTGCTCTTGGGTGATATTCAGCAGGAAATAGTTCGGACTATCCGCGGGGAGCTGCTGTTGCCAGCGACCGAGCAGATCGCCGCGCATCACCAGCAGCAGCGCCAGCAGCATAAACGACAGCGAAAACGCCGCCAGCTGGCTGAGCGTCATTGCCGGTTGCCGCAGCAGGCGGTTTATCGCCAGGCGCAGCGCCAGATTGCGTACCACCAGCTTCCGCAGCAGCAGCAGCGTGCCCCAGCCGAGCAACGCCAGCAATAGCGCCAGCATCACCACGCCCGCCAGCAGCGCCCATAGCATTTTGCTCCCGCCCATGAGTAGCGCCAGCAGCCCCATGACGATCAGCGCCATGGCGGGCAGATAAAAGCGCAACGGCCACACATTTGCCACCGCATCGCGACGCAATACGCGCAGGGGCTGAGTAGCCATCAGCAGACGATAAGGACGCGAACCGACCAACAGCGAGATAACGAACATCGCGTCAATTGCCCACAGCCACGGCCAGAAACTGGCGGCCGGCAGCGCGGCGGGCAGCACCGGTTTCAGCATTAACAGCAGGATGACTTCAATGCCCTGCCCCAGCGCGCTGCCGACGATGGCGGCCAGCAACAGCACCGCCAGCCATTGTCCGATGATTAATCGCTGCAGCGCTTTACGCGTCGCGCCCAGCGTTTTCAGCACCGCCACCAAATCGTAGCGGCTGCGGCAGTAATGGCTCATCGCCACCGCCACCGCAGCAATCGCCAGCATTAACGTTAGCAGCGCAGAGAGCAGTAAAAATTGCTGCGCACGCTGCATCGATCGCCCTAGCGCATCTTCCGAATTCTCGACGCTGACCCAGCGCTGATCGGCGTTTAGCTGTGGTTCGATCCACCGGTCATAGCGTGCCAGCGGTGCCGGTTCACCCGAGAACTTATAGCGCCAGCTCAGGCGGCTGCCCGGCTGAATGGCCCCTGTTTTCTCTACGTCTGCCAGATTCATCAGCAAACGCGGCGCAGTCTGAAACGGATTGAAGCCGCCATCCGGCTCCTGGATCACTTCACCGGCAATGCGCAAGGTGGTGTCGCCGACGTCTACGCTGTCACCCACTTTCAAATTCAATAACGCCAGCAAACGCGGCGCGGCCAGCACCGTTCCCGCTTGGGGGCGCAGCCCCGGTGGATCAGTTTGCAACGTGCCAAACATCGGATAGGCATCGTCAACGGCTTTAACGTCCGCCAGCTGCGGCGTTTCTTGCGCGAAGGTCATGGTCATAAAGCTCAGCTGGCGGCTGACAGACAAACCTTCGTCACGCGCTTTACTCAGCCATGCTTGCGGCGCGGGTGCGCTGCTGCGCAAGGTGCGATCGCCCGCCATAAAGTCACGGCTCTGCTGGCTCAACCCTTTTTCCATGCGATCGCTGATCGATCCCAGCGCCAGCACGCAGGCCACCGCCAGCGTGAGCGCCAGCCAGACTATCAGCAGCGACGGCGATCGCCACTCACGCCAGAACCAGCGCCAAATCATGCTTCCTCCCACAATTTGCCGTCACGCAGCCGTAAGCGGCGGTCGCAACGCGCCGCCAGTTGTTCATCGTGCGTCACCAGGATTAGCGTGGTCGCAAAATCGCGGTTGAGGGAGAACAGCAGATCGGCGATACGATCGCCGGTTTTGCGATCGAGGTTGCCGGTGGGTTCATCGGCAAACAGCAGACCGGGACGACCGCTAAAGGCGCGCGCCAGCGCCACACGTTGCTGCTCGCCGCCAGAAAGTTGTGCGGGCAGATGGTGCAGACGATCTTTCAGCCCCAGCACGCTCAAAAGCTCCACGGCCTGGGTGCGGCTTTCACGATCGCTATCGCCACGCAGCAGCGCCGGCAGCTGAACATTTTCCAGCGCGTTGAGCGTCGGCACCAGCATAAAGGATTGAAAGACAAAGCCGACTTCACGCGCGCGCAGCGCCGCTCGCTGCTCTTCGTTCATGTTGTGTAGCGGCTGGCCCAGCAGGTGCACCTCGCCGCTGCTGCCATCGTCCAGGCCCGCCAGAATACCCAGCAGCGTGGATTTACCCGAGCCAGATTCGCCAATTAAGGCGATGGTCTCGGCTGGTTTGACAACCAGCTCAACTCCGGTAAGGATGGTCAGCTGATGCTCTCCCTGACCGACGGACTTAGTAAGATGATGAACTGCAACAATGTTTTCCGCTGGCATTATCCCTTCCTGTTGTTATTGCTTCTGCTGGTGTCGCGTATCGCTGCCGCCGATACCTTGCTGGTGTTGGGCGATAGCCTGAGCGCCGGGTATCGCATGTCGGCCACGGCGGCCTGGCCCAGCCTGCTGAATAAAACGTGGCAACAGCAGCCCAATGTGGTGAACGCCAGCATCAGCGGAGATACCGTAGGCCTTGGGCTGGCACGTTTGCCTGACCTATTAAAACAGCATCAACCGCGCTGGGTGTTAATCGAATTGGGCGGTAACGATGGCCTGCGCGGTTTCCCTCCGCAGAATATCGCTGCCGATCTGACCAAAGTGATCGACGAAGTGAAAGCCGCTAAGGCGCAGCCGCTGCTGATGCAGATTCGTCTACCTGCCAATTATGGACGTCGCTATACGGAGGCGTTCAGCGCGATTTATCCGCGCCTGGCACAGCAGTACAACATTCCTCTGGTGCCCTTCTTTATGGAGCAGGTCTACCTGAAGCCGGAGTGGATGCAGCAGGACGGCATTCACCCCAATCCGGATGCTCAGCCGTTTATCGCCAATCTGATGGCGACCGAACTGGCTCCGTTAGTAAAGCATGATTAATCCAGACGCGTGATTTTAACGGGTAAAAAAATGCAAAGAACAATTCTCATCACCGGCTGCTCCAGCGGCATTGGCCTGGTTGCCGCGAATGATTTACTGGCGCGTGGCTATCGCGTGATTGCCGCCTGTCGTCGCGCTGAAGATGTGGCACGCATGGAAGCGCTGGGATTTATTGGCGTGCAGCTGGATCTGGATGATGCCGCCAGCGTCGATGCTGCGGCCGATCGCGTGCTGGAACTGACCGATCATCGCCTGCATGCGCTGTTTAACAACGGCGGTTTTGGCCAGTATGGGCCGCTCAGCAGCGTATCACGTCAGCAGTTGGAAAAGCAGTTTTCCACCAACCTGTTTGGCACCCATCAACTGACCATGCGACTGCTGCCTGCACTGCAAGCCAGCGGCAACGGACGCATCGTCAATACCAGCTCGGTGCTGGGATTGATCTCCACGCCGGGACGCGGTGCCTATGCCGCCAGCAAATGGGCGCTGGAAGCCTGGAGCGATGCGCTCCGCCTCGAAGTGCGCGATGCCGGCGTGCGCGTCAGCCTGATTGAGCCGGGCCCGATCAGCACCCGCTTTACCGACAACGTGCATCAGGGCGAGCAAGACAAACCTGTGCGTAATCCCGGCATCGCCGCGCGCTTTACTCTGCCACCAGAAGCGATTTTGCCGAAACTGCGTCACGCATTAGAGAGCAAACATCCGCGCCTGCGTTATCCGGTGACGCTGGTGGCTTGGGCAATGAGCCTGCTGAAACGGCTGTTGCCAGGTTGGATACTGGATCGCATTTTGCGCAGCAACTAAGCTGCAACGCAGAATCGAACTTGAACACGGGCAGCTTGCCCCCATATCCTCAACACACTTTCTGCCAAGAGACGTACTCATGTCACACGCTTTGATTATCGACATCAACGAATCCAACCTGCAACAGACGTTAGAGCAGTCCATGCAGCTGCCGGTGCTGTTCTATTTCTGGTCCGAGCGCAGTCAGCACTGTCAGGAGTTGACGCCGGTGCTGGAACGTCTGGCGCAGGAGTATGCCGGACAGTTTATTTTGGCGAAGCTGGATTGCGATAAAGAGCAGATGGTGGCGTCGCAGTTTGGCCTGCGTTCCATTCCTACCGTCTACCTGTTCCAGAACGGTCAGCCGGTTGACGGCTTCCAGGGCCCGCAGCCGGAGGAAGCGATTCGCGCTCTGCTGCAAAAGGTCTTGCCGCGTGAAGAAGAAGTAAAAGCGCAGCAAGCCATGCAATTTATGCATGAAGGCAAACCGCTGGATGCGCTGCCGCTGCTGAAAGATGCCTGGCAGCTGAGCAATCAAAACAGTGAAATTGGCTTCCTGCTGGCCGAAGTGCTGATCACCCTGAACCGCAGCGATGAAGCGGAAACGGTGTTGGATAAGGTGCCGCTGCAGGATCAGGATACGCGTTATCAGAGCCTGGTTTCACAAATTGACCTGCTGAAGCAAGCCGCCGATACGCCTGAAATTCAGCTGTTGCAGGAGCAGCTGGCGAGCGATCCCGCGAATGCTGAGCTGGCTGCTAAACTCTCCTTACAGCTGCATCAGGTTGGCCGCAACGAAGAAGCATTAGAACTGCTGTTTAGCTTCCTGAAGAGCGATCTCAGCGCCGGCGACGGCCAGGTGCGTAAAATGTTTCAGGAAATTTTAGCGGCGCTGGGCACCGGCGATACCCTCGCCACCCGCTATCGCCGACAGCTTTACTCGCTGCTGTACTGATCGGTACCGCGCGTTAAACGGGCCGAAGCGACTCGGCCCGACAATCTGACAGCCAGGAGGTTATATGTTAACGGTGATTCCCGTCATTATTGTGCTCGCACTCGTCACCGTGTGGGCCGGAGTAAAAATTGTTCCACAGGGTTATCAGTGGACGGTAGAACGCTTTGGCCGTTACACCAAAACGCTGGCACCTGGCTTAAATCTTCTCATCCCGTTCATGGATCGTATTGGTCGCAAAATCAATATGATGGAACAAGTACTGGATATCCCCTCGCAGGAAATCATCTCTAAAGACAATGCCAACGTCACGATTGATGCCGTGTGCTTTATCCAGGTTGTCGATCCGGCACGCGCCGCCTATGAAGTCAGCAATCTTGAACTGTCGATACTTAATCTGACGATGACAAATATCCGCACCGTGCTCGGCAGCATGGAGCTGGATGAGATGCTGTCACAGCGCGATAACATCAACACCCGCTTGCTGCATATCGTCGATGAAGCCACCAATCCCTGGGGTGTAAAAATCACCCGTATCGAAATCCGTGATGTGCGTCCGCCGCAGGAGCTGATTGCGGCAATGAACGCGCAGATGAAAGCGGAACGAACTAAACGCGCCGACATTCTGGGCGCGGAAGGTGTACGTCAGGCCGCGATTCTGCGCGCCGAAGGTGACAAACAGTCGCAGATCCTTAAAGCAGAAGGTGAACGTACCTCGGCCTTCCTGCAAGCCGAAGCGCGTGAACGCCAGGCCGAAGCCGAAGCCAATGCTACGCGCATGGTGTCTGAAGCAATAGCCGCCGGGGACATTCAGGCTGTGAACTATTTTGTGGCGCAGAAATACACCGATGCCCTGCAAAAAATCGGGGAGGCTAACAATAGCAAAGTGGTGATGATGCCGCTTGATGCCAGTAGCTTGCTTGGCGCGATAGGCGGGATCAGTGAACTGCTGAAGGAGAGCCGTCAGGAGCGCAGACCATGATCCTCATGGAGCTGATTGCGCACCCCCACTGGTTCTGGCTCACTCTGGGCGGCCTGCTGCTTGCCGCCGAAATGCTGGGCACCAGCGGTTACTTGCTGTGGAGCGGCTTAGCGGCGGTGGCCGTGGCGCTGATTGAATGGATTGTTCCCATCTCATGGACCAGCCAGGGAATTATGTTTGCGGTGATGACGCTGCTGAGCGTTTTTTTCTGGTACCGCTGGATGCGCTATCGTGAATCGTCACAGCAGCCCAATACGCTCAATCAGCGCGGCAGCCAATTAATGGGGATGCAGCTCACGCTGGATAACACCCTAAAAAATGGCCTTGGCCACGTGCGCATTGGTGACAGCAGCTGGCGCGTGCAGGCGGAGAGCGATCTGCCTGCCGGTACGCCGGTGATTGTGACCGGCGTCGTCGGTATTACGCTAATCATTCAGCCGCGCTTTCCCTCGGCCTGATGGCAGCACCCTGCCAGATGATTGATAATCGGACACTCTGCGCCGTCATCGCCCGGACAGGCTTCTGCTAGCGCCAGCAACCGCGCGCGCATGGCATGTAACTCTTCAATATGCGCGGCAATCTCGGCGGCTTTCTGCAAGGTACGCGCTTTTACATCGGCGCTGTGACGTGCGGGATTGTTAAAAAGCGCCACCATTTCACGGCACTCTTCCAGCGTAAATCCTACCTGTCGCGCCTGACGCAGCAGGTTGAGCTCATCAATATGATGCGCAGCGTAATGGCGATAACCATTGTCACTGCGCGCTGGCGGCGTCACCACGCCTTTCTCTTCGTAAAAGCGAATCGCTTTGCTGGTGAGCCCGGTTTTTTTTGCCACATCGCTGATGTTCATATTCACCTCTTGACCTTCCCCTGAATGGAAGGTTTAGGCTCTATATCTAATGCAAATTTTGCATGCAGTCAAAACCAACATGAGGAATAAACCATGTCACACACACAACTGCTGGCGCTGGACGGTTTGTCATGCGGCCACTGTGTAAAACGCGTTAAAGAGGCGCTCGAACAGCGCAGCGATGTCGAGCAGGCGGAAGTTACCCAGCAAGAAGCGCGTGTTATTGGCGCAGCCAGTGCCAGCGATCTGATCGCCACGGTGGAACAAGCTGGCTACCACGCCGTGCTGAAAGATGGCGCTGCCAGCCCAAAGCCTGATCCGTTGACAGCTACAGAGCCGCCGCCGGAGGCGCTGACAACGGAGTCGCAACCGGCAGAAGAAAATCTTGCCGTGCATCACTTATTGATTGGCGGCATGAGCTGTGCCAGCTGTGTCAGCCGCGTGGAGCAAGCGTTACAAAAAGTGCCCGGCGTGAGCCAGGCTCGCGTCAACCTCGGTGAGCGTAGTGCGCTAATCGTGGGTGATGCGACGGCCGAAGCGCTGGTTAGCGCGGTTGATCAGGCCGGTTATTCCGCCGAAGTGATCGATGATGAACAGACCCGCCGGGAGCGTCAGCAGGTTAGCGCTCAACAAGCCATGCGCCGTTTTAGCTGGCAGTCAGCGCTGGCGCTGCTGCTCGGCGTACCAATGATGATTTGGGGCATGCTCGGCGACAACATGATGTTGAGTGCTGATAACCAAACCCTGTGGCGTACGCTGGGTATCATCACCTTGCTGGTGATGCTGATTGCTGGCGGGCACTTCTACCGCAGCGCATGGCGCAGCTTGCGTCACGGCACCGCCACCATGGACACCCTTGTCGCGCTGGGAACCGGTGCAGCATGGCTCTACTCCATGAGCGTGGCCATCTGGCCAGAATTTTTTCCGCATCAGGCGCGTCATCTCTATTTCGAAGCCAGCGTGATGATCGTTGGCCTGATTAATCTCGGTCATGCGCTGGAACAGCGCGCACGGCAGCGCGCCTCAAAAGCACTGGAACGACTGCTGGATTTGACGCCCGCGCAGGCGCGCGTCGTTAACGAACACGGTGAAACGCTGCTACCACTGAGCGATGTTCAGCCGGGCATGCTACTAAAACTGGTGACCGGCGATCGTGTGCCGGTAGATGGCGAGGTTGCCAACGGTGAAGCCTGGCTTGATGAAGCGATGCTCACCGGTGAAGCGGTACCGCAGGCCAAACAGCCCGGAGACAACATTTTTGCCGGGACGCTGGTGCAGGACGGCACGCTGCAGTTTGTCGCGCGTGCTACCGGTAGCCACACTACGCTGGCACGCATTATCAATCTGGTGCGTCAGGCGCAGAGCAGCAAGCCGGATATTGGCCGCCTTGCGGACCGCATCTCCGCAGTATTTGTGCCGGTAGTGGTGGCGATTGCGCTGTTCAGCGGCCTGATGTGGTATCTGGTTGGCCCGCAGCCACAGCTGGCTTATACCCTGGTGATTGTGACTACCGTACTGATTATCGCCTGCCCTTGCGCGTTAGGCTTAGCCACGCCAATGTCGGTCATCGCGGGTGTAGGTCGGGCGGCGGAACTCGGCGTGCTGGTGCGTGATGCCGATGCACTACAGCGCGCCAGCGAAGTTGACACCATCGTGTTTGATAAAACCGGCACCCTGACGCGCGGCACGCCGCAAGTGAGCGATGTGGTGCTGTATGGCGACTGGGATCGCCAGCAGGTTTTGAAGGCGGCGGCACAACTGGAACAAGGCTCCAGCCATCCGCTGGCCAAAGCAATTCTCGACGCGGCACCGTCGGAGAGCGCCGAGGCGGTTAAGCAATTTCGTACAATACGCGGCAAAGGCATCAGCGCTAAAGTTGCCGACAGAACGCTGCTACTGGGTAATCAGGCGTTACTGAGCGAGCAGCACATTGATTACAGCGCGGCACAAGCGGATATCGAGCGCTTCGCGGCGCAAGGCGCTACGCCGGTGTTGTTAGCGGATACACACCAATTGCTCGGTTTAATCGCGCTGCGTGACAGCCTGCGACCAGAGAGCAAAGCGGCGTTACAGCGCCTGCATCAGCAGGGCTACCGCTTAATTATGCTGACGGGCGATCATCAGAAAACCGCACAGGCGATCGCCGCCGAAGCGGGGATTGATGAAGTGATTGCCAGCGTACTCCCCGACGGCAAAGCCCAGGCCATTATCCAGCTGCAGCAGCAAGGTCGCAAAGTGGTGATGGTTGGTGACGGCATCAATGATGCACCGGCGCTGGCGCAGGCAGATGTCGGCATTGCAATGGGCGGCGGTAGCGACGTAGCGGTGGAAACCGCCGCAATGACGCTAATGCGCAACGATTTGCACTGTGTTGCCGATGCACTGGCGATAGCGGGCGCTACCTTGCGCAATATGCGCCAGAACCTATTGGGTGCTTTTATTTACAACAGCCTGGGTATTCCGATTGCTGCCGGTGTGCTCTATCCCTTTACCGGTATGTTACTCAGCCCGATCGTAGCAGGCGCTGCAATGGCGCTGTCGTCCATTACCGTGGTGAGTAACGCTAACCGATTGTTGCGATTCAAGCCCGCGCAACGGCAATAGCCACTCCGGCCCTGTTTTTCAGTGAGTGAAATCGCTAGCATGGATTTTTGACTTCAAAAGGACAGGGAATGAGACACGGTCTGTGGCACAGCATCCAACAACGGATCGCGATCCTTTTCCCGGCCAGTTACAGCTGGCCGGCTATGGATATCCATCTGGATAACCGCCGCCTGCATCTGGCTGGCAGCATTCATATGGGCACGCGTGACATGCAACCTTTGCCCGCCGGTTTACTGCGCCAGCTGAATAAAGCCGACGCGCTGATTGTTGAAGCGGATATCACTCAAGGCGGATCGCCCTTCAGCAACGATGATGAATATCCGCCGCTGGCAACGCGGCTCGACGCAGAGGTTTTGCTGCGGCTGCAGGCGTTGTGTGATGAGCTATCGCTATCAATTAGCCTGTTCGACACGCTGCCATTTTGGCAAATCGCGCTTATGTTACAGGCGCAGCAGGCGCAGCGGCTGGGGTTGCGTCCACAGTTTGGCATTGATTACCAGCTGTTACAGGCAGCGAAAGCCGCCAATAAACGCATCATTGAACTGGAAGGTCCGGAAACTCAGATCGCCCTGCTGAAATCACTGCCGCAGGATGGATTGCCGCTGCTGCTGGATACCCTTGAGCATTGGCATACCAACGCGCGTCTGCTGCAAACCATGATCAGCTGGTGGCTGGATGCCCCGCCAAAGCAGCAGCCGGTGGCGCTGCCTACCACCTTTAGCAGTGAGTTGAATGACACGCTGATGCGAAATCGTAATCAGCACTGGCGTGAGCTGCTGCTGGCGTTACCGAAAGGGCGATATGTGGTGGCAATAGGGGCACTGCATCTGTATGGCGACGATAATTTGCCGGGATTGCTGAAGCGTTAGGCCATTCCGGTACGCCAAGATTGGCATTGCCCATCGTAGGGTCGCCATTCATGGCGAGCGGTAGAAGGGTGCAAATAACAATAAAAATCACAAAAAAAGAAGGCCAATAATAATATTGGCCCGTCAAAGAGGAATTTGTTTATGATTTTGGTTATCACCAGCAATCTCTTGCTGGCGCGGGCCAATTCTCGCGCAAAGTTCAGAATTTCGCCACTCTTTTTCCATTCAAAATGAAATAAGAATCTTCCTAACAAGGATTAAATATGACGCCTGCGGTAAAACTGCTGGAAAAACAAAACGTCACCTTTACCCTGCACCCTTACGATCACGATAGCCATGAAACCAATTTTGGTGACGAGGTGGTACGTAAACTGAATCTGGATGCGCGTCAGGTGTTCAAAACCTTACTGGTCGCGCTAAACGGTGATGCCAAAGCACTGGCAGTGGCGGTCACGCCCGTCTCATCGCAGCTGGATCTAAAAAAAGTGGCGAAGGCGCTGGGCGCTAAAAAGGCCGATATGGCCGATCCGCAGCTGGCGCAGCGCGTGACCGGTTATCTGGTAGGGGGAATTAGTCCACTCGGACAAAAAAAACGTCTGCCAACGGTAATCGATCAGCAGGCTGCGGAATTCGCCACCATCTTTATCTCCGGAGGCAAGCGCGGGCTGGATATTGAGCTGGCCGCGCAGGATTTGTCGCGCCTGCTGGATGCACCGCTGGCCGATGTGGCGCGTCGAAGCTAATCGGGCTGCTGGGCGCAGAGCTGGTCGATCATCCAGCGACCAGCCGGTCCCGGCGGGTTACGTCGCGACCACACCACATCGACCGCAATACGCTGCGGCCAGCCCGGCACCGGCAGCTCTTTTAGTACCTGATGCCCAAATTGCTCCACCAGCCAGCGCGGCAACACGCTCCAGCCGAAACCCTGCTCTGCCATCTCCAGCAGCAGCAAATAGGATGGCGCTGACCATACGCGCCCCGCGGGCAGCGGCTCACGCGTTTGCACCCAGGTATTAAGCCGTAAATGCCGCAGCTCACCCAGCTGCCCTTCACTCACCTGCTGCAGCTGCGATAAAGCATGATCCTGATGCAGATAGATCGCCATCTGTGCCCCCACCTGCAAGCGCGCAACCGCCAAATCTGGCGGCAGTTGCGGCTGAGCTCGCACCACACCAAGATGCACCCGCCCGGCCTGTAAAAGATCCAGCGCATCAGCATCCTCGGCAATCATGCATTCGAACTCAATATCCGGATATCGTTGGTCAAAGCGATTAAGCAGATTTTGGTGATGATCGGCCTGCCAGAAATCTGAAATCGCCAGGCTGAGCCGCGGTTCCACGCCTTGCGACAAACGCACCGCCAGCTCATCCAGCCGCTGGCTAGCGGCGAGAATTTGCTGCACCTGCGCGAAGGCGCGCTGGCCATGCTCGGTCAGCACCGGCTGACGCCCACTGCGATCGAACAGCGTAAAACCCAAATCATCCTCCAGGTTAGCGACCGCGCTGCTGATGGTTGACTGGCTTTTTGCCAGCGCACGCGCAGCAGCGGAAAACGATCCGCTGGCCACGGTTTGCACAAAGGCTTCTAGAGATTCCGGGGAGTACTTCATAGTGATCCATCGCTTTTATCGATAGGTGATCATTTTATCTTAGCATTACAGAGTGCCAAAATGTGCGACATCACTAATCAGGAGGTTTATATGCGTACCCGTTCGCTGAAAGAACGTTTTTGTCATGCCGCAGGCTTTGAAGGGTTGGCACTTATCACTGTTGCGCCGCTGGCTGCCTGGATCATGGAGAAACCGCTGTTTCAGATGGGCGCGTTAGCGATAATGCTGTCGACCGTCGCCATGCTGTGGAACATGATCTATAACACCGGCTTTGATCGCATCTGGCCGCCACAGGTTAAACGCGGCTTCGGTCTGCGTGCAATGCATGCGCTGGGTTTTGAAGGGGGCTTTATCCTGATCGGCTTGCCGATTGCGGCCTGGATGCTGAATATTTCGCTGCTGGACGCTTTCGTGCTGGAAGTGGCGTTCTTTCTGTTCTTCCTGCCTTACACCATGGTCTACAACTGGGTGTGGGATAAGTTGCGTCAACGATGGGTGACGCAGAAAAATTGCCAGGCTTGATAAACCGGCCACCATGAATGGTGGCCCTACGTGGATATCGCCGGGTTTTTGTAGGGGGCGCATTCATGGCGTAATCCTCATCAGTTAAGCGTGAATCGGCCACCATGAATGGCGACCCTACGTGGATATCGCCGGTTTTTTGTAGGGCGCGCATTCATGGCGTAATGCTCGTCAGTTAAGCGTGAATCGGTCACCATGAAGGGTGGCCCTACGTGGATATCGCCGGTTTTTTGTAGGGTGCGCATTCATGCGCACCAGGAAATCGGCGTTCAGTGTTGTGCCGCGCGCGGCCAAATCCACGCCAGAATCATCTGCGGATAGCTTGGCTTCCGCTCCTTCTCCTGGGCTTTATTACGCTGCTCAATCTGTGCTTCCGTCAGATGCACAATACCGGTTGGTACAAAATCATCGACCTTTAAGGGTGAATGCTGGCTGACAAATTCACGCAGCACATCCGCATCGCGCAGCCCGCTATTGCTGAATCCGGCATGGTTTTCGATCACCGGATAACCGTCGCCACCGCTAGCATTAAAGCTATTCGTCGCCATACGGTAGGTTTTATCCTTTTGCAGCGCTGCGCCGTCGATCTTCACCTCGCTAACGCCTTTGCCATCCGCCACCAGACTGATGTTGGTGAACTGCGCGAAGCCGCCTGAATCCACTTTGATATTGGCCACCGTTGCCAGATAGTTCAGCAACTCATTGCCAGTGAGCGTAACCGACACCACCTGATTGCCGAACGGCTGCACCTGCAGCAGATCGCGCCAGCTGAGATTACCCTTGTCCAGCGAAGCGCGAATGCCACCGCCGCTCATAACCGCAAAGTCTGCTTTGGTCGCCGCCATTTGCGCACGTAAAATCAGCTGGCCAAGATTGGTTTGCTCAAAACGCACCTTGTCGCGCTCACCGACAAACACACCGTCACTGCTGCCGACGTTGACATCCAGCTTCTTGCCTGCGCGCAGTTGGTAAGGGGTTAACAACTTCATCATCGCGCTGTTTTTCGGGATCTCTTCCTGCCAGGTGAGCCAGGATTCGCTGCCGTCGAGGTTCTTCACTTTGTGCTTTAGATTAACCGGGATCAGCTGGTAGCTATCCAGCGTCAGCTCGCCGTTACGGAAGGTGAAGTCGCCGCGACCAACAAACTTGCCCCACTCTTTGGCCTGCATAATCCACACGCCGTTCTGGCGATCCGGCTGGCAAGGTTGGCCCGGCTGATAATCTTTCACGCTGACATTCTCTTTTGCCATGCACACGGCATCCTGCGAGTGACCACCAACAATCACGTTGATGGTACCCGGCGGCAGGCTGCGCGCTAACTCCACATCGCCCGGCGCATTACTGCCATGCTGGCCATCGTCATAATGGCCCATGTGCGTCAGCGCGATGATAACGTCAGGTTTTTCAGTGGCACGCAGCTCAGCTACCACTTTCTCGGTCTCTTGCACCGGATCGCGAATATCTATCGTCGCGATGTTCTCAGGATTGGCGATGCGCAGCGTGTCGGTCGTCGTCAGGCCAATTACGGCAATCTTCAAGCCCATACGATTAAATGTCGCCCACGGCTTAAATAAGCGCTTATCGGTGCCTTTTTGATAGATATTGGCCGAAAGGAAGGGGAATTTGGCCCACTTTTGCTGCTTTTGTAGCACGCTAAGCGGTTTATCAAATTCATGATTTCCCAGCGCCATGGCGTCATAGCCCACGAGATTCATGCCGCGTATATCCGGTTCAGCATCCAGCATATCTGACTCTGGCACGCCGGTGTTCACATCGCCTGCCGACAGGATCAGCGCACCGCCACCTTTGGCCTGAACATCATAGCGCTGTTGATCCATCAATGTTTTTTGAGCGGCCAGGCCGTATTCACCTTGTGCATTAGTCCAGTAACGTCCGTGATGATCGTTGGTATGCAGAATACTGAAACGATAGCTGCGATCCGTTTGCCATGCTTGCGCCAGCATCGGCAGCAGTAACATCAGCAGCGCCACCCAGCGCCCTCTTCGCGGTAATAAAAACAAAGCCGATCTCCTTATTCTGCGTTTTTCCACTGAGCTGTGGACTAAATGTGCTTTATCGCCCACCTGTGTCGCACAGATGGCACTTTAACTCAAGACGAAAGGCTTATAGAGTCAATCAGTAAGTAACAATCTGATAACGATAACCGCCCTTTTCAGGATTATTATGGCAAGTGAACTCGCATCACCGGCACGCGCACCGGGCCGCACCGCTTTTGGCATCTTAGGCGCCATCAGCCTCGCGCATCTGCTTAACGATATGCTGCAATCTTTGTTGCTAGCCATCTATCCGATGTTGCAGAAAGATTTTAACCTCAATTTTGTACAGATCGGCTTGATTACACTGACTTTTCAGGTCACCGCCTCGCTGCTGCAACCGCTGATTGGTCACTACACCGATAAGTACCCCAAACCCTGGTCGCTACCGGTGGGCATGGGCTTAACGCTATGTGGGTTGATTCTGCTGACCTTTTCCACGACCTATCCGCAAGTGCTGCTGGCTGCCGCGCTGGTGGGAAGCGGTTCGTCGGTATTCCATCCGGAATCTTCACGCGTGGCGCGTATGGCTTCCGGCGGTCGTCACGGTTTGGCACAGTCGTTGTTTCAGGTAGGCGGCAACTTTGGCAGCGCACTGGGGCCACTGCTGGCGGCGATGATCGTGGCGCCTTACGGCAAAGGCCATCTTGGCTGGTTTGTGCTGGTAGCGCTGCTGGGTATTATCGTGCTGCTGCAGGTGAGCCGTTGGTATAGCCACCAGCAGCGTGCGAGCAAATCCAGCACCACCGTGGCGCCGGTGAATCCGCTGCCGCGTAAAAAAGTCGCACTGGCCATAAGTATTTTGCTGCTGCTGATCTTTTCCAAGTACTTCTATCTCACCAGCATCAGCAGCTATTACACCTTCTATTTAATACAGAAATTCGGGCTTTCCGTGCAGGCTTCGCAATTCCACCTGTTTGCCTTCCTCGGCGCGGTGGCTGCAGGCACCATTATCGGTGGGCCTATTGGCGATAAGATTGGACGAAAATACGTGATTTGGGTGTCTATCCTTGGCGTTGCCCCGTTCACGCTTCTCTTGCCGCATGCCAACTTAATGTGGACCAGCGTACTGAGCGTGATCATCGGGCTGATTCTTGCCTCGGCATTTTCCGCCATTTTGGTCTACGCCCAAGAGCTGATGCCGGGACGTATCGGTATGGTTTCTGGGCTGTTTTTCGGCTTCGCCTTTGGTATGGGTGGGCTGGGAGCCGCCGTGCTCGGCGTGGTGGCCGACCACACCAGTATCGAATGGGTTTATCAAATCTGCGCCTGGCTTCCCCTTATCGGCCTTTTAACCGCTTTCCTCCCCGATAATCGCCACGCCTGACCTTCTTTCGCGGGGGCAACTGTTTTTCCTTGCCCCCTCTCGCTCTGCATGTTTCCTGCCGATAACCTGAGATAAGTGATGAAAATGCAGCTTCAGCACCGTTTTTATCTCATTTTTTCAATTTAGCGACTTTTTACCGCTCAAATGTTTAAACGCGGTTAGCGATTGTGCATTACACTAGGTTGTTACAAGCGGATACATTTGCACACAAGGAGACAGGCATGCATCACACCACACCGTTGATCACTACCATTGTCGGGGGATTGGTCCTCGCATTTCTCCTTGGTATGCTGGCAAATCGCCTGCGCATCTCACCGCTGGTCGGCTATTTATTGGCGGGCGTGCTGGCCGGCCCTTTCACACCAGGCTTTGTCGCGGATACCAATCTTGCCCCTGAACTGGCTGAACTCGGTGTGATTCTGCTGATGTTCGGCGTCGGTTTGCACTTCTCGCTCAAGGATTTGATGTCGGTAAAGTCTATCGCCATTCCCGGCGCCATCGCGCAAATCGCCGTGGCGACGCTGCTGGGAATGGGGCTTTCCTGGACGATGGGCTGGTCGTGGATGACCGGCCTGGTGTTTGGGCTGTGTCTCTCAACCGCCAGCACCGTGGTACTGCTGCGTGCGCTGGAAGAACGTCAGCTCATTGATAGCCAGCGCGGACAAATCGCCATTGGCTGGCTAATCGTTGAAGATTTGGTGATGGTGCTGACGCTGGTGCTACTGCCTGCCATCGCCGGCATGCTCGAACAGGGCAATGCCAGCCCAACGCTGCTGCTGTGGGATCTGCTGCTCACCATCGGCAAAGTGGTCGCCTTTATGGTGCTGATGATGGTGGTAGGACGTCGCGTGGTGCCGTGGATTCTGGCAAAAAGTGCCGCTACCGGTTCGCGTGAGCTGTTTACCCTTGCGG
Organism: Candidatus Pantoea floridensis; assembly: GCF_900215435.1. Lineage (NCBI taxonomy): Bacteria > Pseudomonadati > Pseudomonadota > Gammaproteobacteria > Enterobacterales > Erwiniaceae > Pantoea > Candidatus Pantoea floridensis. The sequence goes on from NZ_OCMY01000001.1 coordinate 788,848, forward strand.
TTTTGGCGCTGGCACTCGGTATCGCCTTTGGTGCGGTCGAGTTCTTTGATGTTTCCTTTGCACTCGGCGCCTTCTTTGCCGGCATGGTGCTGAACGAATCGGAACTGAGCCACCGCGCGGCACACGATACCCTGCCGCTGCGCGATGCCTTCGCCGTACTGTTCTTTGTTTCCGTTGGCATGCTGTTTGACCCGATGATTCTGATTGAACAGCCGCTGGCGGTGCTCGGCGCGCTGGCGATTATCGTCCTCGGTAAATCGATCGCCGCGTGGCTGCTGGTTACGCTATTGGGTCATTCACGCCGCACCGCCATGACCATTTCGGTGAGTTTGGCGCAGATTGGTGAATTTGCCTTTATTCTGGCCGGCCTCGGTATTTCGCTGGGTATGTTGAGCGATGAAGGCCGCAATCTGGTGCTGGCGGCGGCAATTCTCTCTATCATGCTCAACCCCATTCTGTTTACCGTGCTGGAGCGCTACCTCGATAAAACCGAGACCATGGAAGAGCAGACGCTGGAAGAAGCTATCGAAGAAGAGAAGCAGATTCCGGTGGATATCTGCAACCACGCGGTGCTGGTCGGCTATGGTCGCGTCGGCAGCCTGCTGGGGCAAAAACTGATGGATGCGGATGTGCCGCTGGTGGTGGTGGAGAATTCCCGCCCACGCGTTGAAGCGCTACGTGAGCAAGGTATTAAAGCGGTGCTGGGCAATGCAGCTCGCGTTGATACCATGGAGCTGGCGCGGCTCGACTGCGCACGCTGGCTGCTGCTGACGATTCCAAATGGGTATGAAGCGGGCGAAGTCGTTACGGCGGCGCGTGAGAAGCGTCCCGACATTGAGATTATTGCGCGTGCGCATTACGACGATGAAGTGACCTATATTATGGAGCGCGGCGCCAATCGCGTGGTGATGGGTGAACGTGAAATCGCCAATAGCATGCTGCACGTGCTGGAAGAAGAGATTGCGCAGAACCCGATTGTGCGCGAGTGCCCGATTTAAATGAGTGCGGTCATTGTTAAGATCGCCATAAATGGCGTAATGCTCGTCAGTTAAGCGTGAATCGGTCACCATGAATGGTGACCTTTTTTGTAGGGTGCGCATTCATGCGCACCGATGCCATCATCAACGATATCATCAACGATCCCAGTACGACTCTTCTAAACTGTCTTCCCGCTCCGGCAGGCCACGCGTCAGGCGTGGTGAATGCTGGTTCAACACCTGATAACTCACCCGGTTGGCGTATTTACACACCTGTGCCAGCGAGGAATACGTCAGATAGGCTCGTCCGTGTTTGCTGGAGTTAGGCACCTTTTGGCGGTGGAAGTTGTTGGCGGTGATATCATGCAGCAGTGCCGCCAGCGCGCCATCGCCCGCGCCATTGGTGTTCATAATCTTTTCTGGTCCGCCCATGTAAGGCGCGATATGCGAGAAAATACGCAGCGGCTGGTCGCAATCCTTGTGACGCATCGCCCGACTAAATTCATATTGGTTGAACTCAGCCAACGCGCCCGGCAGCAGCGGATGGTTGGTTTTGCGCTTGAATTCCTCTTCCGTGAAGCCGGCCATGTACAAACCGGTTGGCCCAGCGGTGCACAACACCAGATCCACCCAATCCAGCGCCATGTTCGATGCCAGCAAAGGGTCTTGCTCACCGGTCAACGCGAAAGCCTCTTCTTCATTCATCGCGACAATCGAGACGTGATCGCGCAGGAAGTCGCGCCAGAACTGCGGGTTATCCTGAATCACATATTTAGTGCCGAGCGTTAGCACCACCGGCACATTGTGTTTCTTTGCGTATTCAATAGCACGCAGCGTCGCTTCCGGCATCGGTTCGCCCGGCTGGCAGCGCACCAGATACGACGTCAGCACCAGCGCCGACGCGCCGGCAATCACCTCTTCCGGAATGTTGCTGGCGTGCAGCTGGTTCATTAAACCCGGACTGATGGCAAAGGTGCGTTCGCCCTGCTCGCCAATCAGCGTGAAGCAGCGGCCAATGGCGCCGTCCACGCCCTGCAGGAAGTTAAGATCCATGCGGCTGGATGTGTTGCACAGGTAGCGATAGGCATAGCCGCCAATCTGGATGTTGTTACACATCACGCCCAGCAGCACCGAGCGATCGTCGGCGAGTACCGAGTAGTTGTGCAGCGTATTGCCGATGGTGCCACCCGCGAATTGATGGCTGATGAGCTCTTCACGCATCAGTTCGTTATAGAGTGCTTCGGCAGTCGTATCGTCGATAACCAGCGAATGGCCGGCGCTAAGGCCGTAACGCTGCAAAAAGTCATCATCGACTTTAGCTTCAATATCCACCAGCGTCTGGTCGATACCCACCACCCAGCTGCCCTCTTCCTGCTCTTGCTGCGTAGCTTGCAGCAGCGGATCGCGCGCGTTAACGGGGAAATAGTGTTTGGATTTGCGTTTGCCGGGAAATTTCATCGAGAGTGCCGTCAGGGAAAATCAGGCAGAGAATGATATCACACTCTCTGCCGCACCATTAACGGCGTGCGTTGACCAGCTGCAGCATCATTTCAATGTGCTCGGCATCATCGTTGAGCGCAGGAATGTACTCGAACTTTTCACCACCGGCATGCAGGAAGATCTCGCAGTTTTCTCCGCTGATCTCCTCTAGCGTTTCCAGGCAATCTGCAGCAAAGCCGGGACTCATCACCTGCACATGCTTGATGCCTTTCGCCGGCAAACTCTTCATGGTTTCATCGGTGTACGGCGTCAACCACGGCTCACGGCCAAAGCGCGACTGGAAGGTCATCATGATTTTATGCGGCGCAATACCTAACGCGGCCGCTAACGCAGCGGTGGTGTCTTTGCAGCGCTGCGGATAATCATCACCTTCATTGGCGAAACGCTGCGGAATGCCGTGATACGACAGCACCAGCAGATCCGGTTCGCCATGCTGCGCGAACGAGCGTTCTACCGAGGCTTTCAGGGCAGCGATATAGGCCGGGTGTTCGGCATAATCGCGAATAAAAGCCACTTCCGGCAGCGAGCGCAGCGGTTTAAAGCTCGTGGCTAACCCATCCCAAACAGCGGCTACCGTTGAGCATGAGAACTGCGGATAGAGCGGCAGCACGATCAGTTTAGTGACGCCCTGCGCCAGCAGGCGCTGCAGCGCGCTATCCAGGCTTGGCTGGCCGTAGCTCATGCCGAGCTCAACCGGCATATCCAGGCGCTGTGCCAGGGCTTCACGCTGGCGCTTGCTGAATACCATCAAGGGTGAACCTTCGTCCATCCACACGGATGCATAGAGTTTCGAGACGCGCGGCGAGCGGAACGGCAGGATGATGAAATTGAGAATCGGCCACCATAACCAACGCGGCGTATCAACCACGCGTGGATCGCCGAGAAATTGTTTTAGATAGCGCTTAACCGCAGGTGTGGTGGGTGCCTCTGGTGTACCTAAATTAACCAGTAAAACCCCGGGCTTTTCTTGCCTCATTGTATTTCCTTGATGTCGAAACGAATGGGTCAAATCAAAATCAGGGGAAATTGTAGCGGAAATCGAGGGAGGAGAAAGCAATTGCTGCAAAAGGGCCGGACAACCGGCCCTCTGGACGCCTTAGCCGAGGATCGTGGCCAATTGCGTGCTCACTTCAGCGACGGGACGCGTGCCGTCGATTTTGTGATATTCGGTATTGCCGTCTTGCGCTTCTTTGCCGTAGTAGGCAATCAGCGGTGCGGTCAGCTGATGGTATTCCACCAGACGCTTACGCACGGTCTCTTCCTGGTCATCTTTACGCGTGGTCAGCTCTTCGCCGGTCAGGTCATCTTTACCTTCCACTTTCGGTGGATTGTAGGTGACGTGATAAACGCGGCCCGATGGCGTATGCACGCGACGACCCACAATACGATCCACAATCAGCTCGTCGGGTACGGCAAACTCCAGCACGTAGTCGACTTTGATGCCCGCTTCTTTCATGGCGTCAGCCTGCGGGATGGTGCGTGGGAAGCCATCGAGCAGGAAACCGTTTTTGCAGTCTTCCTGCGCGATACGCTCTTTAACCAGCGCAATCACCAACTCGTCAGTCACCAGTTTACCGGCATCCATGATCGCTTTTGCCTGCTGGCCCAATTCGGAGCCCGCTTTCACTGCCGCACGCAGCATGTCACCCGTGGAGATTTGCGGAATACCGTATTTCTCCATGATAAATTGAGCCTGAGTGCCCTTACCTGCGCCCGGTGCTCCGAGCAGAATAATACGCATTGCGTAATTCCCCTTGCGAATCGCATTGTTCAATCTGAGAAGGCGAAGAACATACCATTATGCCCCGCGCACCACAAGGAAACGGGCACGCTTCTGACGAAAGGTCTACTTTGACCTGCTTTGTCAGGGAATACTAGCAGAGTGCCTGTTTTTAGGAATTTCGGCTACGTATCAGCGCTTCCTTCAGTCGTGTTTTTAAGGTGTTAGTGACGTTGAGATGTTTGTTCACGCTGCCACGAACGTTAGCACGCAGACGTAAGCGCTGCGGAGAAGATAGCACCTGAATATCCTGAGGAAACGTGCTGACATTCAGCCCGATAGGTAAGGGAAAAAGGGCGAACGGCAACCCCGGTTGCTGAATTGATCGCAGCATTAGCGGGGCTTCAAGCGCGATACTTTCTACCGTTGCGATGTTGAACGGCCGCCAGTCGTCGTTCTCCATTATCGCCAGCGCTTGTTCGGCTGCGGCGCCGAAAGCAAGCCCCTGCTCAAACAACCGCAGCTCACTGCGTACCAGGGTGCTGAAATCAGCAGTACGTAAAGCGATCAGCACCAGATCGCTACACAAGGCGGCGTGTCGATCCAAATGCGTAACAAAGAGCCGCGCATCGCTGATAAGACGTTTATGCAGCTGGGTGGCAAAGGATTCTGAGGCATCCGTAACCCCCTGACTCTGGCATTCGCTCAGCGCCCGCACGCGCCCGTGCTGCATATCGATATGTTCCACCAGCGCAATGTTGCCCGCCATCATCGGCAAGGTAGGCAGCACGCTGAGTTCGCTAACCGGATAGTGCGACGCGTAGCGGGTTTGGTTACGCGCCTGTTCCTGACGCAGAAATAATTGGGAAAGCAGCACCCGGGCAATATGCAACGAGGGTGCAAAGAAGAGGTCGTAATTTTCAAGCCGGTAGTGACGGGAAAGCAAGCCGCGAAGCTTATCGCGCGCCGCCGCCGCCCTGGCAGTAGCAAGTTGTGGAGCCATCGCGTGATATTTCTCTTGTTATTGTGCTGTGTGCGGGAGGTGCAACGTGACGGCGATTTCTGGCAAAACCACAGAGAGGCTTAGCCGTCAACCGCCAGAATCTGGGGGAAAGGTTAGGCCAATGCGGCTGGACATTAAAATGATATAAACTGACAATCCCTGTTAGGTTTTTACACAGGGGACGAGTATGACCGCGCTTCCATCGTTACGTGCACTGCACTATTTCCACCAGGCGGCACTGTATTGCAGTTTTAGCGTGGCAGCCGAACGTCTGCATGTCACCCACAGCGCCATTAGCCATCAGGTGCGGCAGCTGGAGAGCTGGATGGGCAAGCCGCTGTTTGTGCGCACCAACGGACGCGTCAAATTAACCTCACACGGTGAACGTTTGCTGGTGAGCTGTCAGAAAGCCTTTAGTGAACTCTCCACCAGCTGCGAAAGTATTCGTACCGGCATGCGCCATCATCTCAGCGTCTCCTGTGCGCCCAGCTTCCTGGCGCAATGGCTAATTCCACGCATCGCCAGCTTTTATCAACGCTATCCCGATATTGAAGTGCAGTTTCAGCCGCTGGTGGACATTGACCAACTGCGCAGCGAGCACACCGACGTGCTCATTCTCAGCGCAGAGCAATCGCCGGATGAGGATATTGATGCCACTTTGATTAGCGATGATTACATCGGCCCACTATGTGCTCCGCAGTTTGCCGTGCGTTTTCGAAATGAGCAGGATCTTGCCGCGCTGCCGCTGCTGCACGCCGATACGCGACTGCATGCGTGGGCCGAATGGGCAAAAACCAGCGGCGCGCGCGGTAATTTCTGGATCGGCAAGCACTTCGATAATTTAACGTTAGGCATTCAGGCAGCCAGAAATGGCTTAGGCGTGATTATGGCACCGCGTCTGTTGGTGCGTCAGGAGTTGAGTGACGGAACGTTGATCGCACCGTTGGGCTTTGTACGCGTCGATCGCGCGACGCTGATGATGACCAAGATATCGCGCCAGCACGATGCGGAGATTACGCTGTTTCGCGATTGGCTGCGCGATCAGGCGCAGATATAAAAGCAGATATAAAAAAGGTCGCCATGTGAATGGCGACCCTGCGAGTTTGGTGCGATTACGCCGTCAGCAGCTGGTTCATACGACGGATAAACTGGTTCGGATCGTCCAGTGTGCCGCGTTCTGCCAGCAGCGCCTGATCCAGCAGCAGCTCAACCCACTCCGCAAAGCGCGTTTCGTCCTGCGTATCAGCCACACGTTTCACTAGCGTATGATCCGGGTTAATCTCGAAGATGTACTTCACGTCCGGCACGTCCTGACCGGCCGCAGCAAACAGCTTCGCCATCTGCGTGGTCATTTCGTTGGCATCGGTGGTAACAATCGCTGGCGTGTCGGTGAGACGATGTGTCAGACGCACCTCTTTCACGCGCTCGCCCAGCAGGGTTTTCACGCGTTCAACGAACGGCTCCAGCGCTTTCTCCGCTTCTTTCTGCTCTTCAGTCTCTTCGTCGGCCAATTTGCTCAGGGAATCATCCGCTTTGCTCACTGACTGGAAGGTTTTGCCGTCGAACTCGGTGAGGTAGCTCATCATCCATTCGTCGATACGATCGGAGAGCAGCAGCACCTCAATGCCTTTCTTACGGAACAGTTCCAGATGCGGGCTGCTCTTCGCAGCGGCATAGCTGTCAGCGGTGATATAGTAAATCTTGTCCTGACCTTCTACCATGCGGCTCAGATAATCTTCCAGCGAAATGGTCTGCTCGGCGCCTTCACTCTGGCTGGTGGCAAAGCGCAGCAGTTTGGCGATGGTTTCCTGATTCGCGTTGTCTTCAGCCGGCCCCTCTTTCAACACCAGACCAAACTCTTTCCAGAACTGCTGATATTTTTCTGCGTCGTCTTTCGCCAGTTTTTCCAGCATCTGCAGGCTACGCTTGGTCAGCGCGCTACGCAGGCTCTGGGTGACACGGCTGTCCTGCAGGATTTCACGCGACACGTTCAGTGGCAGATCATTAGAATCTATCAGGCCACGGACAAAGCGCAGGTAGTTCGGCATGAACTGCTCAGCATCGTCCATGATGAAGACGCGCTGCACATAAAGTTTCAGGCCGTGCTTGCTGTCGCGGTTCCACATGTCGAACGGCGCACGCGCCGGGATGTAAAGCAGGCTGGTATATTCCTGTTTACCTTCTACACGGTTGTGGCTCCAGATTGCCGGATCGCTAAAATCATGGGCGATATGCTTATAGAACTCGTTGTATTCGTCGTCGCTGATCTCGGACTTGTTACGCGTCCATAGCGCCTGGGCTTTGTTGATCTTCTCCCATTTGCTTTCGCCGGTTTCTTCGTCTTTGCTTTCAATTTCAACCGGCAACGCGATGTGATCGGAGTATTTGCTGATCACATTACGCACACGCCATGCATCGAGGAAATCGTCCTCGCCTTCACGGAAGTGCAGCGTGATGTCGGTGCCGCGATCGGCTTTCGCAATCTCCGCCAGCGTGTATTCACCTTCGCCAGCTGATTCCCAGAACACCGCTTCATCGGCTTTTGCGCCGGCTGCGCGGGTGCGCACGGTAACTTTATCCGCCACGATGAAGGCTGAATAGAAGCCTACGCCGAACTGGCCGATCAGCTGGCTGTCTTTCGCCTGGTCGGAACCCAGAGATTCCAGGAAGGATTTGGTACCCGATTTCGCGATGGTACCGAGGTTCTCAATCACCTCATCACGGCGCATACCGATACCGTTATCGCTAAGCGTCAGGGTGCGGTTTTCCGGATTGACCGAGATGCGCACGCGCAGCTCACCATCGCCTTCATACAGATCTGGCGTCGACAGCGCACGGAAGCGCAATTTATCGGCGGCATCTGAAGCGTTGGAAATCAGCTCGCGCAGGAAAATCTCTTTATTTGAATAGAGGGAATGGATCATCAGGTGCAGAAGTTGTTTTACCTCTGACTGGAAGCCACGCGTCTCTTGTCCTTTCATGGTCATTGCTACCTCAACTGAATCGGGGTTGATGATACGTTGAGAGAGAAATGGGGATGAAGGGCAGGATTTCAAGCCGATATCCGTGAAGACATCGGCAAGTGATTAGAAATTAATCTTATGACGTCCAGCGAGCGAGTGCGACAGCGTGGTGCCGTCCACCATTTCCAGCTCACCGCCAACCGGTACACCGTGCGCAATGCGGCTGGCATCAGCGCCATATTGCCCGCACAGCTCGGCGATGTAGTTGGCCGTTGCTTCTCCTTCCACCGTGGGGTTGGTGGCGAGGATCACTTCGGTTAGGGTTTCGCGCTCCAGACGCTGCTCCAGCCGATCCAGACCAATATCCTGCGGACCAATGCCATCCAGCGGTGACAAATGGCCCATCAGCACAAAGTAGCGTCCGCCGAACTGGCCGGTTTGCTCAATGGCGTGGATATCAGCCGGGCTTTCCACTACGCAAATCTGGCCGTTTTGCTGACGGCGCGGATTGGCGCAGATGGTGCAGATCTCCTGCTCGGTGAAGGTTCGGCAATCGGCGCAGTGGCCGATTTCCGACATGGCGCGGGTCAACGCCTGCGCCAGACGCATGCCACCGCTACGATCGCGCTGCAACAGCTGAAAAGCCATGCGCTGCGCCGACTTAGGGCCAACGCCCGGCAGGCAACGCAACGACTCCATCAAAGATTCAAGCAGTGGACTGGTTTGCATTAGAACGGCATCTTGAAGCCAGGCGGCAGCTGCATGCCACTTGATACAGAGGCCATTTTCTCTTTCTGCGTTTCGTCGATACGGCGTGCAGCATCGTTAAAGGCCGCGGCGATCAGATCTTCCAGCATGTCTTTGTCATCTTCCAGCAAGCTAGGATCGACTTCAACACGACGGCAGTTGTGCGCACCGTTGATGGTAACTTTAACCAAGCCCGCGCCTGATTCACCGGTCACTTCGATCGCGGCGATCTCTTCCTGCACTTTGGCCATTTTGTCTTGCATCTGCTGGGCCTGTTTCATCAGGTTGCCCAATCCGCCTTTACCAAACATAGTTTTCTCTCTCTGCTGGGGCTGCGCGCAATCAACGCGCGGCAGCATGTTCACACCGGTCGAATACTCTCTTCATCCAAATCGGCATCGAAGAATCGACGCAATGTCTGAATATGGGTATCACTTTCGATCGACTGTCGCGCCTGCGACAGTTTCTCTTCGTAAATGGCCTGGCGCCACTCCAGTGGCGTCAATACCGTGGGATTATCGTCTTCAATAATGGTCAATTCAACCGGCTGGCCGGCAGACTGACTTAATGCTTCCGCTAAAGTTTGCTGAGCGGAAGCGGAATTCAGATGGCGCTGGCTGCTGCGCAGATGCAGCGTAATGCCTTTTTCACTCACTTCTTTCCATGCGTTGAGCGCCACTTGCTGCACCAGTTTCGGTAACGTCAGCGTGGCAATTTCCGCTGCCCACGCATCGCGTTGCTGGGCCTCTTCCGCCAGACGCAGCGCCAGCTCAGGCGTTTTCTCATGCTCCAGAGCCGAACGCAAGGCTTTTGGCGTCGCTACCGGCTCTGGTTTTACCTCGGTCGGCAGCTGCGTTTTCCAGCGGTAGGCTTCCGGTTTAGCCGGCGCTTTTACCGTGGACTCAGAGGCGCGCTGCTGTACACGTTCGGTGACGTTCGCGAGACGTTCCAGCGCCGGATTCGCCGGCCGCGCGGAACGCGCTGCCGGCTCACTCTTTTTTGCTTTACCGGCTCCCTGACGCAGCAACTGCGTTCGCGCCTGTAACAGCTGGCTGGTGGAATCGGGTAACGGATCGGGCGCTGTTTGCATGTCAGGATAATCATCCGAAACTGGCGGCGCCTCGTTAACGGGTGGTGCCATTTGTGGCTGTGCAGCCTGCGCAGATGGCGCTTTGGCTGCCGCAGGTGCAGGTGCAGCAGCAACCTGCGGCGCGCTTTGTGGCGTTAATACCGGACGGGCGACGGGCTCAGCAATCGTCGCCTGCGGATGGAATGCCAATGCGCGCAGCAGCGTCATTTCCACGCCCAGGCGACGATCCGGTGCCAGCGGCAGATCTTTTCGCCCCATCAATAGCGTTTGGTAATAGAGTTGTACATCGGCCGGTGGCAGCACGCGCGCTAACTCACGCAGGCGATCGGCCTGGCTGAGATCATCCTCGCTAAGCGAGCTCGGCAACAGCTGCACCATCGCAATGCGGTGTAGCAAACGCAGCATTTCCACCAGCAGCGCTTCCCACTCCACACCGCGCGACGCCGCCTGATTCAGCAGCGCCATCACCTGTTCGCCTTGCCCCTCCACCAGCGCTTCAATCAGCGCCAGCGGCTGCTCATCGTCCAGCGTGCCAAGCATCTGCGCCACGGTATCACGCGTGACGCTGCCCTGCCCCATGGCGATAGCCTGATCGGTCAGGCTGAGCGCATCACGCATGCTGCCATCAGCGGCGCGGGCCAGCAGATGCAGCGCGCGCGGTTCGGCAGCGATGTGCTCCTGCTCTAACACATGCGCCAGCTGCTGCTGAATTTGCTCGACATCGAGCGCTTTAAGATGGAATTGCAGGCAGCGTGACAGAATCGTCACCGGCAGCTTTTGCGGATCGGTGGTCGCCAGCAGGAATTTAACGTGTGATGGCGGCTCTTCCAGCGTTTTTAGCAGCGCGTTGAAGCTGTGGCGCGACAGCATGTGCACTTCATCGATCAGGTAAACCTTGAAGCGACCACGCGCCGGTGCGTACTGCACGTTATCAAGCAGATCGCGCGTATCTTCAACTTTGGTGCGCGATGCAGCATCAATCTCAATCAGATCGACAAAACGGCCCTGCTCAATCTCACGGCAGTTATCGCATTGTCCGCAGGGTGTTGCGGTGATGCCAGTTTCACAGTTTAGGCCCTTGGCCAGCAGACGGGCGATCGAGGTTTTCCCTACGCCGCGGGTGCCGGAAAAGAGATAAGCATGATGGATTCGTCCCAGTGACAATCCGTTGGCCAGCGCAGTCAGCACATGTTCCTGACCGACTACGTCAGCGAAAGCCTGGGGACGCCATTTTCGCGCAAGTACCTGATAGCTCATGTGGATTCAATCACTGGATTTTAAGGAGAAGGGAGAAGATGCAGCTTCGCAAACCCTGTTTATTTTGGCAGTAGTTTAACAGCCACAACCGGATCAGCAACCGATAACTTTACGGAGGTTGCGCCCCGCCACATAGCGGAGCGCACAGGCCTTAGTGGCCGGGGAAATTCACCAGGCTATAGCATTTGACGCCCATGGCGGTCAGACGGGCTTCACCGGTCAGATCGAACAGATTAATCACGAAGGCGGCATCTTGCACTTCACCACCGGCGCGGCGGATCAGTTTCACCGTGGCTTCAATGGTGCCGCCGGTTGCCAGCAGATCGTCGACGACCAGCACCACGTCACCTGGCTTGATCGCATCTTTGTGCAGCTCCAGCGCGTCGGTACCGTATTCCAGCTCATAACTTTCACTGAAGGTTGCACGCGGCAGTTTGCCAGGTTTACGCACCGGCACAAAACCCACGCCCAACCCCAGCGCCACTGGCGCACCAAACAGGAAGCCACGTGCTTCCGTTCCCACCACCTTGGTGATGCCCTTGTCACGATAACGCTCAACCAGAATGGCGATCGACGCGGCGTAAGCCTGCGGATCCTCCATCAGACTGGTGACGTCACGGAACAGAATGCCCGGCTTCGGATAGTCAGGAATGCTTTTGATGCTGTTTTTGATGAGTTCAAGCTGCTGCGCAGTTGCGGTCATAAATGTTACGCCTGGAGAAAATATCTAATACGCGCGACTTCTCAAGCGCCAAAAACCGGAAACCGGGTTAAGCGAAGAGGTTTATAAGGGAAGCCACGCACGAAGATGCCCAAATCTATGCAAATACCTCGCTAAATGCAACCCTAACGCTAAGGTTGCGGCGGGTTGTCATTCTCGTCCACCACCGGGATTCGCCGCATAAACAGCAGCAGCAGGCACAGCATCACGCCTAACAGGATGCGCACCCACAGCAGGTTCACCAGATAAATGGACACCGAAAAGGTAATCACAATCAGCAATATGGCGCGTCCTTTAGCGCCGGGCGGCATAGCATGATGCTGCTGCCAGTGGCGAATAAAGCGGCCAAACGGCGATCGCCATAGCAGCCAGTCATGAAAGCGCGGCGACGAGCGCGCAAAACACCAGGCCGCCAGCAACACAAATGGCGTTGTAGGTAATAAAGGTAATACAATGCCGAGCGTACCTAGCACAATCGCCAGCCAGCCAAGGCTCAGTAGTAAAATACGCTGCATGCCGGATGCCTGAAAGAGTCAAAACAGCGTTACGTTAACACAGTCGGAAACCGAGTGATGCCCCAACCATCCGCACAACAGCGCCTTGGCGCGACACTGGATTTATTACGCCAGCAGATTGCGCAGCAGCCGGATGGTGCCTGTCGTCAGCCACGCTTTGATTCACAACTGTTTCGCACCTCCGGCACACGCCTGGCGGATTATCTCCTCGAACTGGAAGGCAATGTCGCGCAGTTAACCGCTGCTAATACTGATGTGGCACGGCGCCAATGGCTGGCGGATAAAGTGCTGGATCAAATCGCCGCGTTGCAGCGGGAGTGTCAGAGCCAACAGCTGCGCGTGCAGCGCGAGCGTCCACGTATCGATTCACGTCAAAAAAAGCGTGAAGAGTACCAAGGCTACGAGCAGCGATTGCTGGCAATGATTCAGCAACGCGAACAGCATCTGGCACGTGCTGAAACCCTGAGCGTTCAGCAGCAACTGATGCGTGAAGTCTATCAGCTGCAAGAGCGGCTGGCGCGCTGCCGCGCTGCTATCTATAAACTGGCGCTGCCATCTACGCCACGCTAAACGCGACGCGTTTTCCTCTATACTCCTTTTAGTCAGAAAAAGAGGAGAAAAATCATGACGCTGGTTTTTTGGATTGTGATTGGATTAGCCGCAGGTTGGCTAAAGCGGGTGATTTTTCCCGGTCGTCCGGGGGGATTTGTGCCCACGCTGGTGCTGGCGGTGATTGGTGCGCTGATTGGCGGCTACATTGCCACCTACTTTACCACCGGCGATCTGGCAAGCTTAGCCCCCGCTGGTTTCGCCTCGGCACTCGCTGGCGCCCTCTTTATGCTGCTGGTCGCGGCAAAATTACGTATTTAGGAGAAACAATGTCACTGGACAGCGCACCAGACGAAATTAAGCTTGCCGTCGATCTGATTCAATTGCTTGAAGAGAATCACGTCCCCACCACCACCGTGCTGGCGGCATTAGCGATAGTTCAACGTGATTATGAGCAAAAAAAAGCGGCGGAGGTTAAGGCTGACTAATCAGCGTTGGGCTCAGGCGCAGCATATCCAGGAACGCATCCACCAGCTGTGGCGCATCTGCAGCTAAATCAAAGCTTTGTGGATTGAATAACCAGCTTTCCATCATGCCATTAATATAGCCACGCATCAGTAGCGCAGCTTGACGTGTATTAAGGCCGGCAGGTAATTTGCCAGCTTCAATACAAAGGCGAAGTACGTTTTCAATTCGATCGTAACACTCTTGCAGTAAGCTCTGCTGCATATCCTGTAACGTGGACATTTCGCCAACAAACTCACATTTATGAAAGATAATCTCCATTAATGCGCGTCTTTGCGGATCCTTTGCTGTGGCGTCAAGGATATAGATCAACATCGAGCGAACAACAGAAAGTGGATCGCCGGGGTATTTTGTCTGATACTCAAGTTCCACATCGTCCAGCCCAGCGTCACAACGTAGCCAGATCTCATGTAAAAGATCGGCTTTGTTTTTGAAATGCCAGTAGATAGCACCGCGCGTGACGCCGGCCGCTGCTGCGATATCCGCCAGAGACGTGGCGGCCACACCGTGTTTTGAAAAGTGTGTCAATGCGGCGTCAAGAATTTGATGCCGTGTTTCAAGAGCTTGCGCTTTGGTTTTTCGTGCCATAAAGGGCTTTTTTTACAAACTTGTAAGTTTACATACATTTGTGAATGTATGTACCATAGCACGACCCGTGTTTTAACGCAGCAATGGGTTTATCGGTTTGTGATCCATTGATCATTTGATATCGGACACTAGAGGTTTATTTATGAATAAAAACAGAGGATTATCGCCTCTGGCGGCCGTCCTGATGCTTTCAGGCAGCTTTTTGTTAACAGGATGTGATGATAATAAATCCCAGCAAGCCGCCCAGCAGCAGCCCCCAGAAGTGGGTGTTGTCACGTTAAAAAACGAACCATTGAAAATTACTACCGAGCTGCCGGGCCGTACCTCGGCTTTTCGCGTTGCTGAAGTTCGCCCTCAGGTGTCAGGTATTATCCTTAAACGCAATTTTGTGGAAGGAAGTGACGTCAAAGCCGGTCAATCGCTGTATCAGATTGATCCCGCCACCTATCAGGCAGCATACGACAGTGCCAAAGCGGATTTAGCCCAGGCAGAAGCCAATGCCCGCGTTGCGCAGTTAACCATTACGCGTTACAAGCCGCTGCTGGGTACCAAGTACATCAGTCAGCAGGATTATGACAACGCAGCAGGTACAGCAGCACAAACTGCTGCCGCTGCACAGGCTGCACGTGCCAACGTTGAAACTGCACGCATCAATCTGGCGTATACCAAAGTGACCTCGCCTATCAGCGGTCGTATTGGTAAATCATCAGTGACCGAAGGTGCGTTGGTTTCCAATGGGCAAACCACGGCGCTGGCGACCGTGCAACAGCTCGATCCTATGTATGTCGATGTGACCCAATCCAGTGATGATTTCCTGCGTTTGCGCGCAGAGCTGGAATCCGGTCAGCTGAAACAGAACGACGGTAAGGCCAACGTCACCCTGCTGATGCAAAACGGTAGCGCATACGCTCAGACAGGCACATTGGAATTCTCTGATGTGAGCGTCGATGAAACCACCGGTTCGATTACCCTGCGCGCCATCTTCCCGAATCCGGACAACCGCCTGCTGCCAGGCATGTTTGTTCGCGCTCGTCTGGATGAAGGCACCAACCCAACGGCACTGCTGGTACCGCAACAGGGCGTAACGCGCTCTCCAACCGGTCAGGCAACAGCGTTGGTGGTTGGCGCGGATAATAAAGTGGAATCTCGTAACATCACCGCTAATCAGGCATTTGGTAACAAGTGGCTGGTCACGGACGGTCTGAAAGAAGGCGATCGGGTGATTACCACCGGTATCCAGCGTGCCAAACCGGGTGCGCAGGTGACGCCACAAGAAGTCTCCGACGATGCCAAAGCTGCACCAGAATCACCGTCTGCTAAATCATCGTCATAAACAGGAGCCACTGATACATGGCTAAGTTCTTTATTGATCGCCCCATTTTTGCGTGGGTGCTCGCCATCATCATTATGCTGGCCGGCTTGCTGTCGATTATCAGCCTACCGATTGAGCAATATCCCAATGTTGCGCCACCGGCAGTTGAAATCCAGGCGACCTACCCAGGTGCTGATGCGAAGACGCTGCAGGATTCGGTAACCCAGGTTATCGAGCAAAACATGAACGGGATTGATGGCCTGATGTATATGGCCTCAAGCAGTGACTCGTCGGGTACGTTGACGCTGACGCTGACTTTCCAATCCGGTACTGATGCCGATATCGCGCAGGTTCAGGTACAAAACAAACTGCAGCTGGCAATGCCATTACTGCCGCAGGAAGTACAGCAACAGGGTATTCAGGTTAAAAAATCCTCCAGCAGCTTCCTGATGGTGGCCGGCTTTGTGAGCGATGACGACAACATGACGCAGAATGATATCTCTGACTATGTTGCCTCTAACATCAAAGACCCGATTAGCCGTACGCCCGGCGTAGGTGATACTCAGGTATTTGGTGCCCAGTATGCGATGCGTATCTGGCTGGATCCGCACAAGTTGAACAACTATCAGCTGACGCCAGTAGATGTCATTAATGCACTGAAAATTCAGAACACCCAGGTTGCAGCGGGCCAGTTGGGCGGAACACCGCCGGTACCAGGCCAACAGCTTAACGCCTCGATTATTGCGCAAACCCGTCTGACATCGACAGACGAGTTCGGCAATATCATGCTGAAAGTGAATCAGGATGGTTCGCAGGTGCGTCTGCGTGACGTGGCGAAGATTGAACTGGGTGGTGAAAACTACGAGATCATCGCACGTTATAACGGCAAACCGGCTTCCGGTATCGGTATCAAACTGGCAACCGGCGCGAATGCACTGGATACCGCGGATGCCGTAAAAGCGGAACTGGCTAAACTGCAGCCGTTCTTCCCGTCAGGCATGAAAACCGTTTATCCGTACGACACTACGCCGTTCGTTAAAATCTCGATTTTCGAAGTGGTGAAAACGCTGTTTGAAGCGATCGTGCTGGTATTCCTGGTAATGTACCTGTTCCTGCAAAACTTCCGTGCGACGCTGATTCCAACCATCGCCGTTCCCGTTGTTTTACTGGGTACTTTTGCGGTTATCAGCGCCTTTGGCTATTCGATAAACACCCTGACGATGTTCGGGATGGTGCTCGCTATCGGCCTGCTGGTGGATGACGCCATCGTAGTGGTAGAGAACGTCGAACGTGTTATGGCCGAGGAGGGTTTACCGCCTAAAGAAGCCACGAAACGTTCGATGGAGCAGATTCAGGGCGCATTGGTGGGTATCGCACTGGTGCTGTCTGCGGTATTTATTCCGATGGCCTTCTTCGGCGGTTCAACCGGCGTAATCTATCGCCAGTTCTCGATCACCATCGTTTCTGCGATGGCGCTGTCGGTACTGGTGGCGTTGATCCTGACGCCAGCGCTGTGTGCCACCCTGCTGAAGCCGGTGGCAAAAGGTAACCACGGTAAAACCACCGGTTTCTTCGGTTGGTTCAACCGGCTGTTCGATAAGAGCACCAACCACTATGTGGATAGTGTTGGCCATATCGTGCGTAGTACCGGTCGCTACCTGCTGATTTATCTGGTTATTGTAGTCGGTATGGCCTACCTGTTCCTGAAACTGCCTACCTCGTTCCTGCCGGAAGAGGATCAGGGGCTGTTACTGGCACAGGCACAGCTACCCGCCGGTGCAACTCAGGAACGTACGCAGAAAGTACTGGATCAGGTAAGTGACTACTTCCTGACCAAAGAGAAAGACAGCGTTAACTCGGTGTTTACTGTTAACGGCTTCGGCTTCGCCGGTCGTGGTCAGAACACCGGTATCGCGTTTGTTAGCCTTAAGCCGTGGGATGAGCGTGGCGATGCCAACCTGAAAGTGCCTGCGATTGCCGGACGTGCTATGCAGGCGCTCGGACAGATCAAAGATGCAATGGTGTTCCCGTTCAACCTGCCGGCGATTATCGAATTGGGTAACGCCACTGGCTTCGACTTCATGTTGACCGATCAGGGTAACCTGGGTCACGAGAAGCTGACCGCCGCGCGTAACCAGCTGTTTGGCATGATTGCCCAGCATCCGGATACGCTGGTGGGCGTACGTCCAAACGGTATGGAAGATACGCCGCAGTACAAACTGATCATCGATCAGGAAAAAGCGCAGGCGTTGGGTGTGTCGCTGTCTGACATCAATACCTCGCTGGGCGCGGCCTGGGGTGGTTCCTACGTCAACGACTTCATTGACCGCGGTCGCGTGAAGAAAGTTTACGTCATGGGCCAGGCCGATTCGCGTATGTTGCCGGACGATATCAGCAAATGGTATGTGCGCAATAGCACTGGCACCATGGTTCCATTCTCGGCCTTCGCATCGGCGAAATGGCAATATGGTTCGCCACGCCTGGAGCGTTACAACGGCTTGCCGTCAATGGAGATTCTTGGCCAGGCTGCGCCAGGCAAGAGCTCCGGTGATGCCATGAACCTGATGGAACAGCTGGCAGGAAAACTGCCTGCGGGGATCGGATACGACTGGACGGGTATGTCCTACCAGGAACGCTTGTCCGGCAACCAGGCGCCGGCGCTGTATGCCATCTCGCTGATCGTGGTGTTCCTGTGTCTGGCGGCCCTGTATGAGAGCTGGTCGATTCCGTTCTCAGTAATGTTGGTGGTACCGCTGGGTGTCGTTGGTGCACTTCTGTTTACCACACTGCGCGGCTTGAGCAACGACGTCTACTTTGTGGTGGGCTTGTTGACCACCATAGGATTGTCGGCGAAGAACGCCATCCTGATCGTTGAATTCGCTAAGGATTTGATGGAGAAGGAGGGCAAGGGGTTGGTTGAATCAACGCTGGAAGCATCACGTATGCGTCTGCGTCCGATTTTGATGACCTCACTCGCCTTCATCCTCGGCGTAATGCCGCTGGCGATCAGTACTGGCGCAGGTTCTGGTGCGCAGAATGCGGTAGGTACTGGCGTTATGGGCGGGATGGTAACCGCGACAGCGCTGGCTATCTTCTTCGTTCCGGTGTTCTTCGTGGTGGTGCGCCGCCGCTTCAGCAAGAATAAATCTGAGCTGGAGCAGGGTCATCCGGTGGAACATAAGCACTAAGTTTTACCCTTCTCTAAAAGGCCGCTGATGCGGCCTTTTTTATTGTTATCTCCTCCCCCTTAGAATCCCTGTATTTAACACGGTTGCAATCGACATCCTTCAGGTTCATACTATTGTTATAGTATAACATTACATATCGAGGTCATTATGAAACCGAATATTCATCCCCATTACCGTCCTGTTGTGTTCCACGACACCTCAGCTAACGAGTACTTTAAGGTCGGTTCTACTATCAAAACTGAACGGACTATTGAGTATGAAGGTGAAGTGCTGCCCTACGTGACGCTGGATGTCTCCTCTAAATCTCATGTGTTCTACACCGGCAAGCAGAAAGATTTCGCCAAAGAAGGCAGTACCGCACGTTTCAACCAGCGTTTTGGCAGCTTTCTTACGCGCAACAAGTAACACGGGAGATGAGGCATGCAGGTATTAAGTTCATTGCGGTCTGCTAAGACTCGCCATAAAGATTGCAAAGTCGTGCGGCGCAAAGGTCGCATTTATGTCATTTGTAAAACGAATCCGCGCTTTAAGGCGGTTCAGGGAAGAAAGAAAAAAAGGTAGGAAAGTGTCGTGATAATTGGCCGGGATGCTCCCCGGCCTTTTTTTATTGCATGCTATGCAGCATAGCGTCAACGTTGTGTTTGAATGCCGCAACGTAGGTTGCAGCAGGGCCATTAGCCTCAGACAACGCTTCCGGATAGAGTTCCCCGCCCGGCTGCGCACCGGTTTCGCTGGCAATCTGTTTCACCAAACGTGGATCGGTCTGGTTCTCCATAAAGTAGGTGTTGATGTGCTCAGCCTTCAGCTGTTTGATGATTGAGGCCACATCGCTGGCACTGGCTTCTGCTTCGGTAGAAAATCCAACCGGCGCGAGGAAACTTACGCCATAACGCTGGCCGAAATAGCCGAAGGCATCATGGCTGGTTAGCACCTTACGCTTACTTTTCGGCACTTTATTAAAGGCAGTTTTCGCCCAGCTATCTAATTTCTGCAGCTGCTGAATGTAGCTTTCACCGCTTTTACGGA
This sequence comes from Candidatus Pantoea floridensis, assembly GCF_900215435.1. Classification (NCBI taxonomy): domain Bacteria; kingdom Pseudomonadati; phylum Pseudomonadota; class Gammaproteobacteria; order Enterobacterales; family Erwiniaceae; genus Pantoea; species Candidatus Pantoea floridensis. Next base: position 808,529 of record NZ_OCMY01000001.1, read on the forward strand.
TATCCGCCGCATCTTCAGGATCCGCTTTGATGAGTGCATTCATCACATTCGTGGCGTAAATCACACCGTTTTGCATACTGTTCCAGGCGTGCGGATCGGTGACGCTTTTACCATCCTCTTCCATCTTGCGTGTGTTCACTCCATTCGATGCCACCACAATCGTGCCTTTGTAGCCTGAAGCGCTAATTAGGCGATCCATCCACCCTTCCATCCCTAAACCGCTGACAAACACCACATCAGCCTTTGACAGCGCCTGGCTATCCTGCGGCGTAGGTTCAAAGGTGTGCGGATCGCCGTTAGGCCCCACCAGCGACTTCACATTGACGTGCTCGCCGCCAACCTGCTTAACGATATCTGCCAGCACGGTAAAACTGGCGACAACATCGACGCTTTTAGCCAGCGTCAGTGGGCTTACCAGCATTACACCAATCGCCAGACTCAGCGGTAACTTCTTCATTCCTATCCCCTTATAGTGTGGTTATCGACGGCGCAGCAGGCCGCCACATGGTCCTGTCAAAACAGAAATCAGAAATAGCACCGCAGCGCTTAGCACCACCGCCGGGCCGGCGGGTAGCGAGAAATGCCACGATAGCATCAGGCCAATCAGCGCAGAAACGACGGCCAACAGCATGGCGATACCCAGCATGCAGGCCAGATGGCGACTCCAGAAACGCGCGCTGGTAGCGGGCAGCATCATCAATCCCACCGACATCAGCGTACCGAGCACCTGAAATCCAGCCACTAAATTGAGTACCACCAGCATCAGGAATAAGCCGTGTACCAGCGGTGCGCTCCATTTACCCTGAGCTCGCAGAAAATCGGGGTCAAAGGCATCAATGACCAGCGGACGGAAAATCACTGCCAATAGCAGCAGAGTGAAAGCCGCAATCCCGCCAACCAGCACAATGGCTGCGTTATCCACCGCCAAAAGTGACCCAAACAACACGTGCAGCAGATCAACGCTTGAACCACGCAGCGACACCAGCGTGACGCCAAGCGCGAGAGAACCGAGGTAAAAGCCGGAGAAACTGGCATCCTCTTTCAGATGTGTATAGCGGCTGACAGCGCCAGAGAGTAATGCCACCGCCAAACCGGCAATCAGGCCGCCGATGCCCATCGCCACCAGCGATAAACCTGACACCAGATAACCAATCGCCGCACCGGGCAGCACGGCATGCGACAGCGCATCGCCGACCAAACTCATGCGGCGCAGTGAAAGAAAGACACCCAGCGGCGTAGCGCTGATCGCCAATGCAACGCAGGCGACCAGCGCGCGGCGCATAAAACCAAATTCGATAAAGGGCTGGATTAATGTCACGACGCTACCCTGCGCAAGAGTGGCGTGTCCGCGGCGCCAGCTACGTCGAGCGACAACACATCGCGGAAATAACGCGCTACCAGTGGACGATCGTGCAATACGACTAATAATGTGGTGCCAGCCTGTTGCTGCTGTTCGAGGATCGACATCAGTAAGGTGACGGTTTGCGTATCAATGCCATTGAAGGGTTCATCTAATAGCCACAGCTGGCTGCGCTGCAGCATCAAACGCGCGAAGAGCACGCGCTGCAATTGTCCGCCGGAGAGGGTTGAGGGCTGAGCATTCGCGAATTCACGCATGTGTACAGCATCAAGTGCGGCATCAATTTCCCGACGTAACGTGCGATTGATGCCACCGAACCATCCACAGCGCGGCCAGCATCCCATGGCAACCAGTTCATAAGCCGTAAGAGGAAAACGTGTTTCGAGTTCACTGCGTTGCGGTAACCATCCGAGCGCTTTGCGCGGCATCTGCAATTCACAACAGCCCGAAATGGGAGGCAGTAAACCCGCAATGGTTTTCAATAAGGTTGATTTACCCGTGCCGTTAGCGCCGACCAACGCCGTCATGCTGCCTTTCATCAATGCACCATTGACGACCGGCGTTACCGCGCGCCCGTGATATCCTGCTTGTAATTCTTTGAAATGTATCATTACTGCAGGCCCCACCAAATTGAAAGCGTCAGCAGGGAAATCAGCAACAGCGCGATCAGCACACGCCCGCCAAGGGATAGAAGTAATCCACTGTGATTCATACTCTACAACCAAAAATGTTATAACATAACAATTACGTTACCCGATCTCCCCGTGTTATGCCTGAGCAAAAGTGTTTCAAAAGTTGTTCTTTTCCGAAGACATCTGCAGAAATTCAATGCTTTCGCCTGATTAAGTTATGAAACCCATCACAACGATTGCTGTTTCTGTTTATTAGCGACTTGCAATGTTGCGTAAGAAGCCCAATGATAGAAACGTGACTCTTTTACTGGATACAAAATGGCGTCTATTATTCATTGTGATATTGCTATGGATGAGGACGATTGCGAAAAGTTGCAAAGAATTATCCAGGGGAATATTCTCAAAATAGCCGAGGCATTAGCCGGTGATTTACAGTGGTATTCTCAAAACGCGCAATTAGTTCCCAATAGCTTCCATGTTATTTCTATTCAACCTTCAGACGATTATCGATTTAAAATGCTTTACGATTTTAGCTGGAATTTATTTAATCCTTGCCTGGATTTAAATGAAACTTTTAAGCGTCGTGAAGAAGTGCTGTTCCAGGTATCGCCCGGCGCACTGGTGTTTGCGGTGATTGATAATGCGCGCCCCTCTCCTGCCGATGAATTGTAATATTTGGTAATTGAGGTGAGCAAAGCTAATGATTGTGGATTACATTTAAGGAGTCGCTAAGACATTTTTATTCGTAATCGCTTCCTGGTAGCTTTTCCTAATCTCGCCGCACTGCGGTAACTGTGCTAGCTATGGAGGGGAAAAAGATGGACGAATACTCACCGAAACGGCATGATATTGCCCAGCTTAAATACCTGTGTGAGAACATGTTCGACGAAAGTATGGCAACATTGACTGATAGCCATCATGGTTGGGTTAATGATCCTACTTCGGAAAGCAATTTACAGCTCAACGATTTGATTGAGCACATCGCTTCTTTCACGATGAATTACAAAATTAAGCACGTTGAAGATGAAGCCCTGATAACGCAAATCGATGAATATCTTGACGATACCTTTATGCTGTTCAGCAGTTACGGAATCAATACTCAGGATTTACAACGGTGGCAGCGTTCTGCAAAACGTTTATTTAATCTGTTTGCCGAAGAGTGTGCTTATCTCCAACAACCTAGCCATTCCTTTTAGCACCAGACTGAGACCGGTTTATTTATGAGCAACCAAGCCTTAACAAAAACAGACTATTTGATGCGACTGCGCCGCTGTCGCTCAATCGACACCCTTGAACGGGTAATCGAAAAGAACAAGTACGAATTACCTGACAATGAACTCGCAGTATTCTATTCGGCAGCCGATCATCGTCTGGCTGAACTGACGATGAATAAGCTGTATGACAAAGTACCGGTTTCTGTCTGGAAGTTCGTCCGCTAAGTTTCTCCTCTATCTGCCGTTCTGCAACGACATTGTATTTATCAAGGAGTGATTACCCGGCAAAGGAGTGCCAGATTTCTCTGTGCGTCGCATTCAGTGAAGTTTTTAGGTGGGTACAAATGGGTGGGGGCCCTGCCATCAGCCATTAGTACTAAATTGTGTTGGTTAATCAATTGGTTATAGTGGTAGTACTACAACAGTACTGTACCACTCTCGATAGTACCGTCCAGCACAAAATCTTGCAAGGTAACGTGTCGGGGGAAGTAGGATGAGAGTCATCAGATTTACATTGAGCACATGCATGACGGTAGGCTATGTAAAGCAATGGGAGTCTACATTTATCTGATATGCGTTAAGCGAATGCTAAATCATGAATTGGATGAAAGCGAACGAAAAGGATGGCTCAAAGACATCTTTAGCAGGCTATGCCGCCATATGCTTTGCTTACTTCATGATGACTTTCCCCGCAAGCTCTTAAAATAATAAGTGCATTCCGCATTAGTGCCTCACTGCGTTCTGGTTCAAACCATTCACCGTTGAATTTACCGCCATGAAAGAGGTTGTTCCTTACACGACGTATCAGGATTAAAATTTTTTTTGCGATGATTTTTTCTTCCATGGGAGTCTGATCCCATGCAAGCACACCATCATTAACAACCTGTTTTTTCGGAGGAAAATTTAAAAAATACTCGATTGCAGCTTTAAGCTCAGGGTCTTCTGGTGACTCAAAGACATGAGTAACCGCCATGGCGTACATATCCCAGTTTGCTTTAGCATCTCTGGTATTGAATCGAAAACCGGTGGCTTTTAGACAGTACTCATAGCGTGCAAACTCTCGGAAAAACTCATAACACAGATTGTCTATCATCGAGATTTCCTAGTTGGTTAATATCTGCTCAAACATGCAATAACCTAACGGTATAGATAGCAAGATAACATATTACATAAATTTCACTCTAGTAACGACATCGAATGAAATATCAGTCAACACACGAAACTAACCAGTGTTGCACTCTCATAACCCTTGGTCGGTAAAATTTAAAAGGGGCGATTAAGCCCCTCTTGGGCTACTTCTTGTCTTTTGGCGGGCAAGGATCGTTGCCATGAGAATCTTTTTTCGCAATCTTGCCATCCTTGTTATGGATCACAAGCTCACTTTTTTGATTTGTAGCAATCCCTCTTGCAGCGTCCACCGCAGATTGCTTTGTTGAGTGAACGGAGGTCGCTTTACTATTTCCTGCCCCCTTGACGGCCCAACCTCCATCATGAGGAACAACATGCTGATCTTTACCCATTATCGAACCCTCTAATTCCATGGAGACATCAGCATATAGTGGCACTAACAATCACTCAATACTACATATTGTGTTTGAATTGATTTTTATCACAAAACATGAATAGATATCGAGAGGATTCTTTTACTACAAAACTGTAAGTACCCTTCCTTAACCCTATACCGCTATATCCGTTCACAATCTGGCAGTGCTGGCATACTCTGCCCTTTATTACCTACTATTTTTCTGTAAGAGACGAGTTTTTAGCCACCTTTGCGATAGTAGCTCTTGAACAACCGATCAAAGCCTGGATTTTGCTCCAGCTTTTACCGTCAGACAGCAGTTCTTGTACTTTATGATGTAAGCTCTCATCGACTGGACGACCACGATACTTCTTCTCTTTCTTGGCCTTTTCAATACCTTGCTTTTGTCGTCTGCGGCGATCTTCATAGTCCTTGCGGCTGATTGCCGCCAACATATCGAGCATCATAGAATTCATTGCTTCAAACATACGTGCGGTGAACTCATCCTGAACATGCAAAAGCTGATGGCTCGTAGGCAAATCTAACGATACAACCCTGATCCCTTTAGACTCGATGAGTCCTCGTAAGGTTTTCCAGTCCTCTGTGGTAAGTCTGCTTATACGATCTATTTGCTCACAAAGAAGAATATCGCCACGTTCCGCGATATCTAAGAGTAAAAACAATTGAGGACGCTGTAGGCTTGCACCTGATTCATGTTCTTTGAAGTACTTTGATATTTTTAGATCATGTAAATGAGCAAATGCCTCCAACTCTTTCATTGCCCTATCTGCATCTTGCTCTTTCGTCGATGCTCTTAGATATGCCCATACACGCATGATACTCACCATTAGTCTGTTTTATATGGTTCATTATATACAGTCTGTTTTAGGTTGTAAAATTCATTTAATGAACCGCTTGGAATGAAGATCTGTGCAGGTCTGCTTGAGGTATACATATGATGCACTAGGAATACTGCACATCAATAACAATAAGTTACTATTTCCAATGAAATAATATCCATTTACGCATAGACAAATCGAGCTAACTGTCTGGCTTATAGAGAATTTTTCATGTTTAATTAGATGTATCGCAGTCGGCAGTGTTTATGTTAGTGACAACCTCTTCTAATTTTTTGTAAAGGTGCTGGTAGATAGATTCATTCGGAATATACTGTATGAATAACCAGTGCTGTGATTTGATTTCTTATAAGGACTTATCAGCAATGAGTGAACTTAAAGTTATATCACACGCAATGTTTAACATATCCGTAGAACAGGCAGAAGCAAGTAGGGTAGACCTTGAACACGGTGAGGGCGATTTTCAGAAGTATTGCGGCCAATTGTTAGATGAGTTACTGGAAAATACTCGCAGCAAATCCTTTAAATTCAGAGCAATAGAAGAATTTGTCCCTGCTCATCTTAACGTGCTTGTTAATGATCAAAACGAGTGGGACAAGAGAACACTTGGAATTGCTGAAAAACTTTTGTCCGTGGAAATAGATGCTCAAGATAAAATTAAGGCTATGAAGAAAAAAATTAAAAAAGGAGCCTTATTAATTTTATTACTTTCTCGTGACAATAATTTCAATTTCGTAATACTTAAAATTGAACATAGCGATTTTTTTGATGAGATAGAGTCAAAAATCAAAAAAGGACTTCCTCTTAATCGTCAAAGGCTCCAAAAATCATGTTTAGTTAGCTTCAGCAACACATATGATGTTGAAGAGATTCTTATATCGGATAGTGGAGCTTCAATTAGTGAATATTGGTGGAAAAACTTCCTCAGTACTGTAGAACTTCAAAGTTCTGAAGTTAATACAAAAAATGCGTTTGGTTCAATTGAAAACTTTCTTAAAAGGGAAGTAGAAAAGCACTCTTCCGTGGATTATTGGTATATGCGTAATGACATTATTGCTTACTTTAGAAACAATGAGCAATTTGCATACGATGAATTAGTAGAGAAAGTACGTTCACATAAGCCAGAAAGCCCAGCTATTGATGAACGTTTCGACCAAATAATCGAGAAATTTAAAGCATTACCAGATCATAAAAACTCGAAATTTGATAGGCAATTTCAATTAGAACCAAATGTAATTCGTGCTAGAATAAAGAAAACAATAGCTTTGTCGGACAACATTGAATTAAGAATCAACGGGGAAGTTGCTGATTTCCGTAAAAAAATTGTTCCCGAATCAGATGCGTTAGGTAAATATCTGAAAATCTACTCAGATACTGGTTACGAAGAATTTAGTGCAGGAAAAGAAGATAACGTATGAATATAGTATCTAAAATAGCCGATTTATTCATGCCATCGCAAGAAGTTTCTTCTTGCGACAACTTTCATTTATTTAAGGCTGAATATCGTATTTTAGAAACTACTATCCATCAAGATTATTCTCAACGGGTGGAAGAATTAACAAATGAAGTCATAGCTAACAATCTAGATATTGAAATTGACTTTAAGTTTGAGACTTGTGATTCATTCACCCTTCTTATTTCCCCAGAATATTGTAGTGATCTTCAACAAGTTAAAGATAAAATTGACAATGCTATTCAATTTTCAGAAACTGATGATACCATTATTATTTGCATTTCTATTGATAAAAAAATCGCCTTAGATAAAGACAATAAAATACATATATTTAACTTTGATAATTTCATCAAAAATGTCTTTGGGGCGAATGTATCCAGTATTCTGACATATCTTAACTGCTTTGATCTACATAAGGAGTTGCTTTTTAATGTCTGGGACGACATTAACTCCTTTGGTAGTGAAACAATCAAATTTGTTAGCCAAAAAGATTTGGTTGGTTCTAATACTCTCAGCATAGCCCGGGATTCCATCATCTCAAAAAGAAATAAAAGCTGCCATTTTATAAATGATTCACAATATAAATTCATTCCCGATGATTTTTTCCTGTCCCCTTCTGGGCCTTGTCACTCTGATATAAAAAACACATTTGATTCTCTATTAACAACTTTTCTCATTGTTTATCTCGCTGATACATCTGAAATTTCAGTTGAGAATGATAGTAATGATTTATATATTGATTATAAATTCAAAGGTTATAGACTAATCAGTGAAGTTATTGCAATAAAAGACATGAGCAATAACAGTACAAGTGAGCTTTTCGATATTTACAAGTGGGTCTATAATAGCGGCAACTTCATAGATAAAATTGGTCTTGCTCGAAATATAATATCCATTCATATGGTGGATAAGAGTATGACATCGATAAATCATGGCACATTAAAGTCCATAGAATCGGGCTATGACATTTACCTTAAGGATAATGTAAAGCAATACATTGAAATAAAAAATAAAATTTCTGAGTTTCTCGTTGGGCAATCAGACAAAGCATCTGACATTACTAAAAACATGTTTTCCACTTTCAAAACTAGTTTTTGGAGTATTATAACATTCTTTATTTCGGTATTTCTCATTAAGATAATCACATCTAATAGTTATAGAGGAACTGTAACCTTAGAAACTCTAGTTGTAACTCTGGTGTTTATTTTATTCTCTGTTGTCTATTGGTATTTTACAAATAAAGAAGTATTGGAAGAAAAAGATAGATTACTCAGCCGTTATGACACAATCAAAAACAGATATAAAGATCTTCTTAATGAAGACGATTTAAATAACATAATTAATACAGAAAAATTAAAAGCAGATGACACTGCATATATAGAGTCCCGACGGAAAAGATTTTCAATTATTTGGAATAGTTTTAATGCTGTTATTGCAATAGTGGTATTGGGGTTGTTTTGCTTAGATAATAATATGTCACCGAGTAATAAATTAGAAGAAGAGGTAAAAGCACAGCCACAGCCACAGCCACAGCCACAGCCACAGCCACAGCCACAGCCACAGCCACAGCCACAGCCACAGCCACAAAATACAAAGCAGAAATTGCAAAATCAAGTTCTAAATACAAATTAAGTGATATTTTAATTCGTGTAGAAAAAAATAGCCTTTATTTTTATTTGCGTAAACGATTCCTTTACTTTTAGCACTAAAAGCAAGAAAACTATAATTTTATAATTTTCTTTGTTTAAGGCCAGTAATGTTATCGGCGTTTCAATTGTCCTCGACGAAGGCCGCTTCCGCGACCTTATCTAGCCCGTGCTCATTGTGAACGATCAACTACCATGTATGTTGGTTGACACAGGCTGCCGCGTTCCTGTAACCAGTAGTAATCAAGATCCGCAACACGCATATCCAACCCCGAATCCACACGATTGATCTGTAACCGCAGCCCTACAGTATCTTTGTACGATAAACCAGATTTAACATTGTACTTGTACTTAACCCCGCTTTCTTCTTCAAAAGATTTGAGATAAGGGGTGATTTGCTTCTGAATTTCTTTCAAACAAATAACTTCCCCATCAATTACGAACGGCTTTTCAGTTTTACCGTCAGGAATAGTAGCCGCAATTGTGGTTAATGGAACTATCGACAACAGTACTGATAATGCTCTTTTCATCTGTTCTTCCCCTTGAATATAATCATTGTTTAGAACAAATTTGTGTAATGGTTGCATTATGGTTAAATTCAACATCAATTACTTTTATAGTATTATCATTAAGTACAGATACAAAATAATTACTTGACGAATTTCCGTACTTCCTTGAACCATCTGCTGCAATCTTGTTGAATTTAGCAGTATATACACTATCTTTATCTCCGGGAATTGGCATTCGACTGATTAATTCATTATCGGATATAGTATAATAAATTAAAATTCCTTTATCTGAATAGTAACCTGAATCGCTTTTTGTTCCCTGCCGAGTTTGTATTATTGCATCGAACTTATCTCATTTATAAACATTGGTTTTGGCCTTTTCAGTACTGGCAAACGTTGAAGCCTTTGCATCAGTACTTTTATCTTGTGAAACAACCTCGGAACCGATGCCTACCGAAACGACAAAGACAATAAAACTCATGCCTAACGACGTAATCAAAGTACGGAACTTTCCCCGACCTTTATTTCAGGAATGGTTTGAAACTTTCCTGAAAGTAAGTACTGCAAGGATCACACAAATGATGAAAACGACAAGCCCGGCCATAAAATCCCTCAAAGGTTGTGTATCAAAGGCAATCATAGTATCACTTCGTAACAAATTGATCGATTAAAGCGATCAATGCTCAATTTTCGATCGATAAAACCCATCAAAATATTTTAATTGAAGGTAAATCAATAGGTAAAAACGATCAGACGTTGGTCAGTACTTCGGAAACATCAGAAGTATGGTTTAGGTCTGCTGTTTAAACGCACTCAGAAAACTGCTAAGGTCGCTTTATCGCTTATGGCTTGGGATTTTTCTGCCTTTGGCTAAAATCGCTTTCAGGGGGGCTTCTTGTGCATTTTGTCGGGAACACCATCATGGAGGGGGATAAATCGGATCGGAGTCGCTTCGCTCTGGTCAGTACTGGAAGGGTTATCTTATCTGGCGAGGGAAGATGAATTGCCAGGCTTCATGAAGATGGTTGGTTTTGTGGACAAGAAGAACTGCCGTTTTGAGTATTACCCCTCACACCCAACAAACCTACCCATTAGCAAGGGGAGTACTTTCTCGTAGTATACAGAACGAATAAATTCTTTGTATACTTCCGTTTTATCCTAAAACGATTTGATTATGGACGAGAATAAAAAAGAAGTTATTGAAATAAGACCAGAAGATAAGGACTTTTTCGCAGAATTTATTGGTTGTGAAGGTCCAATTATCCAAGATTCAATTGATCATAAAAAAATCATCCTTGCACTTGATAAAGCCCACGACATAAGAAAGTTTGAAATAGATCTCTATTGGAAACGTGCTACATACTTCTTCGCATTTTTCACTGTAATAACAGCTGCATTTGGTTATTTGTTCACCCATAACAACTATACTTTCTTAGCCCCTGCACTTGCGATCATTGGTTCTGTTTTTGCTTTATGCTTTTGTTATGTGAATATCGGTAGTAAGTATTGGCAAGAAAACTGGGAGTTTATAATTGATAAAATTGAATATTATGTCACAGGAAACCTTTATAAACTTTTCTTCTTCGAAAACCATAGAACCAAACGCCCATCAGTCACTAAGATTAATATATTTCTAAGCAAGCTAATTATAGCTATATGGTACGCTTGCTTTATACTTTCCATGCACCAGATATGGAATCAAAGCATGGTATTAAATGTCTCTTATATTATCCTTATCATATATAGCACTGGAACGACCTTATATTACTGCGATAAAACTGTTGCAGACATATCGAACAATGATAAAGAATCACCACGATTCTTTAGATTCAGAAACCCTAATTACATAAAATCATAAACATGGGGGCATTTGATGCCCCTTGTCAATTGATGATCCGACCTAAAAACACTTTGAGTACTTCATTTGTCAGTACTGTTATCTGTTTGAGCGAAAGCGAGTAACGGCTTTGGCGTGCTTTCGAGTACTACGAGAAAAAAGCAAAGTTACGATCTGATATTTGGTTTTTATAGAGACTAACGAGCAAAGCGAAGTTAGGCTCTTTAGAGACTGAATATCAGTAAGGCTAATACATTCAAAATATCAGGTGAAAGGCAATATTATATTGAGTTACGGTTATTCACCCCACTGTATAAAACACGAATAAACTACTGATTTTATGGACTTTTATTTGAATAACAATTCACTGATAATCATGATAACCGTATTTATTAGTTTTAAGTTACGGTTATAAGTACGATTAAACAATGGTTCGTAGATATGCAATCAGATCTTTCGCTGAGGCATTACTGTTCAATAGTTCCTGTACTGCGTTCTTCTGTTCGTCGGTTAATGGCTTACCAGGCAATGCTTTCTTTAGTCCACATAGCGTACCACCTTCTTCTACAAACTTATCCAATGCTTTAGCAACTGCGGTACAGGCTAATTTGTACTTCTCGATAGATGAGTCACTTGCTGCAAATTTCTTCATCTGATCTGAACGGGTTAAGGTAAGATAATACTTAACCTGTACTTTTGAAAGCTCTGTAGCGTGTTTGATGATGTAGAAGACATCTTTAACAGGTAACTTGTACTTTCCCAATGATTTACACTCTTGAATCGTCTGGTTAATTATTAGAGTTGCTTCTGATGTTAGGCCACTGTAAGTAACACGTTTTAGTGCTTCTTCTAACTTTTTATTGTCATAAATCCTTTCTTTTTTTGCCATGATAATTACCCCTATGGAAGATGTTAATTAATATTGGCCTGATGTATTCCTAATACTCAGGCTTTTTATTTCAGAAGAAAATGGGTGGGGTTATACTCCACGTACCTTCTTGAACCATTCACTATACTCTGGCACTTTATTTTTTCGTAGATTGCTAATGAAATCTTGATCGCAATTAACTTTAAGTAAATTACAAATCCTAGTACTTGTCATATCACTTAGTAGGATATTCTCGTACTGAGAGAATGTTAGTTGAACGAAATTAACCTTTTCTTTCTTTCGTACTGATTTGTTCAATGACTTCCTATTAGTCCTGATTTTATTTTTGGTTTGGATTTTACCGTTTTTCTTTGACATTTTGTCACTCCTCTAAATTAAAATTCATCTCATGGTTAACCTCCTACGGCTGCTGTTTATGTTCGATTGGCTAAATGTTAACGGGCAAAATTGCCCCAATCAAGGAATAGTTGCAACTTTTTCTTGACAATATCATTACTATTCAAGTCAAAAAATCATATATCATTTATGCACTATCTTTGAACTTTTTAACTGGTACATTATTAGATGATTTAGCGAGTATCTTTTTACTTTCTTACTGATACATTCGTAAATTGTTTTAGAAGTATTCATGTACTTTCTAAGTGGTGCATAAATTTATGCGACCTTGCGGTCAGGCAGGATATAAAAAAGAAAAATCAATAAACATAATAACAAATCTATTGAAACACGTTACCTTGCAAGATTTTGTGCTGGACGGTACTATCGAGAGTGGTACAGTACTGTTGTAGTACTACCACTATAACCAATTGATTAACCAACACAATTTAGTACTAATGGCTGATGGCAGGGCCCCCACCCATTTCATGGTAAGTACTTGATAGCTATACGCTAAAGTACTGAAATCTCTCCCCCATAGCCTTAGTGGTACAAAAACTGTGTATCACCAGTAGGCTGCACTATGTCTCTTATGCTCTCCCGTCACTAAGCAGGCTCTCAGCGAAGAGGCTGCTTAGTACGAATTAAATATGTTCTAATAAATCATATAGTTGAGACACAACGATTGACTTACCATATCTTCGGTATGTGATTGAATTATCTGCATGTCCTAAGAATGCAGCAGCATAATGCTCCACTACCCCAGCATTTTTTAACTTGGTGGCAATGTAATGTCGCAGTGAATGAAACTCTGGAACCCCTAATTTTTTGCGATAACCGCTAAACCAGCGGTTGAAGTAGTGGCTGTATGACCCTTTATAGAAAGTTAACTGCGGGAACAGTCTACCCTTCTGGTTCTGTACATAGTCCAAAAATCCGATATCTATCAATTTGTTATGAATTGGTATTGTACGTTTACTATTCTCCGTTTTGACCACCTGTCCATCATGACGATCATCAATCCTGATGCACCACCTTCCATCATCACTTAATATATCACCATGATATAGTTGACAAATTTCGTTAGCTCTCATCCCTGTAAATCGTCCGAGCAAAATAATCCATCTTTTCCAGTCAGGTAAAGTACTAATCCCATTCTCCAGGCGTCCGATCTGAGCAGAAGTATATGCCTCTCGCTTCTGGGATACTGGCTCGCGATCCTTTTGGAGCAATCCCTCAAAGGGATTCTTAAAATCATAGTCAGTACGGTGTTTCAGCCATCGGAAAAACCCACTGATTTTCTTAACATATTTGTTCTTTGTAGGAATCGCGACATCCAGCCCGCTAATAAATTCAGCAGCCCTGCTACGCTTAAACACCTGATCAGTGAAGCTAAAGTACTTATCAATACAGCGTTTGATAGAAGCAACTTCCCTTTCACAAACTTCACGGCTTTTAAACTCAACGTACTGCTCAGCATGAAGTTTTAGCTCGCTAATCGAAAAGTCTGAATGGGAGGATTGGATCAAGTCGATTGTAGTTGTAGAAGTTTCAGTAATCAGCCAAGGGCGATCTGCAAAGCGTAAAGATCGCTTTGTCGCTTCAGTCTTTGAACGAGTACCTAACGAACGACGAAACTCACGGCGTTTACCACAGGGTAAGACGTTAACTTTCCGGTAGTACCAGATCCCATGACGGGAGAGCATAAGAGACATAGTGCAGCCTACTGGTGATACACAGTTTTTGTACCACTAAGGCTATGGGGGAGAGATTTCAGTACTTTAGCGTATAGCTATCAAGTACTTACCCTGAAATGGGTGGGGGCCCTGCCAGCTACATCCCGGCACACGCGTCGCCTGCTGCGGCTGCTTCCTTCCGGATCTGACCGAGTTCACAAGTTAGCGTTGCGGGAGAACCAACAGGGCCCCCATTGACGAACCCTCATTTCGAGAGCACAGGCATTATCAAGTAACACCCTGGCAATTGCAAGCGCAGGCCGGACAACCGTTGTTTTCTTGCACAAGCACACAGCTAAGCGCTGTTGTCTACCCTTCTGCATGCTAAAGTTTAGCCCTTTCCTCAATAAAAATAGGTGCGCACATGAGCGACCAAAACAACTTTTCAGAGCGCGTCTGGCAGATCATTGCGGCCATTCCGGCGGGAAAAGTCACCACTTATGGTGATGTGGCGCAGCTGGCAGGATCGCCACGTGCAGCGCGTCAGGTGGGCGGCGTATTACGCCGTTTGCCAGAAGGCAGTAAATTACCCTGGTTTCGCGTCATCAATCGCCATGGGCGCATTTCACTGCAGGGCGATGACCTGTTTCGTCAGCGTGATGCGCTGGAAGCGGAAGGGATTGAAGTGAGTGATGCTGGGGAAATCGAATTAGAAAAATATCGGTGGCAAATTTAGTGGTGCTCTATGTCGCGCTCAGACCCGCTACCGTTTCGTAAAGCCGCTGTCTCGTCCCTGATCGCTCGGCACACGCCATCCATGGCGTGTGACGCTTTACTCCACGGCAGCGGGCCTGAGCGCTCGGCCTATGCCATTTGTAAGATTACAAGTTCGTCGGTGCTGGCACCGAAGCCGATGGCGTAACCTGCGTCGGTGAAGTAGAAGGCACTGTGGTCGCTGCGCCCGGCTGGGTTGGCATTGCGACGTTAGTTACCGGCACCAACAGCAGCTCCGCTTTGGTTCCACCCTCATTAATCACCGGTTTCACCGTATCGGTAATAAACGCCAGCTTGCCATCAATCGCAATCGCCGCGCTTAACAGGATGCGCGCGTTTGGCTGAATGTCTGCCGGATTAAATGGCAAGATAAACTGGAACGGCGCCTGTTTACCTTCCGTGCGCACCACGCGCTGCGAAAGTACCTTAGACGGTGCATCAGCCAGCGAAGCATCCGAGAGCGTTACGGTTAGCACCGCATCCGGCGGCAGCGCAATACGTTGGCGGATATACACCGAACCACTGACGTTAGGCTGCGTGATCGCAGCCTGCTGCCCTGCTACTGCTGAACCCAGCGTAGGTGTTGCCACCGGCTTGCTGTGATCAGCACAACCTGTAATCGCTGCCGCCAAAGTCATACCGCTAATAACTTGCCAGAGTTTCATCGATGTCGTCTCCTTGTGAACATATGATTATCGGCGGTGAATATGTTGGGTAGCTTTTCAGCCGCCGAATGTCCTTAATTCTGGCACAAAAATCGGCATTGCGCCCAAAGCCGCCAGCAGCTTGCTGAAATCGCGGCAAAATCATTGACGGAAACTGGTCGGATCTTTCACACTGACGCGAAAGACACACTGAGGAATCCGCAATGAGCCAGGCACTGCACAACCTGCTTAATTTATTGAATCTGGAAAAACTGGAAGAAGGCCTGTTTCGGGGTCAGAGCGAAGATCTTGGGCTACGCCAGGTGTTTGGTGGCCAGGTGGTGGGTCAGGCGCTGTACGCCGCAAAACAAACGGTGCCTGAAGAACGCATCATCCACTCTTTTCACAGTTACTTCTTGCGGCCTGGCGATAGCCATAAAGCTATCATTTATGATGTTGAAACGCTGCGTGACGGTAAAAGCTTCAGCGCTCGCCGCGTAAGTGCGGTACAGAATGGTCAGCCGATCTTTTACATGACGGCCTCATTCCAGGCGCCCGAAAGTGGTTTCGAACATCAAAACAGCATGCCGCAGGTGCCGGGCCCGGAAAATCTCCCCTCGGAACAAGACTTAGCGAAAAAGCTGGCCGCGCACTTGCCGCTCAAGCTGAAAGAAAAATTCCTCGCCGAACGTCCACTCGATATCCGCCCCGTGCAGATTCACAACCCGCTAAAAGGGCACGTTGACGAACCGGTTCGCCAGGTGTGGATCCGCGCCAACGGCGAGCTGCCAGAAGATCGCCGTATTCACCAATACTTGCTGGGTTATGCTTCCGATCTCAACTTCTTACCCGTTGCTCTGCAGCCGCACGGCAAAGGCTTCCTTGAGGCCGATATGCAAGTCGCCACCATCGATCACTCTATGTGGTTCCATCGCCCGTTCGACTTATCAGAATGGCTGCTGTACAGCGTGGTAAGTACCTCTGCGTCCAGCGCACGGGGCTTTGTGCGCGGTGAATTTTACAAGCAGGATGGCACCCTTGTGGCAACCACGGTACAGGAAGGCGTGATGCGCCAACGCGACGCATAAAAAAGGGGCGAAATCATCGCCCCTTGTACTTTTTATAGTTTTAGCGCACTGCTCTTCTTCAGCCCGATACTTACTGGTTGTAAGCGTTCTCGCCGTGGCTGTTCACATCCAAACCTTCACGTTCCTGATCTTCCGGAACACGCAGGCCAACAATCATATCCGCCAGTTTGAAGCCGATAAAGGCAACAACTGCGGTCCAGACGATGGTTACACCAACGCTGAACAACTGCACCCAAACCTGATGTCCCATGGTCACGCCTTCTGCGTAGCCCACGCCGCCCAGTGAAGAGGAGGCAAATACACCCGTCAGGATACAGCCGAGGATACCGCATACGCCGTGCACACCGAACACATCACACGGGTCATCAACGCGCAGCCATCTTTTCAGCGTCGTCACGCCCCACAGACCGGCTAAGCCACCCGCCAGGCCGATGATCAGCGCGCCGCCGACACCAACGTAACCACAGGCAGGAGTAATCGCCACCAGGCCCGCGATGAAACCTGAGCACGCACCCAACAGAGAAGGTTTACCACGCACCGCCCACTCGCCAAACACCCACGACAAAACAGCGCCCGCAGTTGCCACTACGGTATTCAGGAAGGCCAGCGCAGCGATTTCGTTCGCAGAGGAAGCTGAACCGGCATTAAAACCAAACCAACCGACGTACAGGATCGCAGTACCGAGGAACACCATCGGCAGGTTATGCGGTTTGAACGCTTCTTTACCGAACCCTGCACGCTTGCCAACCAGGTAAGCCCCCACCAAACCAGCAACTGCGGCATTGATATGGACAACGGTACCACCTGCAAAATCGAGCGCGCCATCTTGTGCCAGCAAGCCACCCGCCCACACCATGTGTGCGATTGGCAGATAAGCCAGCGTCAACCACACGACGACGAAAATCAGCACCGCAGAGAAGCGAATACGTTCTGCCAGGGCGCCCACAATCAGGCCGACGGTGATACAGGCAAATGATGCCTGGAAAGCCACGTGAATATATTGGTAGAAACTGCCCATCACGGCTTTCAGCTCAATATTCTTCAGCATCGCCCACTGGAAGTTCCCGAAGAAGGCGTTGCCTTCACTGAAGGCCAGTGAGTAGCCATAAATCACCCACAGCACGCATACCAGCGAGAAAGTCACGGCAACCTGGGTCAGCATGGAGAGCACGTTCTTACCGCGGATCAAACCGCCGTAGAACAAAGCGATACCCGGAATGGACATGAACAGTACCAGCGCGGTACAGATCATCATAAAGGCATTATCGGCTTTATCGGCTACGGCAGGCGCGGCCGCCATGGCCAGCGAGGGTAACAGCGCGAGGCTGGTGAGGCCCAACTTCGTCATTACTTTATTCATTTCTTTCCATCCCATCACAATTCAGAGCCCCAGTTACAGTGCTGCTTCGTCGGTCTCGCCGGTGCGAATACGAATGACGCGCTGCAGTTCCGCGACGAAAATCTTGCCGTCGCCAATTTTGCCGGTATAAGCGGCTTTGCTGATGACATCGACCACTTCGTCGAGTTGATCGTCCGCAATAGCGATATCAATTTTTACTTTTGGCAGGAAGTTAACGCTGTACTCGGCACCGCGATAAAGCTCTGCGTGACCTTTCTGGCGACCAAAACCTTTAACTTCGGTCACTGTCAGTCCCTGAATGCCAATAGAGGATAAGGCTTCACGCACGTCCTCCAGCTTAAATGGTTTGATTACCACGGTAACCAGCTTCATACGTTCCCCTCCGGATAAGAAATTGAGTGAGTCTTCGCGGACACGTAGGGATATAAGCAAAGGCTGTGCCATAAATAAAAAAAGTGGAATGTCAGTAGAATAGGCGCGCTGCATCACGCTTCGTTATGTGAAGCGCGACGCAACTTTGGCAGAGGGAAAGAGTAAGGTGTTGCAAAGTTGCACTGTTCTGGTGCCTGCAGCCTCAAAGCAGTGCATCAATACAGAACATTCCGATAAAACTGTGCAAAAAAGGTGCAAGTCACCCTTCAGCATGTACGGGAATGCCCGCTGCGAGTTCATCGCCAGCCTGCTGCAGCTGATACATTTGCCAATAACGTCCCTGCTGAGCCAGCAATTCAGTATGCGTACCGCGCTCAACCACCTGTCCACGGTGCAGCACTAAAATCTGGTCGGCTTCCGTGATGGTGGAAAGCCGGTGTGCAATCACCACCAACGTACTGTGCTGCCGCAGAGCGCGTAATGCGTGTTGAATCGCTTGCTCAGTCCCGGAATCGATATTGGCAGTGGCTTCATCAAGGATCAGAATCTGCGGCAATGACACCAGCACGCGCGCCAGTGCCAGCAGCTGTTTCTGTCCAACCGAGAGGTTATTGCCCTGCTCGCCAAGGCGCGTGTAAATCCCATCAGACATGCTGCGCGCCAGCGGTGCCAGCTGCACGGTTTCCAGCGCTTGCCACACTTGCTCTTCTGGGATGTCGCGCCCTAAGCGGACGTTGGCCAGCAACGAATCTGCCAGCACCACCGGATCCTGCTGCACCATGGCGATGCTTTGGCGCAGGGCTGCGTGTGATAGCTGCGGCAGCGGACGACCATCCAGTTCGATAGTGCCGCGTGTTACCGGATAATAGCCCATTAACAGGTTGGCTAAGGTACTTTTCCCGCTGCCGGTATGCCCAACCAGCGCCACAAAATTGCGCGCCGGCACGTCAAGATTAATATTGCTCAGTACGTCGCGGTTATCACGATAAGCAAAGCTCACATCGCGCAGGGAAATCTCTCCTGACGCCAGCGGCCGATCATCTGCGCCGTAGCCTTGCTGCACGGCATCCATCAGTTCAAAAATGCGTTCGCCTGATACCACCGCCTGTTGCAGCATCGACTGCTGCGTGGTTAATTCAATCAAGGGTTCATTGAGTCGGCCAAGATACGTGATGAACGCATAAAGCACGCCAACCTCAAACACGCCCGGCGTGGCGAAGCTAAACAGCATCAACAAACCGCACAGAATCATGGCGGAGAACAAGCTCAGCAACGGACGCAACAGAAAACCGTCCAGCCGCAGCGTTTCCATCCGCGCCAGATAGTGCGAACGACTCGCTTCGCCCATGCGCTCACCAAACCGTGCCTGCTGGCGAAACTGTTGGATCACGCTCATGCCGTTGATCACTTCATTGAAACCGTTATTGATGTCGGCCAGATAGCTGCGCACGCGTCGGGCAATTGGCGTACTGAAGCGTTGATAAATCATCATCACCGTCAGCACCAGCGGGAAAATCACCAGTGCCACCAGCGCCATACGCCAATCAAGCGAGAACATCGCCACCAGCATCGCACCAATCAGCGCAGCAGCACGCAATACGGTGGCGACCACGGTGACGTAAAGATCTTTGATCACTTCGGTGTCATTAGTGACGCGCGAGATTATTTGTCCAACCGGCTGCGTATCAAAAGCGCTGAGCGGTTGACGCAGCGCCGCGTTCATCACATCAACGCGCAGTTGCTGCACTACGCCAATGGCCGCACGGTTAAACAGCAGCGCCTGAAAATAGTGCAAACCGGCCGCCAGCAATTGCAGCAGAACGAAGCTCACCAGCAGCCCAGCCGCAATCCCCCACGGCATCTGATGTTTCGCCACCAGATTATCGATAAAGTAGCTGACCAGCACGGGCCCCGTAACTTCCGCAGCAGCTGCAATCCACAGCATTCCTACTGCCAGCCACAGCGATTTACGCCACGGTTTGCCGTACGCCAGTAATCGTTTCAGCGTTGGCCATAAACGTTGTGATTTAGCCACGGCGTGCTCCTTCTGCCACTTCATCCTCATCTAATGCGGCTTCTAGCTGCTGATAGCGGTACATATCGCGATACCAGCCCTCTTTGGCTGTTAAGGTGTCATGATCGCCACGCTGCGCCACCGCGCCATGCTGCAGCACCAGAATTTCACTGGCCTCGGTCAGCGCCGACAAACGGTGCGCACTGATAATTAACGTGCGGCCTTTTCCCCACTGACGCAGGTTATGCAGGATGTCATGTTCCGTGCGACCATCAACCGCCGACAGCGCATCATCAAGAATCAGGATTTCGGCATTCAGCAACAGTGCACGCGCAATTGAGATGCGCTGCTTCTGTCCACCAGACAGCATCACGCCGCGCTCGCCCACTTCGGTTTCATAACCTTGGGGCAGGCGTAGAATATCGTCATGCACGCAGGCCATTTTCGCCACTTGTTCCAGCTCTTGCTGCGTGGCATTTGGGCGACCGAGCGCCAGATTATTGGCAATGGTGTCGGAGAACAGAAATGGCGTTTGACTCACCACCGCCAAACGACTGCGCCAGCTATCAAGCCGTAGCTGCTGCAGCGGGGTATTGTGATAGCGAATATCTCCCTGGTCGATATCGAAATGACGCTGAATCAGGCTCAGCAACGTACTCTTGCCGCACCCGGTTGGGCCACATAAACCGAGCATCTGGCCCGGTTTTAGCTGGAAGTTAATATGGCTGAGAACGGCGCCGGAACTGGCTGGATAGCGAAATTCGCGGATCGCGACGTGCAGATCGCCGGGGTCGGCGGGCAACACTCTCTGTCCATCCTCAACCGCAGGCACTTCTGCCAGCAGCGAGCGAATGCGACTCCATGCCGCGCTACCGCGCTCAACAATATTGATCATCCAGGCCAGCGCCAGCATTGGCCAAATCATCAGACCGAGATACATCACGAAGCTGGTGAGCTGACCGAGCGTTAAACTGCCGTTCCACACCATCCAGCCGCCGCCGGCGATCGCCAGCAGATTGGATATCCCGACCGCAATATAGATGGTGGGATCGAAACGCGCATCGACGCGCGCCACATGCAGGTTTTTCTTGCCGGTATCCGCGGCAATGTCTGAAAACTGTTGCGACTGATGATCTTCCAGGCCAAAGGCTTTGATCATGCGAATACTGGTCAGGCTTTCCTGAGTTTGATCGTTGAGGCTGGAAAACGCCGCCTGGGCGACTTTGAAGCGCTGATGCAAACGGGCGCCATCTTTCTGAATGACGAACGCCATAATCGGCATCGGTACCAGTGCCAGCAGCGTAAGCTGCCAGCTGATTTGCGTGCTCATCACCGCCAGCACCACCAGCCCCATCACCAAAGAATCCACCAGCGTCAGCACGCCTTCACCCGCAGCAAAAACAACGCGATCAACATCATTGGTGGCACGCGCGATAAGATCGCCAGTGCGGTGGCGCAGATAAAATGCCGGATGCTGACGACTGAGTTGACGATAGAAATCCTCACGCAGTTCCACCGCCAGCTGATAGGAGGCCCCGAATAGCAGCACGCGCCAGACGTAACGCAGCAAATAGACCACAACAGCCGTCACCAGCATGATGCCGATCCACATGAAGATCTGCCCTGCGTCCAGAGTATGCTGTGTCACGCCATCGACAATCACGCCCACCACATGCGGTGGCAGCAATTGCAGAAGCGCAATCACAATCAGCAAGCTGACGGCACCTAAATACCGCCGCCACTCGCGCAAGAAATACCAACTTAACTGACTGAATAATCGCACAAGACTGTCTCTTTATGTGCCCGTTAGGGCGCTACCGGCAAGGCGGTGGTGTATTTGATTTCTTCCATGGCAAAACTGGAGGTCACATCCATCAGGCCCGGCACGCCATTCACCAGACGTTTGTAAAAACCGTCGTAACTCTTCATATCCGCGACCTGAATGCGCAACAGATAATCGTACTCGCCAGCCATGCGGTAAAACGCCATCACTTCCGGCATTTGCTGCACCACGCTGACGAATTGCCTGAACCATTCGCTGCTGTGCTGCTGGGTTTTAACAAACATAAAGGCAGTAAGAGATAGACCAATCTTTTCGCCATCGATCAACGCCACGCGCGCACGAATAATGCCATCATCTTCCAGTTTTTTCAGGCGTTTCCAGCAGGGTGTTGTGGTGAGATTTACCGCATCGGCTAATGTCTGCAGCGACAATGTGCAATCCTGTTGCAGCATTGACAGCAGAGTGCGGTCAGTTTTATCTAACATCGGCCACTCCCGGAGAAAAATTTTCTCTAATCGCACCATTATAACCGGATTAAGGCAACCTCTTTTTCCTGCCAGTGCCTTACACTGTGCGCAATAATGATCACGGAAAAGCAACATGCAAACGCCCTGGGTTCGCCACGCCATCAATGAAATTAACGCCGATTTTCAGCGCTCGGCGGATACGCATCTGATCCGCTTCGCGCTGGATGATTTTCCCGGCATTCACTTCTATCTGAAGGATGAAAGCACGCATCCCACCGGCAGCCTGAAACATCGACTGGCGCGCTCGCTATTTCTCTATAGTTTGGTTAATGGTCGTATCCGTGAAAATACGCCGATCATCGAAGCGTCATCGGGCAGTACTGCGGTATCAGAAGCCTACTTCGCACGTTTGCTTGGCCTGCCGTTTATCGCAGTGATGCCCGCCAGCACCGCCAAACGCAAGATCGAGATGATTCGTTTCTATGGTGGCGAGTGCCATTTCGTTGCCGATCCCTGCCAGCTTTACAGCGAATCGGAGCGGTTAGCGCGTGAACTCAATGGCCATTTTATGGATCAGTTCACCTATGCCGAGCGCGCTACGGACTGGCGCGGTAATAACAACATCGCTGAAAGCATTTTTCGTCAGATGTCCCACGAACCGTTCCCGGTACCGCATACGGTGATCATGAGCGCAGGCACCGGCGGCACATCAGCCACCTTAGGCCGCTACATCCGCTATCAGGGCCACAACACGCGCCTGCTGGTCGTGGATCCACAGCATTCCGTGTTTTTCGATTACTGGCACAGCCGCAATCCTGCGCTGCGTAGCAATCGCGGGAGCTTAATTGAAGGCATTGGTCGGCCGCGCGTTGAACCATCTTTTTTACCCGACGTGATTGACGAAATGATGAAAGTGCCCGACGGCGCAACCGTTGCCGCGATGCTGCAGCTAGAGCAGATCCTTGGACGTCGTCCTGGCGCCTCAACGGGTACTAATTTCTGGGGGATGCTGCAGGTGGCAAAACGTATGCGTGAAACAGGTGAGCAAGGCTCGCTGGTGACGTTATTGTGCGACAGCGGGGAACGTTATCCCGACACCTATTACAATGCAGACTGGGTGAAGCTGAATATCGGTGACATCGAGCCCTGGATCCGTGAACTGCAATAAAAAACCGGACGTCCTGTCCGGTTCACTGTAAGCCTCAGCATTCGGGGGAATAATCGAGGTGTGGTGTGGTCATCCAGTGATTTAAGTAGTGAGACACCGCCTGTGCCTCGCAATGGCCAATAATCGGCAGGTGGGGCAACGACGTTTTAAGTTGATTCATCGCGTTGCCCATAATGAACCCGCGGCCGACGCGTTCCAGCATTTCACGGTCGTTCATCGCGTCGCCAAACGCCATGCAGTCCGCCAACGACAGCGAAAGATGCTGGCACAAACGCCCCAGCGCTGCGCCTTTATGGCAATCGACCGGTAACACTTCCAGACAATCCCACGCGGAAAAGCAAATATTCGCCCGCTCGCCCAGCGCTGCCTGCAATTCACTGCGCAATGCCTGCAACATCTCGTGAGGTGCAATAAAACAGATCTTGGTGACCTCATGCGCTGACATCTGGCGCAAATCACGAAGCTGATAATGGAAACCGCTCATAGCATGCGCCTCAAGCGCGCCGAGCAGCGGCTTATCGGTAAACCAGCCTTCGTCGTTGAAAATATGAATCGAAGCAG
This sequence comes from Candidatus Pantoea floridensis, assembly GCF_900215435.1. Classification (NCBI taxonomy): domain Bacteria; kingdom Pseudomonadati; phylum Pseudomonadota; class Gammaproteobacteria; order Enterobacterales; family Erwiniaceae; genus Pantoea; species Candidatus Pantoea floridensis. The sequence continues at coordinate 832,730 of NZ_OCMY01000001.1, forward strand.
GGGTTTGCCAATGGGTATGAATCACCTCTTCTGCCACCGATGAGGTTAAATCACAGCCGTAAAGCTGGTTGCCTTCCAAATCGTGAATACGCGTGCCATTGCCGGTAATCAGCCATGCCGGCAAGGTAATTTGATCGCGCACACGCTGCATATCCATGAGATGTCGGCCGGTGGCAAAAGCCAGGGTTACACCGCGCTCATGCAACGCATGCAAACTTGCCAGCGTTTCATTACCTAAACGATGCGTGGGCAGAAGCAGTGTACCGTCCATATCAAATGCCGCGAGGCGTGCCATGCGAATTCTCCTGTCTGAGTGAGGAGCTTACTATCACCTGGTAATTACGGAACTAATAGTGAATACTTCATTAAAACTGTTCCGGGTTTAGCGATGCGCGAACTTCATCGAGTTAATCAATTTCAACGTCTTTGGCAACTCAGTCACGGTGAGACGCAACGCCTTAGCGTCGCCGCGATGGCGCAGCACTGTTTTTGCAGCGAGCGCCATGTGCGCACGCTACTACGACAATGGCAAGAGATTGGGTGGCTGCGCTGGCGTGGAGAATCAGGGCGCGGCAAACAGGGCGAACTGACTTTTTTAGTATCGCCAGAGCAGCTGCGTCAACAACTGTTAACTCAACAGCTTGACGCCGGCGAAGCGGTGCAGGCATTGCAGGTGTTGGATCTCGATCCTGAACGGCTGGTGAAAATGCTGCGGCCACTGATGGGTGGGCAATGGCAGAATCAGTCTCCGGTGCTGCGTATCCCCTACTACCGTCCAATGGAGCCATTGCGCCCTCTGCAACTAACCGGACGCGCTGAACAGCATTTGGCGCGACAAATTTTCTCGGGATTAACGCGGTTTCGCGGTAATGATGTTGAAGGTGATATCGCCCATCATTGGCAGCACGATGCCAGCGGCAGGGACTGGTACTTCTGGCTGCGTCCACAGCTTAGCTGGCATAACGATGAGCCCATGCAGGCCGCGCAGTTGGTCGAACAACTGATGCAGATCAGGCAAACTCCGCGCGGCTTGCGTCTGCTATCGGCCATTGAAAAGATTGAAGCCCCGCATCCTCTGGCCATTCGCATCCAGTTAAATGAAAGTGATTACTGGCTACCGCAGCGGCTTGCGCATCAGTTTTGCTTGTTACCTCATCCTGACTTTGCTGATATTGGCAGCGGTCCCTGGAAACTGACTCATTTCACTCCTGAAATGGTGCGGCTGGAGAGCCATACTCGCTGGCACTTTCAGCGCCCGCTGATACAGCGCATGGAATATTGGATCACACCACAACTGTTTGATCGTGACCTCGGCACCAGCTGTAGCCACCCGGTACAAATTGCCATTGGCGATCCGGATGAACTGGATAAGCTGCGATCGGTTGACCGCAGTATCAGCCTGGGATTTTGCTATCTGGCACCGCGTATCTCGTCACATTTCAGCACCAAACAGGCCCAATTATTGATTGCCCTAATTCAGCGCAGCGGCGTGATTCAGCAGCTACCGCTGGCTGAAGGGTTGATTACCCCCAGTCATGAGTTGTTGCCTGGCTGGCCGGTGCCCTTAGCAGCAAGTGATGCGATAGCACTGCCGCAAACGCTAACGTTGCATTACCATTTACCGGTTGAACTGCATGTGATGGCACAGGCATTGGTTCCGCTATTAGCGCAATACGGCTGCGCCCTGACCTGCGTCTTTCATGATGTAAAAAGCTGGCGCGATGATAGCGATCTTAGTCAGGCCGATGTGGTGATGGGCGATCGACTGATTGGCGATGCTCCGCTGTTTACTTTGGTAAACTGGCTGGAGAATGATCCGCTATGGCTGCCGCTGCGCGCAAAAGTATTGCAACCCGCCCTGAGCGCCATTGCTCAGCAGGATAGTGCGATGCAGCGCAGTGCTTTAACCCAACAGCTGTTCCAGCAGCTGATGAGCGATGGCTATCTGCTCCCCCTGTTTAACTATCGCTATCAGGTATTTGCGCCACCGGGCGTGGAAGGTATCCAGCTTAACAGTTTGGGCTGGTTTGATTTCACCCGAGCATGGATCCCACCGCCAACGGCTGCCAACACTGTTCAGCCCTTGCCTGAGCCAGTACCATAGGCACACTGAATTTTGGGGAAGAACAAATGAAACGAGCTGTTGTGGTTTTTAGTGGCGGACAAGACTCCACCACGTGTTTAATTCAGGCGCTGCAACACTACGATGAAGTGCATTGCGTCACTTTTGATTACGGTCAGCGTCATCGTGAAGAAATTGAGGTTGCGGCAGCGCTGTCACACCAGCTGGGCGCACGCGCGCACAAAGTACTGGATGTTACGCTGCTTAATGAACTCGCCGTCAGCAGCCTAACGCGCGACAACATTCCCGTGCCCACTTACGATCCTAATGCCAGCGGTTTACCGAGCACCTTTGTGCCGGGCCGCAATATTCTGTTCCTGACGCTGGCCGCAATTTACGCCTATCAGGTTGAAGCAGAGGCCGTGATCACCGGCGTGTGTGAAACGGATTTCTCTGGCTATCCGGATTGCCGGGATGAGTTTGTAAAAGCGCTCAACAACGCTGTGAGCCTTGGTATGGCGCGCAATATTCGCTTTGAAACGCCACTGATGTGGCTGAACAAAGCCGAAACCTGGGCGCTGGCTGATTACTGGCAACAGTTGCCGCTGGTGCGTGCAGAAACCCTCACTTGTTATAACGGCGTGAAAGGCGATGGCTGTGGTGAATGCGCGGCTTGCCACTTACGGGCTCGAGGCCTGGCAGATTATCAGGCTAATGCGTCAGCCGTAATGGCAGCAATGAAACAAAAAAGCGGCCTCAACTGATTAGGCCGCGACTTACACTGGCGCCACTGGCGTCAGTCACTTTCCGCCATCAGAGAAGCCAAACGCTCACGTAATTCTCCTTCCATCGGTACCGCTTTTTGCGTGCGCAAATCAATACAAACAAAAGTCAGTGCGGCATCGGCCACAACTGAGTTATCACTGGCCAGCAGCACCCGCTGTGTAATGACACCGCTTTTACCGCTCAGCTGTGACACTTCACTTTCAATATTGAGTACGTCGCCCAGCACCGCTGGACGACGGTAATTGATATTAATATTGACCACCACAAACGCCAACTGCTGCTCCATCAGCCAATGAAACGCATCGACATCCTCCAGCCACTGCCAGCGCGCCTCTTCAAGAAACTCCAGATAGCGCGCGTTATTCACGTGCTGATAAACATCCAGATGATAACCGCGCACTTTAATTGTGGTTTGCATTGTAGCTCCTGTTCAGGCTGAGAATGACAACTGGTAAGACCTGTTGAGCATAGCACAGCCTGAATTCAGGCTATTTCATTCCTTCAAAGTCGCGAGTCGCTTCACAGTTTAAGCCGATCGCTATTCCGCTCAATCAATGCGCTGCCAATACCGGGAACCTCCTTAAGTTGCTCAATGGCAGTAAACGGACCGTACTGCTCGCGATAACTGACAATCGCCTGAGCTTTTTTCAGTCCAATACCATTCATACCTGCGGCGAGTTGTTCGGCGGTGGCAGAATTGATGCTGACCTGCCCTTCCTGTGGCGTTGAGACCTGGGTCGACTGCGTTTCGCTGGGACTTTCGGCAGCCGCCAGTCCGGTGGTATAAACTGCGCCACCCAGCGCCAGCGTAATGCATAGGGCTTGAAACGTTGATTTCACCATGCTGTGTTTCTCCTTGTGTTTGACAGCCACAGCAGGGTGTCACAGCTGAAATCAGGGCTCAAAAGGGCAATTTCAGAAATGGAAAAGGCCGCATAAGCGGCCTTTCGATATTGCAGTGATTTAACTTTTTTTGTGAGGCTTACTGGTTTTGTGCAGCGGCGCCGTACTTAATCTTCGCCTCTTTACGCAGGTTTTCCAGCAGCGCTTCGAAGGCGATTTGCGCATTATTTTGCGTCACACCTTTCACCATCTCATCGATCTGCGCTTGCGGCATATTGCCCGCACTGACTTTATCCAACGCAACCAGCACCACGTTGCCCTGCATATCTTCGCTCACGCCCCAGGACGGCTTATTATCCGTCGGTTGTGGCAGATTAAAGGCCGACTGTGCCACTGGATCTTGCGCGTTACGATCAAACGATTTGCTGGCGCTCAGCGTCAGGCCCGCAGCTTGCAGTGCATCCGCTTTGCCGGCTTTCAGATCGGCCAGCAGTTTGTCTGCTTGTGCTTTCGCCTGTTGCGTTGCTTTATCGTGCTTCAGGGTATCCACAATCTGCGCTTTAACCTGATCTAACGGCTTCACCGCTTCCGGCTTATGCTCGCTGATACGCAAGACGAAGGCGCGATCGCCATCTACAGAGATGATGTCGGAATTGTTTCCTGGCGCACCGTTCTGGCCCACTAAACCACCGTTAAAGATGGCCTGCTTAACCTGGTCAAAATCCAGATCGGCTGGCAGATTATCACGCGTAATCCAGCCGGTCTCCGCCACTTTAAGACCTGAAGCCTGCGCAGCACCTGCCAGCGATTCGTTATCGTTGCTGGCCGCTTCGCTCACCTTCTGCTGCATCTTGTAGAAAGCATCAACCGCTTTTTCTTGTTTCACTTTGTCGGCAATGGCGTCATGTACTTCAGCCAGCGGCTTGACCTGCTCCGGCTGGATGTCATCCAGACGCACCACCAGGAAACCAACAGAAGATTTGATAGCGCCGGAAAGCTGGCCTTTCTGCGTCAGATTGGCGTTTTTCAGCTCATCTGGCGTAGTGTTAGGTTCCAGCCAACCCATGTCGCCGCCTTTGCGGGCTGAAATGGGGTCGATGGATTTGCTTTTCGCCAGTGCGGCGAAATCTTCACCCTTCTTCAGCGCCTCAACAACCGCGTTTGCATCGGCTTCCGTTTTGGTCTGAATCACGCTGTAGCGGTTACGCTGTGGCTGTGAGTAATCGGCTTTATGTTGATCGTACCAGCTCTGAATATCTGCTTCGCTGGCGTTTTCCTGCAGGCTCGCGGCATCCATTTTGATATAGCTTACGCGGAACTGCTCCGGTGCCATAAAGCTGTTTTGATGCTGCTGATAATATTGGCTGACCTCTTCATCACTGGCACTCTGCTTAGCCGCAAGTGCGTTGACATCAATCACCGCCTGACGGATTTCACGCTGCTGTGAAACCAGATCGACCAGCTTGCCGGTTTCGCCTTTCAGCATGAAATCGGTATTAGCAATCGCGTTGATCAGCTGCTGGGTTGCCAGCTGCTTACGCAGTGCTTCGGCGTATTGATCTGCCGTAAAGCCCATGCTGGTTATCAGACCGCTATATTTAGCGTTATCGAACTTACCGTTGGTCTGGAAAGCTTTTTGATTGAAAATCGCCTGCTTAACCTGCTCATCGCTAATGCCAATGTGCAGATCTTTGATGTACTGATCGAGCAACGCCTGATCAATCAATTGCGACAGCGCCTGTTGACGCATTTGCTGCATATAACCTTCATTGCTGGCTAACTGCGAGAACTGATCGCCTAGCATCTGCTGCTGACGATTGCGCTCATTGTTATAGCCCTGCTCCAGTTCTGCGCGACTGATCTCGTGACCGTTAACTTTAGCAGCATAATCATTGCCGCCACCAATCAGGTAGTTGCCCACCCCGGTGAGTACGAAAGACAGGATGATCAATCCCAAAATAATCTTGAGCACGACATGATTCGACGCCGCGCGTAAATTGTCCATCATGGTATGACAACACTCCGCTGTAGTGTGAATGTAAAGCTTTGACACGATGTCATCATCGTGCAACTGCTGTTTAGGCTGGCAGTTGGCAACCATGCGGAGACAACAACCATAGGCTATCGCCGCGCATCAAGAATAAAAAAGGCACATCAAAAATGATGTGCCCGTATGTTACATGAGAACGGCTTTTGCGTCCTCAATCCATAGAAGAAAATGCTTCAATGGAGGTATCAGCGGTCATTAATTGACGGAATCTTTCAGTGCTTTACCCGCACGGAAGCCCGGAACTTTACCAGCCGGAATGGTCAGCTCTTTACCGGTTTGTGGGTTACGGCCTGTACGAGCTGCACGCTCACGCACAGAGAAAGTACCGAAACCGACCAGTGCCACTTCATCACCGCCTTTCAGAGCTTCGGTAACGGAGTCCATGAATGCATCTAAAACACGTCCCGCTGCTGCTTTAGAAATGTCAGCATCTGCAGCAATTTTGTCGATCAACTGTGACTTATTCACTCTATTCATCCCCTCTTTTATTATTCACATCGCACCCGTGCTTCCCGCCCGGTGCGAACGCGCAGCAAGTTATATCAAGCCTGTGGAGCCGAAACAACGGTATTCATCTTAATCGTTGATCCAGCAGCCCACTAAGTTAGCGGCACAAAAAAAAGCTGGCAAGCACCATTTTGCCTGCCAGCTTCGCTTTTTAGCGGTTTATGCCGCTAATCACTATTTTGCGGTTGCAACCTGCATGCCGTAAGGCGCATTTTCGAGTGCCAGGTTCAGCACTTCTTCAATACGCTTCACCGGGTGAATCTCCAGATCGGCAATCACGTTCTGTGGAATATCTTCCAAATCGCGCTTGTTTTCGTCCGGGATCAGTACCGTTTTAATGCCACCGCGGTGTGCTGCGAGCAGTTTTTCTTTCAGGCCGCCGATCGGCAGGACCAAACCACGCAATGTAATTTCGCCTGTCATCGCCACATCAGAACGCACCGGATTACCGGTTAAGCAAGAGACCAGCGCGGTGCACATGGCGATACCTGCACTCGGACCATCCTTTGGTGTTGCACCTTCAGGCACATGCACGTGGATGTCGCGTTTTTCGTAGAAATCAGCATTGATGCCGAGTTTCTCCGCACGCGCACGCACAACTGTCAGCGCGGCCTGAATCGATTCCTGCATCACTTCGCCCAGCGAACCGGTATAGGTAAGTTTTCCTTTGCCTGGCACGCATGCGGTTTCGATGGTCAGCAGATCGCCGCCCACTTCTGTCCATGCCAACCCGGTGACCTGCCCCACGCGGCTTTCGCTTTCAGCACGACCATAATCAAAGCGCTGTACGCCAAGGAAATCCTTGAGGTTGTCACCGTTGATCACGATATGTTTTTTCGATTTGTCCATCAGCAGCGTTTTTACCGCTTTACGGCACAGCTTGGAGAGTTCGCGCTCCAGACTACGCACGCCCGCTTCACGGGTGTAATAGCGAATAATACCGACAATGGCGCTATCATCGACAGTGATCTCTTTGTCTTTCAGCGCATTACGCTCAATTTGCTTCGGCAGCAAATGTTGCTTAGCGATGTTCAGCTTTTCATCTTCGGTATAACCGGAAAGACGAATCACTTCCATACGGTCAAGCAGCGGTGCCGGAATGTTCATGGAGTTGGAGGTCGCCACAAACATCACGTCAGAGAGATCGTAATCGACTTCCAGATAGTGATCGTTGAACGCAATGTTCTGCTCGGGATCCAGCACCTCAAGCAGCGCTGAAGCTGGATCGCCACGCATATCAGACGACATCTTGTCGATCTCATCCAGCAGGAACAGCGGGTTTTTCACGCCGACTTTCGCCATTTTCTGGATCAGTTTGCCCGGCATAGAACCGATGTAGGTGCGACGATGTCCGCGGATTTCCGCTTCATCACGTACACCGCCCAGCGCCATACGCACATATTTGCGTCCGGTAGCCTTAGCAATTGACTGGCCCAGCGAGGTTTTACCTACGCCTGGCGGTCCAACGAGGCACAGAATCGGCCCTTTGATTTTGCTAACGCGACTTTGCACCGCAAGGTACTCAAGGATGCGGTCTTTGACGCGCTCTAAACCATAATGGTCGATATCCAGTGTCTCTTGCGCTTTACGCAGGTCTTTTTTCACCTTGCTGCGCGCGACCCATGGAACCTGTACCATCCAGTCGATGTAACCACGTACTACCGTAGCTTCTGCAGACATCGGCGACATCATCTTCAGCTTCTGCAGTTCAGCTTCCGCTTTTTCACGCGCTTCAGTCGGCATTTTTGCCGCTTCAATTTTACGTTTCAGCGCCTCGTATTCGTCAGGCGCGTCATCCATTTCGCCCAGCTCTTTCTGAATGGCTTTCATTTGCTCATTCAGGTAATACTCGCGCTGGCTTTTCTCCATCTGCTTCTTGACGCGGTTGCGAATGCGCTTCTCAACCTGCAGCAGATCGATTTCTGATTCCATCATCGCCATCAGATATTCCAGACGTTCATTGACGTCGGACATCTCCAGCACCGACTGTTTGTCAGCCAGTTTTAGCGGCATATGCGCGGCTACGGTGTCGGCCAGACGGGCCGCATCGTCGATGCTGTTGAGGGAAGTTAATACCTCAGGCGGGATCTTTTTGTTGAGCTTGATATAGCCTTCAAACTGGTTAATGGCCGTGCGCACCAGCACTTCCTGCTCACGCTCTTCAATTTCAGGTGAGATCAGGTATTCGGCTTGAGCAACGAAATGGTCGCCATTATCCGCCAGCGTGGTGATGTGCGCGCGCTGCAAACCTTCAACCAACACTTTTACTGTGCCGTCTGGAAGTTTCAGCATCTGCAATACAGAAGCGACGGTCCCTACTGAGAAGAGATCGTTAATGCCAGGTTCATCCGTTGAAGCCTCTTTCTGTGCAACCAGCATGATTTTTTTATCATGATCCATCGCGGCTTCTAGGCACCGAATCGATTTTTCCCGGCCAACAAACAACGGAATTACCATGTGCGGATAAACCACCACGTCGCGCAAAGGCAACACGGGGATTTCAATGCGTTCAGAACGCTCAGGATTCATAGAGCTCTCTCTTAGTTTAATGTCCGCCAGGTGATGGGTACCGCGTAATTGAGGTTTTGCAGTTAAACCCACAGGATATTGAGTATATGGGGATGCTTGTACGACATTCAATGTCACTGGCGAGAGAAAAACAAAAGGGGAAAGATTTTCCCCTTTTTTAAGACATCAACGTAGTGCGATTGTTTATTTATTCACCAGAAGCCTGGGCTTCGTGCTTTCCATAAATCAACATTGGCTCAGATTGACCCTCAATAACTGACTCATCAATCACTACTTTTTCGATATCATCCATTGAAGGCAAGTCATACATGGTTTCGAGTAGTGCGCCTTCCACGATGGAGCGCAGACCACGAGCACCTGTTTTACGCGACATCGCTTTTTTGGCGATAGCCGTTAATGCCTCGTCACGGAACTCAAGTTCAACGCCTTCAAGATTGAACAGCGCCTGATACTGTTTTGTTAACGCGTTCTTAGGCTCACGCAGGATCTGAATCAACGCCTCTTCGCTCAGTTCGCTCAGCGTTGCCACAACCGGCAGACGACCAATGAACTCAGGAATCAGGCCAAATTTAATCAGATCTTCAGGTTCAACCTGCGACAGCAGTTCACCTTCGCTCGCTTTCTGCGATTTACCTTTCACCGTTGCACCGAAGCCGATACCCGATCCTGTCTCAACGCGCTGAGAAATCACTTTGTCGAGACCGGCAAATGCGCCACCACAGATGAACAGAATCTTAGAGGTATCAACCTGCAAGAATTCCTGCTGCGGGTGTTTACGTCCGCCCTGCGGCGGTACCGCAGCCACGGTGCCTTCAATCAGTTTTAACAGCGCTTGCTGTACACCTTCGCCCGAAACGTCACGGGTGATCGACGGGTTGTCTGACTTACGAGAAATCTTGTCGATCTCATCGATGTAGACAATGCCGCGCTGTGCTTTCTGCACGTCGTAGTCACATTTTTGCAGCAGCTTCTGGATGATGTTTTCAACATCTTCACCCACATAGCCCGCTTCGGTCAGCGTAGTGGCATCGGCCATGGTAAATGGCACATCCAGTAAGCGCGCCAGCGTTTCTGCCAGCAGGGTTTTACCGCTACCGGTTGGACCGATCAGCAAAATGTTACTTTTGCCCAGTTCGATGCCATTGCTGGTATCGCCATTGCGCAAGCGTTTGTAGTGGTTGTATACCGCTACCGCGAGCACTTTCTTCGCCCTTTCCTGACCAATAACATAATCATCAAGGTGATGGCGGATTTCATGCGGCGTCGGCAGTGAGCTGCGCTCGCGGTGCGGCGCAACTTCTTTGATCTCTTCACGAATGATGTCGTTGCAGAGATCAACGCACTCATCGCAAATGTACACTGACGGCCCGGCAATTAGCTTACGGACTTCATGCTGGCTTTTGCCGCAGAAAGAGCAGTACAGCAACTTACCTGAACCGTCTTTGCGCTTATCTGTCATCAGCTAACCTCTTTTGTTTCTCAGACCAAATTTGTTGTACGGCTCTGGCCGCACATCAACGGCCGATATTCATTCAACCCATCTGCCTGTTCCCCGTTAACTATAGCGTAAGGGACAGACAGATGTGTCTTATTGGCGATGCGTCAGGATTGAATCGACTAAGCCATACTCTACCGCTTCGCCCGCTGAGAGGAAACGATCGCGCTCGGTATCGCGTTCAATCTCTTCCAGCGATTTGCCGGTGTGCTCAGCCATCAACTCATTCATGCGCTGTTTCACTTTCAGAATTTCGCGCGCATGGATTTCGATATCCGTCGCCTGACCCTGATATCCGCCCAGCGGCTGATGAATCATCACACGTGAATTAGGCAGGCAGAAGCGTTTGCCTTTGGTGCCTGCAGTCAGCAGGAACGCGCCCATTGAACAAGCCTGGCCCATACAAATGGTACTTACATCAGGCTTGATAAATTTCATTGTGTCATAAATAGACATTCCCGCAGTAATCACGCCGCCTGGCGAGTTAATGTAGAGATAAATGTCTTTTTCAGGATTCTCAGCTTCCAGAAACAGCATCTGCGCCACGATCAGGTTAGCCATATGATCCTCAACCTGACCGGTCAGGAAGATCACACGCTCTTTGAGCAGGCGAGAGTAGATGTCGTAGGAACGCTCGCCGCGCGAGGTTTGTTCAACCACCATAGGCACCAGCGCCATGTGCGGTGCAGTAAATTCACGATCGCCACTGTATGACATTACCGTCTCCTGATAAATTTCATTGGCAACATTCTGTACCGATTTTACGTGAGGCGCGCCGGGAAAACTATGCGCGGTCCTCTCACTCCGACATAACAGGACGGTTAATCAGCCAGTCTCACTGTTTTCATGCATTCTCCCTGTATCTGGGGATGCTGCCCAGTTGTTTCAAGCATAACAACCTTTTGCCCATTCGCTAACACGGAAAAAGAGCTTAGCGGATAATTTGCCGATTAATTAAGCAAATAGACGACAAATCTGCGCACTTAACGCCAGAAACGAAAAAGCCCGCGACTTTTCAGTCACGGGCTTAGCACTTACGGTTAACGAACGAATCAAGCCGCTGAGGTTTGGTTCATCAGTTCCTGGAAGTTAGTGGCTTTATCGGTGACTTTCGCTTTCGCCAGTACCGCTTCAACCGCTTGCTCTTCCAGAGCCACGTTGCGCATGTTGTTCATCAGCTCGCTATTCTTGCTGTAGAACTCAATCACTTCCTGCGGATCTTCGTACGCAGAAGCCATTTCTTCAATCAGCGCTTTAACGCGATCTTCGTCAGCCTGCAGCTCGTTGATGCGAATCACTTCGCCCAACAGCAGTCCAACAACAACGCGACGTTTAGCCTGCTCTTCGAACAGTTCACGTGGCAGTTCCAGCGCTTGCTTCTCGTTGCCACCAAAACGCTGTGCCGCCTGACGACGCAGAACGTCGATTTCGCTGTCGATCAGCGCTACCGGTACATCGATTTCGTTAGCGTTAACCAGACCGTCGATCGCTTGAGACTTCACGCGATTACGGATAGCGCCTTTCAGCTCGCGATCCATGTTCTTACGCACTTCAGCACGCAGACCGGCAATTGAACCATCTTCCACGCCAAAGCGCTTGATGAACTCTTCTGTCAGCTCTGGCAGCTCACGGGTTTCAACTTTCTTCAGCACGATTTCGAACTTCGCGTCTTTCCCTTTCAGGTTTTCAGCGTGGTAATCGTCTGGGAATTTCACGTCGATAGTGAAGGTTTCGCCGGCTTTATGGCCAACAACGCCCTCTTCGAAGCCTGGGATCATACGGCCCTGGCCCATTGCCAGCACGAAGTCAGAGGCTTTACCGCCTTCGAATTCTTCACCGTCAACTGAACCGCTGAAGTCGATGGTAGCGCGATCTTCAGCCGTTGCTGCTGCATCGCTCTCTTTCCAGGTCGCCTGCTGCTTCTGCAGGGTTTCCAGCATGGTATCAACGTCAGCGTCGGTCACTTCTACCACTGGCTTCTCAACTTCGATAGCGTCCAGGCCTTTCAGCTCAACTTCTGGATACACTTCGAACTCAACCGCGTAGGTGAAGTCTTCGCCTTCTTTATATTCGCCCGGCACATAGTTTGGTGCGCCAGCCGGATTGATTTTCTCTTTGATGATGGCGTCAACGAAGTTGCGCGTCATCAGCTCGCCCAGCACGTCCTGGCGAACAGAAGCACCGTAGCGCTGAGAAATGATGTGTGCCGGCACCTTGCCTTTACGGAAACCGTCGATACGGACTTTCTTAGCCACTTCCACCAGTTCTTTCTTCACTGCGCTTTCGATGCTGTCAGCTGCAACAGTAATCGAAATGCGACGGCCCAGACCCTGAGTGGTTTCTACTGAAACTGTCATCTTGTTACCTCAAAAAATCACGTGCTCGGTCAACTTCAGACACCACACATAAATGCGCCGTATCCAACAACCGGGACGGCCTCTGCAGGCAGAACCTAATCCCTGTCACCAGAAGCGTCCCGAAGACATTCCGGAAAAATAGACGCCGCATTATAGCGGCATCGCTGGAATGAGTCGAGGCTGCAAACTCACCACTTTTTAGCGGTTTTGCTGCTTTTTTGCGCCGTGGATCGCGTTTAAGGGGAATAAAGGAAAAGAAAACGGCCTGCTGGCCGTTTTTAGATGACGTGGTGATAAGGTTTCAGGCGAGCGTCCCGGCACCGCGACAGTTTGGTGAAGCCAATACGGTATCCTGTAATCCATCCCACTCTTTTTGCGTATAGGTGTGCAGTGCCAGCGCGTGCACGCTGCCTGCTAGCTCAGCGGCCAGTTCACCATAAATGGCGCGATGACGCTGCAAAAAGCGCTGACCGGTAAATCGATCGCTGACAATCACCACTTTAAAGTGACTTTCAGAACCGGCGGGCACGTTATGACGATAGCTCTCATCATGCACTTCAAGATGTGCAGGCTCGAAAGCGTTACGCAGCTTTTCTTCTATTTGTTCGCGAATCATGATTAACACTCCTTTCCGGCGAGCGCTGTGCCCATCTGTATAAATATTAGTAGGTTTTTTGCCGCTTCCGCAGGTTAGCCGGAAATAAATCCCCCGCGCTGCGCATAGTAACCCGCTTATCTGCCAGGTCAACCGGACGACGTTCCCGTTAACCTGAAAAAATCCTTTACAATCAATTTCCATTCGCACGGGGCTTTTTTCACCGCTGCGCAATGCTATGATGGCCGCAGTTTTGCAAACCAACCCATATGCTAACGAGAATGAGTATGTTGAAAAAACTGTTATTCCCTCTGCTGGCTGCATTTATTTTGGCCGGCTGTGCCAGCAACACCACAACACTGGATATTCAACCGAAGATCCAACTTCCTCAGCAAGATCCCAGCCTGATGGGTATTACCATCAGCGTTAACGGTGCCGATCAACGTTCCGATCAGGCGCTGGCGAAAGTTAACCGTGATGGTCAGCTGATCACGCTGACCCCATCGCGCGATCTGCGTTTCCTGCTGCAGGAAGTGCTGGAGAAGCAGATGACGTCGCGCGGTTACATGATCGGCCCAAGCGGCGCAGTTGATCTGCAAATCGTGGTTAACGGCTTATATGCAGACGTGACCCAAGGTAACGTGCGTTATAGCATCACCACCAAGGCTGATATTTCAATTATTGCTACCGCGAAGAACGGTAACAAGCAGGTGAAAAACTATCGCCAGACTTATAGCGTAGAAGGGGCATTCACGGCCACTAACGAGAAAATCACCAACGCCGTTAACTCAACGCTGAGTGATGTGATCGCTGATATGGCGCAGGACACCAGCGTGCATAACTTTATTAAGCAGAACGCCCGCTAATTTCCGCAGTAATCTGCCCGGCGACATTCAGCCGGGCTTCATTTCAGGTTGGTTATGACTTCTCACTATCTACGTATTTTCACCCAACGCAATGCGGCGGTATTGCTGCTGCTGGGTTTTGCCTCCGGCTTACCGCTGGCGTTAACCGCCGGGACATTGCAAGCGTGGATGACGGTAGAGAATGTTGACCTGAAAACCATCGGGTTCTTCTCCCTTGTCGGTCAGGCTTATGTATTTAAGTTTTTGTGGTCGCCGATGATGGATCGCTATACGCCGCCGTTTCTCGGCCGGCGTCGCGGCTGGCTGCTGGTCACGCAGCTGGCATTGATTGGCGGCATTATCGCCATGGGTTTTATGCAGCCGTCACGTGATTTAGTGCTACTGGCTGCATTAGCGGTATTGGTTGCCTTCTGCTCTGCTTCGCAGGATATCGTGTTTGACGCCTGGAAAACCGACGTGCTGCCGCCGGAAGAGCGCGGCAGTGGCGCAGCCATAACCGTACTGGGTTACCGTTTGGCGATGTTGATTTCGGGCGGACTGGCGCTGTGGCTAGCAGATCGTTATCTCGGCTGGCAGGCCACTTATTGGCTGATGGCGCTGTTAATGGTACCGGGACTCATCGCAACACTGCTAGCGAAAGAGCCAGCAACGCCAGCGCGGGAACCGCATACATTACGTCAGGCCGTGACCTTCCCGCTGAAAGATTTCTTCCAGCGCAATAATGCCTGGCTGCTGATCACCCTCATCATCCTGTATAAGCTGGGTGATGCCTTTGCTGCATCACTTACCACTACCTTCCTGATTCGCGGCGTTGGCTTCACTGCCGGTGACGTTGGCCTGGTTAACAAAACGCTCGGCCTACTCGCGACGATTATCGGCGCGCTGTATGGCGGAGTGTTAATGCAGCGCTTGAGTTTGTTCCGGGCGCTGATGATCTTTGGCGTGCTGCAAGCCGTTTCCAATTTCGCTTACTGGCTATTGGCCGTGACGTCACCGCACCTGTGGAGCATGGCGAGTGCCGTGTTTATCGAGAACTTGTGTGGTGGCATGGGTACGGCGGCTTTTGTTGCGCTATTAATGACGCTATGTAATAAGTCTTTCTCGGCGACGCAGTTCGCGCTGCTTTCTGCCCTTTCGGCCGTTGGGCGAGTTTACGTCGGACCCGCCGCCGGCTGGCTGGTGGAATTGTGGGGCTGGCCAACCTTTTACGCTTTTACCGTTTTTGCTGGCGTTCCAGGCTTGCTGCTGCTTTGGCTGTGTCGCGGCACCTTGCACCATATCCAGCAAAGTGGCGAGTTTGTGATGCGCAGTTTATGGCCGCAGGGCTATCGCTGGACGGTTCGTTTATTCAGCGTTGGCTGCGGTTTACTGGCCGTGTGGCTGCTCTCGCTCGCCCTGAATGCCACTGGCATGCTGCCGCTTGATGCACTACTCACACCGATGTTTGAGATTGGAATGGCCGTTGCGCTGCTCGCCGTTGCTTTAGGCGTAATTTTAGATGCTTTAGCGTTAAGAAAAATGCCCCGATAAAATCGGGATTAGGAAAAGGTTAATTGTTTGCCCCGGAATAATTGGCTAAAAATATCGCCTACTCTTTTTTACCAATAGCATTTTTTTTATCGCGAATTAGAAACATTAAATTAACATCAAAGGCTAATATTTAAATCCGGTGAGCAATTAGTTTGTTTAAAAGTCATCGCCAAAATGATGCAGAAATGTTAAATAAATGAGCATTAAGAGTACGGTTTATACTTTCCCTGATTTTTCTGCGGTTTCTATCATTGTTTTTTGTTATATTGACGCCAACTGCTTGTCGCAGTTAATAATTTGTCACCCTGCGTAACATCTGTGACACCCTTAGCAAAAGGTGTCAACAGCCTTCTGACACATCCTTAAGCTGGTTTACACTGCATAAACCTTCCCGTAAAATGCGCGCACACTTAAACGACAATAGAGCCCTTTGTCATTGAGGTCGTTAAATGAGACTCAGTAAATACAATAAAAGTTTGGGGATTTTGTCATTAATTGCAGGCGCTGTATTACTCAGTGGCTGCGATAGTGCGTTGTTAAATCCCAAGGGACAGATTGCACTGGAGCAACGTTCGCTGATTCTGACAGCTTTTGGCTTGATGATGATCGTGGTTATCCCGGCAGTCTTCATGGCAGTATTTTTTGCCTGGAAATATCGGGCAACCAATACTAATGCAACCTATAGCCCTAACTGGTCACACTCAAACAAAGTGGAAGCCGTGGTTTGGACCATTCCGATCCTGATCATTATCTTCCTCGGCGTTTTGACCTGGAAATCAACCCACGCGCTGGAACCAAGCAAACCGCTGGCTTCTGACGTTAAACCGGTTGAGATCGATGTAGTGGCGCTGGATTGGAAATGGCTGTTTATTTACCCAGAACAGGGTATTGCAACCGTTAACCAAATTGCCTTCCCGGCAAATACTCCGGTGAACTTCAAGATCACCTCCAACTCCGTGATGAACTCCTTCTTTATTCCTACTCTCGGCAGCCAGATCTACGCGATGGCCGGTATGCAGACCAAACTGCATCTGATCGCCAACGAGCCAGGAACATTTGACGGTATCTCTGCAAACTTCAGTGGTCGTGGTTTCTCTGGTATGAAGTTCAAAGCCATTGCAACCAAAGACGATGCGGAATTCCAGCAGTGGGTGGCCAAAGTTAAAGCGGCACCTAACACGCTGACCACCATGGATGATTTCGAGAAAGTGGCTACGCCAAGCGAAAATCACCCGGTGGAATATTTCTCAACTGCTAATCCAGAACTGTTCAAGCAAGTTATTGATAAGTTCATGATGAGCCACGGGAAGATGGACATGCCAGAGCATAAAGGTATGGACATGAGTCACGCCGCTTCCGCGGGAGCCGAGGAATAATACGATGTTCGGAAAATTAACACTGGATGCAGTGCCATACCACGAACCCATTATCGTGGTTACGGTTGCCGCTATCATTCTGGGTGGTCTGGCGCTGGTTGCGGCGATTACCTATTTTGGTAAGTGGCAGTACCTGTGGTCTGAATGGTTCACCTCCATCGACCACAAAAAACTGGGTATCATGTACATCATCATGGCCTTCGTCATGTTGCTGCGCGGCTTTGCCGATGCGGTAATGATGCGTACCCAACAAGTGATGGCTTCCGCTGGGGAAGCTGGCATTCTACCGCCGCACCACTACGACCAGATCTTCACCGCGCATGGCGTGATCATGATCTTCTTCGTGGCGATGCCTTTCGTGGTAGGTCTGATGAACATCGCGGTACCGCTGCAAATCGGTGCACGTGACGTTGCCTTCCCGTTCCTGAACAACCTGAGCTTCTGGTTTACCGCGATCGGTGTGATCCTGGTGAACATCTCTCTGGGTGTGGGCGAGTTTGCACAGACCGGCTGGTTGGCTTATCCGCCGCTTTCGGGTGCGGAGTACAGTCCTGGCGTCGGGGTCGATTACTGGATCTGGAGTCTGCAGCTGTCCGGTATCGGTACCACACTGACCGGTATCAACTTCTTCGTTACCATTCTGAAGATGCGTGCACCGGGCATGGACCTGTTCAAAATGCCGGTATTCACCTGGGCATCACTGTGTACTAACGTCCTGATCATCGCTGCGTTCCCGGTACTGACCGTTACGCTGGCTCTGTTGACACTTGACCGTTATCTCGGCTTCCATTTCTTCACCAATGAAATGGGCGGTAACATGATGATGTATGTCAACCTGATTTGGGTCTGGGGTCACCCAGAAGTGTACATCCTGGTTCTGCCGGTGTTTGGTGTCTTCGCTGAAGTCACTGCAACCTTCTCTAAAAAGCGTCTGTTCGGTTACACCTCACTGGTGTGGGCGACCATCGCGATTACCGTACTGTCGTTCATTGTTTGGCTGCACCACTTCTTTACCATGGGTGCCGGCGCGAACGTAAACGCCTTCTTCGGTATCATGACGATGATCATCGCCATCCCGACCGGCGTGAAAATCTTCAACTGGCTGTTCACCATGTATCAGGGTCGCGTTGAGTTCCACTCAGCGATGCTGTGGACCATCGGCTTCCTGGTTACCTTCTCTATTGGTGGTATGACAGGTGTTCTGCTGGCGGTTCCAGGTGCAGACTTCATTCTGCACAACAGCCTGTTCCTGATTGCCCACTTCCATAACGTGATTATCGGTGGTGTGGTGTTCGGTTGTATGGCTGGCGTGACCTACTGGTTCCCGAAAGCATTTGGCTTCACGCTGAATGAAAAATGGGGTATCCGCGCGTTCTGGTTCTGGATCATCGGCTTCTTCGTGGCATTCATGCCGCTGTATGCGCTGGGCTTCATGGGTATGACGCGTCGTATCAGCCAGGACATCGATCCTCAGTTCCACACTCTGCTGGTGGTTGCAGCAGGCGGTGCGGCGCTGATCGCTTGCGGTATCCTGTGCCAGATTACCCAGTTCTACGTTTCAGTGCGTGACCGTGACCAGAACCGCGATCTGACCGGTGACCCGTGGGGTGGCCGTACGCTGGAGTGGGCAACTTCTTCACCACCGCCGTTCTATAACTTTGCCGTTATCCCACAGATTCACGAGCGTGATGCGTTCTGGGAAATGAAAGAGAAAGGCGAAGCGTATAAGCAGCCAGAAAAATATGAAGAAATTCATATGCCGAAAAACAGCGGTGCAGCTGTTGTTATCGCGGCTCTGATGACTGTCTTCGGTTTCGCAATGATCTGGCATATCTGGTGGCTGGCTGGCCTCACCTTCCTGGGTACTATCGTGACCTGGATTGTGAAGAGCTTCGATGAAGACGTGGATTACTACGTACCGGTTGCCGAAGTCGAGCAGATCGAGAAGAAGCACTTTGACGAAATCAGCAAAGCAGGTCTGAAATAATGTCAACTGAAACTGCAAAACACCACCACGACGCCCATGCGGAGCATGGGCATCACGATGCAGGAGCCAATAAAGTCTTTGGCTTCTGGATCTACCTGATGAGTGACTGCATTATCTTCGCAACCCTGTTTGCGACCTATGCAGTTATGGTCAATAACACTGCCGGTGGCCCGGCAGGTAAAGACATCTTCGAACTGCCGTTCGTTCTGGTCGAAACCGCGCTGCTGCTGCTCAGCTCCATTACTTATGGCATGGCAGTGATCGCGATGAACAACCAGAACAAAGGCTCGGTCATCAGCTGGTTAGCCTTGACCTTCCTGTTCGGTGCAGGCTTCATCGGGATGGAAATCTATGAATTCCATCACCTGATCAAGGAAGGCTTCGGTCCTGACCGCAGCGGCTTCCTGTCAGCGTTCTTTACGCTGGTCGGCACGCACGGTCTGCACGTGACCTCTGGTCTGATCTGGATGGCAGTGATGATGTTCCAGATTTCTAAACGTGGTCTGACTGCAACCAACCGCACCCGTATCATGTGCCTCAGCCTGTTCTGGCACTTCCTGGATGTGGTGTGGATCTGCGTATTCACCGTTGTCTACCTGATGGGAGCCATGTAATGAGTCATTCTGTTAACGAACATGGCGCTTCGCACGGTAGCGTGAAGTCTTACATGATCGGCTTCGTCCTCTCGATCATCCTGACCGGTATTCCGTTCTGGATGGTGATGGATGGCGGCGCTTCACACGGCACCATTCTGGGTGTGGTTCTGGTGTGTGCGGTGGTTCAGGTGCTGGTTCACCTGGTCTACTTCCTGCACTTAGACAGCAAATCAGAAGGTGGCTGGAACATGGTGGCCATCGTCTTCTCAGCACTCATCATCTTGATTGTTGTTGTAGGCTCACTGTGGATTATGTGGAACCTCAACTACAACATGATGGCCCACTAAAGAGTCGCGTAATGATTAAGCAATACCTGCAAGTAACAAAACCAGGAATTATTTTCGGCAATTTAATTTCTGTGATCGGTGGATTCCTGCTGGCTTCGAAAGGCAGCATTGATTACACCCTGTTTCTCGCCTCACTGGTTGGCGTATCGCTGGTTGTCGCATCAGGTTGTGTTTTCAACAACGTGATTGACCGCGATATCGACATCAAAATGGAGAGAACGCGGAACCGTGTTCTGGTCAAAGGCCTGATCTCGGCGAAAGTAAGCCTGGTTTATGCAACCGCATTGGGTATTGCTGGCTTTGCGTTGCTGTATTTCGGCGCTAATCCGCTGGCCATGTGGCTGGCGGTGATGGGCTTCGTGGTTTACGTAGGCGTTTACAGCCTCTATATGAAGCGTAACTCGGTCTACGGCACGCTGATTGGTAGCCTCTCTGGCGCTGCGCCGCCAGTGATTGGCTACTGCGCGGTGACCAACCAGTTTGATGCTGGCGCGTTGATTTTACTGGCTATCTTTAGCCTGTGGCAGATGCCGCACTCCTATGCGATTGCCATCTTCCGCTTTAAAGATTACCAGGCTGCCAACATTCCGGTGCTGCCGGTAGTGAAAGGCATCTCGGTGGCAAAAAATCATATTACGCTGTATATCCTGGCGTTCATGATTGCCACGCTGATGCTGACGCTTGGCGGTTACGCGGGCTACAAATATCTGGTGGTGGCTGCAGCCGTGAGCGTGTGGTGGCTCGGCATGGCGCTCTCAGGTTACAAAACCTCAAACGATAAAGTTTGGGCGCGTAAACTGTTTGTGTTCTCAATTGTCGCAATCACCGCATTGAGCGTGATGATGTCGGTTGATTTCATGACGCCCGCGTCAAAAGATCTGCTGACTTACGTCTGGTAATACAGCACCGCAAATGGAGTAAAGGGCGCGAATTTCGCGCCCTTTCTTTTTGTTACCACTGCTTAAGAACAAATGTTTTACCCGCCCTGCCCTGCTGCCTAAAATGGGCACAGCATAATTTTGAGGTAAACATGAACGACAATAAAATGACGCCAGTAGAGCTTCGCGCTACATGGGGTTTAGGCACCGTTTTTTCCCTGCGCATGCTGGGAATGTTTATGGTCTTGCCAGTACTCACCACGTACGGCATGGCGTTACAGGGCGCTAGTGAAACGCTGATTGGTCTCGCAATCGGTATCTATGGTTTAGCACAAGCCGTTTTCCAGATTCCCTTCGGTCTCCTCTCCGATCGCGTTGGCCGTAAGCCGCTGATCGTCGGTGGGCTGCTACTCTTTGTCTTTGGTAGCGTTATTGCCGCCACTTCCGATTCCATCTGGGGCGTGATTTTAGGCCGCGCCTTGCAAGGCTCCGGCGCGATCGCCGCTGCGGTGATGGCGCTGCTGTCAGATTTAACTCGCGAACAGAACCGCACCAAAGCCATGGCGTTCATCGGTATCAGTTTTGGCGTTACCTTTGCCATTGCGATGGTGGTCGGCCCGATTGTCACCCATGCACTGGGCCTGCACGCGCTGTTCTGGATGATTGCCATCCTCGCCACGCTCGGCATCGTAATTACCTTGTTAGTGGTGCCAACGGCACCGAACCACGTACTTAATCGCGAATCGGGTATGGTAAAAGGCAGCATCCGCGCGGTGTTGGCCAATCCAAGATTGTTAAAACTGAATATCGGTATTCTCTGCCTGCACATTCTGCTGATGTCGAGCTTCGTTGCACTGCCAGGCCAGTTTGAACAGGCCGGTTTGCCCGCGGCAGAACACTGGAAAGTCTATTTGGTCACGATGCTGATCGCCTTTGTCGCCGTGGTGCCTTTCATTATTTATGCCGAAGTGAAGCGCCGCATGAAGCGCGTGTTTGTCGGCTGCGTAGCAACCATTATCGTCGCGGAGATCGTGCTATGGGGCGCTGCGGGCCACTTCTGGACGTTAGTGATTGGCGTGCAGCTATTCTTTCTTGCCTTCAATCTGATGGAGGCAATTCTGCCATCCTTGATCAGTAAAGAGTCACCCGCGGGTTATAAAGGCACCGCAATGGGTATCTACTCCACCAGCCAGTTCATTGGTGTGGCGATTGGCGGCAGTATGGGTGGTTGGATCTTTGGGCACGTTGATGCACAAACCGTATTCCTGGTGGGTGCGATTGTCGCAGCAGCGTGGCTGTTTGTGGCGATGTCGATGCAGGAGCCACCTTACGTCAGCAGCCTGCGCATCATGCTCAGTGATGCGGTGCTGGCGGTGCCAAACCTTGAGAAACGTTTGAAAGCGCAGCCCGGCGTAGCATCGGTATTTATCGTGCCGGAAGAGAAAAGTGCTTACATCAAGATCGACAGTAAAGTGACGAGCCGCGTCGAACTTGAAGCGCTGCTCGCCAGCTGCTAAAAAACATGCCCGACCCTAGCGTCGGGCTTTTTATTACAACGACATATCCACCACAATGCGCCCTTCAATCTTACCGGCGTGCATGCGTGCAAAAATATCGTTGATGTTGGTCAGCGGTTCCACCGCCACGGTGGCTTTCACTTTGTGACGACCGGCAAAATCTAATGCTTCCTGCAAATCTTTACGCGTACCGACGATAGAACCGCGCACCGTGATGCCATCCAGCACCATATTAAAGATCGACAGATCGAATTTGCCCGGTGGTAAACCATTTAGCACCATGGTGCCGCCGCGACGCAGCGTGCCAATCGCCTGCTCGAAGGCTTTTGGTGAAACCGCAGTGACCAGTACGCCGTGCGCCCCACCGAAACTCTCCTGGAACACCTTCGCCGGATCGACATTTTTCGCATTGGCCACCACGCTGGCACCAAGGCGTTTCGCAAACTCGAGCTTCTCGTCGTCGATGTCTACCGCCGCCACGTTGAGCCCCATCGCCACCGCATACTGAACCGCCATATGCCCCAATCCACCGATACCAGAAATCACCACCCAATCGCCAGGCTTGGTGTCAGTCATCTTCAGGCCTTTGTAGACGGTGACCCCCGCGCAGAGGATCGGCGCAATTTCGTTGTAATCAACGTTATCCGGAATGATGCCAACATAGTTGGCATCGGCGAGGCAATATTCTGCGAAGCTACCGTTTACTGAATAACCGGCATTTTGTTGCGACAGACACAGTGTTTCCCAGCTATCCAGACAGTGTTCACAGTGACCGCATGCCGAATAGAGCCACGGCACACCTACGCGATCGCCCATCTTCAGATGTTTAACCCCTTCCCCTAGCGCCACAACCTGCCCTACCCCTTCGTGACCGGGAATAAACGGCGGATTGGGCTTGATTGGCCAGTCTCCTTCCGCCGCATGTAAATCGGTATGGCACACGCCGGTTGCCGCGATCTTCACCAAAATCTGCCCCGGCCCAACCTGCGGCACCGGTACCTGCTCAATCACTAACGGTTCACCAAAAGACTTTACAACGGCGGCTTTCATGGTGGTTTTGATGTGCATATTCATCTTTCACTCTCCATTTGATCGGATGCGGACTCAGAACAGACCCAAAGGCGCGGTGCCATAGCTGACCAGCAGATTTTTGGTTTGTTGATAGGCGCTCAGCGCCATCTTGTGCGTCTCACGACCCACACCCGATTGCTTATAGCCGCCGAATGCCGCGTGAGCGGGATAGATGTGATAGCAGTTGGTCCAGACGCGCCCAGCTTTAATACCGCGTCCCATGCGATACGCCAGATTGGTATCGCGTGTCCATACGCCAGCCCCGAGACCAAACTGCGTTTCGTTGGCGATGGCGAGCGCTTCTGCCTCATCCTTAAAGGTGGTGACGCCAATCACCGGCCCAAAAATCTCCTCCTGGAAACAGCGCATCTGGTTGGTTCCTTTGATTAAGGTAGGCTGAATATAAAATCCGTTATTCAGCTCAGCAGCGACGTTTGCACGATCGCCCCCCGTCAGAATCTGCCCACCTTCGTCGCGTGCGATGTTGATATAAGACAGGATTTTGTCGAATTGCTGACGCGAAGCCTGCGCGCCAATCATGGTGTCGGTATCCAACGGATCACCACGGCGGATATTTGCCACCTTCGCCATCACGCGATCCATGAAGGCTTGATAGATCGATTCATGAATCAACGCGCGCGACGGGCAAGTACAGACTTCGCCCTGATTGAAGAAGCCGAGCACCAAACCTTCCACCGCCTTTTCAATAAAATCGTCCTCGCCGTCCATGACATCAGCGAAATAGATGTTCGGTGATTTGCCACCCAGCTCGACGGTACAGGGAATGATGTTTTCCGCAGCACACGCCATGATGTGACGACCTACCGGCGTAGAACCCGTAAAGGCAATTTTGGCGATACGCTTGCTGGTCGCCAGCGCCTCACCGGCTTCGCGGCCAAAACCCTGCACCACATTTAGCACGCCCGCCGGGAACAGATCGCCAATCACTTCCATCAGCAGCGTAATACCCAGCGGCGTTTGTTCCGCCGGTTTTAACACCACACAATTCCCCGCAGCCAACGCCGGCGCAAGTTTCCACGCCGCCATTAATAGCGGAAAGTTCCACGGGATAATTTGTCCCACCACGCCCAGCGGTTCATGGAAGTGATACGCCACGGTCGTTTCATCGATTTCTGCGGTGCTGCCCTCCTGTGCGCGCAAGCAACCGGCAAAATAGCGGAAGTGATCCACCGCCAGCGGTAGGTCGGCATTCAGGGTTTCACGAATCGGTTTACCGTTATCCCAACTCTCCGCTACCGCCAGTTTCTCGAGATTCGCCTCAATGCGATCCGCCACCTGCAACAGGATGTTGGCGCGGTGCTGGACGCTGGTTTTCCCCCAGGCTTCCGCTGCCTGATGAGCGGCATCCAGTGCTAAATCGATGTCGCGTGCATCCGAGCGAGGAAACTGTGCGATATCGCCGCCAGTCACCGGTGAGGTGTTAGTAAAGTATTGGCCGCTCAGCGGCTCGACGAATTTGCCCGCAATATAGTTGCCGTACGTCGCTTGAAAGGAAACCAAAGCGCCGGGCGTACCGGGATGTGCATAACGCATCGCAAACTCCTTAATGTAGGGTCAGATAATCTGAACGGACAGCGTCAGCCCTGTGGCTTCTCATTGAATCAATCGCCGTCGCGTAAGCTATTGCAGCGCGCGTGCCAGCTTTTCCCAATTGGCGAAAAATGAAATAAAAACGATTTAATTCAATAAATTAATAAAAAATAAGCATTCTTATAATGGGTATTAACGCAGCAAAGTTCGTCATCTGTGTTGCGTATCGCAACAGTACGGAAACTGAACCGCTACAATGCTGCAACACATTTATCAGCACACGAGGTCAACAATGCAGGGAAATCCATCCGCGTCTGCCGCTAACGCCAATCCGCTGTTAAGCGACTCCTGGTTCCGTAGCCAGCTGTATGGCCTCGACCGCACCGCCGATGATTTTCCGCGCGTTCGCCAGGGTGAACTGGCAGATTTACTCGCCAGTAACGCCGGGCTTCAGCAGTTTGCTCAGCCGGTCATCAAGCAGCTGGCGCAAAAACTGGCTGAAAAGCAGTCAGTGCTGATCCTGTCAGATGCCACCGGTATGGTGCTTAATACCTTTGGCGACATGCCTTCAATGGAGAAAGCCCAGCGTTATGCGCTCGCGCCCGGCAATTTATGGAGTGAATGCGGCCGCGGCACCAATGCGATTGGTACCGCTTTGGCGATTGATGACGGCTGTGAAATCGCCGGCCATCAACATTTCCTTACGCTCAATCAAGGCCTGTACTGCGCAGCGATGCCGCTACAAATGCCAAATGGTCAGATTGCTGGCGTGCTGGACATTTCCGGTCCTGCCCACTTCCCACATCCGCAAACCTTTAGCTGGGTGAAAGCAGCCGCTAAACAGATTGAATACCTCTGGGTGAAGCAAAGCCTGCATCCACAGCAGTGGTTGATGAGTTTGCATTGTCAGCCGCAGGGTATTGATACTCGCGATGAACTGCTGCTGGTGTTCTCCGACAACGTGTTAACTGCCGCTAATCGACTGGCGATGCGTGAGCTGGCGCTGAGTGCGGAGCAGCTGGGCACCCTGACTTTCCAGCAGCTGTTTCCACAACAGCAGCAACAAGACAACACCGTTCCCGCTCCGCTCGAGTACGCCACGCAGCGCTACTATTTCCGCCTGCGCGCTCCGCATCGCAACCATTTCGCCACACCGAGTGAATCTACCCGTGATTTACCTTTCTCCCTGCGTCGCGATGGCGAAAAAATGGTGCGGCTACTCAATGCTGGCGTATCGCTGTGTATTCACGGCGAAACCGGCAGTGGCAAAGAGTACGTGAGCCGGGCGTTGCATCAGCAGAGTCGCTGGCAGGCCGGTAAATTTGTCGCCATCAACTGCGCAGCGATTCCCGAAGCGCTAATCGAATCTGAACTGTTTGGCTATCAGCCCGGTGCCTTTACCGGTGCCAGCAAACAGGGCTACATCGGTAAGATCCGTGAGGCGGACGGCGGCGTACTGTTTCTCGATGAGATTGGCGATATGCCGCTGGCGCTGCAAACACGTTTATTGCGCGTGTTGCAGGAGAAAGAAGTGGCACCGCTCGGGTCCAGTCGCAGCTGGCCGGTGAATTTTGCCGTCATCTGCGCCACGCACCGTGATTTAGACTCACGCGTTGCCGCTGGGGAATTCCGGGAAGATTTGCTCTATCGGCTGCAGGAGTTTTCTATGACCATTCCACCCCTGCGCGACTGGCCAGATGTGGAAGGATTTATCAGCCGTTTATGGCTGGAGTTAGGCGGTGGCGAGCGCGATATTCAGCTCTCGCCTGCGCTGCTAACTTCTCTGGCTCAGCTCCCGTGGCCAGGTAATGTGCGACAACTACGCAGCTTGCTACGCGTACTCTTAGCGCTGGCGGATGAAGGTGAGGAAGTGACAGACGTACATTTACCTGCGGAATATCGTCGCGCGACGAGGCCTTCTCAGGAAAATCGGCAGAGTCATGATGAGCGGCTGATTAACGAAACGCTACAGCGCTTCAATGGCAACATCAGCAAAGCAGCAGAGGCATTAGGCGTTGCGCGCAGCACAATCTATCGTCGTGCTGCGCGCGATAAACGCGATTAGTCGCGGAAGTTTTTAAACTGGAAAGGTTGACCAAGGTTACCACCGCGCACCAGCGCCATCGCACCTTGCAGGTCGTCACGTGACTTGCCGGTTACGCGCAGCTCTTCACCCTGAATCTGCGTTTGCACTTTCAGCTTGCTGTCTTTGATCAGTTTTACCAGCTTTTTAGCCACATCACTTTCGATGCCTTTTTTCAGCTTGGCTTCAACAGACCAGCTTTTACCGCTGTGCACAATCTCTTCTGGCACGTCAATCGCCGCGCCTTCAATGCCACGCTTCAGCAGCTTTTCGCGCAGAATATCCACCAGCTGTTTTACCTGGAAATCAGATTCGCTGCTGATTTTGATGGTCTCATTCTTTTCGTTGAGCTCAATGGTTGCACTCACGTTACGGAAATCGAAACGGGTTGAGATCTCGCGGCTCGCATTCTCCACGGCATTTCGCACTTCCGGCAATTCGACTTCGGAAACGATATCGAAAGATGGCATCTTTTCTTCTCCTGATACTAAAGTGACATGCATAATACGCGTCTTGAGGCGCTAATAAAACACGATACGCGGAAAGCTATACTTACCGATGACGTGCAAACAGGAACCCACCCACGGGAGGAAAAATGAAAATTACCGTGCTAGGGTGCGGCGCTCTGGGTCAGATTTGGCTCGCGGCTCTCGCCCGCCAAGGACATGAGGTCCAGGGTTGGTTACGTGTGCCGCAGCCGTACTGCTCGGTGAATGTGGTTGATCTACAGGGTCACGTAAGTAATCAAACTTTTATTGCCAACGATCCGCTATTCCTCGCTGAAAGTCAGCTGTTGCTGGTAACGCTCAAAGCACCGCAAGTCTCTCCGGCCGTGAAAAACCTGCAAAGCGTGCTGCCCGCACATACCCCGGTTCTGCTGCTGCATAACGGCATGGGGACGCTGGACGAGTTGAAAGATCTGCGTCAGCCGCTGCTGCGCGGGATCACGACGCATGCCGCCATGCGTGATGGAACGGTCATCAAACATATCGCTCAGGGCATTACCCATATTGGCCCCGTCAGCCGGGAAAGTGCCGCGCTGAGCGATATCGCCGATATTCTGCATCAGGCCCTGCCAGATGTGGCCTGGCATGACAATATCGCTGCAGCCAGCTGGCGTAAGCTGGCGATCAACTGCGTCATCAATCCGCTTACTGTGGAGCACAATTGCCAGAACGGCGCGTTGCGTGCATGGCCACAGCAAATCGCAACCTTATGTGAAGAAATCGCGTGGGTTATGGAGCGCGAAGGCCAGCATATCGCGGTGGATAATCTGCGCGACATTATCTATGACGTGATTGATAGCACCGCCGCGAATATCTCATCCATGCTGCAGGATGTGCGGGCGCAGCGTCTGACTGAAATTGATTACATCACTGGCTACCTGTTACGCCGCGCCCGGGCGCAAGGGATTTCGCTGCCAGAAAACACCCGTCTGTACGATCTGATTAAACGTAAGGAGTCCCACTATGAGCGCGAACGCATCGGTTCTGGTTTGCCTGGCACATGGCAGTGAAGAGACCGAAGCGGTCACCACTATCGATTTGCTGGTGCGTGGTGGATTAAGCGTCACCACCGCTAGCGTGGAGAGCGATGGCACCCGTGAAATTGTCTGTTCACGCGGCGTCCGCTTACTGGCGGATGCACCACTGGTTGAAGTGGCCGATAATGAATACGACGCGATAGTGCTGCCCGGTGGCCTAAAAGGTGCCGAAACCTTCCGCGACAGTCCGCTGTTGGTGGAGACCGTGCGCCAGTTCCATGTTTCAGGCAAAATTGTGGCGGCGATCTGTGCCGCGCCGGGTACGGTTTTGGTGCCACACGATCTTTTCCCGGTCGGCAATATGACTGGTTTCCCCGGCTTACGCGACACCATTCCAGACAATAAATGGATGGAGCGTCGTGTGGTGTGGGATCCGCGCGTTAATCTACTCACCAGCCAGGGGCCAGGCACCGCAATGGATTTTGCCTTGAAGCTGATTGATTTACTGGTAGATAAAGAGAAAGCGCGCGAAGTGGCTTCGCAGCTGGTGCTGGCGGCGGGAATTTATAATTATCAGGAATTTGAAGAGCGTTAATTTGCAGGGGTCGCCCTTAATGGCGTAATGCTGCTCACTCAAGTAAAAAAATGCCTGTTTAAGCAGGTGCGCATGAATGCGCACCCTACGAAGACCCGGCTATATCCACGTAAGGTCACCATTCATGGTGACCGATTCACGCTTAACTGACGAGCATTACGCCCTAAATGGCGCCGCTGCGACAAACGTCAGCAGCCTTTAAGGGCGATAGACCTTCACGTTTTTGAAACCCTGTTCGTGCAGATAGAGCGCCTGCAGGCGACTCATCACACCGCGATCGCAATACAGCAGCCAGGTTTTGCTCTGGTCCAGATCGCCGAATTGGGTGCTGAGTTTGTAGAACGCCAAAGGTTTGACCTCAACGCCTTCAACGATCAGTGGCTTCGCATCCTGCTCATCCGCCGAACGAATATCCAGCACCACATCGTTGCTGGTGAAGGAGTCGACGGTTTCCACTTCCACCACTTCTTCTTCGGTTTGTTCGGCGATTTCACGGATATCGACGTTGCTGGCTTCCTGCACCACGCGATTGAGGATCTCGAAATCGAAATTCAGCTCTTCCGCTTCGATCTTCGCCTTCACCGCCTTCACGGTTGGGCTTTTCGAAATCACACCGCAATATTCCGGCATGGTGCGGGCAAAATCTTCGGTGCCAATTTTGCGCGCCACATCGATGATATGTTCTTTGTCGTGGGAAATCAGCGGACGCAGAATCAGTGTATCAGATGCGTTATCAATCAAGCGCAGATTGGTCAGTGTCTGGCTGGACACCTGGCCCAGCGCTTCGCCGGTCACCAGTGCTTGCACGCCGTAACGTTCCGCCACCATTGACGCCGCACGCACCATCATACGTTTCAGCACCACGCCCATCTGACCATCGTCAACTTTCTCCAGAATCTCACCCACCACGGGTTCGAAATTGATCGCCACAAAACGCACGCGGTGCGAACGACCGAAGCGCTGCCACAGATAATGCGCGACCTGACGAACGCCAATCTCATGCGCCGCGCCGCCAAGGTTAAAGAAGCAGTAATGCACGCGGCAACCGCGACGCATCAGCATGTAGCTGGAAACGCCGGAATCGAAACCACCGGAAATCAGCGACAGCACATCTTCCTGGGTACCAATTGGGAAACCGCCCAAACCTTCATAGCGTGCGGTGATCAGTAGCAGGCGATCGTCTTCGATCTCCAGGTTCACCGTTTCATCCGGGCGATTGAGCTGCACGCGCGCGCTGGCGATGTGCTGATTGAGGCCGCCACCGACGTAGCGCTCAACGTCCTGCGAGCTGAAGCTGTGGGTTCCGCGACGCTTTACGCGCACGCAGAAACTTTTGCCTTCCAGACGCTCGCGGTTCAACGCCAGCGTCTGCTCGAAGATATCGTGCATGTCGCTATACGCGCGATCTTCCACCGCCAGCACGTGATGAATGCCGGGAATGCGCGTCAGTTCAGTGACGATGGTTTCACGCAGCGCTTCATTTTTGGAACGCACTTCAACGTGATCCCAATGACGCACGACCTTGATCTCTTCATCGACGGTACGCAGGATATTACGAATGCTGCTGGTGAGAATTTTGATAAAGCGCAGACGCACCGACTGACTTTTGATGGTGATTTCTGGGAACAGCTTGATGATAAACTTCATGGCGACAGGGGTTCGTTTGGGCAAATAAGTGCTAAAAGCATCGGCACTTAGCTGTTAAAATCATGTAATTGCGGGTTGATTCAGGAGCCCCCGCATCCGAGGCGCAAAAGTATATCACCTTTGAGGGGTGACTGCTTCTGCTACCGCAGTCACATTCATTATTTTGCTAATTAATCCTCGTCGGCTACCATGACCGATTGCAAGATAATGTCCTAACCTGTGAGTCGACACTGAATATGCCGAAAAAAGCCGAAGCGCCAGCCAGTTTTGAAAGCGCATTGCAGCAGCTGGAACAGATTGTCAGCCGCCTGGAAAGTGGCGAGCTGCCGCTGGAACAGGCGCTGAATGAATTCGAACGCGGCGTACAATTGGCACGTACCGGTCAGCAAACCCTGCAACAGGCAGAGCAGCGGGTGCAAATCCTGCTTAGCGACGAGAAAGATGCCGCCCTCACCCCTTTTACCCCGGAAAATGAGTAATGGATTTCGCCAAACTGCTGAGCGCGTACCATCAACGCGTTAATCAGGCGTTGACGCGCTTAATAGATCCACTTCCTTTTCAGAGTTCTCCTCTGGTGAACGCCATGGAATATGGGGCATTATTAGGCGGTAAGCGTCTGCGCCCCTTTCTGGTGTACGCGACAGGCGAAATGCTAAAGGCCGACGCGGCCAGCCTGGATGTGCCGGCTGCTGCCGTTGAATGCATTCATGCATATTCCCTGATTCATGACGATCTGCCGGCGATGGATGACGATGCGTTACGCCGCGGGCAGCCAACCTGCCATATTAAATATGGTGAAGACACGGCGATTCTCGCCGGCGATGCTTTGCAAACTCTGGCATTTTCGATTCTGGCCGACGAGCCGATGCCTGGCGTTAACGCCGAAGCGCGTATTGCGATGATTTCTGAACTGGCACAGGCCAGCGGCGTTGCGGGCATGTGCGGCGGTCAGGCACTGGATTTAGCGGCAGAAGGCAAACGTATCGATCTGGCACAGCTTGAGCAGATTCATCGTCATAAAACCGGCGCGTTAATTCGCGCAGCGGTGCGTCTTGGCGCATTAGCCGCCGGAGAACGTGGCCGCGCCGCATTACCGGTACTGGATATCTATGCCAACGCCATCGGACTGGCGTTTCAGGTGCAGGACGACATCCTTGATGTCGTTGGTGACACTGCCGTGTTAGGGAAAACGCAGGGCTCGGATCAGGCGTTAGGTAAAAGCACCTATCCGGCGCTGATGGGATTAGAAAATGCCCGCAGTAAAGCCTGGGACCTCTATCAAGAAGCGCTCGGCGCGCTCGATATTCTGGCGGCACAGTCTTACAACACAATCGCCTTACAAGCGCTGGCAAGCTTCATAATTGAACGCGATAAATAACTTTCATAATGAGTCTCTGATGAGTTTTGATATTGCAAAATACCCGACACTGGCGTTAGCAAACACGGTTCAGGAATTACGTTTATTACCGAAAGAAAAACTTCCGGAGCTGTGTGACGAACTGCGTCAGTATCTGCTGGACAGCGTAAGCCGTTCTTCCGGTCACTTTGCCTCGGGTCTGGGCGTCGTCGAGCTAACCGTGGCGCTGCATTATGTTTATAACACCCCATTTGACCATCTGGTGTGGGACGTGGGCCATCAGGCTTATCCGCACAAGATTCTGACCGGACGCCGCGATCGCATCGGCACTATCCGCCAGAAAAATGGCCTGCATCCCTTCCCGTGGCGCGGTGAGAGTGAATACGACGTGCTGAGCGTCGGCCACTCTTCAACTTCGATCAGCGCCGGTCTCGGCATGGCGGTTGCCGCCGAGCGTGAAGGCAAAGGTCGCCGCACCGCCTGCATCATCGGTGATGGCGCCATCACCGCGGGTATGGCGTTTGAAGCCATGAACCACGCCGGTGATATCAAGCCGGATATGTTGGTGATCCTCAACGACAATGAAATGTCGATCTCTGAGAACGTCGGTGCGCTCAACAATCGGCTGGCACAGATTCTCTCTGGCAAAACCTATTCTCGCCTGCGCGAAGGTGGCAAGCGAGTGCTGGGCGGATTACCGCCGATCAAAGAGCTGGTGAAACGCACCGAAGAGCACCTGAAAGGTATGGTGGTGCCGGGCACGCTGTTTGAAGAGCTGGGCTTCAACTACATCGGACCGGTGGATGGTCACGACGTGCTGACGCTGGTAAGCACGCTGAAGAACATGCGCGATCTGAAAGGCCCGCAGTTCCTGCACATCATGACCAAAAAGGGCAAAGGTTATGCTCCGGCGGAACAGGATCCGATCGCCTGGCACGCGGTACCGAAGTTCGATCCCGCTAGCCTGTCGCTGCCAAAAAGCGTACCGGGCCTGCCAAGCTATTCGAAGATCTTCGGCAACTGGCTGAGTGAAATGGCCGCTGACGATCCGCGTTTGATGGCCGTTACGCCAGCGATGCGCGAAGGTTCGGGCATGGTGAGTTATTCCCGCGACTATCCGCAGCAATATTTTGATGTGGCGATTGCTGAACAGCATGCGGTAACGTTCGCGGCAGGCATGGCGATTGGTGGTTATAAGCCGATTGTAGCGATCTACTCGACCTTCCTGCAGCGCGCCTACGATCAGCTGATCCACGATGTTGCGATCCAGAAACTGCCGGTACTGTTTGCTATCGATCGCGGCGGCATTGTCGGTGCCGATGGCCAAACCCATCAGGGCGCGTTTGATATCGCCTTTTTGCGCTGTGTGCCAGAAATGGTGATCATGACGCCAAGCGACGAAAACGAATGCCGGTTGATGCTCTACACGGGTTATCACTATCAAAATGGCCCGAGCGCAGTGCGCTATCCACGCGGCACCGGCACCGGTGCAGTGCTGGAACCGCTGGCAAGTTTGCCGCTGGGCAAAGGCATTGTGAAGCGTCGCGGCGAGAAACTGGCCATCCTCAATTTCGGCACCTTGCTGCCAGAAGCAGCGGCGGCGGCGGAAGCGCTCAACGCCACGCTGGTGGATATGCGTTTTGTGAAGCCGCTGGATGAAGCGTTAATTGCCGAACTGGCTGCCAGCCACGACGCGCTGATTACGCTGGAAGAAGGGGCGATCAAAGGCGGCGCCGGCAGCGGCGTTAACGAGTACGTGATGGCGAAACGCCTGCGCGTACCGGTACTCAACCTCGGCCTGCCGGATGAGTTCATTCCACAGGGCACGCAGGAAGAAGTACGCCAGGATTACCAACTGGATGCCGCCGGTATTCAGCAACAAATCGCTGACTGGCTCGCCCAATAATCTTCAGTCCTCCTCGCTCACCGCCCGGTGAGCGAGCCTGCTGCTATGCTTAGGGAACGATTTCCCTCAAGCATAAGAGCAGGAGCCCACATGAAAACTATTCCCTTAGGCCAAACCGACTTACAGGTTTCGCGTCTCTGTTTTGGCTGTATGACGTTCGGCGATCCCACGCGCGGTAATCACGCCTGGACTCTGCCGGAAGAGAGCAGTCGACCGCTGATCAAACAAGCGCTGGAGGCTGGCATTAACTTCTTCGATACCGCCAACAGCTATTCCGATGGCAGCAGCGAAGAGATTGTCGGCCGTGCGTTAAGAGACTTTGCGCAGCGCGATCGGGTGGTGGTCGCCACCAAAGTCTATTTCCCGCTGAGCAATCTGTCACAAGGCCTATCACGCAAGAATATCCTGCAGTCTATCGATGATAGCCTGACACGCCTCGGCATGGAGTATGTCGACCTGCTGCAGATTCACCGCTGGGATTACAACACGCCAATTGAAGAGACGCTGGAAGCACTGCATGAGGTAGTGAAATCGGGCAAGGCGCGCTATATCGGCGCCTCGTCGATGCATGCATCACAGTTTGCTCAGGCGCTGGAACTACAGAAGCAAAACAACTGGGCACGCTTTGTCAGCATGCAGGATCAGTACAACCTGATTCAACGTGAAGAAGAGAATGACATGCATCCGCTGTGTCAGCGTGAGGGGATTGCCGTGCTGCCGTGGAGCCCGCTGGCACGCGGTAAACTCACGCGTCCGTGGGGCGAAACCACCGCCCGCTCCGTATCAGACAATGTGATGGAAAAGCTGTATACCGGCACCGAAGAGAACGATGCAGCGATCGCCGAACGGCTGGCTAACGTTGCTGCGGATAAAGGCGTGACGCGCGCGCAGGTGGCGCTGGCATGGCTGCTACATAAACCTGCCGTCACCGCGCCGATCATTGGCGCCTCGCGCGAGCAGCAGTTTGCTGAGCTGGTGAAGGCCGTCGATGTAGAGTTGAGTACGAATGAAATTGCAGAGCTGGAAACGGTGTATCAACCGCATCCAACCGTCGG
Organism: Candidatus Pantoea floridensis; assembly: GCF_900215435.1. Taxonomy (NCBI): domain Bacteria; kingdom Pseudomonadati; phylum Pseudomonadota; class Gammaproteobacteria; order Enterobacterales; family Erwiniaceae; genus Pantoea; species Candidatus Pantoea floridensis. The sequence goes on from NZ_OCMY01000001.1 coordinate 867,799, forward strand.
ATTTGAGTGATGTCCCGCATCCTCTCCCGCCAGCGGGAGAGGATGCGGTTTTCGGCTAAAAGGCCAATCCTAGCCCGTACAAAATCACCGCAGAAATCACGCCAGCAATAATGTCGTCGACCATAATTCCCATGCCGCCATGCACATTCTGATCGAACCAGCGAATTGGCCAGGGTTTCCAGATATCGAAAATGCGGAAAATCACAAATCCCGCCACCACCCATTGCCAGCTCATGGCCGGAATTGCCATCAGCGTAATCCACATGCCAATGAACTCATCCCAGACGATGCTGCCATGATCGTGCACGCCCATATCTTTGGCGGTGCGGTGACACAGATAGACGCCGACGCTGATCCCCACTAACAGCACCAGCGTATAGATCTGGAACGGCAGGAAGGTCAGTAGCCACCAGAAAGGGATGGCGGCAACCGAGCCAACGGTGCCCGGCATTGACGGACTTAAGCCGCTGCCAAACCCCGTCGCCAGCAGATGCCAGGGATTGCGCAGGCGCAGGCGACTTTTAGCAACATCTTTACTTGCTAGCAAAGTGATCAAATCCTTTTAGATTGACGCTGCGCGGCTTACCGTTCTCCAGCAGGTTCAGCCCTTCTGATTCCGGAGCAATTTGGCCAATGCAGGTATAAGGCACGCCAAAATGACCGAGCGCCACGTCAAGCGCGCCACGGTTAACTTCGGGCACGGTAAAGCACAGCTCGTAATCTTCGCCACCGCTCAGCGCCCATTGCAGCACCAGCTCAGGTTCGAAGTGGTCGCGCAGCGCCGGAGAAAGCGGTAACGCGTCAAGATTAAGGCGAGCACCCACGCGGCTGGCGGTCAGCACATGCCCGAGATCGGCAATCAAACCATCTGAAATATCGATCGCCGAGGTCGCCAAACCGCGCAGCGCCTGCCCTTGCAGTACGCGCGGCATCGGACGCAGATGGCGCTTAATCAACGCTTCGTGCACCGCAGGATCGTTCAGGCGATGGCGATGCTGTAGCAGCGATAAACCAGCAGCGCTATCGCCCAGCGTACCGGTGACGAAGATCCAGTCGCCTGGCTTGGCACCAGAGCGTTTCAGTGCCCTGCCCACCGGCACCAGGCCATGAATGCCGAGCGTCATACTCAGCGGGCCGCGCGTGGTATCACCGCCAATCAGCTGCATATCGTAATAATCCAGCAGCTCAAACAGGCTATCGCTAAAGGCAGCCACCCAACTTTCATCGATCTCGGGCAGCGTTAACGCCAGCGTTAGCCAGGCAGGATCGGCGCCCATGGCGGCTAAATCGCTGAGGTTGACGGCAACGGCTTTGTAGCCGAGATCGGCAGGATGGATGTCACGTAAGAAGTGGACGCCCGCTACCAGCGTATCGGTACTGATGGCGAGAGTCTGTTTTTCTGGCACGTTGAGTAACGCGCAGTCATCACCAATTCCTTTCTCCACATCGCGGCGGGAGCTGGTGACGCGGTTAAAGTAACGTGCGATCAGTTCGAATTCACCACAAGACATAAGTCAGGTCTCAATGAGAAAAAGGCCGGTAAACCGGCCTTCATTACTATTTTTTATTGGGTCGAATTTGCGGGGCAGCTTTGTCGAGGACACCGTTGACGAATTTGTGGCTGTCTTCAGCACCAAACACTTTGGCCAACTCAATGCCTTCGTTGATGGCCACTTTGTAAGGCACATCAGAACGCTTGCTCAGCTCATACAGCGAAATACGCAGGATGGCTTTTTCTACCTGGCCCAGCTCTTCCAGCTGACGCGACAGGTAAGGCTTCATCAGACCGTCCAGGTACGCGCTGTTAGTCGCCACACCGGCCAGCAATTCGCGGAAATAGCTAATATCGACGTCTTTGACGTCTTGTTCCGCCAGAAACTGGTATTCCACATCGGCAATGTCGTTCTTAGACAGCTGCCAGGAGTAAAGCGCCTGAACAGCGCACTCACGGGCGCGACGACGAGCAGCAGGTTTCACAAAATTCCCCTTACAAAAATCAGGCTTTGATGGCTTTCAATACGTTGATCATTTCGAGTGCAGTCAGGGCCGCTTCGGCACCTTTATTTCCTGCTTTCGTGCCGGCGCGTTCAATCGCCTGCTCGATATTTTCAGTGGTCAACACGCCGAAGGTCACCGGGATTTCGCTGGACATGGCGACGTGCGCAATGCCCGAGCTGGCTTCACCGGCCACATATTCGAAGTGTGCGGTGCCGCCACGGATGACAGTGCCCAACGCGACAATGGCGTCGTGCTTACCGGCTTTCGCCAGTGCGCGTGCTGCCAGCGGCAGTTCGTATGCGCCCGGAACCCAGACAACGGTGATGTTGTCTGCTTTCACCTGGCCGATGCGCTTAAGTGCATCCACCGCGCCGTCCAGCAGGCTGTCATTAATGAAGTTGTTAAAACGCGCAATTACGATGGCAATCTTTGCATCAGGCGTGGCAACAGGAGCTTCGATAACTTTCATACATATCCTTTGGGTTGTTTTATGGCCCCGCAGAAGGGGGCGGATTCTATCATACTCTTTGGCGACGCGCTCAGGCTTTTCCGCACGCTGTCAACGCGGGGGTTAGCGTTAAGCGCAGGTCTTCGCCGACCCGGCGCACATCGCTATAATTCAGGGCGGGCGCATCCGTCAATTGTTCCAGTCCGGGCAGCTCGCACAGGCCACGCGCGGCGTTGCCCAGCAGCTTCGGTGCCATATACACGATCAACTCATCCACCAGCCCCGCCTGCAGCAGCGCGCCGGCTAAGCTGGCACCCGCTTCGACCCAAACGCTGTTAATCTGGCGCTGGCCGAGCAACATCATCATGGCGACCAAATCGAGCTGTTCGCCGCGTTGCGGCACCGCAATCTGGGTAACGCTAGCAGGCCACGTTTGGCGATCGGGTTCGCTGCGCATCAGCCAGGTTTCGCCGGGCTGGTCGATCAAACTATGCTGCGGCGTAACGCGCTGTTGGCTGTCGATCACCACCCGCACCGGCTGACGCAGCTGGTTTTCATCGAGTCGTGCACGGACATCGGCACTCAGTTCATTCCAGCGCACCGTCAGCGAGGGATTGTCGGCTAACACGGTGGCGCTGGTGCTAAGGATAGCTGAACTCTGGGCGCGCAGACGTTGCACATCGCGCCGTGCCGCTGCCGAGGTGATCCATTGACTCTCGCCGCTCGCCATCGCGGTGCGCCCATCAAGGGATGCGCCAAGTTTCAGCTGAATCCACGGGAAGCCGGTGCGCATGCGTTTCAGAAAACCGCGATTCAGCGCTTCCGCTTCGTTGATCATGACGCCATGGCTGACATCAATGCCCGCCTGCTGTAAACGATACAGTCCGCGCCCCGCCACCTGCGGATTGGGATCCTGCATCGCGGCGACCACGCGTGTGACGCCTGCGGCAATCAGCGCATCGCAACAGGGCGGCGTGCGTCCATGATGGCTACAAGGTTCCAGGGTGACATAGGCGGTTGCGCCTTTGGCACGTTCGCCCGCCATACGTAGCGCGTGCACTTCCGCATGCGGTTCGCCCGCGCGCTGATGCCAGCCTTCGCCGACAATCTCGCCCGCGCGCACAATCACGCAGCCAACGTTGGGATTAGGCGTGGTGGTAAAGCGTCCGCGGCGCGCCAGTTCCAGCGCGCGCGCCATGTAGCGTTCGTCAGTCATGGATTAATCCTGTAAACGGGCAATCTCTTCGCCAAAATCGCGAATATCTTCAAAGCTGCGGTAGACCGAGGCAAAGCGGATGTAAGCGACTTTATCGAGCTTTTTCAGCTCATCCATTACCAGATTACCAATCAGGGCACTGGGTACTTCACGTTCGCCGGTGGCACGCAGCTGGGTTTTAATATGATTTACCGCGCTTTCCACCGCATCGGCGCTCACTGGGCGTTTTTCCAGCGCCTTGATCATGCCGCTGCTGAGCTTATCTTCGTTGAAGGGTTCACGTACATCGTTGCTTTTCACTACGCGCGGCATCACCAGTTCAGCCACTTCAAAGGTGGTAAAACGCTCGTGACACACCAAACACTGGCGGCGGCGGCGCACCGAAGAGCCTTCACTGACCAGACGCGAATCAATCACTTTGGTGTCCACAGCGGAGCAGAATGGGCAATGCATGACGTTTCCTGTCGCGAGATAATTAGGTCACACAGTGTAGCGCGATCTCGGTTGCAACTAAATACAAGGCGCGGAATCTGCATCCCCTTCACAGACATGGCATCAGCATGCCAGCAAACGGTAAAAAACCACTACGCTTTAAGAGCCAATCCGGCACATTTTCAGGAGGTTTCTATGGGTCTGTTCGATTTCGTGAAAGAAGCTGGAGAAAAACTGTGGGATGCCGTCAGTGGCGGCGATGATGCGAGTAAGAAACTGCAGGATCACATCAATAAACTGGGTTTACCCGACAGCGATAAAGTGAAGGTGAATGTGCAAGGCGACACCGTTACGGTCAGCGGCGATGGCGTTTCCCAGGAGCTGAAAGAGAAGATTCTGGTAGCGGCGGGGAACGTGGCAGGGATTACTAAAGTAGACGATCAGGTAAAAACCACCGATTCCGCCACGCCAGCCGAATTCTACACGGTGAAAAAAGGCGATACCTTGAGTGCGGTATCAAAAGCCGTCTACGGAAATCCTAATGAATACAACAAGATTTTCGAAGCAAACAAGCCAATGCTGACGCATCCTGATAAGATCTATCCAGGTCAGGTTTTACGCATTCCCAAATAACAGAAGGATATTGCATGACGATCAGGAGGTTTATGGTGCCAGCGGCGCTCTCAATGCTGGTGCTAAGTGGTTGCAGTTCAACGCCGGTTTCACCGCAGGTCAAAGAGTTGCATCAGGAAGTGAGTCAGCTTAATCAACAGATGCGCAAGCTGACGAATCAGGCAACGGCACTGGAAATTCAGGGACAGCTGAACAGCCAGTCGACGCAAGGCGCATGGCTGTTACCGCAGGCAAACACGCCGGTGGAGTTGCAAACACAGCTCGGCAAGCTGCGTTTATCGCTTACTCAGGTGGCGGGTGAAGCCAACGGCAGTCGTGCCAACCTCAATATCCGCGCCACCGATGACCAGCCGATTCCGGCGCTGCGCGCTACCGTTGTCTGGGGTGAAATGGATCCGGCCAGCGGCAAACCGCTTAATGCAGAGAGTCTTAGCCAGACCATCGAAGTTCCGGCTAGCTTGATGCCGCGTAGCACGGTGACCGTACCGCTGCGGCTGAGCGGCTTAGCGCCGGATCAGCTCGGCTACGTACGCGTGCACGATGTTGAGCGTCCCGCGGCGAACACCATCACGCCCTGATCGCAGGCATAAAAAAACGGGCTGCCACTGGCAGCCCGTTTACTTTTTCACGTAGCGTTAAGGCAGAATAGAAGGCTGATCGGCGCCCTCTTTTTCCACTTTCTGCACCAGCATGTGTTCGCGCTTCATACCGAGTTTCAGCGCCAGCGCTGAAGAAACGTAGATGGACGAAATGGTACCGATGGTGACACCGATCAGCATGGTCAGTGAGAAGCCTTTCAGCAACGCACCACCAAACACGAACAGAATCAGGATCATCGCCAGCGTGGTGAGTGAGGTGATCAACGTACGGCTCAGCGTTTGGGTAAGCGACACGTTAGTAATGTCGTAAGAGGAACCGCGACGAATCTTGCGGAAGTTCTCACGAATACGGTCAGATACCACGATCTTATCGTTAAGCGAGTAACCAATCACCGACATCAGTGAAGCGACAATGGTCAAATCGATCTCAACATGCGCCAGCGACAAAATGCCGCAGGTGATAATCACGTCGTGCGCCAGCGCCAGCACGGTACCGAGCGCTAAACGCCACTCAAAGCGGAAGCCGATGTAGATCAGAATCGCAATCAGTGCCGACAGCAGCGCCATTGCGCCGGCCTGCGCCAGATCGCTACCCACGCTGGGTCCAACGAACTCGACACGCTTCACGGTGGCGTTCTGTTGCGTAGTCTGACTGATGGATGCCAGCACTTTATTACCCAGTTCCGTACCGGCATTGCCGGTGGCTGGCGGCATACGCACCATCACGTCGCGGCTGCTGCCAAAGTTCTGCACCAGCGGCTCTTCAAAGCCCGCCTTCACCAGCCCTTCACGCAGCGCATCCAGATCCGCCGGTTTTTCCAGGTTAATCTCAATCACCGTTCCGCCGGTAAAGTCGAGGCCCCAGTTGAAGCCTCGCACACCAACGATGGCAATAGACGCCACAATCAGCAAACCGGAGATGATGAAAGCCAGCCGATCCCAGCGCATAAAGTCGACGACTTTACGCCCGTGATTGAGCTGCTCAATACTATATTCCTGTGCCACAACGCACTCCTCAGATAGACAGCTTGTTGATGCGTTTGCCGCCGTACACCAGGTTAACGATGGCACGGGTGCCGACGATAGCGGTAAACATCGAGGTTGCGATACCGATAGCGGTGGTAATCGCAAAGCCTTTGATTGAACCGGTACCGACCGCATAAAGAATGATGACTTTAATCAGCGTGGTGACGTTGGCGTCGACGATACTGGAGAAGGCGCCTTTATAGCCCTCATGAATCGCCTGCTGTACCGAGCGTCCGTTACGCAACTCTTCTTTAATACGTTCGTTAATCAACACGTTAGCATCGACCGCCACCGCCAGCGTCAACACAATACCGGCAATACCCGGCATGGTGAGCGTCGCGCCTGGCAGCAGTGACATGATGCCGACAATCAGCACCAGGTTACACAGCAGTGCGCTGGTCGCGATAAGACCAAACTTCTTGTAGAACACCACCATAAAGATGATAGAGGCGATCAAACCCCACAGGCAGGCTTCAAGGCCTTGTGTGATGTTCTGCTGGCCCATGGTTGGACCGATGGTACGCTCTTCTACAATCTGGATCGGCGCAATCAACGCACCCGCGCGCAGCAGCAGCGACAGCTGGCGTGCTTCGTTTGGATTGCTGATGCCGGTGATACGGAAGCTATTGCCGAGGCGCGACTGAATGTTCGCCACGTTAATCACTTCTTCCTGTTTCACCAAAATGGCACGGCCGTTGGCATCTTTCTTACCGCTGTCTTTGTACTCCACAAACAGGGTCGCCATCGGTTTACCGATGTTGTCCTTAGTGAAGTTCGACATCATATTGCCGCCCGCGCCATCCAGCGAAATGTTCACCTGCGGCTGGTTGTACTCATCCATGCTTGAAGTGGAATCGGTGATGTGGTCACCGGTCAGAATCACACGTTTGTACAGCACCACGGGCTGCCCTTCACGCGTCTTCTTCACTTCTGAATCGCCCGGCACACGGCCGCTTGCCGCCGCGCTTGGGTCTACGCTGGTGTTAACCAGACGGAACTCCAGCGTCGCGGTTGCACCCAGAATCTCTTTGGCGCGCGCGGTATCCTGAATACCCGGTAGCTCCACCACGATGCGGTCAGAACCCTGACGCTGCACCAGCGGTTCGGCGACACCAAGCTGGTTCACACGGTTACGCAGGATAGTGATGTTCTGCTGAACCGCATACTCACGCGCTTCGCTCAGACGCGCATCGCTCATGACGGCACGCAGCGTATCGCTGCCAACGCTCGAAATCACCAGATCGCGATGACGGGATGACAAATAGCTGATTGCCGCGTCACGGCTAGCGCCGTCACGGAAACGCACTTCTACGCCATAGTTCGCGATTTTGTTAACGGTAGTATACGGAATGCTTTTGTCGCGCAGATCACTGCGCAGGCTGTCGGCATTCTGCTCTTGCAGTTTGCCCAGCGCGGTATCCATATCCACTTCCATCAGGAAGTGAACGCCGCCGCGCAGATCAAGACCGAGTTTCATCGGTTCTGCGGCCAGCATGGTCAGCCAGCGTGGCGTGGCCGGCGCGAGGTTGAGTGCCACAACGTAGTCTTCGCCCAGCGCGGTGGTGATTGCATCACGCGCGCGCAGCTGCACATCCTGAGTAGAAAAACGGGCCAGAATGGCACCATTTTCCAGAGCAAGAGATTTGCTCTCAATATTGTCTTGTTTTAATACGGTCTGGATCTGATCCAACGTTTGCTCACTGGCGGCGCCACCGCGCGCACCAGTGATCTGAACGGCCGGATCCTCACCATAAAGGTTAGGAAGCGCATAGAGCAGGCCGACGAGAATCACGACGACCAGCATGATGTACTTCCACAAAGGATAACGGTTTAACACGGCAGTTCCCTTCGGGAAGAAAAAATTACAGCGCCTTCATAGTACCTTTCGGTAGAACGGCGGCCACGAAATCACGTTTAACAACTACTTCAGTGGTGTCGTTCAGGGCGATAGAAACATAGCCAGTTTCTGCCACTTTGGTCACACGGCCAACCAGGCCACCGCTGGTCAACACTTCATCACCTTTAGAGATGGAATCCATCAGCTTCTTGTGATCTTTGGTACGCTTCTGCTGCGGGCGCAGAATCATGAAGTAGAAGATCAAACCAAAGACCACCAGCATGATCACCAGAGAATACGGACTTCCCTGCGACGGTGCGCCTGCTGCGGCTACGGCGTCAGAAATGAAAAAGCTCATTAAATTTCCCTCATTGATGAATTATCAGACGTTCAGCGGAGGAACCGCTTTCCCCGTCCGTTGGTAGAACTCGCTAACAAAGTGCTCTAATTTACCCTCTTCGATGGCATTGCGTAAACCTGCCATCAAACGCTGGTAATAGCGCAGATTGTGAATCGTATTCAGGCGTGCGCCCAGTATTTCGTTACAGCGATCAAGATGATGCAAGTAGGCACGGCTATAATTGCGACAGGTGTAACAATCACACTCAGCATCAAGCGTTGCGGTGTCATCTTTATACTTGGCATTACGAATTTTCACCACGCCATCGGTAACAAACAGATGACCGTTACGCGCATTGCGCGTTGGCATAACGCAGTCAAACATATCGATACCGCGGCGAACGCCCTCCACCAGATCTTCTGGCTTGCCGACGCCCATCAAATAACGCGGTTTGTCTTGCGGAATTTGCGGACAGACGTGCTCCAGGATACGGTGCATGTCCTCTTTAGGTTCACCCACCGCCAGGCCGCCCACAGCGTACCCATCAAAGCCAATCTCTACCAGACCTTTAACCGAGACATCTCGTAAATCTTCGTAAACACCGCCCTGAATAATGCCGAACAGCGCATTTTTGTTGCCGAGCGAATCAAAACGGTCGCGGCTGCGTTGTGCCCAGCGCAGCGACATCTCCATTGAACGCTTGGCATAATCCCAATCGGCAGGATAAGGCGTACATTCGTCGAAAATCATCACCACGTCAGAACCGAGGTCGAACTGAATCTCCATCGATTTTTCCGGATCGAGGAAAATCGGGTCGCCGTTGATCGGGTTACGGAAGTGCACGCCCGCTTCAGTGATCTTACGGATGTCGCCAAGGCTGAATACCTGAAAGCCGCCGGAATCAGTGAGGATTGGGCCCTGCCAGTTCATGAAATCGTGCAGATCGCCGTGCAGCTTCATGATCTCCTGGCCTGGGCGCAGCCACAGGTGGAAGGTGTTGCCCAGCAGGATCTGTGCGCCGGTCTCTTTCACTTCTTCCGGCGTCATGCCTTTTACCGTGCCGTAGGTGCCGACGGGCATAAAGGCCGGGGTTTCGACAACGCCACGATCAAAGACCAGACGGCCACGGCGCGCGCGCCCGTCGGTAGTATCTAATTCAAATTTCACATTAACCTCATCAGAAAGACAGTCTGACTTTTTATGCCCCGACACTTTCGTCAGGTGCTTGTGGATTACGGGTGATGTACATCGCATCCCCGTAGCTAAAGAAACGGTACTGCTCTGCCACCGCGCTGTGATAAGCCGCCTTGGTGTGTTGATAACCGGCAAAGGCCGATACCAGCATAATCAGGGTCGATTCCGGCAGATGGAAATTGGTGATCAGCGCATCAATCACCTGATAGTGATAGCCGGGATAGATAAAAATCTGCGTGTCATCGAAGAACGGTGCAATCAGCGCGTCCTGGCTGGCCTTCGCCGCGCTCTCCAGCGACCTTACCGAGGTGGTGCCCACGGCAACCACTTTATTGCCGCGCGCTTTACACGCCAGCACGGCATCGACTACATCCTGCGGCACTTCGGCGTATTCAGCGTGCATGATGTGATCTTCGATGGTTTCCACGCGCACCGGCTGGAAGGTACCGGCACCAACGTGCAGCGTGACAAACGCCATCTCCACGCCTTTGGCTTTCAGCGCCTCCAGCAGCGGTTCGTCGAAGTGCAAACCGGCGGTTGGCGCGGCGACAGCACCCGGGCGCACGCCATACACGGTTTGGTACAGCTCGCGATCGGCATCTTCATCCGGACGATCGATATACGGCGGCAGCGGCATATGGCCGACGCTGTTAAGAATATCCAGCACCGCGCGATCGTCTTCAAAGGCAATTTCAAACAGCGTGTCATGACGCGCCACCATCGTTGCTTTGACGCTTTCGTCATCGCCAAGCAGTAACTCTGCGCCTGGCTTTGGCGCTTTCGAGGCGCGCACGTGCGCCAGCACGCGTTTATCGTCCAGCATGCGCTCAACCAACATCTCGATTTTCCCGCCGCTGGCTTTACGGCCAAAGACGCGCGCCGGAATCACGCGGGTGTTATTGAACACCAGCAGATCGCCCGGATTGAGCTTATCCATCACGTCAGTAAATACGCCGTGGCTTAACGCACCGCTTGGGCCATCCAGCGACAGCAAGCGACAACCGCTTCGCTGCGCCTGCGGATAATGGGCGATTAAGGATTCAGGCAACTCAAAGGTAAAATCGGCTACGCGCATGCTTCACTTCTTCAGGACTTAAAATCAGGCGGCATAGTCTAGCGGAAAAGCGGCAAATTCTGAACAACTGGCTGTGCTTCTGTGATTCTGCCTATACACACCATAATTCGAGTCAGTGATTCGGGTGAGCGAGAGCAGCCAGCGCACCTGTAACTTGAAGTCTGACGTGTATATAATGCGCCATGAACTTTCTCGCTCACCTTCACCTGGCGCAGCTGGCAAACAGCTCACTGCTGGGCAATCTCATGGCCGACTTCGTGCGCGGCAACGTGCAATCGCAATGGCCTGCTCCCGTGGTGGATGGCATTGCCATGCATCGCCGCATCGACGTATTGACCGACAATCTGCCCGAAGTGCGTATTGCTCGAGAACTGTTTCGCCCTGAAACGCGCCGCGTGGCGCCGATCACGCTGGATGTGATTTGGGATCATTTCCTTGCGCTGCATTGGGATAAATTTCACCCTACGCAATCGCTGGTCGCATTCACCGCCGCGGCCGAGCGCGACATCGTGCCGCAGCTGGCGGGTACGCCGGAAGGCTTTATCGAGCTAAACGCGGTGATGTGGCGCGAGCGCTGGTTTGAGCATTACGCTGAGCCGACGCGGCTGGCGCGCGTATTAAGCGGCATGGCGCATCGCCGTCCACGCCTGGCGGCGTTACGCGATTCCTATCAGGATTTTGTCGATCACTACGATCAACTTGAACCGCTTTTCTTCCAGTTTTATCCCCGCCTGATGGCCGACGCGCGCGCGCAGCGACTGTAAGTGCAACGCCGCGTTCGCCGCTTTACACACCACGCGTGCGAAATTTCCTGCTGTCCCGCCCTGCCCTCTTGTCAGCCGCAGTCATCTGCGGCTTAATGAAGCCTTTCTTAACTTTTGTTAAGTCTGTCACACAGCCAATGCGCCATTTTTGGCGTTTGATGTTGCTTCTCCGGCCTGAAATCATAAGAGGGAAAGATGTCATCAGCTTCGCTTACCGAACTCGACGCTCGTTATCAATTCGCCCGCGATGTGGCGAAAGCCGCCGCCAGTCGCGCCTTATCCTGGTATCAGCAACGCCATCAGTTAGTGATTGAGCATAAAAAGAATCTGCAGGATGTTGTGAGCGAGGCGGATCGTAACGTGGAGGAGCTGGTCAAGCACCTGATCAATGAACGCTTTCCTGAGGATGCGGTGCTCGGTGAAGAGAGCGGTGGTGAAACCGCTAACGCACGTTTCATCTGGGTGATTGATCCCATCGACGGCACCAGCAGCTTCCTCAATGGGCTCCACAACTGGTGCGTTTCGCTGGCAGTGGTGTGCGAAAACGAACCGGTGATTGGTGTGGTATGCGATCCTAATCATCAGGAAACCTTTCATGCCTGCCGTGGTAAAGGGGCGTGGGTCAATGACCAACGCATCCATGCGCATGGCGCGCAGCGGCTCGATCAAGGCGTGCTTGGCCTTAGCAGTTCGAACAGCCAACCGATTGAACCTCTTACCCGGTTTATTGGCGCACTCCTGACGCAGGGCGGAATGTTTATCCGTAATGGTTCCGGTGCGTTAATGAGCGCCTGGGCGGCTGCCGGTCGCCTGATCGGTTACTACGAAGCACATATGAATCCGTGGGATGGCTTGCCAGGCATTGTCCTGATGCGCGAAGCGGGTGGGATCACCAACGATTACCTTAGCCACGACGGACTTCAGCACGGCAACCCTGTTCTGCTGGCGAATGCGGTCATTTACCCCCAGCTGAAAGCGCTGCTGCCTGCGCACCAGAGCCTGTGATGGCACGCTTGTTTCTCGCCTTGATCTTCTGCTTGCTGGCGACGCAGGCAGCCGCCGACGAGCGCTATCAGTTGGAAAAAGTGGTAGAGATCAGCCGCCACGGCGTCAGGCCCCCGACGCCAGGCAATCGCAAAGAGATTGAAGCCGCAACGGCACGGAGTTGGCCGCAGTGGAATACCGCTGATGGCGATCTCACCGGGCATGGCTATGCGGCAGTTGTGAATAAAGGGCGCTGGCAAGGCGAGCACTATCGCCAACTCGGGCTGCTAACCACCGGTTGTCCGGATAGTGCGCAGATCTACGTGCGTGCCAGCCCTCTGCAGCGCACGCGCGCCACCGCCGATGCGCTGGTAGACGGCGCCTTTCCGGGCTGCGGCGTTCAGATCCATCATGTGGATGGCGATATCGATCCGTTATTCCAAAGTAATAAGCTGCCGTTCGCGGAGCTCGATCCCACGCAGGAAAAAGAGGCCATTGCCGCGAGAGCGGGTGATCTTGCAGCGTTACAACGGCGTTTACAGCCCGAAGTTCAGCAATTGAAACAGGCCGTCTGCAGTAGCGATTGCGCCTTTTTTGATCGACCCTGGCAACTGCGGCAGACCAAAAGCGGCCACACTTATGTGCAGGGTTTGAGCGTGCTGGCGAGCATGGTGGAAACGCTACGGCTCGGCTGGAGCGAGAATTTGCCGCTCAGCCAGCTGGCGTGGGGAAACATCACCTCGGCGCGGCAAATCAGCGCCCTGCTGCCGTTGCTCACCACCAATTACGATCTCAGCAATGACGTGCCCTACATCGCCCAAAAGCGCGGTTCAATCCTGCTCGATGCGATTGTAAAAGGGTTAGATAACCGCGCTGATTCGCCAAATACCCGCTGGCTGCTGCTGGTCGCGCATGATACCAACATTGCTATGCTACGCACGCTGATGCATTTCAGCTGGCAGCTGCCCGGCTATGCGCGCGGCAATATTCCGCCCGGCAGCAGTTTAGTATTCGAGCGCTGGCGGGACACCACCGATAACACGCGTTTCCTGCGTATCTATTTTCAGGCACAAAGCCTGGACGATCTGCGCCATCTCACGCCGATCGATTCACAACATCCGTTACTACGCGCAGAGTGGCATCAGCAAAACTGTCGTGAAACCAAGGTGGGTACGCTTTGCCCTTATCAATCAACCCTGCAACAGTTGAACCAAGCCATCGATCGCCATGCATTAAGTACGGTGGATTACCCTCAACCCTAAGATTGATTTCAATTACGCTTAAGCTCGATAAATGATGCGGGCTTAACTTTCCTGAAAAATTACTCAAGCTCAGCGTAAGTAACGATCTCATTCCGGCTGCGACTTTTCTCCTTTTAGCTTTCTCTATCCCGGCGCCAATAAAAATAGGATATGCTGCGCAAGTCAAACATCCCTTAGTAATACTCATTTTCTCTTTTTTGCAGTTTTTTCGGCGACAGGATGCGCCGATTTATTTTTTAACGCCCTGTATTCGTCCAAGCCCAAATCATTAATATCAATTTGGCTCACTATTATGACTGCGACTGCCTCTCACCGCTATCGGGCGGACATCGACGGCCTGCGTGCCGTGGCCATTATCCTGATGGTACTGTTTCATTCCGGCGTCGCCACGCGGCATGGCGGCTTTATCGGTGTTGATGTGTTTTTTGTTATCTCTGGCTTTTTAATTGGCGGGATTATTAGTACAGAAATAGCCGAAGGGCGTTTCTCGTTTTATCAATTCTATTTGCGCCGTATTCGTCGTATCGCCCCTGCGCTATTTTTTATGATGACGATATTGCTGCTGCTCGGATTTATTCTGCTTTCACCGCTGGAGTTCAGCCAGCTGGCGAAATACAGCGTGGCGGTATTTATCTCCGTGCCCAATAGGTTATTGCTGAAAAGCGGTGACTATTTTTAGCAGTGATTCCGTCAGGCGGGCAAAAAAACACACTGATTGAGGATGCGCCCTCGGTGGATGTCGATCCGCTGCGCTCATTCATGGCAATCAGGTGCGCAGAAATGCGCACCTGGAATAACAACCTCAGCGCTTATGCTTTTTCACCAGCGGCCACGCCAGTAACAGCAACACAATCCACGCGAAACCGACATACAGCGACACGCGCGTATCCGGGAAATAACCAATCAACCCGATGATAAACGCCAGGAACAGCACGCCGAACCACGCCGTGGCGCTGCCGCCCGGCATGGCAAACTGCAACTTACCGGCTTCTTCTTTGCCAATCTTGCGGCGGAAAGCGATCTGCGACAGCAGAATCATGATCCACACCCAAACGGTGGCAAAGGTCGCCAGCGAGGCGATCACCAGGAACACTTTTTCGGGCATCAGGTAATTCAGATACACCGCAACCAGCATCGCCAGCATCATCACCACAACAGTGACCCACGGAATGCCACGCTTAGAGATCTTCTGGAACACCTTTGGTGCGTGGCCCTGCTGCGCCATGCCGTGCAGCATACGCCCTACGCCAAACACATCGCTGTTAATCGCTGACAGCGACGCCGTCAGCACCACGAAGTTAAGGATCGAGGCCGCGGCGGCAATGCCCAAATGCTGGAAGGTCAGCACAAACGGGCTGCCTGAGGTGCCAACCTGGTTCCACGGATAAATCGACATGATCACGAACAGCGTGCCGACATAAAACACCAGGATACGCATCGGTACCGAGTTGATGGCGCGTGGAATTGAGGTCTTTGGATCGTCGGCTTCACCGGCCGTGATGCCGATAATCTCAATGCCGCCGTAGGCAAACATTACCATCTGCAGCGAAAGCAGCATGCCAACGATGCCGTGGGCGAAGAAGCCGCCGTTCGTCCAGAGATTGTGAATACCGGTCGGCTGCCCACCGTTGCCAATCCCCCAGAAAATCATGCCGAAGCCCGCGATGATCATAATGATGATGGTGGCGACTTTGAAGAACGAGAACCAGAACTCCACTTCGCCAAACACTTTCACACTCATCAGATTAATGGCACCGATAATCAGCACCACGCTCAGCACCCATATCCAGTGCGGCACCTCGGGGAACCACACGCCCATGTAGATACCAAAAGCCGTTACGTCGGCAATCGCCACAATCAGGATTTCAAAGCAGTAGGTCCAACCGGTGATGTACCCCGCCAGCGGGCCGAGATAGTCCTGCGCATAGCGCGAGAAGGAGCTGGCCTGCGGATTGTTCACCGACATCTCACCCAGCGCGCGCATGATGATGTACGCCACCGCACCGCCGATGATGTACGCCAGCAGCACGCTAGGGCCCGCCATTTTGATGGCATCAGCCGAGCCGTAAAACAGCCCAGTACCAATTGCCGATCCCAGCGCCATAAAGCGAATGTGGCGCGTGCTCAGTCCGCGTTTGAGCTTATTGGTTTCTTGCATAACACTCAGTACCTTGAAATGAAAAAACCACGGGCGAGCCCGTGGTCGAAATTAACAGCAGTGTCGCTTACTGATGCACAGCGACCTGTTCACGTCCTTTGGCCCGATCGACCACTGCGGCAATCACCAGCATCGCCAGTGACGGCGGCAACCAGGAGAGCCCCTGATCGGCCAGCGGCAGATGCTGGCTGAACAGCGGCAGCACATCTTTAAAGCTGGTAGTTTTAATCGCATCCACGACACCGAAAAGCAGGCTTATCAGCATGGTCGGCGCAATGATACGCGTGCTTTTATTCCACCATTTCAGGGTGAAACTCAATACCACCAGCACGATGCATGGCGGATAAATCGCCGTCAGCACCGGAATCGAGATCTGAATCAGATGGCTCAGGCCGAGATTCGACACCACCATGGAGAACAGACCCAAAATAAATACCAGCGTTTTATACGACAGTGGCAGGTATTGCGCAAAGAATTCTGCACAAGCGCAGGTCAGTCCAACCGCCGTCACCATGCAGGCCACGAAGATCAGCGCCGCAAGGAAGAAGCTGCCCATGCCGCCGAACGTCTGCTGTACGTAAGCATGCAGAATCTCTGCACCGTTGGCGCTCTGCGCCACCAATGCACCGCTATCGTTGCCGAGTTTGAACAGCGTCAGATAAATCAGCGTTAAACCGATACCCGCGATGATGCCAGCCAGCATGGTGTAGCGCGTCAGCAATTTGGCATCTTCAACACCGCGTGAACGCGCCGCATTGACGATGACGATACCGAACACCAGTGCGCCCAGCGTATCCATGGTCAGATAACCGTTGACGAAACCGCTGGAGAAAGCCGCACGCTGATACTCTTCAGTGGCCGGCGACAGGCCGCCAGCTGGCCAGATCAGTACGGCAACGCCAAGTACAATCAGTGCCAGAATTTTCAGCGGTGCGAGGAAATGGCCCACGGTATCCAGCAATTTGCCCGGATAAAGCGAAATGCCGATCACCAGCGCGAAGTAAATCAGGCTGTAGATAAACAGCGGCATGGCGCCATCGCCAGTCAGCGGAGCAATACCCACGGCAAAGGAGACGGTGGCCGTACGCGGAGTCGCAAATAGCGGTCCAACGGCCAGGTAGCAGACGGTTGCCAGCAGCAAACCAGCCGCTTTACCAATCGGTGAGCTCAGCGCATCAATGCCGCCGCCAACGCGCGCCAGCGCAATAACGGTGATCACCGGAAGACCTACAGCAGTGATCAGGAAGCCGAGAGCAGCCACCCAAACGTGTTCGCCAGACTGAATACCCACCATCGGTGGGAAGATAATATTTCCTGCGCCAACGAACAGGGCAAACGTCATAAAGCCCAGCGCCAGGATATCCTTGGAGGTTAAACGGTGTGTCATAAACTTCTGTACTGCCTGTAGCTGATGTTGCGGTGGAAGTTGGGTTCGTGTTGTCCTCTGGATGCGCTAAAACAAGGGCTTAACTGACAAGACCAGCGTGTTATACCGGTCAAAACGCCAAAGCGCAGGTGATTTAAACTACTTTTCTTCTGTTCGCAGAGGGATAAATCGACAACGGCGCAAATTAGAACGTTTATAGCGAAGAAAGGCAATACAGGATCGGAAAACCAGAAGGATATAACAAGATAGCGGCATAAAGCAGTGAATCACGGCGGATTAGCGGTAAAACACCCCAGATGATTTGCTTAAACTTTCCTCAGAGCGAAAGATCTCTTTGCATAAATCCGCCTGAAAATGCACAAAAGGCGCGATTTACGCGCCTGTTTGCTCAGGTTTACAGCATCACCAAACGCTTTTGGCGATATCGACCACCAGACGAATCTTCTGCCACTGCTGCGCTTCGCTCAGGCTGTTCCCCTCTTCCGTTGAGGCAAAACCACACTGTGGGCTCAGGCAAATCTGCTCCAGGCTTACGAACTGCGACGCTTCCTGCAGACGTGCTTTCACCTGCTGCGCGTCTTCCAGCTCGCCGGTTTTGGTGGTGATCAGCCCGAGAACCACCTGCTGATGGCCTGGCTTGAGGAAGCGCAACGGTTCAAAGCCACCCGAACGCTCGTTATCATACTCCAGATAGAAGGCATCAATATTTACCCCGCCAAACAGCACTTCGGCCACCGGTTCATAGCCGCCTTCAGAGATCCAGGTTGAACGGAAGTTGCCGCGACACACATGCAGCCCAACGGTCAGATCTGCTGGTTTGCCTTCCAGCGCGCTGTTCAGTACGTGAGCGTAGATGCGCGCCAGTTCCTGTGGATCTTCACCCCGTTCACGGATCTGCTGCTGCTGTTCGGTAGAGCACAGATAGGCCCATACCGTGTCATCCAGCTGCAAATAACGGCAGCCTGCGTCGTAAAACGCTTTGATAGCATCTTTGTAGGTTTGCGCCAGATCGGCGAAGTATTGCTTAAGGTCGGGATAAACCGTGGCATCAATCACCTTACGGCCGCCGCGGAAGTGCAGCACGCTTGGGCTCGGAATGGTCATCTTCGCCACCGCATCGCCCGCAATGCTTTGCAGGAAACGGAAGTGATCCAGCATTGGGTGATGCGGATTAAAAGCCACTTTGCCGGTGACTTTCACGCCGTGGGCTTTGGTCTGTACGCCATTGAATTGAATGCCCTGCTCCGCCTCGAACAGCTCAACGCCGAGCAGATCGCCGAAGAAATCGAAGTGCCACCATGCACGACGGAATTCACCATCGGTAACGATTTGCAGGCCATTGGCGCGCTGCTGCTCGACGACATTGCGGATTTCACGGTCTTCAACCTGACGCAGTTGGTCAGCATTGATTTCACCTTTGGCGAACTGCTCGCGCGCCTGCTTGATAGCGGCAGGACGCAAGAAACTTCCCACGGTATCGGCACGGAACGGGGCTTGAGCTGGCATCTTCACTCCTTTAACCCCACGTATAATTACGACAGGGTATAATTTCATTGGGTTATTTTAGCCATCTGGATGGCTACATGTCCAAGAAGAGTGCCACGCTATGCTCATCCCGGCAACAGAAGAAATTTCAGCTCACATGAAGGAATTTCATGATCAGATGCACGTTCTTCAATTTCCTTCAATGGCGGCACGCGACTGTGCCATTTGGCTGTCCGATAACGGCAGATAACCGGCTTCGCTCACCCGCCGCTGTCCTTGTGGTGATAGCACCTGATGCAGGAAGGCATTGACCAGCGGCGGTAAGGGTTTGCCCGGCGCTTTATTCACGTAGATATACAGCGGACGCGACCACGGATAACGGCCGCTACGAATGGATTCGGCATCCGGCATCACGCTTTCGCCCGCCGGCGTATCCACCGGCAGCATTTTCACACCGCTGAGATGAAAGCCAAAGCTAGCGTAGCCAATGCTGTTCGGTGTGGCGGCGACGGCCTGTACCACCGCTGCGGAACCGGGAAATTCAGCGACATCCGCCCGAAAATCGCCGTTACACAGCGCCTGCTGCTTAAAAAAGCCCCAGGTGCCTGAAGCGGAGTTGCGGCCGTAGCGCTGAATGCTGCGCGTCGTCCATGCGCCGCGACTCAAGCCGAGATCGCCCCAGTGCTGCGGCACCTGTTGCGCGCCACACAGTCGGGTAATGGAAAACAGCGCATCAAGCTGCTGCGGCGCGATGTGCGACAGCGGATTGTCCTGATTAACGACCACCACCAGCGCATCCATCGCCACCGGAACCGCCAGCGGCGGGTAGCCGTAGCGGGCGATAAACAGCTGACGTTCATCACTCTGCATCGGACGGCTCATTGCCCCCAGCTGCGCCGCTCCCGCCGCCAGTGCGGTAGGCGCCGTTGAGGATCCCGCCGCCTGTACCTGCACGTTCACACCCGGTGACTGGCGGCTGAAATCTTCCCCCCACAACGTCATCAGGTAACCTAGCGTATCCGATCCCACGCTGCTGAGATTGCCCGTCAGCATAGTTTGTTGGGCGTGCGCTAAAGCAGAGCAAAGCAGCAAGCAGGAGAGCAACAGCGATTTCATGAGTGGTTCCGCAATTCAATAAGGGCTCTATTCTGTCGCGGCGCGATTTATCGCGCAATTAAATGCGTCATGGCAGCCAGCGAGGCGCGAATAGGTCGCCATGAATGGCGCCCCTACGTTTGCGGAGCTGGGTTTTCGTAGGGTGCGCACCTGAATGCATAGGCAATAAATTGACTCACTAGGTGTTAACACGCTCTTGAGCCACGTTAGCCACAATCAACCGTGGTGGCAGAAGAAAGCTGAAGCAGGTTTCCTGATGCGGCACGCTGGTGATCTCCAGCCGCGCATTATGATGGCCCAACGCGTGTTTCACGATCGCCAGCCCTAGCCCGCTACCGCCGGTGGCGCGCGAACGTGCTTTATCCACGCGATAGAAGCGTTCAGTCAGGCGCGGCAAGTGCTGCTCGCTGATGCCGGGGCCGTCATCGCACACCTTAAACTGCGCGCCTTGTTTGGTACGCAGCCAGCTGATGTCGATACGCGTCCCTTCCGGCGTGTGGTTCACAGCGTTGTACACCAGATTGGAAATGGCGCTGCGCAGTTGCTCATCATTGCCAAATACTTTGAGATGCGGGTCGGTATGGAAATGGAGGGTATGACGTCCCTGACTTAACGTTTCTGCTTCACGCTGCAGCAGCAGCAGCATGCCCGGCACATCTACCGTCTCTTTCAGATCGATGGCCGGCGCCGCTTCAATACGCGATAAGGTCAGCAACTGTTTTACCAGGCTGTCCATGCGGCGCGTTTGCTCTTGCATGGTGTGCAGCGCTTTGCTGCGCGTGCGCTCGTTCATCACTGCGTCATCCATCATTTCCAGATAACCCTGCAACACGGTGAGCGGCGTGCGCAGTTCATGACTAACGTTGGCAAAGAAGTTACGTCGCGCGCCTTCCAGCTGGTGCATCTGGGTGACATCGCGCGCCACCATCAGCCATTGCCCTTCACTGTAAGGCATCACGCGGAATTCCATATGATGCTGATTATTGAGGATCTGCGTCAGCGGCGCGTCAAAATTGCGCTGACGGATATAGCGGGAAAACTCGGGATAGCGCAGTAAGTTGAGGATGTTCTGCCCGTTATCCTCTGGCCAGCGCAAGCCCAGATGCTGCTGCGCCAGGCCATTACACCAGAAAATGGTGCCCTCTTCGGTGGTGAGCACCACGGCATCCGGCAGCGATTCTGCGCCGCTACGGAAACGTTTGATCAGGTTACCCAGCTCGCGCCGACGCCGGCGGTTACGCAGCTGCATCTGATACAAACCGTAAAACAGCGGTTCCCAGCTACCGCGCCCGGCAGGCGGCGTCATGGAGCGATCGACCCATAGCCAGTGCGACAAGCGCATGAGATTCCTGAAGTGCCAAAACAACACGCCGGTGACGGCAATCAGTAGCAGCCACGGCAGATAACCGAACAACAGACCGAGCACCAGCGCAGGTAAACACACCAGCGCCAGCTCAATCAACAATCTCTTCCAGGAGAGTCGTTCCAGCACGGTAAAAACTCCGTTTAGTAGCGGGCAGAGAAACGATACCCTGTTCCGCGAACGGTTTGAACCATGCGATCGTGGCCGGTGAGCTCCAGCGCTTTGCGTAAACGGCGAATATGCACATCGACGGTACGATCTTCGACATACACATTGGTGCCCCAGACGTGGTTCAACAGCTGCTCGCGACTGTAGACGCGTTCCGGGTGGGTCATAAAGAAGTGCAGTAATTTATATTCGGTCGGTCCCATCTCCAGCGGCGTGGTTTCGGACATCACGCGATGCGAGGAGGGATCGAGGCTTAAACCCTGCATCTCAATCACCTCTTCCACCGCCATCGGTGAAATTCGGCGCATGACCGCTTTGATACGCGCCATCAACTCTTTCGGCGAGAACGGCTTGGTGATGTAATCATCCGCGCCCACTTCCAGACCACGCACGCGATCTTCCTCTTCACCACGCGCCGTCAGCATCATCACCGGAATGTCGCGCGTCATCGCTTCGCGTTTCAAATGTTTAATAAATTGAATGCCACTGCCACCGGGCAACATCCAATCCAGCAGAATTAAATCAGGCCAGGGTTCGATCAGCTTACCAATCGCGCTGTCATAATCTTCCGCCTCAATAGGCTGGTAATCATTCTGTTCCAGCACGAAACATAACATTTCACGGATGGGAGCTTCGTCTTCCACAACCAAAATGCGCTTAGCCATTGTAACTCCTGCTAGTGTGACACCGTGTCACTGGGATTTGCGGCGCCATTATGCGTCAGTTTTATGACACTTTTATGAAAACCCCGCCCCGTGATAAATAGATAAAAAACAGAAATGTGACAAGCAAAATCCCCTTTTTTCGTTTGCTACTGAAGCCGTTATACTTGCGCATTGTTTTTATTTAGCAGGAAGCATACATGCGCATCATTCACACCGCTGACTGGCATCTTGGCCAGTTCTTTTACAGTAAAAGTCGCGCCAGGGAACATCAGGCGTTTCTCGACTGGCTGCTGGATCAGATTGTGCAGCATCAGGTGGATGCGCTGATTATCGCCGGCGATCTGTTTGATACCGGTTCGCCGCCGAGCTATGCGCGTGAAATGTTTAACCGCTTTGTGGTGGCGCTGCAGCCCTGCGGCTGTCAGCTGGTGGTGCTGGCGGGCAATCACGATTCGGTTGCCACCCTGAATGAATCGCGCGAGCTGCTGGCCTGCCTGAATACCCAGGTGATCACCAGCGCCACACCGCAGGGCGAGCAGCAGGTGCTAACGCTGAAGCAGCGCGATGGCGCGCCGGGCGCGCTGCTGTGCGCCATTCCTTACCTGCGCCCGCGCGATATTCTGCGCAGCCAGGCCGGACAATCCGGGCGCGAGAAACAGCTTTCGCTGCTGGAAGCGATCGAGCAGCACTACCAGCAGTGCTTTGCCGCCGCCCAGGCGCAGCGCGAGGCGCTGACGAACAAACTGCCCATTATCGCCACCGGCCATCTCACCACCGTTGGCGTCACCAAAAGTGACTCGGTGCGCGACATCTATATCGGCACGCTGGATGCCTTCCCGGCGCAGGCGTTTCCACCGGCTGATTACATCGCGCTCGGCCACATTCATCGCGCACAGCGCATCGCTAACAGCGACCATATTCGCTACAGCGGCTCGCCGATCCCGCTCAGCTTTGACGAACTTGGGCGTGAAAAGAGCGTGTTTCTACTGGAGTTCAGCGCCACGCTTGATGCCGTTACGCCGTTGACCATTCCACTATTCCAGCCGATGCAGATGCTTAAAGGCTCAATGGCGGAGATCGAACATCAGCTGGCGCAGTTCAGCGAGCGTGCCAGCGAACATCCCACCTGGCTGGATATTGAGATCACTACGCAGGAATATCTCAGCGATTTGCAGCGCCGCATCGAAGCATTAACAGAAAATCTACCGGTTGAAGTGCTGCTGGTGCGCCGCAGCCGCGAACAGCGGCAGCGCAGCCTGGAACGTCTGGAAAACGAAACCCTGAGCGAATTAAAAGTCGAAGAGGTTTTTGCCCGCCGCCTGGCGCAGGAAGAGCAGCTGGATGCTGAGCAGGCCGAGCAGCTGACGCTGATGTTCCGCCGCCAGCTTGCAGCGCTGGAGAATCCATCCGCATGAAAATTTTGACGCTCCGATTTAAAAATCTCAATGCGCTGCGCGGCGAATGGTTTATCGACTTCCGTCGCGAGCCTTTCGCCAGCAACGGCCTGTTTGCCATTACCGGTGCCACCGGCGCGGGCAAAACGACGCTGCTTGATGCCATTTGCCTGGCACTTTATCACCAGACGCCGCGCCTTGGCGTGCTGTCGCAAACGCAGAATGAGCTGATCACCCGTGACACCGCCGAATGTCTGGCAGAAGTGGAATTCGAAATCAAAGGCGAAGCCTGGCGCGCCTTCTGGAGCCAAAACCGCGCGCGCGGGCTGGTTGACGGCAAATTGCAGGCGCCGCGCGTCGAGCTGGCCCGCGTCGCCGATAATCAAATCATCGCCGATAAAGTGGGCGACAAGTTAAAAGCGATCGAAACCTTATCAGGACTGGATTTTGCCCGCTTTACCCGCTCAATGATGCTGTCACAGGGCCAGTTTGCCGCCTTCCTCAATGCGAAACCTGGCGAACGCGCCGAGCTGCTGGAAGAGCTCACCGGCACCGAGATCTACGGACAAATTTCGATTCAAATCTACGAACGCTGGCGCAGCGCACGTGGCGAGCTGGAGACGCTGCGCGCCCGCGCGGGCGGCATGTTGCTGCTGGATGAAGCGCGACGGGCAGAACTGACGCAGCAGCTGGCGGAGCTGAGCGCTCAGGAAAAAACGTTAAGCGAACAGCTAATACAGGCCCAGCAGCAGCAGCAGTGGCTGACGCAGTCACAGCAGCTGGCGCAGGAACAGCAGCAGGCCGAACAGGCGCTGCTGAGCGCACAGCAGGCATGGCAGCAGGCCGATAGCGATCGTCAGCGCCTGGCGCGCGCGGAACCGGCGGAAAAGCTGCGCGATAAACTCCAGCAGCGCGAACGGCTGCAAGCCGATCGGCAAGCTCTGGAACAACACTCACAGCAGTTGCAGAGCCAGCAGCAGCAAGCCAAAGCGACGCTAGAGCAGAGCGAGAATCACTATCAGGCAGCACAACAGGCGCGTGAGCAAGCGCTACAACAGCAGCAGCAGCTGGAAACGCTGCTCACCGAGCAGGTCATTCCGCTCGATCACAACATCGCGCATACGGCGCAACAACTTGAGGAACAGCAGCGGCTGCATGCCCAGCAGCAACTGACACTGCAAAACAGCCAAAGCGCGCTCACCCTGCAACAGCAGGTGAGTGAACGTTTACAGCAGCAGCTGGCGCAGCAGCAGGAATATCGTAGCCGCGAAGCGGCGGTGGCCCATTGGGGCGCAGAAATAACCCGCTGGCAGGCCGACATTGCCCGGTTGACCGAACGCGAACAGGCGCTGACACAGCTGGCTCAAAAACAGCTGCAGCAGCGCAGCCAGCTTGAACAGCTGCAACAGGCGCAGGCACAGCGCGAGCAGGCCGCGCAGCCTCTGCAACAGGCTGAAGCACAGGCCGCACTGCAACAGCTGCAAGCAGAGCAAGTACTGACTTCGCTTGAGAATGAGCTCAGCAGCTCGCAGCTGCGGACCGCCCTTGCCCAGCATCAAAAACAGCGTCCAGCGCGCCAACAGCTCACTCTGCTCGCCGCTCAGTGGCAATCGCTACAACCGCAACGCTTACAGCGTCAGCAGAAATTAGCCCAGCTGCAGCAACAGCATCAGCAAGCAGAGCAGGCGTTGCAGGAGCTGCGCGAGGATTATAAGCGGGAACATCAGGCGCTGCTTGATGTGCGCAGAATCTGCGAGCTGGAGCGCACCATTGCGCAGCTGGCCGAGGAACGTGCAAAGTTGCAGCCAGATCAGCCCTGCCCGCTGTGTGGCTCATGTCAGCATCCGGCGATTGCGCAATATCAGCAGCTTGAACCTGGCGCAAATCAGCAGCGTCTAAACGCGCTGGAAACACGCGTGGCGCAGCTAAAAGAATCCGGTACGGCCAAAGGCGAGCAGCAGAAACTGTCACTGCAACAGCAGCAGGCATTGCAGCAGGAAATCAGCGAATACGATCGGCAGATTGCGACGGCAGCCACTCAGTGGCAAGCGCTGTGTGGTGAGCTGGCACTTACCTGCACGCTGGAGCAGCAGGCCGAATTTGCTCAATGGCAGCAGCAGCAGGATGCACAGGAACTGACTCAACAGCAGCAGCTTCAGGCGCGGGAAGACGCGGTGCGCGCCGCACAGCAGGCGAAGGATGCGCATCTGCAACAGCAGCAGCAGTGGCAACAGCACCAAAACCAGCAGCTATTGGCGCAGCAGCAGATCGCCAATATCCAGCACGTGCTGGAAGAACATAGCCAGCATGAAAGCAGCGAACGCCATGCGCATCAGCAGCTGGTGCAGCAGCTGTCACACCAGGTAGAGCAGCATCAGCTCAGCCTGCCAGAGCCGACCGCGCGCGATAGCTGGCTCGACGCACTACAGCAGCGCTGGAGGAAATGGCAGGATAGTGAGCGGTTGCTAGCTGAATTGCAGCCACAGCGGGCAAAAGCCGAGAGCGAACGCAGCAACCTGCAACAGAATCTGGAACGTGAACAGCGGCGCAGCGCTGAGCTACAGCAAACGCTCAGCGCCTTGCAGCAACAACAGCAGCAATTGCAGCAGCAACGTCAGCAGCTGTTTGGCGAGCAATCAGTGGCGACAGCGCGTCAGCAGCAGCATGCCGCCCTGCAACAGTGTGAACAGGCGCTGGCGCAGCATTTGCAGCAATGGCAACAGGCGCAAAGCGCGCTGCACGGCCTGAAGGGGCAGTGTGAGCAAATTGCCGCGCAGCAGCAGACGTTGCATGATCGCGTAGCCGCGGCTGAAGTCGCCCTGCAGGCGGCGCTACAGCAGAGTGATTTTGCTGATGAAGCCGCGCTGCGTGCCGCACTGCTGGAGGAAAGCGAGGTGCAGCAGCTGCGTCAGCGGCTGCAAACGCTTGAGCAGCAGCGTCAGCAGCAGTTCACGCTACACGAGCAGCTCACCCTGCGACAAGCCGCACATCAGCAGCAGCGTCCGGCGGATCTCCGCGATGACACCGCCGCCAACATCCAGCAGCAGCTGGAACAGCTGCGTATTGCGCTGCGCGACAATGCCCGTCAGCAGGGTGAAGCGCAGCAGCAATTGCAGAGCGATGCCGAACAGCGTCAACAGCAGCAGGCGCTGCTGGCACACATCGCCGCCGGGGAAGTGGAGCTTGCACAGCTTGGTCGCCTGAACGATCTGGTCGGCTCGGCTAAAGGCGATAAATTCCGCCGTTTCGCGCAGGGGTTGACGCTTGATCACCTGGTATGGCTGGCGAACCGGCAGCTGGATCGTTTGCATGGTCGCTACCTGCTGCAACGCCGCATCAGCGAGGAGCTGGAGTTGCAAGTGGTGGATACCTGGCAGGCGGATGCCACGCGCGATACGCGCACGCTGTCGGGTGGTGAGAGTTTCCTGGTAAGTCTGGCGCTAGCGCTGGCGTTATCCGATTTGGTCAGCCATAAAACGCGTATCGAATCGCTGTTCCTCGATGAGGGCTTCGGCACGCTGGATGCCGAGACGCTGGATACCGCGCTGGATGCGCTCGACGCGTTAAACGCCAGCGGCAAAACCATCGGCGTGATTAGCCATGTTGAAGCGATGAAAGAGCGCATTCCCGTGCAGATTAGAGTGCGCAAGATGAACGGATTGGGTTACAGCAAGCTGGAGCTGCCGGGCGAGTAAACCAGGTCGTCATAAATGGCGACCTTACGAAGGGTGCGCATTGCTGCGCACCTGGTTTTTACCTTACGGTCGCCAACTTATAGCGCGGGCCGACCAGTAAACCGCCCTGCTCGTTTTGCGCTAACAGGCGAGCGCTGGTAACGCCGGCAATGGTATGGGCTTTATCCGAGACATTGCTGGAAATCTGCTTGATGGCGGCCGACACCAGCATGCCGATAAGGCCGCCGTTGTTATTGTTGTTGTCTTCCGCATCGCTGGCGGTGGCAACGCCCTGCCAAATCTCTTTACCCGTGCGCAAATCCACCAGACGCGCCGTCGCCGATACGGTAGTGACGCTCTGGATCACCTGATAGCTGCTGCCGTAATCGTTAACGGAAATATAAAGTGCACTGTCCGCATGGAAAATATCGTGCAGG
This sequence comes from Candidatus Pantoea floridensis, assembly GCF_900215435.1. Taxonomy (NCBI): domain Bacteria; kingdom Pseudomonadati; phylum Pseudomonadota; class Gammaproteobacteria; order Enterobacterales; family Erwiniaceae; genus Pantoea; species Candidatus Pantoea floridensis. The sequence goes on from NZ_OCMY01000001.1 coordinate 895,454, forward strand.
CGCTGTGGGCTAACCGCTTGAATTTCATGACCGTTAGTCAATCCATTCTGCTGGAAAGTTTCATCCACCACCGCGACCGGGAACACGTAATAGCCCGCCTCTGCCAGCGGTTCGGTTACCAGCGACGTGAAACTGCTCGCCGCGTTCACATCAGGAGCTTTGTTATCTGCCGGCAATACCAAAATAGAGGCGGGTTTGCTGGCGCGGAATGCGCTGTAGTCGTAGGGTTTTTTATGCGGTGCACAGCCGGTCAGCAGCAGTGCCGCCAGCACGCCACAAGCAGCAATGAGTTTCTTCATTGTGCAACTCCTTGTTTTTTCTTCATCAGAAAGTCCATATAGGGGGCAGATTCCGGGAACAGCTGTTTTTCGGTAGCAAACTGTCCGAAGGCTTTATCGGTAGCACCGGTTTTGGCATACAGCAGCCCCAGCTGCGCGTGCAGACCCGGTGCGACCGGCTTATTAACGGCCCTGGCTTTTTCGATATCCAGATTCAGCGCGTCGATCTGCTTCTGCGGATCGCTATCTTTTTTGTAGTAGCTGTAGATCTGCTGCTGGTAATCACCCCAGTAATAGATCGGCTCCGGTGCTTTAGGCGCACAACCCGCCAGCACGCCTGCGGCGATCAGTGCCGCACTCAGTTGCAACATTTTCATGCTCAATATCCTTATTTCGCTGGACGCCATGCGCCGCTGTTAATGCCATCCACTAAGTGATCCACCGCTTCACGGATCGCCAAATCCATCACTTTGCCATTCAGCGTAGAGTCATAGCTGGCGGTGCCACCAAAGCCAATGATCTCACGTGCCGACAGCTGGTATTCACCGGCACCTTGCGCGCTATACACCACTTCGGACGTGGTCACATCCACCACGTTCAGGTTCACTTTGGCGTACGCGACCTGGCTCTTACCACGACCGAGGATGCCCCACAGCTGCTGATCGCCCACTTCTTTGCGACCAAACTCAGTAATATCACCGGTGATGATGTAGCTGGCACCCTTGATATTCTGCTCGCTCTTTTTAAAGCCCGCTTCCTGCTGCAACTCTTTCAGGTTGCTACGATCCAGCACGTTGAAGCGATTGGTCTGCTGCAAATGCGTAACCAGAATGGTTTTTGACTGATTGCCGAGACGATCAACACCATCTGAGAAGATGCCATTCATATACGAGGAACGGTTATCGAACTGTCCAACGGCAATCGGGCTGCGTACGCCTTGATACGCAGGCTGGCTGGCCGCACGTACCTGTGGCGCTTCAATGGCGCGTGACGATTCGGTGGCACAGCCGCTAATCAGCGTCGCGCTTAACAAGGAGAGTGCCGCAAGGGCATATTTTTTCTGCATTTCTAATCCATGAATCAAGAAGGGATAACACCGCAAGACTGCGGCAAATTCTGGTTCTGCCGACTGTCAGAGTAATGCCATAGCATTGATTGAGTCGGTCTGTAGACTGTCGGCAGAGCGAGAGAAAACCTTTAGTGAAAAATAGGCATATTAATGAATTTAATTAATAGAATGACGGGATTATTGGGCGGGTTAATGATTATTGCTTTACTAAGTGCCTGCCAGCATTCTCAGCCAAAGCAACAGGATAGCATCGTCAATCTGTGCCAGCCGCAGAGCGAGCCGGGCAGCGCATCCTGTAAATGGGCTGATGAGATGCAGCATCAGCTTAACCAGCATTTCCGCGATGCCCCGCGTTATGCTGGTCAGCAATGTCTGGTGCGTCTGGAGTGGCAAACCAGCGGGCGCTATGCGGTGACCCAGACGCAAGGCGATGAAACGCTGTGCCTGCGCGCCTGGCAACTAATTGGCCAAACCAAAGATCTACCGCCCCCGCCCGATCGCAAACAACCGGCGTGGTTCGGTTTTGCCCCTAGCTCGCCAGCCCATCCTGGCGCCACTGGCGCGGGCTGATGCCAAACCAGCGGCGGAAGGCGCGTGAAAAGGCGCTGACTTCGGAGTAACCGAGCAGCAGCGCCATTTCCGAGATCGGCAGCTGCTTTTGTTGCAGATAATGCGTGGCCATCTCACAGCGCACCTTATCCACCAGCGCCGTGAAGCTGATCCCCTCTTCGCGCAGTCGCCGTTGCAGCGACCAGCTCGACAGCCCCATTTTTTCAGCAATCTCTTCCAGCACCGGTTCGCCCTGCATCAATGAGAGATGGATCTGCGAGCGCGCCTGTTCCACCACGCTTTGCAGGCTGGCAGAACTGTTAAGGCGACGAATGGCATCCTGCATCACCATCAGCAGCATCGGATCCTGCTCTGGCATGGTGCGCAACAGATCGCGCTTCGGGATCAATAAGGAGTTAAACGGCTGATCAAACCACACGGGCGCATCAAAGACTTTGCAGTGCTCGTGCCACTGTTCAGGACGCGGATGTTCGAAATGTACCTCGCGCGGCGCCCAGTTTCTCCCCGCAACGTGGCGGATCAAATTGAGGAACATGCCGAGCGTCAGCTCTGCATCCTGACGCCGCGACAGAATGGCGCCGTGGCGCACCTGGTAATCGAGCCGCCAGCAGTCGCCCTTATCCACCAGCCGCGTCAGCGTATCATGCTGGTGCCACGGAAAGGCATTCACTACGTTATGCAGCGCCTGCTCCAGCGTCGGCGAGCACAGGCCGATATAACCAATCAGGCCTAATGACTGCGGTTTGAACTGCTTGCCGTAATGCAAACCGAAGTTATCAAAACCGGAGTGACGTGCCGCCTCCTCCATCACGCGACAATAGTTCACCAACCCCAGACTTAACGTTGGGCTTGCCAACAGCTCTGAGTTAATCCCGCTGATACCGAAGATGCGATCGACATCGCCGCCCTTGTCCGTAATAAACGCGCTAAGTCCAGTGGCCGCCGCCGCCAGCACGCCACGGTTGCTGGCGCTGACGGATAACGCGCTAAACGCTGCCGTCGGTGTCATCATTGATTGCATTAGAACCTCACAGGGTGGCGTGAATGAAACAGGTGGAGGATTCCAGCAATTTTCATACCAGGCGGATGATCTGCGGGTTTTGTCGTAGGGTCGCCATTGATGGCGACCACCATTGCGCCGCGGCAGCGCAAAGCTGCTCACTGCTGGTGCATCAAACGCCGAGCGGCAGCTGATTGGTTTCCAGATAACGGCGGCAAAGCCGTACCGAATGATCGGCCCACTGCGGCCCCAGACTCCGCGCCATGTCGGTTTCCGCGTGCGATCCCATCCACGCTGTCATCTGAATACGCCGCTGGATCAGCAGCGTCGGCACCAGCGCCATCTCTTCATCGCTGATGTGGGCCACTTTTTCATAGCCGAGGATCCAGTTATCTACCCATTCGGCAGCGCGTGGATGGTGCTCGACAAAACTGACCGCCGCCGCCAGATCGTGCAGATACCAGCCGAGCCCGCAGTCATCAAAATCGATCACCCGCGTTTCGCCCTTGTGCAGCAGCAGATTGGTTAAACGCAGATCGGCGTGGATCAAACCATAACGATCCGCGCCTTTGCCAAAGCCCTGCAGCTCTTGCCCCACTCGCGCCACCGCCTCCGCAACGATGCCGTGATCGGCCGGATTAAGATTCGGCGCATCCTGCCAGCGTCCCCAATGGCTGCGATCGCTGACCATGGTGTGATGATCCCAAATGATGCGCTGGAAAGCGGCCGGTTTCTGCCAGCTACGGCTGTGCTGATGCAGGCGGGCGGTAATCTGTCCCAGCTGCTGAAAGGCTTTGGGATCGACATCGGTAGTTGGCATCTCCCCCTCGATCCAATGGAACAGCACCGCGTAGCGCTCGCCGCCATCCGCCATCGGCAGCGTTAGCACGGTTTCACCCTCGCTGGTGGGGATCGCCTGCGGCACCATAATCCCGGTATCGCGAAGCGCATCCAGCCACAGCAGTTCGCTCAGAATATCTGCTTTGCTGTGATAATTAGGACGATGCAGCCGCAGCGCATAACGCTTGCCCGCCGCCATCAATAAGAAAGTGGCATTTTCAGAACGACACAGGAGCTTCAGCTCCCCGCACAGCGCGGCAGGAAAACGGGCCAGCGCCTGGTGCGCCAATAAGGTGATTTCCGCGTCGGTTAAGGTATCGGATTGTTCGGCACTCATTCATCAGTCTCCAGCATCAAGCACGTGTTATCAGCATGGAATGACGTCGTCCTGACCGCTTGACCGCAGACAACCCAAAGTTGACCGCAGCGTGCATCTGGCACTTTTCTTGCCGCAGAGTTGACCGTGGAGGACAAAACTCACTGCGCCCGCGTCAAGTTTTCCCGCATAAGGCGGCGGCATTATCACTTCACTGTAGCGCAAACAATAAAAAAGCGCGGTGAAGCTGCCGCACCAACAATGACGACGGGGAGAAGATGATGACGACTAAGCTCAAACCCACGCTGGGCACCCTGCATTTGTGGGGCATCGCGGTTGGACTGGTGATTTCCGGTGAATACTTTGGCTGGAGTTACGGTTGGGGCGTGGCGGGCACGCTGGGATTTTTGATCACCACCGCGATGATCGCCACTATGTATACCTGCTTCATTTTCAGCTTTACCGAACTGACCACCGCGATTCCGCATGCCGGCGGCCCGTTTGCCTATAGCCGCCGCGCCTTCGGTGAAACCGGCGGCCTGATTGCCGGCCTGGCCACACTGATTGAGTTCGTGTTCGCACCGCCCGCTATCGCGATGGCGATTGGCGCCTACCTCAACGTGCAATATCCCGATCTCAATCCGAAAACCGCTGCGGTGGGTGCTTACGTGGTGTTTATGACGTTGAATATTCTCGGCGTGAAACTGGCAGCGATGTTCGAACTGGTGGTCACCGTGCTGGCGGTACTTGAACTGCTGGTGTTTATGGGCGTGGTATCGCCGGGCTTCAGCATCGCCAATTTCGCCGCCAACGGCTGGGCCGGTAGCGATCACTTTGGCATGCCTGCGCTCTCGGGTATCTTCGCTGCCATTCCGTTCGCCATCTGGTTCTTCCTGGCCATTGAAGGTGCCGCAATGGCAGCCGAAGAGGCCAAAGATCCCAAACGAACCATTCCTAAAGCCTACATCACCGGCATCATGACGCTGGTGGTGCTGGCGATTGGCGTGATGCTGCTGGCCGGCGGCGCGGGCGACTGGCGCAAGCTGTCCGACATCAACGATCCGCTACCGCAGGCGATGAAGATGATTGTTGGTGAGCACTCTAACTGGATGCATATGCTGGTATGGATCGGTCTGTTTGGCCTGATCGCCAGCTTCCACGGCATTATTCTGGGCTATTCCCGCCAGTTTTTCGCCCTCGCCCGCGCCGGTTATCTGCCGCAAAGCCTGGCGAAACTGTCACGTTTCCAGACGCCGCACCGCGCGATTATCGCCGGTGGCTTAATAGGGATCGCCGCGATTTACAGCGATGGTTTCGTCAATTTGCAGGGCATGACGTTAACCGCCGCGATGATCACCATGGCGGTGTTCGGCGCGATTGTGATGTACCTGATGAGCATGCTGAGCCTGTTTAAACTGCGCCGCACGGCACCCGAAATGGAACGCAGCTTCCGCGCGCCGGGCTATCCGATTGTGCCGGGCATTGCGCTGGTGCTGTCGCTGGTGTGTCTGGTGGCAATGCTGTGGTTTAACCCGGTGATCGGTGGCTTATTCGTGGCGATTATGGCGGTGGGTTACGTCTACTTCCTGGCCACCAAATCACAACGCGATAACGCGCCGCAGGATTCGATGTTAATAGGTGAGTGATGTTTGCAGGTCGCCATCAATGGCGACCCTACGGCATAGGCGGGTTGTGTTGGGTCGCCATTCATGGCGACCTCTGTTAACTCTTCACCGGCCACAGCCACGCCGCTCCGCGTACGCCGCTTGAATCACCGTGCACCGCTTTCAGCACCGGGGTTTCACACTCACGGCCAAATACCCACTGCTTCATCAGCGCCGGCACGGTTTGATACAGACGATCGTTATTGCTCATTCCGCCGCCCAGCACAATCACATCCGGATCAAGTAAATTCACCACCTGCGCCAGCGATTTCGCCAGGCGCATTTCGTAGCGATTCATCGCCAGCTCTGCCACGGGATCCTGCTGCTCAATCAGCTTAATGATCTCAGCCCCTTTCAAAGCCTTACCGCTCAAACGCTGGTAATCGATGGCAAAACCGGTGCCAGACACGAAAGTCTCAATACATCCCTGCAACCCGCAATAACACGGCACTTCCGCGCGGTAACGCAGCTCATCTTCATCCATCCACGGCAGCGGATTGTGGCCCCATTCGCCGGCGTTACCGTTACCGCCGATGCGCGACTCGCCGCCAATCGCCACGCCCGCGCCTGAACCGGTACCGATAATCACCGCAAACACCAGCGACTTTCCGGCGCCTGCTCCATCCACCGCTTCGGAAACCGCCAGACAATTCGCGTCATTGGCGATGCGCACGTCACGATTCAGCGCCTGCGCCAAATCCTTATCCAGCGGTTGCCCGTTTAGCCAGGTGGAGTTGGCATTTTTCACCCGCTGGGTGTAAGGCGAAATCGTGCCCGGAATGCCGATGCCGACGGTACCCTGCTGCCCGGTTTTCTCTTCCGCTAACAGCACTAAATCGACAATCGCCTGAACCGTGGCAGCGTAGTCATCACGCGGCGTATTGACGCGATGGCGGAACAACTCTTGTCCCCGATCGGAGAGTGCAATCACTTCAATTTTAGTGCCGCCTAAATCAATCCCAATCCGCACGATTTATTCCTCATTATTCGTTCTGGTGACCAATACAGTAGAAGGCTGAATCGGGAAAGGCAATGAAACGAATCCGATGTTTCGCTATCATGCGCGCTGACTTTGAGACTTGTGCGCCTGATCGCACCCACGGTAAGGAATCCCGATGTTGTGGTTTAAAAATATGATGGTTTATCGTCTGAATCGTGACATTCCGCTGTCCGCAGACGATCTGGAAAAGCAGCTCGACGCCTTCACCTTTTCCCCGTGCGGCAGCCAGGATATGGCGAAAACCGGTTGGGTTTCACCGATGGGCAACCGCAGCGAAGCGCTGACGCATGAAATCAACGGTCAGATGGTAATTTGCGCGCGCACCGAGCAAAAGATCCTGCCATCGCCGGTGGTGAAACAGGCGCTGGAAGCCAAAATCGACAAGCTGGAGGCGGAACAGAGCCGCAAGCTGAAGAAGACCGAGAAAGACTCGCTGAAAGATGAAGTGCTGCATAGCCTGCTGCCGCGCGCGTTTAGCCGCTTTAGCCAGACGTTTATGTGGATCGATACCGTCAATAACCTGATCATCGTTGACTGCGCCAGCGCCAAAAAAGCCGAAGATACGCTGGCACTGCTGCGTAAAAGCCTCGGTTCATTGCCGGTGGTGCCGCTGACGCTGGAGAATCCGATCGAGCTGACGCTGACTGAATGGGTGCGTTCCGGTGAATTGCCGGCCGGTTTTGCCCTGATGGATGAAGCCGAGCTGAAGGCGATGCTGGAAGATGGCGGCGTGATCCGCTGCAAGAAACAGGATCTGATCTCCGATGAAATCGCCACGCATATTGAAGCCGGTAAAGTGGTCACTAAGCTAGCGCTCGACTGGCAGGAACGCATTCAGTTTGTCATCGCCGATGATGCTTCGGTGAAACGCCTGAAGTTTAGCGACACGCTGCGTGAGCAGAATGATGACATTGACCGCGATGATTTCGCTCAGCGTTTCGATGCCGATTTCATTTTGATGACCAGCGAACTGGCCGCGCTGATCGCTAATCTGGTGGAAGCGTTAGGCGGCGAAGCGAAGCGTTAACGACGATGACAATGCAGGGCAAAACGTCTTCCTTAAGTTTTGCCCTGCGCTGCCGATAGCCTCTTCTTTCGGCAAAGGGATTCTGCATATGTCTTCTTCAATTCAACGCGCGGTATTATTCGGCGCACTCTCACTATTCACCGTCAGTAGTTTCAGCGAACCAGTCATTACCCGACTCAATGCAGTGCGTATTGGTGATCGTCTTAATGTCATGGTTGCGTTGGCCGGAAAACAAGGCGGCGCCATGCAAGTATGGCAAGCCTACGACTGTAAAACGCTACGCGCTGAAGCACTCTATCGTAACTTCCTGGATAATGATGGGGCGACAAAAGGCCGCTTTTATGGTTCTGAATTCAGCCACTATCTGGCCCCACAGCCCGGCCCAAACCAGGATCCTGAAATCATTAAACGGATTTGCTCGCTACCCGAGCGAGCTGTCGTGTGGGAAAAAATTCAAACCGAAGATAAGTATGGCAGCACAGCGTTGATTGACATCGCTAATCTAAAGCGCGACGGCGATGAATTGCAGGTACGTGTTGGTTACGATTATGCAGCTAAGGACTTCGATCCACCGTACGATGCACCTTATGCGCTGAAAGTTGAAAATTACCGCTTTAACTGTAAAACGCAATTACATATTCCTGTGTCTGCGCAGGATATTGATGAAAATGGCTATGTGACTGACTCGCTCGATAGTGCAGATATTGAGCGGCGAAAATCCTCTTTTCCGTTAACAACGCTTTTGGAAAAAAACTTCATTCAGCTTTGCTCGCTGGCCGATCCGCAGCACTTTCGCGCGCTGGGGCGCTTTACCGCCGCTACACACAAGCCTCTCAGCACAACAGCCATGCCTGTGCTACCCGACCTAAGCGCTAATCCTTCCTCTGTCATGGCAAGATTTCCTTTATCTGCCTCAGTGCAGCAGCAGGCAAAATCGATTATTCATCCTTGGGCGACGCCACGTTTTCGTCAGATCAGCTGGGTAGAGAAAAATCGTAGCGGTGAAGTCAAAGTACGCATGGATGTAGACGAGCAAGGCTTTATTCGCAAACTTGAAGATTACGGTATCTGGAAAGTACAGCGGTTATCGTTAGCAAACGACACACAACTCGAATTTGCCATGTCGATAGCTTCCTATCCGACTCGACTTAAAAAGCTGGACACCACGCTACGTTACCCGTTGCATGCCGGGCAGCAGTATAAAAGTGTGCTGATCAATGAGGACCCGGTGAAAAGGGTCAGCGAAAGTTATCAAAGTGAAACCTGCAATGTTTACGAAGGCGGCAACGCTCACGAAATTACCCCCGCGTTCAGCGGTCACTATTTACGCGTGGATTGCCTGATTGAATCTGATAAACAGCCGGCACTCGTGTCACGTCAGGCGTGGATCGATGATTTGAAAGTGATGGTTCCAATCAGTGCGAAGATAGGTGACAAGCCTGAGGAACAGACACAACTGCTTGATGTGAAGATTTGGCGTTAAAAAATGGCCGCATCGCGCGGCCATTTTAAGTCTTACAAGTAGCGGCACAGATATGAAGAAGGCTCGGCCACCTGCAAATGGAATTCGCTCTGGCCCGGTACGCTGAAAACGGAACCGGCTTCGTACCATTTCCACTCGGTTTCGCCCGGCAGCAGCACTTTCAGTGCACCGCTGACTACCGTCATCTCTTCCGGCTGAGCAGTGCCAAAGGTGTATTCACCTTCCGCCATCACGCCGACGCTGGCACGGCCAATGGTGACGCTGTCGAAACCAATGGATTTCACTTTTCCGTCGAAATACTCACTCGTATTGAGCATATTACTTCCTCACAGCACATTATCGTGACTGGCAGATTACTAAGGAACTCGCTGATCTGTCACGCGAAATAGCGCCACAGATCGCAAGTTGTGATCTCTTCGCATTAGACGATCAATTCTGCTGCCAGCTTGGCCACCAGCACGTTCGATAACAGTACTGGAATACCCAGCATTTTCTGCAGGAAATCACGGTGCTTCTGGTGGTAACCGATGCAATCCAGTACCACCACATCCGCCCCCTGCTCCTGCAACGACAATCCTGCTTCCACCAGATCCGACTGCTCTGCCAGGTAAGGGCTGGCAACCGCAAAACACGGCGGGCAGTTCAGATTGCGCCATTTACTGGCCTGCTCGGCAATCTGCTCTTTGACCGGTACCACAATGCCCACTTTGTGCTCCTGCACAATTGCACGCACCAGCGGCGGAATGATGCGATCCGGCTCCAGCAGCAAGGCGGATTGCGTTTTCAGCGTGCCAAACTCGCCGGTGCACAACAGCAGAATAGTGTCGTAGCCCTGCTGTTCCAGCGCGTTGATTTTTCGCTGCAATCCCTGCTCCACTTTGGGTGCCGACAGGCGCACCTGCTCGCCGCTGGTCATGCGCGAGACCAGTACTTTGTCACCCGGCGCGGGCGCGTACTGCTGTTCAACGTCGGCCAGCGTCAGGCCGTCGAGCAGTCCAGCATGTGCCACCTGTTCAGCGGGTAAATGCTCCAGCAGCAGCGGCAGAATGTCGCTGCGCGGTGATTGACCAATCGTAAGTGTGACCAGAGACGTATTCATTATCAGGCTTTCCGGTTGCGCAGGTGGCTGAGGCTACCATACAAAGATAGCAGCAGCGCATACTCTTGCGGGTCATAGAAGTGGCAGGTTTCACGCCCAAACTCCTTCGCCACTTCTACCGCAAACTTCACCGCAGAGGCGATATCCACTTCATGGCTGGCGCCGGTACCGCAGCCCGGCACCACCGATTCGGCACAAATTGCCACGCCGACCACCGGCACATCAGTGGCGGTGGAGGGCTGCAGAATGCTGTTGAGGTGATAAACCCCGTTGCCGTAAGGCGTGATGTCCTGCGTGGTGATCGGGAAAGTGACCGCCGGTTTGCCGCTGGTCATCTCCATAATGCGCAGCAAATCCTCCGAGACGCGCAGGATGTAGCCCTCTTTCACCGTCGGCGACAGCGCATAACCTTTGTGATTAAGGATGCGATTCCCTTTGGTGGTATCGATCGAGAGAATCGCATCGACGCCCGCAATCACTTCATTGTCATTCATGGTGATGTCGTCGCACGGCGAATCCATGAAATCGACCGGTTCGTGCGGACGGGTTGGCGCATCCGGACAGATGTGGGTGGTGATGATCACGTCACCCGCCAGCACGTCGCCTTTGGTCTGCATGTGCGCCAGCTTCAGCGCGCTGCTCACCGCCGCCACCGCGCCATCGGCATCAGAGACCATGCCAATGCGCGTTGGGCGCGCACCGATGCCGCCGAGGCGACCAATAATCCCCAGCGTCGGCGCGTTGCCGCCGTTGCTTTTGCCCTGCGCGCCGGGGATATCGATGCGCACGAAATCGGTACGCCCTTTCGGCCCGCTGACGCGTTTGGTGCTCGCCTTCACACCGGGATAAGCCGCAAAGAGATCCACGATCTGCTGACCATCAATGTAGGCGCTGTCGAGTAACTCAAAAACCTGCAGTGTCTGCTGTAAACTCATAATAATTTCCCTGGATTATTTCTTGGTGCTGCTGACAAAAAGTGAATGGAAGAAGCTGTAGAGCGCATCGCCCGCGATAAACCCAGCGGCCATCACCTCCATCGGAGAACGTCCACGCTCGCCCCACACGCGCAGGATCAGGATACGCAGCGCGATGCCTACCATCACTGCCCAACCGGCAGCGGCATTGTTAATGAGCAAACCGGTTGCCAGCAGCACGCCAAGCTGACGTTTCGGCCCACCGATCAATTGAATGATGGCGCCTGGAATCGCCCACATCAGCAGGTTACCGGCGATACCCGGTTCCGCGCCGGCCTGAATCGTTTTGGCATAGACGCGCGCCACCGGCGGCAGCAGATTTTCGGCAAAGAAAATGGTGTGCGCATACCACACCACCGGAATACAGATAACAAAGGCGATCATCGCGGCGATCAGCTGAATGCGGCGGCCCCACAGCTCCTGCTGCACATCCGCGCCGTTACCGCGCAGAATAAAGCCGGCTTTCAGGTCATAGCCCATATCGGCAAATGCCGGGCCGGTGGCGGCGGTGAAACCACACAGCAGGCACAGCGCCAGCGGCGGAAAGCCGAGCAGGATCCCAAGAATCAGCGTGATCAGCGCCACCGCAAAGGCGGGGAACCAGCCCGAGTGCATGGCGGCGATGCCGACAATCAGTTCATGCACAAAGGCAGCAAACGCGGCGTAAACAATAAACAGCACCAGCATCGGCAGCCCCATCTGGCTCCATAATCCGCCCGCCAGCGCCAGCAGCGTGGAGATGACGATGTAACCCACGGTGCCGAAACCGAGCGAACGCTTCACTTCGCTGTCGCTGCGGCTGACGTTAACCTGATCGTTGCGGCGGCTGCGAATCACCTGCACCACCTGAATCAGCGCGACCAAACCGGCACCGACCATCACGCCGTGCGGAATATAGAGTGCGTTGATATCAATACCGGCAACCGGTTGCGCATAAGCACGCAGCAGGAACCCCAATCCGAGCATGCTCAGCGCCCAGATATTGCCGATAAATGCAGTACCAAACGCTGACATGGGGATTTTCAACATTGAGCCGACAATGCCGCCGACAATCCCCACCACCAGCAGCCACGCCTGACGACCGCCTTTATCACCGGCTTTGATCGCTTCGGCTGCCGCCACGCCCGGTGGCCACGCATTGCTGGCCGGGAAGACGCGCGTATCAAACAGGCGATAGAGTAAATAGGCATCCAGCAGCATCGCTGCACTGACGCCGACAAACAGCGGCAGCACCAATTGCGGTTCACCCAGCGCCCACGGCACGGCAATCGGCATCAGCAGGCTGTTGGCTGCGCCGAAGGTGGCTGAGGAGATCGCGGTCTGCGCCAGGTTTTGGACTTCTATCGAACGGTAGCGACGAAACCATTGCAGAGGAATACGCGCCAGCAGCATGGCAAACAGCGCGCCAATAATAGACGTATTGGGTGTTACCCCAATGGTGGTAATAAGCTGAACCCCAATAATGGCCCCTGCAACAGAAAGCAGAACCAGCATTAAGGCAACGCCAACACTTTTTATTGGATTATTTTGACGCATGATATCCCCGTATTTTCACCCTGAAGAAAACGCATTTAAAATGCAACGCCCGACACGCGGGACATCCACATATTTATTTAATCGTTCCCTGATTATTGAAATAAGCAGGTCCGAAGACCTGTTATTTCCCTGGTGTGGCGCGAATAAACGCCTTTAAAACAAAAATAGGGTTTTCCTGTTTAGACAGGATTATGCGCCGTATTTTTCGGCCATCAGTGCAGCCGTTGCGCGTAGTTCACTGAGCAGCGTCTCCGGATAACCGGGCGCCGCCTCTTGCGATAAAAACGAGAGACAGAGCGCGGCACTTTCACCGCGATGTTTATTGGTTACCGCAACGGCCAAAGAGCTGATGCCCGGCAGCGTCTCATTGCGCGCCAGTGCCCAGCCCTGCTGGCGAATCACAGCCAGTTCACGACATAAATCATCCAGCGTGAGCGGTGAGTTCATCGAAGCCGCCTGCCAGTGGCTGGCAAAACGGTCGCGCACCTCCTCATCACTGAGCTGTGCAAGCAGCACGCGTCCGGTCGAGGTGCCGGTTAATGAAACTCGCGTGCCCGGCGGCGTCACCAGCTGGGTAAAGAAGCGACCGTGATACATGCGCATGACCAGCACATCGTCGCCATCCAGCACCGAGATATAGCCCATGCAGCCGCTGCTGGCTGCCAGACGCGCCATCGGTGCTGAAGCGCTATCTACCAGCGGCGTTGACAGATAGTGACCTGCCACCGAGAGCAGAACGCGGCCAATCTGGAAGCAACGGCTCTCGGCATCACGCTCAAGCAAGCCTTCATTTTCCATGGTTGCCAGCAGGCGCGACACCGTACTTTTTGGCAAACCCAATGCGTCAACCACCTCGGTAAAGGTGAGGCCAGGATGGCCTTGCGTCACGCCAAAGCGCTGGAACAACTTTAATACGGCAGAGGCATTTTCGAGTGTGGTCATGGCGCTTGTTTCACTATATGGAACTGAGTTCCTCTATCAAGATCTCGAAAGTAAAACGCACGGCTTTATGCGTCAAGCGCAAATTTTGAGCCGTGCCGTTGCCACTAAATTTAGGACAGCAGAAAATACGGTGGAAAAAGAAAATTGAAAGATGTTATCAGGCCAGATAAATAGTTAGCAGGAAAGTATGCAGATTTATTTGAGGATGACAGCGCGTTTGCGGAAATATAAAAAAGCATGTAGTGACAGGAGGTAATTAATTATGTGCTAGCATCCTTGCCAGCCGACGTTAATCTTTTTCGACGTTAATCAATCTTTGCCAGCATCCTCATAGCGCTCTTTCGCATCTTGCGCTTCGGCTTCCGTTTTGTGTTCGCTAATTAGGGTATCGGGTTTGGGATGGTCGGCGCGTAATTCATACCAGGTGACGGTTTGATCCGCCGAACCCTTTTCAACCGTGACGATGCGCGCTTCACGCGGATAGGGTGGTTTAGTTGGCATAATTTTCCCTCTTCTATCAGTTGTCCACGGGCAGCAGTGATCCTCTGCCTACGATTCAGTATAGACAACGGAGGATCGCTGCAAAAAAAGAGAGAGAAATCTGAGGGTTTAGCTGGCGCGGGCGAGCGAAAGCGACTGCAGTATTTGTTCCACCACGCGATCGGGCGATTGCATGGCGTTGACTTCGTGATGCGCCGTTTGACGATAAAGATGCGCACGCTCGCGCAGAATATCGCCCATCTCTTCGGCAATCGGACGCCCGGTTAAGGTGGGACGCTGCGCCGCTTCCGGCTGATGTTCCAGCCGTTCAGCCAGCACATCCGATGGCGCATTGAGCCAAATCACCTGGCCGTGTTCGCGCATAAAGCGGCAGTTGAACTCAGCCAATATCATGCCACCGCCGGTGGCGATGACGGTGTTAGGTGCAGTGACGGCGCGCAGCGATTCAGTTTCACGCGCGCGAAAACTCTCCCAGCCTTCAGACGCTACAATCTCCGCCACGCTACGCTGCGTGCTGAGTTGCAGATGGTGATCGGTATCGTTAAAGGCATAGCCCAACGCTTGCGACAGCGCCTGGCCAACAGTGGTTTTACCGCAACCGCGTGCGCCGATCAGATAGATGGGTAATGACATCCGGGCTCATCCTCCGCCGTAATGTGCCGCACGGGCAACGTCATCAGGTCAATAATGCGTCGCATAATACCTGGATTTTATTTTATCAGCCACCCGCCAGGCACGATTTACGCATATTTCAGCGCTTGGCTGAGCTACTTCTTTGTTAAATAAAAGAAAAGCAATGCGTGAAACGTGCATCAGGCTAAATGTAAGAGCAGGCAACATTTCCTTACCAGGCCGTTGATTTACTTTCTCTGTTCGCACCCTCATATAGTGTGATAAGTCGCAAACGGAGGATTCCCCATGCAAAGCGAAGAACAACAACTCATTGAAAGTCTGTTCAGCCGTCTGAAACAGGCTGAGACGCAAAGCGGCCCGCGTGATGCGGGTGCCGAGCAATTAATTAAACAGCATTTACAGAACCAGCCGGGCGCGCCCTATTACATGTCGCAGGCGATTTTGATTCAGGAGGCCGCGCTGAAAAAGCTTAATGCGCAGGTCACCGATCTGGAAAATCGTCTGGCGCAGGCGCAGCAGCAACAGGCGCCGCAGCAGAGCAGCGGCGGCTTTCTCTCTAGCCTGTTTGGCGGCGGCTCACGCCCGGCAGCATCACAACAGCAGCAACCGGCATGGGGCAATCCACCGCCGCAGCCTCAGCAACAGTATGCGCCACCGCCGCAGCAGCAATATGGTGCAGCGCCGGCGCGCGGTACCGGTTTCCTGGGCGGCGCATTGCAGACGGCGGTGGGCGTGGCCGGAGGCGTGGTCATGGCGGATATGCTGACCAGCATGTTCCACCACTCGCAGCCGGAAGAGATCGTGAACATTATCAATGAACCCGCGCTGCCGCAGGTGGATAACAGCCTCGATACCTTTAACGGTAACGACAGCAACAGTGCCTTCCTGAACGATAACTCAGGTTGGGACAACAACCTGGCGGATAACAATGATTTTGGCGACTTTGGCAGTGGCGGCGACTTTGATGACGATGACAGCTTCGTCTGATTACCGCTGACGTAGCCACTTATCCAGTTCGTTAGCAAACAGTTGGCGGTCGCGTTGGCTCAATGTCGATGGGCCGCCACTCTGAATCCCGCTGGCGCGCAGGGTTTCCATAAAATCACGCATGGTCAAGCGCTGACGAATCGTATCCGCCGAGTAGCGTTCCCCACGCGGATTCAACGCCGCCGCCCCTTTCTCCAGCACTTCCGCCGCCAGCGGAATATCGCCAGTAATGACCAGCTCACCGGGCTGCACGCGTTTTACAATCTCATTATCAGCCACGTCAAAACCGGCGGCGACCTGTAGCGTCTTCAGCCACGGCGACGGCGGCACACGTAACGGCTGGTTGGCGACGAACGTCACGGTAACCTTGGCGCGCTCGGCGGCGCGGTAGAGCACCTCTTTGATGACATTGGGGCAGGCATCAGCATCAACCCAAATCGACATAGTGAATCCTTTTTCGCGGAGAATGTGGCTGATCTTGCCGTGCTGCTGAAGAATGGCAACTGTTTTTGATAACTGCCAGCCTTGTTATTCATGGCCGCTAACGTAAGCTTACCCCCACAGAAAAATGAACCACGTGAAGGATAATGCGATGCTGGAGAAAAAAATCGGGTTTGTTGGCTGCGGCAATATGGCAAAAGCCATCATCAGCGGACTGGTCAATAGTGGAAAAATCGCCCCGGCCAATATCTGGGTGTGTGACCGTAAGCCGGCAACCAACCAGGAGATGGCGCAGCAATACGGCGTAACCGCCGCCGCAAGCGTTGAAAGCATGGCGCGTGAAGTCGATATTCTTTTTGGCGCGGTAAAACCCAACGTCATCCTCAAAGTGCTGAAAGATCTTGCCGGCCAACTTAAAAAAGACGTGCTGGTCGTATCGATTGCCGCAGGCGTGACGCTGGATTCGTTAGCCTCAGTCTTGGGCCACGATCGTAAAATCATTCGCGTGATGCCCAATACGCCGTCGCTGGTGAATGAAGGCATGACGTCGGTGACGCCAAACGCGCTGGTTGAACCGCATGAAGTGGATGAAGTGGTCAGCATCTTCGAGAGCTTCGGCAAAGCGGCGGTGGTGAACGAATATCTGATTCACGCGGTGGTTGGCGTGAGCGGATCGGCGCCCGCCTATGTGTTTATGTTTATTGAAGCGATGGCCGATGCGGCAGTGCTTGGCGGCATGCCGCGGGCGCAGGCGTACCAGTTTGCCGCGCAGGCGGTTAAAGGCTCGGCGCAGATGGTGCTGGAAACCGGCAAGCATCCGGGCGAGCTGAAAGATATGGTGTGTTCGCCAGGCGGCACCACCATTGAAGCGGTAAAAGTGCTGGAAGAGAAAGGCTTCCGCGCTGCGGTGATCAACGCGATGCAGGCCTGCATGGCGAAGTCAGAGGCGTTGAGTAAGCAATAATCGGAGCGGCTTGCCCCTCACCCTAACCCTCTCCCGACAGCGGGAGAGGGAACCGATCGAGCATGTTGCAGCATCTATCTTTCCCACAGGCGGGAGAGGAAATAGTTAGCTCGGACGGCCCCCTTCTCCCGCTGGCGGGAGAAGGTTGGGATGAGGGGGCTGCGCGCACTTTACCCCTGACTCGCCTCATACAGCGCAATCCCCTGCGCCAGCGTCATTGGCTGCTGCATCTGCTGCACCAGCGCTGCCGTCAGCGTATACAGCCCGGCAGAACACACCGCCGCAATCATTCCTTCGCGGCAATAGAAGGCGATAAAGCGCTTATCCTGCAGCGATCCCAGCAGACGATAATCATCCCACTCTTCCGCATGGCCTAAATATTCATAGCGCGTACCGTAATGTGCGGTCCAGAAGAACGGCACGCGATCGTACATTATCTGTTTGCCCAGCATATTCAGTGCGGCAATGCGCCCCTGCTGATGTGCCACGCGATAATGCTCAATACGTTGCGGGCCGCGCACCGAAGGATAGCTGGCAATATCACCGGCCACCCAAATGTTGTCAGCCACACGCAGCTGGCTATCCGTCAGCAAACTGCCATCCTCTTCGAGCGGCAGGTCGTGAATAAACTGCGTGGCAGGCACCACGCCGGTTCCAAACAGCACCAGGCTGGCCTCCACCGTGTTGCCGCTTTTTAACCGCACCGCCTTTACCTTGCCCTCGCCCTCCAGCGCCACTGGATCGCCCTCAACAAACTTCACGCCGTTGCTGCGGTGCAGATCGTAAAAGTGGCGGCCAATCTCTTCGCCAAACTGTTTGGCAAAGGGCAGCGGATGACGCGCAATCACCGTGACATCCACATCACGATTGCGCAGCGATCCCGCCATCTCCATACCAATAAAGCTATTGCCAATGATCACCAGCTGCTCGGTTTTATCTATCTCTTTCAGCAGTTCATCGGCCTGATTGAGCGAGCGCAACAGATGCACGCCGTCCAGATCTTTGCCTGGAATGTCCAACAGCTTCGGCACGCCACCGCTGGCAATCAGCAGCTGATCGAATTTAACCTGTTGGCCGCCCTTGAGAATCAAGGTTTGCTCATGTGCTTTGAGTTGTTCTACTTCTCCCTGAATCCGCTCCACCGCGCCCAGCACATCCTGCTTTAACAGTTTTGGCACATCCTCAATCGCCATTTTTCCCGACGGCACAAATTTGCTCAAAGCCGTGCGATCGTAAGGCGCCGGTGATTCGCGCTCGATCAAGACGATGTGTCCGTTAAAGCCTTCATCACGCAGCGTCCAAATCGCAGCGCTACCGGCAGCACCGGAACCCAGGATCACGCAAACCGGGGATTGACCTTGAGGAGAAGGCGAACTGGCGGGCGACATCGCTTGCGGATTGACCAGCACTTTGCCCTGTTCAACGCGCACCGGATAACGCTTCAGATGAGCCAGCGCCAGCGGCTCGCACATCTGACCATCCTGCAGCTGAAACACCGCTTTATGCCACGGGCACACCAGCTTGTCGCCACATACTGCGGCCTGCTCTAACGGCGCACCCGCATGCGGGCATTTGGCTTGAAACGCTTGTACCCGCTCATCGTCACGAATCAACACCACATCGGTATCACCCACGGTAAATTTGGTGGGTTTGCGCTGCGCCAGCGACTTGAGTTCCACGACGGTTTGATAGCTCACGATAGGCCTCCATTCTTCTGGTTTTTGATGTAGACAACAAATCCCTACAAAGAGTAAGCCTGGCAAAACGTCGTGATTTGTCCGCAACAACAAAGCGCAGCGGTGGATAAGTGGTTGTTTAACTGAGAAAGATAATCTGCGGCTGTTACGTCGCAGCGTCATGACTCCACACCCGCGCGCCCTGTTTTACGCAGCCGCGTAGCGTCACGCTCCCGTCCGCCAACGGCGCCAGCAGCAGCACATCAGCGGGAGCGCCGCACGCTAAACCTTGCTGCTGTGGCAGATCAAGCTGGCGCGCCGGCCGCAGCGATGCCATCTCAATCGCCTGCGCCAGCGTGGCGAGCTTGTGGCGCAAGAGAACGTTTACGCCGTCCAATAGCCCGCGCGCTGAGCCCGCCAACAGCTGCGGGGCATCCGCCATGCTGAGACGTCCGCTGGCGCTAAGCTGCACGCGGCCACCAATAGCGGTGTGGTAGATGCCCGGCGGCTGTCCGGCAAACGAGGTCACATCACTCACCAGCAATGCCTGCTCCCCTTTCGCGCGCAGAAATACTTTTAGCACCTCTGGCGGCAGATGATCGCCATCGGCAATTAGCGTTGCCGTCAGCGCGTCTTCCGCCAATTGCTGCCAGATGTAATTCGGATGACGCGGCAGTTGCAGATGCGCACCATTGCCGAGATGCGTAGAAAGCGTGGCGCCGGCTTCCACCGCCGTATGAATCTGTTCCGACGTTGCCGCAGTATGGCCAATCGCGACGCGCACCTGCTGCGCCACACAATGCCGAATCAACGCCCCGCTTTGTGGCCACTCCGGCGATAGCGTCAGCATTCGGATACGCCGCTGTGCTGCGCGCTGCCAGCGGTCGAACAGGGCGATATCCGGTGCGCAGATCGCCTCACGCGGATGTGCACCGCGCGGACCATCCTCCAGGGATAAAAACGGTCCTTCCAGGTGGAAGCCCGGCACCGCGCGCGCCACGTCCGCGTAATGTTCACAGGCGCTGGCAAGACGCTGCATGGCCTGGTCGATCGCTTCTGGCATGGCGGTAATGACCGTCGGCAAATAGCTGGTCACGCCCTGCTGCCACAGCGCGCGTGTAGCATGCAGCACATCCAGTTCACTGAACGGAAAATGGTTGAAATCCACGCCCTGAAAACCGTTAACCTGCAGATCCACCAAACCCGGCGCGAGTATGACATCCTCCTCAACGTCACGCAGGGAACGAATCTTGATGATGCAACTGTGCTCAATCTCCAGCTCAATCGGTTGCAGCGTGCGGTAATCACGGCCGCGCAAAATGGAACTAGTCAAACGTCACCTCCGCGCAGGCTTCGCTATCGGTATACAGCGTGCAGTGCGGATGCTGGCGCAGCCGGGTTGCCGGACAAGCGGTGGAGAGTTCATCATTGAGCGTTGCGTTTACCGCCGCACGTTTGCTGGCCCCAGGCACCATGCAGAACAGGCGCGCCCCGCTCATCAGGGCCGGAATGGTCAGCGTCACCGCCTGTGTTGGCACCGCGTCCAGCGTCGCGAAGCAACCATCGTTGACCTGTTGCTGACGGCAGGCGGCATCCAGTTGCACCGCCTTGACGGTGAAAGGATCGTTGAAGTCAGCCACTGGCGGATCGTTAAAGGCTAAATGCCCGTTCTCGCCAATGCCGAGGCACACCACGTCAATCGGCGCAGCGTGGAGTTTTTGGCTGTAATCGGCGCAAATTGCCGCCGGTTCGCCCTCATAAGGGATCAGATGAACCTCACCCGGCCGCACCGCATCAAACAGGTGTTGGCATAGAAACTGACCAAAACGCTGCGGGGCCGCGCGATCGAGTCCAATGTACTCATCCATGTGGAAGGCGTGAATACGCGACCAGTCGATATCGTTCTCCGCAATCAGCGCAGCGAGAAACTCGTTTTGCGACGGCGCAGCAGCAAATACCATGCGCACTGCATCTTGTGTGCTCAACAGCTGACGCAAATGCGCCGCAACGTCATGTGCAGCCGCGACTCCCAGCGCAGCGCGGCTGGCGAAGCGTTTGACCCATAGGCGATCTCTTTTCCCCTGTTGTAATAGCGTCATGTTATCCCTCCTGAGAAATATTGGTTTTCTGCGGCCAGCGCTGATCGCCGGGCACATGCTGATCCTGATTCAGTGCGTTGAGCAACTGGTCCACTTCCGGACGTACCGGTGCGCGGCGCAGCCAGCCCATCACCACGAAAAGCACCAGCGATGACATCACCGGCGCAGCCACCACGGTGGCGGTGCTGACATCGGCAAAAACGAATTTCACGCAGAAAAAAGTCCCAACGCCGACCGCCCAACTCACCAGCGCGGCGGCACTGCCGCTGCGACGAAAAGCGGGTAGTAAACCGAGCAGCATCGGAATCGAAATCGGGCCGACCAGGCCGCCAAACCAAACGATCAGCAGCGACAGTACGCCGCCAAAGTGGCTGGCATTGATGGCAATCACCAGCGTGGTGATAATGAACAGAAAGGCGGTGAGTCGCGCTACCAGCAGCGAGCTGTTACCGCGCTGAAAGCGTTTTGGCAGCATGCCCGGTAGAATATCGCGCGTGACGACGGCGGTGATGGCGTTGGCGTCAGAGGAGGTCATCGATAGTGTATGAGTGAACATCGCCACCAGCACCAACCCCACCAGGCCATTCGGCAACAGCTCCATCGCCATCATCGAATAGGATCGCGACGGGTCGCTCAGACCGGGAAACAGCAGCGGCGCCGCCCACATTGGCCAGAACAGAATCAGCGGCCAGATGAGATAGAGTGCCGCGGAAAGCAGCGCCGCTTTGCGGGCATCGCGGCCAGCGGGTGCGGCAATAAATCGTTGAGCCAGGTTCCACGTCCCGCCGTTGTAACTCAGGGTATAAATCACAAAATAGGCGAGGATAAAGCCGAGCGAATACGGTTCCTGAATAATCTGTGTGTGCGTGGATGGCAGGCGTTGCCAGATGGTGAACAGCTCAGCAAAACCGCCCAGATGCATTGCCACCGCCAGCACCATCACTATGGCGGCAACAAACTGTACGACAAACTGACCGAAATCGTTGCAGGCATCGGCCCACAACCCGCCCATCACGGTATAAAACAAACTCAGCGCACCCGATACGCAGATGCCCACCAGCGGATCGAGTCCGGTGAAAACGTTAATGATTACCGCAATTGCCGCCCACTTTGCTCCCACATCAAAGGTTTTCAGCAGCACCCCACTCCACGCCAATATCATTTGCGTCGGCAGGTTATAGCGCGTGGCGAGATACTCCATCGGTGATTCGATGTTCATATAAATGCGCAGTCGCGCCCAGCGCGGCGCAAACAGACGCGATCCCAACAGCACGGCAATCGCAATGGGAAAGGCCCACCAAAAGTAGATGGTGATGCCCATGTTGTAAGCCACCGCAGCGTAGGCCACGAACACCGCGGCGCTGTAACCCGACATGTGGTGCGATACGCCAGACAGCCACCACGGCATTTTGCCACCCGCAGCAAAGAAATCGCGCGTGCTGCCCACCTTGCGCATCGCCCACAGGGTTATCGCTACAATCATCAGCGCGTATAGCGCCATCACTGCATAATCAAGCACATTCATAGCAGACTCCACAGGTAAAGGCTGCCCAACGAACGGTCTGGCTTCGCGGGGATTAAAAAGATTCGAATTAATTAGTCACTAATTAGGACTAATGCATCCTGCCAGTGTTGTTGGCCTTATTTTGTGATGTGCATCCTGGTATGAGTTTTTCCTCTGACGTGATAAGAGAAGTTGAATATTTCGATGAGCGCATTATCAAGATAAAAAAAGGGTTCATGTTTACCATGAACCCTTCTTATCTCTACTTTGCCATTAATTACACGCGACGAGTAGGTTCGCGGGGGAATTAAATCAGCTCTTCTTTAAACAGGAACTCATAAAGGTTTTACGTGCGTCGCCGGTGAGTTTTTTATCGCCCGCGTCGGCATTACAGGTTTTCATCTTCATTTGTTGGGGTGACATGCTGCCCATTTTGCTGTCTTTTTTCAGACAGTCACTCATAAAGCTTTTACGCGCATCACCTTTCAAATTCTGCGAACCTGCATGCTGATTACACATGGTCATTTTTTCCTGCTGTGCGGTTTTTTCGGCCGCACTCGCACCGCCTGCCAACAGCAAGCCTGCTGCCATTATTGCCAAAAGACACGATTTCATTACCGGATTCTCCATAGCATTATTGCCTGTTAAGCATGGCACGGAATAAGCAAATGCGAGAAATCAATAATGGAAATCGCCTGCAAAAACAGGCGAAGCAGGTTAAACGCGGGGATGATCCAGCAGTTTTTCAACGTAATTGCGCAGCAGGGTGGTATCAGGCGTTTCAGCAGCGGGGGCAACGGGCGGCATGGCTAATTTAATACCCGCCGCAATGTCATGGAACTGTTGTGGATCCAGTTTGCGCAGCATCGCCGTTAACACGATTTCTAACGCCTCAACCTGAACCACTAATTCTTTAGACTCTTCTTCTTTTTCAGCCAGCTTTAGAAGGAGTTCCGCAATCAGGTTTTTCATGCGACAAGCTCATTGAGAGAAGAAAAAAAGACGTTAGCACTGAGCAGATTAAAACAACAAGAAATTTTCAGTATTTTTGAGAAAAAAAAGACGCGCTGCGACGCGAAAAAAGAAATGTATTTCAATATCTAACGGCGAAACGTTTCACTGACGTGAAGCCTATTTATTGAAACGTTTCGCTTAAAAGTTAAATAATACTAAGACGCATTAATGAGGCCCGACAAATCCGCGTCCCGGTCCGCCGCCATGGCCATGACCGCCACCCCAACCGCCGCCCGGCGGTGGGAAAATACAGCCGCTCAACGCGGTAACCAATGCCACAACTGCGGCGAGTTTAATCATACGAACCATAATTACCTCAGAATGGTGAAATCGGGCTGAGTGTATGAGGCCGCATCGGGCGCGACAATACAGAATTCTCCGCAACCCCGCGCTATTCATCTCTGCTCACCACGCTTAACAATTTACTGGCACTACCCCGGCAAAAACATCACACAGCTGGCATGCAAGTCAGCCGATGGCTCTCGCAAAATCACTGTCGTTCACTTTACAGCTGACGCAAATTCACGCAATGTGAGCGCATTACAATAAATGAGATCTTATCATGAAGTTATCTGCTGTTTCCCTCAGTGAAATTCTGGCGCGCCGGGATTGGGAAAATCCGGTGATCACCAGCCTTAACCGGCTGGATGCGCATCCACCGTTTGCCAGCTGGCGCGATGAATTGGATGCGCGCGACGATCGCCCATCGCCCTCGCGCATGTCGCTTAACGGTCAATGGACCTTCAGCTACTTCACCCAGCCTGAAGCGGTGCCGCAAAGCTGGCTGCAGCAGGATCAGCCTGATGCACGCGCCCTGCCCGTACCCGCTAACTGGCAGTTGCATGGTTTCGATACCCCGATTTATACCAACGTACAATATCCGATTGCGGTGACGCCACCATATGTACCGCAGGAAAACCCCACAGGATGTTATTCGCTCACATTTAATCTGGATAATGGCTGGCTGCAACAGGGTCAAACGCGCATTATTTTTGATGGCGTCAACTCGGCATTTTTCCTGTGGTGTAACGGCCACTGGATCGGTTATTCGCAAGACAGCCGCCTGCCCGCTGAATTTGATCTCAGCGCAGCGTTACAGCCGGGCCAAAACCGCTTAGCCGTGATGGTGCTGCGCTGGAGCGATGGCAGCTACCTGGAAGATCAGGATATGTGGCGTATGAGCGGCATCTTCCGGGACGTCACGCTGCTGCATAAACCAGCAACGCAGCTGGCAGACGTGCAAATTGAAACCGCGCTCAGCCCGGAATACCTGCGCGGCGATCTGCGCGTTAGCGTCAAAATCGATGCGGGCACTCGCCAGCTTGCGCAGTGCCGTTTGCGCGTCAGTTTGTGGCGCGGCGAAAGCTGTATTGTGGAGCAAGAACAAGCCCCCGGCAGCGCTATCATCGACGAGCGCGGTCACTATCCAGAGCGCGCGTTGCTGATCTTGCCGGTTCACCAACCGCTGCTGTGGAGTGCCGAAACGCCGCATCTCTATCGCGCCGTGGTTAGCCTGCTGGATGAAAATGGCATGCTGCTGGAGGCCGAAGCCTATGACGTTGGCTTCCGCCGCGTCAGCATTGAGAACGGCCAACTGTGCCTGAACGGCAAGCCGCTGCTGATCCGCGGCGTTAACCGCCACGAGCACCATCCGGAAAACGGCCAGGTGGTGGATGAAGCCAGCATGCGCCGCGACATCGAATTGATGAAGCGCCATAACTTCAACGCCGTACGTTGCGCGCACTACCCCAATCATCCGTTGTGGTATCGGCTATGCGATGAGTACGGTTTGTACGTGGTGGATGAAGCCAACATTGAAACCCACGGCATGCAGCCAATGAATCGGCTCTCCAGCGATCCGCGTTGGTTTGCCGCGTACAGCGAACGTGTGACGCGCATGGTGCAGCGCGACCGCAATCATGCCTGCATTATTATCTGGTCGCTGGGGAATGAATCCGGCCACGGCAGCACGCACGATGCGCTCTATCAATGGGTGAAAAGCAGCGATCCCACCCGTCCGGTACAGTACGAAGGTGGCGGCGCAAACACGGCCGCCACTGATATCGTCTGCCCCATGTATGCACGCGTCGATCAGGATCAGCCCTTCCCCGCCGTACCAAAATGGTCGCTGAAGAAGTGGATTGGCCTGCCTGGCGAAACGCGCCCGCTGATCCTGTGTGAATATGCGCATGCGATGGGCAATAGCTTCGGCGGCTTCGAAAAGTATTGGCAAGCCTTCCGGCAGTTCCCGCGCTTGCAGGGCGGCTTCGTCTGGGATTGGGTGGACCAAAGCCTGACGCGCTATGACGATAACGGCGCGGCATGGCAAGCCTACGGCGGCGATTTTGGCGATACGCCCAACGATCGTCAGTTCTGTATGAACGGCTTAGTTTTTGCCGATCGCTCGCCGCATCCGGCGCTGTTTGAGGCGCAGCGAGCGCAGCAATTCTTCCAGTTCCAGCCAGATGCTACCAATGCGTATCGCTTTACCGTCAGCAGCGAATATCTGTTCCGCCGCAGCGATAACGAGCTCCTGCGCTGGTCGATTGAGCAGGACGGCATCGCCCTGGCCAGCGGTGAATGGCCGCTCGATCTCGCGGCACAAGGTCACCAGTCGTTTACGCTGCCAGTCAGTGAGAATCTGCAGGGCAATGCCTGGCTCAACGTGGCGGTTTATCAACGCAACGCCACCCCGTGGTCCGAAGCGGATGCCCGCGTCGCCTGGGATCAGTGGCCGCTGCCTGCGGCACTGCCTGCGCGCGCGCCAACGCTCAGTGCCACCGCGCCTGAGCTTATCGCCAATCATGAGCTGGTGGCGGTGGTGTTGCCGCAGCAGTGCTGGCACTTCTCACGCCGCAGCGGCGAGCTGCTGCAATGGTGGGTAGATGATGAAGAAACGCTTCTGACGCCGCTGCAGGAGTGCTTTATTCGTGCGCCGATTGATAACGATATCGGCACCAGCGAAGCCGCTAACATTGACCCCAACGCGTGGGTCGAGCGCTGGAAACGAGCGGGCTACGATGCGCTAGAAGCGGTGCTGGTGGATATGCAGGTCGATAGCCTGAAACATAGCGTGCTGATTGAAACCTGGCATCAGTGGCTGGCTCACGGAGAAGTGGTTTTCACCAGTCACAAACGCTATCAAATTGGTGGCAATGGTGAGTTGTCGATAAGCGTGCAGGTGGAACAGGCGCCGGGCTTACCGCCTCCGGCGCGCATCGGCCTGCGCTGCCAGCTGATACAAGCACCACAGCAGGTGAATTGGCTCGGTCTGGGACCACACGAAAACTATCCGGACCGCCAGCTGTCAGCGCAGTTTTCCCGCTGGCAGCTTCCGCTGGCGGCGCTCAGCACCGCGTATGTGTTTCCAGGGGAAAATGGCTTGCGCTGTGGCACGCGTCATTTAATGTGCAATGGGTTACAGGTCAGCGGTGATTTCGCTTTCTCGCTCAGTCGTTACAGCCTTGAACAGCTGCGCGCAACCTCACATCGCCACTTATTACAGGAAGAGGATGGCTGCTGGCTGCATCTCGATGGCTTCCATATGGGCGTCGGCGGTGATGATTCCTGGAGTCCGAGCGTTAGCCCGGAGTTTTTGCTTTCTCAGCAGCGCTGGTACTACGCGTTGACGCTGCGTCAGTAGGTTTTTCCTCTGTATCACGCTGGCTCAACGGTGGAGTCAGCGTGGTTTTCGGGCGGCGATAAAAACGACGCAGCAACACCACGTTGGCGAATACCACCATCGCCGTAGCGAAGAAGACCCAGCGATAGCCGGTGGCTGCCGAAACTGCAGCCCCCAGCAGCGGCCCCGCCACATTCCCCAGATACATAAACGATTGGTTATAGCCGAAGATGCGGCCCGTGACGTTATCGCGTGAATGGCGTACCAGCAACGTTTGCACTGCTGGCATCATGGCGCCATCGGCGAATCCCAGCAAGAAGCGCAGCACACCAAGCTGAGTGGCGCTGGTGACAAATGACATCGCCACCAGCAGCAGCAGCGAGGCGATCATGGTGGCGATGAGAATGCGCTGCGTGCCAATACGGTCGCCCAATTTACCGAGCCGCGGGGCTGAGATCAGCGCTGAGAAGCCCGGTAGCGCAGCAATCACGCCGCTGAGAAAGGCGATGTTCTGCGCATTCGGTGCCAGTTCGCGCACAAACAGCGTCAGGATTGGATTTACCGAGCCGTTGCACATCTGGATCACCATGGTGGTGATAAATAAGCACAGCATCAAACGCGGGTTATCAAGACTGCGAAACACCTCACGTCCACTTAATTTGTCTTTCTTGCTGACCGGGGTATAACCGGTCTCTTTAATCAGGAACAGCGTCACCAGGAAGCTCACCATCAGCAATACCGCAGTGACAATAAACACCATGCGTAATCCGAGCCAGTCCGCCAACAGGCCGCCAATCATCGGCCCAAGGATCACCCCGCTAATCTGACCGGTAGAGACACAGCTCAGCGCCCAGCCGCTGCGTTCACGCGGCACCTGCGCCGCCACCAGCGCCATCGCATTTGGAATATAGCCGGAGGTCAGCCCCATGAGTGCGCGCAGCAGCAGCAACTGCCACGCCTGAGTGACAAACGCCTGCATTAAGATCACTGCGCCCATGCCAAACGAGGCGCGCAGCAGCATCTGCTTGCGCCCTTTACGGTCTGCCAGGCTGCCCCACAACGGCGCAACGGCCGCAGACACAATGAAGGTGACGCTAAAGGTGAGCCCTGACCAAACGCTAAGCGCATTACCGCCATGAATCCCGAGTTCTTCAACATACAGCGGGAGGAAGGGAATGATCTGACTGATGGCA
The DNA here is from genome assembly GCF_900215435.1 of Candidatus Pantoea floridensis. NCBI lineage: Bacteria > Pseudomonadati > Pseudomonadota > Gammaproteobacteria > Enterobacterales > Erwiniaceae > Pantoea > Candidatus Pantoea floridensis. The sequence continues at coordinate 923,886 of NZ_OCMY01000001.1, forward strand.
AGACCGGTAAAAAAACAGCCAAACCAGACCGATATCAGATTAACTTTCCAGGACTCGATGGAGCGTAACATGGGCGTGAGCGTCAGAAGAATGAAACGAGGGTTCAGTCTAACAATCCCGTAACATTACTGGACGGCAAAACATGGCATCGGGGTAAAAACGCAGTTTTACGCTGTAGAGCGTGATTCTGCTCACAGCAAATCATGCAAGAGAGCGTTTTTTTAGTGGCTTTATGTGCTGAAACCTCTTTCCCCGCAAGATAAGCGCATCCTGATGACCGGCAAACGTGAAAAAATATGTCTACTCGTTACTGACAATCGTCTTCACCGCATCTATGTTTAAAAAACAACCAGCCATCGCTGGCGACGTACTGCCCGTTCTGGACAGTCCGCATGCTTAAACCTTATTTCCCCATGCTGCTACTCTCAGGCGGCGGGCATCGTTGTCTCTGCGGAGGTCAGCCATGAGAACCCAACCAAACAGCGCCAGTCGGGCGATTACCGACTACTTCAACAGTCCGGCCTGGCATGCGCCTCATGAGAGCGATTTGCTGGCGGCAATTATGCGCGAAATGATGGATGAAGGGCAGCCAGCGACCAGCAAAGCCATTATTGCGCGCGTAATCGATAAGCTGGAATTTGCCGGGGATGAGCAGCAGCTGCAAAGCTATCGTGCGCTGCTGGCAAAACTGCTGGAATCAGGGCCGCAGAAGTAGCAGCCCGAAGGATTATTTCACCGCGCGCAGCTGGTCGGCTTCGCTGACAAACGCCTTACCGCTTTGACGCTGATACAGGCATAGCTCGCGCCCGACCTGGTTCTTCATGTGCTTCTGCGGATAGCGGCCTTCCAGCAGCAGCGCATCAATACCGATGCGGTCGTCATACTGGATCGGCTTGCCGACCACTTTCACGCTCTTCAGACCGCTGGCCTTAAGACAGCTTTGTAGTCTGTTATTGTCGTTCTGCTGCCAGGCCGCTTCGCTTGATGCCTGCGCCAGCGGGCTTACCAGCAGGGCTAACAACAGTAATTTTTTGGTATGTCTCATCATCACTCCTCAATTGGCGGCATTACGCCAACCGATAAAAAAATTCCCGCCGAAGCGGGAAGAAATAAGACGAGCATTGCATATTCGAGAGTGACGAGGAAATCTCCGTAGTGCGCAGCTATCCTCGCCCGGCGCTGTGACAGCCGGATGACAATGCAATGTCGGTTTAGTGTTATCCGCAGTAAACCCGTGAAATCTTACCGCTCTGATCCGCCGCGAAATTCACCCGACGCAGATTGAAATCCATCGTTACCGCTGAATTCCAGGGAATCGCGCGTACCGGAACGGCAAAGCGCTTGTTGTCGAGGGTCGATAACGGTTGACCAACATAGTTCTGATATTGCGATGCGCCACACTGATCGGTTTCCGGATCGTGGCTGGCCGCCGCACTGGTGTCAGGTTTGCTGGCAGACTGGCAGGCGGTCAGGGCAAACAAGGCCGTAACCAGCAGCGCTTTTCCATAATGGGTCACAAGTTTCTCCTCCTGGATAAATAGACAACCGGTGGGTGAGAGTAACAAAGCACGACCGTGAAGCGAAAATTTTTACAGCAGATAGTGGGTCTGGATCGGCTTTAAAGCGCGATCTTGTTCTCAATTTTTAAGATTAATCGCACGCACTGTCTAAAAAACAATCCTTCAGCCACTAAAATTACCTAAGACAATTCTTAGAGGAGGTCATTATGGAACTGGTGATTTTTGTTGGCTTCGCCGCATTGATGACGTTTGTAGCGATTAGAGTGCGTTGAGTCACTGCATGTGGTTGGTCGCCATGAATGGCGTAATGCCGCTCACTTAAGCAAAAAAATGCCTGTTTATGCAGGTGCGCATGAATGCGCACCCTACGAAAACCCGGCGATATCCACGTAGGGTCACCATTCATGGTGACCGATGCATGCTTAACTGACGAGCATTACGCCATGAATGGCGACCCTACGATGCAACTTCCTCCTGTAACCGGGCATTAAACGCCGCTAACGGCATCGGACGCCCCAGGAAATATCCCTGTCCCTCCTCGCAAGAAAGTGCTTTTAGCGCATTTAACTGCGCTTCGGTTTCGATCCCTTCTGCGGTGATGGTGAGCGCAAACGCGCGTGCCAGCCCCACAATACCGGCCACCACCGATTGTGCCTGCTGCGACTCTGGGAACTCTTTCATCCACGAACGATCAATCTTTAAGCCATTGAACGGGAAGGCTTTCAGATAACCGAGCGCCGCATAGCCGGTACCAAAATCATCCACGGTTAAACGCACGCCAAGCGCGCGCAGACCTTGCATGATCTCCAGCGCGCGATCCGGGTTTTCGAAAGTGACGTTTTCGGTAATTTCCAGCTCCAGCCGCGTCGCGGGTAATCCGCTGATGTCCAGCGCATGCGCGACGCGCTTGACCAAATCACTATTACGGAACTCCACCGGCGAAATATTCACCGAAACATAGCGATGTTCGCCCCAGTGACTGGCATCGAGACAGGCACGCATTAGCACCCAGTCGCTGATGGCGGTGATTAACCCTTTCTCTTCCGCCAGAGGAATAAAGCGGTCTGGTGTGATCCATTGTCCCTCCGCGACCTGCCAGCGTATCAGCGCTTCAGCCCCCGCCAGCTGCCCGCTTTGCAGCTGATAACGCGGCTGATAGTGCAGCGTAAACGCGTTTGACTGCAGCGCCTGTTCAATCGCCTGCACCATCTCGCGTTTTGACTGCAGGTGATTCGCCATATCGCTGGAGTACCACATCCATTGATCGCGACCGGCGCTGCGGGCCTGGCTCAATGCAATATCCGCGAGCCGCAGCAGCGCTTCCGGCTGTGCCGCATCCTGTGGCGCAGAAACAATGCCCATACTGGCGGTCAAACTGATCTGATGCGAGCCGCTGAAAATCGGTTGATGAACGATGTGTTGCAGTGCCCGACAGCGATACTCCACCCCCGCACGACTGTTTTCACGCAGCAGCAGAATAAAAGCATCGCCGCCAAGACGCGCCGCCAGCTCATTGGGTGCCAGCAGGCTTTTTAAGCGCTGTGAAACCTCATTCAGCACCTCATCCCCCACCGCGTGGCCCCAGGTATCGTTGATGGGCTTGAACTGGTCGATATCAAAACTGATGATGAACAGCGGATCTTCTTCACTGACGCGCTCCAGATACGCGGTTAAATACTCCTGCAGCTGGACGCGGTTGGCCAATCCCGTCAGCATGTCGTGGCGTGACAAAAACTGAATGCGCGCTTCTGCATCCACTTCATGGGTGATATCTGACACCGTGCCACGAAACCCCGTGCGCAGGCCGCTGCGGCGAATAGCCTTCGCCATCAGCTGTCCAATACGTCGCTCGCCGCTGGCTGACATAAACTGGCAGCGCAGCGGCACATGCTGCACCTCTTCTCCCTGACGCATCAGCCAGGAGACCAGCGAATGGCTAGGATGACTGAGGAGCTGGTCGAGCGGGCGCCCCATCCAGCTTTTCACTTCATGGCCGGTTACCACGGCAAAACGCGACGAGAGATAGCAGAGACACCCGCGATCGTCGATTTCCCAAATCCAGTCCGACGCGGCTTCCGCCAGATCGCGAAAGCGTTCTTCGCTGTCAGCCAATTCGCGCTGGCTGATGGCCAGCAATGCAAAGCGCCGATCGGAGATGACGGCATTGTGCAAAGCATGGCGCAGCACCCGACGCGTAACCAGCGTCACGGCCAGTGCCGTGAACAGCAGCAGCGGCATCATCAGCCAGATCACCCCAAAGCCCGGATCTTTCGGCTGCCAGCGAATCACCATCGCTTCACCCTGCAACACCGGCTCTACCAGCCGCGGCTCATACCGCGCATCGGCTACATCCGCAGCAATACGCGGCGCAATCACATTTAGCGATTTACCCAGCGCCTGCAGTTTATCCGGGGTAAACACATTGATGAACACCATCACCGAAGCGGGACCGGGAAGGCTTGGTAAATCGGGGACTTTTCCCGGCGTAATGGGGGCGGCCACCATAATCGCCGGGTTGTTATCTATGATAACGTTGCGCGCCACTCCGTCACGCAGGGTGCGCGCCGAGTTCAATAACAGCGCGCTTTGCGCACCTAACCAACTCTCAAGTGACACATCGGATAATTTGCCGCGAACCACCGCATAACGGGTTTTACCGGCACCATCGACAACAAAGACACCGTCGTAGTGATACTCCTTGTAAAGCCCCGCGCCAAAGTTCTCTTCATCCCAGGCCCAGACTTTGTTTACCGTGAGATGCAGGTTTTTCCAGCCTTCGCCCCAGTTGGCGTAATCTCGCGCATCAACAATCATCTCCTGCTGCTGTTGCTGCCACGCCTGACGCATCAAATTGACGTCCTGGCGGATCGCGTCGCGGTTTTGTCGATGGGCGATAACCAGCACCATTACAACAGAGAGAAGCAGTACGCCAAACAGCAGCGAGGATAAGGTGCGAAGACTGCGCCGCGTCACCCGAACCGTATGTGCCTCCATATTGGCCCTGGCGGTTAACGCCGGGTGCCGGTGATACTCAGAATTCATGCGCATTGCTCGTAAAATGCAGGCGGCGAAAAGAGGCGGATGAGGGGCAACAACCGCCCCTCTCCACCCTGTAAGGTTTGATCGGTTATCGGCGCTGGCCGTCGCAGATTTAGCCTTGGCGGTGGAATATTTGAACAGCGCAAATGTGCAGCACACCACCTCGACAGCGATCACCGCCGTTGCTACTATGCGCTCTCCTCTGTCCGCTGAGTCGCCTATGGATACGCAATCCGACAAAGTTACGTTAACGCTCTTCTACGTTGGTAGCTTTGTGGTCTATTACCTTGTGACCATGCTTGTTACGCTGTTTCCCAACTATGGGGTGCTGCGTAACGATGGCTTGCTGATGCCGGTACTTTGCTTATTCGAATTCGCCGTGATTTACCCGCTCTACCGCTTTTATTGCCAGCGTCGTAGCGATATTCCGCTTGGCTATGTGCGTCCGCTGCAGGCGCTGCTGTTTATTGGCCTGCTGTTTGCGTTGATGGTGGCACAAACCCAGTTTTTGCAGCCGGAAGGTTGGTTGATTGCGCAATCCCAGCAGGGACGCAGCTCCATGCTAATTCTGTTGCTGACGGCGGTGCTGCTGGCACCGGTGTTTGAAGAAGTGCTGTTTCGCGGATTCTTACTGCAAGGTTTTCTACTGTGGGCGCCAAAAAGCCGTTTTGCCTGCATGCTGCTGACATCCCTGCTGTTCGCCGCCATGCATACCCAATATGTGCACTGGGAAACGCTGGTCGCCTTAACGCTGTTTTCGCTGCTATTATGCTATGCGCGCCTGCGCAGCAATAGCCTCGCGCTCCCGATTTTCCTGCATACGCTGAATAACCTGATTGCCATCCTGCCCGCCTGGTATTTCGCCTGAAAACAGCCATCATACGATGGCCGTAAACCTAGCGCCTTACACCTGCGTTAAACCGCCATCCACACAGATCTCTGCCCCGGCAATATAGCTGCTCTCGTCACTGGCGAGGAACAGTACCGCGTTAGCGACCTCTTCTGGCTTGCCCATGCGGCTCAGCGGAATGGTGCTGGTGATGCCCGTGCGCACCTCTTCAGAAGCCGCCTGCATCATATCGGTATCAATGGGCCCAGGCGCCACCACATTAATCCGGATGCCACGCGCGGAGAGTTCACGCGTCCAGGTGCGCGCAAAGGAGCGCAGCGCCGCTTTACTGGCGCTGTAAACGCCGTAACCCTGCGTACCAATGACATCGGCGATCGAACCAATCAGCACCACGCTGGCGCCAGGTTTCAGCAGCGGTAGCGCTGCCTGCAAAGCAAAGACCGGCGAGCGCACATTGAGGCCGAAGATCTGATTGAAATGCTCTGCGCCGATCTCATCAATGGTGGCGTATTCGGCCATGCCCGCGTTAATCACTAGCACATCCAGCTGCCCGGCTTCGGTCTTGATCGTCTCCATAATGCGGGTGAGTTCGCTTTGCTGGCTCACATCGGCACGCAACGGGTGTGCATTACCGGTAATGGTGCTGCCGGCCGCCTGTAACTCTTCATCACGACGCGAGGTATACCAGGTTGTCGCACCTTCGCTGGCAAAACGCTGGCTGATTGCCAGCCCAATCCCTTTTGCGCCGCCCAGGACGACGGCCACTTTTTTTTCCAGTCTGCTCATTTGCTTTCTCCGGTTGGGTAGAAAGCTGATGGTATATATTTTATACTTGATATCAATTACGCACTTTGTTTATACCAGATATCCCGGAGTATATCGCCATGGCAGAAATCAACGGTAACAGCTTGAGAGAGGTAGGAAAAACGCGTCCAATCCTGGAGCACATCACCAATAAATGGTCGATTTTAATTCTCACTGTGCTCTGCACTCAGCCTGCGCGGTTTAATGAAATTCGCCGGCGACTGGATGGCATTACTCATAAAGCGTTGGCGGATGCGTTAAAGCGTCTGGAGCGCAATGGGTTAGTGAATCGTGAGGTGCTGAACACGGCACCTATCGGGGTGGAATACAGCCTGACGCCGCTGGCGCAGACGCTACAGCAGCCGTTTATCGCGCTGTACGATTGGGCATTGGAGCATGGCCCTGCGCTGGAACGCGCGCAGGCAGAGTATGATCGCACTCATGCAGAAGCGCTGTTGTAGGGCCGTCATGCATGGCGTAATGCTCGTCAGTTAAACGTAGGGTTTTCGTAGGGTGCGCATTCATGCGCACCTGCATAACGCGGTTTTTATGGCTCAAATGAGCGGCATTACGCCATTCATGGCGATCGCTGACCAGAAAAACTACGCTTTTTCCGCTTCGAAATGGTTTTTGAACTGCTCGTAAATGGAGATCATATTTGACGCATCGCCGTGCAGCGGGCTCAGTTTTCCCGCGCGGACCAGTTCAATCACCAGCTGCAGAGCGGCTTGTTTAGGGCTGCTGGCCGGATGGGCAATTTCGTTAGACATGGTTTACTCACTCATCATTATTGTCAGGGCCGCACAGTTTAGCCCAGATTACGCTGCTGATGCGCGCCACGATGGGTATAATCTTGCCGACCGAACAAGAAAGCCGCTCAGGGTGATAATTGACTCCCGACGCGTTTAGCTATACTGGATCAAAAAAGGGAACGACCAGCCACACATTCCGTACCAGCGAGAAGGTGTTAAAGGAGTCTGAGTATGCTGATTGGTTTTGTTTTGTTAGTGAGCGCGTGTGGGCACGATGCCTGCGATGCGTTGCCGGTATCGGAGCGGATTTACCCAACCAAAATGGCCTGTGAGCAAATGGCCGATCGCATCCATAAAGTTCGGCCTAACGTGGTCTTACTTTGTGGCGAAGTGCACCGTTAATTCGGTGCCATTTTTATTACAGTTGCGCAAAAAACAGCCAGACGGCATTGCAAGAATGGGTTGTAGCGTTCAAAATATAAGCTGCTTTTCACTATCACCGTTGTGAATCCAATGAAAACATCTCGCCCCCGTCGTCCAAACGGACGCTGGGTTTATTACATTTTGTATGATGGCATTCTCTGGCCCTGCCCCGTGCGTTGGGAATGGGAGAGCGGCTTCGGCGGCTGGCTGCCGTTTTACTTCTCGCCAACTTTTGAGTTTGTGGCGGGCGATCCACGCAAGGCTTATCGCATTGCGCGCAGCAGCGTGCGTAACGTACGCCAGACAGACGGCGAGTACGCCTGATTGATTAGCTAATCTGCCACGGGAACCACGACGCCGTGAGCAGATAGTGCAGCAGCTCCAGCACTAAAATCACCATCACCAGCACGCCGAGCTTGTGGCTGCAAATCCAGTCTTTCAGCCCCATAACATGGCCGCCCAGCGAATCAGCATCAACGCGCCACAGATGCATAACAGCACCACTATCATTTTCCAATGTTTGGTTGCAGCCAGTTTTTTTGCCACGCACCCTCCAGATGACAGAAAGCAACAATGCGCCCTGAGGCGCATTGTTGATTCTAACGCTGGTCACCCGGAAGGGCGATTATTTATTCAGCGTATAGTCGAGCGTGATCTCAGCGTTCAGTACCTGAGACACCGGGCAGCCCGCTTTGGCTTTCTGGATAATCTCATCGAACTTCGCATCCTCAATGCCTGGCAGCACAATGGCGCTGGTCAGCGCGATTTTGGTGATGGCAAAACCCTCGCCCTTTTTATCCAGCGACACATCAGCAGTGGTATCGATGCTGGTCGCTTTATGTCCTTCATTGCCCAGCATCAGCGACAACGCCATGGAGAAACAAGCGGCATGTGCTGCACCAATCAGCTCTTCCGGGTTGGTACCCTTCTGCCCTTCAAAACGGGTGTTGAAACCGTACGGTTGATTGCTCAACACGCCGCTTTCAGTACTTACCGTTCCTTTGCCTTTGATGTCGCCTTCCCAATGGGCCGATCCTTTCTTATGAATGGTCATGTCATTCCTCCTGTTTAGTTCGACAGGTAATGAGTATAGACAACCTCCCTGATTTTGCTGGCGCTTAGCTCACCGCGCGCGGCCGTGCCGGGCTCAATCCTGCCTCGCTCAGCAGCGCATTGGCCTGCACCAGCGACGCCTGCGTAATTTCGTGAATGGATTTCGCACCGGTCAGCGTCATCGCCACTTTCATCTCTTTCTCAATCAAGTTGAGCAAATTCTCCACGCCGCGCTGACCATGCGTTGCCAATGCATACACAAAAGCGCGGCCCAACAGCACGCTATCGGCACCAAGCGCGATCATGCGCACCACATCCAATCCGCTACGAATACCGCTGTCGGCCAGAATGGTAATGTCACCTTTTACCGCATCGGCAATTGCCGGTAACGCGCGCGCTGAAGAGAGCACGCCGTCCAGCTGGCGCCCGCCATGATTTGACACCACAATGCCATCGGCGCCAAAGCGCACCGCATCGCGCGCATCGTCGGCATCGAGAATACCTTTGATCACCATCGGTCCATCCCAGAATTCGCGGATCCACTCCAGATCTTTCCAGGAGATCGACGGATCGAAGTTGTTCGCCAGCCAGCCAATGTAATCTTCCAGCCCGGTCGGTTTGCCAAGATAGGTAGAGATATTGCCAAGATCGTGCGGACGGCCATGTAACCCCACATCCCACGCCCATTGCGGATGCGTTGCCGCCTGCCAGTAACGGCGCATGGCCGCATTCGGGCCGCTCATCCCCGAGTGCGCATCACGATAGCGCGCGCCCGGCGTCGGCATATCCACGGTGAATACCAGCGTGGTACAACCGGCGGCTTTGGCACGCTCCAGCGCATTGCGCATAAAGCCGCGATCGCGCAGCACGTAGAGCTGAAACCACATCGGACGGTTAATCGCCGGTGCCACCTCTTCGATTGGGCAAACCGAGACCGTAGAGAGCGTAAAGGGAATGCCTTTCAGCGCCGCGGCACGTGCCGCCTGCACTTCGCCGCGTCGCGCATACATGCCGCACAGTCCCACCGGTGCCAACGCCACCGGCATCGATAAAGTTTCATTGAACAGTTTGGTCTCAAGGCTCAGTTCCGACATATTTTTCAGCACGCGCTGGCGCAGCGCGACATCGGAGAGATCGGCGACGTTGCGCTTCAGCGTGTGCTCGGCATAGGCGCCACCGTCCAGATAGTGAAACAGGAACGGGGGTAAGATGCGTTGCGCCGCGGCGCGATAGTCACTGGCAGCTGAAATGATCATCCGTTTTTTTCCTTATGCTGAGGTAAATCATGGCCCGGCAGACGCGTAATCCGCGCCTGCCGCGCTTCATCTTCATGCAGAGTTTTCATGGTGGTGTGCACAAAACCGAGGTGATCCATCGCCGCCTGGCGCGCGGCTTCAGCGTCGCCGGCCATGACGGCATCAAACATCGCCTGATGCTGTTCGTGCAGGCGATTGAAAATCACCGGATGGGTATACATGCGTTGACGGCTGTGCAGCACCGAAGATTGCAGCAGATCGAAAAAACCGCGCATGGTTTGCAGCAGCACCACGTTATGTGAGGCTTCGGCGATGGCGAGATGGAAGCGCAGATCGGCCTGCGCGGCGAGATCGGGATCGTCGCTCTCATGCATCTTCAGCAGTGCGTCAAAGGCGTAGCGCAGCTTCTCTTTGTCAGATTCCGTGGCGCGTAACGCCGCATGCCACGCAGTACTGGCTTCAATAGCGTGGCGCGCTTCCAGAATGTCATAGCGATAATCGGGATCGGCGGCCAGCAGCTGACGAATCGGCTCAACGATACGCTGCTCCGGCCACGGCTCCTGCGGTTGACACAGCCAGGTGCCGCCGCCGCGTTTACTGATTAACACGCCGCTGCTGATCAGCTGCTGAATCGCCTCGCGCAGCGACGAGCGCGAAACACCCAATTCGGCTGACAGCGCACGTTCCGAGGGTAAACGCATCCCCGGCTCAAGCTGGCGTTCACTCATCCAGGCGCAGAGGCGCGCCCGTAGCGTATCCGCTGAGCGCGGCGTGTGTTCAGTCATGGAATCATCCAGGTGAGGACATAAGCCTGAAGCGTGGTAATCACGCCGACCATGCAGGTAAAGATCAGGCTATGTTTGACGGTGAAACGGAACAGATCCGACTCTTTGCCCACCAGCCCAACGGCGGCACAGGCAATGGCAATCGACTGCGGTGAAATCATCTTGCCGGTTACCCCGCCGGTGGTATTGGCCGCCACCAGCAACACATCCGACACGCCAATCTGCTGCGCCGTTGTTGCCTGTAGCGCAGCAAACAGCGCGTTCGATGAGGTATCTGAACCGGTAAGAAACACGCCGAGCCAGCCAAGGAACGGCGAGAAGAAAGTAAAGGCATTACCGGTATGCGCCAGCGCCAGCGCTAAGGTCGCCGACAGGCCGGAATAGTTGGAGATAAAGGCAAATGCCAGCACCATACCGATGGAGTAAATCGGCAGCGCCAGCTCCTTCAGCGTTTCGCCAAAGGTCTCGATTGCCGCCTTCGGCTTCATGCGCAGCCAGATGACAGACAATACCGCCGCCAGCAAAATCGCCGTACCGGTGGCCGACAACACATCAAACTTGAACAGCGCCGGATATGGCGTCGCCGCGTTCACCACCGGCGGCATGCGCGCCACCAGTTCATTCAGCAGCGGCACCGGCACGGTGAACACCCAGTCATACATCGCGCCGCCTTTGGCGAACAGCGCTTTAAACGGCGGAATACTCCACAGCGTTACGGTGGCGGTGAGAAACAGGAACGGCATCCATGCACGCACAATCTGGCCCAGGCTGTAGCGCTGCTGCGTATTGTTCGCATCGACCGCGGCCTGCTCAAAGCGGAAAATGCGCACCGGCTGCCAGCGGCGCAGAAACAGCGTCAGGCAGACCAGCGATACCAGTGAGGAGATGATGTCAGGCAGTTCCGGGCCAAGAAAGTTAGAGCTTAGGAACTGGGCGATGGCAAAGGATCCGCCTGCGACGATCACCGCCGGCCAGGTCTCTTTCACACCGCGCCAGCCATCCATGATCGCCATGATCCAGAACAGCACAATCATGGTGAGGAACGGCAGCTGACGCCCCGCCATCTGTCCAATCTGGAAGCTGTCGATTCCGGTCACTTGCCCGGCAACAATAATCGGAATGCCCATCGCGCCAAACGCCACCGGTGCGGTGTTCACAATCAGGCAAAGCCCTGCGGCATACAGCGGATTGAAACCCAAACCCACCAGCAGCGCGGCGGTGATCGCCACCGGCGCACCAAAGCCCGCCGCACCTTCCAGGAAGGCACCGAAACAGAAGCCAACGATCAGCATCTGCAAACGCTGATCGGGCGTTATCGTCAGGATCGAGGCGCGAATGATGTCGAACTGGCCGGTTTTTACCGAGATTTTGTAGACAAACACCGCCGCGACGATAATCCAGGCGATGGGCCACAAACCGTATAAAAATCCGTAGACCACGGATGCCAGCGCCTGGCCTAACGGCATACCGTACAGAAACAGCGCCACCAGCAGCGCAATCACCACGGTGGCGGTACCCGCCTGATAGCCTTTTAGCTTGAGCTTAATCAGCGCGAAGAAAAAAAACACAATCGGGATCACCGCCACAAGGCTGGAGAGCCACAAATTATCGAGCGGATCGTAGTTTTGTTGCCATACCTGCATGCCGTTTACTCCAGAGGTGACCAGAAGGGGGCGGCGCATCGGCTAATGCAGGTGAGCGCCGCCGCTATTGCCCTGTTCTGCCCTGAATTGGTAGGACCACATTCAGGGCGCCGGGCTTTCTGGCTCCAGATAGTTAATGCATTGTTAACCTAAAGCAACGAAGCAGGTGTGATTTTTCGTGTTATGTGACGATATGGCAACATTTAACGATTTTGGTAGGACCAATTATCGTTAATTCAACCAAAGGCCCGACCATAACTGCGGGGATGGAAGCGCAGATTGAGCACAATTAGCCCAACTGTCACCAGGGTTTGCATCAGCCAGACGCTGCTGAAACTGTGGGTGAATGCCTGAAGCTGGCCCGCGATAAACGGCATGCAGCCGGCGATGATAAAACCCGCCCCCTGCATAAACGCCACCAGCCGTGCGCCAGCCTGTGGATGCGGCAGGTGATCGAGTGCCAACACCATCGCCAGCGGAAACGCCGCGCCCAGGCCAAAACCGGCGATCGCGGCCCACAGCCACGGTGCCAGCAGCGGTGCAAACAGAAAGCCGCTCATGCCGAGCAACTGACAAATCAGGCTAATAATCAGCTGTGGACGGCGATCGGCCTTGCGCGCCAGCAGCGGCATCAATAACGCTCCAGCCACCTGACACAGAATCATCACCCCCAGCAGCGAGCCACCGGCCTGCGCCGACCAGCCAAGATGATGGTAGGCATCCGGCAACCAGGCAACACAGGTTGCATAACCGCCGTTCACCAGCCCGAAGCTCAGCGCCAGCGTCCAGGCGCGCGGCTTGCGCCACAGCGCTGGCAGCACAATCTTCTCCCTGCTGGCTGCGGCAGGCACGCGCACGCACAGCCACAATGCTATTGCCAGCAGCACCGGTAGCGCCCAGCCCGTTAGCGCCAGCGACCAGCCGAACTGCGCGCTGAGCCATGGCGACAGCGCCGCTCCCAGCCCGCCGCCGCCCATCAGCGCGCCGGCCCATAAGCCGGTCACCGGTGCGCTACGCTGGGCAAAGCGTTGACGGATCAATCCCGGCATCGCCATCTGTACCACGCCCACGCCAAGTCCACCGAACAAGGCGCTGATCACTAGCCAACTGCCGTCATGGATCACGCCACGCGCCAGCAGCGCCAGCAATAACAGGATTAAGCCGCCCAATAATAATCGTTGCAGCGGCACGCGCTGCATCAGCGAGGCGCTGAGCAGCGCAACCGCCCCCATCATCACCATCGGCACGGCGGGCAGCAGTGAGGCGGCCAGCGGAGAGAGCCCCATCGCCTGGCGTAACTGGCCGAGCAGCGGGCTAATTGAAGTCAGTAACGGACGCATATTCAGCCCAGCCAGCACTAAAGCGGCGAGCGTCAGTCCGTTGGAATGTCGGTTCATACGCAATCCAATAGTGAAAAGGTTGCCAGCATCGCAGCAGTCAGTACTATTTGGAAATGAAATAACACCATAGCGACCAGTGGAAAAATGAATCGTCAACCGATGTTTACTCCGCAGCAGCTGCTCAGTTTTGTGGCGGTATGCGAAACCACCAGCTTTACCCGCGCCGCCGAGCGCGTGCATCTCTCGCAATCTACCGTCAGCCAGCAAGTACGCCGTCTGGAAGAGATGATAGGTAAAGCGCTGCTGGAGCGGACGTCGCATCAGGTGGCGTTAACCGAAGAGGGGGAAAAACTACTCGGTTATGCGCGGCGCATTATTGCCCTGAACGGCGAAGCGCACGATGTGCTGAGCGACAAATGGCGCGATGGCATTTTGCGCCTGGGGGTACCGGAAGATTTCGCCGCGCCCACGGCCAGTTTGCTGGCGGAATTCAGCCGCGAGCATCCGCAGCTACGGCTGGATGTCATGAGCGGCATGTATGTCGATCTGCACCGCGCGTGGCAGCGCGAAGAGCTGGATATCATGTTGATCAAGCAGCCGGGCGGCGAGCGGCCGCTGGCCTCGCGCCCGGAGCCGCTGCTGTGGCTGGATAGCGCCGCGCATCCCTGCTTTGAGCAAACGCCGGTACCGCTGGTGGTGTTCCCGCAGCTCGGGTTGTATCGCGAAGAGATGGCGCAGACGCTGGATCACCTTGGCCGCGGCTGGCGCATCAGCTACAGCAGCGCCAGCCTCGTCGCGCTTGCCAGCGCCAGCGCCGCCGGATTGGGTGTCACCCTGCTGCCCGCCAGCTGTCGCCTGCCTGAACATCGCGTATTAGGCGAAGCCGAAGGTTTACCTGACATCAGCCATTTTGAACTGGCACTGTTTTGCCGTTCGCCGCAGGACGATTTGCAACAGGCACTGGCCGCCGCGCTGGTCAGGTTTTGCCATTTGCAGTGGCAGTGATTTTCCCACTGCCAGTCAGTGGAAAATATCGCAGCGCCCCGCGTCGGGTTTTGCCAGATTAGGCGTTTTCATTTGATGGAGCCTCTGATGCAACTCACCTCTCCCAGCCGTCGCGAATTTCTTAGTCTGACCGCCGCCGGTAGCCTGCTGGCAGCCGGTATCAGCTATGCCGGACAAGCTTCACCGTTATTGTCTGAAAAAACGCAGCCTCATACTCCACCCCCGCGCGTCGCCCATTACCAGCTGCTCAATGTGCGCCTCGAAGAGGGTTTTGAGCGCGACGGTAACGACGTGATTGCCACGCGCACCGCGCTGTATGACATCACCGTCAAAGAGGGCAAATTCGCCGCGATTGAACCGGCAGGCAAGGCCCGTAATGCCGCATTGCCCCAGTGGGATGCCAACGGCGCTCTGCTGCTGCCGCGCACCCGCGATATGCATATCCATCTCGACAAAACCTTCTACGGCGGTCCGTGGCAAGCACCACGTCCGCGTCAGGGCAAAACCATCATGGATATGATTGCCCGGGAACAGGTGCTGATCCCGCAGCTGCTGCCCACCTCACAGGCACGCGCCGAAGCGATCATTGGCTTGTTGCACAGTAAAGGCACCACCGAAGCGCGCAGCCACTGCAATATCGATCCGGTTAGCGGCCTGAAAAGTCTTGAGCATCTCAAGCTGGCATTGGCTAACCATCCGCAATTCCCGTGTGAGATTGTCGCTTTTCCGCAGCATGGTTTGCTGCACTCGAAGGTTGATGGATTAATGCGTGAAGCGATGCAGATGGGCGTCGAGTTCGTCGGCGGACTCGATCCAACCAACGTGGATGGCGCGATGCAGGCGTCGCTGGATGCGATGTTCCAGATAGCGCTTGATTTCCAGCGCGGCGTAGATATCCACCTGCACGAAACCTCGCCCTCCGGCGTGGCGGCCATTCAGTACATGATCGATACCATAGCGAAAAATCCACAGCTGAAAGGCAAAGTCACGCTGAGCCATGGCTTTGCGCTCGCAACGCTTGAAGGCAAAGCGCTGGATCAGATGATTGCCGGCATGGCTGAGCAGCAGATGAGCGTGGCTTCTACCATCCCAATCGGTAAGCTGACCATGCCGCTGCCGCAGCTCCAGGCGGCGGGCATCACGGTGATGACCGGTACCGATAGCGTGATCGATCACTGGTCGCCGTTTGGTAGCGGCAGCATGCTGGAAAAAGCCAATGTGTATGCGCAGCTGTATCGCGGTTCTGATGAGTTTGGCTTAAGTCGTGCACTGCACATAGCCACCGGCGGAATTTTGCCGTTGTCGAATCAGGGCGAGCGGCAGTGGCCCCAGCTGGACGATGAAGCCAGCATGATGTTGGTCGAGGCCAGCTGTTCCGCCGAAGCCGTGGCACGCATTTCCCCGGTGCGCGCCACCTTCCAGCGCGGATTGCCGGTGTTCAGCGCCTGATGTTCCCAGGTGCGCATAAATGCGCACCCTACAACACCGTAGGGTCGCCATTTATGGCGACCGTCCCAATCAATGCGCGAATCATATTGACGCCATTGATGGCGACCGTCCCGCATTCGAGTCCTGCCAGCAACAAAAAAGCCTCCGCAAGGAGGCTTTACGTACGACATAAAAAGGGTGGCATGCGCACACCCGATGAGTGCTGGATTTACGAAAGCATCTGAATCGCCAGCGCATACAATCGCTGGTTTTCATCGTCGCTGACAGGCTCTTCTTCCGCGTAACAGGCAATCATAGAGCTCACTTTATCCGAAGATAACGTTTCCCCATGCAGATGCAGCGTTAACACGGCGCGGCCGACGATTTTCAGAATGTCTTCGTTTTGTCCCTGGACATAATGACTCAATGAAATGACCTCTGAAGTATCTTGGGTTTTAATCGTTCGCCAAATGGCGCGCTAAATATAAAGCAAATCGACCATAATCTTTAATCAGAATTTTCCCAGCCCTTAGGCACACATAAGCATAACGCCTGCAAAAGGGTGGCGAATAAGCGCTGAATAAGCGGCAAATTCTTGCTAATCACCCCAACTGGCTAAAGATGTCTGATGCTACCCCCCTCATGGCGCAACAAAATCAACCGCAAAAACATTAGAACTATGCGATAGTTTTCGCTCATAAACTCAACAATGCGGTGGCGAGGCTAACTGGTTTCCGGGGTAAACCACCTGCGCTTTTGCCATTGCCGATCACCGCCCTTTCTGCAAGACTGACCGCCGCAATCCTACCCGCAATTAGAGACATTTCCGTGACTGCTTTTTCTACCCTGACGCAACTGCCTGCCAGCCAACTCGATAACCTGCGCGAGATGGGTTTCGACGCCATGACGCCGATTCAGGCCGCTTCCCTGCCCGCCATTCTGGAAGGGCGCGACGTGCGTGCGCAGGCGAAAACCGGCAGCGGCAAAACCGCCGCATTTGGTGTCGGCTTATTGAACCGCATCGACAACAGCCAGTTTCATACGCAGGCGCTGATCCTCTGCCCAACGCGCGAACTGGCCGACCAGGTCAGCAACGTTCTGCGCCAGCTGGCACGTTTTACCCGCAATATTAAGATCCTGACGCTGTGCGGCGGCCAGCCGATGAGCGCGCAGCGCGACTCGCTGGTCCATGCGCCGCATATCGTGGTGGGCACGCCGGGCCGTCTGCTCGATCACCTCAAGCGCGACAATCTCGATCTTAGCCAGCTGCAAACGCTGGTGCTGGACGAGGCGGATCGCATGCTGGAGATGGGCTTCCGCGACGATATGGAAGCGATTATTGGTTTCACCCCCGAAACACGGCAAACGCTGCTGTTCTCCGCAACCTGGCCAGATACCATTGCCAGCCTCAGCCAGCGTTTCCAGCGCGATGCGCTGGCGGTGGCCACTGAAGATAAGTCTGAACTGCCGGCCATTGAGCAGCAGTTTATTGAAGCCAGCGCCAAAGAGCGTCACAGCCTGCTCGGAGCCCTGCTCAGCCAGCAGCAGCCGGCATCGTGCGTGGTGTTCTGTAATACCAAACGTGAATGCGATGACATCGCCTCTGCGCTAAATGAACGCAACATCAGTGCTCTGGCGCTGCATGGCGATCTCGAGCAGCGCGATCGTGAACGCGTGCTGATTCGCTTCGCTAACGGCAGCATCCGGGTGTTGATCGCCACCGACGTGGCCGCGCGCGGTCTGGATATCAAATCGCTGGCCTTAGTGGTGAACTTCCAGCTGGCGTGGGATCCGGAGGTACACATTCACCGTATCGGTCGTACCGGGCGCGCGGGTGAAAAGGGATTGGCGGTGAGCTTTGTGGCTCCCGACGAAATGGTGCGCGCGAATGCGCTGGAGGAGTATCTGCAGCAGAAACTCAACTGGGTTTCCTCCAGCACGCTGAAAGGCAGCAGCGCGACGCCGTTGCCCGCCACGAAAATGACGCTGTGCATTGATGGCGGCCGCAAAGCGAAAATCCGTCCGGGTGATATCCTCGGCGCGTTGACCGGTGAAGCCGGATTCAGCGGCGATCAGATTGGCAAGATCGACATGACCGCAACGCATGCCTATGTTGCTATTGATGCCGCACAGGCGAAAAAAGCACTGATCAAGCTGAAAGAGGGCAAGATCAAAGGCAAAAGCGTGCGTGCCATCCTGCTGAAGTAATCTCCTCAAGCGTGAGGGCGTCGCTCTCACGCTAAAATTTCATCCCCTTTCCCTTCATTTTTTCGCCCTTCTGCCGATAAGTTAATCATGGCGATTTTGCCCTGCCCAGATTCAGCCCCGAGGCCATGATGGATAATTTTCAGAAAGAGATCGATGAACGCGCCAATCTTGCGCTTTCCAATAAATTCGAACTGCTGTTGTTCCGCCTGGGTTCCGATCAGCTGAAAGGCAAATCTGAGCTGTACGGCATCAACGTCTTTAAGCTGCGTGAAATCGTGCCCATGCCAACCATTACGCGCGCGGCAGGTATGCAATCACCGCTGCTAGGCATGGCGAGCATTCGTGGTCAGTTTATACCGGTAATCGATCTGCCTGCGGTGACCGGCTGTAAACCAGAGACCGGACTGAATCTGCTGCTGGTGACCGAATATGCCCGTAGCACCCAGGCGTTTGCCGTTGAATCCGTGGAGAATATTGTCCGTCTCGACTGGAGCCAGGTGCATACCGCGGAAGCGGGCATTGGTAGCCGTAACATCACCAGTATCGCCTGCCTGGATACCGATGGTCAGAGCAATAATCTGGCGATGGTACTGGACGTTGAGCAGATTCTCTATGACGTGATCCCTTCCGTGCGTGGCGTTGAGCCAAGCGCAGAGACGGCCAAAGATTTCAATTTGAAGCCAGGTCAGGTTGCTATTGTGGCGGAAGATTCCAAAGTGGCGCGCCAGCTGCTGGAGCAGGGTCTGAAAAGCATGGGCATACCGGCCATCATGCATAACACCGGGCTTGAAGCCTGGATCAAAATTACCGAGATGCAAAAAGAAGCCGCGGCTAACGCGGAGTCGATCCACGATAAGATCGCGCTAGTGCTGACCGATCTCGAAATGCCAGAGATGGACGGTTTTACCTTAACGCGTAATATCAAGCGCGATAACGTTTTGCGCCATATCCCGGTAGTGATCCATTCGTCGCTCTCCGGCAGCGCCAACGAAGATCACGTGCGCAAAGTGGGCGCCGATGGATACGTAGCAAAATTCGAAATCAATGAGCTCTCCAGTGTGATCCACAGCGTGCTGAAAACGCCGCGTTAAGTCCTTTCGCCCTTTTCCCGGTGCGCGTAAATGCGCACCCTACGAAATCCGCATCCGCCATTTATGGCAACCTCATACGCACATATGTAATGCCAGCCAAAAATCCTCGTTTACACCATTCACCAAACTGTGACCCACCTCTAAAAAATTAAAGTTAACACATTAACAACCGATAACTGAAAGCGCTTGCGCCGGTGCTGCCATACCAGTTTTGTCACGCTGCGTAATTATTTTCACCTTTAAAAACATCAACCTGCTGCGGGCGCCTTGCCTGCGTTTCCATCTTGAAACATCAATTTTTGGCATTACGGGGAGATCCAATGTTGAGCTTAAAGAATATGAAGGTCGGCGTCCGTCTGGGCATCGCCTTTGGTTTAGTGGTGGCACTGCTCGTCATCGTCGGTGTGACATCAATTAGCAAAATCAACACTATCAAAACCGGCATCACATCAATCGTGGAAGATCGCTATGTGAAAGTGCGCCTCGGTTTTGATGTGCGTGATGGCGTCAACGATCAGATTAAATACCTGCGCGGCATCGTGATTGATACCACGCGCCCCGAAAATAATGTCAAACGCTATCAGCAACTCGCCGATGCCACCGAACATACCAATAGCGCGATGAATAAAATCAAAGCGGTTCAGGTAACTGAAGTGGGTAAAAAGAAAATTGCCGGGTTGCTGGCCGCCAGTGACAAGTTCGAAGTAGAGAAAAAGGCGTTGCTGGAGCTGGTGCGCGCGGGCAATGCGGATGCGGCCAGCACCTATGTGCTGAAATCCATCACCGAAACGCAAAACGCGTTTCTGGATAGCGCGATAGCCTTTGCCAATTCTCAATCGGCACAGCTGGAACAGGAAGGCACAAAAATTATTGATAACGGTTCATCGGCGATTGAAATGACGCTGATCTTTTCCGCTATCGCCATTGCTGCCGCTATCGTACTGGGCTTTATGCTGACGCGTTCAATTGTGCGTCCGCTCAACGAAGCGGTAGAAATTGCCGGGAAAGTGGCGGCGGGCGATCTGAGCTCACACATTGAAGTTACCGGCAAAGATGAAACCGCCGTGCTGATGCAGGCGCTGCAGGCGATGAACGACAATCTTTTGACCATCGTCTCGGACGTGCGTGCGGGTTCCGATACCATCGCGGTGGCGTCAAATCAGATCTCCAGCGGCAATATCGATCTCTCCTCACGTACCGAGCAGCAGGCGAGCTCGCTGGAAGAGACGGCTTCTGCCATGGAGCAGATGACCGCCACGGTGAAACACAATGCCGAGAATGCGCGCGAAGCCAATCAACTGGTCGCCAATACCTCGAGCGTAGCCAAAGAAGGCGGCGTAGTGATGGAACAGGTGATTGAGAAGATGGAAGCCATTACCCTGTCATCGAAGAAGATCGTCGATATTATCAGCGTGATTGACTCCATTGCCTTCCAGACCAACATCTTGTCCCTCAATGCTGCCGTCGAAGCGGCGCGCGCGGGTGAACAAGGTCGCGGTTTTGCCGTGGTCGCCACCGAAGTGCGTAATCTGGCAGCACGTTCTGCTTCTGCGGCTAAAGAGATCAAGGTATTGATTGAGGATTCTGTCGCGAAAGTGGATGAAGGCAGCCGTCTGGTGACGCATGCGGGTTCCACCATTGGTGAAGTGGTCAACAGCGTAAAGAGCGTGGCGGATATTATGAGCGAAATCACCATTGCCAGCAGCGAGCAGAGCAGCGGGATCAGCGAGATAAACTCTGCGATTACGCAGATGGAAGCGGTAACGCAGCAGAACGCCGCATTGGTGCAGGAAGCCTCAGCGGCATCACAGGCGTTGCAGGAGCAGGCCGATCGTTTGGCGCAGTCAATGAGCGTGTTTAAAACGGCTGCGGTGTAAGGTTTGCCAGGTCGCCATAAATGGCGACCCTACCAAATTGTTAGGTGCGCATTAATGCGCACCTTGTTGATGACGAAGATTAATTCACCAATGAATACGCGATAGAAGAAATCGCCAGCACGCCAATCATCACCACAAATACGTTACTGATCTTACCGCTGTACTGACGCATTGCCGGCACCTTCTGGATGGCGTACATCGGCATCAGGAACAGAATCATCGCAATAATCGGCCCGCCCAGGGTTTCAATCATCCCCAAGATGCTGGGATTCAACGTCGCCACCAGCCAGGTGGTCAGCAGCATAAAGCCGGTCGTCAGACGATTCAGGCGCTGCGGCGTGACGCTTTTACCGCGGCTGCGCAGCGATTTCACCACCATGCCGTTAAAACCTTCACGGGCGCCCAGGTAGTGGCCGAGGAACGATTTGGTAATGGCGACCATCGCCACGATCGGCCCCATCCACGCAATCATCGGCACATTAAAGTGGTTCGCCAGGTAGGAGAGAATGGTGATGTTTTGATCTTTCGCCGCCTGTAAATCAGCAGGTGACAGGCTCAGCACACAGCTGAACACAAAGAACATCACCGTAAACACCATCAAAAGATGGGCATTCGCCAGGATGCGTGAACATTTCTTCTCAGCGCCATCGCCGTACTCATTACGCTTGGCGACGGCAAAAGAGGAGATGATCGGCGAGTGATTGAAGGAAAACACCATCACCGGAATCGCCAGCCATAGCGTCATCCAGATACCGCTGCCGCTCTGGCTCAGGGACAACGTTTCCAGCGCCGCGCCATGCCAGTGTGGTACCAGATAAGCCGCCAGCAGCATTAGCACGGCCACAAACGGAAACACCAGCACGCTCATGGCTTTCACAATCATCTGCTCGCCAAAGCGCACCACCGTCATCATGCCGATAATCAAAATCAGCGACAGAAGCACACGCGGCGGCGAAACCAGGCCCAGCTGATGCACGATAAAACTATCGACGGTATTGGTGATCGCCACGCTGTACATCAGCAGGATCGGATAGATAGCAAAGAAGTAGAGCAAGGTGATGATCTTGCCGGCACCGACGCCAAAGTGCTCTTCCACCACTTCGGTGATGTCTTCGCCGGGATTTTTACCGGAAAGCACAAAGCGCGTCAGCGCGCGGTGCGCATAATAGGTCATCGGAAAGGCAAGAATCGCCATAATAATCAGCGGAATCAGCCCGCCTGCACCGGCGTTAATCGGTAAAAAAAGCACGCCCGCTCCAATCGCCGTACCGTACAGACCCAGCATCCACACGGTATCACTCTTGCGCCAGCCCTTAGCTACCGTTTCAACGGTGCCAAGCGTACCGGTTTGTGAGTTGTCCATCTGTCTCTCCACAAGTTAAAGCTTAATCAACGCAGCCAAACGGTGGCTGCCAATTATGGCGCGGGCTTTGCAGCTCTGCCGTTGCGCAAAGGATGACGCTTAAAGGCCACAATTTCACGCGCCCTGATGTTTTGCACCGCAGTAAATGCACGAAACATGCGCGCAATCGATTGCATGGGGCGCTATTTGACATGAGACGCGGGATGAGTGCAAGAAGGAGTCACAATGAGGAAGCAGAAAGGTCTGGTAAGCGTGGAGAAAGGTAGGTCAGTTGCGTTAATCGGTCGCCATGAATGGCGACCCTACGTTTGATGAGCGGGGTTTTCGTAGGGTGCGCATTTATGCGCACCTGGATACAAGCGAAAGTGGCAACGGTGAGTTGTTGCCACTGATAGCGGTTTTCTCCCAAATGATTCACGCAGCCAACGCACCTGCAGCGTGAAGTATGAAGGGAGAATCAGAATGCGCGCATCCTGTAGAGAGCATAAAGAAAATAGTACGCTGTGAGAGTATTCAAATTCATAATCATGTACTTCAGTTTTTCATTTTTATTTAGCAGTATGAAAATACCTTTTGAGTATTTCCCCCGCTTAATTTCATTAATTTCCTGGGCAATATCCGCAGGTGAAAACGAAGAGTGATACATTGCGGTCACGATTTGCATATCTAACGCTAA
Organism: Candidatus Pantoea floridensis; assembly: GCF_900215435.1. Taxonomy (NCBI): domain Bacteria; kingdom Pseudomonadati; phylum Pseudomonadota; class Gammaproteobacteria; order Enterobacterales; family Erwiniaceae; genus Pantoea; species Candidatus Pantoea floridensis. The sequence continues at coordinate 946,999 of NZ_OCMY01000001.1, forward strand.
TACGCGTTTTGAAATGCCTTTCAGGAAATAATCGAGATCGCTGGAGTGATATTTACTGATAATAGCGTCATAAAGTGCCGTTAGAAACTGCTTTCTCACTTTCAGCTCACTGTATTGCACCTTACGCTTGGATAATGATGCCTCCACATCTTCATAGTGATAAGCCGCGCCCGGTGTCACCAGGAAATTGTTAATACAGCTAAAGAACTTCAGGTTGAACAATAAATCCTCGCTCATTGAGATGCCTTCTAAAAAGCGCAGATTCAGTTCTTCGATGATCTGACGGCGATAACATTTGTTATGCAGATAACCGATGTTATCACTCATCTCCAGTTCACCGAGCACGTAGGGAATATCCTCATTACTGAAGAAGCCCGCCTGCGATACCTTCCCCACGCGGTTATCATTGAGGTTTCCTACCATCAAATCGACAGTTTCAGCTGGCCAGGCATCAAGATTCTGTTTGAAGATCATTAGGAAGTTATCATCCACCCAATCATCCGCATCGAGAAAGAGTACATATTCACCACGCGCCTGTTGCATTCCGCTATTGCGCGCCGCGCTAACACCGCCATTAACCTGGTGAATAACGGTGACTTGCGAATAAGCGCTAAACTCCTCCAGTATTTTCGGGGTTGTATCGTTGCTGCCATCATTAACGACAATAACCTCATAATTGCTGAACGTCTGTTTAAGTACGCTCAGCAAAGTACGCTTAATGGTTTTTTGTGAGTTATAGACGGGAATGATAAGACTAAATAGGGGTTTTTCATTCATGATAAACTCTCTTTACTGTCTGAGGTTTTGATATTGCTAAATAACAGCCATAGTTTCCTGGGGTTGATAAACACTTGATGAATACGCATAACTGGCTGAGCAGGGAAAAAGTAATTAAGTAGCGAGAAGGAGAGGAACTCGGTTAATACCACGCTCATTGCCGCGCCGTTTAAACCAAAATACGGTACCAATAACAGTGATGACGCCACGCAGATGACTAACACGACGAAGGTTTTCTTCACCAAATAACGATAACCGTTGTACTTAATAATAAAGCGATCCATGACGCTACTAAGCACCGCGCACATCGCCCCCACGCTGAGTAATAACGTTGGCGCTACCGCATCGAGATACTCGGCACCGTAAAAGTCGCGGATGAACCATCCGGACAGCAACCAAATAGCCAGAATCACCATTGATGAGACGCCAATCACCAGCAAATGTAATTTCTGCGCCTTGATAATCGACTGCTCATCATCGCGTTCGGCAAAGAACGCCGGGAAAAATGAAGCCAGCAAGGCATTGGGTAAAAATACCCACGCGGTGGCTAACGTCAGCGCCACCGAGAAAATGCCCGCCTCTTTAACACCAAGGAAATAGGAGACGCTGATTTGGTTAACACGCGTATAGATCGCGACAGCAATCACGGAAAACACCAGGGAAATACCCGAGGCCACCATATAGCGTGAATACTTTTTCATCTGACGAATGGCCGGAATAGGCACCTGACGATGATATTTAAGAAAGATGGCGAGCTTAATGACGAACGGAATAAAGGTGGCCAGCACGATAGGAATAGCCAATAACCTGGCATCCAGTTCGAACCAGGAAATAAAGAAGCGCACGGTTAAACTGATTGCCAACCCCGCCAGGTTGGCGATGACATTCAGGCGGGCATTAAGCATCGCCTCATTGTAGATATTCACCAAATCGAGTGACGAGAAGAGACAGGCAATGGCCGCCGCACAAATAAATACCAGCGCCTCACTACTCCACTCCTCGCCCATAATCAGCATACCCGCTGCTGCCAGCACGCAGTAAATCACCAACACCAGCAGGAACGTGGCCATCATTAAGCGCATACCGGAGTGCCGGTTTTGCGATATACGTTTCAGCAGAATGACATCGCTGCCCATCAGCGCGATGCTTTGAATGAACTGAAAGACCAGCATCGAGATCGAGATAATGCCGAAGGTGGTGGGACCTACATATTTCGCCACATAGGAAGTGACAAATATCAGACCGAACACCGCAATCAGCTTTTCAGCGATCATCCACATGGAGTTTTTTAATTTATCTTTCACAACTCAACCTCAGCGTTTATTTCTGTGCCAGCCGGCGCAGACGCGATACCAGTCGTGGACTGACGAAAAACAGCGCAAAGTACAGACTCCACGGATTGAGCATCAATCCTGATGTGAAATAAGACTTAAAGCTGCGGCGGTAGAGTGAGATATATTCATCAACAAAGGCGCGACTAAATCCGTCGCTATACAACGCTTTATAGATATAAGATGAAGTGACTTTTAAATAGAGATGGTAATAACAACGGCTGTGCTGTGCAGATAAAAACGCCTGCATACCATTAAAGGAGCGCGCAAAGGAGAAGTGCTTTTCCCGCAGTGCCGAGCGCGTCGCGGAGTTATCCGATACCACATAGTGATAAACCACCCGTTGCGTAAATATCACCTGGCGATCCTGTTGCAGATGCAGGTAATTAATCACAAACAGCAGATCTTCAAAGTTATAAATTTCTTCATTAAAGCTAAGCTGATGCTGACGAATCACATCGCCGCGAAACACCTTATCGCAGATGCCGTGACGGGGATTGAAATAGAGCAAATCGTTGATAGCCGCAGACGCCGCCAGCTGGCGCGTATCGTTGGCGTTGGCCGGGAAATCAAGGGGCTGCCCCTGCGGCGTGAAGTGCTGCGACTCCCCCACCACCAGCGCGACCGGGTTTTGCATCAGGTGCACATAGGTGGCAAACGCGCTGGGCGGCAGAAAATCATCCGCATCTAAAAAGCACAGCAGTTTGCCGCGCGAGGCGCGAATGCCCTGATTGCGTGCCGAAGAAACGCCGCCGTTGGCTTTATCGATAATGTGAAAATGCGGGTAATGGGCGTAATGCTGTAATATCGCGAGCGAGTTATCGCTGGAACCGTCATTAATAAAGATGGCTTCAAAACGGATTTCATCCTGCTTTAGCAGGCTATCAATGCATCGCTCCAGATACGCTGCGGCGTTATACACCGGCACAATGACGCTGAGTAAAACGTCGTTAACGGGATTTTGCATATGACCTCTGGACTCTGTCGACTTTAGAATTGCGGGCGGATAAAAACATCGGTGAACGCAATGGTGATTAATCGATAACTATCACTACACGTTGCTTTCGCCCTGCTTAACATTTATGGGATAGGTATTTCAGAGTTTCCTCAGGCTAATTAAAAAAGCCGGGAAATGCTGGCTATAAAAAAAGCGTAATAAGATAATCGCCATATAAACTGAGCAATCTCATTCTGTTTTCAGCTGCTAAAATAGGCAGGCTACCGCCCCAGGCTTACAGCTACCCGTGTACTGAAAACAGTTAACTCTTTTTTTTTGGCGTAAAGAAGCTGCGCTGCACTCACAGGAGTTCAGTTGTTTTTCAGCAAGTTACGCTTTCATGCGGCGATTTTTGCATTACGCAGATACCGCATTCATCAATGTGTACTTAAATTAAATTTTTATCTTTTATGTAATGAGAATAAAAAACGCTGGCGCTTTATTGCACCCATTACGTAACGCAAGACATGTCGATCGGCAGTGAAAAGACGCATCAAAAAACGGGCCTTTTCAACCCACGTGACGACATTAACGATATTTGCTGTATGCCCTGCACTTTTATTACCTCGGTGCGTCTTTCGCTAGCCGATAAGTGCAAGTGGCGTTAATCCAGTGCGGCTCTCGCAGCCGCACTGCAACGGGCATAAGGCCCAAAATTTGCGATCTGGTTCAAAACTTATAGCGGCATTCTCACCAGTAGTGGTTATAAGGTCAATGGCTTCCAGACCAAAACGGAATTTACTCAGGGGCAGCGTTGATAAATTTTAAGCCTATAGATTAGCCGTGATGAATGAATATTTACGCCATTGATTAGCGCCAGCGACTCGATAGGCCAGGAATAAGAGGGGGAAGCCTGATCTCAACGTACCAGCACAAACCACCCCTTACGTCGCGAGGAGATTGTAGCCAGCTCACAACTCTGGCGTTAGTCGATCACCGCCTGCATTTTCGCGTGCTAGTCTGCCTGGATGCCACTCTCCAGTTTTCCTTACTGCAGGCCGTATGAAACGCAGACTCCCTTTTCAGGTAAAACTCTTTCTCTCTCTGGTGCTTTTTTCCTGCCTGCTGCTGGCTTTGCTGGGCACAATTCTGTTTCATTTTATCGACAGGCAGTTGCATCACGATCTTGGGCAGCGCGCACGCGTGCAGGCCAGCGAAATTGCGCTGATGCCGGGCCTGGCGGATAAGGTGGCGCGTCGCGATATCGCGGGGATTGCCGCGTTGATTCAGCCGCTGCGCGACCAAAGTGATGCCAGTTACATCGTGATAGGTGACGTGCGTGAACAACATCTTTACCACTCGGAATCGCCCGAGCGCCTTAATCTGCCCTTGATTGGCGGCGACAATGCCGAGGTGCTGCAAGGCAAAACCATCATTTCCGTACGCAAAGGTGGCATCGGCGTTTCCCTGCGCAGCAAAGCCCCCATTTTTGATGCGCAGCATCAGGTGATTGGCATTGTCTCGGTGGGTTATCTCACGTCCTATATTGCCAATATCAATGCCAGCCTGCTGTGGCAAGCCAGCCTCTACGGTGTGGCCCTGCTGCTGCTGCTGTTTATTTTTTCATGGGTGTTTAGTCGCAACCTGAAAAAACAGATGTTCTGGCTTGAGCCAAAAGATATTGCGCTACTGGTGCTGCAGCAAAAAGCGTTGCTGGAGGCGATGTATGAAGGCGTGTTTGCCGTGAATGCAGAAAAACAGCTGATTTTGATCAATCGCGCCGCCCGGGAATTACTGGATTTGCAGCAGAGTGAAAAAGAGCTGCTGGGGAAACCGCTTGATGCGGTGTTGCAGATACACCCCGCGTTTCTCAGCCAACGTGACGTACATGAGCCAAGTCGTCATCATGACCAGATTACCGTACTGAATCAGCGCCAGGTGATCGTCAATCGGGTCGCGATTGAGCTGGAGCCCGGCGAGCCCAGCGGCTGGGTATGCAGCTTCCGCGATAAAAATGACATCAATACGCTGAGCAGCCAACTAAGCCAGGTGAAGCGCTACGCGGATAATTTACGCATCATGCGCCATGAACAGCTGAACTGGACGGCGACGCTGGTCGGCCTGCTACAAATGCAGCGTTATGACGATGCCATGCGCTATATCCATGCGCAATCTGCGGGCGCGCAGCAGGTCCTGGATTTTGTCTCGGCGCGCTTTACTTCGCCCGCGCTCTGCGGACTGCTGCTGGGGAAATATGTTAGTGCCAGAGAGAAAGGCGTCGAGCTGAAATTCGATCCGGCCTGCCAGCTTACGCGTCTTCCCGCCGCGCTGAGTGAAACGGCGCTCATGTCCGTGGTGGGAAATGTGCTGGATAACGCCGTGGATGCCACGCTGAACGTTAGGCCACCGGCCAACCCTATCGAGCTCTATATTTCAGACAGAAATCACGAGCTGTTAATTGAAGTCGCCGACCAGGGCTGCGGCGTCGATGAGGCGATAAAACCGCATCTGTTTGAGCAAGGCGTGACCAGCAAACCCACCAGCGGCGACGATATGCTGGGTTCCGAACACGGTATCGGCCTCTACCTGGCGGCGGGTTATGTTCATCAGGCGGGCGGCAGCATTGAGATCAGCGAAAACGCGCCACAGGGCACCATTTTCTCCATTTTCATTCCGTTCCAGCCCGAGTTTTCAACAGGACTATCCCATGAATAACGCCAAAGCACTTGATGTCGTCATTGTGGAAGATGAACCCCATCTGGCCGATTTGCATCGCGAATTTATCGAGCAACATTTTCATCTGCGCGTGGTAGGCATTGCCGCCACGCTGCAGCAGGCGCGGGATCTTATTCACGTGCATCAGCCGCGCCTGGTGCTACTCGATAATTACTTGCCGGATGGCCAGGGCGTCACGCTGATTGACGATCCTCTCCTGAAGCAATTTGAGTGCTCAGTGATTTTCATCACGGCCGCCAGCGATATGCAAACCTGCAGCCACGCGATGCGCAGCGGCGCTTTCGATTACCTGCTAAAACCGGTGTTTTTTCATCGCCTACGCGCCTCGCTGGAACGCTTTATGCTGTTGGTCCAGACGATGCGCCAGATGACGAATGTTGATCAGCACGCGCTGGATAAGCTTTTCAATTTGCCCACCAGCGATGTGCCCGCTGCCCCCTCGACGAAGGGGATAGAAACCATCACGCTGGAACGGGTTAAGCACTTTTTTAGCGCTGCGCCCGCCGCCAGCTGGTCGGTGGAGCAAGTGGTGGAGAGCGTGGGAATCAGCAAAACCACCGGACGCCGTTACCTGGAATATTGTGTCGAAATCGGCTTTATTGGCGTGGAGATGCAGTATGGCAATATCGGCCATCCGCGTCGGCTCTACCGTAAAATCACGCAGGCGGAATAGTGTGACCGAGCGCAAATGCCAGGCCGCCGTGTGCGTGGTTTTAATGGTGTTAATTGGCTAAACAGCGCCAACAATCACACTTCGTGAAGATAACGATCTGTCACCTCTTGTCTGACAAAATCGATCGGCTATGTTGACCTTTAGTTCCTCAAATGTAACTAAAAGGTTAATTATAATGTCGAACACTTTCCATCTCTCTCTGGTTGCTACTACTGTCCTGCTCGCCTCTTCTGCCTTCGCCGCCCCGCCGCAGGGCTATCCGGCCAACTATCAAAACGTGATAGATGCCGCGACAAAAGAGGGCAAAGTGGTGGTTTACTCCACCACCGACACCAAAGCGGCCGGTCCGCTTATTCAGGGCTTTGAATCCACTTATCCGGGTATCAAAGTGGAATATAACGATATGAACAGCACCGAGCTGTATAACCGCTTTATCAGCGAGCAGGCTTCAGGCGGCAGCAGCGGCGATGTGGTGTGGAGCTCCTCAATGGACACCGGCCTGAAGCTGGCGACCGACTATGCGCAGGAGTATCAATCGCCAGAGTTGAGCCAGATCCCTAAGTGGGCGGTGTGGAATAATAAAGCCTACGGCACCACCTACGAACCGGTGGTTTTCATTTACAACAAACGCCTGATTCCCGCCGCTGACGTGCCTGATTCACACACCGCGCTGGCCAAGCTTATTGCCAGCCAGACGGACAAATTCAAGAGTAAAGTCACCACCTACGATATTGAAAAATCGGGCCTTGGCTTCATGCTTTCGGTGCAGGATGACAAAGCCGATCCTCACTATTTCACCACCCTGGCTGACGTCGCCAAAGGTGGGTTAGCTGTACAATCCTCTACCGGCACCATGATGGAAAGGGTGTCATCCGGCGAAAACCTGATCGGTTTCAACATCCTCGGTTCCTACGCGGAAGCCCGCGCCAAAACCGATCCTTCACTGGGTATTTCCTATCCGAAGGATTACACCCTGGTCCTGTCTCGCGTCTCCTTTATCAGCCAGCAGGCGCACAACAGCAATGCGGCCAAACTCTGGCTCGATTACGTGTTGTCGGAGAAAGGACAAAGCATTCTGGCCAATCAGGCCGATATCCCTTCCCTGCGTAACGATATCGAAGGCAAAAACGATATTGATGGCATGACCAAAATGTTAGGCAAAGCGCTGAAACCGATCCCGGTTGACGAGAGCCTGCTGGAATATCTGCAGCCGAAAAAACGTCTCGATTACATCAAACAGTGGCGCACGGCCGCCGGTAAATAACGGCAGTAAGCAAGCGCGGCGGCTGCGTCGCGCTTCTCTTTCTCTTATCTGATTTCGCCATTCAGGGTCTCATTATGAGTACATTGCGCAGAAAGTGGCAAAGCTTGCCGCGCGGCGTCGTGGTGCTGATAACCGCGCTGGTTATCTATGTGCCGCTGTCGTTCATCGTGATACAAAGTTTTCTCTCCGCCCCGTTCTTCTCTCCGTCGAAAGCGTGGAGCCTGGAAGCATTCGAATTTATTTTTACCGATCCCGATTTCTACAAGGCATTGCGAAGCGGATTTATTCTGGCCTTCGGCCTGGTGATCATCGCCATCCCGCTGGGCGGCATTTTGGCGTTCTTAATGGTGCGCACCGATCTCCCCGGCAGACGCATTATTGAGCCACTGATCCTCGTACCGATTTTTGTCTCGCCGATGGTGCTGGGCTTTGGTTATGTGGTGGCGGCCGGGCCGGTGGGATTCTTCTCGCTGTGGGCGCAGTCGCTGCTGGGATTTGTGCCGTGGAATATCTACGACATGTCGAGCATCGTGGTGATTGCCGGGTTAACCCACGTGCCCCACGCCTATCTTTACATCTCATCAGCCCTGCGCAGCGTGGGGTCGGATGTGGAAGAAGCCGCACGTATCGCCGGTGCCTCGCCGTTGCAGGTGATGACGGCCGTGAGCCTGCCGATGGTACGTCCGTCAATCCTGTATGCCATTGTGCTGCTGTTTTTCCTCGGGCTGGAAGTGTTCGGCCTGATGCTAGTGCTAGGCGATCCTGAAGGCAACATGGTGCTGGCAACCTATCTCTACCAGCTCACTAATAAACTCGGCACACCGTCCTACCACCTGATGGCCGCAGTGGCCGTGGTGCTGATTTGTATCACGGTGCCGCTGGTGATGCTGCAACGCCGCCTGATGCGCACCGCCAACCGCTTTGTCACCGTCAAAGGGAAAGCGTCGCAGGCGCGCGCCCTGCCGCTGGGCAAATGGCGCTGGGTGGCCGGTGCGGTGGTCGCCTTCTGGCTGACCGTAACCATTGGTGTTCCGCTGCTCGGCGTGGTGCTGCGCGCCTTTATCTCCAACTGGGGCGTTGGCGTCTCGCTGTGGGATGAGCTGTCGATCAAAACGTTCCAGACCATCTGGGCGCAGCCCAACCTGCTGCGCGCCATCGTCAACTCCATGGCGATCGGCGTCATTGGCGGTGCCGTGGCGGTAGGCTGTTATCTGTTTATCGGCATCGCTATGCACCGCAAACCGGACAACACCACGCGCTTCCTTGACTACAGCGTGCTGGTGCCGCGCGCGGTGCCGGGATTGCTGGCGGGCCTGGCGTTTCTCTGGGTATTCCTGTTCCTGCCAATGTGGCTGGACAACGCACTGAAATCAGGCTGGCTTTCCGATTTCGCCTGGTCGCAGTGGCTGCGCGATAACCTGGTGGTCTGGCTGCGATCGCTGCGCAGCACCATCTTCAGCGTCTGGCTGGCCTACACCGTGGTGTGGATGGCGTACGGCCTGCGTTTGATCTCTTCCACCCTGCTTCAGGTGGGTCCGGAACTGGAAGAGGCGGCACGCAGCACCGGCGCCACGCGCGGACAGATTACGCGTCACGTGACCATTCCATTATCCCGCTACGGCCTGATTGGCTCCTGGCTGCTGATGTTCCTGATATTCGAACGCGAATACTCAACGGGCGTTTATCTGCTTTCGCCGGGTACAGAAACCATCGGCTCAATGCTGGTTTCTCTGTGGGCGGCAGGCGCGATTGATATCGTCGCCGCACTCTCCTTTATTAATATCCTGCTGGTGGTCGTCGGCTTGGGTATCGCTTTACGCTTTGGAGTGAAATTACATGATTGAATTATCGGTCGAGAACCTGCACTTAACCTACGGCGACAACCCGGTGCTGAAAGGCGTTTCAATGAACCTGCAGCGTGGTGAAGTGGTGTCCCTGCTGGGGCCCTCCGGCAGCGGTAAAACCACGCTGCTGCGCGCGGTCGCCGGGCTGGAGAAGCCGACTCAGGGCACGATTATCATCGGCAAAAACCAGGTTTACGCCGGCACGCCGCGCAGCGAGATCCCCGCAGAGGAACGTAATCTGGGATTAGTGTTCCAGTCTTACGCGCTGTGGCCACACAAAACGGTGTTTGAGAACGTCGCCTACCCTTTGAAACTGCGCAAAGTGGCCTCCGCTGAAATCACCCAGCGGGTGAATGATGTTCTCTCGCAGCTTGGCCTTGGCCATTTGGGTAAACGCCATCCGCATCAGCTTTCCGGTGGGCAGCAGCAGCGTGTGGCGATTGGTCGCGCGCTGGTTTACAACCCGCCGGTGATCCTGCTGGATGAGCCACTTTCAAACCTGGATGCCAAATTGCGTGAAGAGGCGCGCGTGTTCCTGCGCGAGCTGATCATCAAGCTGGGCTTGTCGGCGTTGATGGTGACGCACGATCAAAATGAGGCGATGGCGATTTCCGACCGTATTTTGTTGCTGAATAACGGCAAGATCGAGCAACAGGGTACGCCGCAGGAGATGTACGGCTCGCCGAAAACCCTGTTTACCGCCGAGTTTATGGGCAGCAATAACCGGCTGCACGGCAAAATCACCGAGCTGCGCGACGGCAAAGCGCGGATCGAAGGTAAAGGCTGGGCGTTATGGGGGTTAGCGGGTGAAGGTGTGCAACAGGGGCAGGATGCCACGGCGGTGATTCGCGTGGAGCGCGTGAGGTTGGTTGATGGCCCTGGCGAAAACCAGCTGGAACTGCCGCTGCTCACCAGCATGTATCTCGGCGACCGCTGGGAATATCTGTTCCGCACCGTCGGCGACGATTTTGTGATTCGCGCCTACGGCACCGAGGTGCGCGATCCGCAGCACTGCCATCTGGCATTGCCGGAAAACCACGTATGGATTTTCCCGAAAGGGTGAGGTGTTTGGGAGCGGTTTTTGCCGCTCCCTGCTGGGTAGGCTCTCAATACTTACTGATTCTCCATCCCGATAAAAAATTAGCCAAGCCATCACGGCAACAAAAACAATAAAATCAAGCGCCCTTTTCACCCATAAGTAATAACTATCGTTAATGGAATAATTCAAGACCAGTCTCAATTATATTTTCTGTGTAATTCAAATATCATCCCTCCCGCAAAGCATCGACTTACCCATATTAATCTCAACCACCAACCAACCCATTCAGCGCACGAAATTATTTTTCGCGCGTAATTTGCTTGCGGGAATAAAAAATGAACAAAAATTATCGCGTTATCTGGAATCATAGCCAGGGTAATTATGTGGTAACCTCAGAACTTGCGCGCGGAAAAGTTAAATCATCCTCCTCAGCATCTGTCATTCAGGTTATTCGCCGCGGAGCACTGGGCGCCTTAATTACGGCAGCAGCAGTAGGGCTCTTTATTCAACCCGCATTCGCCGCTCCCGCCTACGGAGAATACGCATCCGGTCAGGGAAACATCCTCGATATTAAAGATAAAGATGTCAATACCACTGGTGCTGATGCTCATGGTTTATTCGTTGAAAAAAATGCCACTGCTTATAGTAGCAATGTGAATTTTAACACTTCCGGTAGTGGTGCTTACGCCGTTTATGTTACTGGCGCAGGCTCAAATATTAATGTATCCGGAGGAAGCGTTACCACCACAGGCGCAGCCGGACATGGGTTAGTTGCGGGTAAAAGCGGTAACCTGACGGCCAGCGATATCACTATCAATAGTTCGGGTAAAGGGGTGTACGCGAACGCAGCAACGATTAAAGCTAAAAATCTGAATGTGAACGCCGCGGGATTTGGCGTACATGGTTTAGGTAAAGGTGCACTCGTGGACATCGCAGACAGCACGGTTAACGTGGCGGGAAATGGTGCCTATGCCGTTGCAGCAGAGACCAGCGGAAAAGTCTCCAGCACGAACGTTGACTACATCACCAGCGGTGAAAAATCATATGGTGGCTGGGTGGGCGGTGGTTCACAGTTGGATATCACTGGCGGTTCGATTACCGCCACCGGTGCGGGAAGCTACGGTATTTTTACTAAAGGTAGCGGTATTCTTCATGCCGATGGCGTAACGGTAAACTCCGCACGCTGGGGGGTTTACAGTGAAAACTCGGCTGTAACGCTCAAGAATATGCATATTACTTCAGGCTCTTCAGGTATCTATGCCACGGGAAGCAACGCGATATTCAATATTGAACATACCGATATATTAAGTACGAACAATGGCGCAGAAGCCGTTTCCTTTAAAAAAGGTGCCAGCGGAATATTGAATCATGTCAATGTTGAAACGACCGGTGATAAAGCCTACGCCATTTATGCCAGTGGCCAAGGTTCCACACTGACTATCAGCGATACGCGCGTAACAACCCATGGTGCGGCAAGTTACGGTATTGCTGCACTCGATAACGCACAACTATTTATTAAGGATGTTCAAGTTGCTTCAACGGGTTATGGGCTCTACGCTAACAAATCAACGCTTGACGTCAGCAATGCGAATATCGATGCGCAGTCATCTGGCATCTATGGAACCGGAGATGGCACCTCAATAAAAATTGACAATAGCACTATTTCTGGTAGCAAAAATGGCGAAGGTGCAGTTTATATTTCAGGCGCGGGTGCTTCCGCAACAGTTAGCAATAGTAAGCTAATATCATCCGGTGAAAATAACAGTGGGCTTACTTCACAGTATTCAAGTGCCATTGATGCTAATAATGTTGATATTGAAATCACCCATGGCGGCATCGGGACCAAATCAACCTATGATGGCAAATTAAAAGTCTCAAATTCAACAATAACCAGTTTAAGTGGCGGAACTGCATTTTCTGTGCAAAGCGGTTCATCTCTTACCGCTGACAACATGCTGGTGAACCTGAATAACAGCAATAATTCGGGTATAGAGACTATTGCAATTCACACCGGCAATGCTTATTTAAGCTCTAACAATCCTACAGCTAGCATTAATAACTCCACTTTAAACGTTAAAGGTGATAATGGGATTGGTATCCTAACCCGTTATACTGAAAGCGATATTAATCTGAATAGCACGTCGCTGACCGTTGAAAATGGACCCGCCGTGCTTGCCTACAATGCCGCGTTAACCACTATCAACCTGGATAATAGCGTATTGTCCGGCAGTACATTGCTGGAAGCGGGTAAGCTGGCATCCGGCGAAGATGCGGGAGCCGATGTCAGAGGCATCACGCTGAACGCCAGCAATCATTCTCTGCTGCAGGGCGATATCAATATTGAACGCAGCAAAACGTTAAACAGCACTCTCTCTTTGAACGCCGGTTCAACCTGGCGCGGCGCGGCTCATGACCTGCAAAACCTGACGCTGGGCGACAACAGTAGCTGGAATATTACCGGCGACTCCACGGTTGACAACCTGACAGCAAAAGACAGCACCATCAGTTTTGATCACAGCGACGGAAGCTTTAAAAACCTGACCGTTAACGGCAATTACCACGCTGACAACGCTAAGCTGGTAATGAACCTGGCGCTGGGCGATGACAACTCCGCAACGGACCACCTGCATATCACTGGCGACAGCAGCGGCACCACCAAAGTTCAGGTGCATAATGCTGGCGGCAAAGGTGATGCCACGCTGCAAGGCATTGAGCTTATCAAGGTTGACGGCAACGCAGCGGGCAAATTTGAACAGGATGGCCGCATTGTTGGCGGCGCGTGGGATTACGATCTGGTGCAAGGCGATAACGGCAAATGGCAGCTGACGAGCTGGTCGCCGGTTGATCCCACCACGCCGGTTGATCCCACAATACCTGTTGATCCAGGAATCACACCGCCTGAGCATGCACCGCGCGCACGTCCTGAAGTTGGCAGCTATATCGCCAATCTGGCAGCGGCTAACAATCTGTTTACGCTGAGTGCCGCAGATCGGTCCGGTATCACCGAATATCGAGACCCGATGACCGGCAAAATGGAAAAAACTACGCTGTGGCTGCGCAATAAAGCGTCGCACAATCGCTTTGACGACAGCACCGGCCAGCTGAAGAGCACCACCAATATCGCTATGACACAGCTGGGCGGTGACGTGGCGCAGTGGAGTCTAAACGGCAGTGACCGTTTCAGCCTTGGCGTGATGGCCGGCTACGGTAATGCGAAAAGCCATACCAAATCTACCATCACCGGCTACACCGCCAGGGGCCAGATTAATGGTTACAGCGGTGGTGTTTACGCAAACTGGCAGCAGGACAGCGTGTCAAAAACCGGTGCCTATGCCGACAGCTGGCTGGCTTACAGCACATTCAACAACAGCGTGAAAGGTGACGGTATCGGTCAGGAGAGCTATAAGTCGCACGGCCTCAGCGCATCACTGGAAGGTGGCTATACCTTTGCGTTCGGTGAGCAGCAGCAATATCGCCTGCAGCCAAAAGCACAGGCAGTATGGATGGGGGTGAAACCGGGTGATTACACCGAACAAAACGGGACGCACGTCAGCGCCACCGGCAATAATAATGTGCAAACCCGCGCTGGCGTGCGTGCTGCGATGAAAAGCGCTATCGTTGAGCCCTATGCAGAAGTGAACTGGCTGCACAACACGCAGCGCTACGGTAGCCAGCTGGACGGCGTGAAGATCGAGCAAGCCGGCGCGCGCAATATCGGTGAAGTGAAGCTCGGCATGGAGGCTAAAGTGCTCGATCGCGTGGGTGTCTGGGGCGGCGTGGCACAACAGGTTGGCGGTAAAGGCTTTAGTGAATCTAGCGCCTCTCTGGGCGTCAACGTCAGTTTTTAATCGCGCAATCAGCCTGTCTTAATCAGAGCATCGCTGGAAACAGCGGTGCTTTTTTTATGGCCTGGATTCTTCCCCCACAAACAAAAAAAGGCGAGGCCAAAGGCCTCGCCAAACAGGTGCTGGACCTCAATCGTAATAGGGAAGCTTACGATCGACACCGTTGATATTGACCAGCACAAAGCCCGTCGGAGCGGTGGCATTGGTTGGTGTACCGGCCGCCGTCGCCACGGTCAGCACCCCTTTCTCATTGGCGCCAATGCCCGCCAATCCGTTATGCAGACCGAAGCGCGCCGCCGGTTTAAAGCCGCCCAGCTTGGTGGTATCGGTCACTACCGAGAAGTCCTGCTGGAACAGCGAGCAGGAACCGCTATCGAAACGCGTTGGACCGGTGCATTTCAGGTTCATCATGGTGTCACCGCTGTTGGCGCGCAGCTTTACCCACACCGCCGCATAGGTGGTGCCCACGCGGCTGTAGCGGATATCCAGCACCGCTGGCTGTCCCATGTGATAGACATCGGCCCAGACCGTTTCCAGTCGCTGCAGGTTGATCCAGGTTTTCCCGGTCGCCGCCACATTCACCGGCGACCCCGCGGTACCGGTTGGCTGGGTGGCATCCGCCTTACCAATCAACTCCATCACCCACTGCTGGTTGGCGTTGGGGAAGAACAGCTGCCCCAGGCGATACCAGTTATCGGTGTCGGTATTGTTAGTGATTTTGTAGCCGCTGAAATAGCCGGCACGCAGCGATCCGGTGAGGAAGCTGCCGTAGCTTTCATCACGGCGGTAGCCATATTCAAAGGTGGATAACCAGCGTCCGGCGGCGGCATCGGTACTCACTTTAGCGCCCGATTGCAGGTTGAGCTGGCGGATAGTGACGCGCGCGTTGTTGAGGTTGAACGGATTACCGCAGTCCTCAATATTCAGCGTATCAATGGTCCAGCCGCCGTCGGAGAGATCGCCCGGGTTGCGCGTGTGCTCGATCCACACGTTACGCAAAATCCCCTGCGTCACGCGCGGCATGTAGAGCGTGGCATCCGCATAACCGGTCTGGAAGTTACAGTTACAGATCTCAATTGCCGTGGAGTGATCCCAGGCGCCCTTCGGCGAGTTCGACCAGCCAACATCAAACACGCGCCCGTAGGTATACAGGGTGTAAATCTGGTCAAATTTACTGTCCAGCGTATCCAGCAGCTTGATCACCGTACCGCCGTTATTCTGCGCGCGGAAACAGTAGATATTGACGGTGGTGCCTTCGATACAGGTATTCTCGAAGAACGGCTGCACGTTGCTGCACATATCGGCGGTGATGGTGCTTTTGTTGGTGGTGACGTCCGCTGATGCCTGACCGTTCCACGCAATGCCTCGGATCGACGTGCGGCGCGCCTTCACCTTAAATACCGTGTTGGGGCTTTTGTCAGAGATGATGGTCGTACGCGGTAAAGAGCCCAGCTCCACGTCATCGCCTTGTAAACCAAAATAGGCGCGCTCGGTGCCGCTAATGTCAATGGGGTTAATCAAGAACCGACCGCCAGGGAAACGCACCGGTAAGGCAGCAATATTTCCTGAATAATTTTGCGTCCACGCCAGCATCCGATTGAACGCATCGGTATCGTTGGCGTAACCATCACCTTTGGCACCAAAGTGATACACGTTGATATCGGAAGGATCGTTAATCACACGTTTCCAGTAAAACCCGTTCCCCACCGCCAGCGTACCCCCATCATCGGCGGCCGTGGTGCTGCCGATAAAGCCGGTAAAGTCACCGCCGCCGTGGAAGGTGGAGTCGGCGTTGTAGCGACGTAAAAATGCCAGATCGCCGTTTTTGGTCGGTACAGTGGTGCGCAGTTCTGCATAAGAGTTAACTTCGATCATCATAGCCTCCTCGGCTTTTCAGGTAGGTAATGCAAATGCGTGAGAGCAGCGTTAGGGGGCCGGTTGGCCGCAGTGCCGATCCCAAAGGTCGTTGTGGTTGTTAATGGCGCGCACGGTGCGAACGTCCATGCGCTCAGCGTCATTGCCGTGGGTATAAATCGGGGAAAAAAGCGTACAGGCAGAGTCGATGACGACCGGGGCTTCAGGGTTGGTGGTATTTCGATTGCTGCAGCTTGTCGCGAGCAGCAGCGTCATCAAGATTAAGATTGCTGGCTTCCACACGTTTGGCCTCCTCGCGCAGCTGTTGCTGCTGCTGATTAACCGCCACCGCCTGTGCTGCCGCTTTGTCGGCGCTTTCCACTGCGGATTGAGATTGTTGCTGCACCTTGCCGATCTTCTTGCCGCCGAAGTAGCTGGCAGCCAGCGCGGCAATCACGCCCGCCAGCGCGGCCAGCCAGTGCCAGCTGCCGCCGAGCAATGTCATAAGAAACGTCATGCTTTTTCCTCCAGCGCCGTTTTCTGTTGGTTAAGGCTCTTCTGACGAATGAACTGAGCAATCACGCCCATCGCCACCATGAAGGCGCCAATCAGCCCAAGGTAGTTATGCGGCAGAATCTCTTTCACGTCTGGTGGCATGTTGTTCCACGCATCAAGCGCCGCGGAGGGGAAAGATTGCACCCATGCGCTCAGCATTGAACCCAGCGACGCCAGCCACACCGACCAGGTTTTAAACAGCAGGCGCGCATGCTTCACGAACTCCAGCGTGGTGAAGCGCTGCATGATCAGCACCACAATGATCACCAGCAGCACGGCAATGATAAAAATCAGTAGTTTCAGGTTCATAGCAACCCCCGATAGATGTCGTAGGTGCCGCTACGCATCACTTCCGCATGCCGCCGCGCGCGTCCTGAGGTCTGGCGCGCCCACAGGCTATCGAGCATGGCGTTGGCAGCAGCGTCAAAGTCACCTTGGGTGATGGACGTCAGCATGCCGCGAAACATCGCCAGCCCATCAATACCGAGTTGATAGCCCATGCTGATCAACACATCGCAGCGCGCTTCGTTGCATTTGGCGAGCGCCTGTTGCACCAGCGCACGCTGATTCATCTGCTGCACCTTGCCCTCGACAATGCATTGCTTCCACACGTCGCCCACGGGCCGTGGCACCTGAAAGATGTAATTGCTGAGCGAGGCACCTTTCGGGCCAATACGAATTCCCCCCGCGACGGTGGGAAACCCCAAGGTGTCAAGGTAAGGCGCTTCGCGGTAACCCTCTTCGAAATTCAGGATGGCAATAATCTGGCTCATAGTCGTTCCTCTTTGACGGGCGCAACGGCCTGAAATGGGCTGCGCAAAACGGCAAACAAACATAAATCACGCTGATCCTTCACCGGCTTGAGCGCGTCATTTGATAAGCGAAACGCTCAAGGATGCTTAAACAGTGAGCAACAAAGAAACGTCCCGTTTAAAACTGGGGAAAAGTGATGAAAGGATTAGCGCACGGCGTACAAATACACATGGGGTAAACAGCAGTTATCAAAGCTGGCTTGTTCCTGCTGAACGCGCGTCGGCGCCAGAACGGCGCAATCTACGCGTGAGTGCGTCTGGCGCTGACAGATGCGTTCAGCGGTACGCAAGGTGATGTTATCGGGTTCGATGCCGAGAGCGCTATCGATGCTGCGCTTAAGGCGGCTGATGGATTGACGCCGCCGATGGCGGCGCGTGCGTGTATTACCTGAAAATACTGATTTTCCGTACTGGATAATCGCCATAACTCCTCCTGTGAATGAGTCTTTGGCGATGGGGTGGCAGGCACGGCAACTCGGCTTAAACCGAAGCGTCCGCTGTTCCTCTGAAAAACACTCGACGTCAACTCGCCCGGCAGTATTAACGGCCAGGGTGAAGTAGAGGAGAGTGAAAAACAGAGGGCAACTGACAACGCTGCAAAGTGCGTATCCACCCCATCCCAAAGTTCACTAACTTTGGGTGGTATGCATCGCGCTTGTGCAGCGCCTCAATTGTTTAAGAGCGGGCTCATCCGGGAGCAGGTGTGTCGTCCTTCTATGCTCAAATTATTAACAGGATCTAATGCATTGGCAAACACCAATGGTTAATTTTTTATTTACCATCAGTTAAATTTTTGATTTCAGCCACAATATTTTTTTGCCCGTGGCTGAGGTGATACGATCAGCCCAGGATTTGGTAATCGCGCGCCTGGCTCATGATGACCCGCGCCACCACTTGCAATGTTTTGGCTTCGTCGAGGGTTAAATACCAGGTTTCATAACGCTTGTTATCGGAGATCACCGCCACCTTTTTGTGCTGTAACTGCAGGCGTTTGAGATAGAGTTGATCGTCAAGCGTAAATAAATAAATGCCATCGCCATCAAAGCGATGCACGCTGATATCGACAAACAGCTGATCGCGTGGCGCAAAAGTGCCCGCCATCGAATCGCTGTTGAGCGCAATGAGGCGAATGTTTTCGGCCGGACGGCCATTAAACAACACGCGCGCTTCTTCCAGACCGTATTCAATGGCTTGAATGGTTTCGACCAGTTCATCACGCGTGCTGCTGCTGCGGACGCCATGTTGTCCAATATCCAGACTCTCGACGCGAAATAAATGCTGCGGAGGGGTGAGACTGTGATGCGTGAGTAAGGCAGCCGGTTTTTCCATACCAAATTGCAGCCACTCAACGCGCACGTCTAACAGCTGGCTGAGCGCCAGTAGATTGTTATCGTCAGGAATCGATTGTCCGTTAAACCATTTCCAAACCCCCGGCGTTGAGATCTTGCATCCCCTCTCCTGCAGAGCAAGCGCAACCTGTTTGTTCCGTCCATGTCCGACAATTCCCGCGCTTTCACACGCGGCAATCAGCCTGGCAGTAAACCCTTGTCTGGTACTTTCTTTTTTAACCATCAGTTAATAATCTGCCTTCAGTAAAAGACTGAATGTTATTTTCATTTTTGCTACCAGTTCATTTTATATTACCGTCAGTTTACTACCCAACCGCTTTTATCAATGAGGCTGCATGATCATTATCCCCTTCGGTTATGCCGAAACCAGTGAACAATGCCATATCGCTTGTTCTGACAGGGGTTTTCAGGATTGTTCTGTAGCAGTAAGACCAGTATCTAAAGGAAAAAATGGGTGAAAAGCCGTGACCCCGCCATAGATGACAGAAATAAATCAAAAACCTCTGGAAATAACTGGATCGAAAGCGAAAAAAATGGGCACCGTTTTCGGTGCCCATTGTCATGCAGGAGCGAACATTAGCGACGTAGCGTATCGTCGCCCCAACCAATCCATTTGTAGGTGGTTAGCGCTTCCAGACCCATAGGACCGCGCGCGTGCAGCTTCTGCGTGCTGACTGCCACTTCGGCACCCAGGCCAAACTGGCCGCCGTCGGTGAAACGGGTGCTGGCATTAACGTAGACCGCAGAGGAATCAACCTGGTTGACGAAGCGATTGGCGTTGCTAAGGCTGCGCGTCAGGATGCCGTCGGAGTGCTGCGTACCGTGCTCGCGAATGTGCGCGATGGCGGCATCCATATCGGCCACCAGTTTGACGTTCAGATCGTTCGACAACCATTCGTCGTCGTAGTTTTCCGCTTGCACGGCCACCACGTCAGCGGGGCCGTTTTGCAGCAGCGCCAGCACGTTTTCATCGCCGTGCAGCACGATCTTCTCCTGCGCCATGCGCTGCAGGAATGCCGGGATAAAGCGCTCCGCCCGATCGCGATGAATCAGCAGCGTTTCCAGCGAATTACAGGCGCTTGGCCGCTGTTTCTTCGCATTGACGATCACCTCCAGCGCCGCCTCGGTCTCCATGGTTTCATCCAGATAGAGATGGCAAACGCCGATGCCGCCGGTGATGACCGGGATGGTCGAATTTTCACGACACAACTTGTGTAAACCTGCGCCGCCGCGTGGGATCAGCATATCGACGTAGCGATCGAGCTTCAGCAGCTGATTAACCAACTCGCGATCGGGATTTTCAATCGCCTGTACCGCACCCGCCGGTAAACCGTGCTGCGTCAGGGCATTTTGAATCACCCGCACCGTGGCCGCATTGGTGCGATACGTCTCTTTACCGCCGCGCAGAATCACGGCATTGCCGGTTTTCAGGCAAAGGGAGGCGACATCGACGGTGACGTTCGGACGCGCTTCATAGATCACGCCAATAACGCCGAGCGGTACGCGACGACGTTCAATGCGCAGACCGCTATCCAGCTGGCCGCCATCCATCAGCTGCCCCACCGGATCGGCCAGGCGGCAGACCTGGCGGACATCATCC
Organism: Candidatus Pantoea floridensis; assembly: GCF_900215435.1. Classification (NCBI taxonomy): domain Bacteria; kingdom Pseudomonadati; phylum Pseudomonadota; class Gammaproteobacteria; order Enterobacterales; family Erwiniaceae; genus Pantoea; species Candidatus Pantoea floridensis. Next base: position 967,615 of record NZ_OCMY01000001.1, read on the forward strand.
GCGATCCCTTTCAGGCGCTGCGGATTAAGCGTCAAACGATCGAGCAGCGCTTCACTCATGCCGTTTTGCCGCGCATCGGCCAGATCCTGCTGGTTCGCAGCCAGAATCTCGGCGCTTTCGGCTTCAAGGCGATCGGCGATAGTGAGCAGCACCTGATTTTTTTGTTCGGTGGTGAGTTCCGCCAGCTTGTACGACGCTGCACGCGCCGCTTTACCCATTTCGTCTAACATCATCCACTCCTTAACTGACGATCATGTCGTCGCGGTGCACCGCTACCGGGCCATATTCGTAACCGAGAATCTCGCCAATTTCCTGGCTGTGATGACCGGCGATCATGCGCATGGCATCGCTGTTGTAGCGCGTCACGCCGTGAGCGATATCCCGCCCTTGCAGGCTGCGAATGCGGATCACTTCACCACGTGAGAAGTTGCCCTGCACCTCACGAATCCCTTTCGGCAGCAGCGAGCTGCCGCGCTCCAGCATCGCCGCCAGTGCCCCATCATCAATGGTGATCTCTCCGGCAGGCGGCGCGCCAAAGATCCAGCGCTTGCGGTTTTCCAGCGGCGATTGCTGCGCGTGGAAGCGCGTGCCCACCGGTTTGCCATACAGCACGTCGCTGATCACGTCTGGACGACTGCCAGCGGCGATGATCACATCAATGCCGGCGCGACAAGCCACGTCCGCCGCCTGCAGCTTGGTGGCCATGCCGCCGGTACCGAGGCCGGAAACGCTGCCGCCCGCCAGCGTGCGTAGCGCGTCGTCGATCTGGTGCACGTCGCTGATAAGCGACGCTTCAGGATTAGTACGCGGATCGGCGGTGAATAGCCCTTGCTGATCGGTGAGCAGCAGCAGTTTGTCGGCGCCGCCCAGCATCGCCGCCAGCGCCGACAGATTGTCGTTGTCGCCGACTTTAATCTCGGCGGTGGCTACCGCATCGTTCTCGTTGATTACCGGCACGATGTGGTTATCGAGCAGCGCACGCAGCATATCGCGCGCGTAGAGGAAGCGTTCGCGATCTTCCATATCGGCGCGCGTCAGCAGCATCTGCCCAATGTGGATACCGTAAATCGAAAACAGCTGTTCCCACAGCTGGATCAAACGGCTCTGCCCCACCGCAGCCAGCAGCTGCTTTGAGGCGATGGTAGGCGGCAGTTCGGGGTAACCAAGGTGTTCGCGCCCAGCGGCAATCGCGCCGGAGGTAACGATAACAATGCGATGGCCCGCCGCGTGCAGTTGTGCACACTGACGAACCAGCTCCACCATGTGCGCCCGATTCAGCCGACGCGAACCGCCGGTGAGGACGCTAGTACCCAACTTGACCACAAGGGTCTGACTGCCACTCATGTTTTTCCTGCCATATAAGAAAAAAATCTGCGAAGGGACGTTTTATCAGGAGTGAGCAAGGAAGCCAACAGCAGCAAGGGGAAAAGCACAAAAATCCGCTGACAATGCGCTAGACCAAAAGTTCGCAATTAACAAGAAATCCGAAAAACTGTCATAAAACGTTCATCGCCACCCGGTAAAAAGTCCCGTGTTTTACAAAACCTTTCACGGGTACAACAAATTTTACTCATTGGGATTGATAGCAAAATGAAGAAAAGCACACTGGCATTAGTCGTTTCAGCGCTGGCGCTGGCTTCCACCGCAAACGCCGCAGAAGTTTATAACAAAGATGGTAATAAACTCGACTTCTACGGCCGCGTTAAAGCTGAACATTACTTCAGCGATAATGCGAGCCAGGACGGCGACAAATCTTACGTTCGTATCGGTTTCAAAGGTCAGACGCAGATCAACGACCTGATGACCGGTTACGGCCAGTGGGAATATCAGTACAACGTCAATAACTCTGAAGGTTCTGACGCGAACGCCGGCAACAAAACCCGTCTGGGCTTTGCCGGTCTGAAATTCGGTCAATACGGTTCATTCGATTACGGTCGTAACTACGGCGTGCTCTACGACGTAGAGGCATGGACGGACGTATTCCCAGAGTTTGGTGGTGACGGTACAGCGCGTACCGATAACTTCATGACCGCGCGTGCTACCGGCGTGGCCACGTACCGCAACAGCAACTTCTTCGGTCTGGTTGATGGCCTGCGCTTCGCGCTGCAATATCAGGGCAAAAACGATGCGACCAGCGCCAACGCCCGTGGCAGCATCACCGATACCTCTCGCCAGAACGGTGACGGTTACGGTGCATCACTGGGCTACACCATTGGTGATACCGGCGTCAGCCTGATGTCGGCTATCACCTCTTCCGATCGTACCATTCAGCAGCAGCAACAGGCGCTGGGGCATGGCGATAAAGCTGATTCCTGGGGCGCGGGCATTAAGTATGATGCCAACAGCATCTACCTGGCCTCTATCTACACCGAAACCCGCAATATGACGCCAATCGGTACACGTGGCTTTGCTAACAAAGCGCAAAACTTCGAAGTGGTGGCGCAGTATCAGTTTGACTTCGGCCTGCGTCCGTCCCTTGGCTATATCCAGACCAAAGGTAAAGACATCGAAGGTATCGGTGATGAAGATCTGGTTAAATATATCGACGTGGGCATGACTTACTACTTCAACAAAAACATGTCGACCTTTGTTGATTACAAAATCAACCAGCTGGATGATAACAACAAGCTGAACCTGAACAACGATGACATCGTAGCCGTGGGTCTGACTTACCAATTCTGATTGCGTATTACCCTTGCTGTGTCGATAAAAAAAGAGCCGGCTCATCACCGGCTCTTTCTTATTTATTCACGCGCGAGAGTATCAGGCGCTCAATTTTACCGGCTCGTCTTTAAACCCTTCCGCCGGTTTCAGATCCAACTTCTGCTCTAACAGCATCGCTTTCAGACGCTCGTGGAAATTACGCAGCGTGCTCTCCACTTTGGCATTGTTCTCTTTGCCCTTAATGGTTGCGGTGCCCCAATCGCCGGCTTTATCAAACAGACCAAAGTGATATTCATAGGTGAAGTGATCTTCGTGCGCTTCCAGCGTCATCCACCAGCCCCAAAATTCACGCAGCTCCGGCGCAGGCTTGACGTTGACGCAGGCCGCCAGGCAATCAAAGAAGAAACGCGTCTCTTCGCATTTTCCTTCACGGATGTACGGCCCCAATTCGGTGAAGCGCTTAAGCAGGCGACTACGGGGGTGACCACTCGGTAACGTCATGCAAACTCTCCCTCAAATAAACCGCATCAAATGCATTTTTAGCTTCCCATGAAACTAAAAATGGAAAATCACGGATATAAGTAGTAGCAGAGGTTTGAGGTTTCGCCAGTTAGTTTTGCAACTGTTTTGCCAGCCAGTCACAAATTTGGTTTAAGACTTTGTCGAAACTGGCAAAAACCGGCTTGCCTGCAATTGCCAGCGTCTTACCTTGCGCAGAGGAATTCGCGATCAACTGCGCATCCTCTTCCGGGCCAAAAATATCATCCGGCCAGTACGCTGCCAGCATTGGCGTTGGCGTGCGGCGACCGAGCAAGCCCTGCACTTTCAGGGAATAGCGGTTGAGCTCGATACGCAGATTACTGTCAGAGGTGGATGACATGCCGAGACGGCTCGCCAGCATATCCATATACATATCCGGTAACTGCTGCTGTTGCTGCGCATCAACAAATACGTTGTGCACCATCGCCCCCAACGTGGCGACGGCACGCACGCGCGGCACTTCAAGATACGCCAGCCGTGTTGCCACATTGGCACCGAAGCGGTAGCCCAGCAGCGCAACGCGGGTGTGATCAATCCACGGCACGTTACTCAGCTCGCGCAGCACCTGCTGATGCAGCTGGCTGGTGTCCTGATTCAGCGTCCATTTGCTGCTGAAACCCACCGACGGCATATCCAGCGTCAGCATAGCAATGCCACGTGGTGCCAGGTAATCGTGGAACAAGCGATAGTGATCGCTTTGTAGCGAATCGAGACCGCCGCACAGTAACACGGTGGGATACGGCGCTTTAGCCTGCGCAGGCATGTGCAGGAAGCCAGTCACCGGCGCGCCACCGTTTATCGGGAACGTCAGTGATTTCAGTTCACCCGGCAAACGCTGCGTGGCCTCTTCATAGGCGCGATTGGCTAACACCTGCGCCTGATCGGCCAGCTCATCGCCTTTAATATAAGGATAGGCCGCGAGGCTGAATAAATTGGCGGCATGCAGCCAGTGTTGTCCGGCTTCGTCGTGATTTCCAGATTGCATCGCGCGCTGCTGCCAGATTGCCGCCTGTTTTGACCACTCATAATTCCAGTTGCCGCCGCGATAGCCAATCACGGTATCCAGCAGAGATTCCGTGGTGCGCTCAAAGTTGCTCACCGCAATGCGCGCCAGCACTTCGCTGATCTCCTGCGGCGATAACCCACGCCACGTCCACAGCAGCTTATTCAGCATGCGATACCAGCCGCGCTGGGTATCCCCTTCCAACGCGTTATGCACCTGCGCTGGCGTGTGATGCTGACGCCGCACCAGTGAAGAGGTTTCCGGGTGTTTAAAACGGGGTTTAAAGAGTTCTTCGCTCAGGTTTTTATCAGACATTTTAGTGATTCTCCTGCCAACGTTACAGCGATGGCTAAGAGTGTACTGCACACGTCATACGCGCGCGAGACGCAGAAAGCACAACGCCCGGCATAACCGGGCGTTGTTTGCGATGCATCAATCAGCTTTTAACGATAGGCGGGATATACACCACGCCCATATCCCAGGGCTGCTCGATCCAGGTGTTCTGCGGGATATCGACAATATAGTCGTCCACCAGCGCACGGCCTGCTGGCTTAGCGAAGATGGTGCAGAAACGCGCTTTTGGATACATATCGCGGATCGCCTGCGCGGTGCCGCCGGTATCCACTAAATCGTCAATTACGATGAATCCTTCACCGTCGCCTTCGGCACGCTTCAGCACTTTCATTTCACGCTGATGATCGTGATCGTAGCTGGAGATGCACACGGTATCGACATAGCGAATACCCAGTTCGCGCGCCAGCAGCGATGCCGGAACCAGACCACCGCGGCTCACCGCGATAATACCTTTCCACTGTTCCACAGGAAGCAGGCGCTGGGCCAGTTTACGGGCATGAATCTGCAGCATGTCCCAGGTTACGACGTATTTTTCGCTCATATGAAGGAATCCCAACCAATAAACTTGGCTTAAAAAATATGCAAGGGGGAAAAGGTTGCGCGAGATTATAAGGATCTGACGCCTTAAAAACCAGCATCTGTCTTACTGGTTGCAGGTTTTTAGCGCGCCTGATTACGCACCCGGTGAGAAACAGTGATATTCTCAGCCCCATCACGTCAGATGTTCTGACGACGATTTTTACTGGAAACCCGCGTGCGTGCGGTATGTCCGCCACGCTGACACAGGAGACGCATGGTGTCTGAATTGTCGCAACTTTCACCCCAACCGCTGTGGGATATTTTTGCCAAAATTTGTTCCATTCCACACCCTTCTTACCACGAAGAAGCGCTGGCCGAATACGTTGTTGGCTGGGCCAAAGAGCAAGGTTTTTGGGTTGAGCGCGATCAGGTTGGCAACATCCTGATTCGTAAACCCGCTACCGCCGGCATGGAAAAACGCACGCCGGTGGCGCTGCAGGCACACCTTGATATGGTGCCGCAGAAGAACAATGACACGGCGCACGACTTCACCAAAGATCCGATTCAGCCGTACGTTGATGGCGACTGGGTAAAAGCGCGCGGCACCACGCTCGGCGCCGATAACGGCATTGGTATGGCGTCTGCGCTGGCCGTATTGGCTGACAGCAGCCTGACGCACGGTCCGCTGGAAGTGCTGCTGACCATGACCGAAGAATCCGGCATGGACGGGGCATTTGGTTTACAGCCAAACTGGCTGCAGGCCGACATCCTGATCAACACCGATTCCGAAGAGGAAGGTGAGATTTACATGGGCTGCGCCGGGGGGATCGACTTCATCACCACCCTGCCGCTGACGCGTGAAGCCATTCCAGCGGGTTATGAAACCCTGAAGCTGACGCTGAAAGGCCTAAAAGGCGGTCACTCCGGTGCCGACATTCATCATGGTCTGGGCAACGCCAATAAACTGCTGGCGCGTTTTCTGGCGCTACACGCGCGCGATCTCGATGTGCGCCTGATTGAATTCACCGGCGGTACGCTGCGCAACGCTATCCCGCGTGAAGCCTTCGCGACGCTGGCGATCGACAGCCATAAAGTGGATGCTCTGAAATCGGCTGCGGCCCATTTCCAGGCAACCTTGCTGAACGAGCTGGGAGCAAAAGAGAAGAATATCGCGGTCGTGACCGAGTCGCTGGCGCATCAGGGCCAGGCGCTGAGCAGCGATAGCCGCGATCGCTTCCTGAATCTGCTAAACGCCACGCCAAACGGTGTGATTCGTAACTCCGACGTCGCCAAAGGCGTGGTGGAAACCTCGCTGAACGTTGGCGTGGTAAGCATGGATCAGGACAATGCCGAAATTATCTGTCTGATTCGTTCGCTGATCGATACCGGTAAAGATTGGGTGGTTGAAGTGCTGACTTCGCTGGGAGAACTGGCTGGCGCGCAAACGGCACCCAAAGGCGGCTATCCAGGCTGGCAGCCCGATGCCGATTCACCGGTTATGGCGTTGACGCGTAAAACCTATGAAGCGCTGTTTGGCAAAACGCCAAACATCCAGGTGATTCATGCCGGTTTGGAGTGTGGCCTGTTCAAGAAACCGTATCCGAACATGGATATGGTTTCGATCGGTCCCACTATCACCGGCCCGCATTCACCGGATGAGCAGGTACACATTGAGAGCGTTGGTCTTTACTGGAAACTGCTGACAGCGCTGCTGAACGTGGTACCCGAAAAAGCGTAAGTTTACGTTTGACCTATCAACCAGGCTACGGCCTGGTTTTTTTATGCCTAAGCCACTCGTTTCAGTCTATCGCCTTCAGCAGCACAATACTCTACCCATTATCCATAACGCCTCGTAGTTAAACCACCGCTTTCCCTTGCGCCAGCGTTAGCCACCATTACATCCAGATGTCTGGATGGCTAATATGATTTCGTGCTAGCTTATGCCCTTTCGTTTGTTGCCCAGCGCGAGGGTTCAGGAAAAAATGCCCCCAACTCAAATAATTAAAGGCACGGCTGAATGACGGCGATCAACCGCCTGGAGATGCGTAATATCTCCATCGCTTTTGGCGGTTTTGCCGCGCTATCGCAGGTCGATTTTCTGACTGAAGGCGGTTCGGTACATGCCCTGACGGGCGCCAACGGCGCGGGGAAATCGACGCTCATGGCGGTGCTGGCTGGAGCGCACACCCATTACAGCGGGGAAATTTTGCTGGATGGCGTTCCCGTCGCCCTGCGCTCGCCGCGTGATGCCAAAAAGCTTGGCATTCATCTGGTTCAGCAGGAAGTCGACGTGGCGCTGGTGCCGCAACTCAGCGTCGCGGAGAACATTCTGCTCGACCGCTTAGCGGAGCCGGGCCATGGCTACAACTGGCATGAAACGCGCCATCAGGCGCGCGCGCTGCTGGCACAGCTGGAAGTCAACCTGGATGTGAACCGTTTGGTTGAGCGCTGTTCGCTGGCGGAGAAGCAGCAAATCTTGCTGGCACGTGCGCTATCTCACCACTGCCGCTTCCTGATTCTTGATGAACCCACCGCCCCGCTCGATCAGCATGAAAGCGAGCGCCTGTTTGCCGTCGTGCGCCGCTTACAGTCGAGCGGCATTGGCGTGGTATTCATCTCGCACCGCATTCATGAACTTAAAGCGATTTGCGATCGGCTGACGGTGCTGCGCGATGGACGCCTGATCGAAAGTAGTCCGATGGCGGCGCTAAGCGGCGAGCAAATCGTTGAGAAGATGCTGGGACATCAGCTCGACGATGTCTTTCCACCGCGCCGCATACATCAGGCGCAGCCGCTGCTCCTGTCGGTTGAAGGCTTACATGACGATCGTCTGCTGCAAGATATTTCGTTGCGTCTGCATAAAGGCGAAATCCTTGGCATTGCAGGTTTAGCCGGTGCCGGGAAGACCGAACTGTGCAAAGCGTTGTTTGGTGCCAGCAAAAGCCGGGTTGAGAAAGGCGAGTTACATGGCAAGCCGTGGCGACCGCGTTCGCCGCATGATTCGGTGGAAAACCGCATGGCGCTGGTGCCGGAAGAGCGTCGTAAAGAGGGTATTTTCATTGATGAGCCGGTGAGCATGAATTTGAGTATCAGCGCCGATAACAGCTTTTCACGCTGGAGCCTGTTTGGTCATCGTCAGGCATGGCGCTGGGCTGAAGAGGTGATTCAGCGCCTGAATGTACGCACCACCGGGCCGGCGCAGATCCTGCGACGTCTGTCGGGTGGCAATCAACAAAAGGTGGCGATTGGCAAATGGCTGCGTAATAACGCCGATGTTCTGATTTTTGACGAGCCCACCAAAGGCGTGGATATCAAAGCTAAAACCGAACTGTTCAGCCTGATTGACGGCTTAGCGCGCGAAGGTAAAGGCATCATTTATGCCTCGGGTGAGTTTGCTGAACTGGTCGGCCTATGCGACCGCATTTGTGTGCTCTGGGATGGGCGCATCGTGGCAGAAATGGACGCCGATGTAGCGACAGAAGAGATGCTTCTGCTTTATTCCACCGGAGGAACACCTGCGTGAGCAGCAAAGAATTATCCCTAAACCCGCGGCCTTCTCTGCGCCATCAACTCTTCGAGTTCCTTTATAAATGGGGCATGTTGCTGACGGTTGTCATCCTGATTGCGGCATTTGGACTCGCCTCAGATAGCTTTCTGGAACCGACCAACATCATCAACATCCTGCGATCGATTGCCATCGTTACGGTGATCGCGATTGGCGTATCCCTTTCGCTGACGGTTGGCGGCTTTGACCTGTCGGTGGGCTCTACGGCGTCACTAGCCAATGCACTGGTGATATCGCTATTCGTGTGGCACGGCTTTGGCACTACCGAAGCTATCATCATTACGCTGCTGCTGTGCACGCTGGTCGGGCTGTTCAACAGCTTCCTGATCGTGATTCTGCGGATTCCCGACATGCTCGCCACCCTGGCCACGCTGTTTGTGATTCAGGGCGTCGCAATGACCTACAGCTTTGGCGGCTCGATCACTGAAAACATGGTGCTGCCCAGCGGCGATATGGCCGAGGGCACCATTCCTGCCGCCTTTGGTCTGCTCGGCCAGGTGCCAACTATCGTGATTATCATGCTGGTGGTAACGATTGTGGCGCAGCTGGCGCTGTCGCTAACGAAGCATGGTCGTCGCATGTATGCGCTGGGTGGCAACCCGGAAGCGGCGCGCCTGTCGGGCATTCGCACTACACGCTATCGCGTGCTGGCCTATGTGCTGGCATCGCTGCTGGCGGGATTGGGCGGCATTTTACTGGCTTCGCGTATTGGCTCCTCGCAGGTGAATGCTGGCGGTGGCTATTTAATGGATGCCGTGGCCGCAGCGTGGATTGGCTTCTCGCTGGCCGGTTCCGGCAAACCTAATGCGCTCGGGACCTTAGTGGGCGCCGTGATCCTCGGAGTGTTGCAAAACGGGCTGGTGATGCTGTCAGTACCCTATTACGCCATGGACATTATCAAAGGCCTGGTGCTGGCGCTGGCGCTGGCCATCACTTACATCCAGCGCCGCTAAGGCGCGTTAAACCAGAAAGAGATCATAATGAAAAAAATCACCCTTTCGCTGCTGGCCGTTAGCCTGCTCAATACCAGCATCGCCTTCGCCGACACCGTCACACCGGTGCCTGCGGCGATCGCCAACCACGAAGGTCCGGTGCGCATTGCGATTATCCGTAACCTCGGTTCAGACGATAACACCACGCAGTTTGTTGCCGGGGCAATCCAGCAGGGACGCAAGCTGGGCTTTAAAGTCAGTACTTTCCTAAGCAACGGTGACGATGCGCGTTTCCAGGATTTCGTTAATCAGGCGATTAGCCAGAAATATGACGGCATTATTCTGTCGCACGGTAAAGATCCTTACTCTACCGCGCTGGTGCAACGTATCACTGCGGCCGGCATTAAGCTTTCCGTGTTTGATACGCCGGTTAATACCCCGGTGGAGGGCGTAACCGTAACGGCACAAAACGACGCCTCGCTGGCGCAAGAATCACTCGGCAGCTTGATCAAAGACTTCAACGGCAAGGCGAACATCGTCAAGCTATGGGTGGCGGGTTTCCCAGCGATGGATCGCCGGCAGGTGGTGTATGAGAAGCTGTTAAAAGCGAATCCTGGCATTCATCAACTGGAATCGATTGGTGCGGTTTCCTCTGATGTGCAAGGCGATACCGCCAACAAGATTGGCGCCATTTTGGCCAAATACCCGAAAGGTAAGATCGATGCCATTTGGGGATCGTGGGATGCCTTCAGCCAGGGCGCTTACAAAGCGTTGCAGGAGAACGGCCGTACCGAGATCAAACTCTATAGCATCGACGTATCCAATCAGGATCTGCAGCTGATGCATGAGAAGAACAGCCCGTGGGTGCAAACGGTAGCGGTGGATCCAAAAACCATTGGCGCGGTCAATATGCGCCTGGTGGCGAATAAGATTGGCGGCGAAGCAACGCCCGCAACCTATGAGTTCAAAGCGGCGTCGATTTCGCAGCAGCAGCTGAACAGCCAGCAGGGTGCAGTTAACATGGCTTCACTGAATAACATCATCCCAGGTTGGGGCGAGAACAGTGATTTCGTCGCGCCCTGGTTTGCCACGCTGGAAGCGAAGTACGCTAAGAAGTAATACTTTGACAGGGCGTGCACCAGCGCGCCCTGTTATAACCCCAGCACCAGCTGCCGCTCCAGCTGCGGATCCACCATGGTGACATGCAATCCCACCAGCCTGACACCGCGCCCTGCCCGACGATCATTCCAGGCCTGACGCGCGACGGCGATCATGTCCTCTTTATTCAGCACCGGCCAGACATGTTCCTGCGTGGTCTGTTGGAAATCGTTAAACTTCAGCTTAACGCCCTGGCGGGCAATCTGCTTATCCGGCTTGATGGCGGTTAAGCGACGCTCCAGCTCAGCGTAGAGAAAATCAATAATTTCCAGGCACTGCTCCCAGTGATGAATATCTTCCATTAACGTGCGCTCAACGCCGAGGGATTTACGCTCACGCTCCACCACGACATTTCGCTCGTCAATGCCGTTGCTGCGTTCCCACAATATGCGGCCAAACTTGCCAAAGCGCTTTAGCAGCAGGGCAAGATCGGCCTGCTGCACATCGGCGCAGGTGCGTAAGCCCATCTCTTCCAGCTTTTTGGTGGCGACTTTGCCAACGCCGGGGATCTTACTCAGCGGCAGCGTCAGTAAAAAATCAGACATGGCGTCAGGCGTTATCACATATTGCCCATTGGGCTTGTTGAGATCGGAGGCGATTTTGGCAAGAAACTTGATGGGCGCAATACCGGCAGAAGCGGTCAATCCGGTTTCGCGCAGAATATCCGCACGAATGGCCTGCGCCATCAGCGTTGCCGAGCCCTGGCAATGCAGGCTGTTGGTAACATCAAGGTAGGCTTCATCCAGCGAGAGCGGTTCAATCAGCGAGGTATAGCGCGAGAAGATGTCGCGAATCTGGTGCGAAGCTTCTTTATACGCATCAAAGCGACCGGGCAATAAACGCAGATGAGGGCAAAGTTTTAGCGCCATGCCGGTGGGCATCGCGCTGCGCACGCCATACTTACGGGCCGGATAGTTGGCGGTACTGATCACGCCACGTCGCTCACGGCTGCCACCAATTGCAATGGGGATATCACGCAATGAGGGATCATCGCGCATCTCCACCGCCGCATAAAAGCAGTCCATATCGACATGAATGATTTTCACGTGTGTAACTAACCCAGATTAAAAATAAGACCTCATTATAATACTGGATATTTGTACAGATGCAAAAGTGTTCACAGAGCGCGCATGTGGGATTAATTTCAGGGATTAATCACCATTCCTTTATCGCTGATGGTGATATTTAAACGTTTGTTAGAGGGATGTTGTGCGATAGCAAGCTCACCAAACAGCTCGACTTCATAGCCCAATTCCCCGCGCACAAAGTCCAGCAAGCGGTTACGTTTTGGAACGAATGCTTTGAGCTGCTCTCGCCAGACTTCGAACAAAATGGGCGGATAAGCAGACGTTTCAAGCCAGTGCCGAGCGCCCCTGAGTACTTCAAGCTCCAAACCTTCAACATCCACTTTAATGAGGTGCGCGCCAGGCAATTCCAGACTATCCAGCGTTGCAATACGCACAGATTCACTCTCGGTTAATTTGGTACTTAATACCTGCCTTTGGGCACGAATTTCAGCATCCAGAGAAAGCGCACCAACATTAATCTCGGTTTGCATATCCAGCACCGGAACATCAATTTCACCATTGATATCACCTATTGCCATCTGCCTTGCATGACAATGAAACAGCTGATTGATAAACAGATTGGCGCACAGCTGATAAAACACCTGCCGCTGAGGTTCGAAGGCATATAACGTGCCGCCCTGCTCACGAATATGGTCACCCATCGGCACCGACCAGGCCCCCAAATTGGCCCCGACATCGATCAACACCGGGCGATCTATCCCTTTGATGAGTAATTTTGAGAGAGAGACCATTGCCGGTTCCCATGGGGTGCCATTCCTGAGATGCCGATTAATCAGGTCAGGACCGGGCGATAACATATAATGAAGATCCTCAACCTGATAAACCGAAGGGGCCACCGAGAGATTCATAGATTTTTTCCTGCTGAAAGGGTTTGGCGCAGTATAAGGAGGTGGCTGACCCCTTCCGACAAGACCGTTCTTGTTTGCTGCTCGGATTATAAATTTTAACCTTCGTACAAAATGCGCGAAATTTTTGTCGGACTAATTAAAGTTTACAAATTTATGGCCGCATTCCCTTTAGGAACGCGCCATTTTCTCGGACACTGGCTTGATTAAAAGCCAGACAATGTTAATGTTGCGCAGCGATAGCGGATATTTCCGATAATGCAATACCCAGACGCGCAGCGTCATCGTCTCTCTTCACATCAAGGTATCTACAGAATGGGCAGAATCGCATTATTGCTTGCGATGATTCTTATGCCGCTCCTTAGCTGGGCAATTAACCCCGAGCCTACGCAACCGCTGGCTCCGGTGAGCAAAGAGTTAAAGAAACAACTGATTGGAACCCCGGTTTTTATTCAGATTTTCAAGGAAGAGCGTACGCTGGAACTGTACGGCAAAATCGGTAATGAATATCGTCTGCTGGACAGCTATCGCATCTGTAATTTTTCTGGCGGTTTAGGACCTAAACGTCGTCAGGGCGATTTTAAAAGTCCGGAAGGCTTTTATAACGTTAAGCTTAACCAGTTAAAACCCGATAGCCGTTTTTACCGCGCCATTAATACCGGTTTCCCTAACCAGTACGATCGCGCTAAAGGTTATGACGGTAAGTTTCTGATGATTCACGGTGATTGCGTATCGATTGGCTGCTACGCGATGACCAATGCGTCAATGGATGAGATCTTCAACTATACCAACGCCGCGCTGCGTAATGGTCAGCAGGAGATTCAGGTCAACATCTATCCATTCCGCATGACGGAAAGCAACATGCAGCGCCATCGTTATTCAAGCGATATTAATTTCTGGCGTGAACTGCAGCCGGGCTATGCCTACTTTGTGAAGTACCGCGTGCCGCCAACGGTGAACGTGACGGCAACCGGCCAATATGCGGTGAACAACACGCCGGTGATATCGACACCGGATGCTGCCTCGAAATCATTCCTGGCGCTCACCCAGGCAAAATAACGCCCACTCGCCTGGCACTATCCGGTGCCAGGTTTCATTCCCCGTTAATGGCTGTGTGGCAATCACTGTCACCACATCTTGCGGCGTAGTCTGCTGCTGAAAATCAATTTCTACGTCCTGATCGAGCAGCGTCGCTTTGCCAAACGGCGCGCGGCGCGTGATCCAGTAAAGATTGGTTGAGCAGAAGGCCATTAGGTAACGCCCATCCGATAACAGCATGTTAAATACGCCCTTCTCACGCATTTCTGCAGCCAGCTCTGCAATATAGCGAAACACCGCAGGCCAGTTACCCGGCGTGCGCGGATAGCGCTCGGTAAGTTTGTGCAGAATCCAGCAAAACGCCTTTTCACTGTCGGTTTCGCCAATAGGACGGAAGGGCCCGGTATCCAGCTGGCGATAGCCTTTCAGCTGCCCATTATGGGCGTAAGTCCAGTTACGGCCCCACAGCTCACGCGTAAACGGATGGGTATTTTCCAGCGACACTTCACCGCGATTCGCCTGGCGGATATGCGCCACCACCGAATGCGATTTGATGGGATATTCCTGCACCAAACGGGCAATTGGCGAGTTAAAGCTCGGCTGCGGATCTTTGAACGTGCGGCAACCTTTGCCTTCGTAAAAGGTGATGCCCCAGCCATCTTTGTGCGGCCCGGTTCCACCGCCACGCTGCACCAGACCGGTAAAACTGAAACAGATGTCCGTAGGGACATTGGCGCTCATCCCGAGCAATTCGCACATAGCAACCGCCTTAAATGAGTCCCTCTCGCAAGCGGCGAGAGGAACACGTCATTACTTAACCATCTCTTTTTCGATTAACAGCATCAGGATATGAATCACTTTAATGTGGATCTCCTGAATGCGGTCGGCATAGCCAAAGTGCGGCACGCGAATTTCGATGTCCGCCGAGCCCGCCATCTTGCCGCCATCTTTGCCGGTCAGGGTGATCACTTTCATCCCTTTGGCGCGGGCAGCTTCAATTGCTTTAATAATGTTGGCGGAGTTACCCGAGGTAGAGAGCGCCAGCACCACATCCCCTTCACGGCCCACCGCTTCGATGTAGCGTGAGAACACATAGTCATAGCCGAAATCGTTGCTGACGCAGGAGAGATGGCTGACATCCGAAATGGCAATGGCTGGATAACCAGGACGATTTTCACGATAGCGCCCAGTCAACTCTTCAGCAAAATGCATGGCATCGCAGTGTGAGCCGCCGTTACCGCAGGAGAGCACTTTGCCACCTGCTTTAAAGCTATCGGCAAGCAGAACCGCAGCGCGCTGAATCGCATGAATATTGGCTTCGTCACTCAGGAACGTAGTGAGCGTATCGGCTGCTTCATTGAGTTCTGAGCGAATAATGTCCTGATACATAGGGATGTCCTTTAGAGGAAAGATTGACCCAGCAAGTTTAACGGAATGGGGCTAAGCCGCAAAGCGCCAGCACCGAGGAAAAGCGCGATGGCTGAAGGAAGTTTGGCAGTTGTTGCCGTACACGCAATGAATTTGTGAGTTGGGTTGTAATTGCGATGTAAACAGATTGATAAATTTTGCCCGCTATTCTAAACCTACACCCATAACAGGTCAGACCTCTTACTACTTATGGAGTGGTTCATTATGTTGGTTGCCTCAATTGTTGCGACGCTAATTTTACTTAGCGTCTTGTTTTACCACCAAATCTCCCTGCAGCTGAGCAGCGTCATATTGCTGCTATGGACCGGCGCACTCGCGGCCGCTGGCCTCTGGACCCCGTGGCTGCTGGTGCCGCTGGCGATTATCCTGCTGCCGTTTAACCTGCCTGCACTGCGCCGCAGCATGTTTTCAAAACCGGCGCTGCGCAGCTTCCAGAAAGTGATGCCACCGATGTCACGCACCGAAAAAGAGGCGATTGACGCGGGCACCACCTGGTGGGAAGGCGATCTGTTCCGCGGAAAGCCGGATTGGCAGAAGCTGCACAACTATCCGCAACCGCGACTGACCGAAGAGGAACAGGCCTTTATTGATGGCCCGGTGGAAGAAGCATGCCGCATGGCGAACGACTTCGAAATCACCCATGAAATGGCCGATCTACCGCCGGAGCTGTGGGCGTATCTGAAGCAGCATCGCTTCTTCGCCATGATCATTAAGAAAGAGTACGGCGGCCTGGAGTTCTCAGCTTATGCGCAGGCGCGCGTGCTGCAAAAACTGGCCGGCGTTTCCGGCATTCTGGCGATTACCGTCGGCGTACCAAACTCACTTGGCCCAGGCGAGTTACTGCAGCATTACGGTACCGATGAGCAGAAGGATCACTATCTGCCGCGTCTGGCACGCGGTGACGAAATTCCCTGCTTTGCGTTGACCAGCCCGGAAGCCGGATCTGATGCCGGCGCTATTCCTGATACGGGCGTCGTGTGCATGGGTGAATGGCAAGGTCAGCAGGTGCTGGGCATGCGCCTTACCTGGAACAAACGTTATATTACGCTGGCACCGATCGCGACCGTACTCGGCCTGGCGTTTAAGCTTTCCGATCCGGACCATCTGCTGGGCGAGACGGAACAGCTGGGGATTACTTGTGCACTGATCCCTACGCACACGCCTGGTGTGGAGATTGGTCAGCGTCACTTCCCGCTTAATGTGCCGTTCCAGAACGGCCCAACTCGCGGTAAAGATATCTTCGTACCCATCGATTTCATCATCGGTGGTCCGTCGATGGCCGGCCAGGGCTGGCGTATGCTGGTGGAGTGCTTGTCTGTAGGCCGTGGTATTACGCTGCCATCCAACTCTACCGGCAGCGTGAAGAGTATGGCATTGGCAACCGGTGCCTATGCGCACATTCGCCGCCAGTTCAAACTTTCCATCGGTAAGATGGAAGGGATTGAAGAGCCGCTGGCACGCATCGCCGGCAACGCCTACGTGATGGACGCCGCTGCGACGCTTATCACCAGCGGCATCATGCTCGGTGAGAAACCGGCGGTGCTGTCAGCGATTGTGAAGTATCACTGCACCCATCGCGGCCAGCGCGCCATCATCGATGCGATGGATATCGCCGGTGGTAAAGGCATCATGCTGGGCGAAAACAACTTCCTGGCCCGCGCTTACCAGGGCGCGCCGATCGCCATCACCGTGGAAGGCGCCAACATTTTGACGCGTAGCATGATTATCTTTGGTCAGGGCGCCATTCGCTGCCATCCATGGGTGCTGGAAGAGATGAACGCCGCGGCGAAAAACGATTTGATTACCTTTGACCGTGCGCTGTTCAGCCATATCGGCCACGTGGGCAGCAATAAAGTACGCAGCCTGTGGCTGGGTTTAACCGGCGGCCGTACCAGTGCCACGCCAACCCGCGACGTTACGCGCCGCTATTATCAGCATCTCAACCGTTTAAGTGCCAACCTCGCGCTGTTGTCGGATGTATCGATGGCGGTACTGGGTGGCAGCCTGAAGCGTCGCGAACGCATCTCGGCGCGCCTCGGCGATGTACTCAGCCAAATGTATCTGGCATCGGCCACGCTGAAACGCTATGACGATGAAGGCCGTAACGAGGCTGATTTACCGCTGGTGCATTGGGGGGTGCAGGATGCGTTGCATCAGGCCGAGGTAGCGATGGATGATCTGCTGCGCAACTTCCCAAATCGCATGGTAGCCGGTGCGCTGCGTCTGGTGATTTTCGCTGGCGGTCATCACTGCCCTGCACCATCAGATAAGCTGGATCATAAACTGGCGAAACTGCTGCAACTGCCCTCCGCCACGCGCACCCGTTTAGGCCGCGGCCAGTATCTGGCACCCAGCGCGCACAATCCGGCCGGTCAGCTGGAGCAAGCGCTGCAGGATGTCATGGCAGCAGAAGTGATTCACGATCGCCTGTGCCAGCAGCAGAAAAAACATCTGCCGTTTACCCGGCTGGATGCGCTGGCGCAGCGTGCGCTGCAAGAGGGATGGATTGATGAGAGCGAAGCCCAGGTACTGGTGCGCGCTGAAGCAAGCCGCCTGAAAGCGATTAACGTGGATGATTTTGCTCCCGAGGCGCTGGCGGTCCCCAAGCCGCAAAGCAAGCCTAACCCACGAGCAAGTGAAGCCGCATAAAAACGAAAAGCCTCCTTCGGGAGGCTTTTTTTTATCAGAAATTCAGCCCGCCTGGCGAATCCGTGCAATCAACGCATCAACATCCGCAACATGATCGGCGGCTAAAATCAGCGTGCGTCCCAGCGTTATGCAGCTGCGGATGCATTCAGTGCGCATCGTCACATCTTCAATCTGTTTGAAATCCGCAACATGTGACATACCTACGGTACGTCGAATCAACTCAGTGCCGCAGTAGCCAATGGTGTCGCGCCAGACTTTTTGCAGGAACGATGCGGCATAGCCGGGATAAGCCAGCGCCACGTCGGTGGTTTTTTCCTGTGCCAGCTCAAGGAAGCGGCTAGCAAAGTGGCTCCAGATATCGTGTACGTCACTCAAGCGACGCTCACGCCCTTCCGCCGCTTCACGCGGGGCCAGCAGGCCCGGCAGGCAGCAGTAATTAATCAGCAGGTTGCCAATAGCGCTGCCGACGTCAAAGCCGATCGGTCCAAAGTAGCCAAACTCGGCATCGATCACTTTCAGGCTGCCATCTGCCACGAAGATCGAGCCACTATGAACATCACCGTGCAGCAGCGCTTCCGCATCAGCGAAAAAGCGGTGCTTCAGTCCCGCGACGGCGATTTTGAGTGCGTCGTCGGTGCGCAGGCTAACCACCAACGATTCCAGCGCGGTGGGATAGCTGTTGCGTTCGTGATCGGTAAAGGGATCGTTGAAGAACAGATCTTCTGTAATTTCACACATTTCCGGATTAATAAAACGCGCGACTTCCGCTTTTTTCTTGTGGGGATGCAGAAAGAAATCGGAAGTATGGAACAGCGTCTGTGCCAGATATTCCCCTACCTGACGGCCCGCCAGCGGGTAGTAGGCGCCTTTCACCAGCTCGCCGCGCCAGATGCGATGGCTGGAGAGATCTTCCATCACCATCACCGCTAAGTCTGCGTCGTAATGCGTGATGTTAACGGTGTGCTGAGGACAATATTTGTAGTGTTCAACCAGCGTCTGCGCCTCCAGACGCGCGCGATCCAGCGTGAGCGGCCATGACTCGCCCACGCAGCGCACATACGGCAGCGCCTGCTTGACGACCACACGGCTACGGCCTTGATTATCGAAAATCTTAAATACCAGGTTGAGATTGCCATCCCCGATCTCTTCAGCGCTCACCAGCGTGGACGGGTCGTCAACACCGCCAAATTTTTTAGCATATTCCACAGCATCGGCAGCGGTGAACGTACGGTATTGCGACATTGCCTGTTCCTCGAGTTTCGATAGTAATAAGCCGTTCAGACGTCTATACATCCGTTCAGCATGTTGGCACAATAGCCAGCATCAACGCAACAGGGATTTCACATCATGCAAACACTTCGCACCACCAGCCTTGAGGTCCGCAATAATCAACTGTGGATCCTTGACCAGCAGGCGCTGCCGCAACAGAAAAACTGGCAGCCTGCGCATAGCGTTGCTCAGCTGGTTGATCATATTCACGCCCTGCGCGTGCGCGGAGCGCCATTGATTGGCCTCTCCGCCAGTTTGCTGCTGGCGCTGCTCGCCGAGCAAGGTGCAACGCGCCCCGAACTGGCTGAAGCGCTTAACGTGCTGCGCGCCGCTCGTCCAACGGCGGTGAACTTAATGAACAATCTTGATCGCATGAAAACGGCACTCGCTGAGCACGATTATGACGCGGCGCTCAGTGCCGAAGCACTGCGGCTGGTGGCGGAAGATAAACAGCTATGCGACAACATCGCTTGCGCCGGGAGCACACTGGTGAAACCGGATAGCCAGTTGCTGACGCACTGTAATACCGGTGGGCTGGCGACGGCGGGCGTCGGTACGGCGCTCGGCGTGATTGCCTATGCCCATCAGCAGGGCTTGGTGAAAAATGTCTGGGTAGATGAAACCCGACCGCTGCTGCAAGGTGGGCGTTTAACCGCGTGGGAACTTGGCGAGCTGAATATTCCCTATCAGTTGATCACCGATTCGATGGCCGCCAGTTTGATGGCGCGCGGCGTGGTCGATGCGATTTGGGTGGGTGCGGATCGCATCGCTGCCAATGGCGATGTGGCGAATAAGATTGGCACTTACAGCCTGGCCGTGCTGGCGCAGTATCACGGCATTCCCTTCTATGTGGCGGCACCGCATACCACGCTGGATCGCTTATGTCCGAACGGTGGCGCAATACCGATTGAACAGCGCGCCGCCAGCGAAGTGACGGGCGTAGCGGGCAGTTTTGGCAGCGTGCAGTGGGCACCCGCCAACGCAGCGGTGTATAACCCGGCGTTTGACGTCACGCCTGCAGCGCTGATTAGCGGTTGGGTGCTGGATACTGGTGTGGTCACGCCAGCGCAAGTTCAGGAAGGGATTTTTCAGCCGTAAGCTGATTGCTGTTGATTAGGGGTCGTCATAAATGACGACCTTACGGTTGGCGCATGGTTGTAGGGGCGGTATTCATGCCGCCCCATGATCACGCCAGGCGCGGATAGGCATCGGCAATCTTGTCGCCGGTAAAGTTCGCTACCCAGCCTTCCTGGTTATCGAAAATACGAATCGCAGTAAAGTGCGGCTCAGATCCCATATCAAACCAGTGCGCGGTACCGGCTGGCACGGAAATCAAATCGTTCTTCTCACACAGAATCTGATAAACCTCGCCATCCAAATGCAGGCAGAACAGCCCTGAACCCTCAACGAAGAAACGCACCTCATCTTCGCTGTGCGTGTGTTCATTGAGAAACTTAGCGCGCAACACCGCTTTCTGCGGATTATCCGCCCGCATGCTCAGCACGTCCCAGCTCTGATAACCCTTCTCAGCGACCAGTCGATCTATCGCATGTTGATAGGCGTTAATCACCGTCTCTGCATCGGGATTCGCCCCCAAATCACGATCGGCTTCCCAGCGTTCAAAGCGCACGTTTTTAGCATTCAGGCGGTCGCGAATCGCTGAGGCATCGGTGCTGTGCCACACCGGCTGATGGGCTTCGGTATCGGTAAAAATGGTCAATGCGCTCATGTTAAATCGACTCCGGTTTAATCTGGGAAAAATCATTTACCTGGTGATGACGACTGGCGTTATCCGCCTCGCCACGAATTAACTGCACCGTGTGCCAGCCCGCTTCCGCCGCCGCGTCGAGTTCCTGATGGATGTCCGACAGGAACAACAACGAACCCGGCGCGTGGCCGATTTTTTCGGCGATAGTGCGATACGATTGCGTTTCACGTTTCGCGCCAACGCCGGTATCAAAATAGCCGCTAAACAGCGAGGTTAAATCACCTTCATCGCTGTAGCCAAATAACAGTTTTTGCGCGGCGATCGATCCGGAGGAATAAACATACAGGCTAATACCTTGCTGCTGCCAGCGTTCAAACGCCGGCAGCACATCGGGATAAAGGTGGCCGGTAAACTGGCCGTCAACATAACCCGCGCGCCAGATCATCCCCTGCAATGCCTTGAGGCCCGGCGACTTGCGATCTTCATCGATATAACCCATCAGCGTGGTAATCAGCTGATCAAGCGTGGCCTGCGGTGTGCCCGCTTCGTCACGCACCGCGTTTAGTGCGGCAGCCACGTCTTCATCTGCATGCTTCTCGCGCACAAAGGCGGCCAAATGCTGGCGGGCATAGGGGAACAAAACGCTGTGCACGAACTGGATATCGCTGGTGGTGCCTTCAATATCGGTAACAATGGCGCGGATCATTTAGCCTCCAGCAGGCGACGTTGCAGTTCACATTCAAACAGGAATTCCAGCCCTTCCAGGTGGCGGCGCGCTTCATTCACATCTTTGCCCCAGCAGGTCAAGCCGTGGCCGCGCAGCAAAAAGCCATATTGCAGCGGGGTGTTTGCTGCAAAGGCGGCAATACGCTGTGCCAGCGCGTCAATATCCTGATCGTTATCGAATAAAGGAATGGCAATGGTATTAAGGTGCGTCTGCTGGCCGGCCAGCGTTTTCTGCATTTCATAGCCACTTAACCGCAGCGCATCTCCCTGCTCAACGCGCGACAGCACGGTGGAGTTGACGGTGTGAGTATGCAATACCGCGCCAGCCTGGGGGAAAAGGCGATAAATCAAGGTATGCAAACCGGTTTCCGCCGATGGCGTGCGCCCGGATGGCACGGCGTTATTCGCAATCTCTACCTGAATAAAATCATCACGCGTCAGGCTGCCTTTATCTTTCCCTGACGCGCTCAGCAGACAATATTCTGCGTCCTGCCGCACCGACATATTACCGCCGGTGGCGGGTGCCCAGCCTTTGCCACCAATCCAGTGGCAGGCGGCCACTAAATGCTCCAGTGGGAGAAAATCCGTCATAGCGATATACAGGCTCCGCAGGTTAGTTTAGACGTCTAAGCGTCTCGATTGCCAAATATTAACATCCTGTTTATAGTGGCAGCAACACAGGGTTTCTCCGCAACGACATTCGCGCTTAAGGCCACAAATAATGACGCAGCCCAACCTGATCCCCGAGAGCAAATTACCGGCGCTCGGCACCACCATTTTTACGCAAATGAGCGCGTTAGCGCAGCAGCACAACGCTATCAATCTTTCGCAGGGCTTTCCCGACTTCGACGGTCCACGCTATCTGCAAGAACGTTTGGCTTATCACGTTAGCCAGGGCGCGAACCAATATGCACCGATGATCGGCGCGCTGCCACTCCGTCAAGCCATCGTAGAGAAAACCGCCGAACTTTATGGCCACACGCCCGACGTTAACAGCGACATTACCGTGACCGCCGGCGCTACCGAAGCGCTCTACGCCGCGATCACCGCGCTGGTACGCCAGGGCGATGAAGTGATCTGCTTCGATCCCAGCTATGACAGCTATGCACCTGCTGTTCAGCTCGCCGGCGGCGTGTTAAAACGCATCGCGCTGCAGCCGCCAGAATTTCGCGTTGATTGGTCTGAATTCCGCACGCTGCTAAGCGCCAAAACCCGCTTAGTGATTCTGAATACGCCGCACAACCCTTCCGCCACCGTATGGCATAAAAGCGATTATGCCGAACTGTGGCAGGCGATTGCAGAGCAGGAAATTTATGTGCTGAGCGATGAAGTCTATGAACACATCTGCTTTGCCGATGAAGGTCACGCCAGCGTATTAGCGCATGCCGACCTGCGTCAGCGCGCGATTGCCGTGTCGTCATTTGGTAAAACCTTCCATATGACCGGCTGGAAAGTGGGTTATTGCATCGCACCAGCCGCGATCAGCGCCGAAATCCGCAAGGTGCATCAGTATTTGACGTTTTCAGTCAACACGCCAGCGCAGTTGGCGATTGCCGATATGCTGCGCCAGGAACCCGAACACTATCGTGAGCTGTCAGCGTTCTACCGAGGCCGCCGCGATCGGCTGATCGCGGCACTCGCAGGCAGCCGGTTTAAGGTGTTACCGTGTGAAGGCACCTACTTCCTGCTGGTGGATTACAGCGCCATTTCCGATCTGGATGACGTGAGTTTCTGCCAGCTGCTGACCAAAGAGGTCGGCGTGGCGGCCATCCCCCTTTCGGTGTTCTGCGCCGATCCTTTCTCGCACAAGCTGATTCGCCTGTGCTTTGCCAAACAGGAAGCGACGCTCGACGCCGCTGCGGAGCGCTTATGTCAGCTTTAAAAATTACCGTTCTGCAGGAAACGCTGAGCTGGATGGATGGCGCGGCTAATTTGCACCATTTTGATGGCGTACTGAAAGGTATTGAAGGCCGCGACATCATTCTGCTGCCAGAGATGTTTACCACCGGCTTTGCCATGGAAGCCGCCGAAGGCTCGCTGCCGCAGGATGACGTGGTGGCGTGGCTGCACGCACACGCGCAAACCAGCAATGCTTTAGTCGGCGGTAGCGCAGCAATTCAGACGGCGAAAGGCGCGGTTAACCGTTTCCTGCTGGTGGAACCCAACGGCACGCTGCATCAATATGACAAACGCCATCTGTTCCGCATGGCCAATGAACATCAGCACTATGTGGCGGGTGAAACGCGCGAAGTGTTTGAATGGCGCGGCTGGCGCATTCTGCCGCAAATATGTTACGACCTGCGCTTTCCGGTATTTTCGCGCAATCATAATGATTACGATCTGGCACTGTATGTCGCCAACTGGCCAGCGCCGCGTGCGCTGCATTGGCAATCACTGCTGCTGGCGCGTGCGATTGAGAACCAGGCTTACGTCGCCGGCTGCAACCGCGTTGGCAGCGATGGCAATCAGCATCAATACAGCGGCGATAGCCGGATTATTTCGCCACAGGGTGAGATTCTGGCGAGCGGTGAGCCTTTTGCACGTGCACGCCTCGACGCTGAGCTGTCACTGGAAGAGCTACAAGCCTACCGCGAACGCTTCCCGGCGTGGCGCGATGCGGATGCTTATATGTTGAAGTAATAAAAAACCCCGGCTAGCCGGGGGTTTATTTTGGTTTATTGAATTACAGCTCGAACCGATCCAGATTCATCACTTTCGTCCAGGCAGCGATGAAGTCGGCCACGAATTTCTGCTTCGCATCGCTGCTGGCGTAAACTTCTGCCAGGGCGCGCAAAATAGCGTTCGAACCAAACACCAAGTCGGCACGTGTGGCGCTGAACTTCACTTCTCCCGTCAGACGATCGCGACCTTCAAATAGCTCCTCGCTCTCATCGGTAGCTTTCCATGCGGTACGCATGTCGAGCAGATTAACGAAGAAGTCGTTGCTCAGCACGCCAACGCGATCGGTGAATACGCCATGCTGGCCGCCGTCAAAGTTAGTCCCTAACACGCGCAAACCGCCAATCAATGCCGTCAGCTCTGGCGCACTCAGCGTCAGCTGCTGCGCTTTATCCAGTAGCAACGTTTCCGTCGAAGAACCTTTGGCGATGCGGCGATAGTTACGGAAGCCATCCGCCAGCGGCTGCAGGAAGTTGAACGACTCGATATCGGTTTGATCCTGACGCGCATCAACGCGGCCTGGCGTAAACGGAACTTGTGTCGCCACACCCGCCGCAGCTGCAGCCAGCTCGATACCGACGCTGCCCGCCAGCACAATCACGTCAGCGAGTGAAGCTTTGCCCGATTCCTGCTGAATCTTCTGCAGGATCGGCAGTACATCACTAATAACGCTGGCGTTGACCGCCCAACCGTTTTGCGGAGCCAGTGCCAGACGCGCACCGTTTGCACCGCCGCGTTTGTCACCACCGCGGAAGGTTGATGCCGAAGCCCAGGCGGCAGAAACCAGCTGGCTTACGCTCAAACCTGACGCCGCAATACGCGCTTTGATATCGCTAATATCCGCCGGCGTTGGCTGATGAATGGCCTGCGGTAACGGATCCTGCCAGATCAGATCTTCTTTCGGCACTTCCGGACCGATGTAACGCGCTTTCGGCCCCATATCACGGTGCGTCAGTTTGAACCAGGCGCGAGCAAAGGCTTCGTTAAACGCCTGCGGATCGTTGAGGAAGCGGCGCGAGATCTTGCCGAACTCTTCATCAAAACGCAGCGTCAGATCGGTAACCAGCATAGTCGGTTTGCGTTTTTTCTCGGGATCAAACGGATCCGGGATAATCGCTTCGGCATCCACCGCTTCGAACTGAATCGCGCCTGCTGGGCTGTGCGTCTGTACCCACTCGTATTTGAACAGGTTTTCGAAGAAGTAGTTGCTCCACTGCGTTGGCGTTTGTGTCCACACCACTTCCAGGCCAGAAGTAATGGCATCTTTACCCACGCCGCTGCCGTAGCTGCTGCTCCAGCCAAGGCCCTGCGCTTCAATCGGTGAGGCTTCCGGATCGACACCCACATGGCTGGCCGCAGCCGCGCCGTGGGTTTTACCCAACGTATGACCACCGGCGATCAGCGCGACGATCTCTTCATCGTTCATGCCCATGTTGCCGAAGGTGGCGCGAATGGCCGGTGCGGCGGATTTCGGATCGCCGCTGGCTTCCGGACCTTCCGGGTTAACGTAGATCAGACCCATTTCAGTCGCGCCCAGCGGAGCGTTAGCCAGCGCTTCGGGATGGCGATGTGCCAGCCATTCGGTTTCGTGGCCCCAATCCACATCCATATCCGGTTCCCACACGTCTTCACGACCGGCACCAAAGCCGAAGGTGCGGAAGCCGGCGTTTTCCAGCGAGACGTTACCCGCCAGAATGTAGAGATCGGCCCAGGAAATTTTCTGACCGTATTTTTGTTTCACCGGCCACAGCAGACGACGCGCTTTATCAAGGCTGACGTTATCCGGCCACGAGTTAAGCGGGGCAAAACGCTGCTGCCCACGCCCTGAACCGCCGCGACCATCGATGGTGCGATAGGTGCCCGCGCTGTGCCACGCCATGCGAATGAACAGCCCGATATAGCTGCCCCAGTCGGCTGGCCACCAGGATTGCGAATCGGTGAGAATGGCGCGGATGTCGGCTTTTAATGCGGAGTAATCAAGTTTGCTGAATTCGTCGCGGTAGTTGAAGGTATCACTGAGTGGGTTGGAACGGTTGGAGTGCTGGTTTAACAGATCGACACGCAGCATATTGGGCCACCAATCGCGGTTAGATGTCCCACTACCGGCGCCGCGTGCTAATACGCTCTTCTCTTCTGAAGCCCCGTGATGAAAGGGGCATTTACCTGAGGCTGCTGCATTATCGTTATTGTCGTGCGTGCTCATTTTTCGGCTCCATTGGCTTCACATTGCTTTCTTTAATGCGACTAAGATTAGCCGCACTTGAGCCAAGAATATATTTGGATGAACCGAAGGTTTTGATAGTTACTGGCTTTCAAGCGCAGCCGTGTGATGCAGTGCGCATTTATACAATTGGTCGCCATGAATGGCGACCCGACGGTTTTTGTAGGGTGCGCATTGATGCGCACCAGGCGTACTACAGCGCGGATCAACTACCGCGGTACGTCGACCACGACCACGGCGAAATCAGAAACGGCAGATGATAGTGGCTGCCCGTCGCGCCAATCACGAAATCGATCTGCGCACTCACATACAACGCATCACGTCCAGCACCTGCAAAATAATCGCCGATCTCTGCCGTCAAACGATAATGACCGGGCGCGAGCGGCTCGGGCGTTAAATCTTTGATGCGCCCGTCGCTGTCGGTTTCGCCTTCCACCAGCGGCAGCCAGCCTTCCGGGCTGTTTTGCTCGAGCGAAACTGCCACGCCAATCGCTGGTTTTCCCAGCGCGGTATCCAAAATGTGGGTAGTAATGGTGCTCATCTGATGCTCTCCTTCAGGCGTAATAGGGTGATTTCGCGCAGCTGCGCCAGCGCTTCACGCTGTTCACTCTCCGCATCATTGTTCAGCCGGCGCTGTAATTCCGCCAGCATCTCCTCGCCGCTGCGCCCTGTGGCGCGAATCAGGAATACCCGACCAAAACGCTGCTCGTAGGTTTGATTGCCCGCCAGCATCGCCAGCTGCAGTGCGCCGCTAGCCTGCTGCATCGCTGACTGCTCCTTGCGCGACAGCGCTGCATCTTTATCTGCCCCCGCCACCTTATCACCAATGCGCGGATGGGCGCTCAGCGCCTGACTCAACTCATCAGCCTGCCACAGCTGTGCCAGACGATCGGCGGTTGCCTGCAGCGCCGCCATGTCGGCAAAAGGTCGCGCTGCCACCAGCGCCTGTTGCCAGGCCGGAATCGCCACGCAGTGTGCAATCGCCGCCTGTGCAGCTTCGGGTGGCAACTGATTAAAGCTGACCAAATCCATATTTGTTCCTTTATACGCGGGCGATATCGCAAACTGCTTGCAGATAGGCCTGTACGCCGAGCGCCACATCGTCAGCCTGCACCGATTCCGCCGGATGATGGCTAATACCGCGATGATTGCGCACAAACAGCATCCCCACCGGCCAGCGCTCGGCGATAGCAATCGCATCATGACCCGCGCCGCTTGGCAGCGACAGGCTGCGCCCCTGCACGGTTTCCACCGCATGGCTCAGCGCCTGCTGCAAGCGCGCATCACAGGCGGTGGCGGCAATGTGGTAATACTCGTTGGCACTGAAGGTTAAGCCGCGACGCAGCGCAATCGCCTGCGCCTGAGTCAGCAGCGTCGAGAGCAAGCGCTCCAGCGGCTCATCCTGCGGACCGCGCACATCGAGCGAAAGCTGTACTTCACCGGGAATCACGTTAACCGCGCCCGGCAAGCAGCTTAGCGTGCCGACCGTCGCCACCAGCTGCGGATCCTGCTGCTGCGTGGTGTGTTCAATAAACACCATCCATTCGGCAGCGGCGGCCAGCGCATCTTTGCGATGCGTCATCGGCACGGTGCCGGCGTGGCCCGCTTCGCCAACAAAACTGCAGTTCAGACGACGCGCGCCGTTAATCGCGGTAACTACGCCGAGCGCCAAATCTTCCTGCTCGAGACACGGCCCCTGTTCAATATGCAATTCCAGATAGGCCGCGATGTCATTCACCTCGCGCGCCGCGTCGAAAATTTTTGCCGCATCGAAACCGACATCCTGCATCGCTTCCGCCACGGTGATGCCGTTGCCATCCGGATGCGTGACCCAACTTTCGGGCCAGCTGCCGGTAATGCCACGGCTGCCGAGCAGCGTAATGCCGAAACGCGTGCCCTCTTCATCGCCAAAGCCGACAATCTCAATCGCCAGCGGCAAACGCTGTTGACGATCGTGCAGCCACTGTACGGTTTCGATAGCGCTTAACACGCCGAGCATGCCGTCATAGCGACCGGCATTGCGCACCGTATCCAGATGCGAACCGAGCAGCAGCGCCTGCGCGCCCGGCTGTGCCGCTTCATAGCGGCCACAGATGTTGCCCACCGCATCCTGCCACGTCGTCATGCCCGCAGCCTGCATCCACTCAGCCACGCGTGCGTTAGCGCGCAGCTGTTCCGGCGACAGATAAACGCGCGTCAGCCCCTCTTCGCTTTCACTGATCGCCGCTAACGTGTCACAGCGCGCCATGACGCGCGCGGCGGCAGATTGTGCCTCGCTGGCGCTCATCAGGCTTTGTGTCATGCGCGGCTCCCGTAGAGATCCCACGCCGCCTGCAGCGCGGCGCCTTGCGTGGTGCGGTAACCCACGTGATTCAGCACCGCTTCCAGCGCGCTCAGGGTTTGCATCACGCAATCTTTGCGCGCGTTGTAGCCCATAGTGCCGATGCGCCAGACTTTGCCGTGCAGCGGCCCAAACGAAGTGCCGATTTCGATGCCGAAATCTTCCAGCACCAGTTTACGTACCCGATCGCCATTCACGCCCTGCGGGATCACCACGCCGAGCACGTTATTCATTTTGTGTTTAAGATCGCCGAAGGTTTCCAGGCCCATGCCCTGAATGCCTTTCAGCAGCGCATCGCCGTGCAGCTTATGGCGCGCGATGCCGTTATCTACTCCTTCCTGCATCATCAGCCGCGCACATTCTCGTGCGCCAAACAGCGCGGTGGTGGCTTCGGTGTGGTGATTAAGGCGTTCCGGTCCCCAGTAATCCATGATCATGCCGAGATCGAAATAGTTGGAGTAGATCATCTCGTCGTCGCCATCCTGATGATCGGCAGTGCGAATGCCCTCTTCCACGCACTTACGCCTGCGGATCACCGCTTCCATCTGCGGACTGAGGGTGATCGGCGAAGTGCCGGACGGTCCGCCAAGGCATTTCTGCATGCCAGCGGAGACCGCATCAAGGCCCCACGCATCGGTTTCCAGCGCGTTACCGCCGAGCGAGGCGGTGGCATCAGTATAAAAAAGCACGCCATATTTCTGGCAAATCGCGCCCAGTTCTTCCAGCGGCTGCAGCATGGTGGTGGAGGTGTCGCCCTGCACCGTCAGCAGCAGGCGCGGCTGCACCTTTTTGATCGCATCTTCAATCTGATCCGGGGTAAACACTTCGCCCCACGGCACTTCAATGGTATGTACTTCCGCGCGGCAGCGACGGGCAATTTCACACAGCAGGTGACCAAAACGGCCAAATACCGGCACCAGTACTTTGTCGCCTGGACGGATCGCCGACAGCAGGATCGCTTCGATTCCGGCGCGCGAGGTGCCGTCGATCAGCATCGTCCAGCGGTTTTCAGTGCGAAATACGCCACGGTACAGCGCCATCACTTCGTTCATGTAGTGCGTCATCGCCGGATCGTACTGACCAATCAGCTGGCTCGACATGGCGCGCAGCACGCGCGGATCGGCATTGATCGGGCCCGGTCCCATCAGCAGACGCTGTGGTGGATTGATTTGCGAAAATTGGCTGATATCCATGTTGTATTCCTTAATGAAAACCTAGAGGCGGACCGTGGAAATAAACTGCTTTAGCTCCGCGGTTTGCGGATTGGCGAACAGCGTTTTGCTGTCGCCCTGCTCCCAGACGCGCCCCTGATGCATAAAGACCACGCGATCGCCCACGTCGCGGGCGAAGTTCATTTCATGGGTGACGAGAATCAGCGTCATGCCTTCGGCGGCCAGCTGCTCCAGCACTTTCAGCACTTCGCCCACCAGCTCGGGATCGAGCGCTGAGGTGATCTCATCACAGAGTAAAACTTTCGGCTGCATCGCCAGTGCACGGGCGATCGCCACGCGCTGCTGCTGGCCGCCAGACAGATTGGCCGGGTAGTAATTGATGCGCTCACCAAGGCCGACTTTTTCCAGCATCTGCGTGGCCAGCGCGCGGCATTCGGCTTCGCTTTTCTTCAGCACGCGGCGCGGTGCCAGCATTACGTTTTCCAGCGCCGTCATGTGCGGGAACAGATTGAAGTTCTGGAATACCATGCCGACCGAACGGCTGATTTCCCGCGCCTGCGATTCGCGATCGGTAATGGTCATGCCGCCCAGTTTGATGCTGCCGTCCTGATAGCCTTCCAGCCCATTCATGCAGCGCAGCAAGGTACTTTTGCCCGATCCGCTGCGGCCAATAATCGAGATCACTTCGCCGTGATCGACATCGAGATCGACCCCTTTCAGCACGTGATTATCGCCGTAGTACTTCTGTACCTGATTAATGGTGATGAGCGGCATTGAATTTTTTCTCCAGGTACTGGCTGTAACGCGACAGCGGATAACACATCAGGAAGTAACCGAGCGCCACCAGGCCAAACACCTTGAACGGCTCATACGTCACGTTATTCAAAATGGTGCCGGCTTTGGTCAGCTCGACGAAACCGATAATCGAGGCCAGCGCGGTGCCTTTAATCACCTGCACGGCAAACCCAACCGTAGGCGCGATGGCGATACGAATCGCCTGCGGCGCGACCACGCGAAACAGCGTTTGACCAAAGGTCAGGCCGAGACAGCGCGACGCTTCCCACTGCCCTTTTGGCAGTGCGCGAATGCTGCCGTACCAGATATCCACCAGAAACGCGCTGGTGTAGAGCGTTAAGGCCAGCGAGGCGGCGGTCCAGGGCGCCACGTCGATGCCGAACAAGCCGACGCCGAAGAAGGCGAGGAACAGCTGCATCAGCAGCGGCGTGCCCTGAAACAGCTCGGTGTAGGCGCGCACCAGGCGCATCGGCCATTTACGTTTCAGCAGGCGCATAAACAGCAGCGGCAAGGTCACCAGCGTGCCGCCAAAAAACGCCACCAGCGAAAGTAAAATTGTCCAGCGCGCTGCCAGCAGCAGGTTGCGCAGGATGTCCCAGTCGGTAAATTGCGTCATCATGCCGGCTGCGCTCCCAACCATTTACGTCCCAGCGCCAGCAGCAGTTGGCGCATGGCAATCGACAACGCCAGATAGATCAGCGTGGTCACGAAATAGACTTCAAAACTCAAAAAGGTGCGCGACTGAATCAGGTTGGCGGCGAAGGTCAACTCTTCGTACGACACCTGCGACACCACCGACGAGCCGAGCATCACAATGATGCATTGGCTGACCAGCGCCGGATAAATACGCTGCAGCGACGGCGGCAGCACCACGCGGATAAAGGTTTGCGTGCGGGTCAATCCCAGCACGCGCCCCGCTTCCCACTGCCCGCGCGGCGTCACCTGAATGCCGGCGCGAATAATTTCGGTGCTGTACGCGCCAAGGTTAATCAACATCGCCAGCAGCGCGGCTTCACCCGCCGTCAGTTTCAGACCCAGATTGGGCAACCCAAAGACGATGAAAAACAGCTGGACCACAAACGGCGTATTACGAATCAGCTCGACGTACAGGCCCCAGATGCGGCTCGCCCAGCTCGGTTTGCCGCTGCGCAGCGCCGCGCCGAGAATACCGAGGCTGACACCGCCCACGGTGGCGAGCACGGTGATCTGAATCGTGACCCACAGTCCGGCCAGCAACTCTGGCCAGTGCGGCCAGAGATCGGCGAAGTTAAGTTGCGCCATACTTTATGCGCCGAGGTTCGCTGGCAGCGGCGCTTTCAGCCACTCTTCCGACAGCTTGTTCAGCGTGCCGTCTTTGATGCCCTGCTCAATCAGCGCATTCACTTTCTCTTTCAGCGCCGGCTCATCTTTTTTCAGGCCGATGTAGCACGGTGAATCTTTCAGCATAAACTGGGCAACCGGCGCTTTTTCGGCGTTCTGGCGCGCAATCGCCGCCACCACCAGGTTGCCCGTCGCCACGTACTGCACTTGTCCGGAAAGGTAGGCCGACAGCGTGGTGTTGTTATCTTCATAACGCTTCACCTGCGCCTCTTTCGGGGCGATATCGCTTAACACCATATCTTCCACTGCACCGCGCGTGACGCCGATCGATTTACCGCTCAGCGCTGCCGCATCTTTCAGCGTTTCGCCTTTCGGACCAAATACGCCGAGGAAGAATGGCGCGTAAGCGCGGGTGAAATCGATCACTTTTTCACGCTCGGCGTTTTTACCCATGCTGGAGATCACCAGATCGACTTTATCGGTCTGCAGATACGGCACGCGGTTAGCACTGGAAACGGGCACCAGCTGCAACTTCAGTTTCATCTGTTTGGCGAGATACTTCGCCATGTCGATATCGTAGCCCTGCGGTTGCAGATCTGTACCTACAGAACCGAACGGCGGGAAGTCCTGCGGAACCGCTACGCGGATCACGCCGCGCTTTTGGATATCCTGCAGCTGATCGGCCATCGCACTCCCGACCTGCGCCATCAGCAATGCCGCGCCCGCTACCGCTAATAATACTTTTTTCATTATGCACCCCGGTGAGTTTACGTGAAACAAAAGATTCTTGATGAATCATTCTGCAACTAATGTGCCAACCGCAGTGCTGGGAGAAGAAAGGGGAAAAAACGGGAATTTACCGCGTTGAAGGCAGCAAAAACGGGCATCGCGCCCGTTGAAATTAACGATCAAAAACAGTGCAATGCACCACAATGGCGCCCGTTAACGGTGTTCCAGCTCGTCGAGATGCTGATAAAGATCGGCAATTTGATGGATGCGCTGACGGCCCTGCGACAACATTTCATGCAGCAAAGCGTTGGCCAGCAGGTTAATCAGACTCATGGCGGAGGCGTAGCTATCAAAAGCGGAAACGCTGTCGAGCGGCGCACAAAGCTGCCAGCGCGCCAGCGTAATAATCCCCTGCGCCTGCGGCTCACACAGCGCCAGCACCGGAATGTTGCTCTGCTGCAGCTGCTGCATCAGCGGACGAATTATGCGCGGGCGGCGGCGAAACGCCATCACCACTACAATGTCCTCCGGCGTGATGTCCACCAGCTCTTCGCCCAGCGTCTGGCCCGGCTGCGGCAGGACATGCACCTGTGGACGCGCCTGCATCAGCTGCTGACGCAGATGCAGCGCCACCGGATACGCATTGCGCATGCCGATGATAAACACCCGTTTAGCCACGCCCAGCGCCGCAATCACCTCACCGAACTGCTGCGGATCGATGCTGTTGACCCACTGCGTCAGATTCGCCATTTCTTGCTTGTAGTGGCGCGACAGTAAGGTGTTGCCCTGCACCGCATCGCGATTGTCGGTGAGCGGCATGCCGCTCTGGCGCAGGATGCGCAGCTCATCGCGCATGTCCTTGTATTTTTCGTAACCGAGACGCTTGAATAAACGACTGACCGTGGCCTTTGAGACACCGCTCAATCGCGCCAGCTCGGCGCTGTTGTAGCTGATCAGGTCATCAAAATGGTCAAATACGAAGTCGGCAATGCGCTGCTCCTGCGGCGACAGTTGCGGATAGTGACTACGAAGTCGTTCATCAAGTTGTTTCATCATCGGTCCTGTAACTTTTGTTTCATCACAAGCTAGCATAAATCGATCCAGATTGATGTCCGAGCAAAACTGGAACAGCTCTTGCTTAGGTTTATGCAGGATCTGCCAGGTGCGCATAAATGCGCACCCTACAAAACCTGCACCGTGCTGTTGTAGGGTCGCATTCGTGGCGAACAGCGGCCAGGTGCGCATAAATGCGCACCCTACAAAACCTGCACCGTGCTGTTGTAGGGTCGCCATTTATGGCGACCCCTGTCAGATGCACCCTACAAGTAATTACAGAGAAAGAGTTCACTATGATACAGAGCAATATGGCGCCGTTAGGCATGGCCGTTACGCCGCATCATCTTGCCAGCGAAAGCGCGTTAGCGGTGCTGCGTGAAGGCGGCAGCGCAATTGAAGCGATGGTGGCTGCGGCCGCCACCATCGCCGTGGTTTATCCGCACATGAACGGTTTGGGCGGCGACGGTTTCTGGTTGGTGGTGCCACCTAACGGCGATCCCATCGCCATTGACGCCAGCGGGGCGGCCGGTTCGCTGGCGCATGTCGATTTCTATCACGGCGAAACCCATATTCCGCATCGCGGGCCGAAAGCGGCATTAACCGTTGCCGGCACCGTGAGCGGCTGGCAGGAAGCCTTAACGCTGGCGCAGGAACTCGGTGCCGCGCAGCTGCCGTTAACTCGCCTGCTGCGCGATGCGATTCGCTATGCCGCCGACGGGATTCCGGTCACCGCTTCGCAAGCCGCCGCCACCGCCGCTAAGCAGCATGAGCTGCAGCATCAGCCCGGTTTTGCCGCCACTTACTTACCGGACGGCAGCGTGCCCGCCGCAGGCAGCCGCTTCACCCAACCGGCGCTGGCCAATACGCTGAGCATGTTGTGCGATCACGGGCTGGAGAGTTTTTATCGCGGCGAACTGGCGCACCATCTGGCGCGCGAAATGACCGCACTTGGGATGCCGATCACCCTGGAAGATTTGCAAACCCACCAAGCGCGGCGCTGCACGCCACTGCATCTGGCACACAGCGAAGGCGATATCTGGAACATGACGCCGCCGACCCAGGGTTTGGTGTCGCTGGCGATCCTCGGCATTACCGATCGGCTCGCTATGGCAGACGCCGATGAGGCACAAACCGTGCACCGCATCGTTGAAGCCACCAAAAAAGCCTTCGCGCTGCGCGACCAGCACATCACCGATCCGCGCCACATCGACATTGATGTGCAGAGCCTGTTGGACGCCGAACATCTCAGCACGCTGGCGGCACAGGTAGACGACCGGCAAGCCGCGTCGTGGGGCACCGGACGCGGACCCGGCGACACGGTGTGGATGGGCGTGATGGACAGCAGCGGGCTGGCGGTCTCCTTTATCCAGAGCATCTACCACGAATTCGGCAGCGGCGTGGTATTGCCCGGCACCGGCATCACCTGGCAAAACCGTGGCGCTGCGTTCAGCCTGCAGCCCGACCATCTGCTGGCGCTGCAGCCGGGCAAACAGCCGTTCCACACGCTCAATCCTGCCGCCGCGCGTCTTAAAGATGGCCGCACCATGGTGTATGGCTCAATGGGCGGCGACGGCCAGCCGCAAACCCAGGCGGCGATTTTCACGCGCCATGTGATTCAGGGGCAGCCGTTGCAACAGGCAGTGAGCGCGCCGCGCTGGCTGCTGGGCCGCACCTGGGGACAATCATCGGATTCACTCAAGCTTGAAGCCCGCATCGCGCCGGAAACGGTGCAGCAGCTGCGCGCGCTCGGCCATGAGGTGGAACTGCTGCCTGACTTCAGTGAAGTGGTCGGCCATGCGGGTGCCATCGTTCGACATAACAACGGCATGCTGGAAGGCGCGTTCGATCCGCGCAGCAACGGCAGCGCCGCCGGTTTCTAACGGAGATTATTGATGAGTTCACAACCGGACTGGGCCTCCTATATCGCCCAAATGGAGCAGATTCTGGCGCTGGAGCTGGACGATGCGCGCCGTGCCGAATTGCTGACGCAATTTAATCGCATCGCCGCGATGGCCGAGCCGCTGATGGCGCTGCCGCTCGACGATCGCCTGGAAGTGGCGGGAGTGTTCCATCCATGAAACTGTCGTCATTATCGATTAACGCCCTGCATCAGGCGCTCAGCCTGGGTGAAATTAGCGCCCGCGAGATCGCACAAACGACGCTGGCAGCGATTGAGCAACATAACCCGGCGCTCAACGCCTGGACCGAAGTGACCGGCCAACGCATGCTGCGTGAAGCCGAGCAACTCGATCGGCAACGCCAGCGCGGCGAGACATTAGCGCCGTTGGCCGGCATTCCGTATGCGGTAAAGAACCTGTTTGATGTCGCTGGACACAGCACTTTAGCCGGTGCCAGCCTGTTCAGCGATCGCGCCGCGGCACGCGAAGATGCCTGGGCGGTGAGCAAACTGCGTCAGTCCGGCGCGCTGCTCTCCGGTATGTTGAATATGGATGCCTACGCTTACGGCTTTACCACCGAAAACACCCATTATGGCGCGACGCACAACCCACGAGATCTAACCCGCGTGGCGGGCGGCTCGTCCGGCGGTTCGGCGGCGGCGGTTGCAGCGGGTTTGGTGCACTTTTCACTCGGCACCGACACTAACGGTTCGATCCGCGTGCCCGCTTCGCTGTGCGGCATCTTCGGTTTAAAACCCACTTTTGGTCGCCTGTCGCGCAGCGGCAGCCATCCGTTTGTCGCCAGTCTCGATCACATCGGCCCGTTTGCCCGGTCGGTGGAAGATTTGAGCCTGGTGTATGACACTCTGCAAGGGGCGGATGCCAGCGATGCCTTCCAGGCCGCACAGCCGGTTGCGCCGGTCAGCGATTTACTGCGCCACGGCGCAGAAGGCGTGCGCAGCGCAGTGCTCGGTGGTTTCTTCTCAACCTGGTGCAGCGATGAAGCGCGCGCCGCTGTGGCAGTGGTCGCCAAAGCGTTAAATGCCGTGGAGGAAGTCAGCTTACCCAATGCTGAAATCGCGCGTTCGGCGGCCTTTATCATGACCGCCGCCGAAGGTGGCAATCACTATTTACCTGCGCTGCGTAGCCAGCCGGAGCAGTTCGAGCCTAATTCGCGTGAACGCTTGCTGGCTGGCGCGATGCTGCCCTCGGCGTGGTATGTACAGGCACAGCGTTTCCGCCGTCACTTCCAGCAGCAGGTGCTACCGCTGTTTGAGCAGTTCGACGTGCTGATTGCGCCTGCCACGCCGTGCACCGCCACTACCATCGGCCAGGAAACCATTCACATCAACGGCCAGGATTTGCCGACGCGCGCCAGCATGGGCATGCTCACCCAGCCGATCTCCTTCCTCGGCTTACCGGTGTGCACCGTACCGCTGCACACCGCCAGCGGCTTGCCAATTGGTTTGCAATTGATCGCCGCACCGTTTAAAGAACATCTGGCACTGCGCGCCGCCTGGGCGCTGCAACAGCAGGGGCTGACGCTGCCACAAACCACCTTAATGGACGCCTGAAGATGACACCTGAAGATATCGACCGCCCGGCGGTACTCGCCGACGTCACCGCCGCCTTTTATCGCTACGAGCAAGCGCTGATTAGCAATGACATCGCGGTGCTGGATGAGCTGTTCTGGCACGACCCACGCACCGTGCGCCTGGGTGCGGGTGAGAATTTATATGGCATTGACGAGATCCGCGCGTTTCGCGCCGCGCGCCCGTCAAAAGGCCTGGATCGTACGCTGCGCAATACGGTGATCACTACCTTTGGTGATGATTATGCGGTGTGCAGTACTGAGTTTACGCGCGCGGGCGTGGAGCAGATTGGGCGTCAACAACAGACGTGGGTCCGGATGCCGGAAGGGTGGCGGATTGTTGCAGCACAGGTCAGCTTGATGAGCTGACCTGTGCTGCCAGGTCAAGGGCGGTTTCGATCGGCTTTCAGCCGACCGACCCAGGGGAGGCAGTCGCCCCTCCCCTGGGAACCCGGGCTTTTCGGCAGCACTCTCGCCCGCTACGCGGGTTCCCTCGTCAAATCCCACTTCCTGACGGACCGGCCCTGATTCGCCATCCTGGCTCAGCAGGCCCTTTCGCCGCCGTCCTGGCGGCTCATCCTGGAAGCAGGCTTCTCCTCGGCGAGAGTGATGCCGACTCAACACCCCCGCTGCACTATCTCTAATAAAATCAAAAAATTCTATCGCTACACGATCTCTTTTTAGGGCAGAGGTTTGGCAGCTGGGGGAGTGTCGTCAGAATTGCCGAACGGAGGGGGGATTCCAGGATGAGCCGCCAGGACGGCGGCGAGAGGCTGCGCTGAGCAGGAGCGAATCGCAGCCGGTCCGTCAGGAATTCACCTGAAGTGAGGGGACCGCGCAGCGGCAATTCTGCCGACAAAGAGACCGGGTCCCCAGGGGAGGGGCGACTGCCTCCCCTGGGTCGGTTGTCCGCAGGACAATCGAAACCGCCGTTGACCTTGAAGTTAACCTTGACCTTGAAAAGCCCTTAAAGGCTTTTAAAAAGCGGTCTGGCAGTCCGCCAGCGCCCATCAAGCATCCGGCGCGGGATGCGTCTTAATCCAATGGTCGGCAATTTGCTGCCTCGTACACACCCATACATCCTCATGCTGCTGAATATGATCGAGGAAGCGCTGCAGTCCGCGGAATTTCCCCGGACGCCCCAGCAGGCGACAGTGCATGCCAATCGACATCATCTTCGGCGCGGTTTCGCCCTCTTCATACAGCACATCAAAGGTGTCACGCAGGTAGGTGAAGAACTGCTCTGCGGTGTTGAAGCCCTGCGGCGAGGCGAAGCGCATGTCGTTGCACTCCAGCGTGTAGGGAATGATCAGATGCGGTTTTACCGTGCCGTCCTGACAGGTGACCTGCGTCCAGAATGGCAGGTCGTCGCCGTAGTAATCGCTGTCGTAGCTGAATCCGCCCTGCTCGACCACTAAGCGACGCGTGTTCGGGCTGTCGCGGCCGGTGTACCAGCCGGTCGGCGCTTTGCCAAACAGATCGGTTAACACATCAACCGCCTGCTGCATATGCTGGCGCTCGGTTTTCGCGTCCATCGACTGATAGTGGATCCAGCGCCAGCCATGGCTGACTACATCGTAATCTGCCGCTTTAATCGCGTTGACGATTTCCGGATGACGCGCCAGCGCCATCGCCACGCCAAACACCGTTAACGGCAAACCGCGCTTTTGAAATTCATTATGGATGCGCCAGAAACCGGCGCGTGAGCCATATTCATACAGCGAATCCATCGACATATGACGATCGGCGTAGCTGGCCGCACCGATAATATCGGAAAGAAACTGCTCGGAACCGGCATCGCCGTGCAGCACGTTATTCTCGGCACCCTCTTCGTAGTTGAGGACAAACTGCACCGCCACCCGCGCCTTGCCTGGCCACTGCGCATGCGGTGGGTTGCCGGCATAGCCGATCAGATCGCGTGGATAGTTCTTGTTGAAGCTGTACTCTTTCTTTTCAGATACATCATTCATTCTGCAAGTTCCTGTCGTCAGTCCTCAACCAGCACTTAGTTTAGGTGCTGAAATGCCCCGCTGAGCGGTTTTTCGAGCGGATAATCGAGATCGCCATGCTTACTGGTGCCGAAGCCTAGCGCCACCAGCGACTCCACCATTTTCACCGCGGCGCTTACGCCGTCGATCACCGGCAATCCAAGCTCTTTGGTTAACTCTTGCGCCAGCGATGCCATGCCGCCGCAGCCTAAGACAATCGCACCGCTGCCATCTTCACGTTTCGCCTGAATGCAGCGCTGACGCACCTTCTCCTGCGCCACACCGCTACCGTCCTCCAGCGCCAGCACCGGCAGATCGATGGCGTGCAGCGCAGCGCAATGGTGGGTAAAACCGTATTGCTGCAGCAAATGGCGGGCAATTACCAGCGTGCGCGGCAAGGTGGTGACGATTGAGAAGCGCGTTGCCACCAGCGTGGCAGTGTGCATCGCCGCTTCTGCGATGCCGATCACCGGTCCGCTCGCCAGTTCGCGCGCCGCCAGTAATCCCGGATCGCCAAAGCAGGCAATAATATGGCCGCTAACCCCCTGCTCTTTACCGCGCTTCACCTGCTCCAGCACGCCAATCGCCGCAATGGCTTCATCAAAATGCCCTTCAATCGACGGCACGCCGTGGTCTGGACATACCGCCAGAATCTCGGTGCCCGGTGCGGCGACCGCGCGGGCGGCGGCGCCAATGGTTTCCGTCATCGCCAGGCTGGTATTGGGATTGATCACCTGGATCAGGCTCATGATGCCGCTCCTTTGTTACCGGCAAATAACCGGGAGAAATCGGGTAACGTTTCGCCGCTGCGCTCAAAGTGCAGACTGCTAACAATGTGCTCAAAGTGGTGCTGCAGAGCGGCGGTTAACGCCGGCAGATCTTTTTTTCGTAGCAGATCCACGAGCCGATCGTGATGATCGCAACGGCAGCCGCGCTGCCACGGCGCGCCGTAAGCGGCGATCACCAGCGACGAGCGCTGCGTTAAACGCGTCACCATATCGGTAAGCACTGCATTACCGGAAATCGCCTGCAGCTGAATATGGAAGGCGGCGGATAAGCGGATCGCGGCGGCACCATCGTGCTGCTGGTGCGCCTGCTGTTCGGACTCAATCAGATCGGCCAGCGCGGCCAAATGCGGTTGCTGCACATGGCTCAGCACCGCCGGCAGATTTGCACACTCCAATAAACTACGGGTGGTGAAGATATCGCGTGCTTCATCCACGCCCGGCGTCGCTACTTGTGCACCACGTCTGGGCGACAAGGTGATCATTTGCACCGCGGCGAGGCGTTGCAGCACTTTACGAATGCCGGTGCGGCTCACGCCAAATACTTCTGATAAGGCTTCTTCCGGCAATTTACTGCCCGGCGGCAGTTGATGTTCAACGATGGCGGTGAGAAGCGCCTGGTAGATGGGTTCATCGCGATCGGTCAGATCGGCAGCCGTTTTCTGGCCTGTTTCACTCTTCATTACCTGCTCCGGTAAGTGCCTGTGTGCTGCACATCGTATACGTGAAATTAATTTTTTGTATACAAGAAATCAATTCTGGCCTGGATCCTGCAATACCGTTTCACGCTGTGATTATTTTTCCATGATGTTGAGAGGAGCAGGTTTCATGCCAAAACATTCTGAAGTGACCTCGCGGGTGGCCTCTGAAGCCAACGCGCAATACAGTCCGCGCCTGTGCAATGACGATCTGGCGCCAACGCGCGATCAGAACTGGTCGTGGTACAACATCTTTTCATTCTGGATGTCGGATGTGCATAGCATGGGCGGCTATGTCGTTGCCGCCAGCTTCTTTACCTTAGGCCTGGCGAGCTGGCAGGTTCTGCTGTGTTTGTTAGTGGGCATCTGCATCGTGCAGCTGTGTGCCAATCTGGTGGCCAAACCAAGCCAGATGGCGGGCGTGCCGTACGCGGTGATTTCGCGTCAGGCGTTTGGCGTATTCGGTGCCAACATCCCGGCCATCATTCGCGGGCTAATCGCCTTTGCGTGGTATGGCATCCAGACTTATCTGGCGGCCAACGCGTTAATGCTGGTGCTGCTGAAGTTCTTCCCGACGCTTAGCAGCATGACGCAAAGCAGCTGGCTCGGCTTATCGCAGCTTGGCTGGTGCTGTTTCGGCGTGATGTGGTTACTGCAGGCAATGGTGTTCTGGCATGGGATGAGCGCCATTAAACGCTTTATCGATGTCGCGGGTCCAGCGGTATACGTAGTGATGGTGGCTCTGGCCGGCTGGATTGTATACAAAACCGGTTTTGACGGCATCTCCTTTACGCTGGCCAGCAAACAGTTGAGCACCGGCGAGCAAACCTGGCAGATGATCACCGCTACCGCGCTGGTGGTATCTTACTTCTCCGGTCCGCTGCTCAACTTTGGTGACTTCTCGCGCTACGGCAAAAGTATGGGTGAAATTCGTCGCGGTAACCGCTGGGGCTTGCCGTTCAACTTCCTGCTGTTCTCGATTGTCACCGTGGTCATTGTTTCCGGCACGCAATCGCTGTTTGGCAGAATGATCACCGATCCGATTGAGACCGTGAGCATGGTGGGTAACGACGTGGCGGTAGCGATTGGTCTGCTGACCATGATTATCGCCACCATCGGCATTAATATCGTGGCCAACTTTGTTTCGCCCGCGTTCGATTTCTCTAACTGTTCGCCGCAGAAAATTAGCTTCCGTACCGGTGGCATGATTGCCGCCGTCGGCTCGGTGTTGCTGACGCCGTGGAACCTGTTTCAGTCACCAGAATTGATTCACTATACGTTGGATGTACTGGGCGCGTTCATTGGACCGCTGTTCGGAATTTTGATTGCTGATTTCTACCTGATTAAACGCAGCAAAGTGTACGTTGACGATCTGTTTGATGACACGCCGAAAGGACGTTACTGGTATCGCGGCGGCTTCAACCCGAAAGCAATTGCTGCGCTGCTGCCGTCGGTGGGCATCGGTTTAGTGATTAGCTTTATTCCCTCACTGCATGCAGTGGCGAACTTTAGCTGGTTTATCGGCGTGGCGTTGGGCGCCGGCTGCTACCGCTGGCTGGCGCGCGCTGACCGTGAAGAATCTGTGGCGACGTATCACGTGGCGGTGCAGAAAGATTAATTGTGTGCTGGTCGCCATGAATGGCGACCCTACGCTGGATGTGTAGGGCTGGCATTTATGTCAGCCAGGAAAAGCAAAAAGCCGATGCATTTCTGCATCGGCTTCTTTAAATAGATTGGCGGAACGGACGGGGCTCGAACCCGCGACCCCCTGCGTGACAGGCAGGTATTCTAACCAACTGAACTACCGCTCCGCGCTTTGTTCCCCGTCGAGAACGAGGCGCATATTAATAGCAGCTTCCACACCCGTCAACGCTTTTTCTGTGGGAATGTTTCGTTTGCCGCTTTTTTCAGCTTAACGTCGATTATGCGTGCAAAACCAACCGTTTTACGCGCGCCACAGGCAGCTGCCGCCCTTCTTCTGCACTAAATCCAGACGACCTTCATGCGCAACGATCTCTTCATCACTGGCGCTCACCACGCGCAAGCCCGAACTCGGGCGCACAATGCGCTGAATACTTTCACCGGAGCCCTGATTGTTCTGCTCACCGTCCAGTGAAAACGAGAGTGAGGTTTGGCCACCGGTCATCATCAGGAACACTTCTGCCAAAATCTCGGCATCGAGCAGTGCGCCGTGCAGCGTACGTTTACTGTTGTCTATTTCATAACGGTTGCACAACGCATCAAGGCTGTTGCGCTTGCCGGGATACATCTTACGCGCCATTGCCAGGCTATCGGTGATCTGGCAGAAGGTCT
The DNA here is from genome assembly GCF_900215435.1 of Candidatus Pantoea floridensis. Lineage (NCBI taxonomy): Bacteria > Pseudomonadati > Pseudomonadota > Gammaproteobacteria > Enterobacterales > Erwiniaceae > Pantoea > Candidatus Pantoea floridensis. Next base: position 1,010,687 of record NZ_OCMY01000001.1, read on the forward strand.
CGGTTTTGCCGATATCCCGCTTCAGCATGCCGAATTCGTAATCCATAAAACCGATATCGAACGAGGCGTTATGGATCACCAGCTCCGCGCCGCGAATGTACTCAAGGAATTCGTCGGCAATATCTGCAAACAGCGGCTTATCCGCGAGAAACTCATCGGCAATGCCGTGCACGCCGAAAGCTTCGGGATCTACCAGCCGATCGGGCTTCAGATACATGTGGAAGTTGTTGCCGGTCAGGCGACGGTTGATCACCTCAACCGCACCAATTTCAATGATGCGATGCCCTTCATAATGCACACCGATCATGTTCATGCCGGTGGTTTCAGTATCGAGGACAATCTGGCGGTTATTTGCAGTGCTCATAGGACTCGTTTTATGTCAGACTTGGCGTTTTGTCAGAAGGAAGTCTACCAGAGATGCGCAAACAGGTAGAAATATTCACCGATGGATCTTGCCTGGGCAATCCCGGTCCCGGCGGTTATGGTGCCATTCTCCGCTATCGCGAACACGAAAAATTATTCAGCACTGGCTATCGTCTCACGACCAATAATCGCATGGAATTGATGGCGGCGATTGTGGCGCTTGAAGCGTTGACGCAGCCGTGTGACGTGGTAATCAGCACCGACAGCCAATATGTACGCCAGGGGATCACCAGCTGGATCCATAACTGGAAGAAGCGCGGCTGGAAAACGGCCGATAAGAAGCCGGTGAAGAATGTCGATTTGTGGAAACGCCTCGATCTGGCGCTCAGCAATCATGAAATTAAGTGGGAATGGGTGAAAGGCCATGCCGGTCATCCAGAAAACGAACGCTGCGACGAATTAGCACGCAGCGCGGCGGGCAACCCAACCCAGGATGATATTGGATATCAGGTTGAGTCCTGATCCTTCACTTCACGAAACTGGCGCGTCACGTTGACGGTTTGGCGCAGTTGGCTTTGACTCAGACTCTTCTTCATTTTGGTGGGCGTTAGCGGGAACGTGCGCTTACGTGCCACCACAATATTCAGACAGCCCAGCGCAGGTAAATGCGCACTAATCACTCGGCCGCCTTGCCGATGCCACGGCACCACCTGAAAACGCGTGCGATATACTACTTCATAATTGAGCAGGCTTAGCCAATCGAGCAGACGAACCTGACTGAACATGCGTCCACTCCACGGCGCGCGCGAGTGCAAGCCCGGAATGCCTTTACTGATACCGAGTAAACTGAAGGGATTGAAGCCGCTGATGATCATCCAGCCATCATCGATTAATACCCGATCCACCTCGCGCAACACACGATGTGGATCCTGACTCCAGGCCAGCGTGTGCGCGAGTAAGCAGGCATCAATCGATTTAGATTCAAAGGGTAATTGTGTGTTATTGGCGATAACCTGCAACTCATCGCCCTCAATGCCCACATTCACCTGGTGCGATATGGCACACTGACTCGTATTGATTTCTGCGCTAAGACTGCCAATTTTAAGCATATGAAAGCCATACAGCTTTCCGAGGTAGGGCTGCAGTTGCTGCGTGAGCGCATCGCGAAAATAATCTCCCATGGGCATATCGCGCCAGGAGCGCGGTGCAGTCAGGATTTGGCGTGTTTTAGCCGGCTTCATGCTCTACCATTTTCCTTTTTCTACGACCTGAGAGGTGTTTATGAATCTTACCAGCATTCCCGCATTGCAGGATAACTACATCTGGACACTGACGGACGAGGATAACAAGTGCCTGATTGTCGATCCCGGCGAAGCACAGCCGGTAATGGATAAAATTAAGGCCAATCGGTGGCAACCGGTCGCGATTTTATTGACCCATCATCATCACGATCATGTTGGCGGCGTGGAGGAGCTGTTGCAGCACTATCCCGATCTGGAGGTTTTCGGCCCACAGGAAACGGCAGATAAAGGTGCAAAACGTATTGTGGCTGAAGGAGATGAATTTACGCTGCTTGGGCTAAACTTCTGTGTCATCGCCACCCCCGGCCACACTTTAGGACATATCTCATATTTCAGTTCTCCTTATCTTTTCTGTGGCGACACGATGTTTTCTGGTGGCTGCGGGCGTCTTTTTGAAGGCACTGCAGAACAAATGTTTGATTCATTTCAAAAGCTTAATCAGCTTCCTGAAGATACTCTTATTTGCTGTGCGCATGAATACACTTTATCCAATATGAAGTTTGCAGCAGCAATTTTGCCTCATGACCCGAAAATTTTAGCAAGGTATCAGCAAATTAAGGACTTACGCGCAGAAAATCGCATTACTTTACCGACAAAACTGGCCCTTGAGCGAGAAATAAATTTATTTTTACGCACGCAAGATCCTGATTTACAACAGGCTTTAGGCGGTAATGTCTCATCGTCGGCGTTATGGCAAACTTTCGCCGATCTACGCGAGAAGAAAGACCGCTTTTAATTTTTGAGGTTGTGTTGTGGCGGACCGTCACGTATAGTTGCTCGTCTTTTAAGCGAACTATTGACACACACATGAAGGCTAAAGCGATATTACTCGCCTCGGTCTTGCTGGTAGGATGTCAGGCATCAAGGAATGACGCCAATATCCCCGTACAGCATGCACAGAGTCTGTCTTCAGCTGGTCAAGGTGAAAATGGAAAGTACGGAGATCGATTGTTGTCGCCGCGATGGCAGGATGATGGAACAAGCCTCGCAGAAGATACTGATCTCTGGAATCACATTAGTGACGAGTTGAAGATGGGGATTCCGGAAAACAGCCGGATCCGCGAACAAAAAACAAAATTTTTAAAAAATAAGAGCTATCTCCACGATGTAACATTACGGGCAGAGCCGTACATGTACTGGATAGTCGAGCAGATACAGAAACGTAAAATGCCGATGGAACTGGTACTGCTACCCATAGTGGAGAGCGCTTTTGACCCACACGCAACATCGTCTTCCAATGCCGCCGGCATCTGGCAGATTGTTGCACAAACGGGCAAAAACTATGGTTTGAAACAGAACCAATGGTATGACGGACGCCGCGATGTGGTGGCCTCGACCAAAGTAGCGCTGGATATGATGCAGCGTCTTAACGGTATGTTTGACGGTGACTGGTTACTGACCATCGCCGCCTACAACAGCGGTGAAGGACGAGTGCTGAAAGCGATGAAACAGAATAAGGCGCGCGGCAAGCCGACTGACTTCTGGAATTTATCGTTACCACGCGAAACGACGGTCTATGTACCTAAAATGTTGGCCTTGAGTGAAATTCTCAAGAACAACAAGCGTTACGGTATCAAACTGCCGACCCCGAACGAGAGCCGTGCGTTAGCTCGCGTAGAGGTGGGACAGCAGATGGAACTGACGCAAGCCGCAGATATGGCCGGTATGTCTCTCAGTAAACTGAAGACATTCAATGCCGGTTATAAAAACGGTGCGACGGCGCCTAATGGACCGCACTACATTATGGTGCCAAAGTCCAATGTTGCTAAGCTGCGAGATTCACTGGCTTCCGGTGATATTGCTTCCGTGCAGCCTACCGAGATGGCGAAAGCCAGCGCGGCAGGAAATAGCTACACGGTGCGCAAAGGCGACACCTTGTCTGGCATTGCCAGCAAGCTTGGCGTAAGCGTCAGCACACTGAAACAGCAGAACAATTTGCGCAGCGCTTCAGTTCGCACGGGTCAAACATTGACCGTAAGCGGCAAAGCGTCCACGCAATTGGCTGATAACGGCAACAGCATCACCTATCGTGTACGTAAGGGTGATTCTTTTGCCAGTATTGCAAAACGTCATGGTGTGAATACCAAAGATGTGATGCGCTGGAACAGTGACGCTAAAGACATCCAGCCGGGCGATAAGCTCACGCTGTTTGTGAAGAATAGCGCAACACCTGATACCTAATGCGTCGAAAAGGCTGACTTTTGTCAGCCTTTTTCATTTTCAGCTTTTGCCAAATTGTGTACTTCCCCGACTCTCCAGCCTTTAGCTAACTCATCAGCAGTACTCGGTTTTGGCCATTTTCGGCTGTAGCAGAGTGGGAGCCTGAGCGCCTTTAGTTAACGCTCAATGCCATAGAGAGAATTGAATTCAACCAGCAACGGGTTGTGATCGGAAGCTCGTGTTACCAGTACAGAAGCGTCACTCACCTTCATATCACGATAGAAAACGAAATCTAGCGGTCGGCCAAAGGCTTTCCGGCGGTGGTCGTCAGTGAAATTAACTTCACGAAGCGACATCTCCCGCGCAAAGCGATATAACGCATTCATACGCTGGCGGCTCCAGGCATTGAAATCGCCTGCCATAATTACCGGCCCGCGATGATGCTGAATCTGTTCGCCAATCGGCCCCAGCTGTTTGCTGTAGACATCGACACCCAGGCTAAAATTCACCGCGTGGATATTTACTACCATCAGCATTTCACCGGTGGGTAATGGGTACGCCGTAACGAGCGCCGATTTGGCAAGGCGCAGCAGCGGTTCGCGCTCACGTAGAGGACAGCAATACACAGGATGCGCAGAAGCCAACGTCATGACGCCAGAAGGATGTTGCGGTAAGACAAAGGCAGGCACCTGATCGGCCGCGAGATAGTTGCTGGTGGCGAATTTGACCAGCTCAGGGGTTGCCTGTGCTTCCTGCAGCAATACCAGATGGGCATGCTTGCCGAAGCCTTGCAGGACTGACATCCAATCGGCACGCTGCTGTTTAAAGATATTCCAGACTAAAACCCGCAAAGTGGGATCCGCTGGCAGGGGCGCGCCAGGCGGCAGTGCCTGTCCAAGATGCAGCATTGCCCCTGGCGGAAAGATTCGCTCAGCTGGCTGACCCGCTACATAACGCATTGAATAAGTTTTTTTCCGCACTTTCCCGCCTGGCTGATTTACGACTACTACTTCACCTGACTGTTATAGGGATTTTAGTGCGGGGTTTCAATTGGTGTTGGTAATTGTCGGAATTCACCTCACAGCATACCCATGCAATAGCCTGCCGGTTGGCAGGCTATTGTGTAGATTATTCCATTGCTATCGCACTCTTCGGTTTATCGAGCTGGCCACTCAGTCGCACCAGCAATAATGCGCCCAGCACAATCACTGCGCCTACCCATGGTGTTTGCGCCAGACCATAGTGCTCAACGATATAGCCCCCTACAGTGGATCCCAGAGCAATACCGATGTTGAAGGCCGCAATATTTAAACCTGAAGCGACATCAACCGCACCTGGCGCATAGTGTTCTGCTTTCTGCACCACATACACCTGCAGACCAGGCACGTTGGCAAAGGCAAAGATTCCCATGAGCAATACGGTTACCAGTGACATGATGTGCATACTCGCGGTGAACTGGAACACCATCAGTAAAATGGCCAGTGCCATAAAGATCAGTGTCAGTGCGGGAATTGCACCGCGACGATCGGCCAGTTTACCGCCCCATATATTGCCTATGGCAACAGAAATGCCGTATCCCAACAGAATCATGCTCACCGCAGTAGGTGAATAACCTGCCAGCGACTGCATCATCGGCGCAAGGAAAGTAAAAGCGGTGAATACGCCACCATAACCGAGAGCTGTAATTGCATAGATCAGCAACAAACGAGGATTAACCATTACCCTCGCCTGCTGTGCTAGCGTAGTAGAAGGTGGTTGAGCAATATTGCGCGGAATGAGCACCTGGCTTGCTACCAGAGCAATAACGCCCAGTAACGATACGGCGAGGAAGCTTTCACGCCAGCCGAAATGTTGCCCAATCAATGTTCCCAATGGAACACCGGTCACCAGCGCTACCGTTAAACCACCAAACATAATCGCGATGGCGCTCGCAGCCTTCTCTTTACTCACCAGACTCGTTGCAATCGTCGAACCGACTGAGAAGAAAACGCCATGCGCAAGTCCTGTGAGCAAGCGCGCAATCACCAGCGTTTCATAATTGGGTGCCAGCCAGGCAACCAGATTACCGACGGTGAAGAGTACCATCAGCCCCATCAATAATTGCTTACGCGCTAATTTACCGGTTAAAGCCGTGAGCACTGGGGCACCAACGGCCACACCCAATGCATAAATGGATACCAGCATTCCCGCCGAAGGTAGCGTAATACTGAGCTGTTCAGCGATGGTCGGAATGAGTCCAACAATAACGAACTCGGTGGTTCCGATCGCATAGGCACTGATAGTAAGCGCCCAAAGTGCAAGTGGCATGATTGACTCCCATTGAGGTTTTGATGGGCGTTAGTATCACTTCATGCTTTAATGACAAAAAGATGCAAAATGAGAATAGACTTTTGCCCATGAGGGAATAATGAAAGCATCATCAGAAGAGCTGAAGGTATTCATTGCCGTGGTTGAGAGCGGTAGTTTCAGTCGTGCTGCGGAACAGTTGCACATGGCCAACTCTGCTGTGAGCCGTACTGTAAAAAAGCTAGAAAACAAACTGGGTGTTGCCCTATTGACTCGTACGACTCGTCAGCTAGCGTTAACCCACGAAGGCGAACACTACTTTCGTCGCGTGCAAAAGTTAATGCAGGAGATGTCTACGGCCGAGAGTGAATTGTTAGAGCGTCAGATGGCTCCGCGGGGCATACTGCGCATTGATGCCGCTACGCCTGTGGTTCTTCATCTTCTACTGCCTATGATCAAGCCCTTTCGCGAACGTTATCCAGATGTCACGCTTTCGCTGATTTCCTCTGAGAGTTTTATCAATCTTATTGAACGCAAAGTTGACGTTGCGATTCGTGCAGGAAACCTGGTGGACTCCACGCTACGTGCTCGTTGGCTTTTTACGAGCTATCGTAAATTAGTGGCTACGCCGGCTTATCTGGCAACGTATGGCGTTCCAACATCCGTTGCTGATTTGGCACATCATGAATGTCTTGGCTTCGTTGAAACACCACGCTTAAATCGCTGGCCCGTGGCCGACGAAAGCGGCGTGCTTTACGATATCGTTGCTGGAATATCATCTAACAGTGGTGAGACGCTCAAGCAATTGTGTTTAGACGCTCAAGGCATTGCCTGTTTATCGGATTTTATGGTGGACAGTGAAATAGCAGATGGCACTTTTATCGAATTATTAGCTGAGCAGCGAGTGGCAGTAGAGATGCCTTTTAATGCGGTATATTACAGTGACTTAGGGGTAAGCCAGCGCGTACGCGCTTTTATCGATTTTCTCAGTGAATGGGTAAAAGATCAGCCCTGGCGAGTGCAGGGCTGAATACCGAGGAGATTAATCCCAGTCTGGTGCCAGACCTTCCGGGCTAACTAATCGCTGCTGGCGATCCAGCGCTGCAATACTTGCCATGTCTTCTTGATCCAGCGTTAGATCCGTCGCAGCCATATTGCTGGCCAGATTTTCACGCTTAGTGGATGACGGGATCACCGCATAACCTAACTTCATCGCCCAGGCCAAAACCACTTGAGCCGGAGTGGCTTGATGCTTTTCTGCAATTGCATTAATCACGTCATCCTTCAGCGCCTCACCATAAGCCAGCGTCATATAGGAAGTGATATGCAGACCTTGCTGTTTAGCAAAGTCGACCACCTGACGATTCTGTAGGAAGGGATGCAATTCAATTTGGTTAGTGGCAATGTTTTCTACACCAACGGCTTCAATAGCCTCTTTCATCAAGGCAATGGGGAAATTCGAAATACCAATCTGACGCGTCAGTCCCGCTTCTTTTGCGGCCATCAATGCCAGCATGCTCTCTTTTACCGAAACTGCCGAGCCAGGCGAGGGCCAATGAATCAATGTAAGATCGACATATTCGGTACGCAGCTTTGTTAGGCTCTGTTTTAAACTCGGGATTAACTTATCTGCAGAGAGATTTTCTATCCAAATCTTAGTCGTAATAAACAGTTCATTACGATCTATGCGGCTTTCTTCGATCGCCTGACCCACAGCTGCTTCATTTTCATAGATTTGAGCGGTATCAACCGTGCGGTAACCAAGCTCAAGCGCGGTCTTAACTGAATGGATTACAACATCGTCTTGCAGACGGAAAGTACCTAAACCAAAAGCGGGGATTGTCATGATTTCCTCATCGGATTGTGTTGTGCTTCGATGAGAACATTCTGGCAGGTTTATTGTTGCTGAAAAATCCGCTTATAAGCAGAAGAATATTGATTAACAATCAACAATAACGGCTGAATTATAAACATGAAAAAGCCCTGACTTTGCAGTCAGGGCTTATCAATTAAGTGGCGGAACGGACGGGGCTCGAACCCGCGACCCCCTGCGTGACAGGCAGGTATTCTAACCAACTGAACTACCGCTCCACCGATTCTGTACTGATATCAGAAAATCGTTCTGATTTCAGGTGTTTCACCCTTTCCGCGTCACCGGGAAGGTCACGACCCGATAACGGGTCTTAAATTGATGCCTGGCAGTTCCCTACTCTCGCATGGGGAGGCCCCACACTACCATCGGCGCTACGGCGTTTCACTTCTGAGTTCGGCATGGGGTCAGGTGGGACCACCGCGCTAAAGCCGCCAGGCAAATTCTGTTTCGTTCACGAAGCCCTGTCAGGCACCGCAAACCAATCCATAAACAAGCTGAAAATCTCTGGTCTCTCACACCAAAACGCCTCTGGCGTTGTAAGGTTAAGCCTCACGGGTCATTAGTACCGGTTAGCTCAACGCATCGCTGCGCTTACACACCCGGCCTATCAACGTCGTAGTCTTCAACGTCCCTTCAGGACTCTCAAGGAGTCAGGGAGAACTCATCTCGGGGCAAGTTTCGTGCTTAGATGCTTTCAGCACTTATCTTTTCCGCACTTAGCTACCGGGCAGTGCCATTGGCATGACAACCCGAACACCAGTGGTGCGTTCACTCCGGTCCTCTCGTACTAGGAGCAACCCCCCTCAATTCTCCAGCGCCCACGGCAGATAGGGACCGAACTGTCTCACGACGTTCTAAACCCAGCTCGCGTACCACTTTAAACGGCGAACAGCCGTACCCTTGGGACCTACTTCAGCCCCAGGATGTGATGAGCCGACATCGAGGTGCCAAACACCGCCGTCGATATGAACTCTTGGGCGGTATCAGCCTGTTATCCCCGGAGTACCTTTTATCCGTTGAGCGATGGCCCTTCCATTCAGAACCACCGGATCACTATGACCTGCTTTCGCACCTGCTCGAGCCGTCACTCTCGCAGTCAAGCTGGCTTATGCCATTGCACTAACCTCCTGATGTCCGACCAGGATTAGCCAACCTTCGTGCTCCTCCGTTACTCTTTGGGAGGAGACCGCCCCAGTCAAACTACCCACCAGACACTGTCCGCAGCCCGGATTACGGGCCTACGTTAGAACATCAAACATTAAAGGGTGGTATTTCAAGGTTGGCTCCACGCAGACTGGCGTCCACGCTTCAAAGCCTCCCACCTATCCTACACATCAAGGCTCAATGTTCAGTGTCAAGCTATAGTAAAGGTTCACGGGGTCTTTCCGTCTTGCCGCGGGTACACTGCATCTTCACAGCGATTTCAATTTCACTGAGTCTCGGGTGGAGACAGCCTGGCCATCATTACGCCATTCGTGCAGGTCGGAACTTACCCGACAAGGAATTTCGCTACCTTAGGACCGTTATAGTTACGGCCGCCGTTTACCGGGGCTTCGATCAAGAGCTTCTCCTTACGGATAACCCCATCAATTAACCTTCCGGCACCGGGCAGGCGTCACACCGTATACGTCCACTTTCGTGTTTGCACAGTGCTGTGTTTTTAATAAACAGTTGCAGCCAGCTGGTATCTTCGACTGGCTTCAGCTCCGGGAGCAAGTCCCTTCACCTACGCGCCAGCGTGCCTTCTCCCGAAGTTACGGCACCATTTTGCCTAGTTCCTTCACCCGAGTTCTCTCAAGCGCCTTGGTATTCTCTACCTGACCACCTGTGTCGGTTTGGGGTACGATTTCGTGTTACCTGGAGCTTAGAGGCTTTTCCTGGAAGCAGGGCATCAGTTACTTCACCACCGTGGTGGCTCGTCGTCACGCCTCAGCCTTAAGACACCCCGGATTTACCAAAGGTGTCAGCCTACACGCTTAAACCGGGACAACCGTCGCCCGGATAACCTAGCCTTCTCCGTCCCCCCTTCGCAGTAACACCAAGTGCAGGAATATTAACCTGCTTCCCATCGACTACGCTTTTCAGCCTCGCCTTAGGGGTCGACTCACCCTGCTCCGATTAACGTTGAACAGGAACCCTTGGTCTTCCGGCGAGCGGGCTTTTCACCCGCTTTATCGTTACTTATGTCAGCATTCGCACTTCTGATACCTCCAGCAACCCTCACAGGCCACCTTCAACGGCTTACAGAACGCTCCCCTACCCAACAACGCATACGCGTCGCTGCCGCAGCTTCGGTGCATGGTTTAGCCCCGTTACATCTTCCGCGCAGGCCGACTCGACCAGTGAGCTATTACGCTTTCTTTAAATGATGGCTGCTTCTAAGCCAACATCCTGGCTGTCTGTGCCTTCCCACATCGTTTCCCACTTAACCATGACTTTGGGACCTTAGCTGGCGGTCTGGGTTGTTTCCCTCTTCACGACGGACGTTAGCACCCGCCGTGTGTCTCCCGTGATAACATTCCTCGGTATTCGCAGTTTGCATCGGGTTGGTAAGCCGGGATGGCCCCCTAGCCGAAACAGTGCTCTACCCCCGAGGATGAGTTCACGAGGCGCTACCTAAATAGCTTTCGGGGAGAACCAGCTATCTCCCGGTTTGATTGGCCTTTCACCCCCAGCCACAAGTCATCCGCTAATTTTTCAACATTAGTCGGTTCGGTCCTCCAGTTAGTGTTACCCAACCTTCAACCTGCCCATGGCTAGATCACCGGGTTTCGGGTCTATACCCTGCAACTTAACGCCCAGTTAAGACTCGGTTTCCCTGCGGCTCCCCTATACGGTTAACCTTGCTACAGAATATAAGTCGCTGACCCATTATACAAAAGGTACGCAGTCACCCCATAAAGAGGCTCCCACTGCTTGTACGTACACGGTTTCAGGTTCTGTTTCACTCCCCTCGCCGGGGTTCTTTTCGCCTTTCCCTCACGGTACTGGTTCACTATCGGTCAGTCAGGAGTATTTAGCCTTGGAGGATGGTCCCCCCATATTCAGACAGGATACCACGTGTCCCGCCCTACTCTTCGAACTCACAACCTGTGCACTTTCGTGTACGGGACTATCACCCGGTGTCGTGCGACTTTCCAGACGCTTCCACTAATGCACAAACTGATTCAGGTTCTGGGCTGCTCCCCGTTCGCTCGCCGCTACTGGGGGAATCTCGGTTGATTTCTTTTCCTCCGGGTACTTAGATGTTTCAGTTCCCCGGGTTCGCCTCGCAACACTATGTATTCATGTTGCGATGATGCACTGAGTGCACCGGGTTTCCCCATTCGGACATCGTCGGCTGTAGCGGTTCATATCACCTTACCGACGCTTTACGCAGATTAGCACGTCCTTCATCGCCTCTGACTGCCAGGGCATCCACCGTGTACGCTTAGTCGCTTAACCTCACAACCCACAGGCGTTTTGCAACGCTGCAGACTGTAAGCATTTGAGAGACTCGAACATGTTGTTATTCATTTCTTATTACGGAGAAATGAACCAACACGTCGTTTCAATTTTCAGCTTGTTCCGGATTGTTAAAGAGCAGTATCTCAAACATGACGGTTACGTCAGTTTTGAGATACGTCGTGGAGACACCTTTCACCTGTCACCAAGCAAGTGGCGTCCCCTAGGGGATTCGAACCCCTGTTGCCGCCGTGAAAGGGCGGAGTCCTAACCGCTAGACGAAGGGGACACGATAGTGTCACGACTTCGCAGCCGTCTTGCTCATTACTTTTCTATCAGACAATCTGTGTGAGCACTGCGCGGGAAGGTATCTTCAGGTAAGGAGGTGATCCAACCGCAGGTTCCCCTACGGTTACCTTGTTACGACTTCACCCCAGTCATGAATCACAAAGTGGTAAGCGCCCTCCCGAAGGTTAAGCTACCTACTTCTTTTGCAACCCACTCCCATGGTGTGACGGGCGGTGTGTACAAGGCCCGGGAACGTATTCACCGTAGCATTCTGATCTACGATTACTAGCGATTCCGACTTCACGGAGTCGAGTTGCAGACTCCGATCCGGACTACGACGCACTTTATGAGGTCCGCTTGCTCTCGCGAGGTCGCTTCTCTTTGTATGCGCCATTGTAGCACGTGTGTAGCCCTACTCGTAAGGGCCATGATGACTTGACGTCATCCCCACCTTCCTCCAGTTTATCACTGGCAGTCTCCTTTGAGTTCCCGGCATTACCCGCTGGCAACAAAGGATAAGGGTTGCGCTCGTTGCGGGACTTAACCCAACATTTCACAACACGAGCTGACGACAGCCATGCAGCACCTGTCTCAGCGTTCCCGAAGGCACCAAAGCATCTCTGCTAAGTTCGCTGGATGTCAAGAGTAGGTAAGGTTCTTCGCGTTGCATCGAATTAAACCACATGCTCCACCGCTTGTGCGGGCCCCCGTCAATTCATTTGAGTTTTAACCTTGCGGCCGTACTCCCCAGGCGGTCGACTTAACGCGTTAGCTCCGGAAGCCACTCCTCAAGGGAACAACCTCCAAGTCGACATCGTTTACGGCGTGGACTACCAGGGTATCTAATCCTGTTTGCTCCCCACGCTTTCGCACCTGAGCGTCAGTCTTTGTCCAGGGGGCCGCCTTCGCCACCGGTATTCCTCCAGATCTCTACGCATTTCACCGCTACACCTGGAATTCTACCCCCCTCTACAAGACTCTAGCCTGCCAGTTTCGAATGCAGTTCCCAGGTTAAGCCCGGGGATTTCACATCCGACTTGACAGACCGCCTGCGTGCGCTTTACGCCCAGTAATTCCGATTAACGCTTGCACCCTCCGTATTACCGCGGCTGCTGGCACGGAGTTAGCCGGTGCTTCTTCTGCGGGTAACGTCAATCGGTGAGGTTATTAACCTCACCGCCTTCCTCCCCGCTGAAAGTACTTTACAACCCGAAGGCCTTCTTCATACACGCGGCATGGCTGCATCAGGCTTGCGCCCATTGTGCAATATTCCCCACTGCTGCCTCCCGTAGGAGTCTGGACCGTGTCTCAGTTCCAGTGTGGCTGGTCATCCTCTCAGACCAGCTAGGGATCGTCGCCTAGGTGAGCCATTACCCCACCTACTAGCTAATCCCATCTGGGCACATCCGATGGTGTGAGGCCCGAAGGTCCCCCACTTTGGTCTTGCGACGTTATGCGGTATTAGCTACCGTTTCCAGTAGTTATCCCCCTCCATCGGGCAGTTTCCCAGACATTACTCACCCGTCCGCCACTCGTCACCCGAGAGCAAGCTCTCTGTGCTACCGTTCGACTTGCATGTGTTAGGCCTGCCGCCAGCGTTCAATCTGAGCCATGATCAAACTCTTCAATTTAAGTTTGATTTGCTTAAACAAGTTAAGCGGTGCTCATCTGTAAAACGTCATAATGAATTTCATTATGTGTTCACTCGTGAGACTTGATATTTTTTTACGTCCGGAGACGCTGATATCAATCCTGCGAGTGCCCACACAGATTGTCTGATAAATTGTTAAAGAGCGTTGCGAGCAGCGGGTTAACCGCCTGTCGCGAGGTGGCGTATATTACGCTTTCCCTCTTCAGAGTCAAACACTTTTTTCAGCGTTTTCATCCGGCGGGATGAATTTCTTCACTCCCTGCTGAGCCGCCTGCGTTGCCGCTTTGCCGTCTCAGTGGTGGCGCATTATAGGGAGTTATTCGGAGCTGACAAGTGCAAATTTCAACTTTTTTGCCGTTCGCTTGAAATTTGCACAAAGAGCCCGCTTTTAGGCCTTTTTGATGCGCGCAGGCAGCTCTGCCAGGCTATTAATAACCCAATCTGCTGCAGCTTCGCCTTCTGCCGTTACCGGCTTACCGCTACGCACCAGCACTTTAGTACCCACGCCTGCCGCTTGCGCCGCCTGCATATCTTCTATTTTGTCGCCTACCATATAAGAAGCAGCCATATCGATATCCAGATGCTGCTGTGCGGAGAGCAACATACCCGGCTGCGGTTTACGGCAATCACAGTTTTGGCGATAGGCTTCTACCGGAGCATCAGGTAAATGCGGGCAGAAATAGATGCCATCCAAATCAACATCACGATCGGCCAGCGACCAATCCATCCATTCGGTAAGCTGCATAAACTGATCTTCAGTAAACATGCCACGCGCAATGCCCGACTGATTCGTCACCAACACCAGCGCATAGCCCATCTTCTTCAGCGCCTGCAGCGCTTCGATGGTGCCATCAATAAATTCAAAATTATCGATTTCATGGACATAGCCGTGATCGACATTCAAGGTGCCATCACGATCAAGGAAAATAGCCGGGACTTTGTTCGCCACGTAGAAACTCCTGCTGCAAATAGAGCTGCTAAGTATCGCATGATTGCGTGCAGCGAGAGAATGGCAGATTGAATGACTACGATTGATTTAGCCGTCTGGATGCCTTAACATCCATCCAAATTTCGTTCAGCCCGGCTGAGTGAATCCTGACACACCACGGACCATGCAACACGATAATAAATAACCTAATGATTAAACTTGAGAATATAACCAAAGTGTTCCAGCAGGGCTCACGCACTATTCAGGCGCTGTCAAATGTCAGCCTGCACGTGCCTGCTGGGCAGATTTACGGCGTCATCGGTTCATCCGGTGCCGGTAAAAGTACCCTTATTCGCTGCGTCAATTTGCTGGAGCGTCCAACCTCTGGTCGTGTTCTGGTTGATGATCAAGAGCTAACCACACTTTCATCAGGTCAGTTGACACTGGCGCGCCGTCAGATTGGCATGATCTTCCAGCACTTTAATCTGATGAACTCACGTACCGTTTCCGGCAATGTGGCACTGCCCCTGGAGCTAGGTAATCTTTCGCGCGAGCAAATTAAAAAGCGCGTCACCGAGCTGCTCGAACTGGTGGGCTTATCCGACAAGCACGATAGCTGGCCGGCAAATCTCTCTGGCGGACAAAAACAGCGTGTGGCTATTGCCCGAGCGCTGGCAAGTAATCCCAAGGTTTTACTGTGCGATGAAGCCACCAGTGCATTGGATCCCGCTACGACACGTTCCATTCTGGAGCTGCTGAAAGACATTAATCGCCGTCTCGGTATTACCATTCTATTGATCACTCACGAAATGGATGTGGTGAAGCGTATCTGCGATCAGGTTGCGGTAATCAGCAATGGTGAGCTGATCGAGAAAGACAGCGTTAGCGAAGTGTTCTCACATCCAAAAACACCGCTGGCGCAGCAATTTATTCAATCTACTTTGCATCTTGATATTCCCGACGACTACCAGCAACGCATGGTGCCACAGGCAACAGCCGAGAGTGTGCCGTTGCTGCGTCTGGAATTCACCGGTAAATCGGTTGATGCCCCGCTGCTCTCCGAAGCGGCACGCCGCTTTAACGTTAACAACAACATTATCAGTGCGCAGATGGATTACGCCGGTGGCGTGAAGTTCGGCATCATGTTGGCCGAAATGGATGGCAGTGAAACAGATACACAAGCCGCAATTGCCTGGCTGAAAGAAAATCATGTGAAAGTAGAGGTGTTGGGTTATGTCTGAAGCGATGATGTGGTTACTGACGCGCGGCGTCTGGGAAACGCTGATGATGACCTTTGTCTCCGGTTTCTTTGGTTTTGTCCTCGGTCTTCCAGTTGGCGTGCTGCTGTATGTGACGCGTCCGGGTCAGATTCTGGCCAACAATGCGCTTTATCGCGTGCTGTCAGCGCTGGTGAATATCTTCCGTTCGATCCCATTCATTATCTTATTGGTGTGGATGATTCCCTTCACGCGCGCCATCGTCGGCACGTCCATTGGTTTGCAAGCCGCCATCGTGCCGCTGACCGTGGGGGCCGCGCCATTTATTGCACGTATGGTCGAGAACGCACTGCTGGAGCTGCCAACCGGTTTGATTGAAGCCTCGCGCGCCATGGGCGCAACGCCGCTGCAGATTGTGCGTAAAGTCCTGCTGCCAGAAGCCCTGCCGGGTCTGGTGAATGCCGCTACAATTACGCTGATTACGCTGGTCGGCTACTCTGCAATGGGTGGCGCAGTGGGTGCTGGCGGTCTGGGCCAGATTGGCTATCAATATGGTTACATCGGCTATAACGCCACCGTCATGAACACCGTACTGATCCTACTGGTCGTTCTGGTGTATTTAATCCAATTCTGTGGCGACCGCATCGTGCGTGCTGTGTCCCATAAGTAAGCAAGCAACATCAATAGTCCTCTATTAAGGAAGGGATATGTCTTTTACATTTAAAAAGATTGCCGCTGTGGGCGCTCTGATTGGCGTGATTGCGCTGGCAGGATGCGATCAGAAAGCAAAAGATCCAAACCATATCAAAGTGGGTGTAATCGTCGGTGCTGAGCAGCAGGTTGCTGAAACTGCAGTGAAAGTCGCTAAAGAGAAATATGGCCTCGATGTTGAGCTGGTGACCTTTAACGATTACGTGCTGCCGAATGAAGCGCTGAGCAAGGGTGATATCGACGTGAACGCCTTCCAGCATAAGCCGTATCTGGATCAACAGATCAAAGACCGTGGCTACAAGCTGGCCGTTGTTGCCAACACCTTCGTTTACCCAATTGCAGGTTATTCCAAGAAAATCAAATCGCTGGATGAGTTGCAGAATGGTTCTCAGGTCGCTATCCCGAACGATCCGACTAACCTTGGCCGCTCCCTGCTGCTGCTGCAAAAAGTAGGCCTGATTAAATTGAAAGATGGCGTTGGTCTGCTGCCAACCTCTCTGGATATCACAGAAAACCCGAAAAACCTGAAGATTGTTGAGCTGGAAGCGCCGCAGTTGCCACGTTCACTGGACGATCAGCAGATTGCACTGGCGGTGATCAACACCACTTACGCCAGCCAGATTGGCCTGACGCCAGCCAAAGATGGCATCTTCGTGGAAGACAAAGATTCACCTTATGTGAACCTGATTGTGAGCCGTGAAGACAACAAAGACGCTGAGAACGTGAAGAAGTTTGTTCAGGCCTACCAGTCAGACGAAGTGTCTGAAGCGGCCAACAAGATCTTCAACGGTGGTGCCGTGAAAGGCTGGTAATTTTCACCTTTAATGCCTTGCAGGGCGGCTTCGGCCGCCCTTTCTTTTGCCATAAATTGCACCTGACTTGTTATTTATTGTCGTCCTTGTTTCAATAACGCCACTTTTTATTACTTGAGGATGTTGCCATGCGTTTTTTACCGCTCTGCTTGTTGGCATTGATGCTAACTGGGTGTGTGCGTGAATATCACCCGATAAGCAGTGCTCCATCTCGACCGCAACAGGCATCCAACCAACCAGAACGCAAGCCTGCGGCACGTCCCGCACCGGTGAAGATCTACACCGATGCGACCGACCTGGTTAGCAACCCGTTCCGCGATTTAGGTGAAGTTTCTGGCGAAGATTGCCAAAGCAGCAACCAGGATTCCCCCCCGAACATTAACACCGCACGTAAGCGTCTGCAGATCAAAGCGGCTGGCATGAAAGCTAACGCCGTGCTGCTGCATAAATGTGAAATTGTCTCGAGTACGCCCGGCTGTTATCGCCAGGCCATTTGCCAGGGTTCCGCACTGAAAGTCTCGAATCAATGAGTGAGTTTGCCTGCGCGCAAATCGGCGTGATTCGTTCACCGTGGAAAGAGAAGTTTGCCGTCCCGCGCCAGCCCGGTCTGGTGCAGGATGGCGGCGGCGAGTTGCATCTCTTACCGCCTTACAATCAGCCGGAAGCGTTACGTGGGCTGGAAGATTTCAGCCATCTGTGGATTCTGTTTATCTTTCATCAAACCATGGAAGGTGGCTGGCGTCCGACGGTGCGCCCACCGCGTCTCGGCGGCAATGCGCGCATGGGCGTGTTCGCCACCCGCTCGACCTTCCGCCCTAATCCTATTGGCATGTCGCTGGTTGAGCTAAAAGGCATTCGCTGCGAGAAGCAGCAGGTCATTTTACGGCTTGGCAGCCTCGACTTAGTCGATGGTACGCCGGTGGTGGACATCAAACCCTACCTGCCCTTTGCCGAAGCGCTACCTGATGCGCGCGCCGGTTTTGCCCAGGCCGCTCCGGATGCCACTATGCCGGTACGCTTTTCGCCGCTGGCGCAGAGCCAGCTTGAGAAGCACCTGAAAACATACCCACAGCTGGCACGTTTTATCACCGACGTACTGGCGCAGGATCCACGTCCCGCCTACCGTAAAGGTGAAACGCAGGATCGTGAATATGCCGCATGGCTACTCGACTTTAACGTGCGCTGGCGCATTGATGAGGCAGGAACCGAGGTGATCGCCCTCGATCCACGCTAAAACGCGCTTTTGAGTGATTGATCTCACTGGTACACTAGCCGCCAGAAAAATTTTGTCAGTTTCCTTCCGTATAACTGGAATCGTAATCAATGCGTACTACTCAATATCTGCTCTCCACTCTGAAGGAGACACCTTCCGATGCAGAAGTGATCAGCCACCAGCTGATGCTGCGCGCCGGCATGATCCGCAAACTGGCTTCCGGTCTCTATACCTGGCTGCCAACCGGTATTCGCGTATTGCGAAAAGTTGAAAATATCGTGCGTGAAGAGATGAATAACGCCGGTGCGATTGAGATCTCCATGCCGGTGGTTCAGCCTGCCGATTTGTGGGAAGAGAGTGGCCGCTGGGAGCAGTACGGCCCGGAACTGCTGCGCATTAAAGATCGCCATGAGCGTCCTTTCGTATTGGGTCCAACCCATGAAGAAGTCGTAACCGATCTGATCCGCAACGAGCTGAGCTCTTATAAGCAGTTACCGCTTAACCTGTATCAGATCCAGACCAAATTCCGTGATGAAGTGCGCCCGCGTTTTGGTGTGATGCGTTCACGTGAGTTCATCATGAAAGATGCTTACTCGTTCCACACTACGCAGGAATCGCTGCAGGAAACCTACGACGCGATGTACCGCGCCTATAGCCAGAGCTTTAGCCGTATGGGTCTGGATTTCCGCGCGGTACAGGCGGATACCGGTTCGATCGGCGGTAGCGCATCGCACGAGTTCCAGGTCCTGGCGTTGAGCGGTGAAGACGATGTGATCTTCTCGAGTGAGTCTGATTACGCGGCCAACATTGAGAAGGCTGAAGCCTTAGCGCCGGCTGGCGAGCGTCCGCAGGCAACCCAGGCGATGACGCAGTTCGATACGCCAAATGCCAAGACTATCGCCGAGCTGGTTGAGCAACATCAGCTGCCGATTGAAAAAACCGTTAAAACGCTGTTCGTAAAAGCGACCGAAGAGAGCGGCCACACGCTGGTTGCCCTGCTGCTGCGCGGCGATCATCAGCTAAACGAAATCAAAGCTGAAAAGCTGGATATCGTGGCAGCACCGCTGGAAATGGCCAGCGAAGAAGAGATCCGCGCATTATTAGGTGCAGGCCCAGGTTCACTCGGTCCGGTTGGTTTGACCATGCCAGTGATTGCCGATCGTACCGTGGCGAAAACCAGCGACTTCTGCGCCGGTGCGAACATCGATGGCAAGCATTTGAGCGGCATCAACTGGGGTCGCGATCTGCCAGAACCCCGCGTGGAAGATATCCGTAACGTGGTTGAAGGTGACCCAAGCCCGGACGGTAAAGGCACGCTGCAGATTAAACGCGGTATTGAGGTGGGCCACATCTTCCAGCTGGGAACCAAGTACTCGGAAGCGATGAAAGCGGCGGTACAGGGCGAAGATGGCCGTAACCAGGTGATGACCATGGGTTGCTACGGCATCGGTATCACGCGCGTGGTGGCAGCGGCAATTGAGCAGAACAACGATGAGCGCGGCATCATCTGGCCTGCAGCGCTGGCACCGTTCGAAGTCGCCATTTTGCCGATGAACATGCACAAATCTTTCCGCGTGCAACAGCTGGCAGAAGAGCTGTACAACACGCTGCGTGCGAAAGGCATCGACGTGATTCTGGATGACCGTAAAGAGCGTCCAGGCGTGATGTTTGCGGATATGGAGCTGATCGGCGTACCGCACACTATCGTGATTGGCGATCGTAATCTCGATAACCAGGAAATTGAGTACAAGGCGCGTACCGCCAGCGAGAAGCAGATGATTAAGCAGCACGACATCGTCGACTTCCTGGTGCAAGCGCTCAATAAGTAATACTGAAACGCCTCCAAACGGAGGCGTTTTTTATTGCACTTTTCCGCGCATCGCCTTCACGTTACTGCGCCGTGTTTTGCCTTCCAGTCGCCTCACTTTAGAGCCGTGCGTTGGTTTCGTGGCGCGCCGGACTTTTTCTACCGTGGTTAACTCCTGAATCAGGTTGATCAGCCGCTGCACGGCCGCTTCGCGATTCATTTCCTGACTGCGGTGCTCCTGCGCTTTGATGATCACCACACCTTCCGCCGTGATCAAATGGTGACTCGCCGCCAGCAGCCGCTCTTTGTAAAATGGCGGCAGCGACGACGCATTAATATCAAACCGCAAGTGAATAGCCGTTGAGGTTTTATTCACATGCTGCCCGCCGGCACCTTGTGCCCGGATGGCACTGAGTTCCACTTCATTATCGGCCAGTGAAACCGAACGAGACAGCACAATCATCTGTCACCTACCGTTTGTTTCGACGCTATGACGCGTAATAACCTGTTCATCAACTTAACCTTTTGTGCGCATGCAGAGCGCGTAAGACCAGCGCAATGTGTCACTTTTGTCCTGCTGTTTGCATCATTCCCGTGACGACCGGGCTGATTTCCATGAATTCCCTGTGATATAGTCGCCTATCATCCAGAGTATCAAGCTCTGCTGAGGAGGTGTATGTGCAAAAGTATTGTGAGTTAGTTCGCCAGAAGTATGCCGAAATTGGTAGCGGCGACCTTGGGTATGTGCCAGACGCGATAGGTTGTGCGTTAAAGGCTCTCAATGATATTGCCGCTGATTCTGCGCTAAACTCTTCTCTCAGGGAACAAGCAGCGTATGCCGCTGCAAACTTATTGGTGAGCGACTATGTTGACGAATGAAGCCTACAAACCCATCAACTGCGATGACTACGACAACCTCGAACTCGCCTGCCAAAAAAACTGGACGCTGTCGCTGGAGTTAAAAAACGGCGATCAGATCAAGGCGAAAGCCGTGGACATGGTCTCACGTAAAAACGTCGAGTACCTTGCCGTCGATCTCTCCGGCGAGACCCGCGAAGTGCGGCTCGACCACATCGCCAGCTTCACCCATCCGGAGCTGGGCACCGTCGTCGTTAGCGAAGAGTAAACCTCTCTCAGGGCGGGAATCCTATCCCGCCCACCTCGCTTAAGGCTTTAACGAACTGTAATACGCCGACAAATCTTCCATATCCTGATCGCTCAATCCCGCTACAAAGGCTTTCATTACTTCCGCCTGGCCGCCGCTGCGTTCGCCTTTTTTGTAGGCCTGCAGCGAGTGCAGCAGATAAGGCGCATGTTGCCCCGCCAGGTTCGGATAAAGCGGCACTGCACTATTGCCCTCCGCGCCGTGACATGCCATACAGCTTGCCGCTTTTTGCGCACCAGCATTGACATCGCCCTCGGCAAACGCCGGCAGCGTCGCAGCGCATAAAAGCGCAGCAATCAAATACTTCATCATTGCTCTCCATTTTATTGTTGTGGTAACCAGATCGCCTGCCAGCCTTGCTTATTACTGGCTGCGCCTTCGCGCGTAATAAACAGTCCCGGCGCGCAAATGAGCGTCAGGTTGTAGTAAATCAAGGGGATACGTTCGCGTTGCCAGGGCGCAACGCCCAACTCTTGCCACAGCTTTTTGATCTCGCGGCCACCCGCGCGACCCAGCAGGTGATAATAGCCTTGTGCCTTGAAGCGAATAGTGATCTCTTCATCCGCATCAGGCTGTCGTAACGCGGCAACGTCTCCGTTCGCCTGTAGCGCGCCTAAATCTGCCGGTAAATCGAGCGGCTGGCTGCGGTCTTGCCAGGTTAGCGAGTGCTGACTCAGCGATGGCTGCGGCCTTAGCCAGTAGAGTTGCTGGCGATAGCGGCGCAGCTCAAATGCGCCAAAACGCAGGCAAGGTCTGGCATCTTCACGGCTGTTGATGACTTCATCGGTAATACGTTTGAGCGCCTCGCGCGAGGGCATTGCGCCGCCCTGCTGGGCAATCCAGCGGCGTAACAGCGCATGGCGCCGCGCTTCACTCATGGTGATCAACGGCGGGAAATGCAGGGCACCGCGCCCATCGGTAAGCTGCAGCAACTGTTCCGCCAGCAGCTCATCCAACAGTTGCTCCTGCTCGCCACAGAGTGCGGCACTACGTGCGCTGGCGGCACTGAAATGTGGCCAGCGCGCCTGCAGCAGCGGCAAAATCTGCTGGCGCAGGAAGTTGCGGTCATAGCGGCTATCAGCGTTACTTTCATCTTCAATCCAGCGCAGATGATGTTCCGCGGCGTAGGCTTCCAGCTGCTGTCGAGGGATATCGAGAAACGGGCGCAGGTGCACGCGATCGCCAACGCTGCGCTGCGACGGCATCGCCGCCAAACCGGCCGGTCCGCTGCCGCGTTTTAACGCCAGCAGCAGCGTTTCCGCCTGATCGTCGAGGTGCTGCGCAGTAAGTAAGTGCTCACCGGGTTGTAGCTGCTGAAACAGCGCCTGGTAGCGCGCCTCGCGTGCTGCCGCTTCAATGCCATTGTGGCGGCCATCAACCTGTACACGCAGAATCTCACAAGGAATCTGCCACTGCTGGCAAATCTGCTGGCAATGTTGCGCCCAGCTATCAGCATTGGGGCTTAAGCCATGATGAACATGTAACGCACGCACGCGCAGCTGCGGCTGCTGACCTTGCCAGCAGACCAACTGATGCAGCAGCACGGTTGAATCGAGTCCGCCACTGAACGCCAGCACACAGCGGGCGTCGGGTGTCAGCAGCGAAGCAAGATGAGATAAAGACATGAGCGCGTTCCGTCCAAGCGAGCCACCGAATTGCGGCTCGCGGCGGACGCTAGTTTACGCCTGATACAGCTCCAGCGGCAAACCGTCCGGATCGGGGAAAAAGGTGCAGGCTTTGCCAGTTAGCGCATCGATACGAATCGGTTCGCACATCACGCCTTTTTCCGCCAGCGCGGCAATCGACTGCTCAACATCATCCACGCAAAATGCTAAATGGCGCAGGCCACAGGCTTCCGGCCCGCTGACGCGCGGAGGTGGTGATGGGAATGAGAAAAGCTCAATGGTGTAAACCCCATTCAGGCCGAGGTCGCCTTTCCAGGAGTCGCGCTCGGCGCGATAATATTCACCCAAAAGTTCAAAGCCCAGCACGTCACAGTAAAACGCCTTACTGCGCTGGTAATCGGTGGCAATAATGGCAATGTGGTGGATCTGTTTAATCTGTAGCATAGCGGCTCCGGTTGTCACATCAGCCGCTTACCCTACGTGGCAAAAGCGGCAATGGAAAGAGGGGATTATCCTAAGTTAGCGATCGTCTTCTTCACGCAATACGCGCACCAGATAGCGGCCATCTTCGGTCAGCGTCGCGCCGTGGATATCGGTTTCGAAGCCGGGATAATGGCGCCCGATGGTACAGAGCATCAGCAGAAAATCGAGCACTGAACGGCTCTCTTCGGTGATCATCTCGCCCGGCATCACGACCGGCACGCCTGGTGGGTATGGCAAAATCATGTTGGCCGAGATACGTCCCACCAGCTCGCCAATATCAACGGTTTCAACCTGGCCTTTTACCTGACGCTGAAAGGCCTGATGCGGTGTCATTTTCATCTCAGGCAGCACGTCAAATGCCTTCAGCATCAGACGCGGCAGATCGTGTTGCAGAATCAGCTGATGAATCCCCTGCGCCAGCGTTTGAATACGCATATTGCGATAGAAATCGGGATCTTCAGCGTAGAGATCCGGCAGCATGTTTTTTACCCGCAGATTGAGATCGTAGGCGCGCTTAAATTCGGTAAGACCACGCAGCACGCTCATCGCCTTGGTTTTATCGATACCGATGCTGAACAGGAACAGCAAATTGTAGGGTCCGGTTTTCTCCACCACGATGCCGCGCTGGTCGAGGAATTTCGCCACCAGCGCGGCGGGAATGCCCTCTTCCGCCATCTTTCCGAGCTCACTCATGCCCGGCGTCAGGATGGTGACTTTGATCGGATCGAGATACATGTGATCGCGGTCGGCGTTGGTGAAGCCGTGCCAGTCGTCTTCGCCCGGCTGGATCGGCCAGCATTCAGCTTGATCGACTCGCTCGGGCTGCCAGATATCAAAGAACCAGCCATCGGATTCTTCGCGTAAGCGCTGAATCTCACGGCGAAAATGCAGCGCACGCTCAACAGACCGATTGATCAGCCGCTTGCCCGGATTGCCGCGCAGCATCGCGGCCGCCGTTTCAATCGATGACACGATCGCGTAGCTCGGCGATGTGGTGGTGTGCATCATGTAGGCTTCGTTGAAAGTGTGCTCGTCGTAATCGCCTTTGATGTGAATCAGCGAAGCTTGCGAGAACGCCGCCAACAGTTTGTGCGTCGATTGCGTTTCATAGATCACTTTGCCGGGAATACGATCGCCGCTCATGCCGCTTTTTCCCGCATAGATCGGATGGAAATTGGTGTACGGCACCCATGCTGAATCGAAATGAATCGACGGCACATCCAACGTTTGCTTGATGAACTGCGTGTTATACAGCAGGCCATCGTAAGTTGAGTTGGTGATCACCGCATGCACAGGCCAACTGGCGCGCGGCGTGGCGTTGACCTTTTGCTGAATGCTGTCGCGCGTAAATTCACGCTGCGGGATACCACCAAGAATGCCTAGCGCGTTACGCGTCGGCTTGAGCCAGATCGGGATAATATCGCTCATCATCAGTAAATGGGTCAGCGATTTATGGCAGTTACGGTCAATCAATACCGTGCTGCCGGCGGGAGCCGCGTACATGCCGACGATTTTGTTTGAGGTCGAGGTGCCGTTGGTCACCATGTAGCTTTGCTCAGCACCAAAGGTGCGCGCGACATACTCTTCCGCTTCCAGATGCGGACCGGTGTGGTCGAGTAACGAACCCAATTCTGTTACCGAAATCGAAACATCGGCTTTTAAGGTGTTCGAGCCAAAGAAATCATAGAACAGGCTGCCGACCGGACTTTTCTGGAAGGCACTACCGCCCATATGACCAGGCGTGCAGAAAGTGTATTTGCCCTCTTTGACGTAGGTGAAGAGGGCTTTCGTCAGCGGCGGCGTAATGTTATCGATGTACTCATCGGTGTACTGACGGATATGCAATGCGATGTCGTCGGCTGCGCTTAAGGCGTACTCAAAGAAGTGCAGCGCCATACGCATCTCGTTGATGCTGACATCCATTTGTGAATGGGTGTTGATGAAGGCGTACAGCGGCAGATATTCGTTGAGCTGATTGATGTCGCTACATAGCGCCAGACTGTATTCGTCCCAGTCGAAAATCACGCCGCAGATGCGCGGATTGTGTTCGATCAGTTTCACCAGGTCGCTGGCATTATTGGGATAAACGGTTTGGAAGCCCTGCTGTTTCAGTGCGGCATCCAGTTCGCGAATAGGCTCATCTTTGTAGAAAGCGCCGTGCGGTCCCATGATCGCAATAATATTCACTGCTCACCTCCTGTGGTGTTGTGGCACTGAATAAGGATAGCGAAAAGCGGACAAGGATGGACCTGGAATGCTCTGCTGTTGAGTTTCGATGCAAATAAAGCGCGATAAATCGCGCCGCTACAATGTGTGCAGATCCGATGCTAAAGCCATGATAAAGCTAGAGGGTACAGGAAAGACCAGCCCGAAGAGCGAAGCGTCCGAGCCAGGTACGGCGAGGCCGATCTGCATGGATGCAGGTATTCTTTGCGATCGGGCTGAGCTTTACTGGACCTGGCTCCGAAGTCACAGCAAAATTGTCGAACCAGGTAGCCATAAATGGCTAACCTACAGGCATAAAAAAAGCGGACCGAGGTCCGCTTCTTGCTAAGCCTAATGTATCAAGCGTAGCCGTAATTCATTAGGCGCTGATAACGACGGTTGAGCAACTCTTCGGTGCTCAGCACATCAAGATCGGCCAGATCCGCCAACAGCTGCTGCTTGAGGCTGGCAGCGATGTCCAGCGGATGACGATGCGCACCACCCAGCGGTTCTGGAATGATGGAATCGATCAGTTTCAGCTCTTTTAAGCGCTCAGCGGTGATGCCCATCGCTTCTGCAGCTAACGGCGCTTTATCGGCGCTTTTCCACAGAATTGACGCACAGCCTTCCGGTGAAATCACCGAATAAGTGCTGTACTGCAGCATGTTCACCTTGTCACCCACGCCGATAGCCAACGCCCCACCGGAACCGCCTTCACCAATGACGGTACAAATCACCGGAATTTTCAGGCCAGACATTTCGCGCAGGTTACGGGCAATCGCTTCAGACTGGCCGCGCTCTTCTGCGCCCACGCCCGGATACGCACCCGGCGTGTCGATGAAGGTGATCAGCGGCATCTTGAAGCGTTCAGCCATTTCCATCAGACGCAGCGCTTTACGGTAACCTTCTGGTGCTGGCATACCGAAATTACGGCGGATTTTCTCTTTAGTTTCGCGACCTTTCTGGTGACCAATGACCATTACTGGACGACCGTCTAAGCGCGCAATACCGCCGACAATCGCTTTATCATCGGCGTAAGCACGATCGCCAGCCAGTTCGTCGAAATCATCAAACGCGTTGCGGATATAGTCCAGTGTATAAGGACGCAGCGGATGACGCGCAAGCTGCGCCACTTGCCAGGCGCCTAAATCAGAGAAGATTTTACGGGTCAGCTCGACGCTTTTTTCGCGCAGACGCTGCACTTCTTCATCCAAATTAATATCGTGTTTTTCATCCGAACGACCAATCGATGTTAACGAGTCGATTTTCGCTTCAAGCTCTGCGATTGGCTGTTCAAAATCCAGGTAATTAAGACTCATAATGTTCCTGTTTTAGTCAAACTCCAGTTCCACCTGCTCCGATCCTACTAACGACCGCAAATCGTTGAGTAAACGATCGCTGGGCGAAATTCGCCACGCTGCACCAAAGCGCAGCTTCGCCCGCGCATCGGCTCTCTGATAGTAGAGATGCACCGGAATGGTCCCGGAGCGATGAGGCTCCAGAGACTGGCGGAGACGGTTTAAAAGCTGGTCATCAATTTGCCTGTCCGTCAGCGAGATAGCAAGTCCGCGCGCGTATTTTTCCCGCGCTTCGTCGATGTCCATAACTTCTCTGGCGGTCATTTTAAGGCCACCGCTAAAGTCATCAAAGCTGACCTGTCCACTGACGATCAGGATACGGTCCTTCTCCAGCAACTGCTGGTATTTATCTAACGCATCGGTAAATAACATCACTTCAAGACGACCAGAACGATCGTCAATCGTACAAATACCAATTCGGTTGCCGCGCTTAGTCACCATCACCCGGGCGGCAATCACCAGCCCCGCTGCAACGGTTACTTTACCACGATCTGTCGGATGCATGTCTTTCAGCCGCATGCCGCCGACGTAACGCTCAATTTCTTTCAAATACTGATTAATCGGATGGCCGGTAAGATACAAACCGAGCGTCTCACGTTCGCCATCCAACTGAACCTGCTCTGGCCAGGGCGTGATGCTGGCGTAGGATTTCTCCACCTGCTCCGGCTCTTCTGCCAGCACACCAAACATATCGGCCTGGCCGATGGCTTCGGCTTTGGCGTGCTGATCGGCGGCTTTTAACGCATCGCCAAGCGCACTCATCAACGCCGCACGATGCGGCCCCAGACGATCAAACGCCCCCGACATGATCAGTTTTTCCATCACGCGACGGTTGATCTTCTTGGTGTCAGTGCGCGCACAGAGATCGAACAGCTCTTTGAAGTAGCCGCCTTCGTTACGCGCATCAATGATCGCTTCAATCGGGCCTTCGCCCACGCCTTTGATCGCGCCGATGCCGTAAACGATCTCACCTTCATCATTAACGTGGAACGGATAGAGGCCTGAGTTGATGTCAGGTGGCAGCACTTTAAGGCCCATGCGCCAGCACTCATCCACCAAACCGACCACTTTCTCGGTGTTATCCATATCGGCGGTCATTACCGCCGCCATAAACTCTGCCGGATAGTGCGCTTTCAGCCACAGCGTTTGGTAGGAAACCAATGCGTAAGCCGCGGAGTGTGACTTGTTGAAGCCATAACCCGCAAACTTCTCTACCAGATCGAAGATTTTCATCGACAGTTCGCCGTCGACGCCCATCTTCTCCGCCCCGTCCTGGAACACCGAACGCTGCTTCGCCATCTCTTCCGGTTTCTTTTTACCCATCGCACGACGCAACATATCTGCGCCACCCAGCGTATAGCCGGACAACACCTGTGCGATCTGCATCACCTGTTCCTGGTACAGAATGATGCCGTAGGTCGGCTCCAGCACCGGCTTCAGGGTTTCGTGCTGCCACTGAATATCCGGATAGGAGATCTCTTCGCGGCCGTGCTTACGGTCAATGAAGTTATCGACCATGCCGGATTGCAGTGGACCCGGACGGAACAGCGCCACCAGTGCGATCATGTCTTCGAAGCAGTCAGGCTTCAGACGTTTGATCAGATCTTTCATGCCGCGCGATTCAAGCTGGAACACCGCAGTGGTTTCCGAGCGTTGCAGCATGTCGAAGCTTTTCTTGTCATCCAGCGGGATGGCGGCGATATCAATTGGCGGCAGACCCTGCTTTTCACGGCGCGGGTTAATCATCTTCAGCGCCCAGTCGATGATGGTGAGCGTACGCAGGCCGAGGAAGTCAAACTTCACCAGCCCGGCGTACTCCACGTCATTCTTATCAAACTGGGTAACCGGGAACTGTCCGTTCTCATCGCAGTACAGCGGGGCAAAATCGGTAATCTTAGTCGGCGAAATCACCACACCACCGGCATGTTTACCGGCGTTACGCGTGACACCTTCCAGTTTGCGCGCCATGTCAATCAGCGCTTTAACCTCTTCGTCTGCCTCATAGATCTCCGGCAGCTGCGGTTCCGCCAGGAAGGCTTTTTCCAGCGTCATGCCCGGATCCGGCGGGATCAACTTGGAGATACGATCGACGAAACCATACGGATGACCCAGCACGCGTCCAACATCGCGGATTACCGCTTTCGCCGCCATGGTACCAAAGGTGATGATCTGCGATACCGCTTCACGCCCGTACATCTCGGCAACGTGATCGATAACCTGATCGCGCTTCTCCATGCAGAAGTCGACGTCGAAGTCGGGCATCGACACACGTTCCGGGTTAAGGAAGCGTTCGAACAGCAGGTCAAACTCCAGCGGATCGATATCGGTAATCTTCAGCGCATACGCCACTAACGAACCCGCACCCGAGCCGCGGCCTGGGCCAACGGGAATGCCGTTGTCCTTCGACCACTGGATAAACTCCATCACGATCAAGAAGTAACCGGGGAACCCCATCTGGTTGATAACGGTAAGTTCAATTTCCAGACGTTCGTCATATTCCACGCGTTTCTCGGCGCGTACTGCGGCATCGGGGAAGAGAAATTCCAGTCGCTCTTCCAACCCTTCACGCGATTTCGCCACAAGGAAATCTTCGGTGCTCATCTCTCCGGTGGGGAACTGCGGCAGGAAATATTCACCGAGGCGCACCGTCACGTTACAGCGCTTAGCAATCTCTACGCTATTTTCCAGCGCTTCCGGGATGTCCGAAAACAGCTCGCACATCTCCTCTTCACTGCGCATATATTGCTGAGGACTGTAATGACGCGGACGTTTCGGATCGTCCAACGTATAGCCGTCATGAATCGCTACGCGGATTTCATGCGCATCAAAATCTTCTTCATTCAGGAAACAGACTTCATTGGTGGCAACGACCGGCACGCCTTCGGCAATCGCCAGCTCCACGGCAGCGTGCAGATAGGCTTCTTCATCGGCGCGGCCAGTGCGTATCAGCTCAAGGTAATAGCGATTGGGGAAGTGTTCCTGATAGAAGCTCAGGCACTGCGCCACCATGGCACTGTTGCCGCGCAGCAAGCTACGACCGACATCACCACGGCGTCCGCCGGACAGGAGGATCAAACCTTCGCCTAACTCAATCAGCCAGTCACGATCAATAATCGGCCCTGCAATACCATAACCGCGCTGATAAGCGCGCGAAATCAGCAGGGTGAGATTTTGATAACCGGTATTATTCGCTGCCAGCACGGTTAGCTGCGTCAGCTCGTCGCCCATTAATTCACTGGCGACGTGGAAGTCAGCACCGACAATCGGCTTGATCCCCGCGCCGTGCGCGCTGCCGTAAAAACGCACCAGCCCACAGAGGTTGATGTAATCGGTAATCGCGATTGCCGGCATACCCAGCGCAGCCGCCTTCTTGACCAAAGGTCCGGTTTTCGCCAGACCATCAACCATGGAGTAATCGCTATGGACGCGCAGATGTATAAAACGAGGTTCAGCCATATCAGTTTCCGGTTAAAACAGCGTCAGGCTATTAAAGCGTAGTTGGCTGGCGCGCGGCCAGCACGTCGGCATCAATCAGGGCATTACGCACCGGCGCAAAGCTGCGACGATGGTGAGGTGTGGCGCCATGCTGCGTCAGCTTTTCCATGTGCAGCGCAGTAGGATAACCTTTGTGCTGCGCAAAACCATATTGAGGGAACAGCAGATCCAGCTCGGCCATTTCCCGATCGCGCGTGACTTTGGCGATAATCGAAGCCGCGCTAATCTCTTGCACCAGACTATCGCCCTTCACCACCGCCTGCGATGGCATGGATAATGCCGGACAGCGGTTGCCATCAATCAGCACAAAATCCGGCACGATGGGTAAACCCGCCACCGCGCGCTGCATCGCTAACATGGTAGCGTGCAAAATATTGAGCCGATCGATCTCTTCAGGTTCAGCACGGCCAAGACTCCATGCCAGCGCCTTCTCTTTGATCTCGTCATACAGCGCTAAACGGCGCTTCTCGGAGAGCTTTTTTGAGTCCGCCAGCCCTACAATTGGGTTGGCGGGATCGAGAATCACCGCAGCCGTTACGACGGCACCCACCAGTGGGCCGCGCCCGACTTCATCAACGCCTGCAATGAGCTGGGCGTTGGGATAGATAAATTCAGCCATTGATGATCTCCAGCACCGCATCCGCCGCCTGCTCGTCGGCATTCCAGCGAATCTGTTGATGCAGTTCGGTGAACGTGTTCAGCAGCGCTTCGCGTTCAGGTCCGGCATGCAGCAACGGCTCCAGCGCTGCAGCCAGGGCTTCAGGCTGGCATTCATCTTGCAGCAGCTCTTTCACCAGCTCGCGCCCCGCCAGCAAATTAGGCAGCGAAACATACGGTGTTTTCACCAGGCGTTTTGCCAGCCAAAAGGTAAACGGTTTCATGCGATAGCCGACCACCATTGGGCATTTTGCCAGCATGCACTCTAGCGCGGCAGTCCCGGAGGCAAGAATAGCGGCATCACTGGCCAGCATCGCCTGACGACCTTTACCATCCAGCAGATGCATCGGCAGTTCCGGTGCAACCTCCGCTTTAATCTGCTCGAACTGTTCGCGGCGCTTGACGTTCACCAGCGGCACGACGATTTCCAGCGTCGGATAACGCTGGCGAAGCAGCTGTGCGGCGCGCAGAAAATCGGCGCTGAGCATTTCAACTTCAGCACCGCGGCTGCCCGGCAGCAAACCAAGGCAAATCGCGTCATCCGCGATGCCTAATTCGCGGCGTGCCGCCAGCTTATCAGGCTGCAACGGCATCGCATCGGCCATGGTGTGACCAATAAAGCGGCACGGTACGTTAAAGCGGTCATAGAAAGCTTTTTCAAACGGCAAAAAGGCCAGCACCAGATTGGTGTTGCGGCCAATTTTAAACACGCGCTTTTGACGCCACGCCCATACGGAAGGACTGACGTAATGAATCGTGCGAATGCCCGCGCGCTTGAGATTGCCTTCCAGCGTAATATTGAAATCCGGCGCATCAATGCCGACGAAAACATCGGGCTTGAGTTCACTAAAGCGCTGCGTTAGATCGCGGCGAATTTTTAGCAAGCGGCGCAGGCGCCCCAAAACTTCGACAATGCCCATCACCGCCAGCTCTTCCATCTCATACCAGGCTTCGCAGCCTTCGGCTTGCATCAGCGGGCCGGCCACGCCAACAAAGCGAGCATCAGGATGGCGTGCTTTTAACGCACGGATGAGGCCTGCACCAAGAATATCGCCGGAGGTTTCTCCGGCGACCAGGGCAATCGTTAGAGGACGCGATGACATGGATTAACGAATCAATCCACGCGTTGAACGAGCAAAGAAGTCATAGAAAGGTTGCACTTCGCTGTGTTGTTTCGCCAGCTCTTCGATCTCTGGCTTCACTTCATCCAACGTTTTGCCGCTGCGGTACAGCAGCTTGTAAGCATTGCGAATGGCATGCAGCGCTTCTTTGCTAAAGCCGCGACGCTTCAGACCTTCGATATTGATCCCAAACGGCGTTGCGTGATTGCCCTGCGCAATGACGTACGGTGGTACATCCTGCGCGACGCCTGAACAACCGCCAACCATCACGTGAGCACCAATGGTGCACCACTGGTGAACCGCTGTCATGCCGCCAATAATAGCGAAATCATCAACGGTAACGTGCCCACCCAGCGTGGCATTGTTAGCAAAGATGCAGCGGTTGCCAATCACGCAATCATGCGCGATGTGAGCATTCACCATCAGCAGATTATCGCTGCCAATCTTCGTCACATTACCGCCCTGAGTCGTGCCACGATGAACCGTGACGCTTTCGCGGATGCGGTTGCGGTCGCCAATTTCAACGCGCGTGGGTTCACCGGCATATTTCAGATCCTGATTCACTTCACCAATGGAAGCAAACTGGTAGATCTGATTGTCTTTACCGATTCGCGTATGGCCGTTTACGACTACGTGCGATTTAAGTACTGTCCCTTCACCAATTTCCACATGAGCGCCGATAAAACAAAACGGGCCGATATGAACATTGGCACCGATGACGGCACCTTCTTCAATGACAGAACTGGGATGGATATTGGCGGTTGAATCAATCACTTATTATGCCTCCCGGCTACGGGCACACATCATGGTCGCTTCACAGACAATTTTGCCATCAACGGTTGCCACGCCTTTAAAGCGCGTCAGGCCACGACGGGTTTTCTCGAATGTCACTTCCATGATCATCTGATCGCCCGGGACAACCGGACGTTTGAAACGGGCTTCATCGATACCGGCGAAGTAATAGAGCTCACCGGGTTCCAGTTTGCCAACGCTTTTGAACGCCAGAATACCGGTCGCTTGCGCCATCGCTTCCAGGATCAGAACGCCTGGGAAAATCGGCTTACCAGGGAAATGTCCCTGGAAAAACGGTTCGTTAACAGAAACGTTCTTCACCGCGCGCAGATATTTATGCTCTTCAAAATCCAGCACGCGATCAACCAGCAAGAAAGGATAGCGGTGTGGCAGCAGTTCTAAAATCTCTTCAATTTTCAGAGTATGCGTTTCAGTAGTCAAAATACTCTTCCTGTCCTAAAAAATCTGATGGCAACAATAACACGGCCTGCACCGATCAAAATGATCTTCCGCAGGCCGCAAATCAGTTCGGGGGCGTTTCGCTTACCTAAGATACCTGCTGCCGCGCTCGGGTTGCCCTGAGCGGAAAGAAAGTACGCTTTTTATTATGAAAGCGAATAGCGTGGGATGCGTTTAGTCGTCTTTGCCGACCTTACGTTCGATGGCTTTTAAGCGTTTGCTTATGTCATCGATATTCATCACCAGCGCTGCTGTTTTACGCCAGCTTTTGTTGGGTTGCAGTGGAATACCCGACGAGTATACCCCTGGTTCTGTGATGGGGCGCATTACCATGCCCATGCCCGTTACGGTCACTTTGTCACAGATTTCCATATGGCCGTTAATGACGCTGGCACCGCCAATCATACAGTAACGTCCAATCTTCAGACTACCCGCCATGATCACACCACCAGCAACCGCGGTGTTATCACCAATCACAACGTTGTGCGCAATCTGACACTGGTTGTCTATGATAACACCATTGCCGATCAGAGTGTTATCCAGTGCGCCGCGATCAATGGTGGTACAGGCGCCAATTTCCACCCGATCGCCAATCACTACGGTACCCAGCTGCGGAATTTTCACCCAGTTACCGCGATCGTTAGCATACCCGAAACCATCGGCACCGATGACCGTGCCGGACTGAATCAGACAATCCTGACCAATCTGGATTTCGTGATAAAGGGTGACGTTAGCCCACAAGCGTGAACCACGACCGATACGCGTCTGCTTACCCACAAAACATCCTGCGCCAATAACGACGTCGTCACCCAGCTCAACGCCGGACTCGATCACCGCATTCGCACCCACCGAAACATTCCTACCCAGCTTAGCAGTTGCATCGATCACCGCACTGGGCGCGATATTCTGCGCGGGCTGCGGCGTTGTGTCCAGCAGTTGTGCCATGCGGGCATAAGTTAAGTAAGGATTTTTTACCACCAGGGCGGCCGTTTTACACCACTCCAGATCCGCTTCCGTCAGCACCACGGCTGAAGCCTGAATAGTAGCGAGCTGCTCGCGGTAGCGGCTGTTTGCAAGAAAAGTGATTTGGCCAGTTGTGGCGGATTGCATAGAAGCAATGCCGGAGATGACGATATCGCCATCTCCGTGCAATTCTGCATCCAACTGCTGGGCTAAATCAGCCAGTCGAATTGATGACATCAATTATTTAACCTGTTTAACAACGTCAGCAGTGATGTCTTTAGCATCAGATGAAGAGTACAGAACGGCCTGAGAGTCCAGCACCAGATCGTATCCTCCGCTTTTCGCTACAGACTGAACGGCTGTCTGGATTTTAGCCAGCAGCTTGTTACGTTCTTGCATCTGACGAGTCTGGTTGTCTTTGTCAAAAGCCTGCGCTTTTTGTTCAAAGGCAGCACGCTCAGAAGAAATTTGCTTCTCTTTCTTCGTACGATCGCTTGCTTTCATGGTCGATGCGTTACGCTGCAGATCCTGAATCTCTTGCTGGATCTTTTGCTGCTGAGACTGGAGGTCAGAGGCGCGGCTCTGGAATTCACCCTCAAGTTGCTTAGCAACAGCGGCACGCTGTGGAGACTGCTGGAAGACCTGGCTCAGGTTCACAACAGCAACTTTATCAGCCGCTTGGGCACCCGCAGAAGCAGCTAATGCAACACCCAGAGCAGCGGCACAGAACAACTTTTTCACTATAAACTCCTTACCTCAACGTGTGTGTTTGCAGCGTGTCATCTTATTAAACGACACGCCTGCA
This sequence comes from Candidatus Pantoea floridensis, assembly GCF_900215435.1. NCBI lineage: Bacteria > Pseudomonadati > Pseudomonadota > Gammaproteobacteria > Enterobacterales > Erwiniaceae > Pantoea > Candidatus Pantoea floridensis. Next base: position 1,045,869 of record NZ_OCMY01000001.1, read on the forward strand.
AGACGGTATTTTCACTTCCCTGCTCAGAGCTTTACCAGGTTTTACCAATGTTAAACTGGAACTGCTCTGACTTGTCTCCCTCGACTTTCTTCATTGGCTGGGCGTACGAGAAGACCAGCGGTCCCAACGGCGACATCCACTGCAGTGCCACACCGGCAGAGACGCGAATGTTGTTTGGATCGCTGTAGTCTGGCACACCCGCAGCACGTGTTTCTGCGGTATTCTGCCATTTGGTATCCCAAACGGTACCGGCATCCATAAACACCGAGGTACGTACAGAGTTCGCGTACTTCTCGCTCAGGAATGGCGTTGGCGTAATCAGCTCAAGGCTGGCAATCGCCATCGCGTTACCCCCTACCGCATCATCCGACTTACAAACGCCGTTCGGGTCAGTCAGATTACAGGTAGAAGAATGATCGTTCAGATACGCTGCTTTAGGACCAATGGTATTGGACTGGAAACCACGAACCGTGCTCGAACCACCGCCGTAGAAGTTCTCATAGAACGGCATCTCTTTTCCACCGAGTCCGTCACCATATCCAACACGACCACGGCCTAACACCACCCATGTGCCATCGCGATTAAGCGGCACATATTGCTGGCTGTCCAATGTCGCTTTGTAGAACGCGTTATCGGAGCCTGGAATGGTCACTTTACCGTTCAGGTTGGTGCGGTTACCGCGCGTAGGGAAGAAGCCGCGGTCTAAGGTGTTGTACGTCCAACCGTAGTTGAAGGTGAAGTCATCTGCAGAGAAATCACCGTCATCATTCAAGCCCTGATGACGACCTACTGAATCAAGATAACGCCACATTGCGATCTGAGGACGCATATTGGACAGGTCGTTATGTACATAGCCTAAACCAACGCGCAGCGTATTGTTTTCGTTGACCGGGAAGCCCAGCGTCCCGTCAAGACCATAACTTTTATTGGTATAGTCAGAAAGATCGGCGTCATCCGCTTTGAAGTCGTTATAGAACAGGCGACCGCCAAGACTCACGCCATCGACCGTAAAGTACGGATCGGTCAGCGAGAATTCAGCATAGGTCTGGTAATCGTTCTTAGTACCGCTGATGCCCACGGTGTTACCGGTGCCGAGCCAGTTTTCCTGGGTCACACCCACCTGGAAGCTCACCCCGCTTTCAGTACCGTAACCGACACCAAAGTTAAAGGTACCGGTATTACGCTCTTTCACCTTGTAGACCACGTCAACCTGATCGGGCGCACCCGGCACGCGTTGCGTATCCACATCGACGGTTTCGAAGTAACCCGTCCGGTTCAGACGCTCTTTACCCTGATCAACAAGGTCGCTGCCCAACCAGGCACCTTCCATTTGACGCATTTCACGGCGCAGTACGGAATCTTTTGAGGTGTCGTTACCTTCGAAGCGCACTTTACGCACGTAGTAACGGTTGCCCGCATCCACGTTAATATGCAGCTTGACGGTTTTATCAGCATCGTTAATTTCTGGCTGCGTCACGACACGCGGATAGGCGTAACCGTAGCGACCCAGCAATTTCTTAATGTCATCTTCCATCTGGGTGACTTTGGTGCCGTTATACAGCTCGCCCGATGGAATTTTGGTCATCTGTTCGATTTCCGCCGAGTGCCCTGCCATGCTGCCGTTCACGATCACGCCGGCAATTTTGTACTGATCGCCTTCGTTGATGTTGACGGTGATGTAGATGCCTTTTTTATCTGGCGTCAGGCTCACTTGGGTAGAATCGATGTTGAAACGCGCATAACCGCGATCCAGATAGAAGCTGCGCAGGGTTTCGAGATCGCCTGCTAACTTCTGCTTCTGATATTTACGATCGCCCACCACGTTCCACCACGGCACTTCATCGCGCAGTGAGAAGCGCGAGATCAGTTCGTCAGAGCTAAACGCTTTATTACCCACGATGTTGATCTGCTGGATCTGCGCTGAAACGCCTTCCTGGAAGACGAATTTCAGATCAACGCGGTTACGCGGCAGCGGCGTGGCAATCGCTTTGACGCTGGCGGTGTATTTACCGACGCTGTAATAGAAATCTTCCAGCCCCTTCTCGATAGAAGAGAGCGTGGTGCGGTCCAGCGCTTCGCCGACGCGAACGCCAGAAGCCTCAAGATTCTGTTTCAGCTGATCTTCTTTCACCGCTTTGTTGCCGGAGAAAGTGATGTTGGCAATGGTTGGACGTTCTTTCACCTGAACAATCAGGGTTTTACCATCACGCAGAACCTGCACATCTTCAAAGTTACCGGTGGCGAACAGTGAGCGAATGGTATTTCTGACATCATCGTCATTCACCGTATCACCGACGCGTACCGGCATGCTGAGCAGAGCCGCGCCGACGGCGACTCGTTGTAGACCTTCGAAATGAATGTCCTTCACTACGAAATCGTCTGCACCGTAAACGGTGGCGCTGCTAAACAGCAGCGACGCTATGAGCAACTTTTTCATCGCCATCGTTGTTATGCGTTTTCCTAACACATCCCGCGCCTGTATGCGTTCCAGCTATTACAAACGAGAGAAATCATTGAAAAGTGCAAGCCCCATTAACAGCACCAGCAAAATTGAGCCAATGCGATAACTAAAGTCCTGAACTCGCTCGGACACCGGTCCACCTTTGATCTTTTCGATCGCCAGAAAGAGCAGATGACCACCATCTAAAACCGGCAGAGGGAACAGGTTAATGATGCCCAGATTGACGCTGATGAGCGCCAGGAACATCAGGTAATAAATCACCCCGTACTCTGCTGATAACCCGGCACCTTGCGCAATCGAAATTGGCCCGCTCAGATTATTCAGCTTCACATCCCCGATTATCAACTTGCCCAGCATGGAAACTGTCAGCTTCATCAGCTGCCAGGTTTTTACACTGGCTTCGCCGATCGCCGCAAAAGGTCCATACTGCCTTACCGTTTTGTACTCATCGGGCAGCGGAATCACGCGCGGTATAACCCCCGCAAATCCTTCCGCTTCTTTGCCCGGTTTCGCTTCCGGCGTCAGCGTCAACGCCACAGGTTCACCGTTGCGCTCAATATCTAGCGCCATGTTTTTGCCCGGGTTATCCCGCACCTGTGCCGCAAAAGCCTGCCACTGTGACAATGGCTGACCATCGACTTTAACGATCCTATCGCCCGCTTGCAAACCAGCGTTGCTTGCCGGTGAGTTTGCCTGAACTTCAGCTAAGGTCGTTTCGATCTGCGGCCCACGTGGACGAATACCTAAAGCAACCACCGGATCCTGTTTATCTGGTTCAAACTGCCATTCGCGTAAATCTAAATGCTTTTGCTGCGTAGCTTCTTGACCAAATTGCGAGACCGTAAGCGTGGCGTCGCTGTCACCGATTTTGCCGATCAGCGCCATACGCACAGCATCCCAATCAGGCGTTTCGATACCATCTACCGCTTTAAGTTCCATGCCGGAGGTAATTTGCGCTTCAGCGGCAACGGAACCGTTCAGAATTTCACCTACCACTGGGCGTACACCCGGCACGCCGTGGATGAAAACGACCCAATAAGCGAAAATGGCAAAAATGAAGTTAGCGATAGGACCGGCTGCGATGATAGAAGCGCGCTGCAGCACTGTTTTGTTGTTGAAGGCTTGATGACGAAGTTCAGCGGGGACGCTCTCAACGCGTTCATCCAGCATTTTGACGTAACCGCCAAGGGGGATCAGCGCGATAACATATTCAGTGCCCTGACGATCGGTGCGACGCCACAGCGCCTTACCAAAGCCAATCGAGAAACGTTCAACCTTGACGCCGCAACGGTGCGCGACCCAAAAATGGCCAAATTCGTGCACCGTAATTAGCACGCCCAGCGCCACGATAAAGGCGGCAAAACTCCAGAGTATACTCAACATCGCCTGTTATCCTCAGAGGGTGCGAAACACCAACAGCAGCAGGCAGGCAAATACCGGCACCGCAGCAGTCAGGCTATCAATACGATCGAGGATACCACCGTGCCCCGGGATCAAGTTACCGCTGTCTTTAATGCCCGCTTCACGTTTGAACATGCTTTCCGTAAGGTCGCCCAGTACCGAAGCCAGCGTGGCAATCACGGCGCAGATAATCAGCGTGCCTGGCGCGATCGACAGTGGCGCTAATAGCGCAAACAGCCAGGCAATAAGGGCAGACGACAGGAGGCCACCAAAGAAACCTTCCCAGGTTTTACCCGGTGAGACTTTAGGTGCCAGTTTATGTTTGCCAAACAAACGACCGAACATATAAGCACCGGAGTCGGCGCCCCAGACAATGAACATAACGAACAGCAGCCACCATGCACCGGCGAAGTGATCGGTATCGTAATGATACTGACGCAGCGCCATCATTCCCCAGAAGAAGGGGATCACGGTGAGGAGACCAAATAGCAGACGCAGCGGACGCGATGAGCGCCACAGCGCCGCAGAGGAGGGATAGAACAGCACTAAAAATAGCGCGACAATCCACCATCCCAGCGCGGCCCAAAGCGAGCCTTCCATCTGGAATTGGTGCAGATTGCGTTGGTAGGGTTGCAGGCTAAAGAGCATTGCGGACAACAACAGGCCGCATAGCACGGCCAGCCAGATACGCTGCTGGCGCGTCTTCATACCCGCCAGCTGCCCCCATTCCCAGGCAGCAAGCATACAGATGATGATGGTGGTGATCGCAAAACCGTACAGCGGTAACCAGAACAGTGCAGCGATCACCAGCGGAATCAAAATTAACGCGGTGATCAGACGAGACTTCAGCAAAGGTTACCCCCAAATTGCTTAGGCGCCGCCTGGTGCAGTACCGCCATAGCGTCGCTCCCGCGTAGAGAATGCATTCAGTGCACCTTCAAAAACGTGTTCATCAAAATCAGGCCAAAGAACATCGGTAAACCAAAACTCAGCATAGGCGATTTGCCACAGCAGGAAGTTGCTAATCCGATGCTCTCCCCCGGTCCTTATCACTAAATCCACTGGCGCCAGCTCCTGCATGCATAGATACGGAGCCAGGCTTTCTTCGGTAATCTGGTCAGGCCGCAGCAAACCTTCCTGCACCTGTTCAGCCAGTTTTCTGGCACCCTGGATAATATCCCAACGGCCGCCATAATTGGCAGCAATGTTAAGAGTTAGTCCATTATTTTGCTGAGTCAGTTCCTCGGCGCGGCGAATGCGTTCCTGAATACGGTTATTGAAACGGCTGATATCACCAATAATGCGTAGACGCACATTGTGTTTGTGCAGGCTTTTGACTTCGCTGTCGAGCGCCCAAACAAACAGCTCCATTAACGCTGTCACTTCCTGAACCGGACGGCTCCAGTTTTCACTGCTGAACGCATACAGCGTAAGCGCTTCCAGTTTATGACTGACCGCGAAGCTAACAGCCCGACGTACTGATTTTACCCCGGCTTTATGGCCTGAAATACGCAGTTTGCCCTGATTTTTTGCCCAGCGACCATTACCATCCATAATGATGGCCACGTGACGTGGCGTGCAGTACGACTCGTCATCGATTGTATTGTGATTGTTGGACGACATAACGCGTAATAATTCCTTTCATCAGAAATGCTGTGGTTTCTGAATACATTGCGCCTGCAGCAAACTCCGGTAAACACACCGGATGACATCGAAACAATGTCGGGCTGTGAAACGCGAGCGAGCGACTATACCATTTTCACCCAGAGCGAACAAATAGCGGGAACTATCAACCTGCTAAACGAAAGCGCGGTAACAATTCATTGGCACGCGCGCGCGCTAACCGATCAATCTCCATCACCTCGTCGATGCTGCCAGGCTCCTGACACGTCAGGGATGCCAGCACTTCGCTGTTGATGGCGGCAATGTCGGTAAAGCGAATCTGGTGCTGCAGAAAAGCCGCAACCGCCACTTCATTCGCTGCATTCAGCGTCGTCGTAGCGGCCTGACCTGTGGCACAGGCATCAATCGCGAGCTTTAGGCAGGGATAGCGCTCGTAGTCCGGTTCGGCAAACGTCAGCGACTTCATTCGAGTGAAGTCGAGCGGCGTTACGCCCGCAGAGATACGTGCTGGCCAAGCCATGCTGTGCGCTATTGGCGTTCGCATATCCGGTGAACCGAGTTGCGCCAGTACACTGCCGTCGCAATAACGCACCATCGAATGGATAACGGACTGCGGATGCAGGATGACCTCCATCTGCGCATCAGTTGCATTAAATAGCCAGCGGGCTTCAATGTATTCAAGACCTTTATTCATCATGGTGGCCGAATCAACGGAGATTTTTCGTCCCATTGACCAGTTCGGATGCGCACATGCCTGATCTGGCGACATCGCGGCTAAATCCGCTAATGGCGTGTCACGAAAAGGACCACCCGATCCCGTAAGGAGAATCGACTCGATGCCATTCCCCCGCAGATCAGCGTACCCCAACTGATGCTGTATGGAAGCGGGTAAACTCTGAAAAATGGCATTGTGCTCGCTATCCACCGGCAGCAACTGCGCCTGATGTTGGCGCACCGCCTCCATAAACAGGCGGCCGCATGTGACAAGCGATTCTTTGTTGGCGAGCAGCACGGTTTTACCGGCGCGAATCGCCGCCAGGGTAGGTTGCAGACCCGAGGCGCCAACAATCGCCGCCATCACCTGATCCACCTCATCTAGCGCAGCCAGTTCGCACGCGGCCTGAACGCCGGAGAGCACTTCGGTATTCACGTTGAGTGCTTTCAGTCGCTCACGCAGCGCCTGTGCGGACGCCTCATCAGACATCGCGGCATAGCGTGGCTGGAATTGCTGGCACTGTTCAGCCATCAACGCCACATTTTGGCCAGCTACCAGCGCAGTTACCTGATACAGCTCAGGATTCGCGGCAACCACTGCCAGCGTACTGGTGCCAATTGAGCCGGTCGATCCCAGCAAAGTTAATCGCTTCATCATGCTATCCCTGTGAAGTCGTGGACTGTGACCGCAACAGCGCCGGACACAATGTAAAACGCCGCCAGAGTCGAATACATCTCGTCTCTGAACGGCGTTTTTAAAAAGAAGATGATGGCGTTAGAAATCCATCAGTTCCTTTTCTTTTTCGGCCAATGCCGCATCCACACTTTTGATGTGCGCATCGGTCATTTTCTGGATCTCGTCCTGCGAACGACGTTCGTCGTCTTCGCTGATCTCTTTGTCTTTCAGCAGCGCTTTGATCTTATCGTTCGCGTCGCGGCGGACGTTACGGACAGATACACGCCCCTGCTCAGCTTCGCCACGGACGATCTTGATCATATCTTTACGACGCTCTTCCGTCAGCGCTGGCAGCGGCACACGAATGTCGCTACCGGCCGAGCTTGGATTCAGGCCCAGATCAGAAGACATGATGGCTTTCTCTACCGCGGCGCTCAGCGAGCGATCAAATACGTTGATTTTCAACGTACGTGAATCCTCTACCGTGACGCTAGCCACCTGACGCAGCGGCGTGGGTGTACCGTAGTAAGGCACCATAATGCCGTCGAGCAGTGAAGGCGAAGCACGACCGGTGCGCACTTTGCTGATGGTGTTTTTGAATGCATCCACACACTTTTCCATGCGCGTGTCTGCATCTTTTTTAATGTCGTTAATCACGTTGAAACCCTTGGATTCGGTTTGACCTGGCCATTTCCGGGCTAACCGGAAGCGGTATCGATAAACATCGATCATCCTAATTGCTGCGCGATGACAGAGCATCGCGGCAAAAGAATATACCTTATTTTAACCTGCGTCGGGTATTAATGCGTAATCAGGGTGCCTTCTTTTTCACCCATCACTACGCGGCGCAGCGCACCAGGCTTGTTCATGTTGAAGACGCGGATAGGCAGTTTATGGTCACGCGCCAGCGTAAACGCCGCGAGATCCATCACTTTAAGCTCTTTATCCAACACTTCTGCATAGCTCAGCTGATCGTACAGCGTTGCATCCGGATTTTTTACCGGATCTTCAGAGTAGACGCCGTCTACTTTGGTGGCTTTCAGTACCACGTCGGCTTCGATTTCGATACCGCGCAGGCAGGCTGCAGAGTCAGTGGTAAAGAACGGGTTGCCGGTACCGGCCGCAAAGATAACGACGCGGTTATTACGCAGCAGGCTGATCGCTTCTGCCCAGCTGTAGTTGTCGCACACGCCATTCAGTGGAATCGCCGACATCAAACGCGCATTGACATACGCACGGTGCAGCGCATCACGCATTGCCAGGCCATTCATTACCGTTGCCAGCATGCCCATATGGTCGCCGACCACACGGTTCATTCCGGCCTGTGCCAGACCTGCGCCACGGAACAGGTTACCGCCACCAATAACCACACCCACCTGGATGCCCAGTTCAACCAGCTCTTTCACCTCTTGCGCCATGCGGTCAAGCACGCTCGCGTCGATACCAAAACCTTCGGCACCTTGCAGTGCTTCGCCACTCAGTTTTAGCAGGATACGTTGATATACAGGTTTTGCGTTGGTCGCCATGGTCGATTCTTCCTGGAAGATATGATGAAAAGGAGAAATAAAATCTGGTCGATCATCCGTAAAGCACGCGAGAAAAGCTATTGGGATGAGACTGAAAGTGCTGTACTAAATTGCAGGCAAAAAAGAACCGCCTTTTGGCGGTTCTTTCAGACCATTAAGACTGTTTGGACATTGCAGCAACTTCTGCTGCGAAGTCAGATTCAACTTTCTCAATGCCTTCGCCCACTTCGAAGCGGATGAAGTTGATGACGTCAGCGTTTTTCTCTTTCAACGCCTGGCCAACAGTTTTGCTTGGGTCGATAACGAAAGCCTGACCGGTCAGAGAAACTTCGCCGGTGAATTTCTTCATGCGGCCTTCAACCATTTTCTCTGCGATCTCTTTTGGCTTGCCAGACTGCATGGCGATGTCCAGCTGAACCTGGTACTCTTTCTCAACCACATCAGCAGACACGTCTTCTGGCTTAACGAATTCTGGCTTGCTTGCAGCGATGTGCATTGCGACTTGCTTGCTCAACTCTTCGTTAGCGCCGGTAGTAGAAACAACGACACCGATGCGTGCGCCGTGCTGATAGCTGTTCAGCTCAGCACCTTCAAGGATAGCAACACGACGGATGTTGATGTTCTCACCGATTTTCGCAACCAGCGCTACGCGTTCTTCTTCGAACTGCGCTTTCAGAGCTTCCACATCGGTAACTTTGCCAGCAGTTGCTGCATCCAGAACTTTGTCAGCAAATGCCTGGAAACCGCCATCTTTAGCAACGAAGTCAGTCTGGCAGTTTACTTCCAGAATAACCGCGTAGCCGTCAGCGATTTTAGTTTTGATCACGCCATCAGCAGCCACGTTGCCTGCTTTCTTAGCAGCTTTGATTGCGCCAGATTTGCGCATGTTCTCAATTGCCAGCTCGATGTCGCCGTTCGCTTCAGTCAGCGCTTTTTTGCAGTCCATCATGCCTGCGCCAGTACGCTCACGCAGTTCTTTTACCAATGCAGCGGTAATATCAGCCATTCCAGAATCCTCGATTCGTCTCTGTGTGTTCACACACTGTCAGAAACTTGTTGCGGAAATTTACTCTGCCCCGCTCTCAAATGTGAGCGTGACAGACTTAGATAAAATAAAGGGGCCTGAACGGCCCCCTTAACAGATAACATCTGATGTCTAAGGGCTCTTAGAAAGAGCGAACCTTATTAAGCTTCAGCAGCTTCTTCAGCCTGCTCAGCCAGATCCTGTGAACGGCCTTCGCGCACGGTAGTGGCAACGGCAGTCAGGTACAGGCTTACAGCACGGATCGCATCGTCGTTACCTGGGATAACGAAGTCCACGCCGTCTGGATCAGAGTTGGTATCAACGATAGCAAATACTGGGATACCCAAGTTGTTTGCTTCTTTGATAGCGATATGCTCGTGATCAGCGTCAACAACGAACAGTGCATCCGGCAGACCGCCCATGTCTTTGATACCGCCCAGGCTGTTTTCCAGCTTGGCCAGTTCGCGAGTGCGCATCAGCGCTTCTTTCTTGGTCAGTTTGTCGAAAGTACCGTCCTGAGACTGAGACTCAAGATCTTTCAGGCGTTTGATTGACTGACGAACGGTTTTCCAGTTAGTCAGCATGCCACCCAACCAGCGATGGTTTACGAAGAACTGGTCGCAGCTCAGAGCTGACTCTTTTACCGCTTCGGCAGCAGCGCGCTTAGTACCAACGATCAGGATCTTACCTTTACGGGAAGAGATCTTTTTCAACTCAGCCAGAGCGTCGTTGAACATTGGCACAGTCTGCTCGAGGTTGATGATGTGAACCTTGTTACGTGCGCCGAAGATGAATGGCTTCATTTTCGGGTTCCAGTAACGGGTCTGGTGACCAAAGTGAACACCAGCCTTGAGCATGTCGCGCATTGAAACAGTTGCCATGATTACCTCTAAAGTTTGATTTGGGGTTGGGCCTCCATGTATCCCATACGACCGACCTCTTTCAAGGCACCCCGGCGTATGTGTCGATACATGTGTGTTTTAGTACACATAATGAGTTTTATGCGTTTCCTGCCAGCCAATAACCTGGCGACAGAGAATCGTCGGCGCGCTTTATACCACAATGCGCAGTAATACGCCAATAGTAGTTAGCGGCGAGAGGCGCAGACAATCCCCATTTGGCAGCCCATTTGCTGGCTGCTAACATGTTTGCCACAGAACTCATTATTGTCGAAAATTTCGACGATTGCGGATTAATTTAATGGCTATTTCAATTAAAACCCCTGAAGAAATCGAAAAAATGCGCGTCGCGGGCCGTCTTGCCGCTGAAGTGCTTGAGATGATTGCGCCGCACGTGGTGCCTGGTGTTACCACCGGTGAACTTGACCGCCTCTGCCACGAACATATTACGCAGAAGCAACAGGCCATTTCCGCTTGCCTGGGTTATCACGGCTTCCCGAAATCAGTCTGTATCTCCGTGAATGAAGTGGTCTGTCACGGTATTCCGAGTGACGATCGCGTGCTGAAAGATGGCGATGTCGTGAACGTCGATGTCACGGTGATCAAAGATGAATATCACGGCGACACCTCAAAGATGTTTATCGTCGGTAAACCGACCATTCAGGGCGAGCGCCTGTGTCGCGTCACGCAGGAAAGTCTGTATATCGCACTGCGTTTGGTAAAACCGGGGATTCGCCTGCGCGAGCTCGGTCGTGCCATTCAGCAGTATGTGGAAGCGCAGGATTTCTCGGTGGTGCGCGAATATTGCGGTCACGGTATCGGCAAAGGCTTCCATGAAGAACCGCAGGTGCTGCATTACGATGCGGACGACAGCGGCGTGGTGCTGCAAGCAGGTATGACCTTCACCATTGAACCGATGGTCAATGCCGGTGATTACCGCATCCGCACCATGAAGGATGGCTGGACCGTGAAAACCAAAGATCGCAGCTTGTCCGCGCAGTATGAGCATACTATTGTGGTCACAGAAAACGGCTGTGAGATTCTGACGCTGCGTGAAGACGACACCATTCCAGCGGTGCTCGAAAACGTCGCGTAATCATCTCCCTGACAGTACCAGGCCGGCTCATAGCCGGCCTTTTTTATGTTTGACGCGTAATGAAGAGGCATGTTGATGAGTGGTAGCGTGACCGAAGCAGTACACAAAGGCCTGACCGATTCCCCCGCCAGCTGGCCCGATGAAGCCCTGACGCGCGACAAGCTCAAACAGTATCTTGAGCAATTCCACCAGCATCTCGGTAGCGCGTTTGATGCGGGCACCGATATCGAATCCCTGATCGATGCGCGCACCCTGTTTATTGACCGCTTACTCCGTCGCCTATGGCGCTTCTTTGGTTTTGATCGGCTGAAAGAGATCGCGCTGGTTGCCGTAGGCGGTTATGGCCGCGGTGAACTGCATCCGCTCTCTGACATTGATGTGCTGATCCTCAGTCGTCAACCGCTGGACGACGCTGCGGCACAGCGCACCAGTGAACTGTTAACGCTGATGTGGGATCTGAAGCTGGAAGTCGGCCACAGTGTGCGCACGTTAGAAGAGTGCTTGCTGGAAGGATTATCCGATCTCACCGTCGCCACTAATCTGATCGAATCGCGCATGCTGACGGGCGACGTGGCGCTGTTTCTCGAGCTGCAAAAGAATATCTTTAGCGATGGTTTCTGGCCATCATCGCGCTTTTTCGCTGCCAAAATTGAAGAGCAGCAGGAACGCCACCAGCGCTATCACGGCACCAGCTATAACCTCGAACCCGACATCAAAAGCAGCCCGGGCGGCCTGCGCGACATTCACACGCTGCAATGGGTGGCGCGTCGTCACTTTGGTGCCACCACCATGGATGAGATGGTTGGTTTCGGCTTTATCACCGAAGCGGAACGCAATGAAATCAATGAGTGTCAGGAGTTCCTGTGGCGCATTCGTTTTGCGCTGCACTTAACGCTGCCGCGCTATGACAATCGCCTGCTGTTCGATCGCCAGCTAACCGTAGCTCAACGTCTCAACTACCTGGGCGAAGTCAACGAGCCGGTTGAGCGCATGATGAAGGACTTTTACCGCGTTACGCGCCGCATCGGCGAACTCAATCAAATGCTGCTGCAGCTGTTTGATGAGGCCATTTTGGCGCTATCGACCACCGAGAAACCACGCAACCTTGATGATGACTTCCAGATTCGCGGTGACTTAATCGATCTGCGCGATCCCTCGCTGTTTGAGCGTGAACCGCAAGCCATCCTGCGCATGTTCTACGTGATGGTGCGTAACGAAAACATCAAAGGCATTTACTCCACCACCCTGCGCCAGCTGCGCTATGCGCGTCGCCATCTGAAACAGCCGCTGTGCCATATTCCTGAAGCGCGTGAAACCTTTATGGCGATACTGCGTCATCCCGGCGCAGTCAAGCGCGCCCTGGTGCCGATGCATCGTCACAGCGTACTGTGGGCCTATACGCCGCTGTGGGGCAATATCGTCGGCCAGATGCAGTTCGATCTGTTCCACGCTTACACCGTTGATGAACACACCATTCGCGTGCTGCAGAAGCTGGAGAGCTTTGCCGATGAAGCCACGCGACCAATGCATCCTCTGTGCGTAGAACTCTGGCCGCGTCTGCCACAGCCGGAACTGCTGCTGATGGCCGCGCTGCTGCATGATATTGCCAAAGGCCGCAATGGCGATCACTCGATTCTCGGCGCGCAGGATGCGCTGGATTTCGCCGAATTACATGGCCTGAACTCCCGTGAAACGCAGCTGGTTGCCTGGCTGGTACGCCATCATCTGTTGATGTCGGTCACCGCACAGCGTCGCGACATTCAGGATCCGACCGTAATTCAGCAGTTCGCCGAAGTGATGCAAAACGAAAACCGTCTGCGTTATCTGGCGTGCCTGACGGTGTCTGATATCTGCGCCACCAATGAAAGCTTGTGGAACAGCTGGAAACAGAGCCTGTTGCGCGAGCTGTTCTTTGCCACCGAAAAACAGCTGCGTCGCGGTATGGAAAATAGCCCGGATCTGCGCGAGCGGGTACGTCACCATCGGCTGCAAGCGCTGGCGCTGCTGCGCATGGAAAACCTCGACGAAGAGCGCCTGCACCATATCTGGAGCCGCTGCCGCGCCGACTATTTCCTGCGCCACACGCCGAATCAGCTCGCCTGGCACGCGCGGCATTTGATTCATCACGATCTCAACAAGCCGCTGGTGCTGGTGAGTCCGCAGGCCACGCGCGGCGGCACCGAAATCTTTATCTGGAGCCCGGATCGCCCGCACCTGTTTGCGGCGGTGGCCGGCGAATTAGATCGTCGCAACCTCAGCGTGCATGATGCGCAAATCTTTACCAGCCGCGACGGCATGGCGATGGATACCTTTATCGTGCTGGAGCCCGATGGCAGCCCACTGGCCGCTGACCGTCATCCAATGATCATTCACGCGCTGGAGCAAGCCATTACGCAAACTGAGTGGGTGCCGCCGCGTACGCGCCGTCAGTCAGCGCGTCTCAAGCATTTCAGCGTGGATACCGAGGTGAATTTTCTGCCGACGCATACCGATCGCCGCAGCTATCTGGAGTTAGTCGCACTCGATCAGCCTGGCTTGCTGGCGCGCGTGGGAGAAGTGTTCGCCGATTTGGGTGTATCGCTGCACGGTGCGCGCATCAGTACAATTGGTGAGCGGGTTGAGGATCTTTTCATCCTGGCCGATAGCGAGCGGCGTGCGCTGGGGGTCGAAATGCGCGATGTGTTGCAACAGAGGTTGACAGAGGCCCTTAATCCAAACGATAAACTCTGACCTGGCTTTCATCGTTCAGGTTGCAGGTGCGTTGGCTTTCCTCGCTCCCCCCGGTCACATACTGATGTATGCTCCCGGGGATTCGCTGCGTCGCCGCCTTCCTGCATCATGAATGATGTTTGCCAGGTAATTTTACTATGTACGCGATCTGGCGTGCATTCCGCTATGACAGAATCAGGAAATAAATATGCAACAGTTACAGAGCGTTATCGAATCTGCCTTTGAGCGCCGCGCCGACATCACGCCATCTAGCGTAGACGGTGCAACCCGTGATGCTATCAACCAGGTTATCGGCCTGCTGGATAGCGGTGAACTGCGCGTGTCTGAAAAGATCAACGGTGAGTGGGTAACGCATCAGTGGCTGAAGAAAGCAGTGCTGTTGTCGTTCCGCATTAACGATAACCAGGTGATGGAAGGTTCTGAAACCCGTTTCTACGACAAAGTGCCGATGAAATTTGCCGGCTGGGACGAAGCGCGCTTCAAAAACGCCGGTTTCCGCGTTGTGCCACCGGCTGCCGTGCGTCAGGGCGCATTCATCGCACGTAACACCGTGCTGATGCCGTCTTACGTCAACATCGGTGCGTACGTCGATGAAGGCACCATGGTAGATACCTGGGCAACCGTGGGTTCATGTGCGCAGATCGGTAAAAACGTCCACCTGTCTGGCGGCGTAGGCATCGGTGGCGTACTGGAGCCGTTGCAGGCAAATCCAACCATCATCGAAGATAACTGCTTCATTGGCGCACGCTCAGAAATCGTTGAAGGCGTGATCGTTGAAGAAGGTTCAGTGATTTCTATGGGTGTTTACATCGGCCAGAGTACCAAAATCTTTGACCGCGAAACCGGCGAAGTGCATTACGGCCGCGTACCGGCGGGTTCGGTGGTGGTTTCCGGCAATCTGCCATCGAAAGATGGTAGCTATAGCCTGTACTGCGCAGTCATTGTGAAGAAAGTGGATGCTAAAACCCTCAGCAAAACAGGCATTAACGAACTGCTGCGCAGCATCGATTAAGTTTATCCTGCCTTAAAATCTTCCTAACGGGCCTGTATTCAGGCCCGTAATTATTTGTTTACACTCCCACCTGAATTACCTGTTTCGCGCCGCGAATTAACCCGTGCGTTTATTTTTCAAACAGTTCATAATCCGCGCCAAGTTAACTCCGGTCGCGCACTGTTCATCCCGGTTTTTGTGTCTACAGTTGATTAAGTATGCCGTAAGCGTTCCGGTTGCCGCGTTTCTGCAGCATCCCGAATGATGATGATAGTCCTGCGCGCTCACTCACTCTTAGATGGAATATAAACGCTATGTACGACAACCTGAAAAGCTTAGGTATCAGCAACCCTGACGACATCGACCGTTACAGCCTGCGTCAGGAAGCTAACAACGACATTCTTAAAATCTACTTCCGCAAAGACAAAGGTGAATTCTTCGCGAAAAGCGTGAAATTCAAATATCCGCGTCAGCGCAAAACCGTCGTCGCCGATCACACCAGCCAGGGTTACAAAGAAGTGCAGGAAATCAGCCCGAACCTGCGTTATGTGATTGATGAGCTGGACCAGATTTGCCAGCGCGATCAGGTTGAAGTGGATCTGAAACGTAAAATTCTGGCGGATCTGCGTCATCTGGAAAGCGTCGTGTCAAATAAGATCGCGGAGATCGAATCTGACCTCGACCAGCTGACTCGCAACGGTCGTTGATTTTAGCGTGTTTGATAAGAGGCCAGCCGATGCTGGCCTTTTTTATGGCTGCTGAAAAGGCAGCGAAAGCAGCCAGGTATCGCGCTGCGCCTGCATCACCGCTCCCTTGCTCTTTTTATCTGTCGACCAGTGCGCCTGCGCGATCCACTGCTGATAACGGGGCTGCTGCAAACTGTTGTCGGCGATAGACAGTAATGGGATCAGCCGCTGGCTCACCCGATCGCGGTTTTTCCACGGCCAGGCTTTTTGCTCATCGCTATACGGCGCTATAGCATCCAGCGCATCCAGCAACGATCCGCTTTGCTGGCGGCTATGCCATAAATCACCCAGCCCCGCTTTGCTGGCCAACTGCGCCATTGCGGTCAGCGCCTGCAAATTAAAATAGCTGTAATGGAACGATCGCGTACGTGCCAGCTCGGCTGGCTGGCTACCATCAGCACGAATTTGCGTGGCAATTTTGCTGCGCGCCAGCTGCACCATCGCGGTTACCGTTGCACGATCGTCCAGATACCACGCGATCCCGGCCACCTGCGTGCAATACCAGCTGCCATGGTTATTTTCCGCCGCCGCTTCCTCAAGCGCCAGCGGGCTGTGCTGTAGCCAATGCAGATAATCAGTAAACCACTGCCGCATCGCCTTTTCATCTGCTGGCTGCCAGCCCGGCGCGGCGCGCAACAGCGTCAATGCATCCACCACACGCGTGGCAAAATAGCGCCCATCCAGTACGCCATCATGACGACCAGCGGACCGGCCTGGTATGCCTTGCGCAAAATTAAGATTGGGATTCATCCGGCTAGCGGGCTCGATAAACCAGTGGCGCATCATCGCCAGCGCTTTATCGGCATAGCGTCGATCGCCGGAGAAGTACCAGGCCAGCGTCAACGCCTGAAAGTCAGCGGTAAAACGCGCCAGGCGCACGCCATCGCTTTGCGCGTTTTTACTGGCGGGATTGACTTCGCCATCGCGGCGCTGCCAAGGCAGGCCATCCGCCTTGCTGGCGTCCGGCCACCAGTAGGCGCTTAAACTTAAATAATCCTGCTTTGAACCGCTGGGTGGCAGCATGCCCTTATCGGTAACGCTGGGATTAGGGTGTTTCAGCGCCTTATCCGCCTGCTGTTGCAGTTGCTGCCAGCTATCGAGCGTGGGCGCCGCAGCCTGGTGTTGTGCGAGCTGCTGCTTCACCCGCTGAAGATCGGATAAGGAGAGGAAAGCCGGATCGTTGGCAAAACTTAGTGCACTACAAACCCACAACAGCAGAATCCAGGCGTTCTTCATCAACTTTGCTCATCCAGTTGTAACGCCACGTACAGCAGCAAACGATCGTCAAAGTTGCCCAGATCGAGTCCGGTCAGTTCAGAGATACGATTGAGGCGATACTCCAGCGTATTGCGGTGAATAAATAGCGCGCGCGCCGTCGCGCTGGGCTGTACATTATGACTGAACCATGCCACCAGCGTACGTCGCAGCAAACCATTGTTATCCATGCTTTTTAGTTTAGCCAGCGGGCGCGCCAGTTCGTTGGCTTGCCAGCCGCCGCGCAAACTGTCGAGCAGTACCGGCAGCACCAGATCCTGATAAAAATAACTGCGCTGCTCCGGCATACGCTGCTTCCCCACCATCATGGTGGTACGCGCCGTGCGATACGAACGCGCAATACTGCCAGGACCGGTGAAATAGTTACCGAGCGCAATACGCATGCGCACCTGGCCACTCTCTTTCA
Organism: Candidatus Pantoea floridensis; assembly: GCF_900215435.1. Taxonomy (NCBI): domain Bacteria; kingdom Pseudomonadati; phylum Pseudomonadota; class Gammaproteobacteria; order Enterobacterales; family Erwiniaceae; genus Pantoea; species Candidatus Pantoea floridensis. The sequence goes on from NZ_OCMY01000001.1 coordinate 1,063,437, forward strand.
TACGTTGCAGCAGTTGATCAACGCGACGTCGATGGTCGTCCTGATCGTAGCGACCATGCGCATTGAGCGCCGGTTTCAGCACCACCATTTCGGTGAGTGAGACAATGGCAATCAGATTGTCGCGCTCAGGCGTCGTCAGCAAGGTTTGCAGTTGCTGCAATTCTGACATGGCGCTATCCACGCCAAGCTGGCCGCTATCAACCTCAACCACCGCCACCACACGCGGCTGATTGAGATCGATGCCAAGCCGCTGTGCCCATTCACTCAGTGCCGGTGAAAGGGTTTCACTGCGCACCAGATTCAGGACCAGCTCTTCACGTAGTCGACTGTCTTGCGCCAGCATATGCAGTAAGCGAGCCTGCTCGAGCATCATTTCAGCGGTCATGCACACCAATTCACCGTAGTGACGCAGCGTTGCTGGCTGCCCGGTTAAACCGATAACGCCAACGATTTCGCCATCAATCCGCAGCGGTAAATTAATACCGGGACGTACCCCGTGCAGGTGTTTTGCTACGGCTTCGTCGATGTCCACCACGCGGCCTTGTGACAGCACCAGCAGTGCTCCTTCGTGCAATTCGCCAATACGCTCACGATCGCCACTGCCGATAATACGACCACGCGCATCCATCACGTTGACGTTGCTATCAATAATTTGCATCGTGCGCGCAACAATATCCTGAGCCAGTCGCGCATCGAGATGATAGGTGGCCATCAATCACTCCGAAGATAAGGACGAACGGACAGAATACGCATCCGTAATCGCGCTGACATTGTGCAACTGCCCATAGCCGAAGGGAGAATGCCGAATATGCGGCGGCCGTCACATTCAGTACCGGGCATTTGCACAGGCATTAAAAAGGCGAGCCTAAGCTCGCCTCTCATTTACTGCCTGAAACTTACTGCATCAGCAGATACAGGCTACTATCACCACGCTGTACATTCAGTGCCAGTACGGAAGGTTTAGTGTCGAGAACTTTGCGCAGCTCGCCAAGATTGGCCACCGCTTGCTGGTTCACGCCTAAAATCACGTCACCTTTTTTCAGACCAATACGCGCCGCTGCACTTCCCGCCTTCACGTTATCGACGCGCACGCCTTTCTGGCCGTTACTGTCGATGTTGCTGAGATCGGCACCTTCAATGCCGGTGTAAATGGTGGCGGACTGTACTTTGTCCTGCGAGCTCTGCTGCAGTTCAACCGTAACGCTCACAGGTTTCCCCTCACGCAGCAGGCCCAATTGCAACTTGGTGCCTACCGGCAGCGAACCAACTTCCGCACGCAGCGCGGCGAAGCTGGTCAATGCTTTGCCATTCATTGACACCACGACGTCGCCGGCTTTCACACCCGCTTTAGCGGCGGCTGAGTTTGGCAGCACCTGACTAACGAAGGCACCGCGCTGTGCGTCGACTTTCATCGCTTTCGCCAGTTCGGAATTCAGCTCGGTACCCATAATGCCCAGCTCGCCACGTTTCACCTGGCCATATTCCACCATCTGCGCCGTCAGGTTTTTCACCATTGAGCTTGGGATAGCAAAGCCGATGCCGATGTTGCCACCGTCCGGCGCCAGAATCGCGGTGTTAATACCGATCAGTTCACCATTCAGGTTAACCAGTGCGCCACCGGAGTTGCCGCGGTTAATGGCCGCATCGGTCTGGATAAAGTTCTCATAATTCTCAACGTTCAGGCCGCTACGGCCCAGCGCTGAAACAATCCCCGACGTGACGGTTTCGCCGAGGCCGTAGGGGTTACCAATCGCGACGGTGTAATCTCCGACACGCAGATCGTCAGAATTGGCAATCTTAATCGCCGTAAGATTTTTGGCGTCCTGCAGCTGAATCAGTGCGATATCAGACTGCGGATCTTTGCCGATCACTTTGGCGTCGTAGCGACGACCATCGCTCAGCTGAACCTGAATTTTGGTGGCGTTATCCACAACGTGGTTGTTAGTCACCACATAGCCTTTGTCGGCGTTGATCACGACGCCAGAACCCAGCGCGCGGAATTGCTGTTTCTGCGCGTTAGCCCCGCCATCGGCGCCACCGTCACCCCCGCCGTTCTGGCACATGGGCGAACTCTGGAAAGGTGAGCCGTCCTGGCAGAAGGGTGAATTATCACCAAAGAATTGCTGGAACTGCTGCGGCATGCGCGGCGTTTTCACCGTGGTGCTGCCTTCAACGCTGATACTCACTACGGAAGGCATGACTTTTTCCAGCATCGGTGCCAGGCTTGGCAACTGTTGGCTCGAGGAAGACGCCGTCTCCGCCGCGAACGCACTCACAGGGCTCAATGCCATGCCAAGACTCAGCGCCAGCGCACTTAACATTAAGGTGCTTTTTTTCATTTTTCTCTGTCTCTCTAAGATTTAGGGCAGACCATTGCTGTGGCCGTGATGATGAGATTAAGTTTGTAGCGCGAAGTTCCTAATAAAGTTTTAGGGAAAGGTAAAAAATTGTTCTTCATCTTTACAAAACTCCGCTTATTCAACCGCCATTAAACGGCGATATTCATCCCATGCATAATTGTCCGTCATTCCACTAATGTAATCCTGAATCAGGCGTGCACGATAATAGCGTTCCCACAACAAACGCTCATATTTATGCTCAACAATTAATGCACGCATGTGCTGTTGATACGCTTTGCGATGTTTTCCAGAGAGCTTATGAAACAACCGCGTTTCAATAGGATGCTTTGCCAGAAAATCCTCGTTCATCAGGGTGGTGAATTGTTCATAATCCAGTAGCAGCAAAGATTGATATATCTCAAGCAATCCTTTAATTACGCGATACCCCTGTAATTCTAACTGCTCAACTTCCGGATGATTAAATACGTGCTGGCGCGCGACGGTCTTAAATAATTTAAGCAAACGCCCTTCTTCACCATCATCTTCCAGCAATGCATGATTAAAATCCCCTTCATAAATCGCAGGAAGGTTATCGATAAAACGACGTACCGCATGGCTCACTAATACGTTTTGCACATTAACCCGTAGCGACATAAAGAATTGATCGCTAATGCTGCGACGTTTTTTCTGATTAGCCTCTTTCCAGGCATCACCAATGGTGCGGCTGAATACATCGCCATTTTTTACCGGCCCCCACGCCTCAATGAGATGCTTATACAACGTTTCAACATGGAAAATATCTTTTTCTACGGCGTCATCCAGGTCGGCAATACAATAAGAGATGTCATCAGCGGCTTCCATTATCCAGGTCAGCGGAAAACGGTGATGTTCTTTAATATTCGTCGCCTCACGCAGCTCAGCTACATATTCCCGCTCTGATAAGTAGAAACCCGGCTTTTTCATTAGAACGCTGAATGCCTCAGGTTTATCTCCCTGCCACCAGGCAGGCGCGGTGTATTTCAGAATACAGGCGACCTGTGCATAGCTAAGATTAAGCTGCAGCAGCGTATGCACCAGACGAATGGCTTGCGCATTGCCTTCAAAATTGCACAAATCCTGACGAATCATGGCATTTAATTGGTCAAACGCTGAGCGTTCGGCCTCATCGGCAACGCCCGCTACCAGCGGGTCGACGAGCTCGGCAGACAAATTATCGTCGAACCAGTCATTGATCGCTGCTTCACCAAAATGTCCAAATGGCGGATTGCCGACATCGTGCAGCAGACAAGCCATCTCAATCAGGCTTTCAAATGCCCCTTCAAACTCATCCAACCCATAATTGGCCAGCCCGCCGCCCTGCGTTTTCAGCGCTTGCAGAATCTCTTTGGTGATATAGCGTCCGGTTTGCTGCACTTCCAGCGAGTGTGTCAGACGCGAACGTACCGCAGCATTCCTTTCAAGCGGGAAAACCTGGGTTTTCTGTTGCAGACGCCGAATCGCAGCGGAATTAATAATGCGCCCGCGATCGCTTTCAAAGTGGCGCGTAATAAAGTATTCCCCTTCGGGATCTTTGCGGCTGGTATAAGGGCGGGTGAAACTGATCTTCTTCCTGAAATTGATCGTCGCCATAATTACCCCTTATTTTTTCGTGAATTCTTCCTCAATCAGCCATGTTAGACTATGCCTCACTTTTGCGGGCTACATCCATTAAATTAGCGAGATTGTTATGAAAGTAGGCATTATTGGCGCGATGGAGCAGGAAGTTACCCTGCTGCGTGACAAAATTGAAAACCGTCAGACGCTGACGCTGGCTGGCTGCGAAATTTACACCGGCACGCTGAACGGTGTTGAAGTGGCACTGCTGAAATCAGGCATTGGTAAAGTCGCTGCCGCGCTGGGTACCACCCTGCTGCTTGAGCTGTGCAAGCCGAATGTCGTGATCAATACCGGTTCCGCGGGTGGATTAGCGCCGACGCTGAAAGTAGGCGATATCGTGGTTTCAGATGAAGTGCGCTACCACGATGCTGATGTTACCGCCTTCGGTTACGCGCCAGGCCAGATGGCCGGCTGTCCGGCAGCGTTCGTCGCGGATAGCAAACTGATTACCGCCGCTGAGCAGGTAATAAAGCAACTCGACCTCAACGCGGTGCGTGGCTTAGTGGTGAGCGGTGATGCGTTTATCAACGGGGCTGAACCACTGGCGCGCATTCGTAATACCTTCCCGCAGGCAATTGCCGTAGAAATGGAAGCGACCGCGATTGGCCACGTTTGCCATCAGTTCAAGGTACCATTTGTGGTAGTGCGAGCCATTTCTGACGTTGCCGATCAGGAATCACACCTGAGCTTCGACGAGTTTCTCAGCGTTGCGGCGAAACAATCTTCCCTGATGGTAGAAAACCTGCTGGTTCAACTGGCGCGTGGCTAAATATGTGCTGCTGGGGCTATTGCTGCTGTGCAATAGCCTGCTTGCCGCTGCGCCGCGGGTTGTCACCCTTTCACCGCATCTTACCGAGTTGGCCTTCGCCGCTGGCATTACGCCGGTAGCGGTCAGCGCCTACTCTGATTATCCCGCCCAGGCCAACGGGCTGGAGCAGGTGGCGAACTGGCAAGGCATCAAGGTGGAGCGCATTCTGCAACTCAAGCCGGACGTAGTGCTGGCGTGGCGCGGTGGCAATCCACAGCGGCAAATCGAACAGCTGCAACGTTTCGGCATTAAAGTTGAGTGGATCGATCCGCAAACCATCGATCAAATGATTGATGCGCTGGCGGCGTTACAGCAGTGGAGTCCGCGGCCGCAGCAGGCCATTGATGCGGCGCAAGCGTTGCGGAAACAGGAAGCGGAATTACGACAGCAGTATCAGCAAAGCACGCCGGTTCCGCTGTTTCTGCAGTTTGGCCAGCAGCCGCTGTTTACGGCTTCACGTAATACTCTGCAAAATCAGGTCATTGAGCTGTGTGGTGAGAAGAACATTTTTGCCGATAGCAGCGTGAGCTGGCCGCAGGTGAGCCGTGAACAGGTGCTGATGCGCCATCCGCAGGTGATTGTGATGGGGGGAGACGCTGCACACGCCGTCAGCATTGCCAGATTCTGGCAGCCCCAGCTCAATGTGCCGGTGATCGCCATCAATGATGATTGGTTAAGTCGCCCCGGTCCACGTATGCTGCTGGCAGCAAAACAGCTGTGTACAGCTTTACATCCGACGAAAAAAAATACCGAAAAAGAGTAAAGATTCGGCAAAAATTGTCGAAAATCAGAATACAAGGCACTGCAGCCACGTATGCTCTGTGCCCCTTTAGCGCGTAGCGCAATTTTGTCTTCACCAGGAACTAACCATGACCAGAGCTCTGCTGCTGGCCATAGGGCTTATGATTGCTGCGCCACTGAGTACAGCAACGTCCACCGGCTCTATTGCCGTCGCGTTGACGCTATTCTCGCGTTGCGACATCTCGCGCCAGAATGAACACACGCTGCCGACTATTGATTGTGGTCGTCACTTTAGCGCGCAGCCGCGTATCACCGAACGCGTATTAAAACGCGACGCCAAACGCCGTGAATCGGCACGCTTAGTCACTATTGAGTGGTAAAGATCTGGCTACCGGGACGGCAGCCAGAAGCAGCATTAGATGCTGAAGGAAGAACCGCAGCCGCAGGTGGTTTTGGCGTTAGGGTTAGTGACGATAAAACGTGAACCTTCCAGGCCTTCGGTGTAATCCACCGAGCCGCCAACCAGATATTGCAGGCTCATCGGGTCAACCACCAGCGCCACACCTTGTTTCTCGATGGTCATGTCGCCGTCGTTCATTTGATCGTCAAAGGTGAAGCCGTACTGGAAACCGCTGCAACCGCCGCCGGTGATGTAAACGCGCAATTTCAGCTCAGGATTCTCTTCATCAGCAATCAGGTTTTTTACTTTTTTAGCTGCTGCATCAGTGAATTGCAAAGGCAGCGCTGCTACGTCGTCACTCATCTTTTACTCCGGGTAAACGTCCAGGTCAGAAAACGACCTTAATTTCGCTATTATCTGCCAGCCGTCCAGTGCAATCAAGTCTCAAGCTTGGCACTGTGTGCCGCAGCATGCGCATGAAAGTATATACCCTAAACTTTAGCGCAAGCCGTTCTTCCCGTAGAATGGCGCCAGATTTTTTCCCGAACAGCAGGAGCAGAACCATGAGTAAGTCAGAAAACCTGTATGCCGCAGCGCAACGCCTGATCCCCGGCGGTGTGAACTCCCCGGTACGTGCCTTTACCGGTGTGGGCGGCGTGCCGCTGTTCATCGAACGCGCTGACGGTGCCTATCTTTATGATGCCGACGGCAAAGGCTATATCGATTATGTCGGTTCCTGGGGCCCGATGGTGCTGGGGCATAACAACGCCAACATCCGCAATGCGGTGATTAAAGCGGCCGCGCGCGGTTTGAGCTTCGGCGCACCGACCGAGATGGAAGTCAAAATGGCCGAGCTGGTGTGCGAACTGGTGCCAAGTATGGACATGGTACGTATGGTGAACTCCGGCACCGAAGCCACCATGAGCGCCATTCGCCTGGCGCGCGGCTTCACCCATCGCGACAAAATCATCAAATTCGAAGGCTGCTACCACGGTCACGCCGATTGCCTGCTGGTGAAAGCCGGTTCTGGCGCGCTGACCCTTGGCCAGCCAAACTCGCCGGGTGTACCGGCCGATTTCGCCAAACACACGCTGACCTGCACCTATAACGATCTCAGCACCGTACGTGCCGCATTCGAGCAATATCCTAAGGATATCGCCTGTATCATCGTGGAACCGGTGGCAGGCAACATGAACTGCATTCCACCACAGCCAGACTTCCTGCCGGGCCTGCGTGCGTTGTGCGACGAATTTGGTGCGCTGCTGATCATTGACGAAGTGATGACCGGCTTCCGCGTGGCATTGGGCGGTGCTCAGGCTTATTACGACGTCACGCCCGATCTCACTTGCCTGGGTAAAATCATCGGCGGCGGTATGCCAGTAGGCGCGTTTGGCGGTCGTCGTGATGTCATGGATGCGCTGGCACCCACCGGTCCGGTTTATCAGGCCGGTACATTGTCCGGTAACCCAATTGCGATGGCGGCGGGCTTTGCCTGCCTGACGCAGATTGCACAACCGGGCACGCACAGCACGCTGACCGATCTGACCACGCAATTAGCAGAAGGTCTGCTGGCAGCGGCGAAAGCCGAAAACATCCCGCTGGTGATCAATCACGTTGGCGGCATGTTTGGTATTTTCTTCACCGATGCGCAAGAAGTGACGTGCTATCAAGACGTAACGCAGTGCGATGTTGAGCGCTTTAAGCGCTTCTTCCACCTGATGCTGGAAGAAGGCGTCTACCTCGCACCATCAGCGTTCGAAGCGGGCTTTATGTCGCTGGCGCACAGTAAGGAAGATATTCAGCGCACCATCGATGCGGCGCGCCGCAGCTTCGCGCAGCTGTAAATGACAAGGGCGCCACATGGCGCCCTTCTGCTATGCCCTTCTCAGCAGCCAGATAAAATATGGTGCGCCGAAGAAGGTGGCCATCAGCCCTGCTGGAATCTGATCCGGGAACGCCAGCATCCTGCCGCACCAATCGGCGAAGATCATCAATCCGCCGCCCAGTAAACCTGCCATCAGCACCTGCGGTAACGCGCGGCGGAAGCCGAGCATTCTTACAATGTGGGGTGCCATCAGGCCCACAAAACTCAGCGGCCCAATGGTTAAGGTGGCTGTGGCGGTTAGCGCTGCCGCCAGCAGCAGCAAACAGAGGCGTGATGTGGTCAGCGCCATGCCTGCCGAACGCGCAGTGGCGCTGCCAAGTGGTAGCAATGTCAGCCAGCGGCTCGCCAGCGGCGCCAGGGCAATCAGCACTATGCCAACCACTGCACTTTGAACGGCCTGCTGCATATTGATGTTGTAGGTTGAGCCAGAAATCCAGCTCAGTAAGCCGCCCATGCGCGGATCGCCACTCGCCAACAGCACCATCAATAACGTCACGAAGGCGCTGTTGAGCGCCATACCCGCCAGCAACATGCGTTCTGGCGAAAACCCGCCGCGACTCGCCACCAGCATAATCACCAGCAGCGTCAGGGCCGCACCGAGCGCGCCGGCGGGCAGCAGCCATGCCACGGCATCGCCCGGGACGAAGAACATCATCACCACGACGCCGCACGCGGCCCCCGAGCTGATGCCCAGCACTTCCGGGCTTGCCATGGGGTTACCGGTCAGCCGCTGAATCAGCGCGCCTGCTACGCCAAGCATCATCCCGACCACCAGCGCGGCCAGTACGCGCGGAGCGCGCCACGGCAGCAGCTGTTGCAGCATATCGCCGCTCACCCAGCTAAAGCCTTGCGCGTCACGCCCAAAAGTGATGCCAATCCAGCTCAACAGCGCCAGAATCAGTAAGCCAGTCAGGCACCAGCGCAACACGTTCTGCCGCTCGGCAGGCACATTGTCACCCTGATTGAGCGCAGGTGGCACCGAGCCCGTGCGCAGTCGCGGTAGCAGCCACAGCAGAATTGGCACGCCAATCAGCGCGGTCGCCGTGCCGGTAGAGACTTCACGCCAGTGGCCGGTCAGCCACTGCACGGCTTGATCCGCCAGCCACAGCAGCAGCGCACCAATCAGCGGGGCCAGCAGCATGCGGCTAAGTAAGCGACGTCCGCCGAGCATCTTCGCCAGCAGCGGCGCAAACAGGCCGATAAAGCCGATAATACCCGCCACATTGACCAGCTGCGCGCTAAGCAAAATTGCCAGCGCTAATGCGGCAATTCGCGCCGCCGATAGCGCCAGACCGAGGTTTTTCGCTACACCATCGTCCAGCCCCATTAGCGTCAGCGGACGCAGCAGCGCCAGCGCCACCACAAACGCCAGCAGCAGACGCGGCCATAGCTGCGCCACGTTGTGCCCATCAAGCTGATTGAGCGCACCGGTACTCCACAGGAACATGTTCTGCAGCTGATCGTGATTGAAGATAGCGAAGATCTGGTTCACCGAACCGGCATACAGACTCAGCACCAAACCGGCAAGAATCAGCGTCACCGGCGAAAGACGTTTGCCCCAGGCAACCCCAAAGACCAAAACCCCGACCATCACCGCGCCACCCATCGCTGCAAACTGCTGTGTCAGCTCGCCACCCGGCAGCTGCCACAGCGTTGCCACGGTAATACCAAGCTGCGCACCGGACGATACGCCGAGCGTAGTGGGTTCTGCCAACGGATTGCGCAGTACCTGCTGGAACAGCAAGCCGGCCAATCCCAAGCCCGCACCGACCAGCAGCGCCAGCGCTAAACGCGACAACATGCTGTGATGAAAGACCACTTGCTGGATGTTGTTAATATCGGGCGCAAAAAATCCCTGCGGCCACTGTTCGATCGGCAATGCGTTACGTAAGTTAATAAACGTTAGCGCCAGCGCCAGCAGACATAGCGTACTCAGCAGCGCGACGGGAAAAAGACGATTGCGCATCATTGCGACTCCAGCGCGTGTTCCAGCACGCTAACAAATTTCAGCGCCGAATAGGTCGCACCGTAATACCACACCGCCGGAACGCGCTGGAAACGTCCGCCGCGCACAAACGGCAGCGCCTGCCACAACGCGGTTTTCATGACTTGCTGCATATCGCGCTCGTTGTCGTGATCGAAGCAAATCACCTGTACATCACCGACCTCCGCCAACCGCTCCAGCCCGACGACCGCGCTGCCCCAAAAGTTGGTTTCGCCCTGCCAGGCATTCCGCAACCCGAGGATCTCCATCACTTCGAGAAACAGGCTGTTTTTACCGAAGGTGATGGCATGGCGACTATCCATTAGCGACATCAAGAGCACCGGGCGATTGGCCCACGGCTTAAGGCGCTCACGCGCTGCCGCCAGCTGCGCATCCACATACTGTAGATGCGCAGCTGCCTGCGCTTCTCGCCCAATCCTTGCTCCCAGCGCATGTAACGAGTGGCGCGCGGTGGTTAACGGTTTGCCATCGCCGCTATTGAGGTCAAAACCCATGGTTGGCGCAATGCGCTGCAACTTATCCAGCGCCGGGCCGTAACCATTGGAGTGCAGAATCAGTGAAGGTTCGAGCTGGGTCATTAGCTCAAGATTAGGTTCGGTGCGTAACCCCAGGTCAATCACGCGGGATGGCAGTGGTGGATCGCCCACCCACACGTTGTAGTTGTGCATATCAGCCACGCCGAGTGGCACCACGCCGAGCGCCATCAGCAGCTCCACCGGCAGCCACTCCAGCGCCAGAATGCGTTGTGCATCCGGCAATGCCGCTCGCAGCGGTAGCGCGGACATGAAGGGTGAGAGCGCCAGCGCCGTCAGTAGGCGGCGGCGAGAGATGTCTAACATAGTGCGCCTCAGTACACGAAACTGACGGGCGCGCCGCCCTGCGGATGAGGCAAAATCCCCATCGGAATACCGTAGATGTTGCCCAGCACATCAGCCTGCATGATCACTTCGGGGCCGCCTGCGGCAATCACTTCACCGCCACGCAGCGCCACTAAACGATCGCAATAGCGTGCCGCCATGTTGAGATCGTGCAGTACCGCAATCACCGTTAGCCCGCGCTCGCGGCTGAGTCGTTGGATCAGCGCCAGCACATCAACCTGATGGGCGATATCCAGCGCTGACGTGGGTTCATCCAGCAGCAGACAGCGGCTGTTTTGCGCCACCAGCATCGCCAGCCACGCGCGCTGCCGCTCGCCGCCGGAAAGGCTATCCACCAGACGTCCGGCAAAGGGTTTTAATCCCACCAGCGTAATCGCTTCGTCCACCCGATCGCGATCTTCCTGACCATAACGCCCCAGCGCGCCGTGCCACGGATAACGGCCAATCGCCACCAGTTCACGCACCGTCATCCCCTCTGCCGCTGGCAGCTGCTGCGGCAGATACGCGACCTGGCGCGCAAAATCTTTACTGCCCCAGTTTTCCACCGCATCTTCATTCAGCAGTACACGCCCTTCACTCGCCGCATGGTGACGGCCGAGCATTTTCAGCAGCGTAGATTTGCCGGAGCCGTTGTGACCGATCAGCGCCGTGACTTTGCCGGGCGCAAAGGTGAGAGACAGCGGATGAAGGAGCGTGCGGCCAGGCACCCGAAAACTAACGTTATCGAGCCTGAAAGTGGTTTCTGCGTGATGCGGATGCTGCATGATAATCCCTGGTTAATGGGCATTGTAAGGTCGCCATTAATGGCGGCCAGAAACTCAGGTGCGCATAAATGCGCACCCTACAAACGCGTTAGAAGCGGAAAGTCGCGGTTCCGACAATCTGCCGCTCAGCGCCCCAATAGCAGGCGTATTCGCGGTAGCAGCTGGCAACGTATTCACGATCGAATAGGTTATTCACGTTCACGCCGATGGTTGATCCCGGCATGCCAAAGCGTGCGAGATCGTATTTCAGCGCAGCATCAACGGTGGTGTAACCGGCTACGTCGAAGTTTTGGTTAACGTTAGCCGCGTCATTGGGGCTGTAGATACCTTTACTTTCACCGACATAACGCACGCCTGCGCCCACCGTTACGCCTGAAAGCGCCGTTTCATGGAAGGTGTAATCGGTCCACAGCGATGCCATATGCTTCGGCACCTGATTTGGCGTTTTGCCCTTCAGGTTGGTGTCTTCGGTATACTCCGCATCGGTGTAGGTATAAGACGCCGTCATGTTGATATTGGCATTCAGAGCCGCTTTAGCTTCCAGCTCAACGCCGCGTGAGCGAATTTCACCACTCTGAATACTGGCAAACGGGTGGTTAACCGTATCCGGATCGGCCGTCAGATTCTTGGTCTTCGTCAGTTGATAAACCGCAGCCGTGAGGACAACAGGGCGATCTTTTGGTACGTATTTCACGCCCGCTTCATACTGTTTAGCACGGGAAGGATCAAATGCCAGGCCATCCCAGGTTGAACCCGAGTTTGGAATGAAGGCTTCGCTATAGCTGAAGTACGGCGCGATCCCATTATCGAACACGTAGTTCAGGCCACCGCGCCAGGTGAAGGCCTGATCGTTCTGGCGATCGACCTTATCCGTCACACGATCGTAAACCGAGTTCATGGCGTAATCGTAGCGTCCGCCCAGGGTTAACACCCAACGGTTCCATTCCATCTGATCCTGCGCGTACAAGCCGGTTTGGCGCTGCTTGTTAAGATGCTGATACGGATCATCAAACGGCGTTACGCTATCGTCGCCATAGTGTGGATTGACTGCACTCAGCGGTGATGCGGTACCAAACTGCGCATCAATGTCGTTGCGGGTTCGCTGGAAATCAACACCCAGCAGCAGTGTATGATCAACCTGGCCCGTCGCAAATTTGGCTTGCGCCTGGTTATCCACCGCAAACTGATTCAGCTTTTCATTGGAAACGGCAGAGCCGCGAATGATCTCTAAAGTGTCCGGATTAAAGTTGCTGCCATAAATACTGCGATAATCGGTACGCAGATCGGCATAGCGCAGATTCTGCCGCACCGTCCAGGTATCGTTGAAGCTGTGCTCAAAGTTGTAGCCCACCATCTTGGTGTTACGCGAGATCTTGTTGCTGTCTTCGCCTTCATCAAAGTTGGTCGGCAATTTGTATTCGCTGCCATCAGGACGTTTAATGCCTACAACGGTTCCCTGACGCGGCAGCCAACCGTAATAGCCGGTTTCCGGTTCGTTCTGGAAATAGGTCAGCAGATCGAAACGGGTATTTTCATCTGGACGCCAGCTGAATGATGGCGCAATGGTATAGCGCTTCTCTTTGTTCATATCTTGCTGGGCGTCAGCGCTATGCGCCAGACCGGTGAGGCGATAACTGTACACGCCGTCATCATCAATCGAGCCGCCGAAGTCGAAACCGGTGGAGAAGAGGTTGTCAGTGCCCATTTGGAACTGCACTTCACGCAGCGTCTCCTGCGTTGGACGTTTGCTCACCAGCGATACAACGCCGCCTGGATTGCTCTTGCCATACAGCACCGAAACCGGACCGCGCAGCAGTTCGGCGCGTTCCAGGAAATAGGGATCGATCGCAAACTCTGAGTAGTTATCACCCTGCAGTTTCAGGCCATCAAGATATTGGTTGGTATTCGTTTCGCTGAAACCACGAATCGACAGGGCATCAATGACATTGGAACTGCCGCGGTTGCCGGTCAACACGCCAGGCGTATAGTTGAAAGCCCCTTTCACGCTGGTGACGTTTTTCATCGCCATCTCTTCCTGCGTGACCACAGAGATCGACTGCGGGGTCTTCTCAATCGGAGTATCGGTTTTAGTACCGGTAGCGCTACGCTTGGCGGCGATGGTAGGTGACGGCCCCCACGCGCTCTCCTGCGCAACGGCACTGCCGCCATCCGCGCTGACAACGACAGTATCTTCTGCCAGCGCCTGCGCGCTGAGCGTGCCCAGAGTCAATGAAATAAGCCAGGCCAGCGGTCGACGGGGTGAACTCGGGCGTAAAAAACAAGGATTAGTGCTTCGCGTATTCATAAGTGAGATCTCTCGAAAAAAGTCGATGCAGGCGAATACAAACGAGAATGATTATTATGACGCACGGATAATAGGCGAAATACGCCAATATTCGCAACTTGTAATGGCTTATTGCGCGGGGTTAGCGACCAGATCGCGCATATCCATGATCGCGATTAACAAAGTTGCAGGCATGAAAAAAGGGCGCCGTAGCGCCCTCTGTTTTCTCAGCATGCTATTTGCTGCCGAACATATCCTTAATCCAGCCAGCCACGCCGTCTGAATCTTTCTGCTCGTTTTGCGGCTGCTGCTGTTGCTGCTGCTGTTGCTGTTGCTGCTGCTGTTCTTGCTGCTGCAACTGCTGCTGCTGTTGCTGCACCTGCTCTTGCTGCTGCTGACACAGCGCATTCGGATCCAGCGACCACACCGGCAGAGAACGCCATGTGCTGCTGCCGCTACCACAGATAAAGTTACCGGCAGAATCGACGTTCATCTGCGTGATATCTTCCGGTGGCGTCAGCACCAGCGGCATCGGCGCCTGATTATCGAGATAGCGGCGATAGAGTTGCATCGCCCCGCTCGCACCGTACAGCTTCGATGTCTGGTTGTTGTCGCGGCCCACCCAGGTAATCGCCACCTCTTTGCCATCAACACCGGCGAACCAGCTGTCGATCAGGTCATTGGTGGTACCGGTTTTGCCGGCCAGATGGGCATTCGGGTAACGCGCACCCAGCGCACGCGCGGTACCATGATCTGCCACCTGCTGCATGGTGTAGAGCGTGAGATAAGCGGCCTGCGCCGGCTCCACGCGCTGCGCCTGCGGGTAGCTCTGATACAGCACGGTACCATCTTCAGCAATCACCGAGCGCACAGCCGAAAGCTCCGCGCGGTTCCCTCCACTGGCAATCGACTGGAACGCCTGCGCCACTTCAATCGGCGTCAGGTTCAATGCCCCCAGCAGCATGGACGGCACCGGATGCAGCTGATCTTTCGGCACGCCCAGCTTGGTCCAGGTATCCACGACCGCATCCAGACCCAACGTCATACCAAGGTTAACCGTCGGTACGTTCATCGAGTTGGTTAATGCATCCACCAGCATCACTTTGCCGCTGAAGCGACGATCGTCATTCATCGGTTTCCAGATGGTGCCGTTCGGCTGTTTCAGCGCAATCGGCTCATCAGCGATCCAACTGTTAAGGCGATAGCTGTTCGGCTGGCTCAGTGCGGTTAAATAGGTAGCCGGTTTCGCCAGCGAACCAATTGAACGACGCGCCTGCAGCGCACGGTTATAACCGGCAAACTGCGGATCGGCACCGCCTACCATGGCGCGCACTTCACCGCTAAAGCGGTCAACCACCACCATCGCGGTTTCCAGATCCTTCAGGCCACGCTGTTTTTTCAGCGTTGGAATCCCTTCCACCACCGCTTTCTCGGCCGCATCCTGTGAAATCGCATCCAGCGTGGTGAAAATTTTCACGCCAGAGAGATCTTTCATTTTGTCGCCGAGCTTAGCCTGCAGCTCATTCCGCACCATCTGCATAAATGCCGGCTGCGGCGTGATGACACCGCCTTTCGGCTGCACGCCAAGCGGACGCGCCGACAGCATGTCGTAAAGCTCCTGATCGATGACGTTCTGCTGCTGCAGCAGACGCAACACCAGATTACGTCGCTCCAGTGCCAGTTTCGGATTACGCCACGGGTTATACAGCGACGCGCCTTTCACCATGCCGACCAGCATCGCCTGCTGATCGAGGCTCAGCTCATCCACCGGACGACCAAAGTAGTACAAACTCGCCAGCGGGAAGCCGCGGATCTGATCGTTACCGGTCTGGCCGAGATACACCTCGTTGAGGTAGAGCTCGAGGATGCGATCTTTGCTGTAGCGCGCATCCATGATCACCGCCATGTAGGCTTCACGCGCTTTACGCCACAGCGAACGCTCGTTGGTGAGGAACAGGTTTTTTACCAGCTGCTGCGTCAGCGTACTGCCGCCCTGCACCGCTTTACCGGCAGTCAGGTTGGCGAGGAACGCGCGACCAATCGAGTACGGGCTAATGCCATCATGCTCGTAGAAGTGGCGGTCTTCGGTGGCGATCAACGTGCTGACCAACAGGTCCGGGAAACCGGCGCGTGGCACGAAGAGACGTTGTTCACCGTTTGGCGACTGCAGCATGGTGATCAGACGCGGATCGAGGCGGAAAAAGCCAAAATCGCGGCCGGTGTCGAGGTTTTTAATCTCGCTCAGCTCATTTTTGCTAAACGTCAGACGGGCGTTAATCTGCCCTTCTTTGCTGTCCGGGAAATCAAACGGACGACGCAGCAGATCAATGGTGTTGCCCTTAACGCTGAACTCACCCGGACGCGTGATGCGCGACACTTCGCGATACTGCGTGCCTTCCAGCAGCGCAATCATCTCTTTTTTGTCGTAGGACATGCCCGGTTCAAGGCTCACCATGCGACCATAAACGGCCGCGGGCAGTTGCCACACTTTGCCGTCGATGCGACTGCGAATTTCCGAGTCGAGATAGACGCCCCAGGCGGCCATCACCACAACAAACACCAGGAAGAGTTTAATCAACCAGCCTAACCAACGACGTTTGCCGCGTGGCGGTCGTTTTCCTTTACCTTTACCTTTTGGTGGCACTGGTCCACTCTCCTCATCTTCTTCGTCAAAATCGTCCTGATCGATATCATCATCCAGCTCCCTGCGGCGACCCCGACGCGCAGTACTGCGCGGTGGCTTTGGCGTTTTTCCTTTACGCCCAATAGGTTCGCGATCGTTCCCAGACATGCTTTTATTCTCCAGGCATTGCTACGGCGGCGGCCGTTACTCTAACTGCTTTCTCGTGCTGCGCATGGCAGAACCCTCTGAATTCGATCCAAAGCGTTTCACGATGAAAATTTCTTGGTCCGCCTTGTGGGTAAGGCGTTCGCCGGATCGTCCGGCCACGGATGCTTCGGATAGCGCCCTTTCATCTCTTTCTGCACGTCCAGATAGGCACCGCGCCAGAAGGCTGCCAGATCGCGGGTGATCTGTAGCGGACGGTGTGCAGGTGAGAGCAGCTCCAACACCAGCGGTATGCGGCCATCCGCCACCGCCGGATTCTGCGCTTCGCCAAACATCTCCTGCATCCGCACCGCCAGCGCAGGTGGCTTCTCAGCATCGTAGCGGATCGGCAGGCGGCTTCCGGTCGGCACAGTGTAATGAGTTGGCAGCACACTATCCAGCCGCTGGCGCTGTGACCATGTCAGCAAATGTAATAATGCGCTGACAAGGTTGATGCCCTGCAATCCTTTCAAATCGCGCACCGTGCTCATCTCTGGTAATAACCAGCTTTCCAGCGTATCGAGCAAGCTGTCATCGTCCAGCTGCGGCCACGCCTCTTCCGGCAGCCACTGCGCTGCACACTGCACCCGCAAGCGTAGCTGTTCGGACTCCGGTTGCCAGCCCAGTACCGCTAAGCCTTTTTCACGGATCCAGCGCAGCATCGCCGGATGCAATATTTCGGCTTCCGGACGCGCCTGCGGCTGCGCTTTTAGCACCAGCGCACCGATGAGTTCGCGTTTCCAGGCGCGTAACGTGCCTTTCTCCTCATCCCACTCCACGTCGGTGCGTTGCTCAATCAGCGTTGGGCACTCGCGGCTTAGCGCGTCGATGTTCACCGGCAGCGCCAGCAGCATGCGCGCATCCGCCGCGCTCGCGCCCTGCAACAGCACCGGCGCGATCAGCCATTCATAGCGGCTCAACCCATCCTGCTCGTTGAGCATTGCGCCAATGCCGTTCGCCAGCTGATAGCGCGCGCTGTCGCCACGGCGCTGCGCCAGACGATCGGCAAAACCAGCAGCCAGCAGTTGCGGAAACAGATCGGGATTGATGTTGCCGCCGCTGGCGTTAAGGCGTTTTTGCCACTGACGCGCACGGCGTTGCCAATGCGATTGCGGATGGTTGAGCGCATCGCGCAGATCGACGCTGCTGCTGCGCGGGGGATCTTCCAGAATCGCCACCAGCAGCGCGGCGCTGGCAATGGCGTTGTTGTCTTGCCCGGCAGCAACCAGAATGGCACTCAGACGCGGATCGCTACCCAGCGCAGCCATTTTGCGACCGCGCGCGTTGAGCTGGTGATTTTTCAGCGCGCCTAAGCGGGTTAATTGTTCGCACGCTGCGCGCAAATTACGCGGCGGTGGTGCGTCGAGCCAGCTGAGCTGCGCCGCCTCCTGGCAGCCCCATTGCAGCAAGTCGATCTGCAGCGACGTCAGATCGCTGTTAAGGATCTCCGGTTCGCTCTGCGCCGCGGCACGCAGTGCCTGTTCCTGCGGCAGTAAATGCAGGCAGATTCCGGGTTCAAGACGTCCGGCGCGACCGGCGCGCTGCGTCATCGACGCCTGGCTGATGCGCTGCGTTTGCAGCCGCGTTACGCCGCTGCGCACATCAAACTGCGCCGAGCGTTCCAGCGCGCTGTCGACCACCAGGCGAATGCCCTCGATGGTCAAACTGGTTTCCGCAATGTTGGTCGCCAGCACCACTTTGCGACGCCCCGCCGGTGACGGTAAAATCGCCCGCCGCTGGGCATCCAGCGATAACGCGCCATATAAAGGTGCCAGATCCACCTCTTCACTGACGCGCGCTTCCAGCTCGCGCTTCACCCGCTCAATCTCTGCCACGCCGGGTAAGAACAGCAGCAGCGAACCGGCTTCTTCGCGCAGTAGCTGCGCCACTTCGCGCGCTACCGCTTCTTCAAAACGTTGCTGGCTATTAAGCGAGGCATAACGGCGTGTGACCGGGAAGCTGCGGCCTTCCGACACAATAAAGGGCGCGTCCGGCAGCAGCTGACGCAAACGCTGGTTATCGAGCGTCGCTGACATTAGCAAGATCTTCAGATCGTCGCGCAGCCCCTGCTGCACATCGAGCAGCAGCGCCAGCGCTAAATCCGCTTGCAAACTGCGCTCGTGGAATTCGTCGAGGATCACCAGCGACACGCCTTCCAGCATCGGATCGTGCTGCAGCATGCGCGTCAGAATGCCTTCCGTCACCACTTCCAGTCGGGTAGTGGCGCCGCAACAGCTTTCACCGCGCATGCGATAGCCGACAGTCCCGCCTGGCTGCTCGTCGAGCAGCTCTGCCAGACGCTGTGCCACGTTGCGTGCAGCTAACCGACGCGGTTCCAGCATGATGATGCGGCCCGGTAATTGACCGTGTTGCAGCAGCTGTAACGGCAGCCAGGTGGATTTACCTGCGCCCGTTGGCGCCGCCAGCAGCACCTGTGGCGACTGCGCCAGCGCGGCCAGCAATTCGGGCAGCACCTCGCTTACCGGTAACTCACTCAAACTCAACTCCCAAAATGCCTGTGCTAAGATGGCGCGCATTGTAGCACTCTACGACGTGGATTACCGGAGGCCAACCTGGCAACGCAACGTCTGTTTTTTGCCCTTGAACTGCCCGCTCCGCTTCAGCAACAGCTGGTGCAGTGGCGTGCAGATAACTTTGCTGCGGAGGCGGGTAAACCGGTGGCGGCGGCCAATTTGCACCTGACGCTGGCGTTTCTTGGCGAGGTGAGCGATGAGACATCGCGCAAGCTGCAGCGGTTAGCCTCGCGCATCGTGCAACCGGGCTTTGCGCTGGATCTGGATGATGCCGGCCACTGGCCGCGTCCCGGCGTGGTGTGGCTAGGTTGCCAGCGTGCGCCGCGCGGTTTATTGCAACTTGCCAGCCTGCTACGCGCACAGGCCGCACGTCATGGCTGTGCGCAGAGTCCACAGCCTTTTCATCCACACGTCACGCTGCTGCGTCACGCCGCGCATCAGGTTACGCTGCCGCCGCGCGGCTTTCACTGGCGCGCTGATATCCGCCATTTCGCCTTGTTTGCATCGAACGTTGCTGGCGGGCGCACGCGCTATCAGGCGCTAGCCCGTTGGCCGCTGCCCTCATCGACAGGAGTATAAATGCAGTTCGATCCGCCGCTCAGACCCGCCCGCTTAATCGCCCGCTACAAACGTTTTTTAGCCGATGTGATAACGCCAGAAGGCGAAACGCTGACCATTCACTGCGCTAACACCGGCGCAATGACCGGCTGCGCCACGCCGGGTGATACCGTGTGGTACTCAACCTCCACCAGCGCCACGCGCAAATATCCGCACAGCTGGGAGCTCACCGAGACCCAACAAGGCCACTGGATCTGCGTGAATACCCTGCGCGCTAACCAATTGGTGCGTGAGGCGCTGACTCTCAATACGATTCCGGAATTATCCGCTTACAGCCATTGCCAGCCTGAAGTGAAATACGGCACGGAAAAAAGCCGAATTGACTTCCTGCTGCAAGCGGAGGGCCGATCGAACTGCTATATTGAAGTCAAGTCCGTCACCCTTTTACATCTAGGTAAAGGCTACTTTCCGGATGCTGTGACGACTCGGGGCCAGAAACATCTGCGCGAACTTAGCACTATCGTGGCAGAAGGCCATCGGGCCGTTTTGTTGTTCGCTGTTTTGCATACGGGGATTGAGGACGTTTCCCCGGCACGCCATATCGACGTGCAATACGCAGAACTACTGGAACAGGCGCAACGCTGTGGTGTGGAAGTGTTAGCGTACCGTGCTCAGATATCACCTTTACAGATATTACTTACGCATCCAATTAACGTAGCGTTGTAATATTTATAGCAATTTGCTGTGATAGGAATGTTCTGGGCGAGGCGCTGAATACGCGATTCTTCAGAGGCTTGTCAAGTAGTGGTCAGGATTAATTGCCAACCTTGATGGCTTCTGCTATTTATAGCGGCCTGTTTTTTTCCCTTTAAGGGAATCGATAGTGCGTGTTATCCAGGAGAAACAACATGCAAGAAGGGCAAAACCGTAAAACATCGTCCCTGAGTATCCTCGCCATTGCTGGAGTGGAGCCGTATCAGGTGAAACCGGGCGAAGAGTATATGAACGACGCCCAGCTAGGTCACTTCCGTAAGATTCTGGAAGCCTGGCGCAACCAACTTCGGGATGAAGTAGATCGCACTGTGTCACATATGCAGGACGAAGCTGCCAACTTCCCGGATCCGGTCGACCGTGCCGCACAGGAAGAAGAGTTCAGCCTGGAATTGCGTAACCGCGATCGTGAGCGCAAACTCATTAAAAAGATTGAGAAAACGCTCAAGAAAGTGGATGACGACGATTTCGGTTACTGTGATTCCTGCGGTGTAGAAATTGGTATTCGCCGCCTTGAAGCGCGTCCGACTGCCGATCTCTGCATTGACTGCAAAACGCTGGCAGAAATCCGCGAGAAGCAGATGGCAGGCTAATGGCCGTGAGCAGACTGTTACCGCACAGCCGGGAAAATGCTGGTTTTCCCGCCGTGCGGTACACTTCTTTATGAACACTTCAACCTCTCCCTGCATCGGGCGCTTCGCTCCCTCTCCTTCTGGTGACCTGCATTTTGGTTCGCTCATCGCCGCATTAGGCAGTTACCTGAGCGCGCGCGCGCAACAGGGACGCTGGCTGGTTCGTATTGAAGATATTGATCCCCCCCGTGAAGTTCCCGGTGCGGCAACGCGTATTTTGCAGCAGCTGGAACATTATGGTTTGCATTGGGATGGCGACGTTCTATGGCAGTCACAGCGTCATGAAGCCTATCGTGACGCACTCAGCTGGCTCCAAACCCATCGTCAAAGTTACTTTTGCAGCTGCCCGCGCAGCCGTATTCAGTTGCTCGGCGGCAGTTATGACGGCCATTGCCGCGATTTGCAGCTGCCGCGGGAGAATGCCGCACTGCGCCTGCGCCAGCATGCGCCGGTGTATGGCTTTGACGATTGCCTGCGCGGGCATTTACAGGCGGAAGAACGGTTAGCAGAGGAAGATTTTATTATTCATCGCCGTGATGGGCTGTTTGCTTATAACCTGGCGGTGGTGGTTGACGACCATTTTCAGGGCGTGAACGAGATTGTACGCGGCGCGGATTTAATTGAACCCACCGTACGGCAAATTGCGCTCTATCAGCAGTTCGGCTGGCCGGTGCCGGCGTACCTGCATTTGCCGCTGGCAATCAATCAGGATGGCAATAAGCTTTCCAAACAGAATCATGCGCCCGCGCTGCCCACTGGTGATGCGCGACCGCTGTTAGTCCAGGCATTGCGCTTCCTGGGCCAGCCGGTAGGTGAAGGTTGGCAGGATGAATCGCTGGAAAGCCTGCTGAAACAGGCTGTCGCACAGTGGAATATCCGCCTGATTCCGTTGCAGAACGCCATGAAGCCCGATGAAATGACATCGCCATTCCTAAATGGTTCTCAACAGGCTATGATTAGCCGCTGATTTTATTAACACCCTTTTATCACTGTCGAGGTGTCCCATTTTTACCCGAGTCGCTAATTTTTGCCGGAGAGTCCTCAAGCGTGATGAGGAGGCGCCTGAAGAGGTGGAAGCTGAGAGTCTGATGACCGTCATTCCACGAGAAAGCCACAACATCTCACGCAAAGATATCAGCGAAAACGCCCTCAAAGTGCTCTATCGTCTGAATAAAGCCGGATACGAAGCCTACCTGGTTGGCGGCGGCGTGCGCGATTTGCTGCTGGGCACCAAGCCGAAAGACTTTGATATCACCACCAACGCCACGCCTGAGCAGATGCGTAAGCTGTTCCGCAACTGCCGCCTGGTGGGACGTCGTTTCCGTCTGGCGCACGTGATGTTCGGTCCGGAAGTGATCGAAGTGGCGACGTTCCGTGGTCATCATCAGGAAGAGAGTGAAGAAGATCGCAATAGTTCGCAGCGCGGCCAGAACGGCATGCTGTTGCGCGACAACATTTTCGGCAGCATAGAAGACGATGCTCAGCGCCGCGATCTCACCATCAACAGCCTCTATTACAGCGTGGCGGATTTCACCGTCCGTGATTATGTTGGTGGCCTGCACGATTTGCAGGAAGGCATCATTCGACTGATTGGCGATCCGGAAACCCGCTACCGCGAAGATCCGGTGCGCATGCTGCGCGTGGTGCGCTTCGCCGCCAAGCTTGAGATGCGCATCGCGGCAGAAACCGCCGAGCCGATTCCACGTCTGGCTACGCTGCTCAACGATATTCCTCCGGCGCGTCTTTTTGAAGAGTCGCTGAAGCTGCTGCAGGCCGGTTACGGCTACCGCACCTATCAAATGATGCGTGAATATCAGCTGTTCCAGCCGCTGTTCCCGACGCTAACGCGCGGCTTCACCGCTGAAAGCGATAGCCTGATGGAACGCATGCTGGCGCAGGTGCTGAAAAACACCGATACCCGTATTCAGAATGATATGCGCGTGAATCCGGCGTTCCTGTTCGGTGCAATGTTCTGGTATCCACAGCTGGAATCCGCCGAGCGTATAGCGCAGGAAAGCGGCCTGACCTATTACGATGCCTTCGCACTGTCGATGAACGAAACGCTGGATGAAGCCTGCCGTGCTCTGGCGATTCCGAAGCGTATTACCACGCTGATTCGCGATATCTGGCAGCTGCAACTGCGTATGTCACGCCGTCACGGCAAGCGTGCGTGGAAGCTGATGGAGCATCCTAAGTTCCGCGCGGCCTACGATTTGCTGGCGCTGCGTGCCGAGGTGGAAAACAATCCAGAGCTGCAAAAGCTGACGCATTGGTGGGGCGAGTTCCAGGCGGCCGCGCCGGTTCAGCAAAAAACCATGATGACCACGCTGGGCGACGATCCGGCACCACGCCGTAAACCGCGTCGTCCGCGTCGCCGTCCAACCGGGCCACGTCGCGATACCAATAGCGCGCAATGACCCGCGTTTACCTCGCTTTAGGCAGTAATCTGGCCGATCCGCTGCATCAGGTTGATGCAGCGCTGGCCGCGCTCGATGCCATCCCACACACCTCGCGCATCAAAACCTCTTCGCTGTATCGCACACCGCCCTACGGCCCGCCGGATCAGCCCGATTACCTTAATGCGGTGGTTGAACTGGAAACCGCGCTGGACGCCGAAGCCCTGCTCGATCACACCCAACGCATTGAGCTGAAACACGGGCGCGTGCGCAAAGCCGAACGCTGGGGACCGCGCACGCTGGACCTCGACATCATGCTGTTTGGCGACGCCACGATAACTACGCCACGTCTTACCGTGCCGCACTACGACATGCACAACCGCGCTTTTATGCTGGTGCCGCTGCTGGAAATTGCCCCGCAGCTGTCGCTGCCGAATGGACAAGCATTGTCCGCCATTCTTGCCACGCTCGATCGCAGCGCTATCCGTTTGTGGTCTGAGTAACCCGTAGTACACTGCGCGCATCAGAAAACTCTGGAGTGTGTGATGAAACCGACAACTATCTCCCATTTACGCCAACTGAAAGCCAGCGGCCGCAAATTCGCCACGCTAACGGCTTATGACTTCAGTTTTGCCCGCCTGTTTGCCGACCAGGGCATTCAGGTGATGCTGATTGGTGATTCGCTGGGCATGACCGTGCAGGGCCATGAATCGACCCTGCCCGTCACCGTGGCGGATATCGCTTATCACACCGCCGCCGTCCGTCGCGGCGCACCGCATGCGCTGGTGATGGCCGATTTACCGTTTATGAGTTACGCCACGCCGGAGCAGACCTTCACCAGCGCCGCGCAGCTGATGCGTGCCGGCGCCAACATGGTGAAGCTGGAAGGCGGCGAGTGGCTGGCAGAAACCGTGCGCATGCTGACCGAGCGCGCCGTGCCGGTATGTGGTCATCTGGGCCTGACGCCGCAGTCGGTGAATGTATTCGGTGGCTACAAGGTTCAGGGACGCGATGAAGCCGCCGCCGAACGTCTGCTGGCCGATGCGCTGGCGCTGGAAGCCGCTGGCATGCAGCTGCTGGTGCTGGAGTGCGTGCCGGTGGCATTAGCCGAACGCGTCACTAAAGCGCTGTCGGTGCCGGTAATTGGTATCGGTGCCGGCAATGTCACCGACGGTCAGATTCTGGTGATGCATGATGCCTTCGGCATTACCGGCGGCCACATTCCCAAATTTGCCAAAAATTTCCTCGCCGAAACCGGCGACATTCGTGCGGCGATTCGCCAATATATTGCCGACGTTGAGGCGGGCACCTATCCAGCCGCTGAACACAGTTTCCAGTAAATCAGGAGATTTGCAGTGCTGATCATTGAAACACTGCCGTTGCTGCGTCGTGAAATTCGTCGCTGGCGTCAGGCAGGCAAACGTATCGCGCTGGTGCCCACCATGGGCAACCTGCATGACGGTCATCTGACGTTGGTCGATGAAGCGCGAGAACGGGCCGATATTGTGGTGGTGTCGATTTTCGTAAACCCGATGCAGTTTGATCGCCCCGACGATTTGGCGCGTTATCCCCGCACGTTGCAGGACGATTGCGAGAAGCTTAATCGTCATAGCGTGGATGTGGTATTTGCGCCGGCGCCAGCGGAGGTTTACCCGCAAGGTCTCGATAGCCAGACGTTTGTCGAAGTACCGGGACTCTCATCGCTGCTGGAAGGTGCCAGCCGTCCGGGCCATTTCCGTGGCGTCTCTACCGTCGTCAGTAAACTGTTCAATCTGGTGCAGCCGGATATCGCCTGCTTTGGCGAAAAAGATTTCCAGCAGCTGGCGATTATCCGCAAGATGGTGGCGGATATGGGCTTCGATATTGAAATTGTTGGCGTACCTACCGTGCGGGCCAAAGATGGCCTGGCGCTAAGCTCGCGCAATGGCTATCTCACCGCCGACGAGCGTAAAATCGCGGCGGGCTTAAGCCAGGTGATGAACAGCATGGCTGAACGCCTGAGCAAGGGCGAACGTCATGTGGAAGAGATTATTGAACAAGCGGAAGCCGCGCTACGTGAAAAGGGTTTCCGTCCAGACGGACTGGCCATTTGCGATGCCGCCACGCTGCAAGCGTTGACGGTTGATAGCCAACGCGCGGTGATCCTGATGGCAGCCTGGCTGGGCAATGCGCGTCTGATCGATAATCAGCAAGTGGATCTGACGGAGTAACGTTCCGTCGTTTATTAGCAGCATACAAAGGTTATCCCGCTATGATACGTACCGTACTTCAAGGCAAACTGCATCGCGTTAAAGTGACCCAGGCGGATTTGCATTACGAAGGTTCCTGCGCCATTGACCAGGATTTCCTCGACGCGTCCGGCATTCTGCAATATGAAGCCATCGATATCTATAACGTCACCAACGGCCAGCGTTTTTCCACCTACGCTATCGCCGCAGAACGCGGCTCGAAGATCATCTCCGTCAACGGTGCCGCCGCACGCTGCGCCTGCGCTGGCGATATTATGATCATCTGTTCTTATGTGCAGGTAGAAGATGAAGTCGCCCGCAGCTGGCAGCCGAAAGTCGCCTATTTCGAAGGTGATAATGAGATGAAGCGCCTTGCCAAGGCGTTGCCAGTTCAGGTCGCCTGATGCAACAAGGGCGCGGTTTTTACACCGCGCCCTTGTTATTCGTCGGGTCGCCGACCGTCATTACGTACGTAATCCCCTGCCACGCTGAATCAGCGTATACACCAGCACGTAAAACACCACGATAAAGGCAATCAGCACCGAGAGCGTAAACACCAGCGGCACATCGTTGATGCCGAGGAAACCGTAACGGAAGCCGCTGATCATATACACCACCGGATTCAGCTTCGACACCGCTTGCCAGAACGGCGGCAGCAGCGTCAGCGAGTAGAACACGCCGCCCAGATAGGTTAACGGTGTCAGCACGAAGGTAGGAATCAGGCTGATATCATCAAAAGTGCGCGCGAAGACCGCATTCAGCAGGCCCGCCAGCGAGAACAGGATGGCAGTGAGCAGCAGCGTCAGCGCCACCATCGACCACGAATGCACGTGGAACGGCACGAAGAACAGGGAAATCGCAGTAACCAAAATGCCCACGCACACGCCACGCGCCACGCCACCGCCGACATAACCGGCAATGATAATGTGCGTCGGCACCGGCGCCACCAGCAGCTCTTCAATATTGCGCTGGAACTTGGCGCTGAAAAACGACGACGCCACGTTGGCATAAGCGTTGGTGATCACCGCCATCATAATCAGGCCCGGCACGATAAACTGCATGTAGCTGAAACCGTGCATATCACCGATACGTGAACCAATCAGGTTGCCGAAGATGATGAAATACAACGTCATGGTGATGACAGGCGGTACCAGCGTCTGAATCCAGATGCGGGCGAAGCGGTTAATCTCTTTGCTCCAGATACTCTTGAGCGCCACCCAATACAAGTGCGTCATGCTTTCACTCCTGTTTTTCCCTGCGTCAGGCTGACGAACAGCTCCTCAAGGCGGTTAGCTTTGTTACGCATACTCAGCACCTGCACGCCCTGCGCGCTCAGCTGGCTGAACACACTGTTCAGCCCCTGCTCGCGCATCACTTCCACTTCCAGCGTGGAGGTATCCACCAAACGATACTGGAAGCCCTCCAGCTGCGGCAGCGGGCTGCGCGGAGCGAGATCCAGAATGAAGGTTTCGGATTGCAGCTTGGAGAGCAACCCTTTCATCGAGGTGTTTTCCACCAGCTCGCCGCTCTGGATAATACCGATATTACGGCACAGCATCTCCGCCTCTTCCAGGTAGTGCGTGGTGAGGATAATGGTGGTGCCTTTGATGTTCAGCTCTTTCAGGAAGCTCCACATAGAGCGGCGCAGTTCGATATCAACGCCGGCAGTGGGTTCATCGAGGATGAGCAGCTTCGGCTCATGCATCAGCGCACGCGCAATCATCAGGCGACGCTTCATGCCGCCCGAGAGCATGCGTGCACGTTCGTTGCGTTTGCCCCATAGATCGAGCTGATTGAGGTATTTTTCCGCGCGTTTATTGGCTTCAGCGCGTTCAACACCGTAATAACCGGCCTGATTGACCACAATCTGCATCACAGTTTCAAACGGGTTAAAGTTGAACTCCTGCGGCACCAGCCCGAGCTGACGCTTGGCATTGACCACATCTTTTTGCAGGTCATAACCAAATACGCGCACGCTGCCGCCGGATTTATTCACCAGCGAGCTGATAATACCGATGGTGGTCGATTTTCCAGCGCCGTTGGGGCCCAGTAAGGCGTAAAAATCACCCGCTTCTACGTTGAGATCGAGTCCTTTCAGCGCCTGTACGCCGCCGGGATAGGTTTTGGTTAGCCCGGAAATTTCCAGTGCATATGTCATTGCGAATCCATACCTTGTTGTAGTGACATCAAAGCCAGATGAAAAAAGCCGATGCGCGCGAATCTGCATGCGCTGTCGCAGGTCATTAAGATTAAGAAATCAATGGAGTTTAGCAGAGAGTCGAGCCAGCCCATAAGCCGCTGGCTCACGGGCTGCGCAGTTTATCTCAGGCGGGAGAGATTAGCCTTGGAAGATTGTGCGGTTATTCGCCAGTTGGGATAACTTTGCCGATATACGGCAAATGGCGATAGCGCTGGGCGTAATCGATACCGAAGCCCACCACGAATTCATCCGGAATGGTGAAGCCGACATATTCCACGGTCACATCCACTTCGCGGCGCTCTGGCTTATCCAGCAGCGTACAAATCGCCAGCGACTTTGGCTCGCGCAGGCGCAGAATCTCGCGTACTTTGCTCAGGGTGTTGCCGGAATCGATGATGTCTTCGACGATCAGTACATCTTTGCCGCGAATATCTTCATCAAGATCCTTGAGAATTTTCACGTCGCGGGTGCTCGACATTCCGCTGCCATAGCTTGACGCCGTCATAAAGTCGACTTCATGCGGCACGTCGATAGCGCGGCACAGATCGGCCATAAACATAAAGGAGCCGCGCAGCAGACCCACCAACACCATTTCGCTGCCGCTGTCGCGGTAGTGTTCGTTAATCTGCGTGCCCAGTTCGGCAATGCGGGTTGCAATCTCTTGCTCGGAGATCATCACGTCGACGGTATGTTTCATTGCATGCGTCCAATAACGGTTTTTGGAAAGCCACGAAGTCTATCATAGACGAACGGGCGTCTAACGCTGCGCACACAACGCAAACGATTTCGTGGCGAAATTTATCGCGCTGACGTTAACTGTATGGACGAGTTCGCCCCTTCACCGCTTGGTTCTGGAGTTCCTATGACCGCTTCATCCAGTAAAAAAACACAGATAGGTACGCGCGATTTGCATCCGGAAACGCAGATGCTGAATTACGGTTACGATCCGCAGTTGTCAGAAGGCGCGGTTAAACCGCCGGTGTTTCTTACCTCCACCTTTGTGTTTAACAGCGCCGAAGAGGGACAGGACTTTTTCGATTTTGTCGCCGGACGCAAGCAGCCGCCGGAAGGCAAAAGTGGCGGGCTGGTCTATTCGCGCTTCAACCATCCCAACAGCGAAATCGTTGAGGATCGGCTGGCCATCTATGAAGGTGCCGAGAGCGCTGCGCTGTTTTCTTCTGGCATGTCGGCAATTGCCACCACGCTGCTGACGTTTGCCCGTCCGGGCGAAGTGATTCTGCATTCTCAGCCGCTGTATGGCGGCACCGAAACGCTGTTAAGTAAAACGCTGCACGATTTGGAAATCAAAGCGGTCGGTTTTAGCGATGGCACCAGTGAAGACAAGGTGCATGAAGCGGCGAAAATGGCATGGCAACGCGGGCGCGTGGCGCTAATTTTGATTGAAACGCCAGCCAATCCCACCAACAGTTTGGTGGATATCAAACTGATGCAGGAGGTCGCGGATGTGATTGCTCAGCAGCAAGGCTCGCGCCCCATTCTCGCCTGCGATAACACGCTGCTGGGCCCGGTGTTTCAGCATCCGCTGCAGCATGGCGCGGATTTGTCACTCTATTCGTTAACCAAATACGTGGGCGGCCATTCGGATTTGATTGCCGGCGCGGTGCTGGGCAGCAAAGCGTTGATCGGTAAAGTGCGATCGCTGCGCAGCGCCATCGGTACGCAACTCGATCCACACTCTAGCTGGATGATTGGTCGATCGCTGGAAACGCTGTCGCTGCGGATGGAGAAAGCGGCGAGTAATGCGGAGAAAGTGGCGGCATTTTTACGCGATCATCCGCAAGTGGAAAAACTGCATTGGCTGCCGTATCTGGATGCAGAGAGCCCGGCGGGCCAAACCTATCAGCGTCAGTGCAGCGGCGCGGGATCGACGTTCTCGTTTGATATTCGAGGCGGACAACCGGCCGCATTCCGCTTCCTCAATACGCTGGCGCTGTTCAAGCTGGCGGTGAGCCTCGGCGGCACGGAATCGCTCGCCAGCCATCCAGGCAGCACCACCCATTCAGGCGTGCCGCAGGAAGTGCGTCAGCGTATCGGTATCACCGACGCGACCATTCGCTTATCAATTGGCATCGAACACGCCGATGATTTGATTGAAGATATGCGCCTGGCGCTCGAGGCAGCGCTTAACTAACGCTAAAACCGAGCATCATGCCGGTATCTTCATGTTCCAGCAGATGACAATGCGCCATATAGGCATTTTCAGCG
This sequence comes from Candidatus Pantoea floridensis, assembly GCF_900215435.1. Lineage (NCBI taxonomy): Bacteria > Pseudomonadati > Pseudomonadota > Gammaproteobacteria > Enterobacterales > Erwiniaceae > Pantoea > Candidatus Pantoea floridensis. The sequence goes on from NZ_OCMY01000001.1 coordinate 1,093,569, forward strand.
TTAGCAACATAGTTGAAGCGCACCAGCACTTCACTGCGCCAGCCGTTGACGCTGACAATGTCCTTCCATCCGGCGCGGTGCGGCTCCGGCGGCTTGCCATTTTCTGACAGGATGCGGAACTGAGTGCCGTGAATGTGGAACGGATGCAGCATCGCATCGCCTTCGCCGGAGATGGTCCACTTTTCCAGCTTGCCGAGTTCAGCATGGAACATCGGCTTGGTCATGTTGAAAGCCTGGCCGTTGATCTTGTTGCCGTTGTGGAAATCATACGCGGCGGCTTTGCCGTGGCTGCTGTGATCCATCGCCATATTGCCATGGTCCATCGGCTTGTCGCCGCTGCTCATGTCCATGTTGCCGTGGTCCATTTTCATGTCGCCCATGGCTTTATCGCCATAACGATCCATAAGCGCCTGCATACCTTGCTGATCAAGCTGCGGATCCATCATTAGCTGCAGCCAGCGGCTTTGCAGGCCATCGGTCGACGGGATCGGCGGCAGATCCACCAGCTTATCCGGCATCGTGCCGCTTGCCATCACACGCAGCGGCAGGATCTGCACCAGCGGAAGGGGTTGATCAAACGGCGCTAACGTCATGCCCATTTGCGTCACGGGTAGCGTTACCACGTCGAAGGTTTTGCCATCCGAGGTATCCACCATCACTTCAAAACGTTCGCCCGGCAGCAGCGGCAGGTTCTGCACTTTTATTGGCTCAGCGAGCAAACCGCCGTCGCTGCCAATCACATACAGTGGGCGACGATCGCTGGTGGAGATGTTTAGCGAACGCGCGTTACAGCCGTTCAATAAGCGCAGACGCAGCCAGCCGCGCGGTACCGCATGCTGTGGATAAGGCACGCCGTTGGTCAGCATTAAATCGCCAAACCAGCCGACGGCGGCCTGCATGATATCGAGTTGATAATCGATTTTCGTGCCCGCTTTGTTCAGCTGTTTATCCTGAAAGATCAAGGGGACATCGTCTTCACCCCACTGCATCGGCAGACGCAGCTTGCCGGAGGCCTCATCTTCCAGCAGCACCAAACCCGCCAGGCCTTGCGCCACCTGATAGCCGGTTTTGCCATGTTGATGCGGATGGAACCAACAGGTCGCCGCCGGTTGATCCGGGGTGAAACTCACCTGTCGCGTGGCGCCTGGGGCGATAATGCCCTGCGGTCCGCCATCGACATCGCCGGGTATTTCCAGTCCGTGCCAATGCAACGTCGTGGCTTCGGGCAGTTGGTTATGAATGTTCACCGTAACGGCTTTTTCGCGCTGTAGTCGCAGAGCTGGCCCCAGCAAGCTGCCGTTGTAGCCCCACGTAGGCACGGCTTTGCCATTCCATTGGCTGCTGCCGGTCATGGCGGTTAAGGTATATTGCCCGCGCGCATCAGGTTCCAAAATGGAAGGAATCGGCAATAACGGGCGCGTGGCGGCCATAAGCGAGCGGCTCCACAACGGCAGCGCGCCGGCGGCGCTGAGTGCGGCAGTCAACTTTAGAAAATGACGACGTTGCATATTCTTATCCTTGTCGTGAATAAGGGCACAGCGTAAACCTTTACCCTGCGGGAGGGTCAAGCACTGAAACAGAATGGGCTGATAAAAAGGCCGCAGATGGCCCAAAAGGGCAAATTTAGCGGAATAGCGGCAATAACTGTGCTAACGTCAATAAATTGTCCCTTGTTGAGAATGATTATGACGAAAAGCATCAAGATCCTGCTGCTGGCGGGACTCCTTGGCTTCTCCTCCACCAGTTTTGCCCTGAGTGAATCCGAAGCAGAAGATCTGGCCGACCTCACCGCGGTGTTCGTTTATCTAAAGAACGATTGTGGCTATCAGGATTTGCCGGACGCGCAGATTCGTAAAGCGCTGGTGTTTTTTGCCCAACAGAACCGTTGGGATTTGAGCAACTACAGCAACTACAACATGAAGTCGCTCGGTGAAGAGAGCTACAAGGATTTGAGCGGCATCGCCATTACCAACGACCAGAAGTGTAAGTCGTTAGCGCGCGACTCGCTGAGTTTGCTGGCTTACGTTAAGTAATCAGATTGGATGCGGGCTGATGCCCTCTCCCACGGGAGAGGGAGACGCTGCAACATGTTAGGTTAACTGCAAACCCAATCCACGCTCGCGCAGGTCGCGACATACCGCTTCATCCAGACGCGCATCCGTCACCACATCGGTCAGGCTATCAATGGGTGCCGCGCAGTACAGCGACCATGACCCGTATTTACTGCTGTCAGCCAATAGTACCCGGCGGCGCGCATTGGCCAGCAGGTCCATCTTCAATCCGGCTTTATCTTCGGTAGGCGTGGTAATACCGCGTTCGATACTCCACGAGTTACAGCTGACAAAGGCGATATCCGGATTGATGCTGCGCAACAGGCGACGCCCATGTTCACCAATACAGGACTGGCTGGAATCATCGATGCGTCCGCCGATTATGGTGGTTTCGATTTGCTTAAACTCGGATAAAAACAGCGCGATATGCAGATCGGCGGTGATGACGCGCAGCTTGAGATGCGTCAGCTGGCGCGCCAGCTCCAGCATGGTGGTGCCAGCATCCAATACTACCGCATCACCCGACTGCACATAACGGGCGGCAAACTGAGCGATGGCCTGTTTTTCCGCCAGATTACGCTGCATCTTCTCCAGCGTAGTGGGCTGATTGGGAATAAAGCGATTCAGCGTAACGCCGCCGTGGCTGCGGCTAATCACGCCTTCCATGTCCAGCTTAATCAGATCGCGGCGGATGGTCGCTGGCGAGGCGGAAATAGCGCTCACCAGTTGTTCAACGGTGACCAGATTATGACTCTTCAGATAGTCCATAATCTGGTCGAGACGGCTTTGTCCCTTCATATTTCCCTATGCAAGCTGCATCGCGAGTTTAATGGAGATTGCCATGCTCGCAGAGTTCGCTTTACCTGTCCAGGCGATATCAAATGCGGTGCCGTGGTCCGCCGAGGTGCGGATAAAGGGCAAGCCCGCAGTAATATTTACGCCATCATAGAAACCCAATAATTTGAGTGGAATATGCCCTTGGTCGTGGTACATCGCCACCACCATATCGTATTGCCCTTCCTGACACTGCAGGAACACGGTATCGGGCGGGCATGGGCCATGTACATCAATGCCTTGTTGTTTCATCTCTTTAATCGCTGGCGCGACGATAGCGATCTCTTCATCGCCGAACAGTCCGTTTTCACCGGCATGAGGATTAACCCCCGCTACCGCGATGCGCGGCTTATCAAATCCCACGCGGCGCAGGAAGCTGTCGGCCATGCCGATCACCGTCTGAATACGTTCCCCGTTTAAGGTATCGAGGAACTTACGCAGCGCGATATGTGTGGTGACGTGAATCACTTTCAGCTTATCGGTGTAAAGCACCATGGCGTAATTTTTCGTATTGGTTAGCTGGGCCAGCAGCTCGGTGTGACCAGGATAAAGATGACCTGCCGAGTGCAGCGCTTCTTTATTCAGGGGGGCGGTCGCAATAGCGTGTACTTCCCCGGCCAGCGCTAACTCGGTAGCACGTTTAACACAGCGCCAAGCCAGATCGCCCGCCTCTTTCTGCACCACGCCCGGTTTTAGCGCATCAGCATCCGCCAGCGGTTCATCAATCACGTTGATAATGCCCGGCGCGAAATGTGCCTCTTTAATCTGATCAAGTACCCGTAGCTCAGCTTGCGGGGTCACATTTAGCCCCATCACCCGGCGCAGCGTATTTGCACAGCCAACCACCACGGCCGGCACGCCCGCTAATTCACCTTCTGCCAACGCTTTAATGATGATCTCCGGGCCAATGCCCGCCGGATCGCCCATGGTAATCGCAATAATTTTATTCACTCAACTTCTCCTCAATAAAACGAATGGCTTCTACCAGGGTATTTTCGTCACCAAAGCCACCTGCTTTGGTCATCACCGGCAGGTGTAATTCACTGTCAAGCAGAACCCCGTGCGGCACACAGCCCGCCACCAGGCCCTGAATCTGGAAACCGCTGGCACCTAACGCCTGCGCCACGGCAATCGCCACATCTCCGCCGGAGAGATAAAGCCCCGCAGGCTGCACCTGACGACAAACGGTGCTGGTTAACTGCGCGAGAAACTGGCAGATGCGTTCGCCTAATGCCTGGCGCGAAACCTGATGCTGCAGACAGAGTTGCTCAATGTCGTGACGCTGATCGGCATGCTGCGTGGTGCGCACCACGCAATGTGCGCCATCGTGCAGCGCCTGCAGTATCGCCTGTTGCCAATCGGCGGCTTGCGGCCAGGCCGGCTGGGCAAACAGCTGGCGGATATCAATGTCGATAATGCGGATGTCGCGCTGACTGGCGAGGCGCGCAATTTGCTGCTGCGCCATCGCGCTCATCGACCCCACCACCGCCAGCACCGGACGCGGCTGACGGGCAGCCAGCAGTTCGCCCAGCGCATCGCTCAGGCCAGAGGCTCCGGCCAATAGCGGCCGCTCATCTAACGCGGCCGCCGCCGCCATTAATAAGGCAAGATCGGCATCCTGCTCGATATCCACCACTAGTAAGCCCTGTTTGCTCGCCAGTACCTGCGTGAGTTGGTCGCCGCGTACCGTGGCGAGATCGAGAGTTTCGCCGGTCAACGCGCTTTGCATTTGCAAACGCGTCAGCACATGGCTGCTGGTGACCGGGGTTTTGGGATCGCTGGCGAATTCGGTATCGATCAAACGCTGCCGATCGATCCAGACTTCACCGTCGCGTGTAGTACGGCCCAGTTTTGGCACCGCCGGCACGACCAATGCTAATTTTTTGCCGCTGGCCTGCAGCGCCGCGCTGATTTCCGCACCGGGATTGCCGCGCAGCGTGGAATCGATTTTCTTAAACAGCCAGCCATCGTTAGCCATCGCCTGATGCTGCTCCAGCGCAGTACGGGTGCGACGCGCCGCTTCTTGCGCGCTCACCGCGCGGCTATCGGTGCTGATCACCAGCACATCGGCGCTGCCAGCTGGATGCGGCGTGCTGCTGTCAAACAGCACATGCACGCGCGCTCCGACGCGTGCCAGCCCGCTCCCCGCATCATTAGCACCGGTAAAATCATCGGCAATCACTAAGACGGGTGTTTTCCATGGCTGTGAAGTCATTCTCTCTCCTTAATCGGCTACCGCCGCGCTGTAATGATTATATTCAATCATGATTGATTATATGTGAGCAAGATCAAATTAATCGAAATCAATTTGTCCTATAAAATTAGGCTCTGTAGTGATGGACCTCGCGCCGTTTGAGCAAAATTAATCATTCAGCACGAAAAACGCGATAAGGGTATGTAATGAATATCAACAGCACCGTGATAAGTGGCTTTCAGGCGCTTAATGACCTCAGCTATCTGCTGCGAGGTAAGAAGCAAGCCCTGCTGGTGACCGATAAGAATATCGAAGGCATTCCGGCGGTTCAGAGGCTGACCGCCCAGCTGCAGCAGCAAATGGGTAGCCTGTGCATCATCAATACGGTGCCGCCAGAACCAAGCCAGCATGATGTGGCGTCCATTGTCGCTGCGCTACCAGGCAGCGATATCGATCTGGTGATTGGCGTCGGCGGCGGCAGCGTATTGGATGTCGCGAAGCTGCTCTCTATTCTATGCGTCGCGGGCGCGCCAACGCTGGATGCGTTACTGGCCGGTGAAAAACCGCAGACGCGCACCCCTTCGCTGCTGATTCCCACCACGGCAGGTACCGGCTCGGAAGCCACGCCAAACGCCATTCTGGCTATCCCAGAGAAAGAGACCAAAGTCGGCATTATCACGCCGGTGATGCTGCCGGATTATGTCGCGCTGATACCGGAACTCACCACCAGCATGCCGCCGCATATCGCCTCTTCTACCGGGATCGATGCGCTGTGCCACCTGATCGAATGCTTTACCGCTACCGTGTCAAATCCGGTAAGCGATAACTATGCGCTGATCGGCATGAAAAAGCTGTTTACCAGCCTCGAAACCACTATTGCAGAGCCAGATAACCTTGAAGCGCGCCTGAACATGCTGTGGGCATCTTATTATGGCGGCGCATCGATTGCGCATGCCGGTACGCATCTGGTGCACGCGATGTCTTATCCGCTAGGTGGCAAATATCACCTTCCGCACGGCGTGGCTAACGCCATTTTGCTCGCGCCGTGCATGCGCTTTGTGCGTCCAGCGGCAGTGAGCAAATTCGCTCAGGCTTACGATTTGTTGCCCAATGTCGATACGTCACTGGATGAAGAAGCCAAATCTCATGCGCTGGTTGAATACTTTGCCGCGCTGGTAAAACGCCTGAAGCTGCCCGCCAGTCTGGAAGAGCTGGGTATCGGCCCGGATCACCTGCCGTATCTGGTTGAAGCCGCACTCGACGTGCAGCGCCTGATGAAGAATGTACCGATGAAAGTGGGCGCCGATGACGTACGCAACGTTTACCTGACGCTGTTTCCCGCTTTGAGCCACTAAGCATTATCGAGGACACCATGAGTAAGAAAATTCAGGGCGTGTTAACCGCCATCGTTACCACCTTCGATCGCGACGGTGCCTTTAATCCCGTCGCCCAGCGCGAGCAGGTCAAACGCCAGTTAAGGGCTGGCAACGGTATTTTCTGCGGCGGCACCAACGGTGAATTCTTCGTGCTGAACGAGCAGGAGAAGCTGGCAGTGACGCAAACCTGCGTCGATGAAGTTAATGGCACGGCGCCGGTAGTGGCGCACATTGGCGAAATCTCCACGCGTGAAACCATTCGCCTCGGCAAGCAAGTGGCGAAGCTGGGCGTGGATGCGGTTTCGGTGATTACTCCCTATTTCGTGCCGCTGAAACAGGAAGAGCTGATCGCCCACTATCGCGCGGTAGCCGACGCCATTGATGTGCCGCTGTTCCTCTATAACATCCCGGCGCGCACTGGCAACACGCTGCAGCCAGAGACCGTGCGCACGCTGGCTGCGCATCCGAACATCATCGGCATCAAAGATAGCGCAGGCAGCTATGAAAGCCTGAGCGGTTTTCTGCAGGCGGCAGCAGGCATCGATAGCTTCGATGTGCTGAATGGTCCGGATTCGCTGATTCATCAGGGCTTCGTCGACGGCTGCTCGGCTTGTATTTCAGGGCTCGCCAACGTCGCCCCCAAAGAGATCAACGCCATTTGGGCGCGCTTCCATGCTGGCGACATCGAAGGTTCACGTCTGGCGCAGGAAAATGTCACCGGCTTGCGCACCGATCTGTATAGCGTCGGCTTCTCGCCGGCTGCAGTAAAAAAAGCGGTGTCGCTGCTCGGCTTTGACGTGGGCGATAGCCGCTATGCGGTGAGTTTCTCTGCCGAGGAAGAGCAGAAAATTCGCCAGATTGTGAACCAGTATTTGCAGTAATTAGCGGATGAGCGGTCTGCCAGGTCGCCATAAATGGCGCCCCCAGGTGTTTTGTAGGGTGCGCATTTATGCGCACCCTGTTAATCGCCGCACCGGCTCTTAGCTGTATTTTCAACATCGGGAAGATTTATGAAAGTCATCTGTACTTCACCGTCGTTTGCGAAATATGACGCGACGCCCATTGAAATCCTGCAACAACAGGGTTTTGAGCTGATCACGCTGCCCGCCGATGCGCCGCTGAGCGCGCTTGAGCCGCATCTGGCTGATACGGTCGCGCTGATCGTCGCTTTTACCGACGTCAACGACGCGTTACTGGCGCTGGCGCCACAGCTGAAAATCGTCTGTAAGCACGGCGTGGGCGTCGACAATATCAATCTGGATGCCACACGCAAGCGCGGTATTTACGTCACCAACGTGCCGGACGCCAACAAACATGCGGTAGCCGATTTCGCCTTCGCGCTAATGCTAAATTGCGCGCGCCAGGTGACGCAGGCGGCGATTGAAACGCGCGCCGGCACGTGGCCGCGCATTTTTGCCACCGATGTTTACGGCAAAACGCTGGGCATTATTGGGCTGGGCAATATCGGCAAGCAGGTCGCGCTGCGCGCTAAAGGCTTCAACATGCGGGTGATTGCCTTCGATTTTTATCCAGACGAGACATTTGCTGCCGAGCACGGCATCGAATTCGTCACGTTGGATCAGCTGACGGAAACCAGCGATTTCATCACCCTGCATATGCCGCTGACCGACAAAACCCACCACTTGTTCGATGCCGCCCGGCTGAAACGCATGAAGAAGAGCGCCTTCCTGATTAATGCCTCACGCGGCGGTGTGGTGAATGAGCAGGATCTCTATCAGGCGCTGCGGGATAACGTGATTGCCGGGGCTGCGGCTGACGTGTTCGTACAAGAACCGCTGACGGAGCATCCGCTGTTCACGCTCAGCAACTTCATTCCCACCGCGCACATCGCCGGTTACACCGACGGCGCCATCAGCGCGATAGGCGAACGTTGCGTGACGCAAATCGTGCAGTGCATTTGTCAGGGCGAACGCCCGCTTAACGTGATGAACGGGCTGGAATAATTCGCCGCCTTACCCTGTAACCCTTTTTCGAGTGGATAATTATTATGACTAACTCTGCGCGCTCGAGTCGTATCCGTTGGTGGATCGCTGGCCTGATGTGGCTGGCCATCGCCATTAACTACATTGACCGCACCGTTCTCTCGGCGGCGGCACCGCATCTGATCAAAGAGCTCGATATCAATCCGGAAATGATGGGCTTTATCATGGCGGCATTCTTCTGGTCTTACGCGCTGCTGCAGATCCCGGCGGGCTGGTTCGCCGATCGCTTCGGTCAGAAAAAAGGCCTGGGGATTGCCGTCGGCTGGTGGTCAATCGCCACCATGGCAATGGGTCTGGCGACCGGCTTTAAATCGCTGCTGGCGCTGCGTTTAGCGTTGGGCGTGGGTGAAGCAGCAGCCTATCCGAGCAACGCGGGCATCACCGCGCGCTGGTTCCCGGACCGCGAACGCGCCACGGTGTCGGGCCTGTTCGACAGCGCCTCGAAGTTTGGTGGTGCGGTGGCGATGCCGCTGATTGTGTTTATGATTGCCATGTTCGACTGGCGTCTGACCTTCCTCGCCATTGGTGCACTAGGGTTGTTCTGGGTTATCGCCTGGTACTTTATCTACGCCGAAAACCCGGAAGATCATCAGTCGATCAGCAAAGAAGAAGTACGCTTTATCCGCGGCGGTCAGACGCAGAAGCATGGCGATAAAAGCGTGCGTCCGATGAAGTGGTACAAGCTGCTGCGCTATCGCAATATCTGGGCGATGTGCATTGGTTTCTTCACCATCAACTACACCTCCTACTTTTTTATCACCTGGCTGCCGACCTATCTGGTGAAAGATAAAGGTATGGATTTCCTCAAAATGGGAATGGTGGCTGCGCTGCCGCTGATTTGCGGCATGGTGATTGAAGTGCTGGCCGGTTGGGCATCGGATCGTATGGTGCATAACAAAGTGCTGTCGCTGACCGCCACGCGCAAACTGTTCCTGACCATTGGCCTGTTGATGGCGCTGTGCATCGGCTTTGCGCCGTTCACCGACTCGGTGTTCATGACCGTGCTGCTGCTGTGTATCGCAAAATCAGGCACCACCGTTGCGGCCTCACAGGTATGGGCGCTGCCGGGCGATGTTGCGCCGCAAAATAGCGTATCGATTGTCGCCGGGCTGCAAAACACCGTCTCCAATATGGGCGGTGCCGTTGGCCCGATTATTACCGGCGCCATCGTCGGTGCGACCGGCCACTTTACCTGGGCGCTGGTGTTCTCGGCGGTGCTGGTGGTGATTGGTATTCTTAACTATCTGTTCCTGATGGGAAAAGTTGAACCTATCGTGGATGAGGAACAGGTGACGCATTCCCACTCTGTCGTAAGCGGCGCATAAGCGCCAAACCCGCCGCATCGTTCTGATGCGGCTTTTCCCCTACTGAAAATAAAAAATAATTGGAGGCGATGATGTCGCTAAATTCCAATGGAACACCTGCTGCAATTTCGGCAAGTAAAGCGAAAGGGAAATTTCGTTTCGTCATTCTTACGGTGCTGTCCGTCGGCATCGCCATCAACTATATCGATCGCGCCGCAATGAGCGTAGCGATGCCGTTTATGAGCCAGGAGCTGAACTTTTCGCCCACCGACAGCGGCTTGCTGCTCTCCGCCTTCTTTTGGAGCTACGTGCTGTTTCAACTGCCCGGTGGCTGGCTGGTGGATAAACTCGGACCGCGCATTACCTTTGCGCTAAGCAGCCTCGGCTGGGGATTAGCCACTGCCGCATGCGGACTTGCCAGTTCGATTGCGGCGCTGGTTGGCTTTCGCTTTGTGCTCGGTGCCGTGGAGGCGCCGAGTTATCCCGCTAGCTCCTCTACGGTTACACGCTGGTTCCCGCGTCAGGAGCGCAGCTTCGCCGCAGCGACCTTTAACAACGGCAGCAAAATTGGCGGCACGCTGGCCATTCCGATCATCTCGTTTCTGATTGCACTGGTTGGCTGGCGTATGACCTTCGTTATTTCTGGCGTGGTGGCGGTCGTGTGGGCGCTGGCGTGGTATCTGTGGTATCGCGATCCACGCCAGCACCCCAGCGTAACGCGCGAAGAAGTGGAATTCATCGAAACCAACCAGGATCCGCAAACCGGCGATCCGATGAGTGTACGTCAGCTACTTGGTCAACGCACCGTGCAGGCGATGATGGCCGGCTTCTTCTGCATCAACTTCGTCTCGTACTTTTTCTTCACCTGGTTCCCCACCTATCTGGTGGAAACCTTTCATCTGTCGCTGATGAAGTTCGGCTTGCTCGGCATGCTGCCGGGCGTTGCCGCGATTATCGGTGGCTGGTGTGGCGGATTGCTGTCGGATGCGCTGGTACGTCGTGGCTATTCGCTTAGCGTGGCACGCAAGATCCCGCTGGTAGGCGGCATGCTCGGCAGCGCGACCATTGGGCTGGCGGCCTTCTCGCCAACCGTAGGCCTGGCGTTGACGGCACTGTGCTTTGCTAACTTCGCCGCCACGTTTGCTTCGGCAGCCTTATGGGCGCTGCCTTCGGACGTTGCGCCCAACCGCGCCAACGTGGCCACCATCGGCGGCATTCAAAACATGGCGGCTAATCTTGCCGGGATCATCTCACCGATTTTGATTGGCGTGCTGATGCAATTCACCCATTCGTTCGTGATTCCACTGGAAATTGCCGGTGTCATCGGCGTGGTTGGCGCGCTGATTTACGCGTTCTGGTTGCCGCGCGTACAGCCAATGGGTGCAGACCACAACGCCGCGCTGGATGGCACCTTAAGGAGAGAAGTATGAATGCACGTTGGAAAAAACGCCCAGCCCAGTCGACATGGGGCGATTTCGGTTCGGACGATCAGCTCGGCCGGCTTAATCTGCTTACTGCTGCCAAAGTGCGAGAAGGTGTCGCAGAGGTGAAGACGGGGGAAACCTTCTGTCTGAGTTTGCCACTCGATTTACCCGGCGGTACGGCGATGAATCCACGGCGTCCACCGCCTCAGCTTAATGCCACGCGACGCGGTGAACACGCCAATATGACCTATCCTCTTTCGCGTGACAATCCGCAGCTCACCGATGTGATCTGCGACGATAGCGTAACGCTGGCGCTGCAATACTCAACGCAATGGGACAGTCTGGCGCACATGGGCCAATGGTTTGACGTCAACGATAACGGCGAGCCGGAAATGGTGTTCTACAACGGGTACAAGGCCAATGTGGATATTGTCGGCGAAACCGATTACCGCGCTGGCTGTGGCTGCGATCGCGGCAGCCATCTCGGTGCCAAAGCGCTGGGCATTGAGAACATGGCAGCGCACGGTATGCAAGGCCGTGCGGTGATGATTGATATCAAACGCCATTTCGGTAACCGACGGTTTGCCTTTGGTTATCCGCATCTGCAACAGATTCTGCAGGCCGATAATATTGAGGTGCGAGCGGGCGATTTCGTCTGCTTCCGCACCGGCATGGACGAAGCCATTCTCGCCATGCAGGGTGAGCCGAATATGGACTTCCTCAATACGCATTTTGCCGGACTGGACGGTAGCGATCGGGCCTTACGTAACTGGATTGACGAGAGCGGCGTGGTGGCATTAATCGCAGATAACCCGGCGGTGGAGATTCTCCCAGCGCGGCCAATGAATGATGATTTCTATCCGTCGCATCCGCTGCACGATCTCTGCTTGTTCCGGCTGGGCGTCTATCTCGGAGAGTTGATGCTGCTGAGTCCGCTGGCAGACTGGCTGGCACAGCATCAGCGCCATGCGTTTCTGCTCACCGCGCCGCCGCTACGTTTGCCGGGCGCAGTGGGCTCGCCCGCTACGCCGATTGCGACAGTGTAGATAGTGGCGTGGTCGCCATGAATGGCGACAGTAGGGTGTGAGGTGCGCGTGAATGCGCACCGTTTTCACTTCCCGGCTAAAAACCGCCGATAAGCAGCGATCACTGCGAGGAAATCTTCCACCCCGCAAAACGACAGGCTCTCTTCGTCGTAATAGGTCATGCCCTCTTCCATGCCGTCATCTTCCAGCGCCAGCTGGTTGGCACGAATCATCACCTCTTCTTCATCGAGCCACAGCGTGTATTCATGCCCCACGCGCTGCCATTGATTAATGGTGCCTTTTACCTGCTGGGCAGCGGCCTCAACTTCATCCAGCAGCGGCAGATTGTCTTTGACCTCTTCGTTGAACCAGTGCCCCACGGCTTCGTGGTCCATCGACATACGCACTTTGACCTGACCGGTCAAATCACGCAGAAATTCATACTCCATGGGTTTGCCTCATACTGATGACGCGCCGTGCGGCACCGTCTTAGTGCATTTTGTGCGCAGCACGCTGAATAAAGTGGGATCGCGCTCGCATTATGCCTGGAGATGTCAGCGGAAAAAAGCGCATAAAAAAAGGGACGATTTTCATCGTCCCCTTGTTCATCCTGAAAACCGCTTAAACGGCAGTCTGGAAGATCACGCTATCCGCTTTGTCAGTGTATTGTCCCAGCTGATCAAAGTTGAGGTAACGGTAGGTGTCAGCGGCGGTCTTATCCACCTGCAGCATAAACTGTTGGTACTCGTCCGGCGTTGGCAGTTTACCGAGCAGTGAAGCTACCGCTGCCAGCTCAGCCGATGCGAGGAACACGTTAGCCCCGGTACCGAGACGGTTCGGGAAGTTACGGGTTGAGGTGGAAACCACCGTCGCGCCGTCCGCCACACGCGCCTGGTTACCCATGCACAGTGAACAGCCCGGAATCTCAATACGCGCACCACTCTTACCAAAGACGCTGTAGTAGCCCTCTTCGGTCAGCTGAGCGGCATCCATCTTGGTTGGCGGCGCAACCCACAGACGGGTTGGCAGCTGGCCTTTATGGGCATCCAGCAGTTTACCGGCTGCGCGGAAGTGACCAATGTTGGTCATGCACGAACCGATGAACACTTCGTCGATCTTCTCGCCCTGCACGTCAGACAACCAACGCGCATCGTCTGGATCGTTCGGTGCGCACAGAATTGGCTCTTTGATCTCCGCCAGATCGATATCAATCACCGCAGCGTATTCGGCATCGGCATCGCCTTCCAGCAGTTGCGGATTGGCCAGCCATTTCTGCATGCCTTCAACGCGGCGCTCCAGCGTACGGCGATCGCCGTAACCTTCAGAGATCATCCACTTCAGCAGCACAATGTTCGAGTTGAGGTACTCGATGATCGGCTCTTTATCCAGCTTGATGGTACAACCGGCAGCAGAACGCTCAGCAGAGGCATCCGTCAGCTCAAAGGCCTGCTCAACTTTCAGCTTCGGCAAGCCTTCGATTTCCAGCACGCGGCCAGAGAAGATGTTTTTCTTCCCTTTCTTCTCCACGGTCAGCAGACCCGCTTTGATGGCGTACAGCGGAATGGCATGGACCAGATCGCGCAGGGTGATGCCCGGCTGCATTTCGCCTTTGAAGCGCACCAGCACCGATTCCGGCATGTCGAGCGGCATCACGCCGGTGGCAGCAGCAAACGCCACCAGACCCGAACCTGCCGGGAAGGAAATGCCGATCGGGAAACGGGTATGCGAGTCACCGCCGGTACCAACGGTATCCGGCAGCAGCATGCGGTTCAGCCAGCTGTGGATAACGCCATCGCCCGGACGCAGCGATACGCCGCCACGGTTCATGATGAAGTCAGGCAGCGTATGGTGCGTGGTAACGTCAACCGGCTTTGGATAGGCCGCGGTGTGACAGAATGACTGCATCACCAAATCGGCTGAGAAGCCAAGGCACGCCAGGTCTTTCAGTTCATCACGCGTCATTGGACCGGTGGTGTCCTGAGAACCCACTGAGGTCATTTTCGGTTCGCAGTAAGCACCTGGACGGACACCTTCTACGCCGCACGCACGACCAACCATTTTCTGCGCCAGTGAGTAACCACGGGTGCTGGCAGCCACATCTTTGGCTTGCACAAACACATCGCTGTGCGGCAGACCCAGTGATTCACGCGCTTTGGTGGTCAAGCCACGGCCGATGATCAGCGGAATACGACCGCCGGCACGAACTTCGTCCAGCAGCACGTCGGTCTTCAGTTCAAAGGTCGCCAGCACTTCATCGGTTTCATGATTGCGCACTTCGCCTTTGTACGGGTAAACGTCAATAACGTCGCCCATGTTCAGACGATCAACATCAAGTTCAATCGGCAGTGCGCCCGCATCTTCCATGGTGTTGAAGAAGATCGGTGCGATTTTACCGCCAAGGCACAGACCGCCGCCCTTTTTATTCGGTACGTATGGGATATCGTCACCCATAAACCACAGCACCGAGTTGGTGGCGGATTTACGTGAAGAACCGGTACCCACTACGTCGCCGACATAGGTCAGCGGGAAGCCTTTGGTCTGCAGCGCTTCAATCTGTTTGATCGGGCCAATGTTGCCAGCATCATCGGGTTCGATGCCTTCACGGGCGTTTTTCAACATCGCCAGCGCGTGCAGTGGAATATCCGGACGTGACCATGCATCCGGCGCCGGAGAGAGGTCGTCGGTGTTGGTTTCGCCGGTCACTTTGAACACGGTAGTGGTGATTTTTTCAGCCAGTTTTGGACGCTTCAGGAACCATTCGGCATCGGCCCAGGACTGGATAATTTTTTTCGCGTGTGGGTTACCCGCTTTGGCTTTCTCTTCGACATCGTAGAAGTTATCGAACATCAGCAGCGTGTGGGACAGGGCTTCAGCAGCAATCGGTGCTAAGGCTTCATCATCAAGCGCTTCAATCAGCGCGTGAATGTTATAACCGCCCTGCATGGTGCCCAGCAGCTCAACGGCTTTTTCGCGAGTAACCAGAGGAGAGTGGGCTTCGCCCTTAGTGACAGCTGCCAGGAAACCGGCTTTAACATACGCCGCTTCATCAACACCTGGTGGAACACGGTTGACCAAAAGGTCGATAAGGAATTCTTCTTCACCCGCTGGCGGGTTTTTCAGCAGTTCAACCAGCGCGGCCATTTGGGAAGCATCTAACGGCTTAGGTACGATTCCCTGGGCAGCACGCTCGGCAACGTGCTTACGGTATTCTTCTAGCACGACGTTCTCCTCGCTCTCATTGTATAGCTTTCCGGTGCACCCCTGGATGCTGTCAAACAGTAGGGTGAGGTGCCCGGTTCCGCGAGGGGCAGCATAGCAGCATTTCGAACGATTGTTAATCTGTTTACAAAAAAGCAACATAAACCCGATATATCACTGCCTAACCCCCCTACGGCCACTCAACTATAAGGCCTGACGGAGTAAGTCAGGGCTGAAAATCCATTACCTGAGGCTATTGCTCATTAAGAATGGATAGCTATGGTTAATGGAAAAAGCCCGGGAATTTAACAATCTCGTTAATCTATCCGGCTGCGTTAAGATCCCAGGGCTGATGAGGCGTTAATTGAATTTTGGTAGCCAGTGATAGGGTATTCTCAAATCCCATGGACGCGGCTTGCCATGAAAACAGCAAATACGCGTATTCATTGGTAGCTCTCCAGGCTTAGGATTTGCGGAATGCATGACATGCGCTTTATAGCTGACGACTTGATCAAAAAAGACACTCTGCCATGCCGTAATCCCTTCCATTTCGCGCGAGATAAAACCCTGATCGCCCCAGCATTCTGGCGTGCTGCAGTGATTCATATGTTCTTCTGGATTTTTCAGGAAGGCAGACCATACGCGCGCTTTCGCCTCATGAGGGATAAACATTAACCCGCTGCCAAATTGTTGTGGATTATAAAAGTCTTTCAACATCATCGGGCGATGAACGCTGAGCATTCCCGTGATGTCGCCGGTAATGACCGTATCGAGATCAAGATAAAATATATCGTCGGGAATATCTGGACGGAAAAGTTCCATTTTCGCCCACCATCCCGGCCAATCATATTGAAGCGGAATAGTTTCAATTCCTTCAATATTTACATCAGAAAAACATACAATCCTATATCCTTTAGGTAACTGACGATGAAGCCAATGCACATGGCGAGCATTGTATTCACCACCACTGCGCAAAACCATTGCAATAATCATTATATATATCACTCATAATTAGGCTGAAGACTAAACCTGAAACACCACCCTCATCCTGAGGTTTGTTAGCAGCGTAAATCAAGATTTGAACTCATCATTTCACATATGGATTTATTCAACGCATCTTAAGCGTTGATAATAAAATACACATGACTGCATGAATCATTTGATTATTGTTATTTAGCAATAGGCATTCAAGATTATTTTGGGGGGAAGGAGAGGAATAATTATATGCCATCAGTAATGACTTATTAAGCTATCAGTTATTTCTTATTATCCGGAAAGAAGTTATTACATACACCTGTTAATTCTAAATCAATGCGTGACAATGCATAACGATTAAAAAAGTAATCCACCGAAAATATTATTATCGCTATTTTATGCATAAAAAAACGGCCGCTCTGGGCCGTTTTTTAGCAATAAGCTCGCTTAGGTAAGCTTATTTCTTTTTCGCTTTCGGATTCGGCAGGTCAGTGATGCTACCTTCGAACACTTCAGCCGCCAGGCCGACAGACTCATGCAGCGTTGGGTGCGCGTGAATGGTCAGTGCGATATCTTCGGCATCACAGCCCATTTCAATCGCCAGACCAATTTCACCCAGCAGCTCGCCGCCGTTGGTACCGACAATTGCGCCACCGATGACACGGTGCGTTTCTTTATCGAAGATCAGCTTGGTCATACCGTCGGCACAGTCAGAAGCGATCGCACGGCCTGAAGCTGCCCACGGGAAGGTGGACACTTCGTAGCTAATGCCTTTCTCTTTCGCTTCTTTCTCGGTCAGGCCAACCCAGGCAACTTCTGGCTCGGTGTAGGCGATAGATGGGATCACTTTCGGGTCGAAGTAGTGCTTGAGACCGGAGATCACTTCTGCCGCTACGTGGCCTTCGTGCACGCCTTTGTGCGCCAGCATTGGCTGACCCACAATGTCACCGATAGCATAGATGTGCGGTACGTTAGTGCGCATCTGCTTATCGACGCGGATGAAGCCGCGATCGTCCACTTCCACGCCCGCTTTACCGGCATCCAGGCCTTTACCGTTCGGTACGCGACCAATGGCCACCAGCACCGCGTCGTAGCGCTGTGCATCGGCAGGTGCTTTTTTGCCTTCCATTGAAACGTAGATACCGTCGTCTTTCGCTTCAACCGCGGTGACTTTGGTTTCCAGCATCAGGTTGAATTTCTTGCTGATGCGTTTGGTGAACACTTTCACCACGTCTTTATCGGCAGCCGGGATCACCTGGTCGAACATCTCAACCACGTCGATCTCTGAACCCAGCGCTTTATAAACGGTGGCCATTTCCAGGCCGATGATACCGCCACCCATAACCAGCAGACGCTTCGGCACTTCTTTCAGTTCCAGCGCATCGGTAGAGTCCCACACGCGCGGATCGTTGTGCGGAATAAATGGCAGTTCGATTGGACGAGAACCGGCCGCGATAATCGCGTTGTCGAAGTTGATGGTGGTGGCACCACCTTCACCTTCTACCACCAGCGTGTTCGCACCGGTGAATTTGCCGAGGCCAGTCACCACCTTCACTTTACGACCTTTCGCCATACCCGCGAGGCCGCCAGTGAGTTGGTTAATCACCTTCTCTTTCCAGCTACGAATTTTGTCGATGTCAGTTTGCGGCTGGCCAAACACGATACCGTGCTCTTCCAGGGCTTTTGCTTCGTCAATCACTTTGGCGACGTGCAGCAGCGCTTTTGACGGGATACAGCCTACGTTCAGACAAACACCGCCAAGGGTGCTGTAACGCTCAACGATTACGGTTTCCAGACCTAAATCAGCGCAACGGAAGGCTGCAGAGTAACCTGCAGGACCTGCCCCAAGTACCACGACTTGAGTTTTAATCTCTGTACTCATCATGACCTCTTGTTTGATTACCGGCAGTCAGGAGAAAGCTTTTCCCAAGCTCTAATGCCCTATATCCGCCGGGACATTTCACCGCGAGAGTTTACAGAATTGTTAACAAACTGCCAACCGCGGCAACATTGAATGCTTACAACAAGGCCGGCATTCGCCGGCCTTGATTAACTTCACATCACCAGACGGCGGATGTCGGACAGCGTGTTGTTGATGATGGTGATAAAGCGCGCACCATCAGCACCGTCGATCACGCGGTGGTCGAAGGAGAGTGAGATTGGCATCATCAGACGCGGCTCAAACTCTTTTCCGTTCCACACCGGCTCCATCGCTGACTTGGAAACACCGAGGATAGCCACTTCCGGCGCGTTAACGATCGGCGCGAAGTGCGTGGTACCCAGGCCACCAAGGCTGGAGATGGTGAAGCAACCGCCTTGCATATCGCCTGCCGTCAGCTTGCCATCACGCGCTTTCTTCGAAATCGCCATCAGCTCGCGAGACAGTTCAGTGATGCCTTTCTTGTTCACATCTTTGAACACCGGAACCACCAAACCGTTTGGCGTATCCACCGCCACACCGATGTTGATGTATTTCTTCAGCGTCAGTTTCTGTGCATCTTCAGACAGTGAACTGTTAAAGCGTGGCATCTGCTCAAGCGACGCAGCAACCGCTTTCATGATGAACACCACTGGCGTGAATTTCACATCCAGTTTACGTTTCTCCGCTTCAGCATTCTGCTGTTTGCGGAAGGCTTCCAGATCGGTGATGTCGGTTTTGTCGAAGTGCGTAACGTGTGGGATAACCACCCAGTTACGGCTCAGGTTGGCACCCGAGATTTTCTGGATACGGCCCAGTTCCACTTCTTCGATTTCGCCGAACTTACTGAAGTCCACTTTCGGCCAAGGCAGCAGACCAGGCAGGCTTCCGCCGCTGGCTGCAGCAGCCGGAGCCGCTTCAGCGCGTTTCACCGCGTCTTTAACGTAAGACTGTACGTCTTCTTTCAGGATGCGACCTTTACGGCCGGTGCCTTTGACTTTCGCCAGATTAACACCGAACTCGCGCGCCAGGCGACGAATCACCGGCGTTGCGTGCACGTAAGCATCGTTCTCAGCGAACTCACCCTTAGCATCCGCTTTCGCAGGCGCTGGCGCAGCGGCAGGTTTGGCCGCTTCGGCTGCCGGAGCGGCTTCCTGCTTCGCTGCTGGAGCCGCAGCCGGTGCCGCGCCTTCCACTTCGAACACCATGATGAGTTTACCGGTGCTGACTTTATCGCCCGTTGCCACTTTCAACTCTTTCACGGTACCGGCGAACGGTGCAGGCACTTCCATTGACGCTTTGTCGCCTTCAACCACGATCAGTGATTGCTCAGCCGCCACTTTGTCGCCCACTTTCACCAGGATCTCGGTAACTTCAACTTCATCGCCACCAATGTCCGGCACGTTGACGTCTTTCGCGCCAGCGGCCGCAGGGGCTGCTGCTGGAGCCGCTTCCTGTTTGGCGGCTGGAGCCGCAGCAGGCGCTGCGCCTTCTGCGTCGAACACCATGATCAGTGAACCGGTATTCACTTTATCGCCGGTGGCGATTTTGATCTCTTTCACCACACCCGCGAACGGTGCAGGGACTTCCATCGAGGCTTTGTCGCCTTCAACGGTGATCAGTGACTGTTCAGCTTCAACTTTGTCGCCCACTTTCACCAGGATCTCGGTAACTTCAACTTCGTCGCCGCCGATGTCCGGTACGTTGACCTCTTTACTGACCGCAGCAGCGGCAGCAGCTGGAGCAGGAGCGGCTTCCGCTTTCTTCTCTTCTGCTGGCGCTGGCGCCGCTTCTGCGGCACCTTCTGCGTCAAAGATCATGATGAGTTTGCCGGTTTCCACTTTGTCACCGGTTGAGATTTTGATCTCTTTCACCACGCCGGCCTGCGGCGAAGGCACTTCCATTGAGGCTTTATCGCCTTCTACGGTGATCAGCGACTGTTCAGCTTCAACTTTGTCGCCCACCTTCACCAGAATTTCGGTGACTTCAACTTCGTCTGCCCCGATGTCCGGCACGTTAATTTCAATAGCCATTACTCTCTTACCTCTTAAGCCAGACGCGGGTTAACTTTATCGGCGTCGATGTTGAACTTGGTGATTGCTTCTGCCACCACTTTCTTATCGATTTCGCCGCGTTTAGCCAGCTCACCCAGCGCAGCCACAACCACATACGATGCATCCACTTCGAAGTGGTGACGCAGGTTTTCACGGCTGTCTGAACGACCGAAGCCGTCAGTTCCCAACACGCGATAATCGCTGGAAGGCACGTAGCTGCGAACCTGTTCTGCGAACAGCTTCATGTAGTCGGTTGATGCCACGGCCGGCGCTTCGTTCATCACCTGCGCGATGTACGGTACACGTGGCTCTTCGGTTGGGTGCAGCATGTTCCAGCGCTCGCAATCCTGGCCATCACGCGCCAGCTCGGTGAACGAGGTCACGCTGTAGACGTCAGAACCGATGCCGTAATCTTTCGCCAGAATCTGCGCGGCTTCACGCACGTGACGCAGGATGGAACCTGAGCCCAGCAGCTGTACTTTGCCTTTGCTACCGTCTACGGTTTCCAGCTTGTAGATACCCTTACGGATACCCTCTTCCGCACCCTGCGGCATCGCCGGCATGTGGTAGTTTTCGTTCAGCGTGGTGATGTAGTAGTAGATGTTTTCCTGCGCTTCGCCATACATACGCACCAGGCCATCTTGCATGATGACCGCCACTTCGTACGCGTAAGACGGATCGTAAGAGATACAGTTCGGAATAGTCAGCGACTGAATGTGGCTGTGACCATCTTCGTGCTGCAGACCTTCGCCGTTCAGCGTGGTACGACCGGAGGTGCCGCCGACGAGGAAGCCGCGCGCCTGCTGGTCGCCCGCCAACCACATCAGATCGCCGATGCGCTGGAAGCCGAACATCGAGTAATAGATGTAGAACGGAATCATCGGCAGGTTGTTGGTGCTGTAAGAGGTCGCCGCCGCCAGCCAGGATGAACCTGCGCCCAGCTCGTTGATCCCTTCCTGCAGAATCTGGCCTTTCTCGTCTTCTTTATAGTAAGCAACCTGCTCGCGGTCCTGCGGGGTATACTGCTGACCGTTCGGGCTGTAGATACCAATCTGACGGAACAGACCTTCCATCCCGAAGGTACGGGCTTCGTCCGCGAGGATCGGAACCAGACGATCTTTGATCGACTTGTTCTTCAGCATCACGTTCAGGGCACGCACAAAGGCGATGGTGGTAGAGATCTCTTTGTTCTGCTCTTCCAGCAGCGGACGGAACTCTTCCAGGGTTGGCATTTCCAGCTTCTCGCTGAATTGTGCCTGACGCGTTGGCAGGTAGCCGCCCAACTTCTCACGCTGACCGTGCAGATAGTTGTACTCCTCAGAGCCTTTTTCGAAGGTCACGTACGGCAGCTCTTCGATTTTCTCGTCAGCAACCGGCACGTTGAAGCGATCGCGGATGTAGCGAACGCCATCCATGTTCATCTTCTTAACCTGGTGCGCGATGTTTTTACCTTCGGCCGTGTCACCCATACCATAGCCTTTAATGGTATGCGCCAGAATCAGCGTTGGCTGACCTTTGGTTTCCTGCGCTTTTTTCAGTGCTGCATAGACTTTCTTCGGATCGTGGCCGCCGCGGTTCAGGGCGAAGATCTCTTCGTCTGACCAGTCTTTAACCAGCGCGGCGGTTTCCGGATATTTACCGAAGAAGTGCTCACGCACGTAGGCGCCGTCACGGGATTTGAAGGTCTGGTAATCGCCGTCAACGGTTTCGTTCATCAGCTGAATCAGCTTGCCGCTGGTGTCCTGACGCAGCAGCTCATCCCAACGACCGCCCCAGATCACTTTGATCACGTTCCAGCCAGCACCGGCAAA
Source organism: Candidatus Pantoea floridensis (assembly GCF_900215435.1). Classification (NCBI taxonomy): domain Bacteria; kingdom Pseudomonadati; phylum Pseudomonadota; class Gammaproteobacteria; order Enterobacterales; family Erwiniaceae; genus Pantoea; species Candidatus Pantoea floridensis. Next base: position 1,115,736 of record NZ_OCMY01000001.1, read on the forward strand.
GATGCCTTCCAGCTCGTTGATGATCTTGCCGTTACCGGTGACCGGGCCATCCAGACGCTGCAGGTTACAGTTGATGATGAACACCAGGTTGTCCAGCTTCTCACGGGTAGCGATGGTGATCGCACCTTTGGATTCCGGCTCATCCATCTCGCCATCACCAAGGAAGGCATAAACGGTTTGGGCTGAGGTGTCTTTCAGACCGCGATGCTCCAGATACTTCAGGAATTTCGCCTGATAGATCGCCGACAGCGGGCCCAGGCCCATAGAAACGGTCGGGAACTGCCAGAAGTCTGGCATCAGTTTCGGGTGCGGATAAGACGACAGGCCGTTGCCATGCACTTCCTGACGGAAGTTGTTCATCTGCTCTTCAGTCAGACGACCTTCAAGGAACGCACGTGCATAGATGCCTGGAGAGATATGACCCTGGAAGTAAACCAGATCGCCACCGTCTTTGTCGCTACGCGCGCGGAAGAAGTGGTTGAAGCACACTTCATAAATGGTCGCGGAAGACTGGAAGGAGGACATATGGCCACCCAACTCCAGATCTTTCTTCGACGCACGCAGCACCGACATGATGGCGTTCCAACGAATTGCGGAACGGATACGACGTTCAAGAGAGGTGTTGCCCGGGTATTCCGGCTCATCTTCAACAGCAATAGAGTTAATGTAGTTGCTGATTGCAGAGGAACCTGCGGCAACTTTCACGCCACCTTTGCGTGCTGCACTCATTACCTGATCAATCAGATACTGCGCGCGCTCAACACCTTCTTCACGGATGACCGATTCGATCGCTTGTAGCCAATCACGAGTTTCGATCGGATCCACGTCATTCTGTAAACGTTCTGACATGGGGTGTATTCCTTATCTGTGTCTAATACGTTGAAATTATCAGGAGCCTGTCTGCTTGTGCTTTGCTTCTGGTTCACAGCACAAGAAGACAGGCCCGTCGTGTTTTCCGCACGTTCGTTGCCGTGCGTTATTCCTTACGTTGCTGTAAACGACGCAGGGAGCGTTCACGACGACTCTGCTCCCGACTTCTATCCAGCAAGATTTCCTCAATGAACGCCAGGTGACGATGAGAGGCCTCGCGTGCTTGTTCTGGCTCACGAGCCACAATCGCCTCATAAATACTGGCGCGGTGACCGCTCACTTTCGCCAGCATTTCCCGGCGAGCGTAGAGCAATTCAAAATTCTGGCGGACGTTTTGTTCCAGCATAGGGCCCATGGAACGCAGCAAATGCAGAAGCACCACATTATGGGCTGCTTCTGTGACAGCGATCTGATACTTCATCACCGCATCAGCTTCGGCGTCGAGATCGCCGCTGTCCTGTGCCTGCTGAATATGAACATGGCAGTCGCGGATGCGCTGCAGATCTTCATCGGTACCCCGTAGCGCCGCGTAGTAGGCAGCAACACCTTCCAGCGCATGGCGGGTTTCCAGCAGGTCAAACTGAGATTCTGGATGTTCGGCAAGCAGACCGACCAGCGGGTCGCTCAGGCTTTGCCAGAGATTTTTCTGGACGAAGGTGCCACCGCCCTGACGGCGCATCAGCAGGCCTTTGGCTTCCAGGCTCTGAATCGCTTCGCGCAAGGATGGACGTGAGACATCAAACTGTTTCGCCAGTTCGCGCTCGGGGAGCAGTTTTTCACCCGGCTGGAGCGTCCCTTCCATAATCAGGGATTCCAGCTGCTGCTCAATCGCATCGGAGAGCTTGGGTTGGCGAATTTTACTGTAAGCCATCTTCCCTTCTTATGAGCCAAACGTCCGGAGTAAATTGGTAATACCAATTGAAAAATAGTGCCCGTAAAGTAACAAAGTATTCACCTTGTGTCTATATGGTCGCGGTCACACTTCAGGGGAAGAATGCTGTGGGAATGCGCTAACTTACCGGCATAAAGCAAGAAATTTCCTGGGTGAGGTAAATGTTAATAAATTGCACTTTTACCAAACCTTACACTGAGTTAGCACCTTCATCCTGGCTGAGATATAAGGGAAAGCTATTCGTGTTTTCGCCAGGTTCGTGGCAGAAATAATTTGCGCAGTGCCCAGAGGATGCTGCTGCTTTTTCAGTCATCTCTCAGCACAAAAAGCAAAAGCAGGTGCAAAGCGGCGCGCTTATCACTATTCTGGACGCCTTGGTAGCTCACGCATGCACACAGCACGCCAGATACCGTAAAGAAAAGAGTACATTAGGATAAACAGCCTTACAGTGCGCGCACTGCAGGTGCACAATAACAACATCACGAGGTTTGTATGGAACAACAGCATGGCGACACGCTGCATCGCGGCTTAAAGAATCGCCATATTCAGCTGATTGCGCTGGGCGGAGCCGTAGGTACTGGCCTGTTTCTGGGCAGCGCATCAGTGATTAAATCGGCCGGTCCTGCCGTTATTCTCGGCTACGCGATTGCCGGTTTTATTGCCTTTCTGATTATGCGCCAACTGGGTGAGATGGTCGTTGAAGAGCCGGTTGCCGGTAGCTTCAGTCACTTCGCCTACAAATACTGGGGCAACTTCGCCGGTTTCGCCTCAGGCTGGAACTACTGGGTGCTGTACGTGCTGGTTGCCATGGCTGAATTGACCGCCGTCGGCAAATACGTGCAGTTCTGGTGGCCAGATTTCCCCACCTGGGCCACGGCTGCCATCTTCTTTGTGCTGATCAACGCCATCAACCTGACTAACGTAAAAGTCTTTGGTGAGATGGAGTTCTGGTTCGCCATTATTAAAGTCGTCGCCGTTATCGGCATGATTCTGTTTGGCGGTTGGCTGCTGTTCAGCGGCAACGGCGGCCCGCAGGCCAGCGTAAGCAACCTATGGAATCAGGGTGGCTTCCTGCCGCACGGCATGACCGGACTGGTCATGATGATGGCGATCATTATGTTTTCGTTTGGCGGCCTTGAGCTGGTGGGCATCACCGCCGCCGAAGCCGACAATCCAGAAGAGAGCATTCCCAAAGCCACGAACCAGGTGCTGTGGCGTATCCTGATTTTCTATATCGGCTCACTGGCCGTGCTGCTGTCACTGCTGCCGTGGACGCGCGTAACCGCCGATACCAGCCCGTTCGTACTGATTTTCCATGAGCTGGGCGATGCCTTTGTGGCGAATGCGCTAAACGTGGTGATCCTGACGGCGGCGCTGTCGGTCTATAACAGCTGTGTTTACTGCAACAGCCGCATGCTGTTCGGTCTGGCACAGCAGGGCAACGCGCCTAAAGCATTGCTGAAAGTCGATAGTCGCGGCGTGCCGGTGGCAACGATTCTGGTCTCTGCCGTCGCGACGGCCCTCTGCGTACTGATTAACTATCTGATGCCTGGCGAAGCCTTCGGCTTGCTGATGGCGCTGGTGGTATCTGCGCTGGTAATCAACTGGGCGATGATCAGCCTTGCGCACCTGAAATTCCGTAAGAAGAAAGATCAGCAGGGTGTCACCACGCGCTTTAAAGCGGTGCTGTATCCGCTGGGTAACTGGGTTTGCCTGATCTTCCTCGCGGGCGTTCTGGTGATTATGCTGATGACGCCTGGCATGGCGATTTCGGTATGGCTGATTCCGGTCTGGCTGGTGATCCTGGGTATCGGCTACACCATCAAAAACAAACTGCAAAAAGCTTAATGTTTCTCTCTGCCCGGCACGCCGCTGCCGGGCAGTTCCACCGATCTGGCTCACACTTTTCCCCGCCCGCGCGTTTTGTCCATCTACCTAACCATTTGCTCCCCAGCAGATTACTGATTTAGCACAGATAATTCCTGCTCATCTTGTCGCTGGAGACGATCAATGAAAGGAGCAGCCCTCTCGTTCCGGGAGAAACTGGGGTATGGCATGGGTGATGCCGGATGCAACATGATTGGCGGTGCTATCATGTTATTCCTCAACTATTTCTACACTGATGTGTTTGGATTAGCGCCGGCGCTGGTCGGCACGCTGTTGCTTTCGGTGCGCGTACTGGATGCCGTCACCGATCCGATCATGGGCGCGATTGCTGACCGCACTCAAAGCCGCTGGGGCCGTTTCCGCCCGTGGCTGCTGTGGGTTTCCGTGCCTTACGTGCTGTTCAGCGTCTTGATGTTTACCACGCCGGACTGGAGCTATGACAACAAAGTTATCTGGGCATTTGTCACCTACTTCCTCATGTCGCTGACCTATACCGCCATCAATATTCCTTACTGCTCGCTGGGCGGTGTGATTACCAACGATCCCGGCGAACGCGTGTCGTGCCAGTCTTATCGCTTTGTGATGGTGGGCGTCGCCACGCTTATTCTTTCGCTTTCGCTGCTGCCGATGGCCGAATGGTTTGGCGGCGACAACAAAGCGCGTGGCTATCAGTTGGCGATGAGCGTGCTGGCGCTGATTGGCCTGGCGATGTTCCTGTTCTGCTTTGCTACCGTGCGTGAACGCATTCGGCCTGCGGCGCCAAGCAACGATGATTTGAAACAGGACCTGCGCGATGTCTGGAAAAACGATCAGTGGGTGCGTATTTTGCTGCTGACCTTCTGCAACGTTTGCCCTGGCTTCATTCGCATGGCTGCCACCATGTATTACGTTACCTGGGTGATGGGGCAGTCGACGCACTTCGCCACGCTGTTTATCAGTCTTGGTGTTATTGGCATGATGTTCGGCAGCACGTTGGCGAAAATCCTTACCGATCGCTGGTGCAAGCTGAAAGTGTTTTTCTGGACCAATATTGCGCTGGCGCTGTTCTCCTGCGGTTTCTACTGGATCGATCCGCACGCCACCGCGGCGGTGGTCATCGCCTATTTCCTGCTGAATATCCTGCATCAGATTCCATCACCGCTGCACTGGTCGCTGATGGCCGACGTGGATGATTACGGTGAATGGAAAACCGGCAAACGCATCACCGGGATGAGCTTCTCCGGCAATCTGTTCTTCCTTAAAGTCGGGCTGGCGGTGGCGGGTGCGATGGTTGGTTTCCTGCTGTCGATTTATGGCTACGATGCCGGTGCAAAACAGCAAGCGCCCAGCGCCATTAACGGCATTATGCTGCTGTTTACCGTGATTCCGGGCGTGGGTTATCTGATTACCGCTGGCGTGGTGCGCCTGATGAAAGTGGATCGCCAACTGATGCGTACCATCCAGGCCGATCTGGCGCTACGCCGTGCCCATTCACCTCACCTATCCCCTGTCGTGTCCTCAGCGACTTCGCAACCTGGAGAGATCAAATGAGCTGGCCCAACCCTTTTATTACCCAACGCGCCGATCCCTTTATTCTGCGCCACGCGGATGGCTACTATTTTATCGCCTCGGTGCCAGAGTATGACCGGCTGGAGATTCGCTTTGCGCCCACGCTGGCTGGCCTCATTGATGCGCAAGCCGTTACCGTATGGCATAAACCGGATACCGGTCCGTTCAGCGCGTTGATTTGGGCACCGGAGCTGCATCACATTAATGGGCAATGGGTAATCTATTTTGCTGCGGCGCCCACGCGTGAGATCAAGGACGGTCTGTTCCAGCACCGCATGTATGCGCTGGTGTGCAATGATGCCGATCCGCTCAGTGGCAACTGGCAGCCCTGCCGCCGCGTACATACGCCCATTGACTCCTTCGCTCTGGATGCCACCTACTTCGCACACCAGGGTAAACACTGGTATCTCTGGGCGCAGAAAGATCCGGCCATTCCCGGCAACTCTAATCTCTATCTCGCCGAGTTACTCAATCCGTGGACGTTGAAAAGTGCGCCTGTGATGCTGAGCCGTCCCGAATATGAGTGGGAGTGCGCGGGATTTAGCGTCAATGAAGGACCGGCGGTGATTCAGCACGGCGATAAGCTGTTTGTCACCTATTCCGCCAGTGCGACCGATGAAAATTACTGCCTGGGCATTTTAAGCATCGATATATTGGCCGATCCGCTCAACCTCAGCGCCTGGCGCAAATCGGCGCGGCCGGTATTTGCTACCAGTTGGGATAATCAACAATACGGGCCGGGGCATAACAGCTTTACGGTGGATGAAGCAGGAAGAGATGTGCTGGTGTATCACGCACGTAATTACACCGAAATTGAAGGCGATCCGCTGTGGGATCCAAATCGTCATACGCGATTGAAATACTTCCATTGGCGCGAAGACGGCACACCCGATTTCGGCGTGCCGCCGGCCGATCACACCAGCGTGCCGTAAATGGTCAACAGCGCTACCACCACCACCAGCACTAAGGAAATGCGTTTTGCCAACGCCACCGCAATACGTGGCGTTTCCACCTTATCCATATGCGGATCGCGCGCCAGTGAGAACTGCGCCAGGCTGGTCAGCACCTGATACTGTGGGCGATGCAGATCGCCCAAGGCGGCAAACCAGGCTGGCAGCGCGCGCTCGCCGTGTCCAAGGAGCGCGTAAGCTACGCCGGCCAGCCGCACAGGAACCCAGTCAAGCAGGTGCAGCAGGCGATCAACCCCGGACTGCGAGCGTTCCAGCGGCGAATGATGTCTTGCCAGCCAGCTCTGCCAGGCACGCAGAAATGCATAACCCACCAGAAGTACCGGACCATAAGGACCGCCGACCACAAACCAAAACATTGGCGCAAGATAGTAGCGGAAGTTAATCCAAATCAGCGCATTCTGCAGTTCACGCAAGAACTCACGCTCACTGCACTCCACCGGCACGCCGTGAATCAGCGTCAGCTCAGCGGCCATCGCCTTGTGGGCAGCTTCATCATCATGGCTCGCGGCCTTGAGATAGCTGTGATAATGCAAGCGTACCGAGCCCGCACCGATACACAGCAACCCCACGACAATCCAGAACAGCAATTGCGCCACACCAAACAAAATACCTTTTAGGCTCCACACCACCAGCCAGACAATCAGCATCGCGATGACGGTCATGACGACTGTGCGCAACAACGAAAAGCGCTGGCGTCCACGGAACAGGGCCTCAAGCCGATGATCCAGCTGCCAATGTTCACCTAACTTAAAAAGGCGCTCCCAACCTAAAACTAATAACAAGCTAAACAACGTCATACCTGCTCCTGCTGTCTCAGGGATTCTTTTGCCTGATGGACTCTCTATAGCGCAACCAGTCAAAAGCGGGACCGGGATCCGTTTTTCGCGCTGGTGCTATATCGCTGTGACCGGTGATGCGCGCGGGCGTCAGCGGATAATGCTGTAATAACAACGATGTCACCTGATGTAAGGTGGCATATTGCGCGTCGGTAAAGGGCAACGTATCGGTGCCCTCCAGTTCGATGCCTATCGAAAAATCGTTGCAGCTCTCGCGCCCTTCAAACTGCGACACCCCAGCATGCCACGCACGCTGGTCAAAAGAGACATATTGCACCAGCTCGCCATCGCGGCGAATCAAACAGTGCGCTGCCACGCGTAGATGGGCGATATCGGCAAAATAGGGATGTGCATCGGCAGGTAGCGTGCCGGTAAACAGCCGATCGATCCACGGCCCACCAAATTCACCCGGCGGCAAGCTGATGTTGTGAATCACTAACAGCGAGGGAACTTCATCATTCGGACGCTGATTAAAGTGCGGTGAAGGTACTTTGCGTGCGCTGGTAATCCAGCCCTCTTCCAGTTTCATGCCGTTAAATCCTAAGCAAAATCAGGCTGAGAATAACATGTTTCAGACTAGGGGCTTGCGACTTAATGCGCCCGCCTATGTGAGTTCAGGATACTAAACATTTCATTGGTGATAACTGGCAATAGATGATAAACCACGCTAAGGTGAGCGCACGAAATTTCGTCTTGTAGAGTGGTAAAACCATGGCAACGCGTCGTTACGATCCCGATCAACGCCATCAGGCATTGATTAAACGAATTGAACAGGACATCCCCGAAGCCGTATCCCGCGCGCTTCAGGAGGATTTAGGGGGTGAAATTGATGCCGACCGTGATATCACCGCGTTGCTGCTCCCCGCAGAGAAACAGGCTGTGGCACAAGTCATCACACGTGAGCCCGGTGTTTTTTGTGGTAAACGCTGGGTGGAAGAAGTGTTTATTCAACTGGGCAACAGAGTAACGATAAATTGGCAAGTTGAAGATGGCCAGGCCCTCGTTGCCGATCAACCGCTATTTGAGCTTACCGGCCCGGCGCGCCTGCTTCTAACGGCTGAACGTACCGCACTTAATTTCGTGCAAACGCTGTCAGGCGTTGCCACCGAAGTCAGTCGCTATGTCGCCCTGCTGCAAGGCAGCGAAACCCAACTGCTTGATACGCGCAAAACATTGCCTGGCCTGCGCACGGCATTGAAATATGCGGTGCTGTGCGGTGGCGGTAATAATCATCGTTTAGGTTTGTCGGATGCTTTTTTGATCAAAGAGAACCACATTATTGCCAGCGGTTCGGTGCGCAACGCAGTAGAAAAAGCGCTGTGGCTTTCACCCGATGTGCCGGTAGAAGTTGAGGTTGAATCCATCGCCGAGCTACAGGATGCCATTGATGCAGGTGCAGATATCATCATGCTGGATAACTTCAGCCTTGAAATGATGCACGCAGCGGTGGTGCTAACCAATAAGCGCGCGTTGCTCGAAGTCTCCGGTAATGTGACGGAAACTACCCTGCCGCACATTGCGCAGACGGGTGTCGACTATGTTTCGGTTGGTGCGCTGACCAAACATGTGCACGCGCTGGATCTATCGATGCGCTTCCGCGAGTTGTGATTTCCTCTCTCCGCCGCCTTAGTCGTGCGGCGGATTTGCGTGATGACTTCCACATTTCTGCTTTCTCACCTGCAATTCTGACGATTCTTTGCGCGTCGCTTTCCAACCTCGTGCAGACCTGACTTCCGCTTTGGCTCCCCCTTTTCTACCGTAGCGGCTCCACAACAAGGAGCCTTACCATGGAAAGACAACGCGGTTTTACCCTCATCGAACTGATGATTGTGATTGGCATCGTCGCCATTCTTAGCGCCATCGGTTTACCGGCCTACCAAAATTATCTGCAACGCGCAGCGCTCACCGACATGCTGCAAACCATGGTGCCCTACAAAACCGCAGTAGAACTCTGTGCCATTGAGCGTGGCGGCCCCGCACAATGCCAGGCAGGACAACGCGGTATTCCTGCAGCTAAGGGTTCGCGCTATGTGGCAACGCTTAGCGTGGTTAATGGCACGATCACTCTTACTGGGCAGGAGAGCCTTACCGGGCTGGCGGTTGAAATGACACCAAACTGGAACGCCACCGATGGCACCTTAAGCTGGCAGCGTACCTGCACCAGCGATAACAGCAGCCTGCGTGATAGCTGCCTCGAACAGTTCCGCTTTGCTGACAAGGATGCCAAATGATGGACAATGCTAATGCTGCACTGCAAGCGTTGTGCGCACGCTATCAGGCGGTGATTTTGCATCACGATGCCACGCAACTTCGCGTGGCAGTGGCTGAGACACCCGATCCGCTGCTGCTGGAGGCCCTGCGATTCGCTAGCCAATGCAATGTCGATATTGAGTGCTGGCCTGCAGCGCGAATTGAGCAATTGTTACACGAACCTGAGCCCGACGCGGCCCCTCGCGAGCATGCCAATGCGGAATCGGCGATTAACGCGGTGGATCAAATACTGCGCCAGGCCATTCAGCGCCGTGCGTCTGATGTACATTTCGAACCGCAGCGGCATGGATTGCGTGTGCGCCTGCGCATTGATGGTGTGCTGCACAAATTGCCGCAGCCTGCGGAAGCCCAGCCGGCTGCAATACTGGCGCGCCTGAAAATCCTCGGTGGACTGGATATTGCCGAAAGACGTCTGCCGCAGGATGGGCAATTTACCCTTGAGATGGATGGCAAACTGGCGGCTTTCCGCCTCTCAACGCTGCCGATTAGCCACGGCGAAAAAGCCGTAGTGCGGCTACTGCAAAGTGAGAATAGCGCCATCACGCTCGATAAACTGGGCATGCCAGCCATACAGTTGCGGCTGCTGAAAAGCGCGTTGGCAAAACCTCAGGGGTTGATATTGGTTACCGGCCCTACCGGCAGCGGCAAAACCTTCACGCTCTACAGCGGGTTAAGCGCACTTAACGTGCCCGAAAAAAATGTATGCAGCGTTGAAGACCCAGTCGAAATTCCGCTGGAGGGGATTAATCAAACGCAGATACAACCGCGTAGCGGACTCGATTTTAATCGTGTGCTGCGCGCGCTGCTGCGCCAGGATCCTGATGTGATTATGGTAGGAGAAATCCGGGATGCCGAGACCGCAAGTATTGCCGTCAAGGCAGCACAAACCGGCCACCTGGTGCTCTCCACGCTGCATACCAACTCAACCGCTGAAACACTCACGCGCCTGCGGCAGATGGATATTCCCGGTTATCTGCTGGGCCCCGCGTTGCAACTGGTGGTAGCGCAGCGGCTGGTCAGACGCCTGTGCGTGCATTGTCGTCAGCCAGGACAAGCCATCGCTCATTTACCCACAGAACTCTGGCCAGGCACGCTGCAAACCTGGCGAGCACCCGGTTGCGATCACTGCTTTTCGGGTTATTACGGGCGGCTGGCGCTGTTTGAAATACTGCCCGTTACCAGCAAATTGCAAAATGCGATTTCGGCCGATATGCCGCTGGAGCATCTGCTGGCGCTAGCCAATGAGCAGGGAATGAAAACGCTGCTGGCTGCAGGACTGGAGGCGGTGAGCCGAGGCGAAACCTCCTTTGAAGAGATGCAGCGCGTGGTAGGGCTAGGCGATGGCTAATCTTTATCATTTCCGCTGGCAGGCACTTGATACGATGGGCGCGCTGCAGGAGGGGGAATCGCTTAGCGTCAGCCAGGATGCGCTGCTTAATCAACTCTCCGATCGCGGCATGCTGCCGGTGAGCTGGCAGCGTGGTAAATGCTGGCGCACGCGTGACTGGAAGTGGCAGCAGAAGATCGATCTGGTACGACAGCTGGCCACTCTCCTTAAAGCCGGTTTACCGTTGGCAGAGAGCCTGATACTGCTGGCGGAAGGCCATCCACATAGCGGTTGGCGGGTACTACTGAAAGGATTACAGCGGCGGGTCATCGCGGGAGAACCCTTCTCGCAGGCCCTGCAGGAGTGGCCGCAAATCTTTCCGCCGCTGTTTCCCGCGCTGATGCAAGTGGGTGAGTTAACAGGACAACTCGACGAATGCTGTCGCCAGCTGGCTCAGCAGCAGAGTAAGCAACAATATCTAAGGCAAAAAGTCGTGAAGGCGCTGCGCTATCCCTTATTTATCTTATTGGTGGCGCTCGCGGTCAGTGCCGGCATGCTGCTGTTCGTCTTGCCGGAGTTTGTCTCGGTGTATGCCAGCTTTGATGCACCGTTGCCCGCATTTACCGTCGCCGTGATGTCGCTATCGGCGCTGTTGCAGCAAGCCGCACTTCCGCTGTCGCTGATATGTGCGACTGTGCTGGGGATTGCGCAGCAAACATATCGGCGTTCAGTGCCCTGGCAAAAGCGCACGCATCAATGGCTGCTACGTATGCCGCTACTCTCTCCGCTGTGGCGCGGCGGACAACTCAGCCAGATTTACGCCATCCTGCAACTCACGCAGCAATCAGGTTTAACCTTGCTGCAAAGCCTGCAGGCGGTTGAGGTTACGCTGGTGTCTCGTCTATGGCGTGATGCGATTGTTCAGTTGCAACAGCACATTGCTGCGGGTGCTCCGCTCTATCAGGCTCTTCAGCAACATCTGCTTTTTACGCCACTCTGCGCGCAGCTGATCAGAGTGGGTGAGGAGGCAGGTGCGCTGGATGTGATGCTTGCGCGTTTAGCAGAATGGCATGAAGCACAAACGCTGGCGCGTGCAGACGCTTTGGCTGCCTCGCTGGAACCGATGATGATGGTGGTGATTGGCGGGATTGTCGGCACACTAGTCATTGCGATGTATCTGCCGGTATTTGGCTTAGGGGATGCGATTCGTTAACGGGCACGCGCAGTGCGCGCCCGCTATCTCTGCTTAACGCGTAAACACGCGGTTTTCCTGTTCTGCTACGCGGATAAAGGTGGTGCGCTTAGTCAGCTCTTTCAAACGCTCTGCGCCCACATAGGTACAGGCTGAACGCAAACCACCGAGGATATCCTTTACGGTATCTTCAACCGGGCCACGCAACGGCAAGCGCACAGTTTTACCTTCAGCTGCACGGTATTGCGCCACGCCGCCGACATGGCGCTTCATCGCAGATTCGGAGCTCATGCCGTAGAACAACATAAACTTCTCGCCCTGATCTTCAACGATGGTGCCTTCACACTCGTCGTGCGCCGCAAGCATTCCGCCGAGCATGGTGAAATCTGCACCGCCACCGAACGCTTTGGCAATATCGCCAGGAACCGAACATCCGCCATCGCTGACAATTTGTCCACCCAAGCCGTGCGCAGCATCGGCGCACTCAATAACAGCGGAAAGCTGAGGATAGCCAACACCGGTTTTCACTCGCGTGGTGCATACCGAGCCGGGGCCAATCCCGACTTTAACGATATCTGCACCAGACAAAATAAGCTCTTCTACCATCTCGCCGGTTACCACGTTTCCTGCGCAGATAGTCTTGCCTGGGAAGCTTTCACGTACCCGCAGCAGAAATTGCACGAAGTGCTCAGAATAGCCATTGGCCACATCAATACAGATAAAATTAAGCTGCGGCGATAACGCCAGAATCGCAGACAACTTTGTGAAATCTGATTCTGATGTACCGGAGGAAACCATCACATATTTCAGCACCGTTGACGGGACACGCTGCACAAACGCTTGCCAGGCCTCGACGCTATAATGCTTGTGCACCGCGGTGAGGAGGTTAAAACTGGCGAGAGCTTCAGCCATGGTGAATGTGCCAACGGTATCCATATTGGCGGCAATAATCGGTATGCCACTCCAGCTTAAGCCAGAATGTTTAAAGGTGAAGGTGCGTTCCAGTTCAACCTCAGAACGACTTTTCAGGGTGGAGCGTTTTGGGCGGATCAACACATCCTTGAAACCCAGTTTTAAATCTTCTTCAATACGCATAGCTGATTGTCCTGGTTGGTGACGACGAACCGCAGTTCGGGTAGCACTCACGGCTCCAGTGTCGTTATCATACGCGCCATTCGTTCCGCGACAAGACTGCGAATTTCACTTTATTTAGGCTACAATCCCTTAAATTTAGCTGAGAAAAATGATTGTGATCCTGCTCTCATCTTGCTGCGGTCAATGGCTGCTCACGATTTAAATTTTTGCGAGAACGCTATGCCTTATACCGTTGCGCTCACCGGTGGCATCGGCAGTGGTAAAACCACGATCGCCAATGCTTTCGCCGCGCTAGGCGTTGATATCATTGACGCTGACGTCATTGCCAGAGAAGTGGTTGAACCTGGAACGCCGGCGCTAAAGGCGATTGTTCAACGCCACGGAGATGCCATCCTGACGGCTGAAGGCACACTCTATCGTGCTCGCCTGCGCGAAATTATTTTCCAGCAGCCGCAAGAAAAAAACTGGCTCAATCATTTGCTCCATCCGCTTATTAATGCCCGCACGCAGCAGCTAAAGTTACTGGCCGCTTCACCCTATGTTCTTTGGGTGGTACCGCTGTTGGTGGAAAACGGCCTACAGCACCAGGCCGATCGGGTATTAGTTGTTGATGTGGATGCGGAGACGCAGTTGCAGCGTACACAACAGCGCGATGGCATTTCATTGAGTCAGGCGAAGAATATTCTTGCCGCACAGGCCAGCCGTGAACAGCGCCTCGCCTGTGCGGATGACATCATTGATAACAGCGGTAAGCCTGAACAGGCTCTACTGCGCGTTGCTGAACTCCACCAGTGCTATTTACGCCTGGCAGCAACCGGAAAGGATTAACATCATGAGTACAGTTGTTCTCTTTGAACACCCCTTAAACGAGAAGATGCGTACCTGGTTACGCGTCGAATATCTGATCGACCAGCTGCATGAAACCGTACCCGTAGATGGATCGGTCTCGGCACTTGGCGTTTTTCGTACCCTTAGCGACCTGCTGGATATTTTTGAACGCGGTGATATGCGCACTGAACTGCTGAAAGAGCTTGAGCGTCAGCAGCAAAAATTACGCGCCTGGCTGGATGTGCCCGGCGTTGACGAGCTGCGCGTCGATAACTTACGCCTGCAGCTGAAGCAATTTTCTAGCGAGTTAATGGCGGCACCTCGTATGGGCCAACAGTTACGCGAAGATCGCCTGATTGCGCTGGTACGGCAGCGTCTAAGCATTCCCGGCGGTTGCTGTAGTTTCGATCTGCCGAGCCTGCATATCTGGTTGCATCAGGAACAATCCGTACGTGATGTGCAGGTTAATGGCTGGCTTGAGTCATTGAATCCGTTGCGTAACAGTTTGACGATGATCCTCGATCTGGTTCGTCAGTCCGGCGTTTTTCGTCATCAAACCAGCCTCAATGGGTTTTATCAAGACAACGCCGAAGGCTCTGACCTATTGCGTCTGCAGTTAACCCTGGAAGATGCCTTGTACCCGCAAGTCTCGGGCCATAAAAGCCGCTATGCGATTCGTTTTCTACCGCTAGACAGTGAACGCGGAGAAGTGCCAGCCCGACTGAATTTTGAATTAGCTTGTTGCTAGAGGACGTTATGCCGGAAGAGATTATTACCGTACCTTGCCCTAATTGCCGCAGAGATGTGATCTGGGATGAGTTGAGCCCGTGGCGGCCATTTTGCAGTAAACGTTGCCAGTTGATTGATTTAGGTGAGTGGGCTGCGGAAGAAAAACGCATTCCCAGCAGCGGTGACCTGACGGACAGTGATGACTGGAGCGAAGAGCAGCAGTAACAAAAAAGTAAGGGGCCAGCAGCCCCTTAACTTAAATCTCGCCGGCTACCAGACGACCTATCAGCTCATGGTTTGCCGGAGGAAATTCATCCGCAACCAAATCCTGCTGTTCAACCCAGCGTTGTGGCTGCCCTTCTCGTCCATAAGGTTCACCGTTCCAACCCTCTACCAGGAAGAAATGCAGCGTAACGCGCAGATCGTCATAACTGTGATCGGCCTGGCCAATCGCAGTAGCCGCAGTGACTTCAATGCCGGTTTCTTCCATTAATTCACGTTTTAACGCCTGCTCAGCAGTTTCATCTTGTTCGATTTTTCCACCAGGAAACTCCCATTTATTAGCCATGTAGGAGCTTGCCGCGCGCTGAGCCAGAAAGATTTGACCATCTGTATTGCGAATGATGCCCACCGCAACCTGCAGGTGTTTCATAAGCTGGATTCCGCTTTTAATAAGTGAGCGCAAAGTGTAAATCAGATGCTAAGCGATGTTAACCCGCGAAGGGGAAGTGACGTCTGGTGTCGCACAAAACTCGCGTATTGAGACAGGTCGTAATGATCCCGACCGGGAATGTTGGGAATACTCGCTGCTTCTCTCTTCTGCTAAACCCGATTACCTATGGAATTCGAAGATACAACGCTGCTGGAGCAAAACAAACCTGAACATCCCCACGCTCTACGACATTTGGCATTTCACGATGTGTTGACGTTAGACAGCACGCAAAACACCTTAACCTGGTGGCCTGACCATAAAATCATCCCGCTAAATGAAGCGCAAAAGCGTTTTCTCTCCTGCCTGTTGCTGCGCATCACCTCTAAACATCAGATCATTGCCACTGTATGGAATGAAAGCTATCCGAGCATCAGTGATAATAATTACCATCAGCTGCTCTTTCAAAGCAGAGCATTGTTTAAGCGCTTTGGCTTGCCGGATGGGCTGCTTATTACTCTGCCCTACCACGGCGTACGATTAAACGAAGAGAAACTGATCGCTTTTACGCAGAGATTCTCATAACGCGATAGCAAAGAAAAAGGAGCCCTGAGGCTCCTTTTTCTATCAGGCCAAACGTCCGTGGCACTGTTTGTATTTTTTGCCAGAACCGCATGGGCAAAGGTCATTACGCCCTACTTTGCGTTCGCCACCTTGTGCCGCTAAGGCTTCGGCTGCTGCAGTTGCATCATCAACATGGCTCAACTGCTGCTGCTGTGCTAAACGCTCAGCTTCTTCACGACGCTGCTGCTCCATCGCTTCAACTTCTTCTGGCATGCGTACCTGCACCTTGCTTAAGGTGCTGATCACTTCATACTTCAGCGACTCCAGCATGGCGGCAAACATTGCGAAGGATTCACGTTTGTACTCCTGCTTGGGATCTTTCTGCGCATAACCACGCAGGTGGATCCCCTGGCGCAGATAATCCATTGCCGCCAGATGCTCTTTCCAAAGTGAATCCAGCGTTTGCAACATCACGCCTTTCTCGAAGTTACGCATCATCTCAGCGCCAACCACTTCTTCTTTAGCAGCATAGTTTTCGGCAGCGTTACTCATAATACGTTCGCGCAGCGTCTCTTCATGAAGGTCTGGCTCTTTATCCAACCATTCGGCAATTGGCAGGTTCAGATCGAAGTCATTACGCAGACGCTCTTCCAGTCCCGCCACATCCCACATTTCTTCCAGCGACTGCGGTGGAATGTACGTATCGATAGTGGTTTTGTAGACATCTTCACGGATGCTGTTGATGGTTTCAGACACATCAGAAACATCCAGCAGTTCGTTACGCTGGCTATAGATAGCACGACGCTGATCGTTAGCGACGTCATCGTATTCCAGCAGCTGTTTACGAATATCGAAGTTGCGACTTTCCACTTTACGTTGAGCGTTGGCAATTGCTTTGGTCACCCATGGATGCTCAATCGCTTCACCTGGCTTCATACCCAGTTTACGCATCATGTTTGATACGCGGTCCGAAGCGAAGATACGCATCAAGGCATCTTCCATCGACAGGTAGAAGCGTGAAGAACCGGCATCACCCTGACGACCAGCACGACCACGCAGCTGATTATCGATACGACGTGATTCGTGACGCTCAGTACCAATGATGTGCAGGCCGCCCGCCGCCAGCACTGCATCATGACGCAGTTTCCAGGCGGCTTTCATCGCCTCAATTTGCTCTTCAGTCGGCTCGTCCATGGCGGCAAGCTCAGCTTGCCAGCTACCGCCCAGCACGATATCGGTACCACGACCAGCCATGTTGGTGGCGATGGTTACTGCCGATGGCTGGCCTGCCTGTGCCACGATATCCGCTTCACTGGCGTGGAACTTGGCATTCAGTACGCTGTGTTTGATGCCCGCGCGCGTTAGCTCATTGGAAACCACTTCAGATTTTTCAATCGAAATTGTACCTACCAATACCGGCTGACCTTTTGCCGTGCAGTTACGAATGTCTTCAATAATGGCGTCGATCTTCTCTTTCTCGGTCATATAAACCAAGTCGGCCATATCTTTACGCACCATCGGGCGGTTAGTTGGCACCACGATAGTATCGAGCTTATAGATTGAGCTGAATTCAAACGCTTCGGTATCGGCGGTACCGGTCATACCGGCCAGTTTCTCGTAGATACGGAAGTAATTCTGGAAAGTAATGGAGGCCAGCGTCTGGTTTTCATTTTGAATTTCCACGCCTTCTTTCGCTTCAACCGCCTGATGCAGACCATCTGACCAGCGACGACCTTGCATGGTACGACCGGTATGTTCATCGACGATGACCACTTCGCCATCTTTCACGATATAATCCACGTCGCGGGTAAAGAGCGCATGGGCACGCAGTGCCGCAGTAACGTGGTGCATTAACATAATGTTGGTTGGAGAGTAGAGAGACTCACCTTCTTCCATGATGTTTTGGCTAACCAGCAGCTCTTCAACTTTAACCAGGCCGCGCTCGCTCATGTGTGCCTGACGCGCTTTCTCATCAACCCAGAAATCGCCTTCACCCTGGAAGGTGTCAGAATCTTCTTTTTCCTGACGAATCAGATGCGGGATAATTTTGTTTACCTTGGTATACAGCTCAGAACTGTCTTCAGCTGGACCAGAGATGATCAGCGGCGTACGCGCTTCATCGATCAGAATGGAGTCAACTTCATCCACCAGCGCATAGTGCAGTTTGCGCTGAACACGCTCTTCAGGGCTGAACGCCATGTTATCGCGCAGATAGTCGAAGCCGTATTCATTGTTCGTACCGTAAGTAATATCAGCCGCATAGGCTGCACGCTTCGCTACGGCTGGCATATTAGGCAGGTTAATACCGATGGTCAGGCCAAGGAACTCAAACAGTGCACGGTTATTTTCGGCGTCGCGCTGCGCCAGATAGTCGTTGACGGTGACCACGTGCACACCTTTACCGCTTAGCGCGTTCAGATAAGCAGGCAAGGTCGCGGTCAAGGTTTTACCTTCACCGGTGCGCATTTCAGCGATGCAGCGATCGTTCAACACCATGCCGCCAATCAGCTGGACGTCAAAATGACGCATGCCGAATACACGCTTACTCGCTTCCCGCACGGTGGCGAAGGCCTCAGGAATCAGGCTTTCAAGGCTTTCGCCCTTTTTCAGGCGCTCACGGAACAGATCGGTTTTTGCTTTCAGTTCATCATCAGAGAGCTTAACGAAATCCGGCTCCATCTTGTTGATGATGTCTACCACTTTGCGCATACGACGCAAAGTACGATCATTGCTGCTGCCAAATACTTTAGTTAACAGTTTGATTAACATAATAAATTATTCTCTTTTCAGCCGTGACTTCACGGACTGCAAAATCTAAAACAGGATGTGGAAAAAAACGTTAGCAGTTAGGCAATGAAAGGTCCGGCGCGGATGCCATGGATAGCAGCCTGCCAGTCAGCAGAAGTGTGGATTTGCGGTTCACGGTGGCGCAGTGCTAGCTGTGGCTCAACGGCATTAAGCGGTTGCGTAGGTGATGTCAGTAGCGCCTGAAGCGAACCAATCAACGCCAGTTTTTGTGCCGCTAATGGTACAGCTTGATTGGCCTCCGCCTGAGCAGGCGGCGTCATGCTAAAAGAAAGATGTCTGATAACTGTGCGGATGGCATGTTGATGCCAGTAATCGACGTTAAAACTTGGTCGACGCGCACTTTCCTGCAGACGAATCAGATGATCGAAATGGACAACATTGCCAACAAACAGGCTGCTGATCGGCGAATCGTTCGCCGTGGGCTCAGAACTTTGCGCACAGGCAGGCAAACCCAAACTGGCCGCCACCATCCCTAATAGGAGATGAGGCCAGAAGTAGCGTCTGCCTAATTGTCGCCAGCGTGAGAAAATCCCGATCACAACCCGTCCACAATGCATTGAATAAAAGGATAAAGCCTTCGCGTGAGTCTGCGATACCCGGCTTATATGAGCGCCAGATGATAGCACTTATGTTGCGCTTCGACACCAGTGATTAAAGGGGCTTCGGCGGAATTCACGTTTTTTTGTACAGGGTTTCGCCAGTCACGACAGTGAAATGAGATCGGTTTTGCAGGATTAAAAGCGAGGCAATAAAAAACGGCAGATTCCACTGACCGGAGAGGGTGTCAGCGAAACCTGCCGCTTTACGTCTGACTTACGCCAGAACTAAATTAGGTGCTTTGAATGCCAGTGGCAGTTCTGCTTCATCTTCGAAGGTAGCCCATTCCCAAGCTTCCTGCTTCGCCAGAACCGCTTGCAGTAACTTGTTATTCAATGCATGGCCGGATTTAAAGGCGGTAAATGCGCCAATAACATTGTGGCCGCACATGAACAGGTCACCGATCGCATCGAGCATTTTGTGACGAACAAACTCGTCTTCAAAGCGCAAACCGTCTTCATTTAATACGCGGAAATCATCAAGGCCAATCGCACAATCTAAACTACCGCCCAGGCACAGGCCTTTAGACTGCAGATATTCGATTTCACGCATAAAGCCAAAAGTGCGCGCACGGCTGATTTGACGCACGAAATTCTCAGCCGAGAAGTTGAGCTGGTAACGCTGCGAACTTGAGTCAATCGCTGGATGTTTAAAGTCGATAGTAAAGTCGAGTGAGAACCCGTTATAAGGTTTGATCTCGGCCCACTTATCGCCATCTTCCACACGCACGGTTTGCTTAACACGCACAAATTTCTTCGCGCTGCTCAGCTCTTCAATGCCTGCATCCATCAGCAGATAGACAAAAGGTGCGGCACTGCCATCCATAATCGGGATTTCCGGTGCATCAACTTCAACAATAATGTTGTCGATGCCTAAACCCGCCAGTGCGGCGTTCAGGTGTTCAACTGTTGAAATACGCACGCCTTCATCATTCACCAGGCACGTACTTAGCATGGTGTCGCGCACATATTTTGCATCAGCCGGGAAATCAACCGGTGGATTCAAGTCAGTGCGACGATAGATGACCCCGGTATTAGCCGACGCAGGGCGTAATGTCAGCGTGACTTTCTTGCCGGTATGTAAACCGACACCTGTCGCCTGAACAATACGTTTTAATGTCCTTTGTTTGATCATCGCATTATCTCGCAATATTACCCTTCCGACCGCCAGTATAAATTACCGGCGGGGGAATACTTTAGCACAAAGAGCGGAGAATCCCAATTCTCGGGATATTCTTAGTCAGCCTGTTTACGCAGGAAGGCTGGAATATCCAGATAATCAGGTTCTTTGCTTGATGCGGCTGGCTGGTCATTAACCACTTTAGCAGCAGGTTTCTGCTCCTGCGGCAGCGGCGCCATGCCGTGCTGCTGGTAGCGATGATCCATCACTGGCTGTGTGGCTGGCTTATTCGTTACCAGGGTGATTTCTGGACGCTTATCCATGCCAATACCGGTCGCAACTACGGTGACACGCAGTTCGTCGTTCATCTCTGGATCCAGAGAAGTACCAATTACCACGGTAGCGTTGTCAGACGCGAAGGCGCGAATGGTGTTACCCACGGTTTCAAACTCATCCAGACGCAGATCGAAGCCAGCGGTGATGTTGACCAGCACGCCGCGCGCGCCAGAAAGATCGATATCTTCCAGCAGCGGGCTTGAAATCGCCATTTCAGCGGCTTCTTCCGCACGATCTTCACCGCATGCCACGCCTGAACCCATCATGGCGTAACCCATTTCTGACATCACGGTACGCACGTCTGCGAAGTCAACGTTCATCAAGCCAGGGCGCGTGATCAACTCAGCAATACCCTGTACAGCGCCTTTCAGTACATCGTTAGCTGCGCCGAACGCATCCAACAGCGAAATACCACGGCCTAATACTTTCAACAGCTTGTCGTTTGGAATAGTGATCAATGAATCGACGTGCTTCGAAAGCTCGGCGATACCCTGCTCAGCAAAAGCCATACGCTTTTTGCCTTCAAAGTTGAATGGCTTCGTTACCACTGCAACAGTCAGGATACCCAAATCTTTGGCTACTTCAGCGACCACTGGCGCAGCACCCGTACCGGTACCGCCGCCCATGCCTGCTGCGATAAACACCATGTCTGCACCATCCAGCGCAGCACGCAGTGCTTCGCGATCCTCTTCTGCAGAGTTACGACCCACTTCTGGGTTCGCACCTGCACCGAGACCTTTAGTGATATTGGTCCCGATCTGGATCGTCTGGCCGACCGCTGTCTTACGCAACGCTTGCGCGTCGGTGTTCACAGCGAAGAATTCCACACCTTCGATACGCTCGCGTACCATGTGCTCTACGGCGTTACCGCCGCCACCGCCGACGCCGATGACTTTAATCACCGCGTCATTGGTTAATTCCATAGGTTCAAACATGATTTCTCTCCGTTATGTGCCTGTCGCCTGGAGATCATAAACATTGCCAGCATGATCTCCTTTTTCAAAAATTAAAACTCTTTCTTCAGCCAGCTATTGATTCGCTTAAACCAATTGCCCACCGAAGCACGTTTTTCCGTTTCCGCATCACCGTTCATATGTGACTCTTTGCCATAATGCAGCAGTCCAACCGCCGTAGAGTAATACGGCTCCTGCGCATAATCCGTCAGGCCGGTGATGTTGAGCGGCTGTCCAATGCGCACCTGCGTGTGGAATACACGCTGTGCACAGGCTGCCAAACCTTCAATCTGCGCCGCACCACCGGTCAGCACGATACCGGCCGCCAGATGATGTTTTACGCCCTGCTGGCGCAGCTGCTCCTGTAGTTGCAGAATCTCGTCGTTAACCAGATTCAACAGTTCGGTGTAACGCGGCTCAATCACTTCGGCCAGCGTTTGGCGCTGCAGGCTGCGAGGTGGACGTCCACCGACGCTCGGCACTTCGACGTTTTCGTCTTTGCCGACAATCGAGCCTAATGCA
Organism: Candidatus Pantoea floridensis; assembly: GCF_900215435.1. Lineage (NCBI taxonomy): Bacteria > Pseudomonadati > Pseudomonadota > Gammaproteobacteria > Enterobacterales > Erwiniaceae > Pantoea > Candidatus Pantoea floridensis. The sequence continues at coordinate 1,137,730 of NZ_OCMY01000001.1, forward strand.
CAACCGTGACGCACTTTAATCGCTTCCGCGTCGGTAGGCGGTGTACCAAAGGCGTAAGCAATATCGCTGGTCACCACGTTCCCTGCATACGGGATCACTTTGGTATGACGCAGCGCTCCGCCAGTATAAACAGCGATATCCATTGTACCGCCACCGATGTCAACAACACAGACTCCCAGCTCACGTTCATCTTCAGTCAAGACGGAAAAACTGGAAGCCAGCCCGGCAAAAATCAGTTGGTCAACTTTCAGGCCGCAACGTTCAACGGCTTTAACAATATTTTTTGCCATATCGTTGTGGCAGGTGATCAGATGCACCTTCGCCTGCATACGTACGCCGGAAAGGCCTACAGGATTTTTGATGCCTTCCTGATAATCGATGGCATATTCCTGCGGTATCACATGCAGGATACGATGTTCATCACGTACGCGAACGGATTTCGCCGTATGCACTACGTTCTCTACATCATCCTGAGTCACTTCCTCTTCCGAAATCGGAACCATCCCGATTTCGTTCTGGCAACTGATATGTTTGCCCGATAATGCAAGGTAGACCGAAGAAATCTGGCAATCCGCCATCAGTTCAGCCTGATCGATGGCGCGCTGTACGCATTTCACCACCGACTCAAGGTCGTTTACGCCGCCTTTATCCATACCGCGAGACGGGCAACTGCCCACCCCAATAATATTGACCATACCATCGGGCAGAATTTCCCCAACCAGGGCGGACACCTTTGCGGTGCCAATTTCGAGTCCTACTACCAGTTTTCTGTCCGTTGCCTTGATCATTGTGGTTTAGCCTGTGCCTGGTTCTGTTGCTGATTACTGTCCTGTGGCTCTATCGGTGCCGCTGCCCAGCCCACTGCGGCGCCCGAGTCGTAGCGCAAATCGACGTAGGTAATGCGCTGATTATGACTCTGGCCCTGCTGCTGCAGCTCCGGATAGAGCTCAATAAAACGGTTCAGACGCTTCATGGTATCGCTGCGTCCCAGCTCAATGCGCACATCGTCACTGGTCACTAATTGCCATGAGCGCCGCGCCGTCATCGACGCGACCTTCAGGGTAAACTTGTTAGCCTTTAATACATCACTCATGGTGTGATAGCCGGCCAACACCTCATTTTCACTGCCTTCCGGGCCATAAAGCATTGGCAGGGTTTCTTTGCCAATGTGACTGGCCGGAACACTGAAGGAGACGCCATCGGCGTCAACCATATGTGAGTCGTTCCAACGTGCCACCGGAACATACTCCACCAAATTAATCTTCAGCTCATCAGGCCACTGCTTCCGCACACTGACCTGCTTTATCCAGGGCAAACGCTCGATCTGCTGTTGAATGATATCGACGTTCTGCGACATGAAGGTCCCAGGCGCGCCGAGCGATAAAATCGCCTGGCGAATATCATCATGCGTGGTGTAGTGGGTTTGCCCCGTCACCACCAGCCTGGATAACGGCAAGCGCGACGCGTCATTCATCCACTTCAGCACCACAAGGCCGCCCGCCACCATAATGCCTAACACTATCAGCAGGAACACGATGCCAAACAGTCGTGCACCGTTGCTACGCCCGGAGCGCGCACGCTCCTGAGGTTCACGATTGCGTACTCGTATCGCCGCCTGAGACATATCAGTCAGCCAGCTCCAGAATACGCGCCACTAGCTGCGGGAAACTGTATCCCGCCTGCTTCGCCGCCATGGGTACCAGACTGTGGCTGGTCATGCCTGGTGAGGTATTCACTTCCAACAGCTGGAAATTGCCCTCGCCGTCAGCCATAACGTCCACACGTCCCCAGCCGCTGCAACCCAACGCGCGCCAGGCTGCCCACACCAGCGTCTGCAATTCTGCTTCCTGCTCAGCGCTTAAACCGCTCGGACAGAAGTACTCAGTATCGTCAGAAATGTATTTAGCTTCATAGTCATAGAACTCGCTGGCGGTTTTAATTCTGATTGAAGGCAGAATTTGCTCACCTACGATGCCCACGGTGTACTCGGCGCCGCTGAGAAACGCTTCAATCAGCACGTCGTTATCGTGACGAAATGCCTCTTCCAGCGCGGCAGGTAGTGCGTCCGCATGATTCACACGGCTGATGCCAACGCTGGAACCTTCACAGCTTGGCTTCACAAACAGCGGTAAACCCAGCGCCTGAACGGCGGCGGTGGTATCTGCATCTAAACCTTGCTGATATTGCTGACGCGTCAGCCAGACAAATTTGCCTGAAGGTAATCCCCTGCCCTGCCACAACAATTTGCTGCGCAGTTTGTCCATGGTGATCGCCGAGGCCATTACGCCACTGCCGGTATAAGGGAGCTGCAAGAACTCCAGCACCGCTTGCAAGGTGCCGTCTTCACCACCGCGACCGTGCAGCGCAATAAACGCTTTCGCAAAGCCTTGCTGTTTTAGCTTCAGTACCGACACATCACGCGTATCGACAGCATGCGCATCAATACCCATTTCACGCAGTCCGGCCAGCACCGCCGCACCTGACATCAGCGAGACTTCACGTTCGGCCGAGGTGCCGCCCATCAATACTGCGACCTTCTCAGTCATGACGCGCCTCCATTTTTACCGCAGGCTGCAGGGCGTTTTCCGCCAGCTTACGTGCAATCTTGCCGATGTTGCCTGCGCCCTGAACGATCACCAGGTCATCACCTGACAGCAACGGGGCCAATGCATCTGGTAAGGCATCATGCTCAGAGACCAGAATCGGGTCCACCTTGCCACGGTTACGAATCGCGCGGCACAGGGAGCGGCTATCGGCGCCCGGAATGGCGGCTTCACCGGCCGGATAAACATCCAGCATCAGCAGCACATCCACCTGCGACAGCACGTTAGCGAAATCATCAAACAGGTCACGCGTACGCGTGTAACGATGTGGCTGGAATACCATCACCAGTTTCTTCTCAGGCCAGCCGGCACGTGCGGCTTTGATGGTGACATCCACTTCGGTTGGATGATGGCCGTAATCATCGACCAGCATCGCGCTGCCCGGGTTGCCATTGACGGCGGCGGTATCAAACTCGCCCAGTACATCAAAGCGGCGTCCGGTGCCCTGGAAGCTCTCCAGCGCGGCCAGAATCGCGTTATCTTCAATCCCCTCTTCGCTGGCCACCGCCACCGCCGCCGCCGCGTTCAATGCGTTATGACGGCCAGGCGCATTCAGCGTGACGTTCAGCACTGGCTTGTCCTGACGGATCAGCGTGAAGTGCCCCTGTGCGCCACGCTGCTCGTAATTTTCAATACGCACGTCAGCGTCATCGCTGAAGCCGTAAGTTGTGACCTGACGGCCTACACGTGGAATCAGGTCACGAATCACCGCGTCATCCACACACATCACCGCGCGTCCGTAGAATGGCAGGTTGTGCAGGAAGTTAATGAACGTCTGCTTCAGATTCTCGAAATCGCCCTGATAAGTGTCCATGTGATCCGCTTCGATGTTGGTCACAATCGCCACCATCGGCTGCAGATGCAGGAAGGACGCATCGCTTTCGTCCGCTTCGGCGATCAGGTAACGGCTGCTGCCAAGGCGCGCATGTGTACCTGCAGCTTTAACCAATCCACCGTTAACGAAAGTTGGATCCAGGCCGCCTTCGGCATAAATACTGGTCACCATCGCGGTAGTGGTGGTTTTGCCGTGCGTTCCGGCAACCGCAATGCCGTGACGGAAACGCATAAGTTCCGCCAACATTTCCGCACGACGAATCACAGGAATACGCTGCTCACGCGCGGCCACTAATTCCGGGTTATCTTGCGCTACGGCCGTTGAGACCACGACGACACTCGCATCGGTCACGTTTTCTGGACGATGGTTGAAGTAAATCGTTGCGCCCAGCGAGGCCAAATGCTGCGTCACGGGGTTTGGCGCCAAATCAGAACCGCTGATGTGATAACCTTCGTTCGCCAACACCTCGGCAATACCGCCCATGCCAGCACCACCGATGCCAACAAAGTGAATGTGCCGGACGCGACGCATCTCGGGCACAATAGAACGCAGTTTTGCCAATTGTTGTGTATTCATCTGTTTCAATTACCTGTTTTTCCCGTTTGTACCCGCTTAAGGTACGGGCCAAATCAACTGGCCGATTAATTTACTTCGCGACGCGCGCCACTTCATTTGCAACCCGCTCGGTTGCATCCGGAATCGCCACCTGACGGGCTTTTTCTGCCATCGCCAGTAATGTGGTGCGATCCCAGTGACGCAGCGTGTCCGCTACAACAGACGCAGTAAACTGCGGCTGCTCGAAAATTTTGGCCGCGCCCGCCTTTTCCAACGGCAGCGCATTCCAGTACTGCTGACGATCTTTGTGCTGAAACGGCACGAAGATCGCCGGTAAACCTGCGGCAGCCACTTCGCTAACCGTCAAAGCCCCGGAACGGCACACCACCACATCCGCCCACGCGTAGGCTTCTGCCATGTCATCAATAAATTCGGTGACTTTATGTTGCGGCTGGCCAGCTGCACGATAAGCCTGCTGCACGGTTTCCAGCCCGCCTTTGCCGGTTTGATGCCAAACCGTAATGGCTTCACCCAATTCCGCAGCCACCTGTGGCACGGTCTGATTGAGGATGCGTGCGCCCTGGCTGCCACCGACCACCAGCACGCGAATCGGGCCGAAACGTCCACTCAGCCGCTCTGCCGGTAACGGCAGGGCTAGCACATCGGTACGCACCGGATTCCCCACCACTTCAGCCGTTGGGAATGCGCCCGGAAATGCCTGCATCACTTTGGTAGCGATTTTCGCCAGCCACTTATTGGTCAGCCCGGCAATGCCGTTCTGCTCATGCAGCACCACCGGAATGCCGCAGCTCCACGCGGCCAATCCGCCGGGACCCGAAACGTAACCGCCCATGCCCAGCACCACATCCGGTTGCCAGCTCTTCATAATGCGACGCGCCTGGCGCCACGCATTAAAGATGCGCACCGGTGCCAAAAGCTGCGCTTTCACACCTTTGCCGCGCAAACCGCTGATGCGGATAAAATCAATTTCGATACCGTTTTTCGGCACCAAATCCGCTTCCATACGGTCAGCGGTTCCGAGCCAGCGCACCTGCCAGCCCTGTTCCATCAGGTGATGGGCAACGGCCAGACCGGGGAACACGTGTCCGCCAGTACCGCCTGCCATGACCATCAGCCGTTTGCCACTCATCGAGCACCTCGGGTAAACGCCTGCGCTTTTGCCAGACGCGTTTCATAATCTATGCGTAATAAAAACACGATGGCGGTCGACATGATGATCAGACTCGAACCACCGTAACTGATCAGCGGCAGCGTCAGACCTTTGGTGGGCAGCATACCGGCTGCCGCACCGACATTAACCAGCGCCTGGAAGCTGAACCACACGCCAATTGAGCAAGCGAGGAAGCCTGAGAAGCGCTGATCGATCTCCAGAGCACGGCGACCAATCGACATCGCGCGAAAAGCGACGAAGAATACCATCAACAGCGCTAAAACCACACCGACATAACCCAACTCTTCACCGATGATGGAGAAGATAAAGTCGGTATGGGCTTCTGGCAGATATTCCAGTTTCTGTACCGAGTTGCCTAAACCCTGGCCCCAAAACTCACCGCGACCAAAAGCCATTAAGGATTGCGTCAGCTGATAGCCGCTACCAAAGGGATCTTCCCATGGATTCCAGAAAGAAGTGACGCGACGCATACGGTAAGGCTCAGCGATGATCAGCAGCACCACAGCAAAAATGCCGGAGCCGATAATCGCCAGGAACTGCCACATTTTCGCACCGGCGAGGAACAGCATCGCCAGCGTGGTAACAAACAGCACCACCACGGTGCCGAGGTCCGGCTGTGCCAGCAGAAGTACCGCCAGCACCACCATTACGCCCATTGGTTTACAGAAACCCCAGAAGTTATTGCGCACTTCTTCCACTTTGCGCACCAGATAGCTGGCGAGATAGCAGAACAGCGTTAACTTCGAAAGCTCGGCTGGCTGAATACGCAGCGGGCCAAGGGCAATCCAGCGAGATGCGCCGTTAACGGAGCTGCCGACAACTAATACAATCAGCAGCATGACGACCGAAACCATCAGCATCACGTTGCTATAGCGCTGCCAGAAATCCATTGGGACACGTAATGTCACCAGCGCCATACCGAATGCCAGGGCGATATAAAATGCATCACGCTTGGCAAAATAGAAGGGATCTTCGTTCAGGCGCTGGCCTACTGGCATTGACGCCGATGTCACCATAACAAAACCGATCAGCGCCAAACCAAAGGTCAACCACAGTAGCGTTCGGTCATACAGCACCACCGGCGCATCATCGTTATCACGCGCGCCCATCACCCAATCGCGTAAGCGAAGTGACAGATAGCTGGCTATACCGGAACCAGGAATACGCATCAGCTCAGCTCCTTCGCCAGTTGCGCGAACCGATCGCCACGCTGTTCAAAATTACGAAACTGATCGAGGCTGGCGCAAGCCGGTGACAACAGCACCATGTCGCCAGGTTTCACCTGAGCGGCGATCTGAATCATCGCCTGCTGCATAGTCTCGGTGCGCGTTGCGATTTCCGGGCGGAGATCCGCTAACGCGTCGCCATCGCGGCCAAAGCAGAACAGCTTCACGTTGTCGCCTTGCAGATAACGCGCCAGCGGGCTGAAATCAGCCGATTTACCATCACCGCCCAGCAGCAGCCATAGCGTACCTTTCACCTGCAGGCCATTCAGTGCCGCTTCGGTGCTACCCACGTTGGTGGCTTTGGAATCGTTAATCCAGCGCACACCGTTAGCTTCATGTACCAGCTGGAAGCGATGCGCCAGGCCAGAGAAGGTGGTGAGGGCTTTTAAACTGGAGGCACGCGGAATATTTACCGCATCGGCCAATGCTAACGCAGCCAGCGCGTTGGTGTAGTTATGCTGACCTACCAGCGTCATCTCATCGGTATTCAGAACCTTTTCACCCTTCACTCGCAGCCAGGTACTGCCCTGCTGCTGATTGAGATGATAATCGCCAAGGTTGATACCAAAGCTCACACAGCGCTGATCGACGCCGCGTACCGGCATGGTCATGCCATCGTCGGCATTGACCACGCAGACGCTGGCGTTTTCGTAAATGCGCAGCTTGGCTGCACGATATTGCTGCATGCCCAGCGGATAGCGATCCATATGATCTTCAGTAAGATTGAGGATCGTTGCCGCCGCCGCTTTCAGGCTATGCGTGGTTTCCAGCTGGAAGCTGGAAAGTTCTAATACATATAGCTGAGCCGGTGATTTCAGTAGTGTCAGCGCGGGTAAACCGATATTGCCGCCCACGCCCACCTGCCAACCTGCCGCGCGAGCCATCTCGCCCACCAAGGTAGTTACGGTACTTTTGCCGTTGGAACCGGTAATCGCCACAATCGGTGCCTGGGCTTCACGGCAGAACAGCTCAATATCGCCGATGACCTCAATCCCGGCATCCGCTGCTTCGCTTAAGGCAGGATGAGCCAGCGCGATGCCAGGGCTGGCGATAATCAAATCAGACGCCAGCAGCCAATCGCTATTGATACCGCCAACATAGCGCTCCACCGAGGCTGGCAGTTTTTCCAGTCCCGGCGGCGAGACACGGGTATCCATCACGCGTGGCGTTACGCCTTGCGCGAGGAAGAAATCAACACAGGAGAGGCCAGTGATGCCTAATCCAATGATGACGACTTTTCTGCCCCGATAGTCAGCCATGATTAACGTACCTTCAGCGTTGCCAGGCCAATCAGCACCAGCATCAGCGAAATAATCCAGAAGCGCACGATGACGCGCGGCTCCGGCCAGCCTTTCAATTCATAGTGATGATGAATTGGCGCCATGCGGAAAATGCGTTGGCCGCGCAGCTTGAACGATCCCACCTGCAGAATCACCGACAGCGTTTCCACGACAAACACGCCGCCCATAATTACCAGCAGGAATTCCTGACGCAGCAGCACCGCGATGGTGCCAAGCGCGCCACCCAGCGCCAATGAGCCGACATCGCCCATAAACACCTGCGCTGGATAAGTGTTGAACCACAAAAATCCGAGGCCTGCCCCGACAATCGCGGTGCAGACAATCACCAATTCACCGGCGTGCCGTAAATACGGAATATGCAGATACTCAGCAAATTTAACGTTGCCGGTCGCCCAGGCCACCAGCGCGAAGCCAGCTGCCACAAATACGGTTGGCATAATCGCCAGGCCATCAAGGCCATCCGTTAAGTTAACGGCGTTACCCGTACCGACAATCACGAAATACGCCAGCACTACGTAGAACAAACCCAGCTGCGGCATAACATCTTTAAAGAACGGCACCACCAGCTGTGTGGCTGGCGTATCTTTGCCAGCGATAAACAGCGCAAACGCGACGGCCAGAGAAATCACTGACATCCAGAAGTACTTCCAGCGCGCGATCAGGCCTTTGGTATCTTTACGCACCACTTTGCGGTAGTCATCCACAAAGCCGATGATGCCAAAGCCAACCAGCACCACTAGCACGCACCAGACATAAGGATTGGACGGGTACGCCCACATCAGCACCGAAATGGTGATGGAGGTGAGGATCATCACGCCGCCCATGGTGGGCGTGCCGCGCTTGCTGAAGTGCGATTCTGGGCCATCGTTACGTACCACCTGGCCAATCTGCAGTTTCTGCAGCCAGGCAATCAGGCGTGGACCCATCCACAGAGAAATGAACAGAGCGGTCAGCAGGCTGACAATGGCGCGAAACGTCAGATACGAGAAGACGTTAAAGCCGGAATAAAATGCGACCAGATGTTCGGCCAGCCAGACTAGCATGTTCCTTTCTCCTGTAAGCTCTGTACTACCTGCTCCATGGCGGCACTACGTGAACCTTTAACCAAAATAGTGATGTCCTGATGTTCGGACAGCAATGTGCGTAAACGTTCAGTCAACGCGGCTTTAGTGGCGAAATGCTCGCCTTTACCGTTACTTTCGCCAATCAGCTGGCTGAGCGTTCCGGTGCTTAATACGCAATCAATGCCTGCGGTTCTCGCTGCGTCGCCCACCTGACGGTGACACAGCTCCGCTTCATCACCCAGCTCTGCCATATCGCCCACTACCATCACGCGGAATCCAGGCATATCACCCAGTACCTGCGCCGCGGCCGTCATCGAACCGACGTTGGCGTTATAGCTGTCATCCAACAGTAATTGATTGGCCGCCAGACGAATCGGGTACAGGCGTCCAGGAACCGGCTGCAACGTTTTTAGCCCGCTCTGAATTGCCGTCAGTGGTGCATCTACCGACAGCGCCAGCGCTGCTGCGGCTAACGCATTGGCGATGTTATGACGCCCGGGCAGCGGCAGCTCAACCGCAATATCGCCGCGCGGTGTATGCATGGTGAACAGTGTGGCATCCGCACGCAGAATAATTTCACTGGCACGAAACTCAGCATCAGCCATCGGCTGCGGTGAGAAGCGCCACAAGGTTTTATCCACGAACTGAGATTGCCAGTGGGCAAGGTCGTTGCTGTCGGCGTTGACGATCGCGGTGCCGTGAACCGGCAGTCCACCAAAAATTTCGCCTTTTGCTTTGGCTACGCCCGCCAGCGAACCGAAGCCTTCCAGATGCGCCGCCGCAAGATTATTCACTAGCGCCGTTTCCGGACGCACTAAATCAGTGGTGTAGGCAATTTCACCCTGGTGGTTGGCACCCAGCTCAATCACCGCGTAAGCATGCTCTTTGGTGAGACGCAGCAGCGTCATTGGCACACCAAAATCGTTATTCAGATTGCCTGCGGTGTAGAGCGTTTCACCGCATTGGCGCAGAATCGCGGCGGTCATCTCTTTAACGGAGGTTTTACCGGATGAACCTGTCAGCGCTACGACACGTGCGTTCGCCTGCTGACGTACCCACGCAGCGAGCTGTCCAAAGGCAATGCGCGTATCAGCCACGACCACCTGCGGCACTGTAGACGGCAACAGTTTGCTGACCAGCAGCGCCTGCGCACCGTTGGTAATTGCATCATTGGCGAAATCATGGGCATCGAAACGTTCACCGACCAGCGCCACAAACAGGCTGCCGGCGGTGACTTTACGCGTATCGGTGGTGACATCGGCGACGGTTAAATCCGCACCGTGCAGTTTACCGCCGCTGATATTGGCCAGGGTTTGCAGAGAAACGGGGATCATGCCATCACCCCCAACAAACGGGCGACGGTGTCACGATCCGAATAATCTAAGCGGCGGTTACCAATGATTTGATAATCTTCGTGGCCTTTTCCGGCCACTAGCACGATGTCATCCGCGCGGGCTTGCATGACGGCGTTGGTCACCGCTTGCGCACGCCCTGCGACTACGCGTGCGCGGCCTGGATCGAGCAGCCCAGTGAGAATGTCATTCACAATGGACATCGGCTCTTCGCTGCGCGGATTATCGTCGGTGATCACCACGATGTCGGAGAATTGCTCAGCAATTGCACCCATCAATGGGCGTTTGCCTTTATCACGATCGCCACCGCAGCCAAACACGCACCAAAGCTGACCTTTACAGTGCAGACGCGCGGCTTCCAACGCTTTCTCCAGCGCATCCGGCGTGTGAGCGTAATCGACAACAACCGTAGGTTTTTCTGGTGCGGTGAAGACTTCCATGCGACCACAAACCGGTAACAACTGTGGCGCAGTCGCTACCAACGCATCGAGCGGATAATCCAGCGTCAGCAATGTCGCCAGCGCCAGCAGCAAATTGCTGACGTTGAAAGCGCCCATCAGGCGGCTATCAAACTCACCGTCGCCCCAGCTGGAGCTGAATTGAATATGTGCGCCACCATCGTGGTAATCCACCGCCGTGGCTTTGAGCCAGCGGCCATGGCAGCCAGATTGCAGATTATTTTCCATAGTCACCGCTACGGCATCCGGCAATTTTGCCAGCCAGCGACGTCCTACTTCATCATCGGCATTGATAATGGCTTCGGCCACCTGATGCTCAGAGAACAGTAGCCATTTGGCAGATTCGTAGCCCTGCATATCACCATGATAATCAAGGTGATCGCGGCTTAGATTGGTAAATACCGCCGCGGCAAACGGCAGCGCTGCGACGCGGTGCTGCACCAAACCGTGTGAAGACACTTCCATTGCTGTCAGGGTTGCGCCCTGCCCGACCAAATCATTCAGAACGTGTTGCACATCTACCGCGGAACCGGTGGTGTTTTCAGTTGCCACCAGTTGACCGTAAAGACCATTGCCCACCGTGCCCATCACTGCGCCAGTTTCACCCAGCAGATTGGCCCACTGCGCCATCAGTTGTGTGGTGGTGGTTTTACCGTTGGTGCCGGTCACACCAATTAATTTCAGTTTGCTCGCAGGCTGCTGATAAAAGCGTCCGGCCAGTGCAGAGAGACGCTGCTGTAACTGCGCCAGATAAATAACCGGGACGCCATGCATCTCGCGGATATCTCCATCGCTGGCTTCGCCTTCGGCCTCGGCAATGACTGCCGCCACGCCTTGTGCGATAGCCTGCGGAATAAAACGACGTCCATCAGCATGATGGCCCGCCACGGCGATAAACAGATCGCCAGAAGCCGCCGCGCGGCTGTCTAGTGTCATGTCACGGAGTGGACGCGCCGGCGCACCCGGCACCCACGGGGCCAGTAAGTCGCGCAGGTTACGATCTGTCACTTGATTCCTCACTTCTATTCTTCACCAACTCGTTCTTATCAACCGTTGGCAGCGCATCAGGTTCAATGTTCATGGTACGTAACACGCCGCCCATGATGGCGCCAAACACCGGTGCTGAAACCGCACCACCATAATATTTACCGGCCTGTGGATCGTTGATAACCACAACCAACGCAAAACGAGGATGACTGGCAGGCGCAACGCCTGCGGTATAAGCAATGTATTTATTGACGTAACGACCATCCGGTCCCACCTTTTTGGCGGTACCGGTTTTAATGGCAATGCGATAGCCTTTGATGGCGGCTTTGACGCCGCCGCCGCCTGGCAACGCCACGCTTTCCATCATATGCATCACCGTTCTCACCAGGTCTTCCTGGAAAACGCGTTCACCCGCTACCGGCGGGTCAACTTTGGTGATCGACAGCGGGCGGTTAATGCCATAGCTGCCAATGGTTGCGTAGACTCGCGCTAACTGTAACGGCGTTACCATTAGCCCGTAGCCGAAAGAGAAGGTGGCCCTCTCTATGTCAGACCACCGTTGTTTTTGAGGGTATAAGCCACTGCTTTCCCCGACCAGCCCCAAATTGGTCGGTTTACCCAGGCCAAAGCGCGCATAAGTATCTACAAGCGCTGAGGAGGGCATCGCTAACGCCAAACGTGAAACCCCGACGTTACTCGACTTCTGTAAAACCCCGGTAAGGGTTAATTCGCTGTAGCGCGCCACGTCTTTGATCTCATGACCATTCACGCGGTACGGCACGGTATTTAGGACGCTATTTTCTTTCACCACGCCACGCTGTAAAGCCGTCATCACCACCATCGGTTTCACGGTGGAACCCGGTTCGAAAATATCGGTGATGGCGCGGTTACGCATGACATCTTTCGGCGTGTTGCTGAGATTATTCGGGTTATAAGCGGGGCTATTTGCCATTGCCAGCACTTCACCGGTGTTCACATCCACCAGCACCGCAGTGCCCGACTCCGCTTTGTTGAAGGCCACGGCGTTATTCAGTTCGCGGTAAACCAGCGCTTGTAGACGTTCATCAATGCTCAGCGTCAGGTTATGTGCCGCACGGCTATCAACCGAGGAGATATCTTCGATTACGCGGCCGTTGCGGTCTTTACGCACAGTACGTTCGCCTGGTGCGCCAGTCAGCCATTTGTCGAAGCTCTTTTCGATGCCTTCGATGCCCTGGCCATCGATGTTGGTGAAACCAATCAGGTGCGCGGTAACCTGGCCCGCGGGATAATAACGACGCGACTCTTCACGCAGATAAATGCCCGGCAGTTTAAGTTTTTTTACGTACTCGCCAATCGCTGGATTTACCTGACGCGCCAGATATACAAAGCGTCCTTTTGGGTTGGCGTTAACTCGGGATGCGAGCTGATCCAGTGGAATCGATAAGGCATCAGACAGGGCTTTCCAGCGACCATCCAGTGATACACCGCCGTGCTCATGAAGCTCTTTGGGATCGGCCCAGATCGCATTTACCGGCACGCTTACCGCCAGCGGACGTCCCGCTCGATCGCTGATCATGCCGCGCGCTGTGGGCACCGCCTGAACGCGCAGCGAACGTAAATCGCCCTCTTTAACCAGTTTATCGGGGTTGATCACCTGCAGCCACGCTACGCGCGACAGCAGTCCGCCCAGCGCCAGTAAAATGCAACCGCACAGTAACGCAAAACGCCAGCTTACAAAGCTGGCCTTATCTTCTTGTTTTTTTAACTTCAGCGTTTTGCCTGCGCCACTCATTGAGTTCTGCGATTCCTTATTTCTGCACCACAATATTTTCCTGTGAAGGATCAACATGCTGCATTTGCAGTTTATCGGTTGCTATCCGCTCTACCCGGCTATGATCGCCGAGCGCGTTTTCTTCAAGAATCAGGTTGCGCCATTCGATATCAAGCGCGTCACGCTCCAGCACCAGCTGTTCACGTTGCGCCGTCAGCAGACGCGTTTTATGCGTAGTCGTCACAACCAAGACTGAGGAGACCAGCACGGCCACCAACAGCAGCACCGGTATCTTGCCAAATCGCAGCAGGTCCCCCCCGATGACGCCCGGTAAGCTATGGCGCTCGTTGCCGATCATGACGCGGTTCGCTCCGCGATACGCAATACCGAACTGCGCGCTCGTGGGTTTTCGTTCACTTCGGCTTCGCCGGGGATCAGCTTGCCAAGCGTTTTCAATTCACGGCCGCCCAAGGCTTTAAGCTGCGCTTCAGTCATTGGGATCCCGGCCGGCACCTGCGGACCACGGCTCTGATCGCGCATAAAACGCTTCACTAAGCGATCTTCCAGCGAATGGAAACTGATGATCGATAATCTACCGCCGGGAGCAAGAACTGATAATGCGCCCTTCAACGCGGTATCGATCTCTTCCAGCTCGCTGTTGATCCAGATACGAATCGCCTGGAAGGTACGCGTCGCCGGATGCTTGAACTTGTCTTTCACCGGCATTGCCGCAGCGATAACCGTGGCCAGTTCTTTGGTGCGCGTCATTGGCTGTTCACGATTGCGCTCAACGATGGCGCGCGCGATACGTTTACCAAAACGCTCTTCACCGTAGGTTTTAATCACGAAGGCGATATCGGCCTCTTCAGCGCTCATTAGCCACTCTGCTGCCGACTGCCCACGCGTGGGGTCCATGCGCATATCCAGTGGTCCATCACGCATGAAGGAGAAGCCACGTTCGGCATCATCCAGCTGCGGTGAAGAGACGCCAAGATCAAGCAAAACGCCATCGATCTTGCCCGTCAGCCCGCGTGCTTCGACATACTCCGCCAGCGCCGAAAATGGCCCATGAACGATCGAAAAACGGGGATCTTTTATCTCAGCGGCTGCGGCTATCGCTTGCGGATCGCGATCAATCGCTATCAATTGCCCTTTCTCGCCAAGCTGCGAAAGGATTAAGCGCGAGTGACCGCCGCGACCAAAAGTGCCGTCAATATAAATGCCGTCTTCCCTGATATTGAGGCCGTTAACCGCCTCATCCAGCAGCACTGTGGTGTGTTTAAAATTTTCCTGCATAGCTATAGCGACAAGTCCTGCAACCGCTCAGATAAAGGCTCCTGAGCCGACTGTTCTGTGTCAATATCATCCTTAACTTGTTGATACCAGGTCTGTTCATCCCACAGCTCAAACTTGTTGAACTGTCCAACCAGCATCACTTCTTTGCTCAGGCCTGCATGTTGTCGCAGCGTATTCGCCAACAACAAACGGCCCGCATTATCCATCTGACACTCACTAGCATGTCCTAACAGCAATCGCTGCACGCGACGCTCGCTGGGATTCATGCTGGATAAGCGAGAGAGCTTTTTCTCAATAATTTCCCATTCGGGCAGGGTATAAAGCAGCAGGCATGGCTGGTGGAGGTCAATGGTGCATACCATTTGCCCCTGAGACTCTGCGACAAGCAATTCACGATAGCGTGTTGGTACTGCTAATCGTCCTTTGCTGTCGAGATTGACTAACGTTGCTCCACGGAACATGCCAGCCTTACCCCTCAATCACCCGTTTTCACCACTTTATCCCACTTTTTACCACGAAACGAGTTTACGGAGCCGATGAAATCCTTGTCAAGCCGCAACGGCAAGTGAATATCACTATTTACATCGCGTGAAATTAATCCGGGAGGGAATAAAAGGGTAATAAGTAGAGAAATAAAAAATTAACCTGATGAATAGTTGAATAAATTTTTTCGCAATGTGAAAAGTGGCGAAAAATAAAACGCTGTCAGGCAAAAATATATTTGCCCCGTAATATGCGACAGCGGCTGCATTTTAGGGGATTTCTGAAAGGAAGCCCAGCACCATCACAACAGCTCTGCTAGCAGCTACTGCTGAATATGTAAACAAATACGAAAAGTCAGTGGGGATAAATTGTTAGATAGGGTGGCGATAATTTACGCTTTTTTACGCCTGGCGCATTTGAGCAAAATAGTTGTGAAGATAATAAAGCGCGGGCAGAGAACTGCCCACACTTTCATTTAGTGCGACGACTTAATTGTCCGCGGCGGAATAAATTACGGCGAATGCGCGTTAAACCCGGCTTCGGTTTCCGCGGCTCATCTAATGAGGCTAATACCAGCTCAAGAACTCTTTCCGCAACATCGCGGTGACGCTGCCCCACTGCCAGGACCGGGCATTCCAGGAAATCCAACAGTTCGTGGTCACCAAAGGTGGCAATCGCCAGATCGGTGGGTAAACGACCATCGCGCTTGAGCGTGATATCCATCACCCCTTGTAACAGGCCAAATGAGGTTGTGAATAGTGCGTCCGGCATCGGATGATCTTCGAGGTACTTTTCAAACAGCGTTGCCGCCGCAGCACGATCGAAGCTATTGCAGTAGATGTAATCGATTGGTCGCGCGTCATCCTTCCACGCATCGCGAAAGCCCAATTCACGCAAAAAACTGACCGACAGCTCCGGCAGCGCGCCAAGGAACAGCACATTTTTAACCGGAAGCTGACGCAATTCAGCGGCCAGCATCTGCGCATCATCCTGATCGGCACCCACAACACTGGTGAAGTGCTCACGGTCCAGCGCGCGGTCCAGCGCGATAATTGGCAAAGGATCGTTAATCCAGCGCTGATAGAACGGATGCTCAGGCGGCAGCGAGGTGGAAACAATGATGGCGTCCACCTGGCGCTGCAATAGATGCTCGATACAGCGCATTTCGTTATCTGGCTGATCTTCCGAGCAGGCAATCAACAGTTGATAACCACGTTGACGCGCCTGACGCTCAAGATAGTTAGCGATACGCGTATAACTGGTATTTTCCAAATCAGGGATCACCAGGCCAATTGAGCGCGTGCGTCCGGCGCGAAGGCCTGCCGCGACGGCATTGGGGTGATAATTGTGTTCACGCACCACCGCCATGACTTTCTCGACGGTTTTTTCGCTGACACGATACTGCCGCGCTTTGCCATTGATTACGTAGCTGGCGGTGGTGCGCGACACGCCTGCCAGGCGCGCAATTTCATCCAGTTTCACGATGACACCTTAATTCTGATAAGCCAGCGCTGGCGAAAATATCCGCAGAGTAGCTAAGGATAAAACATTTGTAACATCTAACCGCAGAAAAGTACGCTGAGCAACCGCTTTTCTCCAGCATCTTGCCGAAGCGCATAAAATAAAAAAACCCGGCATTTCGCCGGGTTAGCACAGAATATGATGGTTACGGTGCGTTATTAGCGCATAACGCGATCGCCACGTGATACGCCAACGATTCCTGAACGTGCCACTTCAACAATTTCCGCCACGTCACGAACCGTGTTGAGAAACGCGTCGAGTTTATCGCTCGTTCCCGCTAGCTGAACCGTGTAAAGCGTTGGTGTGACGTCAATAATCTGCCCACGGAAAATCTCCGCACTGCGTTTCACCTCTTCACGACCGTAGCCGCTAGCCTGAATTTTCACCAGCATGATTTCGCGTTCAACATAGGCGCCCTGCCCCAGCTCGCTGACACGTAACACGTCAACCAGCTTGTGCAATTGCTTTTCGATCTGCTCCAGCACTTTCGCATCGCCAACCGTTTGGATGGTCATACGCGATAGCGTGGGGTCATCGGTGGGCGCCACGGTAAGACTTTCGATGTTATAGCCGCGTTGCGAGAAAAGCCCCACTACGCGGGACAATGCGCCGGATTCGTTTTCCAGCAGAACCGATAAAATACGACGCATAATTAAGTCCTCTCCGTTTTGCTCAACCACATCTCATCCATCGAACCACCGCGAATCTGCATCGGGTAAACGTGCTCGCTGCCGTCAATATTCACATCAACAAACACCAGACGCCCTTTCGCCAATGTATCCAGCGCCAGCTGCAGCTTCTCTTCCAGCTCAGCAGGATGATGAATCGCGATACCCACATGACCGTACGCTTCCGCCAGACGAACGAAGTCCGGTAGCGACTGCATGTAAGACTGAGAGTGGCGACCAGAGTAAATCATGTCCTGCCACTGCTTAACCATGCCGAGGAAGCCGTTGTTAAGGTTCAGCACCAGCACCGGCAAATCGTACTGCAGCGCAGTAGAGAGTTCCTGAATGTTCATCTGGATACTGCCATCGCCGGTCACGCAAATAACCGTTTCATCCGGCAGCGCCATCTTCACGCCCAGCGCAGCAGGCAGGCCGAAGCCCATGGTGCCCAGGCCGCCGGAGTTGATCCAACGACGTGGTTTGTCGAATTGGTAATAAAGCGCAGCGAACATCTGATGCTGGCCCACGTCGGAGGTGACGTAAGCTTCGCCTTTCGTCAGACGACAGATGGTTTCGATGACCGCCTGCGGTTTAATTTTGTCGCTGCTGCGATCAAATTCCAGGCATTTACGACTGCGCCAGCCTTCAATGGTTTGCCACCAATCGCGCAGGCTATCAAGCTCCTGCTTCGCATCGCTTTGTGCCAACAGTTCAAGCATTTGCGCCAGCGTCTGTTTCGCATCACCGACAATTGGAATATCTGCGCTGACGGTTTTTGAAATCGAGGTTGGATCAACGTCGATATGCATGATGGTGGCATTCGGGCAGTACTTCGCCAGGTTGTTGGTGGTGCGATCGTCGAAACGCACGCCAATCCCGAAAATCAGGTCAGCGTTATGCATGGTCATGTTAGCTTCGTAGGTGCCGTGCATACCAAGCATGCCAACGCTCTGACGATGTGTGCCGGGGAATACACCCAAGCCCATCAGCGACATGGTTACCGGTATATTGAGTTGCTCAGCCAGCTGCAGCAGCTCAGCTTCACAGCCGGACATAATCGCACCGCCGCCCGCGTAAATCACCGGCTTATGCGCCGCCAGCAATGTTTGCAGTGCGCGCTTAATCTGGCCTTTATGGCCCTGAATCGTTGGATTGTAAGAGCGCATGCTCACGGTTTCCGGCCAGACGTAAGGCAATTTATTAGCCGGATTGAGGATATCTTTTGGTAGATCGATAACCACCGGGCCCGGACGACCGCTCGCCGCCAGCCAGAAGGCCTTTTTCAGCACGGTTGGAATCTCTTCGGTGCTTTTTACCAGGAAGCTGTGCTTCACCACCGGGCGGGAGATGCCGACCATGTCGCACTCCTGGAACGCATCGTAGCCGATGAGCGAAGAAGGCACCTGACCCGACAGAATCACCATCGGGATAGAGTCCATATAGGCGGTTGCAATGCCGGTAATGGCATTGGTGGCGCCAGGACCCGAAGTTACCAGCACTACGCCCACTTCGCCGGTGGCGCGCGCCAGGCCATCGGCCATGTGCACCGCGCCTTGTTCATGACGGACCAATACGTGGTCAATTCCACCGACCGTTTGCAGTGCATCGTAAATATCGAGCACCGCTCCGCCCGGATAGCCGAATACCTGCTTAACGCCCTGATCGATTAACGAACGGACGACCATTTCGGCTCCTGACAACATCTCCATTTTCTGCCTCCAGGCTTGAGGGACTGAATCCACTGACGTTCGCGTTTCCCGCACGCCACTGATATCCGGCCCCCGCATACCAATTAAGATCAAAACCTTATGTTTATGCTCAGAAGACGGCGTTCATTTCCGCCTTCCAGGTACAGGGAATCTACTTGAGTTAATTCTTCTGAGAGTAGGTCGATTACCATAACCGCAGACAACCCGGCCTGCAAACGCCAGCACGCCACCTCACGTTCGATCCGGCAATAAAGGCACTGATGCGTGATTATCGCCTGCGAGGATTAAACTAATGCTTTGTCATAACCTCAGAGGAAAATGCTGGATTGGAGATTATTTGCAGCGTGATATAAGAAATATGATTTTCATATTACCTGGCCACTCAGGCCACAATCTTTTGGGATAATTACTTTCTGGCGTGATTAACTGGAAAATGCTTCGCTCACATCATATTCCTCTAAACAACAAGCTTTGTCCTGTTTTTACCACATCTTGCCCCAATCATTTAAAACGTTAAATAACAACAATTTAAAATAAATTCTATTTTATAAACGTTTGTTTAAGCTGCGGACTCTGCTTATCCAGCCGCTAATTAATGGCATTGCTCTGCTCAGCCGAAAAATCGCAGCACATCACCCTTTTGACTGCGCTAAAATACCCTTGCACTTGAGGTTGACTTCACTCGTCAATTCCAGTACCAATATGTGCAGCACACAATTTACGAGGTTTGAGTCATGTTTCATTCTTTCCGCCTACTCGGTCTACTACTAAACGCATCCAGTTTGCGCGGTAGACTCGTGGGCGGAATCAATAACTGATTCGAACCTGCAGAAGTTTAAGAAACCCGCGCCAATGCGCGGGTTTTTTTATGCTCGTAGCACCGGCAAAGTTAATGCAAAAGGAAGATTACGATGAGCCAGCAAGTTATTATTTTCGATACCACTCTGCGTGACGGCGAACAGGCTTTACAGGCTAGCCTGAGTGTTAAAGAAAAACTGCAGATCGCTCTGGCGTTGGAACGTATGGGCGTGGATGTGATGGAAGTGGGCTTCCCCGTTTCCTCCCCAGGTGATTTCGAATCCGTACAAACCATCGCTCGTACCATTAAAAACAGCCGTGTCTGCGGACTGGCACGCTGCGTTGAGAAGGACATTGACGCCGCATATGAATCATTGCGTGTTGCTGAAGCGTTCCGTATTCACACCTTCATCGCCACTTCGCCGATGCACATCGCCACCAAATTGCGCAGCACATTGCCAGAAGTGATTGAACGCGCAGTACACATGATTAAACGCGCCCGCAACTATACCGACGACGTTGAGTTCTCGTGTGAAGATGGCGGCCGTACGCCAATCGACGATCTGTGCCGCATGGTTGAAGCCGCTATTCATGCCGGTGCAACCACTATCAACATTCCGGATACCGTGGGCTACACCTTACCTGGCGAATACGCCAACATCATCGGCCAATTGGTAGCACGCGTGCCGAACATCGATAAAGCCATCCTGTCTGTTCATACCCATGACGATTTGGGTATGGCGACCGGCAATGCTATCGCCGCAGTGTTAGCAGGTGCACGTCAGGTTGAAGGAACCTTAAATGGTCTGGGTGAGCGCGCCGGTAACTGCGCGCTGGAAGAAGTGATTATGGCGATTAAAACCCGTCAGCAGATCATGAATGTGCACACCAACATCAATCATCAGGAAATCTACCGCACCAGCCAAACCGTTAGCCAAATCTGCAACATGCCAATTCCCGCTAACAAAGCGGTGGTCGGCTCCAACGCCTTCGCCCACTCCTCGGGCATTCATCAGGATGGCGTGCTGAAGAATCGTGAAAACTACGAAATCCTGACGCCAGAATCTATCGGCCTGCATAAAATCCAGCTGAATCTGACCTCACGATCTGGTCGTGCTGCGGTAAAACACCGCATGGAAGAGATGGGCTACAAAGAGTCTGATTACAATCTGGATACCTTATATGACGCCTTCCTGAAGCTGGCTGATAAGAAAGGTCAGGTCTTTGATTACGATCTGGAAGCCTTAGCCTTCATTAACAAACAGAACGAAGAGCCAGAGTATTTCCAGCTGAACGAATTCAACGTGCAGACCGGCTCCAGCGTTACCGCTACCGCATCTGTGCAATTGGGCTGCGGTGAAGAGACGAAGTCGGATGCCGCCACCGGTAATGGCCCAGTGGATGCGGTTTATCAAGCCATCAACCGCATCACCGGCTTTGAAGCCGAACTGATGAATTACAAGTTGACCGCGAAAGGCCACGGCGAGAACGCGCTGGGTCAGGTTGATATCGTGGTCAATTACAACGGTCGTAAATTCCACGGCGTGGGTCTGGCGACCGATATCGTCGAATCCTCTGCTAAAGCGATGGTGAACGCGTTGAACAACATTTGGCGTGCTAAGCAGGTGGAAAAAGAATTGCAGCGTAAATTTAAAGATCAGAAGGAAACGGTGTAACTATGTCTAAGTCTTCTCATATCGCGGTATTGCCAGGCGACGGAATTGGTCCGGAAGTGATGGCGCAGGCCATGAAAGTTCTCGATGCCATTCGTACGCGTTTCGATATGCGTATCACCACCAGCGAATATGATGTTGGCGGTATCGCCATCGATCGTCACGGCGAACCGCTGCCACCGGCTACCGTTGCTGGCGCAGAACAAGCCGATGCGATTCTGTTCGGCTCAGTAGGTGGGCCCAAATGGGAGCATCTGCCGCCTGCCCAGCAGCCAGAGCGCGGCGCGTTGCTGCCGCTGCGGAAGCACTTCAAGCTGTTCAGCAACCTGCGTCCGGCTGCGCTGTATAAAGGTCTTGAAGCCTTCTGTCCGCTGCGCAGCGATATCGCCGAGCGCGGTTTCGATATCCTGTGCGTGCGTGAACTGACCGGCGGCATCTATTTTGGCCAACCGAAAGGCCGCGAAGGCAGCGGTCCGCACGAGCGCGCTTTCGATACCGAGGTGTATCACCGTTTCGAAATTGAGCGCATTGCCCGCATCGCCTTTGAATCTGCCCGCAAACGTCGCAACATCGTCACCTCTATCGATAAAGCCAACGTGTTGCAGACGTCAGTCATGTGGCGCGAGATTGTCAACGAAGTGGCAAAAGATTACCCGGATGTGCAGTTGAGCCATATGTACATCGATAACGCCACCATGCAGCTGATTAAAGATCCCTCACAGTTTGACGTGCTGCTCTGTTCTAACCTGTTCGGTGACATCCTGTCTGACGAATGCGCGATGATCACCGGTTCCATGGGCTTGCTGCCTTCCGCCAGCCTGAATGAAGAGGGTTTCGGCCTGTTTGAACCCGCAGGCGGCTCCGCACCGGATATCGCCGGTCAGAACATCGCCAACCCGATTGCGCAGATTCTGTCGCTGTCGCTGCTGCTGCGTTATAGCCTGAATGCGGATGACGCCGCTGCTAGCATTGAACGCGCCGTGAGCCGCGCGTTGGAAGCGGGTTATCGCACCCGTGATTTGGCCGGTGACGGCAAAGCCGTGAGCACCGATGAGATGGGCAGCATCATTGCCGGGTTTATCGCCGAGGAAAAATAATAAAATGAAAAACTTATACCAGAAGTTATTTGATGCACATGTCGTCCACGAAGCGCCTAAAGAAACCCCGTTACTGTATATCGATCGTCATCTGATTCATGAAGTAACGTCACCGCAGGCCTTTGATGGTCTGCGCGCGCACGGCCGCAAAGTGCGCCAGCCGTCGAAAACCTTCGCCACCATGGATCACAACGTTTCCACTCAGACCAAAGATATCAATGCGTCTGGCGAAATGGCGCGTATTCAGATGCAAGAGCTGATTAAGAACTGTGCTGAGTTCGGCATTCAGCTGTATGACCTGAATCACCCGTTCCAGGGCATTGTGCACGTCATTGGGCCAGAACAAGGCATGACGCTGCCGGGCATGACCATCGTCTGCGGCGACTCTCACACCGCCACCCACGGTGCGTTCGGTTCGCTGGCGTTCGGGATCGGCACCTCGGAAGTTGAGCATGTCTTCGCCACGCAAACCCTGAAACAGGGTCGCGCGAAAACCATGAAAATTGAAGTGCTGGGCAAGGCTGCACCGGGCATTACCGCCAAAGATATCGTGTTGGCGATCATTGGCAAAACCGGCAGCGCCGGTGGTACCGGTCACGTCGTTGAATTCTGTGGCCCCGCGATCGAAGCGCTGAGCATGGAAGGCCGCATGACGCTGTGTAACATGGCGATTGAAATGGGTGCCAAAGCGGGTCTGGTCGCGCCGGATGACACCACGTTCAATTACCTGCAAGACAAGCAGTTCGCACCAAAAGGCGAACAGTGGGATCAAGCGGTGGCTTACTGGCGCACGCTGAAATCCGATGAAGGTGCCACATTCGATACTATCGTTACCCTGCATGCGGAAGATATCGCACCGCAGGTCACCTGGGGCACCAATCCAGGCCAGGTGATGGCGGTGGATCAAGCCATCCCGAATCCACAATCCTTTGCCGATCCGGTGGAGCGCGCCTCCGCAGAGAAAGCACTGGCTTATATGGATCTGCAACCTGGTATCAAACTGACCGACGTAGCGATCGATAAAGTGTTTATCGGCTCCTGCACTAACTCACGTATTGAAGATCTGCGCGCGGCGGCCGCGATTGCTAAAGGTCGCAAAGTGGCACCAGGCGTTGTAGCAATGGTGGTGCCGGGCTCAGGTCCGGTGAAGGCCCAAGCCGAAGCCGAAGGCCTGGATAAAATCTTCCTCGAAGCCGGTTTTGAATGGCGTTTGCCGGGATGCTCTATGTGTCTGGCAATGAACAACGACCGCCTGAATCCGGGTGAGCGCTGCGCATCAACCAGCAACCGCAACTTTGAAGGTCGTCAGGGCCGCGGTGGACGCACTCACCTGGTAAGCCCGGCGATGGCTGCGGCGGCTGCCGTAACCGGTCGCTTTGCCGACATTCGTGAATTGACTCAGGGAGCTTAAACCATGGCGAACAAATTTACTCAACACACCGGGATTGTGGCGCCATTGGATGCGGCCAACGTCGATACTGATGCCATCATTCCGAAGCAGTTCTTGCAGAAAGTGACGCGCACCGGTTTTGGCGCGCACCTGTTCCACGACTGGCGTTTTGATGACGATGCAGGTACCCAACCCACCGCCAGCTTCGTGCTGAACAAGCCAGAATTCAAAGGCACCAGCATTTTGCTGGCGCGTGAGAATTTCGGTTGCGGATCGTCGCGTGAGCATGCGCCCTGGGCGCTGACCGACTTCGGTTTCCATGTGGTGATTGCGCCAAGTTTCGCCGACATCTTCTATGGCAACAGTTTCAACAACCAGCTGCTGCCGGTGAAGCTGAGCGATGAAGAAGTGGATGAGATGTTCAAACTGGTCGCCGCACAGCCGGGCATCACTTTTACGGTAGATCTGGAAGCGCAAACGGTAACCGCAGGCGATAAAACCTACAGCTTCGAAATCGACAGCTTCCGCCGTCACTGCATGATCAACGGCCTTGATAGCATTGGCCTGACGCTGCAGCACGAAGCGTCGATCTCCAGCTACGAAACCAATCAGCCCGCGTTCTTACGCTAAGGTAATAAGGGCGACTGATGTCGCCCTTCTCTTTTCTAACTCTCCACCACATCTCGCACGCGCGACGCTAATGCCAGCGCCAGCACCGCTAACCCCAACGCCAGCCAGTAAACCGACTCGTGACCAAAGCGCTCGCTCATGGTGCCCTGGATGATGCCCGCAATAATCATGCCGGTGGAAATCGACGTGGTAAACAAGGTGGTTGCCGCACCCGCACGCCCCGGCATTAAATCCTGGAACCACAGCATGCCAATCCCGGCGATGATGCCGATAAATGCCGCGTTGAATAGCTGCAGCACCATTAGCGCAGTGCGCGTCTGGAACATCACCAAACCGAGATAAAATACAATCGCTGCCACCAGTGCCAGCAACATCAGCATCCGTTTGCCGATACGACGCGCGTAATGCCCGGCCACCAGCATGATCGGAATTTCCAGCCCGGCGGCGGTGCCCATCAGTAACCCTGCTAGCTTCTCCGGCAGGCCAAGCGTGGTACTGATATACAGCGGCATATCAATGATATACATGGTGTTGCATGTCCACATAGTCACCGAAGCGATAAACAGCAGCCGCACCTGACTCTCTTTCCACGGGCTCAGCTGCGTTAACACTTCTTCGGGTGAAGCCACCACGCGTGGCACCGACGGCAAGGTGCGCCAGATCAGTAGCATGCTCAGCAGAAAAATCCCCGCCGCGACGCAAAACAGCGTCACAAAGCCGTAATTAAGTGCCAGTGCAAACGACAAGGGCGGGCCGATCACCCACGCCAGCGACAGCTGCGCGCGCATCACCGAGCTGAACATCACCACTTCACGCGCTGACTGATCGGCATATTCACGCGCGAGCGCAAACACCTGCGGAATGGAAACGCTGGCAAGTGCAGATAAGAACACGCCCAGCGTGACAAGGGTTAAATAGTGGCGATTGAAGGCAAATAGCAGCGCATTAAGCGTCGCCATCAGACAGCAGAATAGAATCAGGTTGCGACGATCGCCCCGATTATCAGAGCGCTTGGCCATGAGCAGGCTGATGGCAATCCCCGCTATCGCATTGATGGTAAAAAACAAGCCAACCCAAAACGGGCTCACCTGCACTTCACGCGTCAGAAACAGACTTAACGTCGGTGCCTGCAGCGCACCGGCGACGCCGGTCATAAATGACACCGCCATAAACGAGAGATAGACCGGATTGATGCGACGTTGACGCGTTAACAGCGATTTCATGCCGAAATCCCTTTGCGGAAAAAAACAGGTAGAGAAATGAGGGTAGAAGATTCTACAGCAAAACGAAAAAAGCCAGCAGATAAAGCGCTGCTGGCGGTGAAAATGCACCCTACTCAGAAAGAGGTTCCACGTCGGCGGAACCGCTGGCAGAGCGCCATTCATTGCTGAATGCCTCCCGCTCTTCCATTGCCGGGCAGTATGCCTCTAATATGAGGCAGGAAAAACTGAGCGATTCTGAGAAGGAGTTCCCCTTTTATGTCCTCTTCACGTCTGCAACAGCAATTTATCCGCTTATGGCAAAGCTGTCAGGGGCAGGATCAGGAAACTACGTTAAGCGATCTGGCCGATCTGCTGCATTGCTCACGCCGCCATATGCGTAATCTGCTTAACGCCATGCAGCATGAAGGCTGGCTGATTTGGCAGGCGGAAGCGGGGCGTGGCAAGCGTTCGACGCTGAGTTTCTGTTACACCGGTTTAGCGCTGCAGCAGCAGCGTGCCGAGGATCTGCTGGAGCAGGATCGCATTGAGCAGCTGGTGCAGTTGGTCGGCGACAAAAATCAGGTGCGCCAGATGATCGCGGCACATTTAGGCCGCAGCTTCCGCCAGGGCAAGCATATCCTGCGTGTGCTCTATTATCGCCCGTTGCCCAATCTGTTGCCCGGTTCACCGCTACGCCGCTCAGAAACTCACCTGGCACGGCAAATCTTCAATGGCCTGATGCGCATAAATGAGGAAAAGGGGGAAATCGAACCCGATATCGCGCACCATTGGCAGCAAACCTCACCCCTGCACTGGCGCTTTTTCCTGCGCCCGGCGATTCGCTTTCATCATGGCCGCGAACTGGAAATGGAGGATATCATTACCTCGCTGGAGCGCGTGCGCAGCCAGCCGCTGTTTTCCCATATCGAAAAGCTGCATTCGCCCGCCCCCTGGACGCTGGATATCTATTTGAGCCAGCCGGATGACTGGTTGCCCTGGCTGCTGGCGAGCGTTAGCGCAATGATTCTGCCG
This sequence comes from Candidatus Pantoea floridensis, assembly GCF_900215435.1. Taxonomy (NCBI): domain Bacteria; kingdom Pseudomonadati; phylum Pseudomonadota; class Gammaproteobacteria; order Enterobacterales; family Erwiniaceae; genus Pantoea; species Candidatus Pantoea floridensis. The sequence continues at coordinate 1,164,555 of NZ_OCMY01000001.1, forward strand.
CGCGAATGGCCCACGCTACGTCATTTTGCCCGTCAGCCGATTGGTACCGGGCCGTACAGCGTGGTGCGTAACCAGCAAACGCAGCTAAAAATCGCCGCCTTCGATGATTACTTTGGCTATCGTGCCTTGATTGATGATGTGTCGATTTGGGTACTACCCGAGATCAGCGATGAGCTAGTGTACGCTGGGGTAAAACTGCAGGGCGAAACCGCTGATGAGAAATCAGAAGAGAGTCGTCTGGAAGAAGGCTGTTATTTCCTCCTTTTCGATCAGCGTTCTGAGCGGGGACAAAATGCCCATTTTCGCCGCTGGGTGAGCTATCTGTTCAATCCTATCGCCCTGCTTAACCATGCGGGTGTAGGTTATCAGCGCTACTGGTTTCCGGCGTATGGCCTGTTGCCGCGCTGGCATCATCGCCGCGACCTCACGCCTGCCGACAAGCCGGAAGGACTCACACAATTAACCCTCAGCTGGTACAGCCATCACGTTGAGCATGAGGGTATCGCTAACGCGCTGCGTCCGCTGCTGGCGCTGCAAGGCGTCGAGTTGATTACGCGTGAGGTGAGTTATGAAGCGTGGTTTGAGGGCGCGGGCGAGAGTGATATCTGGCTCGGCAGCGTCAACTTTACCCTGCCGCTCGAGTATGCGCTGTTTGCTCAGCTGTATGAACTGCCGCTGATGCATCACTGCATTCCGATTGACTGGCAAGCCGACGCAGCGCGCTGGCGTCAGAAAGATTTAGCGCTGGCAGAATGGAGCAAGCAGTTAATTGATAGCGATTATTTGCACCCGCTGTTCCACCACTGGCTGCTGCTGGAAGGTCAACGCAGCATGCGCGGCGTGCGGCTGAATACCCTCGGCTGGTTTGACTTCAAATCCGCCTGGTTTGCACCGCCGGAGTTGTGAAAAGGTCGCCAGCGCCGTTTTGTAGGGTGCGCATTCATGCGCACCGGGAAGCGTGGCACCAGACTTCCAACCGGTGATCCTTTCGCGCTGTCATTTAAATGTCTAGAATGTGCCGTTCTCAACGGGGTGCCTTAATTTGGCTGAGATAGACCCGTCGAACCTGATCCGGCTAATACCGGCGTAGGGATTTGAGATGCCTCACTCCTCAGATCCTTTGCGACTCAACCTTATCTTCTCCTCAAGGAGCGCAAAGTGTTAAACAAAGTTCTGCCTGTGATGCTGTTGGTTGCTGCACCGGCTTTGGCTGCCAAACCGGTTCTGACCGTTTACACCTACGATTCATTCTCTGCCGATTGGGGCCCCGGTCCGGCGGTAAAAAAAGCCTTTGAAGCGCAGTGCGGTTGCGAGCTGAATTACGTGGCGCTGGAAGATGGCGTATCGCTGCTTAATCGCGTGCGTATGGAAGGCAAAAACAGCAAAGCCGATGTGGTGCTGGGCCTCGATAACAATCTGGTGCAGGCGGCAGAGAAAACCGGCCTGTTTGCCAAAAGCAGCGTCGATACCCAGGCTTTGCAGCTGCCGGATGGTTGGCACAACGAGACTTTCATCCCATTCGATTATGGCTACTTCGCCTTCGTCTACGATAAAAACAAGCTGAAGAACCCGCCCAAAAGCCTGAAAGAACTGGTCGAGAGCCCGGAGAAATGGCGCGTGATTTATGAAGATCCGCGCACCAGCACGCCTGGCCTTGGTCTGCTGCTGTGGATGCAGAAGGTCTATGGCGATAACGCGCCAGATGCCTGGCAGAAGCTGGCGCAAAAAACCGTCACCGTCACCAAAGGCTGGAGCGAAGCTTACGGTCTGTTCCTGAAAGGCGAAGGCGATCTGGTGTTGAGCTACACCACCTCTCCGGCCTACCACATCATCGAAGAGAAGAAAGAGAACTACGCCGCGGCCGAATTTAGCGAAGGCCACTATTTGCAGGTGGAGGTTGCCGCGCAGCTCGCCAGCAGCAAGCAGCCAAAGCTGGCGCAGCAGTTCATGCAGTTTATGGTTTCTCCAGCCTTCCAGCAGACCATTCCCAGCGGTAACTGGATGTACCCGGTGATCAAAAGCGATTTGCCAGCGGGTTATCACGCGTTGCAGGTGCCAAATAAAGCCCTGCAATTCACGCCAGCGGAAGTAGCCGATCATCGCGCCGCGTGGATTAGCGCCTGGCAACGCGCAGTTAGCCGCTAATGCCCGGTTGGTTAATTCCAGGCAGCATCACCGCGCTGTTGCTGTGCGCGGTGGCGCTGTTGGCCTTTGGTGCGCTGGTGATGGTCGCACCGGCTACTGACTGGCGCGCGTTGCTTGATGACAGCTATCTGCATCATGTGCTGGCGTTTTCCTTTGAACAGGCGCTACTTTCGGCGCTGCTGTCGGTACTGCCTGCTATCCTGCTGGCACGCGCGCTCTATCGCCGCCGTTTTCCTGGCCGCACGCTGCTGCTGCGCCTATGCGCCATGACACTAGTGCTGCCGGTGCTGGTGGCGGTATTCGGCCTGCTGAGCGTGTATGGCCGCAGCGGCTGGCTGGCGCAATGGTGCGCGGCCATCGGCTTTGACTACCACTTTTCGCCGTACGGCCTGCAGGGCATTTTGCTGGCGCACGTCTTCTTTAATTTGCCGCTGGCAACGCGTCTGCTGCTGCAGGCGCTGGAGAACATTCCCGGCGAGCAGCGGCAATTGGCCGCGCAGCTCGGCCTGCGCGGCTGGAATCTGTTTCGTCTGCTGGAGTGGCCGTGGCTGCGCCGCCAGATTCTGCCGACTGCCGCGCTAATCTTTATGCTGTGCTTTGCCAGCTTTGCCACCGTGCTGGCGCTGGGCGGCGGGCCGCAGGCTACCACGCTGGAACTGGCGATCTATCAGGCGCTGAATTTTGATTACGATCCGGCGCGCGCGGCGCTGCTGGCGCTGTTACAGCTCGGCTGCTGTTTACTGCTGGTACTGCTTAGCCAGCGCTTTAGCAAAGCCATTCCTACCGGCAGCCAGAACATTCGCGGCTGGCGCGATCCGCAGGACTCATGGCCTGCGCGCGTTGGCGACACACTGCTCATCATGTCAGCATTACTCCTGTTGCTACCACCACTGGCTGCGGTCGTGGTGGATGGCCTGCGCGGTGGCGTGGCCGGTGCGCTGCAACAATCCGCGCTATGGCAAGCCACATTGACTTCACTGCGCATCGCTCTCGGTGCCGGCGTGCTGTGCGTGGTGCTGACCATGATGCTACTGTGGAGCAGCCGCGAACTGCGTCAGCGCCAGCGCATGTTTTCCGCTCAGGCCATGGAACTCAGCGGCATGCTGATTCTGGCGATGCCGGGCATTGTGCTGGCGAGCGGTTTTTTCCTGCTGTTTAATGCCACCGTTGGCCTGCCGCAGCGCGCCGATGGTTTGGTGATTTTCACTAACGCGCTGATCGCCATTCCCTACGCGATGAAAGTGCTGGAGAACCCGATGCGCGATATCAGCGCCCGTTACGGCCAGCTCTGCTCTTCACTTGGCATCTCAGGTTTTAACCGCCTGCGGCTGATTGAGCTGCGCGCGCTGAAACGTCCAATTGCGCAGGCGCTGGCATTTGCCTGCGTGCTGTCGATCGGCGATTTCGGCGTGGTCGCGCTGTTTGGCAGCGCCGATTTCCGCACGCTGCCCTTCTACCTGTTCCAGCAGATCGGTGCCTATCGTGGCGCGGACGGTGCCGTCACCGCACTGCTGCTACTACTACTCTGCTTGCTCCTCTTTACGCTGATGGAAAAATTACCGGGCCGCCATGCTGACACTGAATAACCTCATTTACCTTTATCAGCATCTGCCGATGCGCTTCACTTTCGCGGCACAGGCCGGTGAACGCCTGGCGATCCTTGGCCCGAGCGGCGCAGGGAAAAGCACCTTGCTGAGTTTGCTTGGCGGCTTTTTAGCGGTAAACCAGGGTTCGCTGGTGATGAACGGCGTTGATCATACTCAGAGCGTGCCATCGGCGCGGCCTGTTTCGATGCTATTCCAGGAGAACAACCTCTTTCCGCACCTGACGGTGCAGCAAAACATGGCGCTGGGTTTACATCCTGGCTTGAAACTCACGCGCGCGCAGCAGCAGCAAGTCATTGACATTGCCGAACAAACCGGCTTGCAGGAGATGCTGACGCGCTTGCCGGGCCAACTTTCGGGTGGCCAGCGCCAGCGCGTGGCGCTGGCGCGTTGCCTGCTACGCAATCAGCCTATTTTGCTACTGGATGAGCCGTTTTCGGCGCTCGATCCGGCGCTGCGCGGCGAAATGTTACAGCTGGTGCGTTCGGTGTGCGAAACGCGCAATATCACGCTGCTCATGGTGTCGCACAGCCTGGAAGATGCCCAGCAGATTGCGCCGCGCAGTTTGGTGATTGTCGATGGGCGCATCTACTGGGATGGCAGCACGGAGAGTTTGATGCGAGGCGAAAGTGAGGCAGCCGCCATCCTTGGCGTGCAAGCGCGTTAAGCGAAGAAGACTTTCCACAGCAGCTGGCGGAAGATCGGCATCATCGGATGGAACTGGATCGCGATAAACGCGCCCACTCCAATCGCCGCCGCTAAAGGTGCCAGCCAGCGCAGACGTGCAGTCGGCAGATACTTCGTTGCCCAATCGACGGTTTTCCCGCTGCGCCACCAGCGCCACAGTAGCCAGCCACCGATCCATACCAGCAGCGCCACCAGCAACAGCAGCCATTTAAAGCTGCCGCCCTGCGCGGCCTGCGGTACATCAATCGCCACGCCCGCTAAAATGCCCGGCATCAAGTAGGCGGGCGGCCAAAGAATGCAGCCGATGATATTAGGCGGCAGAAACTTGCGCACCGGCAACTCCAGCATGCCAGCTGCCAGCGGAATCAGCGGGCGCGTCGGCCCCACAAAGCGCCCCACCAAAATTGTGAACATGCTGTGTTCATGCAGCGCATGCTCAGTTTTATCCAGCAATCCCTTGTACTTTTTCAGATATTTCCAGCGATGCAGCGGCCCCTGGAACTTCCAGCCGATGCCGTAAGAGACCCAGTCGCCGATTAAACAACCCACGAATCCGGCCGCCCACGCGGGGTAAAGACCAATTTGTCCACTGCCAACCAGTGCCCCAAGGCTGGCCATTAATACCGTGCCCGGCAACAGCAATCCCACGAAGGCCAGCGACTCAAGAAAGGTCACCAGCGCTACGGCGATCAGCGCGTACTCCAGCGATTGCGAAAACAGGTGTTGAATCCAGGCTTCCATAAATATCCTCTGCGGAATATAGAGGCTGGATTGTCCAGAGCGCGTGCGCCAGCGTCAAGGCAAGAATTGTAGAACGATGTTGACAAAGTGGTGACAATTTCACCCGCCGAGACACTGTATAAACATCCATGTTATACTGAATGCAATTCATTCTCTGGAGTTAACGTGACCGAACCGCGCGCAGGTTTTCTGCTTACCCGACATTGGCGAGATACGCCGACCGGCAGCGAAGTGGTGCTATGGCTGGCAACCGACAGCGGCCCGCAGCGGCTGGTACTGCCTGCCCAGGAATCGGTGGCGTTTATTCCTGAGGAGTTTCGCGCGCAAACTGAGGCGCTACTGCACGACGAGCGCCATACGCGCCTGCAAACATTGGAGCTGAAGGATTTCCGCCGCCGCCCGGTGTTTGGCCTCTATTGCCGCAGCAACCGCCAACTGCAGAATCTGGAAAAACGCCTGCGCGAGAACGGCACCCCCGTTTACGAAGCGGATATTCGTCCGCCTGAACGCTATTTGATGGAGCGCTTTATTACCGCGCCGGTATGGTTTAGCGGTGAAACGCGCGGCGACAGCGTGGTCAACGCGCGCCTGAAGCCGCACCCGGATTATCGTCCGCAGCTAAAATGGGTGTCGCTGGATATCGAAACCACCCAGCACGGCGAGCTTTATTGTATTGGCCTGGAAGGCTGCGGCCAGCGTCAGGTCTACATGCTCGGCCCCGCTAACGGTGACGCCAGCACCCTCGATTTTGAACTCATCTATGTTGAAAGCCGCCCGCAGCTGCTGGAGCAGCTCAACGCGTGGTTTGAGCAACATGAACCAGACGTGATTATCGGCTGGAACGTGGTGCAGTTTGACCTGCGCGTATTACAAAAACATGCCGATCGCTACGGCATTCCGCTGCGTTTAGGTCGTCAGAAACAGGCTTTAGAGTGGCGTGAGCACGGTTTTAAACCCGGTGTATTCTTCGCGCAGGCCACCGGCCGCTTAATTATTGACGGCATCGACGCGCTTAAATCTGCCTTCTGGGATTTCCCCTCTTTCAGCCTTGAAGCGGTCTCGCGCCAGCTACTGGGCGAAGGTAAAGCCATCGATAATCCGTGGCAGCGCATGGAAGAGATCAACTGGCGCTTTGCTAACGATAAGCCGGCGTTAGCGAAGTACAATCTTAAGGATTGCGAGCTGGTAACGCGCATATTTCAGCACACCGCCATCATGCCGTTTCTGCTGGAACGCGCCACGGTAAACGGTCTGGCGGTCGATCGCCACGGCGGTTCGGTGGCGGCATTTGGTCATCTCTATATTCCTCGCATGCACCGCGCCGGTTTCGTCGCGCCTAACCTTGGCGAAGTAGCACCGGAAGCCAGCCCCGGCGGCTACGTCATGGATTCCCGTCCCGGCTTGTACGACTCGGTGCTGGTGCTGGACTATAAAAGCCTTTATCCCTCGATTATTCGCACCTTCCTGATCGATCCGGTTGGGCTGGTCGAGGGCCTGGCGCACCCGGATGATGCCGATTCCGTGCCCGGCTTTCGCAACGCGCGCTTTTCCCGCGAAATCCACAGCTTACCGGCGATTGTTGAGCAGATTTGGCAAGGGCGCGAAGCGGCCAAGCGCGACGGCAATAAACCGCTGTCACAGGCGCTGAAAATCATCATGAACGCCTTTTATGGCGTGCTCGGTACCAGCGCCTGTCGCTTTTTCGATCCGCGCCTGGCGTCATCCATTACGCTGCGCGGCCACGCCATCATGCAGCAAACGCGTGAGCTGATTGAAGCGGAAGGCTTTGATGTGATTTATGGCGATACCGATTCTACCTTTGTCTGGCTGAAAGGCGCGCACAGCGAAGAGGATGCTGCGGCAATTGGTCGCCGTCTGGCTGTACACGTCAACGGCTGGTGGCAACAGCATCTGCACGCGACTTATGGACTGGCGAGCGCGCTGGAGCTTGAGTACGAAACCCATTTCAGCCGTTTCCTGATGCCAACGATTCGCGGCGCTGAACAAGGCAGCAAAAAGCGCTACGCCGGCATGATGCGAAGCGACGGCGGCGAACGGCTGGTGTTTAAAGGTCTTGAATCGGTGCGTACCGACTGGACGCCGCTGGCGCAGCAGTTCCAGCAAAATCTTTATGGCCGCATTTTCCGCGGCGAGCCGTGGCAGGATTATATCCGCGAAACCGTGGCGCAACTGCTGGCCGGGGAGCTCGATGAGCAGCTGATTTACAAAAAGCGGCTGCGTCGTGCGTTAAAAGATTACGAGCGGAATGTGCCGCCCCACGTGCGCGCCGCGCGCCTCGCCGATGAGCAAAATCGTAAGCTGCAACGGCCGTTGCAGTACCAAAACGGCGGCTCGATACGCTATGTGATGGCGACGGCAGGACCGGAACCGCTTGAAGCGCGTAACACGCCTCTCGACTACGATCATTACGTCACCAAACAGCTACAACCGGTGGCTGACGGCATTTTACCGTTCGTGGGTGATGACTTTGCTACACTGATTACTGGGCAGCTGGGGCTTTTTTGACAGGTGACGAATGCCTTGCCATCCAGTACCATAGCGCCCTTCCTGATTCTCACCGCACACACAATCTGACCAAACACCCGTTTGGCGGTTGCGTATTGCCTGAGTGCAGGTGAACTTCTTTATGGCATGTAAGAGAGTCGAGCAAAAAATATATGGTTTTTACACTGGGTCAGCGCTGGATTAGTGATACGGAAAGTGAACTGGGACTGGGCACGGTTGTTGCGATCGATACGCGCATGATCACCATGCTGTTTCCGGCAACCGGCGAAAATCGCCTCTATGCCCGAAATGATTCTCCGGTAACTCGCGTAATTTTCAATCCGGGTGACACCATCACCAGCCATGAAGGCTGGCAGATGTGCGTCGATGAAGTCCGCAACGAAAACGAATTAATGACTTACATCGGCACGCGTCTTGATACCGAAGAAACGGGTGTGGTGATGCGCGAAGTGATGCTGGACAGCAAACTGGTGTTCAGCAAGCCACAGGATCGCCTGTTCGCCGGTCAGCTCGACCGCATGGATCGTTTTGCGCTGCGTTTCCGCGCCCGCAAATATCACAGTGAGCAATACCGCTTGCCGATCAGCGGCCTGCGCGGCATGCGCACCAACCTGATCCCGCATCAGCTGCACATTGCGCACGATGTTGGCCGTCGTCACGCACCGCGCGTGCTGCTGGCGGATGAAGTCGGCCTGGGTAAAACCATCGAAGCCGGCATGATCATCCAGCAACAGCTGCTGGCGGGCCGTGCCGAGCGCGTGCTGATCGTGGTGCCAGAAACGCTGCAACATCAGTGGCTGGTCGAAATGCTGCGTCGCTTCAACCTGCGCTTTGCGCTGTTTGATGATGATCGCTATACCGAAGCGCAGCACGACAGCGATAACGCCTTTGAAACCGAGCAGCTGATTATCTGTTCGCTCGATTTTGTACGCCGCAACAAGCAGCGTCTTGAACTGCTGGCGGATGCCGATTGGGATCTGCTGGTGGTCGATGAAGCGCACCACCTGGCGTGGAGCGAAGACGCACCGAGCCGTGAATATCAGGTTATTGAGCAGCTGGCTGAGAAAACCGCTGGCGTGCTGCTGCTGACCGCAACGCCGGAACAGCTGGGCTTAGAGAGCCACTTTGCCCGTCTGCGCCTGCTCGACCCGAATCGCTTCCACGATTTTGGCCAGTTCGTTGAAGAACAGCAGCATTACCGCCCGGTGGCGGATGCCGTCAGCTCGCTACTGGCCGATCACGCCATCAGCAAAGATGAAATGAATCTGATCAACGATTTGATCGGTGAGCAGGATATCGAGCCGCTGCTGCAGGTGGCTAACAGCGATCGCGACGGCAAAGAAGAAGCGCGTAAAGAGCTGGTTTCAATGCTGATGGATCGCCACGGCACCAGCCGCGTGCTGTTTCGCAACACGCGTAACGGTGTAAAAGGCTTCCCGAAACGCGAGCTGCATCAGATTCGCCTGCCGCTGCCGGCGCAGTATCAAACCGCCATTAAAGTCTCCGGCATTATGGGCACGCGTAAAAGCGCAGAAGAACGCGCGCGTGACATGCTGTATCCCGAGCAGATTTATCAGGAATTTGAAGGCGATAGCGGAACCTGGTGGAACTTTGATCCGCGCGTAGAGTGGCTGATGGGCTATCTCACCAGCAACCGCAAAGAGAAAGTGCTGGTGATCTGCGCTAAAGCGGCCACCGCGCTGCAGCTGGAGCAGGTGCTGCGTGAGCGCGAAGGCATCCGCGCCGCCGTCTTCCACGAAGGATTATCGATCATCGAGCGTGACCGCGCGGCAGCCTTCTTCGCCTCAGAAGAGGATGGTGCGCAGGTGCTGCTGTGCTCAGAAATCGGTTCTGAAGGCCGTAACTTCCAGTTCGCTAGCCGCCTGGTGATGTTCGATCTGCCGTTTAACCCGGATCTGCTCGAGCAGCGTATCGGTCGTCTCGATCGTATCGGCCAAATGCATGACATCCAGATTCTGGTGCCGTGGCTGGAAAAAACCGCGCAGGCGGTGCTGCTGCGCTGGTATCACGAAGGTCTGGACGCGTTTGAGCATACCTGCCCAACCGGCCGCGCCATTTACGATAAAGAGTACTCTCAGCTGATTGAATACCTCGCCGCGCCGGAGAATCCGCAGGGGCTGGATGCGTTCATCACGGAAAGCCGTAAGCAGCATGATGCGCTGAAATCTCAGCTGGAACAGGGGCGCGATCGCTTGCTGGAACTGAACTCCAACGGCGGTGAAGCGGCGCAAGCGCTGGCGAACGCGATCGGCGAGCAGGACAACGATACCGATCTGGTCAGCTTCGCGCTGAATTTGTTCGATATCGTCGGCATCAATCAGGAAGATCGCAGCGATAGCCTGATCGTGCTGACGCCTTCCGATCATATGCTGGTTCCCGATTTCCCTGGCCTGCCGGAAGACGGTTGCACTGTGACCTTTAACCGCAATCAGGCGCTGTCGCGCGAAGATACCCAGTTCATCACCTGGGAGCATCCGCTGATCCTCAATGGTCTTGACCTGATTCTTTCGGGCGATACCGGCAGCTGCGCGCTATCGCTGCTGAAAAACAAGGCGCTGCCGGTAGGCACGCTGTTGGTCGAGATGATCTATGTGGTGGAAGCGCAGGCACCGAAAAACCTGCAGCTCACCCGCTTCCTGCCGCCAACGCCAGTGCGTTTGTTGATGGACCGTGCCGGTAATAACCTGGCTGGCAAGGTCGAGTTCGAAAGCTTCAACCGTCAGCTGAATGCAGTGAATCGTCATACCGGCAGCAAGCTGGTGAATGCGGTGCAGCAAGACGTGCATGAGATTCTGACCCAAGCGGAAAAAGTGATCGTGCCGGAAGCGCAGGCGATTATTGCTGCGGCGAAAGTCGAAGCCGAAGAGAAGCTGGGAGCCGAACTGTCACGCCTTGAAGCGCTGCGCGCCGTTAACCCCAACATCCGTGATGATGAGGTTGAAGCGCTGGAAAGCAATCGCGAGCAGGTATTGGAAAGCCTCGGCGACGCCGGCTGGCGTCTTGATGCGCTGCGCCTGATCGTCGTGACGCACCAATAATGTTCAGGACCACGACATCATGCTGATGGAAGCGTACAACCCGCCGCTCGAACCCTGGCTGCATATTCTGTATCAGGACGAGCACATTATGGTGGTGAATAAACCGAGCGGGTTGCTGTCGGTGCCGGGCCGCCTGGAGGAGCACAAGGATAGCGTGATGACGCGCATCCAGCGTGATTTCCCGCAGGCGGAATCGGTGCATCGTCTTGATATGGCGACCAGCGGCGTGATTGTCGTGGCCCTGAATAAAGCCGCTGAGCGTGAACTCAAGCGCCAGTTCCGTGAGCGTGAGCCCTCTAAGTATTATGTGGCGCGCGTTTGGGGCCATCCGGCCGCCGAGAAAGGCTTAATCGATCTACCGCTGATTTGCGACTGGCCAAATCGACCGAAGCAGATGGTGTGTTTCGAGAACGGCAAAGCAGCGCAGACCGAATATCAGGTGCTGGAGTATGAAACCACCAACAGTGCGCGCGTACAGCTGAAGCCCATTACCGGGCGTTCCCACCAGCTACGTGTGCATTTGCTGGCGCTGGGGCATCCGATTCTTGGCGACCGCTTTTATGCGCATGAGGAAGCGTTGGCGATGGCACCACGTTTGCAACTGCATGCCGAGTCGCTGTCGATTACCCATCCAGCGTTTGGTAACAGTATGACGTTTAGACAGCCGGCAGATTTTTAGTTTCGTCCCTCACCCTAGCCCTCTCCCGCAAGCGGGCGAGGGAACCGTTTTGTGCGATGTTAAAGTGAGTCACTCAACCTCAAAATTTGCTCGATCAGCCCCCTCTACCGCTTGCGGGAGAGGGCCGGGGTGAGGGAAAAACAACCTTACTTAAACCCCTTCTCCTTACGAATCAAATCGTAAGCCGCCTGAATTTCCTGCGCTTTCTGTTTCGCCATCTCCATCATTTCCGGCGGCAAGCCTTTCGCCACCAGCTTGTCGGGATGATGCTCGCTCATCAGCTTGCGGTACGCGCGCTTGATGGTGGTGCCATCATCGCTGCTTTTCACGCCCAGCACGCTGCAGGCATCTTCTAACGTAGGCCCACGTTGCGACTGTTGATAGGCCCCGCCGGAGTAAGAACCGCCGCCACCAAACTGCTGGCCGCCTTCCATCATACGCAGGAACTGATCAAACTGTGCTCGTGAAATGCCCAACTCTTCGGCGATGACATACAGCACCTGCCGCTCGTTGGGATGCAGTGAACCATCGGCGAACGCCGCCTGAATCTGGATTTCCAGAAACATCCGAATCAGATCGAAACGACCAAAGCAGGCGCTGCGCAGCTCGCGTAGTTTACTACGCAATGGATAGTCGCTCTGTTTGCCTTCACGAAAAGCCCGCTGTGCGGCGGTACGTGCATCACCGTGCAGCTGCATACGATCCATAAATAAGGAAGCAATCTGGATATCTGCTTCGGTCACGCGCCCTTTTGACTTGGTCAAATGGCCCATCACCTGGAAAGTGGTACTGAAAAACAGCGTCTGACGCGCCTGGTTATTGGCAAAATAACCCTGTCCCTTCACGCTGCGTACTTTGTCAAACATGTGACCAATGATCAGACCCAGTACAATGCCCCAAAAGCCTGCACCGGAAAATATCCCGATAGCCAGACCGATTACTTTTCCCCAGTAGCGCATAAACTCCTCAATTCGCCATGCTTGCGGCTGAAAATTGCATTATCATACCTGTCATTTATCTCAGCGCCTAACGGCAACGCGGACAGACAAGGATTAACACTGGCGCAACGCCGGGCAGTAAGTTAGTCTCTGACCGGATTGTCGGCATGATGCCAGTTTTCATGGAATTATCGAAACCGCGTATGAAAAAACGTATACCTACCCTGCTGGCTACCATGATTGGTGCAGCGCTTTATAGCCAGTCATCACTTGCCGACGATCTGATGTCGCAGTGCATGCTGGGCGTGCCGAGCTACAACCGCCCGCTGGTTAATGGCGATACCAATTCGCTGCCGGTCACCATCAATTCTGATTCAGCCAAAGGCAATTATCCGAATGACGCGGTGTTCACTGGCAACGTCGATGTGCAACAGGGCAATAGCCGCCTGCGTTCCGACGAGGTGCAACTGCATCAACGTCCGCAGGATGGCCAAACCACGCCGGTTCGCACCGTGGATGCGCTGGGTAATGTGCACTATGACGACAATCAGGTCATCCTGAAAGGTCCGAAAGCCTGGTCAAATCTGAACACCAAAGACACCAATGTGTGGAACGGTGATTATCAGATGGTTGGCCGCCAGGGCCGCGGCGATGCCGATCAGATGAAACTGCGCGGTAATAATCGCTATACCATTCTGGAAAACGGCAGCTTTACCTCCTGCTTGCCGGGTTCCAATAGCTGGAGCGTGGTCGGTTCCGAAGTGATTCAGGACCGCGAAGAAGAAGTCGCGGAGATCTGGAACGCCCGCTTTAAGCTCGGCAATGTGCCGGTGTTTTACAGCCCCTATTTGCAGTTGCCGATTGGCGATCGTCGTCGTTCTGGCTTCCTGATCCCGAATGCGAAGTACGGTAGCAATAACGGCTTCGAATTCATGCTGCCGTATTACTGGAATATCGCGCCACAGGCCGATGCCACCATTACGCCGCATTATATGGAAAAACGCGGTCTGCAATTGCAGAACGAATTCCGCTATCTGACGGTGTTTGGTGCGGGTCTGATGGAGCTGGATTATCTCCAGTCAGATAAGCAGTACGATAACGACAAAGCCGTGCGCGGAATCGCCCAGAATGACAGTTCCGATCGCTGGTTATTCTTCTGGCGTCATGCAGGCGTTTACGATCAGCACTGGCGTTTCAATGCTGACTACACCAAAGTGAGCGATCCGTATTACTTCAACGATCTCGACTCGAAGTACTACAGCTCCACCGACGGTTACGCCACGCAGAAGTTCAGTTTTGGCTATGCGGACACCAACTGGGATGCCACCCTGTCGAGTAAAGACTTCCAGGTCTTTGGTAACACCAGCAACAGCAATGTCTATCGCGCTCAGCCTCAGCTCGATCTGAATTTCTATCAGAACGATATGGGACCGTTTGATGGCCACGTCTATGCGCAAGCGGTGAAATTTACCAACGTAAACAGCCGCATGCCTGAAGCGACGCGTTTGCACCTCGAACCAACGCTGGATCTGCCACTGTCAAACGGCTGGGCAAGCCTGGATACCGAAGCGAAATTCCTGGCAACCCATTACCAACAAGAAAATATCAACGCCTATAACAACGGTGAAATTGCGAACGTCGGCGGTTCAAGCGGTCGTTTGGATGATTCGGTTAACCGTACTCTGCCGCAGTTCAAAATCGATGGTCGCTTAGTGTTTGACCGCGATATGGATTGGGAACCTGGCTATACGCAGACGCTGGAACCGCGTGTGCAGTACCTTTACGTTCCTTATCGTAACCAGAGCAATATCTACCCTTACGACTCAACCCTACTGCAAACTGATTACACCGGTTTGTTCCGCGATCGTACCTACAGCGGCCTGGATCGCATCGCTTCCGCTAACGAAGTGGCTTCTGGTGTTACCACGCGTATTTATGATAACGATCTGGTTGAACGTTTTAACGTTTCTGTGGGTCAAATCTACTCGTTTACCCCGTCTCGTACCGGCGTAAACCAGACGAACAAAGAAGATGACACCGGCAGCCTGGTCTGGGCCGGCGACACTTACTGGAAAATCAGCGATCGCTGGGGCGCGCGTGGTGGACTGCAATATGACACGCGCCTCGATAACGTGGCACAGGGCAACGCCGTGGTTGAGTATCGTCAGGATGCCGATCGCATGGTACAGCTGAGCTACCGCTACAGCAGCCCGGAATACGTAGCGCAGGCGCTGAATAACTCAAACCTGGTGACGGATCCGATTTACAAAAACGGGATTTCGCAGGTGGGTGCCACCGCCAGCTGGCCAATTGCCGATGCCTGGTCACTGGTTGGCGGTTATTACTACGATACCCGCAACAGTCGTCCGGCTGAGCAGCTGGTCGGCCTGCAGTACAGCTCGTGCTGCTACGCCATCCGTCTGGGTTACGAACGCAAGATCAACGGTTGGGAAAACAACGACAGTAAGTATGACAACCAAATCTCATTCAACATTGAGCTGCGTGGTCTGAGTTCCAACTATGGCTTAGGCACCAATGAAATGCTGCGTCAGGGCATCATCCCTTACCAGCGCGCTTTCTGATGTTGTGATGTTTGACAGGCTATCCCGCAGTGCGGAAACAACAATGGATAAAGTATGAAGAACTGGAGAATGCTGATTCTTGGTGTGGCGATTACCGCCAACACTGCGTTCGCAGCCCCACAAGTGGTTGATAAAGTTGCCGCTGTCGTGAATAACGGCGTGGTACTGGAAAGTGACGTTGATGACATGATGCGCACCGTGAAATCACAGGCGCAGCAGGCAAAACAGCAACTCCCTGATGACAAAACATTGCGTCATCAAATCCTGGAACGCCAGGTCATGGATGCCATCATTCTGCAGATGGGTGAAAGAGCGGGCGTTCAGATTACCGATCAGCAACTGGATGAGGCTATTCAGAACATCGCCGCGCAGAACCGCATGAGTCTCGATCAGCTGCGCAGCCGTCTGGCGTACGATGGCATGGACTATAACGTGTACCGTGCGCAGATTCGCAAAGAGATGACGATCGCTGAAGTGCGTAATAACGAAGTGCGTCGCCGCGTCACTATCCTGCCGCAGGAAGTCGACACGCTGGCCGCTCAGGTTGGCGCACAGAACACGCAGGGTACCGAACTGAATATCAGCCAGATTCTGTTGCCGCTGCCAGAAAATCCAACGCAACAGCAGGTTGACGATCAGGAAACGCTGGCTCGCCAGCTGGTCGGTCAACTGAAAGGCGGCGCCGACTTTGGCAAACTGGCAGTGACCTACTCTGCCGATCCGCAGGCGCTGAAAGGCGGCAACATGGGTTGGGGCAAGATTGAAGAGCTGCCAACGCTGTTCTCGCAGGCGCTGAGCACGGCGAAGAAAGGCGATATCGTCGGTCCAATTCGTTCAGGCGTGGGCTTCCACATCCTGAAAGTGAACGACCTGCGTGGCGAAAGCAAAAACATCTCCGTGACCGAAGTCCACGCGCGCCACATTCTGCTGAAGCCGTCACCGATCCTGACTGATGCGCAGGCACAAGCCAAGATCGAACAGATCGCAGCTGATATTAAAAGTGGCAAAACCACCTTCGCTGCTGCGGCTAAACAGTTCTCTGACGATCCGGGCTCAGCAAACCAGGGCGGCGATCTCGGTTGGGCATCGCCGGAAATTTACGATCCGGCGTTCCGTGATGCATTGCTGAAACTGCAGAAAGGCCAGGTTAGCCAACCGGTTCACTCCTCATTTGGCTGGCACTTGATTCAGCTGCTGGATACGCGTCAGGTTGATAAGACCGACGCAGCGCAAAAAGAGCGCGCGTATCGCATGCTGTTCAACCGTAAATTTGCGGAAGAAGCGCAAACCTGGATGCAGGAACAACGCGCCGGTGCTTACGTGAAGATCCTGGATAACAATGGTCAGTAATTATCGTGTAGCGATCACCCCCGGCGAACCTGCCGGGATTGGTCCCGACCTCACCGTTCAACTGGCGCAGCAAAACTGGCCAGTTGAGTTGGTAGTCTGCGGCGACGGCGAGCTTCTGCGCCGTCGCGCTGCTTTACTGGGTTTACCGCTGACGCTACGCGATTATCAGCCTGGCGTCGCAGCACAACCGCAGCAGGCGGGCACCCTAACGCTGCTGCAAGTAGATATTGCTCAGCCGGTCACGGCTGGCGAACTCTGTGTCGCGAACAGTCACTATGTGCTGGCAACGCTGGCACGCGCCTGTGACGGCTGCCTCAACGGTGAGTTCGCCGCGTTGATTACCGGCCCCGTGCATAAAGGCGTTATCAATGATGCCGGCATTCCGTTTACCGGCCATACCGAGTTCTTTGCCGATCGCGCTGGTGGCGATTTGGTGGTGATGATGCTGGCAACGGAAGAGCTGCGCGTTGCGCTGGCCACCACCCATCTGCCGCTGAAAGATGTTTCCGCTGCGATTACCCGCGAAAGTCTGCATGAAGTGATCGCCATTTTGCATCGCGATCTGCAGCAAAAGTTTGGTTTGCCGAATCCCCATATCTTCGTCTGTGGCCTTAATCCGCATGCAGGCGAAAGCGGCCATATGGGCCGCGAAGAGATTGATACCATTATTCCGGCACTCAACGAGCTGCGTCAGCAAGGCATCCAACTCACCGGACCACTGCCCGCGGACACGTTGTTCCAGCCGAAATATCTGCAACATGCCGACGCAGTGCTGGCGATGTATCACGACCAGGGCTTACCGGTGCTAAAATTTCAGGGGTTTGGTCGTGCGGTGAATATCACCCTTGGCCTGCCCTTTATCCGGACTTCTGTCGATCACGGCACCGCGCTTGAATTAGCCGGCCTTGGCCAGGCAGATCCGGGCAGCTTTATCACGGCGCTTAATCTCGCCATCACTATGATCAAGAGCAGTAATGAATAATCGCGTCCATCAGGGGCATTATGCCCGTAAACGTTTCGGGCAAAACTTCCTGAACGATCAGTACATTATCGACAGCATTGTCTCCGCCATTCACCCACAAAAAGGTGAAGCGGTGGTGGAAATTGGCCCCGGCCTTGGTGCGTTAACCGAGCCGGTAGGCGAGCGTCTGGATGAGCTGACCGTTGTCGAACTGGACCGCGACCTTGCCGCGCGTCTGCAAACGCATCCGTTCCTCGGTCCAAAGCTGACCATTTTCCAGCAGGATGCCATGACCTTTGATTTCTCCGCGCTGGCGCAGGAGAAAGGTCAGCCGCTACGCGTGTTCGGCAACCTGCCGTACAACATCTCGACGCCGCTGATGTTCCACCTTTTCAGCTATACTGGTTCGATTAAAGACATGCACTTTATGTTGCAGAAAGAAGTGGTGAATCGCTTAGTCGCCGGACCGGGCAGCAAAGCTTATGGGCGTTTAAGTGTGATGGCGCAGTATTACTGCCAGGTCATTCCTGTGCTTGAAGTGCCGCCAGAGTCATTCACGCCGGCACCGAAAGTGGATTCGGCCGTGGTGCGTTTAGTGCCTTATATGCAGCCGCAGTATCCGGTCAGCGATATTCGTCTGCTGAGCCGCATTACCACTGAAGCCTTTGGTAAACGCCGTAAAACGCTGCGCAACAGCCTCGCTCATATGTTTGCGGCTGGTGCGCTGGATCAATTGGACATCGATGCCTCGCTGCGTGCAGAAAACGTTTCTGTGGCGCAATATTGCCAACTGGCAAACTGGTTGAGCAATCATCAGGCAGAAACTCCGGAGAATTGAGTGCATGAGTGAATTGGCCCGCGTCTGTGTCCATGTACATAGTCAGTATGTGGAGTCGCAATCCTTGCCCGACGAGGATCGCTACGTGTTTGCCTACACCATCACCATCCGCAATTTAGGGCGCAGCAGCGTACAGCTGCGCAGCCGCTATTGGCTCATCACTAATGGCAACGGTCGCGAGACTGAAGTGCAAGGTGAAGGCGTGGTCGGCGAACAGCCGCACATTGCTGCCGGCGGCGAATATCAGTATACCAGCGGCGCAGTTCTGGAAACGCCGATGGGCACCATGCAGGGCCACTATGTGATGATCGATGACGCGGGAGAAGAGTTCCACGTCGAGATCCCGGTGTTCCGACTTGCGGTGCAAACCCACATTCATTAATCCTCCCCCGCCCGGCCAGTCCGGGCGGCGCGTTTTCATCGGACTGACAATGAGTACATACCTGATTGGCGATATTCATGGCTGTTATGACGAGCTTCGTGCGCTATTGGCGCAGGTAGATTTCGATCCGCAGCACGACACTCTATGGCTTACCGGCGATCTGGTGGCGCGCGGCCCCGGCTCGCTTGAGGTGCTGCGCTACGTGAAATCGCTGGGAGATTGCGTACGCTTAGTGCTGGGCAATCACGATCTGCATCTGCTCGCTGTGTATGCGGGAATCAGCCGTAATAAGCCGAAGGATCGCCTGACGCCGCTGCTGGAAGCCGATGATGCCGATGAACTGATCAACTGGTTACGCCGTCAGCCGCTGTTGCAGGTGGATGAAGAGAAGAAACTGTTGATGGCTCATGCCGGCATTACGCCGCAGTGGGATCTGGACACGGCGCAAATGTGCGCGCGCGAAGTAGAAGCAGTGCTTTCCAGCGACAGCTATCCGCTGTTTCTCGACGCCATGTACGGCGACATGCCTAATAACTGGACGCCGGAGCTTAGCGGGCTGGCACGCCTGCGGTTTAGCACCAATGCGCTGACGCGCATGCGCTTCTGCTTCCCAAATGGCCAGCTGGATATGATTTGTAAGGAATCCCCTGAATCTGCACCACCGCCGCTGAAGCCGTGGTTTATGGTGCCGAGCAAGATCGACAGTCACTACACGCAGATTTTTGGTCATTGGGCGTCACTGGAGGGGAAAGGCACGCCGGAGCACGTAATTGGTCTGGATACCGGTTGCTGCTGGGGCGGAACACTGACGCTGCTGCATTGGGAAAGCAAACACTATTACGTGCAAGCCTCCAATCGCGAGCAGGCGATGGCGGAAAGTGCGGTCAGCGCACACCCACCGTTAAGCGATACGCCATAAATAAAAAAGGTCGCCATGAATGGCGACCCTACGAATAACAAATGTAATCAACGGCGATCCAGAATCTCGAAGCAGTAGCTGTGTGAGTTCTGCTCATCGGCATCGTGGAATTCGCTGAAGGTTGATTGCCACTCATCCGGCTCGTAATCCGGGAACTGCGTATCCCCTTCTACTTCCGCATCGATGTGGGTCAAATACAGACGATCCGCACGCGCCAGCATCTGCTCGTAAACGCGTCCACCGCCAATCACCATCATCTCGTCAACATCACCTGCGGCTTTCACTGCTTCTTCCAGCGACGTTACCCAGGTAACGCCTTCATGGTTGCCTGGCTGGCTGCTGACCACAATGTTCAGACGCCCAGGCAGCGGACGACCGATAGATTCAAAGGTCAGACGGCCCATAATCACCGGCTTATTCAAGGTATTACGCTTAAACCACGCCAGATCAGCAGGCAGGTTCCAGGGCATGGCGTTTTCCATACCGATAATGCGATCCGCAGCCAGCGCCGCGATCAGACTAATCATGTTAAAAGACCTACAGGAAAAAATTGGCGCCATCATACGTAAAGGCGAAACTTTCGTCGATAGGCCGCCCCCGCTATTTGCGTAAAGCTCCGATGCCACCGCACTTTTGTTATTGGACAGAGTTTTGCACCGACTTTTCCAGCAATAGCGGGGAGAGGCGCCAGAAATTGCTGGTGAGACGGCACAACTCAGCGCATCACGGCAGATCGTGGGTAGCGCAGTGTAAAGAAAAGCGCACTCTGTGCGATAAAAGAAAACGGCTCCCGCGGGAGCCGTTAAGACAGGTTAGAAATCGTAGCGCAGACGCACGAGGTTTACGTTACCCAGTGATTTGTCGGTGCTAGATGTGATGACATATTCGTAATCAACACGGAAGCCATAGTCGAGCTGTGCGCTCACGCCAACCCCATTGTCGATACGTTTGTAATCACGTCCGTTGACGAACTCCAGACGGTCACCCATGAAGTAAGGCTGGATGGATTTCACCGCGTACTGACCAATCGGGAATTTGTAACCCGCGAAGTATTCAACGCCCCACGCGTCATCGGCGAAGTAGTTGTTGACGGTATTGCGTTTGGTAGGCGAGAAGTTCTCATACCAACCGGCGCCGGCTGACAGCGTCCAGTTATCCGGCGTCCAGCTCAGTGCGGTACCGTAGATATTCTGGTCGTAGCGCTTGCTGTCGCCGTTGCCTGGATTATGGATATCAGCACGGGTGTAGTTCCACGCGGTGCCCCATGCCAGATCTTTGGTGATGTGGTAGTTAACACCCAACGAGCCACCGCCTTTACGCTTGTAGCGCAGGCCATTTCCCGGCAGGAAATCATCATCTTCAAACAGATATGCCGCGTACACATCCGCATCACCGAAGGTGTTTTTGTACTTCAGCATTTTGCGTGAACGATAAGAACCGTCGTAGTCACCATTGATGCCGTTGCCCGGTGCCTGGGCCAGCATATCGTAGTCCCAGATATCGGTTTTCGCGCCTACTACATCGTAATAAACGCTGTTCTGCTGACCAAAGTAGAGTTCACCCAAAGAGGCGCTTTTGAAGCCGGTATAGAGCTGGCGACGCGTGGTATTGTTAGCACCATCAGCATGATGATTATCCCATCCCCACCATGCAGGGAAGTTAACACCCAGCTCGTAATAACCGACCCAACTCACGTCATCAAACAGGTAGTAGTTAGCGGTAAAACGGAAACGTGAACCACCATCATAACCATTGCGTTTGTATGATTGGTCGTTAACCCCGTTCTGATGCTGGAACTGTGGACGAATACTGCCGCCCACTTTGAAGTCAAGACGGCTAAGCGGATCGCCTGCCTGTGGATCCTGCTTCAGCAGAGTGATTTCCGCCTGGCTAGCAAGTGGCGCCGCTGCGAGTAATGCAGCAATAGCGCTGAGAGTGAAAGCACGCATTTTCATTTTTTATTCCCAGTAAAGGTGAGCGCTCTATTGATGAGCGAGCGAAATAGTACGGTGCGCTTACTGGGTTGTTATTTATAATTTTGTGCGGATATTCCTGGATGTAACAGTTTCCGCATCAACTGATAAATACTATGTCAAATTAATATGATTTTTACAGATAACGATATTTGCCTGGTCACTAAAGGCAAAAAAAACGGCCCACACAGGAGCCGTTTTCATACCGCAATGTCTGCTTAGCCTTTAATTTGTGCGTGCATTTCCTGCACTGAGATAACTTGCTCAGTCGGATCGGCATTCAGCGCCATCGCCGTCGCAAAACCGCCGTTCAGCGTGGTGTCGTAATGCACTTTATATTGCAGCGCGCTGCGACGAATCAGCTTGGAGTCTTCAATTGCCTGACGTCCCGCCGTGGTGTTCACAATATAGGCATATTCGCCATTCTTCAGACGATCCTGAATGTGTGGACGACCTTCGTGCACCTTGTTCACCAGACGAGGATTAATACCCGCTTCGCCCAGCACCACTGCGGTGCCGTGTGTCGCATCCAGCTCGAAACCAAACTTCTGCAGCTTCGCCGCCAGGTCGACGATACGTTTCTTATCGCCTTCACGCACCGACAACAGTGCACGACCGGTTTTCTTCATGTTGCTCTGCGCGCCTAGCATCGCTTTCGCAAAGGCTTCCGCGAAGGTACGACCCACGCCCATCACTTCACCGGTAGAGCGCATTTCCGGGCCAAGAATCGGGTCAACGCCTGGGAACTTGTTGAACGGCAGCACCACTTCTTTCACCGAGTAATACGGTGGAATCACTTCTTTGGTGACGCCCTGCTCCGCCAGCGTTTTGCCTGCCATTACGCGCGCCGCCACTTTGGCTAGCGCCACGCCGGTGGCTTTCGACACGAACGGTACGGTACGTGCGGCACGCGGGTTAACCTCAATCAGGTAAACCTCGTTGTCCTTCACCGCAAACTGCACGTTCATCAAGCCGCGTACATTCAGCTCAAAGGCCAGTTTCTCGACCTGCTGACGCATGACGTTCTGGATTTCCGTGCTCAGCGTGTAGGCCGGCAGTGAACACGCAGAGTCACCGGAGTGCACGCCCGCCTGCTCGATGTGCTCCATAATGCCGCCAATCAGCACGCGCTCGCCGTCGCAAATCGCATCGACATCCACTTCAACCGCATCGTCGAGGAAGCGATCCAGCAGTACTGGCGCATCATTAGAGACGGAAACCGCAGTCTGGAAGTAGCGCTTCAGGTCGATTTCATCGTAAACGATTTCCATCGCGCGGCCGCCCAGCACATAAGAAGGACGCACCACCAGCGGATAGCCGATGCCGGCCGCTTTTTCTACCGCCTGCTCCAGCGTAGCCACGGTGGCGTTCGCTGGTTGCTTCAGGCTCAGGCGATCAACCGCCTGCTGGAAACGCTCACGGTCTTCTGCACGGTCAATCGCATCCGGGCTGGTACCAATCACCGGTACGCCAGCCGCTTCGAGCGCGCGCGCCAGTTTCAGCGGCGTCTGGCCACCGTACTGCACGATCACGCCTTTTGGCTGCTCAATGCGCACGATTTCCAGCACGTCTTCGAGGGTAACGGGTTCGAAGTACAGGCGGTCTGAGGTATCGTAATCGGTCGAGACGGTTTCCGGGTTACAGTTAACCATGATGGTTTCGTACCCGTCTTCACGCAGTGCCAGCGCGGCGTGCACGCAGCAGTAATCGAACTCGATGCCCTGACCGATACGGTTTGGACCGCCGCCCAGAATCATGATTTTTTCACGATCCTGGTTTGGATTAGCTTCGCACTCTTCCTCGTAGGTGGAGTACATATACGCAGTATCGGTGGCGAATTCAGCGGCGCAGGTATCAACGCGCTTGTAGACCGGATGCAGGTTAAATTGCTGACGCAGCTTGCGGATTTCACCTTCTGAAACGCCCGCCAGCGCAGCCAGGCGCACATCGGCAAAGCCTTTACGCTTCAACGCGCGCAGGAATTCGGCACTGATCGAGTTCACGCCTTCGCGCTCAACTCGCTCTTCCAGACGCACCAGCTCTTCAATCTGTACCAGGAACCAGCGGTCGATGTTGGTGAGATTGAATACGCCATCCACTGACATGCCGGCGCGGAAGGCATCGGCGATGTACCAGATACGGTCAGAACCGGCGTCTTTCAGTTCGCGGCGAATG
Organism: Candidatus Pantoea floridensis; assembly: GCF_900215435.1. Lineage (NCBI taxonomy): Bacteria > Pseudomonadati > Pseudomonadota > Gammaproteobacteria > Enterobacterales > Erwiniaceae > Pantoea > Candidatus Pantoea floridensis. Next base: position 1,188,114 of record NZ_OCMY01000001.1, read on the forward strand.
CGCGTCAGTGCTTCGGCATCGTCCAGGCTGACTTTTGGGTCAAAACCGTTGGCGCCGACTTCGAGACCACGCAGCGCTTTCTGCATCGATTCCTGGAAAGTACGGCCAATCGCCATCACTTCACCCACCGATTTCATCTGCGTCGTCAGACGATCGTTGGCACCGGCAAACTTCTCGAAGTTGAAGCGAGGAATCTTGGTCACGACGTAGTCGATTGACGGTTCGAACGATGCCGGCGTTAAGCCGCCGGTGATGTCGTTCATCAGCTCATCGAGGGTAAAGCCTACCGCCAGCTTGGCGGCCACTTTTGCAATCGGGAAGCCGGTAGCTTTCGAGGCCAGCGCCGAAGAGCGCGACACGCGCGGGTTCATTTCGATGACGATCATACGGCCATCTTTCGGGTTCACCGAGAACTGCACGTTAGAACCGCCGGTTTCTACACCGATTTCACGCAGTACCGCCAGCGAGGCGTTACGCATGATTTGATACTCTTTGTCGGTCAGGGTTTGCGCTGGTGCCACGGTGATCGAGTCGCCGGTGTGAATGCCCATCGCATCGAAGTTTTCGATTGAGCAGACGATGATGCAGTTGTCGTTTTTATCACGCACCACTTCCATCTCGTACTCTTTCCAGCCAATCAGCGACTCATCAATCAGCAGCTCATTGGTTGGCGACAGATCCAGACCGCGTTCGCAAATCTCTTCGAACTCTTCGCGGTTATAGGCGATACCGCCGCCGGTGCCGCCCATGGTAAAGGAAGGACGGATGATACACGGGAAGCCAACGTCTTCGGCCACCGCCAGCGCTTCTTCCATATTGTGCGCAATACCGGAACGCGCCGTGCCGAGACCAATGCTTTTCATCGCCACGTCAAAACGGCGGCGATCTTCGGCTTTGTCAATCGCATCGGCGGTGGCACCAATCATGGTCACGCCGAACTCCGCCAGCACGCCCTGACGCTCCAGCTCCAGCGCACAGTTCAGCGCTGTCTGGCCGCCCATGGTTGGCAACACTGCATCCGGGCGCTCTTTTTCAATGATCTTGCGTACCACTTCCCAGTGAATCGGCTCGATGTAGGTGGCATCGGCCATTTCCGGGTCGGTCATGATAGTGGCCGGGTTCGAGTTCACCAGAATGACGCGGTAACCCTCTTCGCGCAGCGCTTTACACGCCTGCGCACCGGAGTAGTCAAATTCGCATGCCTGGCCGATGACGATCGGGCCAGCGCCAAGGATCAGGATGGATTTTATGTCTGTACGTTTTGGCATCAATGGCTCCTGATTACTTCGCGTTAGAACGGTAAGCTTCGATCAGTTCGATAAAGTGATCGAACAGCGGCGCCGCGTCGTGCGGGCCTGGGCTTGCTTCCGGGTGTCCCTGGAAGCTGAAAGCCGGTTTGTCGGTGCGGTGAATACCCTGCACGGTTTGGTCAAACAGCGACACATGCGTCACGCGCAGATTCGCTGGCAACTGGCTGTCATCAACCGCAAAACCATGGTTCTGCGCGGTAATCATCACGGTATTGTTATCGAGATCTTTCACCGGATGGTTCCCGCCGTGGTGGCCGAGTTTCATCTTGACGGTTTTGGCACCGCTCGCCAGCGCTAACAGCTGATGGCCGAGGCAGATACCAAATACGGGAATATCCGTTTTCAGGAACGCCTGAATGGCCTTAATGGCGTAGTCGCACGGCTCAGGATCGCCAGGACCGTTCGACAGGAAAATACCGTCTGGATTAAGTGCCAGCACGTCTTCCGCCGAAGTTTGTGCCGGTACCACCGTCAGGCGGCAGCCGCGATCCACCAGCATGCGCAGGATGTTGCGCTTAGCGCCGTAATCGTACGCCACCACATGGAATGGCAGCGCTTCGGCGCTTTTTTGCTCCGGCAGGTCGCCTTCCAGCGTCCAGCTGCCCTGCTGCCACGCGTAAGTTTCTGCGGTGGTGACTTCTTTCGCCAGATCCATCCCTTTCAGGCCCGGGAACGCCTGCGCTTTCTGCAGCGCCAGTGCGGCATCCGGATTATCGCCCGCAATAATGCAGCCGCTCTGTGCACCTTTCTCACGCAGCAAACGGGTCAGTTTGCGCGTATCAATATCGGCGATGCCGACGATGTTATTGCGCTGCAGATAAGCTGACAGGCTTTCTTCACTGCGGAAGTTGCTGGTAATCAGCGGCAGATCGCGAATAACGAGGCCTTGTGCATGAATTTGGCTGGATTCTTCATCAGCGGCGTTAACGCCAACATTGCCGATATGGGGATAAGTGAGGGTAACGATTTGGCGGGAATAGGAAGGATCAGTGAGGATTTCTTGATAACCGGTCATTGAAGTGTTGAAAACAACTTCTCCCACTGCCGACCCCGTAGCCCCAATGGCCCGACCGTGGAATTGGGTTCCGTCTTCCAGAACCAAGAGCGCTGACTTAATCAAAACATCCTCCAGGGAATAAACAGTCACAATATTTGCATATTAATTCAAAAGCAGTGCCAGAATCAATGCAAAACCCGCCTGAGTACTCGAATTTTGGCAAATTGCGCGCATTCTAATGATAGGCCTGTGCCTTGTCTACACCATGAGGTTATTTTTTTGTATATTTCGGGCACCTGAATGTTAAAAATGACGAAAGACGATAAAAGAGTGAGATAACTCGGAAAAATAATCGGTTGCCTGACGGCAATAATTACAAAGTGGTGCTAACGCGCATAAATTTTTGACCAAATGGTCAAAAATGACCTTTTGAAGCCTGATAATTAGACTTAATCAATCCAAAACAACAAGTTCATAGACATAATGACTCAAGATTAGTTTTTTTTACATAAAATAAAGGGCAATGATCACATTGCCCTCGTCAATCAAGGTCTTACCGATTGAAATAACCACATCACGATGGTTCACAACACTCACAACATCGATAAATCCAGCACATCACGCATATCATAAAGGCCAGATTTCTTACTCTTAAGCCAGCTTGCCGCCTTAACTGCGCCATTTGCGAAGGTCATACGGCTGGAAGCCTTGTGGGTAATCTCTACGCGCTCGCCAATATCTGCAAACATCGCAGTATGCTCACCGACGATATCGCCCGCACGCACCGTAGCAAAACCGATGGTTTGCGCTTTACGCTCGCCGGTATGGCCTTCACGGGCATAGACCGCGTGCTCATCCAGATTCCAGTTCATCGCATCGGCAATCGCTTCGCCCATCGCCAGCGCGGTTCCTGAAGGTGCATCAACTTTATGACGATGGTGCGCTTCGACGATTTCAATATCCGCGTAGTCGCCCATCACTTTTGCCGCTTGCTGCAGCAGGTTCAGCACCAGATTAACGCCGACGCTGAAGTTGGCGGCAAACACAATGCCAATCTCTTCTGCCGCCGCGCTAATCGCGGCTTTACCGGCTTCATCAAAACCGGTGGTACCGATCACCATCGCCTTTTTATGCTGGCGGCAAAACGTCAGATACTCCAGCGTCCCTTCCGGACGGGTGAAATCGATCAGCACATCGAAGTCGTTGACCACTTGTCGCAGATCGTCGGTGACAATCACGCCGGTTTTACCAATGCCCGCCAGTTCACCGGCATCTACACCCAGCAGCGATGAACCGCTACGTGCCAATGCCGCACCGAGTGCGACACCTTCCGCCTGCTGAACGGCCTGAATCAAATTGCGTCCCATGCGACCCGGCGCACCAACGATAGCAATGCGGATTTCACTCATAATTATTCATTCCTGATACAAATCTATGCATATAAAGCGTAAACAGGTTAACGGTCCGATAACCGTCACGCCACAATAATAAAGGGATAATAAGAATTTTATGCCAGCCGCGGAACATTATCAGTAAAAGCAATCCCGCATGTTGGAAGTGGGATTTTCCGTGGCGACAGACAAAGAAAAGGCCGAACAATGTCGGCCTGATTTCTACTGCGGCGTGAACCGCTTACTGCACGTTGCGCACGTCGACGCGCAGTTCTTTCGGTACTTCAAACACAATGTTCTCTTCGCGACCAATCAGCTCAATGGCGGCTTCACCACCAAGCTCGCGCAAACGTTGAATCACCTGCTGCACCAGAATGTCCGGCGCTGATGCCCCCGCCGTAACGCCGATGACCTGCTTATCTTTAACCCACTCTTCCTGGATGTCATCCGCTGAGTCGATCAACTTCGCCAGCTTGCCGGCACGCTGCGCCAGTTCCGCCAGCCGGTTGGAGTTAGAGGAGTTTTTCGAACCCACCACCAACACCACTTCGGCATCACGCGCCAGCACGCGCACCGCTTCCTGACGATTGGTAGTGGCGTAGCAGATGTCATCTTTACGTGGGCCGATAATCGCCGGGAAGCGCTGACGCAAGGCATCAATCACGTCCGAGGTATCATCAACGGAAAGCGTGGTCTGCGTCATAAAGCACAGGTTGCTCTCATCTTTCACATTCAACTTGAAGACGTCTTCCGGAGATTCCACCAAATACATGCCGCCGTTCGGATTGCTGTATTGGCCCATGGTCCCTTCCACTTCAGGATGACCCGCATGACCAATAAGAATGGCTTCAACACCTTTACGGCTGGCGCGCGCCACTTCCATATGCACTTTAGTCACCAGCGGACAGGTGGCATCAAACAGCATGGTAAGGTTACGTGCTTTGGCTTCAGCGCGAACGGCTTGTGATACACCGTGCGCGGAGAAGATCAGAATCGCGTTGTCCGGCACTTCAGCGATCTCTTCAATGAAGATTGCACCGCGCTCGCGCAGGCTGCTCACCACGTAGCGGTTATGTACTACTTCGTGACGCACGTAGATGGGCGCGCCGTACATCTCCAGCGCGCGCTCAACGATGCTGATGGCGCGATCAACGCCTGCGCAGAAACCGCGTGGGTTAGCTAACAGGATTTGCATCGTTGGCCTCCAGCACCGGATCAATCTCCAGCACTTCAATGTCGAACTGAATGCGTTGACCCGCCAGCGGATGGTTAAAATCCACGGTGATCGAGTCGCCAGAAACTTCACGGATCACACCCGGCATTTCGCTGCCGCCTCGACCGCTAAACAGCATGATGGCGCCCACTTCCGGTTCGCCCGCATCGTTGAAGTCACGACGCGAGAAGTACTGAACCAGGTCAGGACTGGTGCCGCCAAACGCATCTTCCGGTTCCAGTGTAAAGGCGTGCTTATCACCCACTTTACGCCCGATGAGATGCTGTTCCAGCGCGGCCGATAAGCTGCCATCACCCAGACGGAACAGCGCAGGTTTGCCGTTGGCGCGCGTGGATTCAGCTGTCGAGCCATCTTCCAGCTTCAGTGTAAAATGCACCAGCAACGCGCTATCGCGCTGAACTAAGTCTGTCATCTTTTATTCCTTAGCCGGTTTGCCGTTCGGGCTGAGAAAACCTTCTAACACCACCAGCGCCGCCCCGATGCAGATGGCGCAATCGGCGATATTAAAGGTTGCGAAGTGCCAGTCACCGACATAGAAGTCGATAAAATCGACCACAAAGCCGTGATATGAACGGTCAAACAGGTTGCCTAACGCCCCGCCGATAATCAGCGCGTAGGCGATATTGGTTAACTTGTTAGCGGCGCGGTTGCGATACATCATCACCAGCAGCGCCACCACGATAGCAATGGCGATACCGGCAAAGAACCAGCGCTGCCAGCCGCCTTTATCCGCCAGGAAGCTGAACGCCGCGCCGTAGTTGTGCGCGTAGAACAGATTCAGGAACGGCATAAGTGGCTGCGTTTCATGCAGCATCATGTTGTTGATGACCCACATCTTGCTACCAAAATCGATGGCAATCACCACCAGCACCAGCCACAGCCAGCGCAAACCGGTTGAACAAAGCGCTTTACTCATCAGGCAAATTTCCGCTGTTCGCCATTACCGGCAACGTTGGTATAGCAACGACCGCATACTGCAGCGTGCTCGGGATTCTGGCCTACATCGGTAGTGTAATGCCAGCAGCGCGGACATTTCTCGCCTTCAGCTTTGTGCAGCGCGATTTTCAGACCTTTTAACAACTCGCTCTGCTGCGCTTCATCGCTGGCTGTGGCGTAATCCGCTACGGTTGCGCCTGAGGTTAGCAGCACAAAGCGCAGCTCATCGCCCAGCGCCTGCAGCTTGGCTGCCAGCTCGGCATCCGCGTACAGCGTGACCGTGGCTTCCAGCGCACCACCGATGCGTTTATCGCTACGTGCCTGTTCAATAACCTTGTTCACTTCGCCACGCACTTTCAGCAGGTCATCCCAGTAGGCGTCGTTCAGCGCTTCGTTATCCGCTAAACCAAACAGGCCTTGATACCACTCTTCGGTGAACACGTATTTCACGCGATCGCCCGGCAGATAACCCCAGATTTCATCGGCGGTGAAGGACATGATGGGCGCCATCCAGCGCACCAGCGCTTCCACAATGTGCCACAGCGCGGTTTGGCAGCTGCGACGCGCCAGGCTATCGCCTTTCGCGGTGTACTGACGATCTTTGATCACATCGAGATAGAACGAGCCCATTTCGATGGAGCAGAAGTGCATCAGGCGCTGCACCACTTCATGGAAATCATAGTTCTCGTAGGACTGCACGATATCCTGCTGCGCTGCCAGCGCACGGCCGACCGCCCAGCGATCTACCACGACCATTTCTTCCGGCTTCACGCAGTCGGTCGCCGGGTTGAAGCCAGCGAGGTTAGCCAGCAGGAAACGCGCGGTGTTACGGATACGACGATAGCTATCTGCGGCACGCTTGAGGATTTCGTCGGATACCGCCATCTCACCGGAGTAATCGGTTGAGGCAACCCACAGACGCAGAATGTCCGCGCCCAGCTTATCCATGACGTCCTGCGGTGCCACGGTGTTGCCGATGGATTTCGACATCTTGCGGCCCTGACCGTCAACGGTAAAGCCGTGCGTCAGTACCTGACGATAAGGCGCTTTGCCTTTCATTGCCGTGGAAATCATCAGGGAAGACATGAACCAGCCGCGATGCTGATCCGACCCTTCCAGATACATATCTGGCGTGTGGCCACCAAACTCTGGACGCGCATCCACCACCGAGTAGCTGGTCGATCCGGAGTCAAACCAGACGTCTAAGGTATCTGGCACTTTCATGTAGTGATCAGCGTCGTCGCCCATGAGATCGCGCGGATCGAGATCCCACCATGCCTGGATGCCGTCCTGCTCAACCCGTTTGGCGACTTTTTCCATCAGCTCCAGGGTATCTGGGTGCAGCTGCTCGCTCTCTTTATGCACGAACAGCGCCATCGGCACGCCCCACGTACGCTGACGTGAGATACACCAGTCTGGACGGTTGGCCACCATCGCTTCGATACGCGCCTGGCCCCAATCCGGAATCCACTGCACGCCTTTAATCTCTTTCAGCGACTGCGCACGCAGGCCTTTCTGATCCATGCTGATGAACCATTGCGGCGTAGCGCGGAAGATGATCGGCGTTTTGTGACGCCAGCAGTGCGGATAGCTGTGCAGCAGTTTCTCAACGTGCAGCAGCGCGCCCTTCTCTTTCAGCAGCTCAACGATCATGTCGTTGGCTTTAAAGACGTTCACGCCATCCAGCGTAGGATACGTGCCTGGCAGATAAGCGCCGTCCGGACCAACCGGATTGGCGGTTTCCAGGCCATATTTCTGTCCGATCACATAGTCATCCGGGCCGTGACCAGGTGCAGTGTGTACCGCACCGGTACCGGCTTCCAGGGTTACGTGTTCACCCAGAACTACTTTGGATTGGATCTGCTCAAGGAACGGATGCTGGAACAGTTGCAGCTCAAGTGCCGCGCCGTTGCATTCGCCCAGCACTGTCCAGTCGCTGATGCCGGCGCGCTTCATCACGCTTTCGACCATCTCTTTAGCGAGGATCAGACTGCGGCCTTCAATCTGCAGCAGCTGGTATTCAAATTCCGGATGCAGCGAGATACCGCGGTTGGCCGGCATAGTCCACGGCGTGGTGGTCCAGATAACCAGAGAAACCGGGCCTTCTGAAGCCGTCACGCCAAACTTCGCGCGCACTGCGTCAGCATCAACGGCATTGAACATCACGTCGATGGATGGCGAGGTTTTGTCGTAGTACTCGACTTCCGCTTCAGCCAACGCAGAACGGCAATCCATGCACCAGTGCACCGGCTTGGCGCCTTTGTGCAGATGTCCGTTGCCGATGATTTTACCCAGCGCGCGGATGATGTTGGCTTCAGTCTGGAAATTCATCGTCAGGTAAGGACGATCCCAGTCGCCTAATACGCCGAGACGGATGAAGTCATTTTTCTGACCTTCTACCTGCTCAGCCGCATATTGACGGCAAGCTGCACGGAATTCAGCCGCGCTCACTTTCTCGCCCGGCTTACCGATCATCTGCTCAACTTTGTGTTCAATCGGCAAGCCGTGGCAGTCCCAACCAGGAACGTACGGCGAGTCATAGCCCGCCATGCCTTTCGACTTAACGATAATGTCTTTCAGAATCTTGTTAACTGAGTGACCAATATGAATGCTGCCGTTCGCATAAGGAGGGCCATCATGCAGAATAAAGGTTTTTTTCCCTTTTTTGGCTTCGCGGATGATGCCGTACAGGTTGTCATCATACCAACGTTGCAGCATTCCCGGTTCACGCTTGGCCAGATCGCCACGCATCGGGAACCCCGTTTCCGGCAAATTCAGGGTAGATTTATAGTCACTCATCAGATTCTCGATTCCGTATTTCGGTCATTAAACCGGTGTTTTTAGCCCAAAGAATTGGCGGGCCGTCACCACATCTTTCGCAATTTGTTCTTTCAACGCGTCCAGCGAAGCGAAACGCTGTTCATCGCGAATCTTCTGTTTCAGCACCACTTCAATGTGACGCCCATAAAGATTCATATGTGTGTCAAGCAGATGAACTTCAAGCTGCTGACGTAAACCTTTCACCGTTGGACGTGTACCAATATTTGCCACGCCCGGCAGCGGCTGTTCGCCGAGGCCTAAAACTTCAACCGCGAACACGCCTTTCACCGGCGTAACGGTACGCCGTAAAGGAAGGTTAGCCGTAGGAAAACCGATGGTGCGCCCAAGTGCATCACCGTGCACTACGCGGCCTGAGATGCTGAATGGATGGCCCAGCAGCGCTTCAGCTTGCGCAAAGTCATCCTGCGCTAGCGCCTGACGAACACCTGTGCTGCTGATACGCTTGCCGCTATCACAAAAAGTCTGGGTGCTGATGACCTCAAAGCCATACTCCGCACCGGCTTTCTGTAATAACAGGAAATCCCCCTGGCGACCAGCGCCAAAGCGGAAATCATCGCCGACCGCGAGGAATTTAACGTTCAGCTTATCGACCAACAGCTCAGAGATAAAACTCTGCGCTGAATGCGCAGCAAAGCGGCGATCGAAACGCACGCAGAGCACCGCATCGACGCCCGCTTGTTCGAGGTATTTCAGTTTTTCACGTAAACGCGTGAGGCGCGCCGGGGCTTTATCGCCAGCGAACAATTCAAGCGGTTGTGGCTCGAACAGCATCACCACCACCGGCAGATTGCGTTGTCGTCCTTCGGCAATCAGTTGCGCCATCAAAGCCTGGTGGCCGCGATGTACGCCGTCGAAATTACCAATGGTCAGGACGCAGCCGCGATGCTGCTCTTTCAGATTATAAATACCGCGGATAAACTTCATGGCTGACTCAAACCGGTGGAAATCGGCGGATTATACCCTTGAATGGCGTTGAGGTTAACCCGTATACGTGCCTTTCCTGCTTCTGAAGCGGGTTAATCCGTATGTGGGCAGTCGCTTAGCAAGGATCTGAAGATTTTTGCTGCGAAATACTGTATTCAACGACGCGTTGCTGGTAGAATCCTGCGCCATCAATTACGTAATCGAGTGTTGTTACTAAAACGACGCTTATTTGCACAAATCCATTGACATAAGAAGGCGCAAAAGGCATAGTCCTCGGCCTTTGATTTGTCCATATAGATCACATTTGGGAGTTGGACCTTGGCTAATATCAAATCAGCTAAGAAACGCGCCGTAACATCTGAGAAACGTCGCAAGCATAACGCAAGCAACCGTTCAATGATGCGTACTTTCATCAAGAAAGTATACGCGGCTATCGCAACAGGCGACAAAGCTGCTGCGCAGAACGCATTCAACGAAATGCAACCACTCGTGGACCGTCAGGCTGCTAAAGGTCTGATCCACAAAAACAAAGCTGCACGTCATAAAGCAAACCTGACTGCACAGATCAACAAACTGGCTTAATCGCCCGTCTGTTAATCGCTTTGTAGAAAGAACCGGCGCTTAGCCGGTTTTTTTATGCCTGTCATTCCGTGGTAAACAGCGTACTGAAATCGCGATGGCAAATCCGCTGTACCGCCGGATGCTGGATCATACGTTCGGCAAAGATCACGTGATACTCCTCCAGCACCGTATCTAAACGCCCAATTTCCCGGATAGCATCATCACGATAGATGTCTGCGCCGTACAGTGAGGGGGCGACGAAAATCGCGTTATTTAGCGCACCAAACGCCTTCATCAATGCCGCATCATCAAATTCCCCCAGAATCTCCACCTGCAAACCCTGGCTATGAATCCAGTTCAGCAGTTTGCGTCCGAGCATGGAGCGCCGTCCCGGAATCAACAAGCGTCGCGCTTCCAGACAAGCGGGAAACGGCATGGTTGGCAACGGGGTGTGACACCAGAAGCTAACTGGACACTCACCAAGTTTGACCGAAAACAGCCCTTCCTGCTGCGTGGAATCAATCGGGCAATCGGAGAGGATCATATCCAGCTTATGCTGGCTGAGCTGCTCCAGCAGCATCTCGTGTGTCGATTCAAAGCAGCGCAGATGGATTCTCTCATCAGCGACCACCGCAGCTTCCAGCACCTTGCTCACCAACTGCTTAGACAGTGCATCCGCGACGCCCACGTCAAACAGCAGATGCGACTCTTTGCGGTAGTTAACGATATCGAGCATCTCCTGGCTCAACATGAACATGCGGTCGGCGTAACGGAACACCAATTGTCCGAGTTCTGAAGGCACTAAGCCGCGTCCCTGACGGCGAAACAGCACGCCGCCTAACTGCTCTTCCAGTGACTTAATCTGGCCGGTAACGGTTTGTGGCGCAAGGCACAGCACATCTGCCGCCCGCACCACTGAGCCGGTTTTGCACACCTGCCAGAAATAGTAGAGATGATTGAAGTTAAGCTGATTCATCGGCAAAAAAAGAGGGCTTGCGCCCCCTTTCCTCTCTTTAACGCAGTTTGATGCGCAGCAGCGTATAACCGATCACCGCTGAGAGCATTGAGCCGCTAAGAATCCCCAGTTTGGAGAAGGTCACCAGTTGCTCATGTGCGGCATCAAAGGCCAGCGAGCTGATAAATATCGACATGGTGAACCCAATACCGCACAGCACGCCAATCGCCATGATATCGCGTATCGTAGTGCCTGCAGGCAGCACCGCTAGCCGCCACTTCACCGCCAGCCAGCAGAACAGCGTAATACCCAACGGTTTACCGACCAGCAATCCCAGAATGATACCGAGCGGTTCTGGCGACAGCGTATCCATAAAGGTAATGCCGCTCAATGATATACCGGCATTCGCAAAGGCAAACAGCGGCAGAATCAGCCAGTTTACCCATGGCATCAAGCCATGCGCTAAATGCTCAGCCGGTGAATGGCCGTTCTTCTCTTCCAGCGGCACAAAGAAGCCGACAACAACGCCCGCCAGCGTGGCGTGCACGCCAGATTTCAGCACCGCAGTCCACAGCACTATGCCGACCAGCATATAGATCGCGATATTGCGTACACCACAGCGATTAAGAATCGCCAGCAGCACAATTGCCCCCGCCGCCACGCTCAGCGACAGTACAGAAAGATCGCTGGTATAGAACAGCGCGATAATCACGATGGCGCCGAGGTCATCAATAATCGCCAGCGCCATCAGGAATACTTTCAGCGCGGTCGGAACACGACTTCCCAATAGAGCCAGCACGCCTAAAGCAAAGGCAATATCGGTAGCAGTGGGAATCGCCCAGCCATTGCGTGCAATAGGATCGCCATGGTTTAACGCAAAAAATATCAGTCCCGGTAAAACCATGCCGCCGAGCGCAGCAATAACCGGAAATATGGCGCGATCGCGGCTGGCCAGTTCGCCGGTAACCAGTTCGCGTTTCACTTCTAAGCCGATCACCAGGAAAAACAGCGCCATCATAGCGTCATTGATCCAGAGCAGCAGGTTTTTGCTGATATCTAATGCGCCAAAGCGAATTTGTACCGGTTGCGCAAGCAATGATTGATAGCCCTGAGCGGTCTCCGCGCTGTTCGCTAATATCATTGCCACCACGGCGGCCAGAATCAGTACCAGGCCATTACTGGCATCACTGGCGATGAAGCTTTTCAGCAAGCTTCGAATAGTGCGGGGTTTGTTCACAACTCCTCCTGAGTAGAGACATTAGGCTGAGAAGTGTAGCGATTCAAACACCTCGTTAAAAGCAGCTTATTTCTCAGTGATTGCTCGATAATACCGATTTCTAGCAGTTTTTTTTGGCTTACATCAACTCCGGCAAAATTGAGCATATATCAGGAGCGGCGGGTTAACAGCGAAACATAAAAAAAGCGGAGAGTTTCCTCTCCGCTTCGTTAGCATGCCTGGCGAGATTAACGTGTCAGATCGTCAAAGAACTTTTTCACGCCATCGAAGAAGCTTTTGGAGCGCGGGCTGTTTTTCTCGCCGCCTGCACCACCAAAGCTCTCTTCCAGTTCACGCAGCAGCGCTTTCTGTTTGTCATTAAGGCTCACTGGCGTTTCTACCACCACACGGCACAGCAAATCGCCTACCGCACCGCCACGTACCGATTTCACCCCTTTACCCCGCATCCGGAACAGTTTGCCGGTTTGCGTTTCAGAAGGCACTTTCAGGTTTACGCGGCCGTCAAGGGTTGGCACTTCAATCTCGCCGCCCAATGCCGCCATAGCAAAGTTGATCGGAACTTCGCAGTACAGGTTGTTATCTTCACGCTCAAAGATCGGGTGTTTTTTCACCGAAACCTGAACGTAGAGATCGCCCGCCGGTGCACCGTGCTCGCCCGCTTCACCTTCACCGCTCAAGCGAATGCGATCGCCGGTGTCGACGCCCGCCGGGATTTTCACCGACAGGGTTTTACTGCGCTCAACACGACCGTGACCATGACAAGCATTGCACGGATCTTTGATCACCGAACCGCGACCATGACAAGTTGGACACGCCTGCTGCACGGTGAAGAAACCCTGGCGCATCTGCACCTGGCCCGCTCCGTGACAGGTTGAGCAGGTCTGCGGTTTGGTGCCCGCTTTGGCGCCGCTGCCGTGGCAGACATCGCACTCTTCCAGCGTAGGAATGCGGATCTCTTTGGTCACGCCGCGTACCGCTTCTTCCAGCGTTAGCTCCATGTTGTAGCGTAAATCGGCGCCACGAGAGGCACGCTGACGGCGGCCACCACCAAAAATATCGCCAAATACGTCGCCAAAGATATCGCTGAAATCAGCACCGCCGCCGCCGAAGCCACCGCCGCCACCCATACCACCTTGTTCAAAGGCTGCATGACCGTATTGGTCGTAGGCCGCACGCTTCTGCGCATCGGTCAGGATTTCGTAGGCTTCCTTAATTTCTTTAAACTTCGCTTCGGCTTCTTTATTGTCCGGATTACGGTCCGGATGGTATTTCATCGCCAGGCGCTTATAAGCCTTTTTGATTTCACGCTCATCTGCGGATTTAGAGACGCCTAAGATCTCGTATAAATCACTCTTAGCCATATTTGTTCTGCCCTTAACATGATCGCACGGGCGTGGAGAAATCTCCTACGCCCGTGCTGGTTTCAACGGCTGTCAGGCCAGCCGTCGCGCCCGGTCAGGGGCAATTATTTTTTGTCTTTTACTTCTTCGAATTCAGCGTCGACTACGTCGTCATCTTTCTTCGCAGAAGCATCGCCAGCGTCAGCTGCCTGACCCTGCTGCTGTGCCAGCTCCATCAGTTTGCTGGACACTTCCATCAAGGCCTGCATTTTGGCTTCGATTTCAGCTTTATCTTCGCCTTTCAGCGCCGTGTTAAGCTCGGTCAGTGCCGCTTCGATCGGCGCTTTATCGTCAGCAGACAGCTTGTCGCCCGCTTCATCTAACTGCTTACGGGTGCTGTGCGAAATCTGATCGCCCTGGTTACGGGTCTGCACCAGCTCTTCGAACTTACGGTCAGACTCGGCGTTCGCTTCCGCGTCACGCACCATTTTTTCGATCTCTTCCTCGTTCAGACCAGAAGACGCCTTAATGGTGATCTTCTGCTCTTTACCGCTGTTTTTGTCTTTCGCAGACACGTGCAGGATACCATCCGCATCGATATCGAAGGTGACTTCGATCTGCGGCATACCGCGCGGTGCAGCCTGAATACCGTCGAGGTTGAACTGGCCCAGTGATTTGTTATCACCCGAACGTTTACGCTCACCCTGCAGCACGTGAATGGTCACGGCAGACTGGTTATCTTCAGCCGTCGAGAACACCTGGCTGTGTTTCGTTGGGATGGTGGTGTTCTTGCTGATCAGCGAGGTCATCACGCCGCCCATGGTTTCGATACCCAGCGACAGCGGAGTAACGTCCAACAGCAGTACGTCTTTCACTTCACCCGCTAACACGCCACCCTGAACCGCAGCACCAACGGCAACTGCTTCATCCGGGTTCACGTCTTTACGTGGCTCTTTACCAAAGAACTCAGTGACTTTGGCCTGAACCATTGGCATACGCGTTTGACCGCCAACCAGGATCACGTCGTTGATGTCTGAAACCGACAGACCCGCATCCTGCAGAGCGACTTTCAGCGGCTCGATAGAACGCGCAACCAGATCTTCAACCAGTGATTCCAGTTTCGCACGGGTCACTTTGATGTTCAGGTGCTTAGGACCGGTTGCATCAGCCGTGATGTACGGCAGGTTAACGTCGGTCTGCTGCGCAGAAGACAGCTCGATCTTCGCTTTCTCAGCGGCTTCTTTCAGACGCTGCATTGCCAGTGGATCGTTGTGCAGATCGATACCCTGATCTTTCTTAAATTCAGCCACCAGATAGTTAATCAGACGGCTATCGAAGTCTTCACCACCAAGGTGGGTATCACCGTTGGTTGCCAGCACTTCAAAGGTTTTCTCGCCATCAACGTCATCGATCTCGATGATTGAGATATCGAAGGTACCGCCACCCAGGTCATAAACCGCGATAGTACGGTTGCCTTGACCTTTGTCCAGACCATAAGCCAGCGCGGCTGCGGTTGGTTCGTTGATGATACGTTTTACTTCCAGACCTGCGATACGGCCGGCGTCTTTAGTCGCCTGACGCTGCGCATCGTTGAAGTAAGCTGGAACGGTAATAACCGCTTCGGTTACTGCTTCACCGAGGAAATCTTCCGCGGTTTTCTTCATTTTTTTCAGCACTTCAGCAGAGATCTGCGGCGGTGCCATTTTCTGGCCTTTTACATCCAGCCATGCGTCGCCGTTATCAGCGCCGATAATTTTGTAAGGCATGATTTTGATATCACGCTGTACTTCTTCGTCCTGGAAGCGACGGCCAATCAGGCGCTTGATCGCAAACAGGGTATTTTGCGGGTTGGTCACAGACTGACGTTTAGCCGGTTGACCTACCAGAGTTTCGCCATCTTGTGCATACGCAATGATCGACGGCGTGGTGCGATCGCCCTCGGCGTTTTCCAGCACGCGTGCTTTACCACCATCCATAACCGCAACACATGAGTTGGTTGTACCCAAGTCAATACCAATAATCTTACCCATCTAAACGTCTCCTACTTAAATTCTTTGCCAATTTGGGTTGTGAAACAGAGATGCGGTCAAACTGACCACTTTCAACTGCTGGAGCAGGCTTTTTTTTGCTGCCTCACAACGCTCGATGACAACTAAATGGGGCCGGTTCGATGCGCATCAAGGGTTAAAACTAAAAAAAATTTCATTCTCTGCGCGATTAAGATCAAAGTTGGCCAAAATGAGGTTGATTATTATGCAGCGCCTCGCGCCCCCAGCGGTATGCGTGGGTAAACATTAAAAATATCTTAAACGCTGCTTCTGAGGAATTATGAGCAACACTACGCTGGCGAATCCCGCCCCGTTGGGCCTGATGGGATTCGGTATGACTACCATCCTGCTCAATTTACACAACACCGGTCTGTTCGCGATGGATGTGATCATCCTGGCAATGGGCATTTTTTATGGCGGCATCGCGCAAATTTTTGCCGGGCTGCTGGAGTACAAAAAAGGCAATACCTTCGGGCTGACC
Source organism: Candidatus Pantoea floridensis (assembly GCF_900215435.1). Taxonomy (NCBI): domain Bacteria; kingdom Pseudomonadati; phylum Pseudomonadota; class Gammaproteobacteria; order Enterobacterales; family Erwiniaceae; genus Pantoea; species Candidatus Pantoea floridensis. The sequence continues at coordinate 1,204,369 of NZ_OCMY01000001.1, forward strand.
GCCTTCACCTCTTACGGCAGCTTCTGGTTAACGCTGGTCGCCATCCTGCTGCTGCCGAAACTGGGAGTGGCTGCCGCGGCGGATGGCCACTTCCTCGGCGCGTATCTGGCGCTGTGGGGGATTTTCACCGCGTTTTTATTTTTCGGCACGCTGAAGTCAGCGAAAATGCTGCAGTTTGTGTTTGCCAGCCTGACGCTGCTGTTTGCGTTGCTGGCAATCGGACATCTGGCTGACAACGCGGGCTTAATACGTTTTGCCGGCTGGATTGGCATCATTTGCGGATCGAGCGCGTTCTATCTGGCGATGGGCGAAGTCCTGAACGAAAAGTTTGGCCGCAGCGTGCTGCCAATCGGTGATTAAAAAAAACGCGGAGCCTGTTGGGCTCCGCGTTTTTTTAAGAAGAGTGCAGCGACACATCCAGCTGTGCATGCTGCTGGCGACTATCTCGCCACAGCCAAACGCCCACCAGAAAACCCATCACCGCTAACGCCAGCACATACCACGCGGGTGCCATCGGCGTCAGACTCATCATTAGCGTCACGCTAATCGGCGTCAGTCCACCAAAAATGGCGTATGAGACATTGTACGAGAAAGAGATGCCGGTAAAGCGCACCGCCGCCGGAAACGCATGCACCATAACAAAAGGCACCACGCCCACCACGCCGACGCTCAAACCCGCTAAGCCATACCAGACAAACAACATTTCTGGTGTGTTGCCCAGCTGATGGAAGAAGTTCCAGCTCGCGATGGCCAACAGTATCGAACCCACCACCAACGTACGCGCCGCGCCGAAGCGATCCACCAGCCATCCGGCGATGATGCACCCCAGCAACAGCATAATGGTAGCGACACTGTTGGCTTGCAGGCTGAGAGCCGCTGAAATGCCATGCTGTTTCTGCATCAGCGTGGGCGCCATCAAAATCACCACCACAATGCAGGCTGACAGCAGCCAGGTGAGCAGCATCGAAATTACGATGCCGCGCTTATGACTGGTGAGAATGGTTTGCAGCGGCAATTTATCTGCCAGCGCTTTACGCTGCTGCAGCTGCTGGAACACCGGCGTTTCATGCAGCCAGCGGCGCAAATACATTGCCAGCAGGCCAAATATACCGCCGAGGAAGAACGGAATGCGCCAGCCGTGATCGCGAATTGCCGCCGGGGATAGAGCAGTATTCAGCACGGTTGCCACCAGCGAACCCAACAGAATGCCAGCGGTTAATCCGGCTGTTAGCGTGCCGCAGGCAAAGCCGATGCGTTTCTCAGGCACATGTTCGGCCACAAACACCCACGCGCCAGGCACCTCACCACCAATCGCGGCGCCTTGCAGCACGCGCATCAGCAGCATTAACAACGGCGCAGCGATGCCGATGCTGGCGTAGGTTGGCAGCGCACCCATCGCCAACGTGGGCAACGCCATCAGCAGAATACTCAGGCTAAACATCTTCTTGCGCCCGACCTTGTCACCAAAGTGCGCCATGATGATGCCGCCCAGTGGACGCGCCAGATAGCCAGCGGCAAAGATGGCGAAGGTTTGCACCTGGCGCAACCATTCGGGGATGTCTGGCGGGAAAAATAGCTCGCCAATGACGGCGGCAAAGAAGACAAATATAATGAAGTCGTAGAATTCCAGCGCCCCGCCAAGGGCGGCTAGCGACAGCGTTTTGTAATCCTGTCCATTGAGTCGACGCGAGGTGTGCGAATCCATAATCCAGCAGTATCCAAAGGCTAAACAGACGTTTGTAAAGATTGAATTACTATACCGTCAATATTTTGCCACACCAGCGCTGCTAGATTTTATACCTGAAAATGCCGATCTTTAGTTATTTGTCTCACGGCGGGCGCTTTTAGGGCGAAAAGCTGCTACGACGTCGCGATGCGTTTCCACATAGGGCCCTTCAAGCAACTGTAAACAATAAGGTACAGCGGCAAAAATCCCCGGCACTTTGACCGTTCCATCTTCAGCTTTAAGCCCCTCCAGCGTCTCTTTGATGGATTTCGGCTGGCCCGGCAAATTGAGGATCAATGACTGCTTGCGGATCACACCAACCTGACGCGAAAGTATCGCCGTGGGTACGAACTGCAGGCTGATCTGGCGCATCTGCTCGCCAAAACCCGGCATTTCACGATCGGCGACCGCCAGCGTGGCGTCGGGCGTTACATCGCGCCGCGCCGGTCCGGTACCGCCGGTGGTGAGCACCAAATGACAGAACAGCTCGTCGACCAGTTCGCAGATCGCCTGCTCAATCATCGGCTGCTCATCCGGCACCAGCCGCGTTTCGATTTCAAACGGCGTGGCAAGCGCGGCGGCGAGCCAGCTTTCCAACGCTGGAATGCCCTGATCCTGATAGATGCCGTTTGCCGCACGATCGGAAACGGAAATTAAGCCAATACGTAAAGTATCCATAGTGTTATCGCTGTGTAGGCTGCAAATGGGGGAAATGAAAAGGATAATACAGTAGCGAGGGAAGCGGGTAAAACCGTGGCGACTCGACGCCGCCACGACATATCACCTTACAGCAGTTCGGCGATCATCTTCTCAAGTTTGCCCTGATCGATGGCAAAGTTGCGGATGCCTTCGGCCAGCTTGGTCACAGCCATTGGATCCTGGTTATGCTGCCAGAAGAATTCAGCTTCGGTCATTTTCGCCGGGCGCGCTTTCACTTCGCCGGTGTAGCTCAGTTTGCGCTCAACGGTACCTTCGCTCTCCGCCAGCTCTTTCAGCAGGCCTGGAGAGATGGTCAGACGGTCGCAGCCAGCCAGCTCAATGATTTCACCAACGTTACGGAAGCTGGCGCCCATGACCACGGTTTCATAACCGTGCTGCTTGTAGTAGTTGTAGATTTCAGCCACAGAGACCACGCCTGGATCTTCGTGTGCTGCGTACTCTTTCTTATCGGTGTTCTGCTTGTACCAGTCGAGAATACGGCCTACGAATGGCGAAATCAGGAACACGCCCGCTTCGGCACATGCACGCGCCTGCGCGAAGGAGAACAGCAGCGTCAGGTTACAGTTGATGCCTTCTTTTTCCAGCTGCTCGGCGGCACGGATGCCCTGCCAGGTTGACGCCAGTTTGATCAGAATGCGGTCATTGCTGATGCCGGCATCGTTGTACAGTTTGATCAGGCTACGCGCTTTCGCGATGCTCGCTTCAGTGTCGTAAGAGAGGCGCGCATCGACTTCCGTCGAGATGCGACCCGGGATCAGTTTAAGAATTTCCAGACCAATATTGACGGCCAGCTTGTCAGAAACCAGCGCCAGCTGATCGTCTTTGTTGCTGCTCTGCTGACGCGCCCAGCTAATGGCTTCGTCAATCAGTTTGCGGTATTCAGGGATTTGCGCGGCGTTCAGAATCAGAGAAGGGTTGGTAGTAGCGTCCTGCGGCTGGTACAGCTTCATCGCTGCGATATCACCGGTGTCGGCGACTACGGTGGTCAGCTGACGCAAGGAAGTAAGTTTGTCCGTCATGTTCTTTTCTCTTAGTTGACTGTCAGGGTGAAAAAAGCTGAAGGGATAATATCATGCAGCAACGGCGGTGCAAGGAGAGGTTCAGTGCACAGAGTGCTACTGAATAAAATGAAAAAGAGGCAGATTTACTGCCTCTTTGAAAGTAACGAATTTACTACATACTTATTTGATACATACCGTCAGAGCCTTCACTCCTGCAGTATGAACATGGTACCAAGCATCATCAGGGTGGAAATGGTAAAGCGGATTATCAGTCCAGAAGTTGCTGTTCACCAGAGTTGCTAAATTACCCCATTCTCCAAACACTGTTCCTACGCTACGAGTACCTTGTGCGCCAATCATGGTAGGATTCGGAAGAACTGCACCTTCAGAAGCACAATACGCACTTGCATTGGCAAAGAGCACTTCGCTATTAGGCGAAGGAACAAACGCCCAGTGTTTAAGCGTAAAGCTATAGCGCAATGATGTTGCTGTTGTCTTATCTTTGGCACTGATTTCAACCGTGCGGCTAGCAGGCAAGTCGTTAATTGTGACTTTACCACTCGCATTGACGGTTACCGCAGGGTCGCTACTGCTCCAGATAAAGTCGGTTGCCGCTGCCGCCAGATTATTCACCACCACATTGAAGCTGGCATTTTTCAAGCCGGTTTGAGGGAATGCAGCACCAGGCTGATAGCTACGAACGGCGCCATTGGCCAGATCCAATCCCTGAATGCTACTTATTCCCGAGAACGTGAGATCGCGAGTCAGCACATTCCCTGACGTTGCGGTTAAGCGAGCAGTGCCAATCTTTGTGCTGTTAATCTCCACGGAAAGATTGCCATCTTTGTCGGTAGATACTTCGGGATTTGCTGGTGTAGCGCCGTTCGTGGCGCTGAACCGCACTTTCACGCCTGCCACCGGGTTACTATTAGCATCCACAACTTTCATCGATACGCGGTTGGCTTCTTTTCCTGCTTCGGCACGATCGCGGGTGATAATAAAAGTAGCATCATCAACTTTAGCGGTGCTGGCATCAGCAATAAACTGAATATCCTGCGTCATTTGCGAGCCATTGAATGCCGCGCTGACCTTGCTGGTTCCTGCGCGCAGGTTCGTCGCGGCAACGATCACTTCCCCTTGTGCATTACTCGCTGTGCCACTGCCCTGTATAGATGCACCATTGGTCGCCGTAAAATTGATGACCTCGCCTGCAATCGGATTATTCAAGGCATCCTTAAGCACTGCTTTTAACGTATTTGTCGCACTGCCATTGGCAACCACACCATTCTGCTGCACCACAAAGTCGGTGACTTTTGCCGTAGCAACATCAGCAATAAAGTGCGTATCCAGCTTACGCTGCTTACCGTTGGTTTCGATAACGACATTCGTGATGCCAGCCAGCGTATTACTGACTTCAATAGTCGCCACGCCGCTTGCATTGGTCACCACGGTATCGGCCTTTAATTTAGCGCCATTGCTGGCTGAGACGGTGATGCTCTGTGCGGGAACGTCGTTGCTATTGGCATCAACGACTTTCACCTGCAAGGTGTTCATCGCCGTGCCATTGGCGGCACTGTTATCCTTCACCAGCGTCAAGGTTGGCGAAGCAGATCCGTTATCGGCAATAAACGTCGTACTCAACTCCTGAGATTGACCATTGACCTGTACAGTAACCCGCGCTTCACCGGCTTTTTTGTTGAAGACATCCGCGACGAAGACACCATTTTCATCGGTAATCACATCGCCCTGTATCGTCGCGCCATTGGTCATCGTCAGGGTCATCTTCATGCCCGCGACCGGGTTACCGAAAGCATCCAGGATACGTCCGGTCACCTGGTTAAATGAACCGCCATCCGCAATGGCATTATCCTGTTTAACCAGCAGCGTTCCCGGCTCAAAGGTGGCCGTTGTGCTGTCAGCAATAAAGTCCACTGCCGTTGTCTGTTGTTTCCCGCTGACTTCAAATGTCACGGGAACTGATATCGCCTTGTTATGTCGGATGTCCACGCTGACTTTACCCTGGGCATCACTCAAGGCTTTATTGCTGGAAAGCAGAGCGGCGGAGGATGTGCTGAAGCGAACTTCGACGTTTTCCAGCGGCTGCCCGAGATTGTCCAGAATTTCAGCCGTGATTTGGTTGTGTTCAATCTGGTTGGCGACCGCGTGATTCTTAACCACCTTCACGGCGCCAAATGAACCGGTTGCAGGCATAACTTCAACCACGGTCTGTACACGTTTGGAAGCGTTGCCTTTTTCATCCCGAGCGACGGCGGAAATAACATACTTGTTCGCATTCAGGTCACGATCGTAATGATAGGCGGGCAGCATAATCACTATCGAATCAGACTGTTGTTGAACCATTTTCGCACCGGCAGCCAAAATAGGTCCTATATCCCAATCAATCGCCTTGAGCGGATATTTTGACCTGACATGACCTTTGATTAATAACGTATCACTGGCATTGCCGCTATGTTTAGGCGCGATATCCAGCGTGACGGTATCGTTACGGCGGTAATCAAGAACGATAGTATTATTACGATCGACTAAATCGTAGCGACTGCCTGCTAATGTTCGGGTTTGTTTTACGCGATCGCTATCAAGATGATCGCTCCATTTATCACCCAGGCGATAATTCAGCTGCAGATTGAACTGCGTTTCGTTATTACCGCCGCTTCCGCTTCGATAGTTACTGCCTAATGTGACCAGTGGAATTGGGGTGTAATTAATGCCCATGGTCATTGCGGAAGGATCTTTCTGACGGTGGTCTTTGCCAAATAAAGCCACTTCGTTACCGCGATATTTTTCATACGCCAGCGTCCCCCCTAATTGCGGGTAGATCGGCAGCCAACCTTCGAAGCGCAAATCGTAACCATTGGCTGGACGCTCATCATAATCGACAAAGTCGCGCGACTGATGCCAGTCGCTAATGCGCCAGTAAGTGTTGGCTGAGATTTTAGCAAAATCACGCCCCAGTTCTGCTCCCACACTAAAACGACGATTTTTACCGGTAAAGTCATTATCCAGAAAGGTATTAATACCCATCATCCAGCTATCAGCGAAATAACGACCGCCAATACCGATATTCCCGGTGGTACGTTGATCGATATGGCGCAGCCCCAGCGAATTAAATAACAGCCAGGATTCACGATCGTACAGCGGGAAGAGAACATCGGCAGCACTGCCGTCCAGCCCACCTTTTGCATCAACGTTCAGCGCAACACGCGCCGATCCATATAAATTTAGCCAGCTTTCAACTGAACGATTCACTTCATTAACGGCAGCACCGCGTACCAGCGAACTGGCGGCATTGGCGCTGTCTTTCTGGCTGAGTACCGTCGCCAAAGTTTGTGCTTTATCACTGTAAGTGGCGTAACGTTCTTGTTCAGTTTGTTGTAAGGTTTCAGCCTGTTTGGCCGTGAGCGCTTTTTCATTGTCGCGACTTATTGAAGCGGCCTGCGCGACCGGCAGCAATGTTGAACTTAATAGGGTGGCGATCTGTATGGATAACGTCGTCCAGGCAACCCATTTTTTACCCGATAATTGAACTGATGATCTATTTCGCTGCGACCGTCTTTTTTCTTTTATTAATTTATTTTCTTCATTGCTCATAACCATTCATCCATATAGTTAAAGTTTCACTCCATTGCTAATAGAGATATGCGCCAATAGCCATTAACAGCCGCTTTAATTTATCAGAAGAAAACGATTGAACAAAAATAATAACTAATTGATAAATAAACACAAAATACAAAAAGACATCCTTTGAGACCGTTCTCAACATTAAACTTTCAGACTTTTATAAAGAAAAAAAGTTAAATTTAAGACTGGGCTTAACCTGCACCACAAATAACATCGACACCTCTATTTACCGTTTCTTAAAAGTCCACCTGTTGCTTTGATAATTAACAACGCACTCTGGCCGGTTCGATTACGCAGATGAATTTGTTACACTCATCACGTCATTTCAAAACTCAATGGAAAAGCAAAACCATGCTGATTGTCATCTCTCCTGCGAAGACGCTGGATTACGAAAGCCCGCTGGCGACCAAGCGTTTTACTCAGCCGGCGTTGTTAGACAAGTCACAACAGCTGATTCAGGTGGCGCGCAGCCTTTCACCGGCGCAAATCAGCTCGCTGATGGGCATTAGCGATAAGCTGGCGCATCTCAATGCCGATCGTTTTCACAGCTGGCAACCCACATTCACACCAGATAACGCGCGTCAGGCGATTCTGGCGTTTAAAGGTGATGTCTATACCGGTTTGCAGGCTGAAACCTTCAACGATGGCGATTTCGAGTTTGCCCAGCAGCACCTGCGCATGCTTTCTGGCTTATATGGCTTGCTGCGACCACTCGATCTAATGCAGCCCTATCGTCTGGAGATGGGGATCAAGCTGGCGAATCCGGCCGGGAAGGATCTTTACGGCTTCTGGGGCGATCTGCTAACGGAGAAGTTGAACGAGGCAATTGCGGAACAGGGCGATGAAGTGCTGATCAATCTGGCATCCGATGAGTATTTCAAAGCCATCAAGCCAAAACAACTCAACGCGCAGTTGATCAAACCGGTTTTCCTGGATGAGAAGAACGGCAAATTTAAAGTCATCAGCTTCTACGCTAAGAAAGCGCGTGGTTTGATGAGCCGCTATGTGATTCAGAACCGCCTGACCAAGCCAGCGCAGTTGAAGAAATTCGATGTGGATGGCTACTTCTTTGATGCGGCAGAAAGCAAAGATAACGAGCTGGTGTTTAAGCGCCGCGAGCAGAAATAAGCAGGGTCGCCATGAATGGCGACCCCATCTCAGCATGGTTATGTAGGGTGCGCATTAATGCGCACCTACTGGATTTACTTCAGCAAAAACGCCCGCAGCTCAGCGAAATCGCCTTTCAGATTGTGTGACAGCAGTGGCAAATCGGCACGCTCGGCCAGCTCTTTTGGCAGCGGCAGATCCTGACCTAAAATCTCATCTACGCTCTCTTTGAACTTCGCCGGATGCGCAGTCCCAAGGAACAGGCCATATTCGCCCTCCTGCAGATTATCGCGCAGCAGACGATAAGCGATTGCCGCATGCGGTTCTGAGATATAGCCAATCTCCGCCAGCTCGCGCATAGTGGATTTGGTGGTTTCATCAGAAACCGCACCGTAAGCCAGATCGGTCAAACGCCAGGTTTTGCGGCGGAACAACTCTTCCACGCGCGGCCAGTTGTTAGGCTGGCTAACATCCATCGCATTCGACAGCGTAGCCACCGTCGCATTTGGCTGCCATGCGCCGTTGCCGAGGAAGCGCGGCACGGTGTCATTGGCATTGGTCGCAGCGATAAAACGCTTGATCGGCAGACCCAGCGATTTCGCCAATAGACCCGCCGTCAGATCACCAAAGTTACCGCTTGGTACGGAAACCACCAGCTGGTTGCGCTGCTCTTGTGGCAGCTGCGCCACCGCTTCGAAGTAGTAGCAAATCTGCGCCAGCAGGCGGCTGATGTTAATAGAGTTCGCCGAGTTCAGACCAATCGCCTTCTTCAGCTCTTCATCATCAAATGCCTGTTTTACCAGCGCCTGGCACGCATCGAAATCGCCTTCAACCGCGATGGTTTCAATGTTGCCGCCCAGCGTACAGAACAGTTTCTCCTGCAACGGGCTGATTTTGCCCTGCGGATAGAGAATCACCACGCGCACGTTTTCCATGCCGTAGAACGCATGCGCCACGGCGGCACCGGTATCGCCGGAAGTCGCGGTCAGAATGGTGATCTGCTCATCCGCGCCGCTTACGTACGAGAGCATCTGCGCCATAAAGCGGCCGCCAAAATCTTTAAACGCCAGCGTTGGGCCGTGGAACAGCTCAAGGCAAGCCACATCAGCGCTCACCTTCGCGACGGGAGCCGGGAAAGCAAAGGCGTTTTTCACGCGCTCAGCCAGCTGATGCGCCGCAATTTCATCGCCAATGTAAGCAGACAGGATTTTGCTGCTGCGGCTGACGAAATCCATCTCCAGCATGGCATCGATATCGGTTAGTTCAAATTCCGGCAGTTCGAGCGGGAAAAACAGCCCTTGCTGCGAGCCGAGGCCCTGTTTAACCGCCTGAGCAAAACTAACCTGCTCGTTGTGATCTTTAAGGTTGTAGAGTTTCATGCATTATCCCAATTTACGTGCGCCAGCCGTATCAAGACGGCAGATGTGGACGAAACCTTCTTCATTCTGCAGATAGTGCTGGCTCAGCCAGTCCGCCATCCGCTGTGCCGTTGCCATCTCGTTGCAAACGGCGAAAAGCGTGGGGCCAGAACCCGAAATGCCGCACGCCAGCGCGCCAATATCCTGCGCGGCTTTACGCGCATCGGCGAAGCCCGGCAGCAGTTTGGTACGATACGGCTCGGCGATAACATCCTGCATAAGTTTAGCCGCCAGCCCAGGCTGGCGCGTATGACAGGCGTGAATAAAGCCCGCCAGCAGACGTCCATGCTTGATGGCATCTTCTTTGCGATATTGCGCCGGCAAAATGGCGCGCGCTTCGGCGGTGGAGACTTTGATGCCCGGATAGGCCATCACCCACAACCATTCGTCAAAGCACGGCACCTCCTGACTGATAATGCCGTTCTCTTCAATCATCAGCTGTACGCCACCGAGGAAGCATGGCGCGACGTTATCGTAGTGCACGCTGCCGGAAATCCGCCCTTCCAGCTCGCCCATCAGCGCCAGCAGTTCAGTATCATTCAGCGGTTTGCCGCAGAACTCGTTCATCGCCATTAGCCCAGCCACCACCGAGCAGGCGCTGGAGCCGAGGCCGGAACCGATCGGCATATTTTTTTCCAGCGTCATCGCCACCGGAACCTGTTTGCCAATCGCCTGGCAAAAACGCTCCCAGCACTGATAAACGATGTTCTCCTGCGGATTGCTCGGCAGTTTGCTGACAAAGCGCCCGGAATTCACCAGGCTAAAGCTGTCGGCCGCTTCCACGGAAACACAGTCACCCAGCAGGGTGCCATCCACCGGCGAAACCGCTGCGCCTAGCACATCAAAGCCGACGCTAACGTTGCCTATCGAGGCCGGTGCATAAATTTTTACCATCATCAAACTCCCAACTTCCACGACAGCGTACGCAACAGGTCAGCAAATACGCCAGCAGCTGTTACATCATTCCCCGCACCATATCCACGCAGAACCAGCGGGATGGGCTGATAATAGCGGCTGTAAAATGCCAGCGCATTCTCACCGTTCTTCACTTTGTACAGCGGATCGTTGCCGTCCACCGCATCAATCTTCACTTTGCAGACGCCGCCCTCTTCAATCGCACCGACGAAGCGCAGCACTTTCCCTTCGTCACGTGCTTTGGCAATGCGCGCCGCAAAAGCATTATCCAACTCCGGCAGGCGTTCCATAAACTGCTCAACGTCGGCGATATCCGCCAGGCTGGCGGGCAGCAGCGGTTCGATGTCGATATCGCTTAGCTCCAGCTGATGTCCGGCTTCGCGCGCCAGAATCAGCAGTTTACGCGCCACGTCGGTGCCGGAAAGGTCGTCGCGCGGGTCCGGCTCGGTAAAGCCCAGCTCACGCGCCATTTTGGTGGCTTCTGACAGCGAAACGCCTTCATCGAGTTTACCGAAGATAAAGGAGAGTGAACCCGAAAGAATACCGGAGAATTTGATCAGCTCATCACCGGCGTTCATCAGGTTTTGCAGGTTTTCGATCACCGGTAAACCGGCGCCCACGTTGGTGTCGTACAGGAACTTACGGCGCGACTTCGCCGCTGCGGCACGCATCTGCTGGTAATAATTCCACGACGAGGTGTTGGCCTTTTTGTTCGGCGTGACCACATGGAAGCCCTCGGCGAGGAAATCCGCATATTGATCGGCCACCGCCTGGCTGGAGGTACAATCGACGATCACCGGATTCAGCAGGTGATACTCCTTCACCAAACGAATCAAGCGGCCGAGATTGAACGGCTCTTTGGCTTCGCTCAACTCCGCCTTCCAGTTGCTGAGGTCGATACCGTGCACGTTGGTTAACAGCGCACGCGAGTTAGCGATGCCGCACACGCGCAGATCGATATGCTTCTGTTTCAGCCACGCTTGCTGGCGGTGCAGCTGATCGAGCAGCGCCGCGCCAACGCCGCCAACGCCGACCACGAACACTTCGATCACCTGATCGGTGGCGAACAGCATTTGGTGCACCACGCGGACGCCAGTGGTGACTTCATCATTGCTCACGACGACCGAGATGGAACGCTCAGACGAGCCCTGCGCAATCGCCACGATATTGATATTGGCGCGCGCCAATGCCGAGAAGAATTTAGCGGAGATGCCGCGCAGCGTTCGCATGCCATCGCCCACCACCGAGATCACCGCAAGCTGTTCCAGCACGTCGAGCGGATCGAGCAGGCCATCTTTCAACTCCAGGTAAAACTCCTCTTCCAGCACGCGACGCGCACGCGCCTGGTCGCTTTGCGGTACGCAGAAGCTGATGCTGTATTCGGAAGAGGACTGAGTGATCAGTACCACCGAAATGCCGGTGCGTGACATGGCAGCGAACACGCGCGCCGCCATGCCCACCATGCCTTTCATACCCGGACCGGAGACGTTAAACATCGCCATGTTGTTCAGGTTGGTAATGCCTTTCACCGGATTTTCATCCAGCTCGCCTTCGCCGCCAATTAAGGTGCCCGGCGCTTGCGGATTGGCGGTGTTTTTAATCAGGCAAGGAATCTGAAACTGGGCGATAGGTGCGATAGTGCGAGGGTGAAGTACTTTAGCGCCGAAGTAGGAGAGCTCCATCGCTTCCTGATAAGACATGGATTTCAGCAAGCGCGCATCTGGCACCTGACGTGGATCGCAGGTGTAGACACCGTCGACATCAGTCCAGATTTCACAACAGTCGGCGCGCAGGCAAGCGGCCAACACGGCAGCAGAATAGTCAGAGCCGTTGCGGCCCAACACCACCAATTCGCCCTTCTCATTGCCCGCGGTGAAACCGGCCATCAGGATAAAATGATCCGCCGGGATCTGGCTGGCAGCGATGCGGCGGGTGGATTCAGCAATATCAACGGTAGATTCAAGGTAATGACCGACGGCCAGCAGCTTTTCAACCGGATCGATAACGGTCACTTTATGGCCGCGCGCCTGCAGCAGCGCTTCCATAATGGCAATCGACAGCTTCTCGCCACGGCAGATGATGGCTGCGTTGACGGCATCGGGACATTGGCCCAGCAGGCTGATGCCGTGCAGCACTTGCTTTAATTGCGCAAATTCCAGCTGTACGCGGGTTTTCAGTCCGTCGAAGTCAAAACCGGGCTGCGCATCATGCAAGCCTTGCAGCAGGTCGGCAAAAATGCGTTCGGCATCACTGATATTCGGTAACGTATCCTGGCCGCTGATGGTTTTCTCAATCATCGCCACCAGATGATTGGTAATTTTCGCTGGCGCAGAGAGAACGGTCGCAACCTGTCCCTGTTGTGCATTGCTTTCCAGAATGTCCGCCACGCGGAGAAAACGATCCGCATTGGCCACTGAGGTTCCGCCGAATTTCAGCACTCGCATAGTTGAAGCTCTCCTGAATTTTTGCCGAAAAAAAAGCCCGCACTGTTTAGGTGCGGGCTTTTTTCTTTGTTTTTCCTGTATGCGTCAGCCCGCACCGTTACCTGTGGTAATGGTGGTGGTAATAATAATTGTGGTGTTCAGGCTGAGTTTACGCATTTAGATTTTTTTCTGTCTGTCTTTGTCTTGTCCGTCTGCCTTCCAGAAGTAAAGCAAAGCGCACGTTAAGTCAACGAATTTGTCTTAGCCGCGCCCGCTTCGCCGCTGCGCACTGCTGCGCTTGTCGGGGTAAATCCTATTGCGATCGTTCACGAGATGAGGGGATTAACCCGATCTGTCACTAGCAACTCAGGATTTATCCGAGCAATTATCTATAAGTTTTTTTTCTACATCGTGGAGTAAGCGATGCAGCATGGCGCTATCGCGCTGTTCCAACAGGCCAATGCGCTGGTCGATCCAGTCAGACATTTTGACGTCATCGCTAACATCCAGTTTCACCAACAGCTGGTGGAAACGCTCTCGCAGCGCCTGAAGTTGATGGGCGTTAGCCGCCTCGGCAGGTTCGGCCGCAATCTGATTCAGCGCTGACAGCTGATAACAATACACCATCACCGCCTGGCCAAGATTAAGCGAAGGATAGTCATTCGCCATGGGAATGCCGGTCAACAGATCAACCTGCTCCAGCTCTTCATTGGTTAAGCCGCTGTCTTCACGGCCAAACACCAGTGCGATACGGCTTAGCCACTGACGTTTTTCCTGCAGAATGTTTTCAACCTGAACGGGTGTAGCGTAATAGCGAAACTTCGCGCGGCTGCGTGCAGTGGTCGCCACGGAGAAATCCACATCCTTAAGCGCCTCGCTCAGCGTGGCATAGGTTTTTACGTTATCGAGGATCTCGCCGGCACCGTGCGCCACACGCCGTGCTGCCGGATCTTGCCAGGCATCGCTGGCCACAATGCGCAACTCGCTGAATCCCATGGTTTTCATGGCACGAGCAGCCGCGCCGATATTTTCCGGACGGGCGGGAGAGACAAGGATTAAGGGGAAATGCATGATTTTTCCATCGAGCGATTAAGAACTCGCATTATGTTGGCATGCAGCAGAGAAAATACCAACCGTCGCGGTGTGAGAAAATAAGATGTTAAGGATGTTAAAAGAGGAGAAAATCTCTGTGTAGGGAAAATTAGTGGGCATAAGCAAAATTATAGCACTTATCTGGCACAAACCCCTTTCATTTCAATTTATTGAAATATAATTTCCTGCGCATTTACCTTTCCGTTCGGCCAGGGATAAATGTAGCGAAAATGCTGCATTTTGTGAGCTAAACTAGCATTCCTGGAGAAGTTTTTCATAAAAGTGTTAACGTGCTACACTTGCATTTGATATAAGTCAACGAAGCGTTGTTTTTATGCTTATCGGTTGTTGTTGGTGCTGTTAGGTTGCTGTTAATACGGTTAGGATGAGCGCCAGTCCGATACCCTCGGGGCGCGCAAATATCCATCCTGACTGGCTGAGCTAACACTGAAGTTGACGTAGATGGATGGTGTATTCCGAAGATTATTTCGTATACCGGTTGCGACAAGGTTCAGCAACCGCCGTACGCCCTGTTTTCGATTTGTTGGCAAATTTTAGGTAGCGAAACATGCAGACCCCGCACATTCTTATCGTTGAAGACGAACTGGTCACGCGTAACACCCTCAAAAGCATCTTTGAGGCAGAAGGTTACGTGGTCTATGAAGCCACCGACGGCGCCGAGATGCATCAGATTTTGACGGAGAACGACGTCAATCTGGTGATTATGGATATCAACCTGCCAGGTAAAAACGGTTTGCTGCTGGCGCGCGAATTGCGCGAACAAGCAAACGTGGCGCTGATGTTCCTGACAGGTCGTGATAATGAAGTGGATAAAATCCTCGGCCTGGAAATTGGTGCCGATGATTACATCACCAAACCTTTCAACCCGCGTGAATTGACTATTCGTGCCCGCAATTTACTGTCGCGCACCATGAATCTGGCAATGCCGAGTGAAGAGCGCCGTCAGGTTGAAAGCTATCGCTTTAATGGCTGGGAGCTGGACATCAACAGCCGCTCACTGATCAGCCCGAATGGCGAACAGTACAAACTGCCGCGCAGTGAATTCCGCGCCATGCTGCACTTCTGTGAGAACCCAGGCAAAATCCAAACGCGTGGCGACCTGCTGAAGAAAATGACCGGTCGCGAGCTGAAGCCGCATGACCGTACCGTGGATGTCACCATCCGCCGTATTCGCAAGCATTTCGAATCTACGCCAGATACGCCAGAAATCATCGCCACCATTCATGGCGAAGGCTACCGCTTCTGCGGTGAGCTGCAGGATTAAGTTTGAATGAAAAAAACGCCCATCAGGGCGTTTTTTTATGCCTGCATTAATGCCAGGGCATAATCGGCACGGCGCTAAGCGCATTTTTTGGCGAACCATCCACCACTTTGTCTGAGTAGCTCAGGTACACCAGAGCATGACGTTTCTGGTCAAAGAAGCGCACTACCTGCAGTTTCTTGAATACCAGCGATGTCCGTTTCTTGAACACCACTTCACCTTGCGACTTGCCTTGTGCGATTTTATCGCTAAGCTCTACCGGCCCAACCTGTTGGCAGGAGATGGCGGCGTCAGAAGTATCTTCCGCCAAACCCAGTCCGCCCTTAATGCCACCGGTTTTTGCCCGACTGATATAACAGGTTACATTTTTTACATCGGGGTCATCGAAGGCTTCCACCACGATCTTATGATCGGGCCCGAACATCTTGAATACCGTGTCTACAGAGCCGATTTCCTCGGCCTGAACGCCAGCGCTGAACACATAAGTTGCCAGCGTGATTATAAGAATACGAGCTATTGTCATTGAGTTACCATTGCCAATCGAATAGATGAGAATGTAATGTACTGTCAATCGAACCCAGAACCAAACCTAAACGGGTTTTAACCCGCATTGACTTAGCACACTCGATTAGCAAACCGCCCCCACGCTTTTGTGCATTTCGTGCTATTATTCGACGACTTCATAGTTGCGCCACCAGAGAGTTATGAGGATGTTTTATGGACCAAGCCGGTATCATTCGCGATTTGCTTGTCTGGCTGGAGAGCCATCTGGATCAACCGCTTTCATTAGATAACGTTGCGCAGAAAGCGGGCTACTCCAAGTGGCATCTGCAGCGTATGTTCAAGGAAGTAACCAGCCACGCGATTGGCGCGTACATTCGCGCGCGTCGGCTGTCGAAAGCCGCGGTGGCCTTGCGCCTGACCAGCCGCCCCATTCTCGACATCGCCTTACAATATCGCTTCGATTCACAGCAGACGTTCACGCGCGCGTTTAAAAAGCAGTTTAACCAAACGCCCGCCTGGTATCGTCGCTCATCGGAGTGGAACTCCTTTGGTATCCGCCCGCCGATTCGGCTGGATGACAGTAGCCTGCCAGAAGCGCAGTTTGTTACCCTGCCAGAAACTGTTCTGGTCGGTCAGACGCAGAGCTACTCTTGCACGCTGGAGCAAATATCCAGCTACCGCGATGAGATGCGCATTCATTTCTGGAAGCAGTTCCTGCTGGAAACCGATACGGTGCCGCCGGTGCTGTATGGCCTGCATCAGGTACGTGCCAGCCATGAAAAGGATGATGAGCAGGAGATTCTCTACACCACGGCGGTGCCAACCGATCAGCAGGCATTGAGCATGCAATCGAACCAGAGCGTGATAGTGGACGCGGGCGATTACGTGCAGTTTACCTATCAGGGTGCGCGTAGCGCGCTGGGGGAATTCATCCTGCTGCTGTATGGAACCTGCATGCCTACGCTCGGTTTAGTGCGTCGCCAGGGGCAGGACATTGAGCGCTTCTATACGCACGGCGGCAAGAAGCGTAGCGAGCCACCGGCAGAGATCCGCTGCGAATACCTGATTCCGATTCGCCCGCAAAATCACTAATCCTATCAGCAAGGTGCGCATTAATGCGCACCCTACAACATCGTAAGGTCGCCATTGCTGGCGACCTTTTTAACGCTGAAGTTCATCCAACGCCGGCGCATCCAGATGCGAAACATCGCCCGCCGTTTCCACCACCCAACCCGCCGCCAGCCACGCACTCTGCTGATGGTCCACGCGGGAAATCGAGCAGTTACGCAAACGCAAACGACGTTCCGCATGCGCAGGCAGGCCAAGAATGGTGCTGACCAGCACGCCAAGCGCCATGCCGTGGCTAACAATCAGCGGACGACTGCCGGCCGGCAATTCCAGCAGTGCATTCAGCGCTTCGTGCATACGCGCAGCCATCTCTGCCATTGATTCACCGCCCGGGATACGACCCGCCGTGGTCCCGTCCACCAGCGTTTTACGCCAGTTTTCCTCTTCTTCCGTCAAACCATCGAGAGGACGCTGTTCCAGGCAACCCATGTTGAGCTCACGCAGACGCGCATCGAGCGTAACGGTGCAGCCACACGCATCGGCGATGATCTCCGCCGTGCGACGTGTGCGTCCTAAATCGCTGGCAATCACGTGGGTAATGCCCAGCGATTTCACGCGCTCGCCAACCTGATGAGCCTGCAGCTCACCTTTTTCCGTTAGCGGGCTGTCAGATTGCCCTTGAATGCGTCGCGCCGCATTCCATACCGTTTCACCGTGACGAACAAGATAGACCTGTAGCATGCTTAATTTCCGTTATACTGCGACAAATTTGCCTCGAGGGTTCAATCAATTATGTACCATGTTGTCGCAGCCACCATCAACCCGGCAAAAATTCGCGCGATTGCGCAGGCGTTCAACGACGTTTTCGGCGAAGGATCCTGCCACATTGAAGGGGTCGAGGTCGAGAGCGGCGTCGCAGCCCAGCCAATTAGCGATGTTGAAACGCGAACTGGCGCACGTCAACGCGTAGCCAACGCGCGTCAGGAACGTCCACAGGCCGATTATTGGGTGGCGATTGAAGCGGGAATTGAGGGAGATTGTGCCTTTGCGTGGATGGTGATTGAGAATGCACAGCAGCGCGGTGAATCGCGTTCCGCCAGCTTTACCCTGCCACCGATTGTCGTGGCTGGCTTAGCGGCCGGACGTGAACTCGGTGACGAAATGGCACGCCTGACCGGCGTAGAGAACATCAAACACAAAGGCGGCGCGATTGGTGCCTTTACGCATGGCCTGCTGAGCCGCTCGAGCGTGTATCATCAGGCGTTAATTCTGGCGCTGTGTCCCTTCACCCATCCGCTCTACGAGCAAGACTAATCGCGACCAAGATGCGCCTCTAGCCAGCGTTTCAGCTCTGGCGGCGCTTCTTTCAGACTATTTGAGCCGCGCGTAATGGTGGCGATACCCACGCCTAACTCATTTTTCAGTTCACGCTGGCTCATCTCACCGCTCATCAGCTCTTCGATAATGCGCAAACGCGTGCCGTAAGATTCACGCTCATCGGGCGTCATCATCAGCTGTAGCAACGGTAGCGCGACGCCATCGGCAAAGGCGTTTTGCATTAATTCAATAAAACGCAGCCAGTTATCTTCAACAGGCTGAGCCGATTCCGGCTGGGAAGAAAGGGGTTGGCTCATGGCGGGCTTCCGTACTCATTAGCGAGTACGGAAGCATAGCACAGTCAATACTGACGATTCCACTCACTGTCGGCGAGGATCTTGTCCGGCTTACCCATGAAATAACGATAATACGCATCGTAGGCCAGCACGTTTTTCACGTAGCCACGCGTTTCTGAGAACGGAATGGTTTCGATAAACGCCACCGCATCCAGCTTGCCGCCGCTGTTATTCTGCCAGGTACGTACGCGTCCCGGGCCAGCGTTGTAAGCCGCCGAGGCAAAGATACGGTTCTGACCAAACTGCTGATAGACATATTCCAGATACTGCGTGCCAATCTGGATATTGGTCTGCGGATCCAGCAGCTGGCTGCTGTTCACATAGCCGGGAATGTTATACATCTTCACGGTATGTGTTGCCGTGCCGGGCATCACCTGCATTAAGCCGCTGGCGCCTACCGGTGAACGTGCTTTCGGATTCCACGCGCTCTCCTGACGCGAAATTGCCATCGCATAACTTGGCGGAATACCTTTGTCGCTGGTGTATTGCTGGTACAGATTCTGCCACGCCAGCGGGAAGCGCTCTTTCAGGCTATCCCACATCTTCGCGGTGATAGTGGCCTGCACGCTAAGATCCCACCAATCCTGCTCGTTGGCATAACGCGCCAGCATCTGCTGCTGTGAACGGGTTTTGCTGGCGATGAGATTGGCCCATTCGCTGCGCGCCAGGTTATCCAGTCCCCAATACATCAGCTCACGCACGCGCGCCATCTCGGCGCCCTGCACCACGCTCTTGTCGGCTGCTGGCGCTTGATCGACCTGCAATGGATACTCCACGCCAAGCCGCTGTGCCGCCACCATCGGATAGAAGCCGCGCGCCTGCATCAGCTTACGTAGAATCTCATCCGCTTCCTCCTTGCGGCCCTGCGAAATCAGCAAATCCGCCTGCCAGTATTGCCACTCATCTTTCTCTTTGGCTTCCACCGGCAAACGCGCGATCCAGGTATTCAACCCGCGGCGATCGTTCTGGCTCAGCGCCAAACGTACGCGACGCTCCACCAGCGCGGTGGATTCGCTGTTCATCACCACCGCATCACGCCAGCGCGCCTGCTCGCTGGTGAGATCCGCGCCCATCATGCGCCACACCACGGTTTCTTTTAGATCCTGCTCATCGGCCTGGCTCATCTTCTGCGCCTGCACCAGCTGCGGAATCATCATACGCGCGTTGTCCATATCCTCACGCGCCACGCGGGCGAAGGCATAGCTGGTTGCCATACGAGTGAAATCAGTGGGGCCCATGCTGCTGGCAAAGGAAGTGACGGTTTGCGGATTCTGCTGCAGCGCAATCAGCGCGCTGGCGGTGGTTTGATAATCCGCCGGCAGCATTTTCGCCAGATAATTCACCAGACTATCGTTACCGGCTTTCATCGCCAGACGGATACGCTCCAGAATGGTGATCGGCGAGAGCTGCCCGCTGGCTTGCCAGACCGAGAACAGCTTGTCGCAGTCATTCGGCAACGCGGTGCCGCGCAGCCAAATCTCTTTCGCGCCGGCAAACGCAGCCTGCTGCTGTCCGGTGGCCCATTTGGCGTAATACCAGTTACAGCGCGCCTGCACCGGTTTTGGTTCATCCGGGCTGAAACTCAGCACGCCTTGCCAGTCCTGACGATTAGCCAGCACATTCACAAAGCGCGTTGAGAGCGAGCGCGCCGGCGGCAGTGTAGGATACTGCTGAATAAAGTTTTTCACCGCCAGCGGCGTCTCTTGATCGAGATCCTGCGCCAGCAGGCGATATTGCAGATACGGGTAGAGCGGATAATCCTGCAGCGTTGGCATCAGCTGCGTTACCTGGTCCATCTGTTTATTATCCCAGGCTTGCTTGATTTGCGCATAGCGCTGTCGCTGCTGATCCAGCGAATCGGCCCATACGCTGCTGGCCGTGCTGGCCAGACAGATCCCTAGCATCCAGTAACGCCACTTCTCCATTACGCTCTCCTCTCAGTGCTGCGATCCAGCTCATGCCAGACTTCCTTCATGCTAACCAGGCCAACCGCCTCTTGCCATGTTCTTCACAAAATTTACGCTCGCGCACCGCCATTGCGCAGCGTTTGCGCCGCCGTTGTGCAATTTATCATCAGAAAAACGTATTACACATCAATTAACTGCGCGCTTTCATCGGCTTACAAAAATGGCACGCGCTTTGCTATGTTGAATTCCATCTTGTATACCAGTTGGAATTCACTCATGGCATCGACCTTTGGCTTTACGCTCCAGGATTGGCAGCACAGTTACCAACAGGATCCACAGCAAATTACCTCCCTGCTGGCGGCGCATCTTGACGCCATCGACCCGCAGGATAATGCCTGGCTCTATCTCGCCACGCCCGCGCAGCTGCAGGCACAAATCGAGCCGCTGCTGGCCAGCTACCAGCGTAATCCGGCCGCGCTGCCGCTGTTTGGCGTACCTTTTGCGGTGAAAGACAATATTGATGTTGCCGGTTGGCCGACCAGCGCCGCCTGCCCTGCCTTCACTTATACCGCTCAGGCCGATGCTTTTGTGGTGGCACAGCTAAAAGCCGCCGGCGCGGTGGTGATTGGTAAAACCAACCTCGACCAATACGCCACCGGCTTAGTCGGTACGCGTTCACCGTTTGGTGCGGTGAGTAACACCTTCAATCCTGATTATGTCAGCGGCGGTTCCAGCTCCGGTTCGGCTTCGGTTTTGGCACGCGGGCTGGTGGGCTTCTCGCTCGGCACCGATACCGCCGGTTCGGGCCGCGTGCCCGCTGGTTTCAACAATATCGTCGGCCTCAAGCCCACCAAAGGCTGGTTCTCGGCCAGCGGCGTGGTACCGGCTTGCCGCCTGAACGACACCATTTCGGTATTCGCGTTGCGGGTGGAAGATGCCTTCGCGGTGGCAACGGCGGCGGGCGGCTATGACGCGGGCGATGCCTACTCGCGCAGCAATCCGCACACCGCGCCAGCCAATTTCAAAGCGCAGCCTGATTTCGCCATTCCCGCCACGCCGGAATTCTTCGGCGACAAACTGGCCGAAGCGGCATGGCTGGCGGCGCTGGAGCAACTGCAGGCAGGTGGCGCGACGCTGCACCCGATCGATTTCTCCGTGTTCCACCAGCTGGCCGAACAGCTCTATTACGGCCCGTGGGTCGCCGAGCGTACCGTGGCGGTGGGCGAGATGATCAATCGTCCGGAAGAGATGGATCCGGTAGTATTCGACATTGTCAGCAGCGGCCTGAAATACAGCGCGGTGGAAGCCTATCAGGCGGAATACCTGCGCGCCGGGCTGACGCGTCAGATCCAGCAAACGCTGGCGCAGTTTGATGCGCTGGTGGTGCCCACCTCGCCCACCATCCACACGCTGGCCGAAATGCAGCAGGAGCCGGTGCACTACAACTCGCAGTTTGGCACCTACACCAACTTCACCAACCTTGCCGACCTCAGCGCGCTGGCGCTGCCAGCGCCCTTCCGCGCCGATGGTTTACCGGCGGGCATTACGCTGATTGCGCCCGCCTGGCAGGATCGCGCGCTGGCCGCTTTCGGTGTGCGCTGGCAGCAGCAGATGGCGCTGCCATTGGGTGCCACTGGCAAAGCGCAGCCTGCGGAATCTGCCACCTTGCCGCTCTCTGCCGATCACGTACGCGTGGCGGTGGTTGGCGCGCATCTCACCGGTATGCCGCTCAACTTCCAGCTGACGACGCGTCAGGCGGTGCTGGTGGAAGAGACGCAAACCGCCAGTAACTACCGCCTGTTCGCCCTGCTCGATGGCCCGATTAAGAAGCCGGGCCTGCTGCGCGGCGAGAGCGGCGCAGCGATTACCGTCGAGCTGTGGGATATCCCGCTGGCACGCTTTGGCGAGTTCGTAGCAGAAATCCCCGCCCCGCTCGGCATTGGCTCGTTAACGCTGGCCGACGGCCGCAGCGTCAAAGGCTTTATCTGTGAACCGGCGGTGCTGTCGCAGGCGCTGGAAATTACCGAATTTGGCGGCTGGCGCAACTGGCTGGCTGCTCAGGGGAGTAAATAAGCATGTTCAGCACCGTTTTGATTGCTAACCGTGGCGAAATCGCCTGTCGCGCCATCCGCACCTTAAAACGCCTCGGCGTGAAAAGCGTCGCCGTCTATTCCGATGCCGATCGCAACGCGCGCCACGTCAAAGAAGCCGATGTGGCGATCGCGCTTGGCGGCGATAAAGCCAGCGACAGCTATCTGCGCATCGATAAAATCCTCGCCGCCGCGCAGGAAACCGGCGCCGAAGCCATCTGGCCCGGCTACGGTTTCCTCTCGGAAAGCCTGCCGTTCGCCGATGCCTGTGAAAAAGCCGGTATCGCCTTTGTCGGCCCCACCGCGCAGCAGATTGGCGAGTTTGGCCTGAAACACCGCGCGCGTGAATTAGCCGCCAGCGCTGGCGTGCCAATGACGCCGGGCACACCGCTGCTGAGTTCGCTGGACGAAGCCTTAAGCGCCGCCGACAGCATCGGTTACCCGGTGATGCTGAAAAGCACCGCTGGCGGCGGTGGCATTGGTCTGACGCGCTGCGCCGACGCCGACGCGCTGCGCAACGCGTGGGAGAGCGTGCGCCGTCTTGGCGAGCAGTTCTTCAGCGATGCGGGGGTGTTTTTAGAACGCTGCATCGACCGCGCGCGCCACGTTGAAGTGCAGATTTTTGGCGACGGCCGCGGCAAAGTGATTGCCCTCGGCGAACGCGACTGCTCGCTGCAGCGCCGCAACCAGAAAGTGGTGGAAGAAACCCCGGCGCCGAATCTGCCACAGGCCACGCGTGAAGCGCTGCTCTCTTCGGCGGTGCGCCTTGGCGAGCGGGTCAACTATCGCAGCGCCGGTACGGTGGAGTACATCTACGACGCCGAGCAGGATGCTTTCTACTTCCTCGAAGTGAACACCCGCCTGCAGGTGGAACATCCGGTCACCGAATGCGTCACCGGTCTCGATCTGGTGGAGTGCATGCTGCAAGTGGCGGCGGGCGATGCCATCGACTGGGCGCGTCTGCAGCAGGTACCGCAAGGTGCGTCAATTGAAGTGCGTATTTACGCCGAAGATCCGTTGAAAAACTTCCAGCCCAGCCCCGGCGTGCTGACCCACGTCAGCTTCCCGGATGATGTGCGCGTCGATGGTTGGTTCGACACCGGCACCGAAGTCTCGGCGTTTTACGATCCGATGGTGGCCAAACTGATCGTGCATGCCGAGACGCGTGATGCGGCGCTAGCAAAAATGCAGCAGGCGCTAGGTGCCACGCAGCTACACGGCATTGCCAGTAACCTCGATTATCTGCGCCAGATCGTCGCCACCGAGGCGTTCCGCAGCGGCAAGGTGTGGACGCGCTTCCTCGACAGCTTCACGCCATCCGCCAGCGTGATTGAAGTGCTGCAGCCCGGCACCTTCAGCAGCATTCAGGATTTCCCTGGCCGCCTTGGCTATTGGGATATCGGCGTGCCGCCATCCGGCCCGATGGACGATTTCGCCTTCCGCCTCGCCAACCGCATTGTCGGCAACCACGACAGCGCCGCGGGCCTCGAATTCACCCTGCAAGGCCCCACGCTGCGCTTCCATAGCGATGCGGTGATCGCCTTAACCGGCGCCGATTGCCCAGCCGATATTGATGGCGACAGCATCGCCTACTGGCAGCCCGTCAGCGTTAAAGCAGGTCAAACCCTGACGTTAGGCCGCGCCCAAAGCGGCTGCCGCACCTATTTAGCGGTGCGCAACGGCTTCGACGTGCCGGAGTATCTCGGCAGCCGCTCAACCTTCTCGCTCGGCCAGTTTGGCGGCCACGCCGGACGCACCCTGCGCGTCGCCGATATGCTGCCGATCTCCCAGCCGCAGCTGCCGGCCTGCACCACGCCCGCGCCGGTTAGCGCACCGCAGCCGCTCGATCATGCACTGGTGCCGCATTACGGCAGTGAGTGGCGCATTGGCGTGCTGTACGGACCGCACGGCGCACCGGATTTCTTCACTCAGGCGGCAATTGATGAGTTCTTTGCCAGCGACTGGCAGGTGCACTACAACTCCAACCGTCTCGGCGTACGCCTGGTTGGCCCAAAACCCACGTGGACGCGCGCCAACGGTGGTGAAGCCGGTCTGCACCCGTCTAACGTACACGACTGCGAATACGCCATTGGCGCGGTGAACTTCACCGGCGACTTCCCGGTGATCCTGACGCATGACGGCCCAAGCCTCGGCGGCTTCGTCTGCCCGGTGACCATCACCAAAGCCGAGCTGTGGAAAGTGGGCCAGGTGAAACCGGGCGACCGCATTCGCTTCCACCCGATCAGCGCTGACGAAGCGGTGGCGCTGGAAAAAGCCCAGGCGCACAGCGTGGCCACCCTGCGCAGCGCGCATGCACCAACCTTTACCGTGCCATCGCTGGCCGCTAGCGACATCGGCTCCGCCACCCTGCTGGCGGCGTTACCGGCCACGGCAACCACGCCCGCGGCGGTCTATCGTCAGGCGGGCGACAAATATGTGCTGATTGAGTACGGCGACAACGTGCTGGATCTGGCGCTGCGCCTGCGCGTGCATCTGCTGATGAATGCGCTGCGTGAGCGCGCGGTGCCCGGCGTGGAAGAGCTATCGCCTGGCGTACGCTCGTTGCAGGTGCGCTACGACAGCCTGATCCTCAGCCAGAAACAGCTGATGCAGCTGCTGCTGGAATTGGAGGCTGGACTTGGCGATGTCAGCCAGCTGAAAGTGCCGTCGCGCATTGTCTGGCTGCCAATGGCGTTCGAAGACAGCGCCACGCTCGGCGCGGTTGAGCGCTACAAAGAAACCGTGCGCGCCAGCGCACCCTGGCTACCGAACAACGTCGATTTTATCCAGCGCATTAATGGTTTAGCCAGCCGTGAAGCGGTGCGCGACACGATTTTTGACGCCAGCTACCTGATTCTCGGCCTCGGCGACGTCTATCTCGGCGCACCGTGCGCGGTGCCGATCGATCCACGCCATCGCCTGCTGAGCTCCAAATACAGCCCGGCACGCACCTTCACCGCCGAAGGCACTGTTGGCATTGGCGGCATGTACATGTGCATCTACGGCATGGATTCACCGGGTGGCTATCAGCTGGTGGGCCGCACCCTGCCAATCTGGAACAAGTTCCTCAAAAACCCGCAGTTCGCCGCCGACGAGCCCTGGCTGCTGCACTTCTTCGATCAGGTGCGCTTCTACCCGGTAACGGAAGATGAGCTGACGCAGCTGCGCGATGACTTCCGCGAAGGCCGCGCCACGGTGCGCATCGAAGAAACGGTATTCGACTTCGCCGCGCATCAGCAGTTCCTGGCCGATCATGCTGCATCGATTCGTGATTTTCGTCAGCGCCAATCCGCCGCCTTCGAACAGGAGGTGACGCTGTGGGCGCAGGAAGAGCAGAACGCGCCGCTCACCAGCGAGGAGACGTTGGTGGTGGCCGAAGCCGACGACGATGCGCTGGCGGTGTGCGCCGATATGAACGGCAACATCTGGAAAGTGCTGGTTCAGCCGGGTGACGTGGTGGAGGCCGGTCAAACGCTGATCATCGTGGAAGCGATGAAAATGGAACTGGCGATTGTCGCGCCGCAGGCAGGCCAGGTGAAACGCATTGCCTGCCAGGCAGGACGTCCGGTGAGTCCGGGCGATGCCCTGCTGTGGCTGGAATAAGGAGACGGCATGAACACGAACCCACGCAGCAAAGGTCGCCCTGAAGCATTGGCCGAGAAAGTGTATCAGGCGCTGAAACAGGACATTTTTGAGTTCCGCCTGATGCCTGGCGACCGTTTCAGCGAAAACGAAATCGCCGACCGGCTGGAAGTCAGCCGCACGCCGGTGCGTCAGGCGTTGTTCTGGCTGGAGCGCGAGGGCTACGTCGAAGTGTGGTTCCGCAGCGGCTGGCAGGTGAAGCCGTTCGACTTCGCCTATTTCGAGGAGCTGTACGATCTGCGTACCGTACTGGAGTGCGAAGCGGTGCGCCGCCTGTGCGCGCTGCCTGTTGCGCAGTGCGCACAAACCTTAACGGCATTGAAAAGCTTCTGGATCGATGCGCTACCGCTGGCCGATGGCAAAGCGGTCTCCGCGCAGGATGAAGCCTTTCATATGGCGCTGGTGGCGGCCGCCGGCAATCAAGAGATGGCGCGCATCCACGCCGAACTGACCGAAAAAATCCGCATCATTCGCCGTCTCGATTTCACCCGCGACGACCGAATCGAGGCGACATACCGCGAACACGCTCAGATTTTACGGGCGATTTTCCAGCAACAGACCGAGGAGGCGCAGCGCATTTTAACCGACCACATCGCCGTCAGTAAGGCTGAGGTCAGAAAGATCACATTGCATATGTTACAGCAGGCTCGACTTCAACCCATTGAATAACAACATAAACACAGTTAGGGGTTTACTGATGAAAAGACGTTCGTTGCTCAAGGCTTTTGCGCTCTCTGCCTCGGTGGCCAGCATGGGCTTTGCCTTTGCCGCACAGGCTGCTGACACCATCAAGGTGGGCATTATGTCCTCACTCTCCGGCACCATGGCGATCTCCGAGACGCCGCTGAAAGACGTGGCGCTGATGACAATCGATGAGATCAACGCCAAAGGCGGCGTGCTGGGTAAAAAGCTGGAGCCAGTGGTGGTGGATCCGGCCTCCAACTGGCCGCTGTTCGCCGAGAAAGCGCGCCAGTTGCTGACGCAGGATAAAGTCGCGGCGGTATTCGGCTGCTGGACCTCGGTCTCGCGCAAATCGGTGCTGCCGGTGTTTGAAGAGCTGAACGGCCTGCTGTTCTATCCGGTGCAGTACGAAGGCGAAGAGATGTCGCCGAACGTGTTCTACACCGGTGCCGCGCCTAACCAGCAGGCGATTCCGGCGGTGGAGTACCTGATGAGTGAAGATGGCGGCAGCGCTAAACGCTTCTTCCTGCTGGGCACCGACTACGTCTATCCGCGCACCACCAACAAGATTCTGCGCGCTTTCCTGCACAGCAAAGGGGTGCAGGATAAAGATATCGAAG
The DNA here is from genome assembly GCF_900215435.1 of Candidatus Pantoea floridensis. Taxonomy (NCBI): domain Bacteria; kingdom Pseudomonadati; phylum Pseudomonadota; class Gammaproteobacteria; order Enterobacterales; family Erwiniaceae; genus Pantoea; species Candidatus Pantoea floridensis. The sequence continues at coordinate 1,231,877 of NZ_OCMY01000001.1, forward strand.
AGGTCTACACGCCGTTTGGTTACAGCGATTACCAGACCATCGTTTCCAACATTAAAAAATTCTCTGCCGGTGGCAAAACCGCGGTGATCTCCACCATTAACGGCGACTCCAATGTGCCGTTCTACAAAGAGCTGGCGAATCAGGGCATCAAAGCCACCGATATTCCGGTGATCGCCTTCTCAGTGGGTGAAGAGGAGCTGCGCGGTATTGATACCAAACCGCTGGTTGGTCAGCTAGCGGCGTGGAACTACTTTGAGTCGGTGGATAACCCAACCAACGCTAAGTTTGTCGCCGATTACCGCGCCTATGCCAAGGCACACAATCTGCCGAACGCCAATACCGTCGTCACTAACGATCCTATGGAAGCGACCTACGTTGGGCTGCATATGTGGGCACAGGCGGTGGAGAAGGCCGGCACCACGGATGTAGACAAAGTACGCGCGGCGATGGCGGGCCAGACTTTCAAAGCGCCGGACGGTTTCACTCTCACCATGGATAAAACCAACCACCACCTGCACAAGCCGGTGATGATTGGCGAAGTGGAAGAGAACGGCCAGTTCAACGTGGTGTGGCAGACCGAGCAACCGGTGCGCGCCCAGCCGTGGAGCCCGTACATCGCGGGTAACGACAAGAAGCCCGATCATCCGGTGAAATCAACGCAGTAAGCCCTCACCCTAACCCTCTCCCGCAAGCGGGAGAGGGAATTGATCGAGCATACATTTGGCAGCATCCCCCTCTCCCTGTGGGAGAGGGCCGGGGTGAGGGCATCAGACCGCACCTAACTACCTCCTTCAGGGCCAGAACCATGACAATTCGCCGTTATCTCTGCTGTCTGCTGTTACTGCTGCCCTGGCTCGCCCAGGCGGGCGATGGCGCAGACTTCGCGGCCGCCAGCCGCACCCAACAAGCTGCGCTGCTGCAACAGTGGGCCGCCGCGCCGCAGGCCAGCCGCTTGCCGCTACTCGAGGCGTTGCGCAATGAAACCGTGGTCATCGACCAAAAACAGCAGCCGTTCAGCAAACAGGGCGATACGTTGCAGCCGCTCGACAGCGCGCAACAGCCCAGCGGCGACACGAAAAAGCTGTTTATGAATAATCGGCTGCGCGTAGTAATCGCCAGCGCCCTCGCCGCTCACCAGCTGGTGAGTGAGGATCCGGCGATCCGCTTACGCGCCGCACAACAGCTGCAAAACGATGGCGTCGCCGACATGCTGCCATTGATTGAGCAGCGCCTCGCCAGCGAGAAAGACACGCAGGTACACGCGGTGCTGCTGATGGCAGCGGCCAACCTGCAACTCGCCAGCCCGGATGCCACGCTGCGCCTCAACGCGGTGACGCTGCTCGGCGAATCCAGCGATCCCAACATGCAGGCTAGCCTTACTCGCTTAACCCAGGCCAGCAATGAACCCGATGCCAAAGTACGCGAGGCCGCCGCCGCCAGCCTGAAGCAGATTAAACAGCGCCTGATGTGGGGCGATCTGCTCGGCCAGGCGTTTACCGGCCTGTCGCTCGGCTCGATTCTGCTGCTGGCGGCACTCGGCCTGGCGATCACCTACGGCCTGCTGGGGGTGATCAACATGGCGCACGGTGAAATGCTGATGCTCGGCGCCTACGCCACCTGGTTTGTGCAGAGTCTGTTCCAGCAGTTTGCGCCGCAGTGGCTGGCCTGGTATCCGCTGCTGGCGCTGCCGGTGGCATTTCTGGTCACCGCCTGCATGGGCATGCTGCTGGAGCGCACCATTATTCGCCATCTGTACGGACGTCCGCTGGAAACGCTGCTCGCCACCTGGGGCATCAGCCTGATGCTGATTCAGCTGGTGCGCATGCTGTTTGGTGCACAAAACCTCGAGGTGGCTAACCCAGGTTGGCTCTCCGGCGGCCTGCAGCTGTTGCCGAATCTGGTGCTGCCGTACAACCGCATCGCAGTGATCCTGTTCGTATTTGCCGTTCTGGGCCTCACCTGGCTGCTGCTAAACAAAACCCGGCTTGGCCTCAGCGTGCGTGCCGTGACGCAGAACCGGGCGATGGCCGACTGCTGCGGCGTGCCCACCGGACGCATCGATATGCTGGCGTTTGGCCTCGGTTCCGGCATCGCCGGGCTCGGCGGCGTGGCACTGTCGCAGTTGGGCAACGTTGGCCCAGAGCTCGGTCAGGGTTACATCATCGACTCTTTCCTTGTGGTGGTGCTGGGCGGCGTTGGCCAGCTGGCGGGCACTGTCGTGGCGGCGTTTGGCCTCGGCATTCTTAACAAAGTGCTGGAGCCACAGATTGGCGCAGTGCTGGGCAAAATCCTCATCCTCGTGCTGATCGTGCTGTTTATCCAGAAACGTCCGCAGGGGCTGTTTGCCTTCAAAGGGAGGGTGATTGACTGATGAGCCAACCAATGACGTTAACCTTCGCGCGTAAAGCGCCGCGCCTGACCCTCAGCCTGGGTGTAGCCATCACGGCGCTGCTGCTGGTGCTGCCGTTTTGCGCCCTGCTGCCCGCCACGCATCCGCTGGCGATCTCCACCTACACGCTGACGCTGGTCGGCAAAATCCTCTGTTACGCCATCGTCGCGGTAGCGCTCGATCTGGTGTGGGGTTACGCCGGTTTGCTGTCACTCGGTCACGGCCTGTTTTTCGCGCTCGGCGGCTATGCGATGGGCATGTATTTGATGCGTCAGGCCTCCGGCGACGGCTTGCCGGCGTTTATGTCGTTTCTTTCGTGGAACAAGCTGCCATGGTTCTGGGCGGGCACGCAGCATTTCGCCTGGGCGCTGTGCCTGATCGTGCTGGTGCCGGGCCTGCTGGCGTTGATGTTCGGCTTCTTCGCCTTCCGCTCGAAAATCAAAGGCGTCTACTTCTCCATCATGACGCAGGCGCTGACCTACGCCGGCATGCTGCTGTTTTTCCGTAACGAAACGGGCTTCGGCGGCAACAACGGGTTTACCGGCTTCACCACGCTGCTTGGCTTCAACGTCACCGCGACCGGCACGCGCATCGGGCTGTTCGTTGCCACGGTGCTGCTGTTGCTGGTGAGTCTCGGCATCGGCTTCGCGCTGGCACGCAGCAAATTCGGCCGCGTGCTGACGGCAGTGCGCGATGCGGAAAACCGCCTGATGTTCGTCGGTTACGATCCCAAAGGCTTCAAGCTGTTTGTCTGGACGCTCTCGGCGGTGCTGTGCGGGCTGGCGGGCGCGCTCTATGTGCCGCAGGTTGGCATTATCAATCCGAGTGAAATGTCGCCGACCAACTCGATTGAAGCCGCAATCTGGGTGGCGTTAGGCGGACGCGGCACGCTGATTGGACCGCTGCTTGGCGCGGCGATCGTTAACGGTGCCAAGAGCTGGTTTACCGTCGCCTTCCCGGAATATTGGCTGTTCTTCCTCGGCCTGATGTTTATCCTGGTCACGCTGTTCCTGCCGCGTGGCGTGATTGGCCTGCTGCGCCGGAGGCGTGATGACTGAACACCTGTTTACCCAACCTCATCCAGCGGATCGTCATCGTGCGCAGACCGATCCGGTATTGCAGCTGGAGAAGATCAATGTGTCGTTCGACGGTTTCCGCGCGCTGACCGATCTTTCCCTGAAGATCGGCGTCGGCGAACTGCGCTGCGTGATCGGCCCCAACGGCGCGGGTAAAACCACGCTGATGGATGTGATCACCGGTAAAACCCGGCCGGACAATGGCCAGGTGATCTACGACCAGGATACCGATCTCAGCAAAATGTCGCCGGTGGAGATCGCGCGCGCCGGCATTGGACGCAAGTTCCAGAAACCCACGGTGTTTGAAGCGCTCACGGTGTTCGAGAATCTGGAAATCGCGCTGAAAAATGACAAATCGGTGTGGGCCAGCCTGCGCGCCCGGCTGAACGGCGAGCAGCAGGATCGCATTGATGAGGTGTTAAAGCTGCTACGACTCGGCGGCGAGCGTCAGCGTCAGGCCGGTTTGCTGTCGCACGGCCAGAAGCAGTTTCTGGAAATCGGCATGCTGCTGGTGCAGGACCCGCATCTGCTGCTGCTGGATGAACCGGCGGCGGGCATGACCGATGCCGAAACCGAGTACACCGCCGAGCTGTTTCGCAGCCTCGCCGGCAAGCATTCGCTGATGGTGGTTGAGCACGACATGGGCTTTGTCGAAACCATTGCCGATCACGTTACCGTGCTGCATCAGGGCCAGGTATTGGCCGAGGGATCGTTACGCGAAGTGCAGGCGGACGATCGGGTTATCGACGTTTATCTGGGGCGCTAACATGCTGCAAGTGGCGGATCTGAATCAATTTTACGGCGGCAGCCACATTCTGCGCGGCCTGTCTTTTGAGGCTAAACCAGGTGAAATCACCTGCCTGCTGGGACGCAACGGCGTGGGCAAAACCACGCTGTTGAAGTGTTTGATGGGGCTGATTCCGGCCAAATCCGGCGAGATTCGCTGGCAGGACAAAGTGATTAACGGCCGTAAGCCACACCAGCGCGTGCAGGCTGGCATCGCTTATGTGCCGCAGGGGCGTGAAATCTTCCCGCGTTTAACGGTGGAAGAGAATCTGCTGATGGGGCTGGCGCGCTTTTCTGGCGCGCAGGCCAAAGCGGTGCCGGAGGAGATCTACCAGCTGTTCCCGGTGCTGCGCGAGATGAAATCGCGCCGTGGCGGCGATTTGTCGGGCGGTCAGCAGCAGCAGCTGGCGATTGGCCGCGCCCTCGCCTGTTCACCAACGCTGTTGATCCTCGATGAGCCTACCGAAGGGATCCAGCCGTCGGTGATCAAGGAGATCGGCGAGGTGATCCGCCAGCTGGCACAACGCGGTGATATGGCGATCCTGCTCGTCGAGCAGTTTTACGATTTCGCCGCCGAGCTGGCCGACAGCTATCTGGTGATGTCGCGCGGTGAGATCGTGCAGCGCGGCGCCGGATCCAGCATGGAAGCCGACGGCGTGCGCGGGTTGGTGGCGATTTAGTATCAACTCGCACATACCGTAGCGGCGCAATTTATTGCGCAATGTAAAGGTCAAATGCGCGCAATAAATTGCGCCGCTACGTTCAGTGCAAATGTTGGCAGCTAAAATTACAAAATCCCGGTTTCGACGCTGAAGTGGCGCTGCTCGCCGGGGGCCAATTCGATCAACGTTCCCGCGCGCTGCGCCGCCTTGAACCCCTCCGGGCGGCAGGTTGCCGGCAGCACATAGGCAGCGACCTGCTGATCGCGATTATGCAGCATCCAGCGCGTAGCGTGTGGGAAATGCTGGCTGGAGAAGCGCGTCATCAGGGCAAAACCCTGCGGCGAGTGCAGCTCGAACTGCACCTCATCGCCATACTGCTGCAGATCGTCAGCGAAGAATACGATCTCTGGATCGCACATCTCCGGCTGATCCAATGGCTGAAACGCCTGCGGATCGGCCGCCAGCCGCTCGGTATAAGCGCGCCACTGCGGCGTAGGCTTGACGTGTGCCGGGATCGAGGTGCGCAGCTGGAACGCATCCGTCTGGATTGACTGCTGGAAACGGCCCTGCTCAATCCACGCGCTGTTGAGATGGCACATGTACTGCAAGGGCATCGGCGCACCGGCCAGATTGGTGACGTTCATCTCAATGTGCAGCCTTGCCGCATTGGCCTCAAGCCGCACTGCAGGCGCAGCGAGATAATGATGACCGAAGCCCTTCACATATTCGGTTTCGCCTTCCAGCGACAAACGATCGTTTTCCAATACCATCCACGCGCTATCCATACGCGCACAGGCCATTTCGCCGTGCAGCGGATGGTTGTCATCGGCCGCCGGGCAGCCGTTGGCCAACAGCCCGGAGTGGAAAGCAAAGCAGCCGTAGGTATCAATTATCGAACTGCCGAGCAGCGGCTGTTTAAAGCTGTGCCCCATCGTGAGCGAATGCCCATCAAAATGGGCGTCCCATATCATCTGGCCGTAAAACGGCAGCACGATCACCGTGCCGCGAGGGTTGCTGATGCGCACCGCTTCCACGCCCGCCGGGTAGCGAAACAGCTCAACGTGAAAAGTCTCGTTGCGTAGCAGCGTACTCGGTGTTTCCTGAAACTGTTCCCGACGTAACGGTAAACGGGTTTTCATGGCATCTCCTCGACTAAACGACCGGCCGCTTCCGCCTGCTTTTTATGGCGCAGCTCACCCCAGAAGAAGAAGCCAACCCAGGCAAAACACAGCAGTGATACGCCAAAGGCCAGCTGCATCGATCCCAGATGATCGGAAACAAAGCCCTGCAGCGCGGGAATAAAGGCGGCACCGACAATCGACATCACGATAAACGCACCAGCAACTTCAGTGTATTTGTTATCGACAGTCGCCAGCGTACCGGCATAAATGGTCGCCCAGCAGGGACCGAACAGCGCGCTGACAAAGATGGCGGCATACACGGCAGTAAAGTTCGGCACAAACATCACCCACGCTAGCGTGATCACGCCGAGTACCGAGTAGGCAATCAGCACTTTTTCCGCGCGGAAACGCGTCATCAGGAAGTTGGCCACAAACTTGCCGATAAAAAAGCCGATAAAGCTATAAATCATGAAGTTGGAAGCATGACGTTCGTTGGTTGCGCCGAGCGTCAGCGCCAGACGAATGGTGAACGACCACACCGCCACCTGCATGCCGACATACAGAAACTGGGCCAGGATGCCGCGTTTAAAGTGACGATTGGCGGCCAGATAGCGGAAGGTTTCGCCGAGCGACGGCAATGATTTTTCGCTGCTTTCTGGTTTACAGCGCGGATAGCGGGTGAACAGGAACAGCAGCATCACCACCACCAGCACCATAACCAGATATTTGTACGGTTCCAGCGTGTGCTCCAGCATGGAAAGGCGGAACGCGTGCGCCTGTTCAGCGTTCATGCCCGCCAGCTGGCTTGCCAGACTGTCGCCATCCTGGAATACCAGATATTTGCCCAGCACGATGCCCATTAAAGCACCCACGGGATAGAACGTCTGGCTGATGTTGAGGCGCAGCGTGGCGTGATCGCGATGTCCAATCATCGAGCTATAAGTATTCGCCGCGGTTTCGAGGAAGCTCAACCCAATAGCGATAGCAAAAATCGCCGCAAGGAACATGGTGTAAGTCGCCATGTGTGAAGCGGGATAGAACAGCACGCAGCCGACGATATACAGCGCCAGACCGAGCAAAATCGCCAGTTTGTATGTCGCTTTGCGGATCACCAGCGAGGCCGGAATGGCAATCAGGAAGTAGCCGCCGTAGAACGCGCTCTGCACCAGCGCGCTGGCGAAGTCGCTCAACGCGAATACGCTTTTGAACTGGGTGATCAGGATATCATTCAGACTCGCCGCACAGCCCCACAACGGGAACAGGCACGAGAGCAAAATGAACTGGAACAGCGGCGTTTTATTCAAATAGCCATCAGATTGCTGAACAATGTTCGTTTGCATAACTCGACCTCAATGAACGTTGAGAAAACGCTGGAAGGTTTCCGCGTCGGGATAGGAGCGCTGCGTGCCGCGACCGGTCACGCTGCAGGCGGCATAGGCGGAGGCTTGTACCATCGCGCCCGCAATATTGCCGGTTTTCACCAGCGCCTGTGCAAAGCAGCCAATGAAGGCATCGCCCGCGCCGCTGGTGTCCACCGCGTTGACAGCGGTAGGTGCCACGTGATGCAGCTGGTCGCCAGACATCCACAGCGAACCGCGGCCGCCGAGCGTGATGATCAGGTTTTTCAGCCCGCGTTTGAGCAGTGATTGCCCCGCCAGTTGCACTTCTTCATCGGTGTTAACCGGCATACCGGTGAGGATCTCCAGCTCGGTTTCGTTCGGCATGAAAAAGTCGCATTTACAGGCGTAGTCAATATCGAGATCCGCCACGGCGGGTGCCGGATTGAGGATCACGTTGATATCGTGCTGGCGGGCAAAATCAATGGCGTAATAGACGGTTTCCAGCGGGATCTCCAGCTGGAGGATGATAAGCCTACAGGCTTTCAACGCGTCGGCGGCGGCATCGATATCGGCTGGTTTCAGCTGCTGGTTGGCTCCTTTGATAATCAAAATGCGGTTTTGTGATTGATCGTCGACGAAAATCGGCGCGACACCGCTCGAGGTACCGGGCGCGGTCGTTACAAAGCGCGTATCAACGCCCTGCTGTTGCAGATTGGCTACGGTGTTCGGCGCGAAGAGATCGTCGCCAACTTTGCTGACCATCATGACGCTCGCCCCCATTTTCGCTGCCGCAACCGCCTGATTCGCACCTTTACCGCCACAGCCAATGGCAAAATCGGGGGCTTCCAACGTTTCCCCTGCTTTAGGTAACTGATTGGTATAGGTAATGAGGTCAACCATGTTTGACCCAATGACCGCGATATCCATTTTTTTCTCCCGGTAAATTTTCAACGCCTAAATGTTATAAAAATCACAATATCAGGTTAATAAAGTTAATTATGTGATAAATTTCACACCTCAGAGTTGCCAATAAAAGCCGAAGAACAGCCAAACACTCATGGAATGGAATGTTATTATTCTAACAAAGCAACATCATTAAGAAGTAAGCCAACCGATGAGCGAAGCGCGGTGATTAAGGATTTGCGTGGCGTTTGCGGGGCGATCTCATTACAGGTAAGATTGAAAACCGACCTGCGGGACAGGTCGCAACTGATTAAAAACTGTGAGATTTATCGTGATTTTTGACCAGGCAACTTCGACTTCAGGATTCATAACGCAGAGATGATCATGGAAACCCGGCGCGACGAACGTATTCACAAGTTGGCTCAGGCGTTAAAACGCACTGATAAACTGCACCTGAAAGACGCGGCGCAGCTTCTGGGCGTTTCAGAAATGACCATCCGCCGTGACCTTACCGAACCCGCCTCAAGCGTGGTGCTGCTAGGCGGTTATATTGTTAGCGATCCGAAAAACCACGCTGGCCACTATTTCATTTCCGATCAACATGGACAAAATGCCGCGCGCAAGCAGCGCCTGGCGCAGGCCGCGGCAGACCTGATCGGTGAAAATGACACGGTGTTTTTTGATTGCGGCACCACGCTGCCTTACATCGTCGATGCGATCCCAGATGGCCTGCCCTTCACGGCGATTTGCTGCGCCATGAACACCTTCCTGGCGCTGAAAGAGAAACCGGCCTGCAATGTGATCCTTAGCGGCGGCGAGTTTCATGCTGATAATGCGCTGTTTACGCCGATTGGCGCACATTCGATCCTCGACGATCTCTGCCCCACGCTGGCCTTTATCTCCGCGGCGGGGATCGACCATGAACAGGGCGCAACCTGCTACAACATCAATGAACTGGCGATGAAGCACCATGCCATGCTGCGAGCGCGCCAGCGCGTGCTGGTGGCCGACAGCAGTAAGTTTGGCAAAGTGCTGCCGGCACGGATTGGCGACCTGCGCGGTTTTGATTTGCTGGTGAGCGACAGCGCACCGGAACCGGCGCTGAAGAACTGGCTGGCGCAACATAACATCCCACTGCGCCTGCCGTAAGATCATAGTTCCTGTATTTTCAATAATCTGCTCACGATCCATACCCTAAATAATTCGAGCTGCAGCAAGGCGGCAAGTGGGTTCATCCCCAGGAGCATACATAAGTATGTGACTGGGGTGGACACACGCAGCCAACGCCGCTGCAGCTCGAAGTATGACGGGTATGAATAAAGGGGGAAAACGGCTAAACTTCTGCATCAGTTGTCCACCACTCACAGACCAAAAGGCTCATAACAACGTGGCTCAATTCGTCTATAGCATGCATCGCGTCGGCAAAGTCGTTCCGCCGAAGCGTCACATCCTGAAGAATATTTCTCTTAGCTTCTTTCCTGGAGCAAAAATCGGCGTCCTCGGCCTGAATGGCTCCGGTAAATCGACGCTGTTGCGCATCATGGCCGGTATCGATACCGATATCGAAGGGGAAGCACGCCCGCAGCCGGGCATTAATGTTGGCTATCTGCCGCAGGAACCGCAGCTGAACCCGGAACACACCGTACGTGAATCCGTGGAAGAAGCGGTTTCCGAAGTGGTGGGTGCGCTGAAGCGCCTTGATGAAGTCTATGCGCTGTACGCCGATCCGGATGCCGATTTCGACAAACTGGCCGCCGAGCAGGGCCGTCTGGAAGAAGTGATCCAGGCGCACGATGGTCACAACCTTGATACGCAGCTGAACCGTGCGGCCGATGCGATGCGTCTGCCAGACTGGGATGCCAAAATCGCCACCCTTTCTGGTGGTGAACGTCGCCGCGTCGCGCTGTGTCGTCTGCTGCTGGAAAAGCCAGACATGCTGCTGCTCGACGAACCGACCAACCACCTGGATGCGGAATCCGTGGCGTGGCTTGAACGTTTCCTGCACGACTTCGAAGGTACCGTTGTGGCGATCACGCACGACCGTTACTTCCTCGATAACGTCGCTGGCTGGATTCTGGAACTGGACCGCGGCGAAGGTATTCCGTGGGAAGGTAACTACTCTTCCTGGCTGGAGCAGAAAGATCAGCGTCTGGCGCAGGAAGCCTCTTCTGAAGCTGCGCGTCGCAAATCTATCGAGAAAGAGCTGGAGTGGGTGCGTCAAGGCGCGAAAGGCCGTCAATCGAAGGGTAAAGCCCGTCTGGCACGCTTTGAAGAGCTGAATAACACCGATTACCAGAAGCGTAATGAAACCAACGAACTCTTCATTCCACCTGGCGCGCGCCTCGGCGACAAAGTGCTGGAAGTGACCAATCTGAAGAAATCGTATGGCGATCGCGTGCTGATCGACGATCTGACCTTCTCCGTACCAAAAGGCGCGATTGTCGGCATCATCGGTCCGAACGGCGCAGGTAAATCCACGCTGTTCCGCATGATGTCAGGCCAGGAGCAACCCGATTCTGGCACCATCGAGCTGGGCGAAACCGTCAAGCTGGCGTCGGTTGATCAGTTCCGTGACGCGATGGATAATTCCAAAACCGTATTTGAAGAAGTCTCTGGTGGCCAGGACATTATGCGTGTCGGCAATACCGAGATGCCTAGCCGTGCTTACGTTGGCCGCTTTAACTTCAAAGGCACCGATCAGGGCAAACGCGTCGGTGAGCTGTCAGGTGGCGAGCGCGGTCGTCTGCACCTCGCGAAACTGCTGCAAGTGGGCGGCAACCTGCTGCTGCTCGATGAACCGACCAACGACCTCGACATCGAAACCCTGCGCGCGCTGGAAAACGCCCTGCTGGAATTCCCTGGCTGTGCCATGGTGATCTCGCATGACCGTTGGTTCCTCGACCGCATCGCCACCCATATCATCGATTATCAGGATGAAGGCAAGGTGGAGTTCTTCGAAGGTAACTTTACCGAATACGAAGAGTACAAGAAACGCACCCTCGGCGCCGACGCGCTCGAGCCAAAGCGTATCAAGTACAAACGTATGGCGAAGTAAGGGTTATTACGTGAAAAAGGCGCCGACTGGCGCCTTTTTTATGGCTGAATTAACTGCCCAGCATCTGCTTCACCAACTCTACACAGCGCAGGAAGCGCGCATCGTAGTCATCCTCTTTTACGTGGACAAACTCAATATTGTTTTCGCGCAGCATGGTGATGAGCATCGTCTGGAACTCACGGCGATCCATTGAGCTGCCGAGGCTGCGTAAACCATCCGCCACCCACGGCACATTGTTCTCCAGCAGAATCACCAGATCGAAACGGTATTCATCAATCAGCGCCTGCACAAACGGATGTTCACGCCCTTCGTACTTGAGGCAAAACGCCTGCGTGGTGATGAAGTCAGTATCAATAAAGGCGACTTTGCTGGCGTATTTCACCGCGAAATCGATGTACTGCGCCTGTCCCAGCGCGATTTTGTCGTAGTCGGAATACTGTAACGCCATCTCATCGCCGCCGAGGTGCGAGAAGACATAGTCGCGGCCATATTCCCACGCGCTGGTGGTATTGAAGATGTTTGCCAGCTTGTTCACCAGCGTCGATTTACCGCTCGACTCGCCGCCCAGCACCGCCACGGTGCGCACGAAGAACGGCTTCACTTCGGTAGGAATGTATTCCCAATAGCGGAACGGATCCTGGCGAATCTGACCGCCGCTGATGTTCATAAACGATCGATTAGGATCAACCACCACCGCCGGAATACCGAGGTGCTGCTCATACATCGCGGCATCAGGTTCTTCGCTGGTGTAAACACAATTCGGCTCTATGCCCTGCTCAGCCAGAAACGTTTTAACGCCGCCGCTCCACACGTCCCAGCCGTGCGGATAAGGTTCAATGCCTTCCTCATTAAACGAGTGGATGCGGATATTTTTCTGGTATTTGAAGGTTTGCAGCAGCCAGCGCAAACGATCGCTGATGGTCGGCTGCTGTGACATGGCGCTGTTTTCAAACAGTTCACGATCGCGCGGATCGTCGTGGCCCATGATGATATGCAGTTCATCCACCTGGCTACAGGCGCGCTGGATCAAATAGATATGGCCGGTGTGCAGCGGATAAAATTTACCAAATACCACACCAACGGTTTTGTCGCGACGGGGAAATTCCAGCCCCAGAAAACGGTGTAACGCTTCCAGCTTCTGCGCGCTCGGGCTTTTGATTTTGGCGTTGAGCAGTTGGCTTAAGTAGCCTTTGGTCATTCCGCTGGCATCGGCAACCTGCTGCAGCGTGTGGCCTTGCTGGCGAATGGCTGTTTTCAGGTAGTCAAACGATGACATTTAGTGCCTCCTGCGTGGAATAAAGGGCGGTGCGGCCTTTAAGACGGTGCGCATAAATGCGCACCCTACGAATGTAGGGTCGGCATTCATGCCGACCGGTAAAACTTACAGCTCATCCAGAATCGCCAGCGCATCCGCCAGCTTCTTCGCGCTATACACCTTCATCCCTTCTACCGGCTTCTTCGGTGCATTGCCGGCCGGGACGATAGCGCGCTTAAAGCCGTGCTTCGCCGCTTCGGAAATACGCTCCTGACCACTCGGCACCGGCCGAATTTCGCCCGCGAGTCCGACTTCGCCAAAGATCACCAAGTCCTGCGGCAGCGGACGATCGCGGAAGCTGGAGACCATCGCCATCAAAAGTGCTAAATCGACGCTGGTTTCGGTGACTTTTACCCCGCCGACCACGTTGACGAATACATCCTGATCCGCCATCTGCAACCCGCCGTGGCGATGCAGCACCGCGAGCAAAATAGCCAGACGATTCTGCTCCAGGCCTACCGCCACGCGGCGCGGATTGCCCATCATTGAGTGATCGACCAGCGCCTGAATCTCCACCAGCAGCGGGCGCGTGCCTTCCCATAGCACCATCACCGAGCTGCCCGAGGTGATTTCATCACCGCGTGACAGGAAAATGGCCGACGGATTGCTCACTTCACGCATGCCCTGCTCGGTCATAGCGAACACGCCGAGCTCATTCACCGCACCAAAGCGGTTTTTATGGCTGCGCAAGGTACGGAAACGTGAATCAGCATCACCATCCAGCATTACCGAACAGTCGATACAGTGTTCCAGCACTTTCGGGCCGGCCAGCGAGCCATCTTTGGTGACGTGGCCGACCATAATGATCGCCACGCCGCGCGTCTTAGCGAAACGCGTCAGGTACGCGGCGGTTTCACGCACCTGCGCTACGCTGCCCGGCGACGACTGGATCTCCGCCATGTGCATCACCTGGATCGAGTCGATCACCATCAGTTTCGGCTGTTCCTGCTCGGCGATCAGGCAGATCTGCTCAATGCTGGTTTCCGACAACATATTCAGATTTTCGGTCGGCAATCCCAGACGATGGGCGCGCATCGCCACCTGTTGCAGCGACTCTTCGCCGGTGACGTACAGGGTTTTCATCCCTTCCGCCAGCTTGCACATTACCTGCAGCAGCAGCGTCGATTTACCGGCGCCCGGATTACCGCCAATCAGAATGGCGCTGCCCGGCACCACGCCGCCGCCCAGCACGCGATCGAACTCTTTGAAACTGGTAGAGAAACGCGGCAGGGCTTCGAGACTGATTTCCGATAGCTTCTGCACGCGGCTAACGCCCGCGTTGCCGCCGGCATAACCGCTCAGACGCTCGTTACGCGCCGCCGCAGGCGAGGCGGCAATGCGCACCTCGGTGATGGTGTTCCACGCATGGCAGGCGCTGCATTGCCCCTGCCAGCGCGGATAATCAGCGCCACATTCGTTACAAACGAAGGCGCGTTTTGCCGCTTTGGCCAAATCAAATCCTCAGTTAACGCTCTTCGTGAATCAGGCTGCCGGTCAGGATGCAGAATACGCCCATCAGGTCAGCATGGCGGATGATGATTTCCGTCTGCTCATTCACTTTAGGTTTAGCATGATACGCGATACCCAGCGCCGCCGTTTTAATCATCGGCAGATCGTTAGCGCCATCGCCAATCGCCACGGTTTGTTCCGGGGCAATCTCAAAGCGTTGTGCCAGATCGTTCAGGGTATCGGCTTTAAATTGAGCATCGACAATCTGTCCCAGCACCTGGCCAGTCAGCTTGCCGTCGCGAATTTCCAGCTCGTTAGCGACTGCCGCAGCCAGATGCAGCGTTTGACGCAAGTAGTCGGCATAAAACGTGAAGCCGCCCGAGGCAATCGCCACCTGCCAGCCCAACGCCTGCAGTTTCTGCACCAGCGTGGTTAAACCCGGCATCAGCGGCAGCGCATCACGCACCTGCATCAGGATATTGGCATCGGCGCCCGCCAGGGTGCCCACGCGCTCGCGCAGACTGGCTTTGAAATCGAGTTCGCCGCGCATCGCGCGTTCGGTGACGTCCGCAACCTGCTCGCCGCAGCCCGCCAGTTTAGCGATCTCATCGATGCACTCAATCTGGATAGCGGTGGAATCCATGTCCATCACCAGTAAACCTGGCGTTTTCAAATGCGGGATCTTACCGAGTGGCGCCACGTCGAAACCAGCTTCGTGAGCCAGTTTGCTGGCGCGCGGCGTCAGTGAACCGGCTAACCGTACCACCTGATACTCATCGACATTCCAGGCGCTGACGATCACCATCGCCGCACCGAGCTTGTGCTGGTAATCGGTCAGTGTTTGTTTATCGAGCCCGCGCCCATACAGCAGCCAGCCAGTCCGACCGGCACGGTAATCCAGCGGCATCACTTCATCACCGCTGAGGGAAAGGGGTAGACCCGGCCAAAGTGAAACATCGGCGGGCAGATCGCACCAGGTAAGACGATTTGGCATTACAGCTCCTGTAGGGACAACAAAACCACGCAAGAGGCTACCTTGTCTGCGCGGGTTCTGGCAACATAATTGCCAGCCTTTCTGCTGTTACATCACACGGGTTTCTGATGGTTAAAACCGCACTGAAATTTCGCCTGCATCGCACGGTGATTGTTCTTATCTCGCTGGCTCTATTAGTGGTACTGATGCAAGGCGCATCCTGGTTTAGCCTCGGCCACCAAATGGCGCGATCCGAACAGGTTGAAGAACTGGCGCACACGCTGACCCGACAAGTCGCCTTCAGCCTTAAACCGCTGATGGACAACAGTGATGATAACCGTGCGCAGATTGCTGCCATCCTCAATCAAATGACCGACAACAGCCGCATTCTTGATGCCTCAGTTTATGCTGACGACGGCAGCCTGGTGGCACACAGCGGCGAGAGCATTAATGTGCGCGACCGTCTGGCGCTGGATGGCAAACGCGCGGGCAGCTACTTCAACCATCAAATCGTGCAACCACTGGAAGGCAAAGAGGGCCCGCAAGGTTTTCTGCGCGTCACGCTGGATACCCATGTGTTGGTGACGGAATCCCGCCAGGTGGATAACACCACCAATATCCTGCGTTTGATGATGTTACTGGCGCTGGCCATCGGCATTATCCTGACGCGCACCCTGCTGCGTGACCGCCGCACCCGCTGGCAGCAATCACCGTTCCTGCTAACGGCCAGCCGCACGGTGAAAGAGGATAAAGAGAAAGAGGAAGAAGAAGCGGCGGCCTCAGAGACAGAAAAAGGGCGTTAACAACATCGGCGGTTTTACCTCATCTGAACGCTTCATGAAGAGATTCGTGAATAGATACTTGAATAGATTTTTTGCACAAAAAAGCCCGCACAGCGGGCTTCTTAGCATCATCTCGATGTTAACGATGAATAGATACTTTAAGCTTCAATAATTAACGCTTCCAGCTCAGCCAGCGTTTTTACCTGCCAGGTTGGCGTGATATGTTCCGGCAACGGACGCGTACCGTGATCGATCCAGCAGGTCTTCAGGCCAGCATTCATGCCGCCGAGAATGTCCGATTCTGGCGTATCGCCCACCATTAGCACGCGGCAGCGATCCGGGTTACCCAGTAACGCCAGCGTGTGATCAAAAATCGCCACGTCCGGTTTCGGCACGCCCACCTGCTCGGAAATGACGAGCGCATCAAAGATATCGCGGAAACCGGTGCGTTCAAGACGCGCCTGCTGTAGCGCCGTGAAACCATTGGTGATGATAGCGATCTTCACTTTGTCTTTCAGCGTATTCAGCAGATGCGCCGCGCCCTCAAGCGGCAGGCAGATATCGGCCATGGCGCTGAGAAAATCGCTATTAAGCACTTCCGGCGCCACGCTGAGCTTTTCACCCCACAAGGTGAAACGGCGCGTTTGCAGCTGCAGCGCGGATATAGTGCCATTCTGATAATCAACCCATAACGGTTTGTTGATCGCCTGATAGTCGCTGTAATCCTGCGCGCTAAACTGCACGTCGTAGCGGGCAAACATACGCTGCAAACCGGCATAAGCATCGAAATGGAAAAGCGTGTCGTCTGCATCAAACAGGATGCAGTCCCAGTCGTTTAGCATGGTGCTCCTTTCAAATCGCTTAAAGGGTTAGCGCCATAATAATGGCATCTTCTCGCCCGCTGGCGGTGGGATAGTAGTTGGGCCGTACGCTCACCTGGTGGAAATCCAGCTGCTCATATAATGCAATCGCCGGTGTATTTGAGGCGCGCACTTCCAGCCACAGCGTCATCACGTCGCGCTGTTCCAGCTCGGCAATCACATGCTGCAACAGCTGGCGCGCGAGGCCACGACGCTGAAAATCGGGATCTATCGCGATGTTAAACAGCGACGCTTCATCCAGCACCACTTGGGTGATGGCAAATCCAGCCAGCTGACCTTCTGCTGCAATGCGGAAATTAACAAAACGTTCGCCTTGGTTGCTGGCAAACGTCTGCTCGCTCCACGGGAAAGCATGCGCGCGACGTTCAATTGCCAGCAGCTGCGGCTGGTCTTCAGGGGTGACTAAAGAGATGGCTGTCATGGTTACACATCTGTTGCCACAGGGCGCGTTTTGCCGCGCCGCTGCTGATCAGTTCATTAAAAACGGCGGTATTGAAGGTAATGCCGTTAAAGGGATGCTCGCTCTCCACGCCCAGCAACCAGCCGGCGCAATCCACCTGCTCCGGCAGCATTTGCAGCTGTTCGGGCGTTAGCGCCATCACCTGCGCAGGTTGGATATTCAGCGCACGCAGCACGTCGCGAATCAGCGGTTCTTGCAGCGTCGGCGCCTGTTCGGCTACCAACACTAAACGCGTATCGGGCAAAAGCGTGACGGCAATTTCCCCTTGCAGCACGCGCGGACGCCGCAGCTGATACTGCGTGATCCCCATTTGCTGTAGAAGCCAGTCGCGCCTTGTGCTCATGCTATTACCCGTTATGCTGCCAGAATGCGACGCTATGCTAGCAAACCCATCGAACATGCGCCAACAAAGCACTATAATCCGGGTTCTGATTTTACAGGAGCGTTCCATGTCTGCTTTTACCCCGGCCAGCGAAGTGATTCTGCGCCACAGTGATGAATTTACCGCCCGCCACGTGTTGTTTGCTGGCGACCTGCAGGATGACCTGCCCGCCCAGCTAGAAACCGCGTCGAGCCGCGTGCATACCCAGCAATATCATCACTGGCAGAACCTTAGCCATCGCCTCGGTGAACGTGCGGTTTACAGCATGGTTGCCACGGCGGCAGATGTTGAAGGCTGCGATACGCTGGTCTATTACTGGTCGAAAAACAAACCCGAAGCGCAGTTCCAGCTGCAAAACCTGCTGTCGCTGCTGCCGGTTGGCTGCGATATCTTCGTGGTGGGTGAAAACCGCAGCGGCGTGCGCAGCGCCGAAGGCATGCTGGAAGCGTGGGCAACGCTGGAGAAAGTCGACAGCGCGCGCCGTTGCGGCCTGTATCACGGTCGTCTCGACAAGCAGCCAACCTTTGACGCCAGCAGCTATGGCAATACTTATCAGCTCGACGATCTGACTATTCACACTTTGCCGGGCGTGTTCAGCCGCGATGGTCTGGATATCGGCAGCGAGCTGCTGCTCTCCACGCTGACGCCGCACTTCCGTGGTAAGGTGCTGGATATCGGCTGCGGCAGCGGCGTGCTGGCGACCGTGATGGCCAAAGTTTCGCCGCGCGTGCGTTTATGGCTGTGTGATGTGCATGCCGCCGCCATTGAAGCCAGTAAAGCGACGCTGGCGGCGAATGAATTGGAAGGTGAAGTGTTCGCCAGTAACGTGTTCTCTGACGTAACCGGCCGTTTTGACATGATCATCTCCAACCCGCCGTTCCATGATGGTCTGCAAACCAGTCTTGATGCCGCCAACACGCTGATTCGCGGCGCGTTGAAGCATCTGAACAGCGGCGGCGAACTGCGCATTGTGGCCAACGCCTTCCTACCGTATCCACAGATTCTGGATGAAACTTTCGGCAACCATGAAGTGCTGGCGCAAACCGGCCGCTTTAAGGTGTATCGTGCCGTCTATGGTCGCGGCGCCAAAACGCGTTAATTCGCGATTCCACCAGCGCGGCGGCAGAAACGTTGCTTTTTACAGCGATCGTTTTGCCGTCGCGAAATATGTGTTGACGCAATGAGTAAAATCTCTAAAATGCGCCTCCGTGGTTAGCAATACTTTAGAGTGTTGTGAGTTTGCGATGGTGGCGGAATTGGTAGACGCGCTAGCTTCAGGTGTTAGTGTCCTTACGGACGTGAGGGTTCAAGTCCCTCCCTTCGCACCAAACTCATAATCACACAGTTTATATCGTACGCACTGAGCGATGGTGGCGGAATTGGTAGACGCGCTAGCTTCAGGTGTTAGTGTTCTTACGGACGTGAGGGTTCAAGTCCCTCCCTTCGCACCAATGCGATGATATAAACAGACAACTAAGATGCGATGGTGGCGGAATTGGTAGACGCGCTAGCTTCAGGTGTTAGTGTTCTTACGGACGTGAGGGTTCAAGTCCCTCCCTTCGCACCAACAGTTGTCACTCCTTCCCGGCAGTAAATTCCCAAAAAGATTTTGCCAACGAACTTCACGCTCTTAGCGTGATGTTGTCGTTTCTGCGATTTGCCCACTGTGTTAAATAACGTGGAAATTGACCGAGACTGCGGCTAAACCGCCGGCTAAAGCCAGGCAAGAAGGCAGCAGTAAATAGTGGCGCAGACGATGGTGAAACAGCATCACGATGGTCAGCAACAGCGCCACGATCATCACCACGCGCCACTGGCTAAAGCTGGGTTCCCACAGGGCAAAAACCGGCATCGCTGCACACGGCAATAACACACCCCAGCCACTGTCCAGACGCTTACCCATTATCCAGCTCACCCCCCATAAGCCGCAGGCGGCCATCATCGCCACGATCATCGCACAACCCTCAAATGATAAGTATTCGTATTATCATATGACAATATTTCTCATATTGCAGCGGATTTTTATCCTCCGTCATGTCGGATGACAGAATTATTGGAAAATGCTAAATTGCCGCCGATAACTATAATCGCCAACACAACAATAACGTGCTCACTATCCGGGTAGGAACGCTATTTATTCCGGGTAGCGCTTTGATATATCAGGGCAGTCACGAGAATAATAATGAAATTACAATCTTATGAAGAGTTGAAACACAGTAAATATCGGCTGTCGCTGATGCTTTTTCTGTTTCTTAATGTCGCCGTTTCGCTTTTTTGTCTGCTGCCATTTTTAGGCAGTGATAATCCCGTACGATCGCTGCCGGTCGCGCTGGTAGCGGGCTGTAGTACCACACTGCTGCTTATTTGCTTAATGGTGTCAAAACAAAAATTGCCGCTATTAAATCCTGTCGCATTTCTATTAGGCGCATTATGGGCATGGCATATTAACCTCAGATATCATCTGGTTTACTATTTTGATGGCAGCTTTTTAATAATTAGCCTGTTAAGCGTCTTTTTTATCAGTGCCATTGCCTTAAGTGATTATTTGATCGCATTTTGTTTACACATTACACCGCCCGTATTAACAGTATTGTTATTGGACGATGGGCAGCATTTAATGATGATCCTCTTCACGATTATGCTGCCGTTAATCGGATTTTCACTCCACCATTTAATGCGACGCCGCTTTGATACCTTTACGCTGCGCCTGGTCAGCCAGCTGTATGAGGAGAAAGAGAGCTTTAGTGATTTGAGTATGCTTGATCCCCTCACCGGCTTATATAACCGTCGCGGACTGAAGAATCGTCTTGATAACATCATGGAAAACCACGCAGGCAGCCACTTTGTGCTGCTGCTGGATATCGACCATTTCAAAGCCTACAACGACAATTACGGCCATGCGATGGGCGATCAGGCACTGGCGCGCGTCTCCGTGGCGATTCGTGATGCGGTGCGTTCACGCGATGTCGTAACACGCTACGGTGGCGAAGAGTTTCTGGTGCTGTTAACCAACGTAAATGCCTCTATTGCGATGAAGCTGGCCGAACGCATTCGTCAGTACGTCGTCGATTTGGAAATCCCTCACCGCTTTAATGAAAAGGTTTCCACGCACGTTACCGTGAGTGCCGGCATCGCACCGATTTATGCTGAGGACTTTGAGCAAGCGGTGTCCAATGCGGACCGCGCGCTCTATGTGGCGAAAAATCAGGGGCGCAATACCATTCTTGCCTGGGAAGATTTGCCGAAAGTGGCGCAGGTGAGTAACGAGCTGACATAAGGTTTGGTTTGGTATGCCTGGTCGCCATGAATGGCGACCCTACGGCGGCACGGCCTGTCTTTTCACGCGGATTGAAACCTGGTCGCCATAAATGGCGTTCCTGCGATGTAACCCGTAGGGTGCGCATTTATGCGCACCAGGCCAAACGTACCACACGTGCAGAAAAGTTGTGCAATAAACCGGGAACGATTATCATTTGTCTCTCGATTCCCGTTATCACTCAGGACCGGCATGGCCATCATCACGCGTCAGGATCATCGCTACAGCGAGCATCCCCTGATCTTCATGCAGAGCGACCGCAGCTTAGCGAGCGCGCTGGAAGATCTGATGCGCGATCAACGCAGCTATATGCTGGACAACCTCAAGCTGGGCCAACCGGCACCTGCCGGAACCTTAACGCTAGCCGAGTGGTCGAATCCCGTTCACTTTCGCCGCCTGACGCAGCGCTACAGCGATTACCTCTACCGCGACCATCCCGATGTTCAGCAGGAAGCCAAGCCGCTGCAGTCGCTGTGGGCGCAATGGTATTTTGGCTTGTTGTTGCCGCCGCTAATGATGGCGCTATTGCTGGAGCCGCGTGCGTTGAACTGCTCGCCGCATCTGATTCACGTTGAATTCCACGAAAACGGACACCCCTGCGCTTTCTGGATCGATGTGCAGGAAGATGAAGACGCGCGCTATCTCAATGGGCAGCAGCGCATCGATCGCCTGATTCAGCAATGCCTGATTCCTGCGGTCAACGGTATGGCCCAGCACGGCGATATCAACGCCAAACTCATCTGGAACAACATGGGCTATTCGTTTTACTGGTTTCTTGGCGAGCTAAAAAACCAGCTGCCGCAACACACAGTGTTACAACTCGAGCAGGCGCTGTTTTTCAGCAAATCGCTGCGGGATGGCAGTGATAACCCGTTGTACCGCACCATGATCCCGCGTAATGGCGAAATGGAGCGACGCAGCTGCTGTCAGCGCTATCGTATCCCCGACGTTGAGCGCTGCGGTAACTGCACGTTAAAAGCGGTGTAACGCCCGCGCATTCTGTTACAGATTCTCCTTTTCTCTCGTTTACAGTTTTCCTGCCTTATGGCATTTTTTTGGCTCTGTTTTTACCGGAGAAAAAAATGAGCCTGGAGTCGGTACGGCACTTCTTTGCCGAACATGCACCGGATATCGACATCATCGAGATGCCGGAAAGCACCGCCACCGTTGAGCTGGCCGCACGCGTACATGGCGTTATGCCGGGGCAGATTGCCAAAACCTTGTCGCTAAAAGTGAAAGATGAAGTGGTGCTGATTGTGACGCGTGGCGATGCACGCCTCGACAACCGCAAGCTCAAGGCGGCGCTCGGCGCCAAAGCGCGCATGTTAAGCGTGGATGAAGTGGTGAACTGGACCGGACATCCGGTGGGCGGCGTGTGCCCGTTCGGGCTGGAAAACCCGCTGACCGTCTATTGCGATGTCACGCTACGCAGCTTCGAAGAAGTGTTGCCAGCAGCCGGATCGATTCATAGTGCAGTACGCATTTCACCGCAGCGTATGGCAGATCTCACCGCGGCAAAATGGATTGACGTCTGCGAGGCGCTTTAACGCGTCTCGCGCGCGGCAGCACCGGAAATTTCGATGCCGCGCGTCTCGCGACCAAACGCCACTAAGACGCAGATCAGTACCGCCACCGTCCCGGCCACAATCGCCATGCCCAGGCCATAATTGCCGCCGTGCGCCTCGGCGATGCGTGATTGCACCGTCGCATTAACCGAGGCGATCAGGTTACCCAACTGATAAACAAAGCCCGGCAGCACCGCGCGCGCATTAGCGGGCACCAGTTCGGTGAGATAAGTCGGTACCACGCCCCACGCGCCCTGCACCATAAACTGCATCAGAAATGCGCCGATGCCTATCATCCAGGAACCGCTAGAAAATGCCCACAGCGGTAACACCGGCAGCGCAAGGAACGACGCCAGAATAATGGCTTTCTTGCGGCCAATACGCTCCGACAGCGCACCAAAAGTGATCCCGCCCAGCATTGCCGCGATATTGTAGCTAATGGCGATAATACTGACGGTGTGCGGATCGAACTGATGCTGCACTTTCAGGAAAGTGGGATACAGATCCTGCGTGCCATGGCTGAAGAAGTTAAAGCAGGCCATCAGCAGCACCATGTAGATGCAGATTTTCCAATGTTTACGAATGATCGGCAGCAAGGCGGTACTCTCTTTGCGTTCACGCGCCGCCAACCATACCGGGGATTCTGGAACTTTAAAGTAGATGAACGGCAGCAGCAGAATCGGCAACGCGCCAATCAGGAACATTCCGCGCCAGCCAACCGTTTCGAAAAACAGACCAAAAATCACGGAAGCCAGCAGATAGCCGCACGGATAACCGGCCTGGAAAATACCCGACATTAAACCGCGTGAGCGATCCGGAATCGTTTCCATCGCCAGCGACGACGCTACGCCCCAAATCCCGCCCATTGCGACGCCATAAATCACCCGGAAACCCAGGAATGCTGCGAAATTAGGTGACCACGCCGACAGCAGCTCAAACAGCGAAAACATAACGATATTCAGCATCAGAATCGGCCGACGACCATATTTCTCCGCCAGACGTCCAAAGATCAGTGCGCCAATCGGGCGAACCGCCAGCGTAAGCATGATGGCAATGGAAACGTCGGAGACGCTGGTGTGGAAATATTGGGCAAGATCGCTAAGCACAAACACTAAGATAAAGAAGTCGAACGCATCCAGCGTCCAACTCGCGAAACTGGCAAAAGCCACGTTGCGCTGGGTCGCAGTCCAGTTAAACATGTAGGTATCCTGTCTGATTAGCTTCCGGATCGTTGGCCGGATTTTATTGTAGAAGTTACCGCGC
Source organism: Candidatus Pantoea floridensis (assembly GCF_900215435.1). Lineage (NCBI taxonomy): Bacteria > Pseudomonadati > Pseudomonadota > Gammaproteobacteria > Enterobacterales > Erwiniaceae > Pantoea > Candidatus Pantoea floridensis. The sequence goes on from NZ_OCMY01000001.1 coordinate 1,255,595, forward strand.
AAATAATTGCATCGGTTACTAATGTGTTAACTATTTGTATATAGCATGTCAAAAAGGTGACTTGAGGCGGGAATTGTCAGCGAGTGATTCGAGGTGTAAGAAAGCGTGTCATGTTGAATACGGTGGTCGCCATAAATGGCGCCCCTACAGCATCGTAGGGTGCGCATGTATGCGCACCTGGAAAACGGTTCAGCGTTTCAGCTGATTAAACGCCTTTTCGATCATCTCGAGCAGCAGCGCGTTATTAACGGTTTGAATCACATGCACCAGCGCGCCGCTCTGTTCCGGCACGCCTACATCCAGTCGTAACGGGGTGCGATAGCGCCAGCTCTTGCCGCGCGTGGCTCCCGGGCGCAGCTCAATATCCACGTGGTAATCAACACCGTCAGCGACACGCTGGTTAAGCAGCCACGCTACCACCAGCGCATCATGAATCCAGCAGCCTGGCAGATGACGGGTGCGAATTGAATAGTCGATCCACGGTCGCAGCGTCTCACGCACAAACTGCGGCAGCGGATGATCGTTGGCGGTAAGACGCGTCAGATCCTGATGGGTCAGCAAGGTTTGCGTAGTGGCATCCATTGGCACCAGCGTGATGGTTGCGCCACTGTGCAGCACCTGATGTGCCGCTTCTGGATCGAGGCCAAAATTAGTGTCTTTGATGTAATCATCCAGCGCAAACACGCCGCCCATAATAACAATCTCCGCCACCGACTCTGCCATTTGCGGATAACGCTGCAGCGCTAGCGCCACGTTGGTTAACGGGCCGATTGCCACCAAGGTAAATTCGCCAGGATTGTCGCAAATCAGCTGCCCCATGACGCCAGCGGCGTCATAACCATCGGCGGGAATACGCTGCGGTTGACGCACGCCCTGCCAAAGTTCTCCCAGCTTTTCATCGGCAACATGGTCAAGCCGTGCGCGCCATGGCGCAGGATCTTCCCGCAAGGCCTGCAATGCACCCTGCACCACAGGAATATTGAGCCCCAGCCGCTGCATCAAATCTTTCGCTACCTGCGCGCCAACCGCACTCGGCGTGTTGCCGGTTACGGTGGTGATCAGCTCAAGCGATAGCGACTTTGACGCCAACGCTAACGCCAGTGCCAGCCCATCATCGGTGTTAGCACCCGCAATACCGTTTCCTGGATCACAATCGATAATCAGTCTTTTCATAGAGTTATAGTTTTATTGTTGTTGAGTAAGCTGGCAGCCGCAGGATTCACCAATTTCTAGATGGTGAGGAAATTCCGCCAGCTGTGCGTCGCCATCCCAGTTCTTGAGCATGGCTATCGCACTGCGCGCCATATCGCGCAGCGGCTGACGGACGGTAGTAAGCGTTGGCACATGAAATGCCGATTGATCGGTGCCGTTAAAACACACCAGCGCGACATCCTGCGGCACGCGCAGTCCATGCTCCGACAGCGCGCGAATGCAGCCAATCGCCTGGCCTTCATTACTGGTAAACAGCGCGCGAGGAAGGCAACTGCTCGCCACCATGCGCTGCGCGGCGTCATAGCCGCCCTGACGCGTATAGTTGGCGGGGAAAATCATCGCCTCATCCGCCAGCAGTCCTTTCTCCGCCAGCGCATCACGCCAGCCCTGGATACGATCCTGCGCATTAAGCATGTCTAGCGGACCGCTGATCATGCCCACCTGCTGATAACCGTGGCTGAGAAGATGTGCGGTGACCTGACGTGCCGCCTCCCGCTCATTCACGCGCAGCATGCTGACGCCCGGGCGCGGCTCGATACGATCCAGCATCACCAGCGGTGTGCCGCTGGCCTGAATCACATCAATATAGGGATGGCGATCAACGCTGTTGTAGAACAGGCCATCCACCTGACGATTGAGCAACCCCTGAATGATCTCCAGCTCACGCTTACGGTCATCACCGGCGTCGCCCAGCAGCATGACGTGGCCGTGGTTCAGCGATTCCTGTAACAGCATGTGCGCCATTGAAGCAACAAAGGGATTGCCAATATTCGGCACCACTAAACCGTAGGTTTTGGTGCTGCCGGAAGCCAGCGCGCGAGCCACGGCATTGGGGCGATAGCCGGTTTGTTTGATGGCATCCAGTACGCGTTGCCGCGTGGCTTCTGCCACCGGACGCGGACCGTTGTTGATCACGTAACTGACCACTGCCACCGACGTTCCCGCCACTTTGGCAACATCGGTACGTGTCACATTGCCGGTTGGAGACTTCGCCATTCCTTTGCCTCTGCGTAAAGGCCATTGGCCGGAATATCCGGCCAATGGCTGTGATGATTTACGCGACTCTGCGGGTCAGATTGCATCTTCCGGCAGATTGAGATCGCGTCCGCGCGTTTCCGGCGCCACGAAGGTGGTGAGAAAACCAATGCTGGCCATCGCGGAGAAATAAACCGCAATCGGCCACCAGTGTCCGGTAAACGATAGCAGCGCCGCCGCCACTAATGGCGCGGTGCCTCCTGAAAGGATAGACCCCAGCTCTTTCGCCACCGCCATCTTGGTATAGCGACGCTTCACGCCGAACATCTCTACACCCCACGCCGCCTGCACGCCGAAGATGCCCAGCGATGCCAGCGCCATGCCCACGACGATAACCGCAATGACAATTGCCGGATCGTGGCTATCCATCAGGCTAAATGCAGGCCAGGCGTAGAACATCAGCAGCAGGCAGAAGCAGCGGTAGGTGATGCGGCGGCCAAAGCGATCCGACAACCAACCGGCAAAAGGAATGATCAGGAAGCCCAGCAGCGAAGCGATAAATACCGCTGTAGTGGGAACTGATTTGTCGAGCATCAGCACCTTCGCGACGTAACCGACGATAAAGCCCTGCGCCAGATAGGACGGGCCATTTTCGCCGATGCGTAAACCAACCATGACCCAGAATGCACGACTGCGCTGCCAGAAGCTGCGGGTATCGACGTCCTCTTCCGCCTGCGCCAGTGTCGCGCTGCGCTCGGCCTGCAATTCAGCCTGTTGACGCTCAAATACCGGCGTTTCGCGCAGGTGACGGCGAATCCACAGTGCCACCACCGCAATCACTACGCTGCTGAGGAAAGGAATACGCCAGCCCCACGCCAGCAAACTCTCTTTATCCATCTGAATGACCGCCAGCCATACCAGCGAGGCGATCAGCGTACCGCTGTTCGATCCAAGGGCAATCACTGACGAGACCAGGCCGCGACGCTCAACCGGCGCATATTCGCCGAGCATCACCGTGCCGCCCGACAGTTCCGCGCCAGCGCCTAATCCTTGGGTAAAGCGCAGCAGCACCAGACACGCCGGTGCCCAGACGCCAATGCTGGCATAGGAAGGAATCAAACCAATTAGCGTGGTGGAGGCACCCATCAAAATGATGGTGGCGATCATCACCGTTTTACGGCCTTTACGATCGCCTATCCAGCCAAACAGCAGCGCCCCAATCGGACGGGCAATAAAGCCCACCGACCAGGTAGCAAAACTGGAGAGTAACGCAATGGCCGGAGTGGCTTCGGGGAAGAAAACATCGCCAAAAATAATTCCGGCGGCCAGGCCATAAAGGGCAAAATCCGCATATTCCATCGCGGTGCCAAGCCAGCAGGAGAACGTGGCGCGCCAGAAATCTTTGCGGCCAGCATCTGTTTCAAGCCGCGCGTCGGCAGCTGAAGAGGAGGAGTTGAGTGAGCTTTGTTGCGAAACGGAGTGATGTACCGTCATAACCATTTCCCTGATAGAGGTAAAAATAGCAAACGCCCTTCCGTGGGTCAGTTCCCTTGCAACAAGCGGAACTCCCCGGTGACGACGTTCAGTAGGCAAACCTGGATGAAAAATCAGTAAAGAATTCCCTGGTGTTGGAATTCGCTTCTTCGCCTTTACCCGCCGATGTAATTTTCATCGATCGCATTAGTGAGGCAAATGTAACTGGGTCATCTCAAGGCCAACTTCGTCTCTGGCACCGTGAGTTATCACTGTGAATACAGTCTATCTACGCGCGTAGATAAATCAAGCGATAATCGTGATATTTATTAATTAATCTTCACTATAACTCTGGGGCACGAGATAAAAAAGGCGTTAATTCATGACATTACATCTAATGCCGGTAAGCAAAAAAACATCCAAAAACGCGTAATTGACGATAATTGCTTACCATTCAGTGCAGGCAAATGATTTTCCATCGCGCTGTTTTTCGCACAGTTCGGTGAAGGTTTAATGACAAGGGCGTATTACTCTTAAAACCCTTCGCTTACGCGCGATGCACCCTGCAACTGCATTACACTGAAGCCAGATTATTCGGGAGCCTTATGACCATCATCCTTATGCGCCACGGAAAACCCGATCATCCGGTCACCGGACGTTTCACGGCACAAGCGCTGGCCGCGTGGAGTGAAGGCTACGATCAGGCTACGATTTGCGACTCTCCGCCGCCGCGTAGCGTGACCATTGCGCGCCAGGCAAGCGTGATCGTCACCAGCCCGCTGCCGCGTGCACGCTCCTCTTTAGCGCGTCTGGGCTTGCAGCCGCAGGCGGTGGACGCCGTGTTTAGCGAAGTCGCGATGCCTACCCTGCCGTTTGCGCGCCCGCACCTGCCGCTCAGCGTCTGGCTGGCGTTGTTACGTCTTCTCTGGCTATGCGGCTATTCAGGGCATGTCGAATCGGTGCAGCATGCGCGCGATCGGGCGCGACGTGCGGCGGATAAACTGGTGGCACTGTCGCAGCAAGGCACGGTGCTGCTGGTAGGACACGGCATCATGAATAAGCTCATCGCGCGTGAGTTGCGTAAGCGCGGCTGGCAGGCAGAGAAACACGCCAGCAGCCGTCACTGGAGCAGTGCGATTTATCACCGCCCGTTTATTTAAGCCTGAAATAGCTCAGCACTTCACAGCCGGTGCCAGCCTGCGGCGTGGCAATCACCTTCATTTGCAGCAAATCAATCAGGCTGAGTGAACCATCACCTTCGTTGGCAATCAGCAGGCTGTGGTTATCTTCACTGAAGCAACCATCCATCGGCTTATTGCCTACATGAATATCACCAAGTGGATTAAGCAGATCGTCGAACAGCGTCACCATCGGCTCCTGATCACCTATCGCCACCAGCCGCTCGCCGTTAGCGCTAAAGCGCACCACCTGACAAGGCTGCTGATGGCCTGGCAACGTCAGACGCTGACGGATGCGGTGGCTTTGCCGATCCACCACATACAGCAGCGGAGCATCGGCCGCACTGGCGACCAGGTAGGGATGTTTGGGTGAGGCGGCGATGCCTGAAATGGGGCCGGGCATCAGGATATTATCGATAATGCGTCCTTCCGCCTCACACAGATCGACCACGGTAATGCTGGCATCCTCTTCGTTCTCAGTAAATAACTTGCGTCCACTGGGTGATAGCGTGAGCCGATGCGCATTATGCGACGGCAGCTGAATAGTTTTTTCCAGCCGATCGCTAACGGGATCAATCACCGCGACCACCGCACTGGTTTCACAACAGAGATAGACTTTGCCGTCACGTGCTAGCTGGCCGCTATGCGGCCCTTTCAACGGTGATAAATCGATAAAGCCGCTGATCTGACGTAAACGCAAATCGATAATCGCCACTTTATGGCCCGGATGCGGATTGTCGCCATGAATACCATCGCCATAGATGGGTACGTAAGCCTTCTCCAACTGTGGCAACAGCAACAGCTCATGCGGGCGTGGGGGAAATGCGTTGAGCTCTTGCTCTACAGCGAAGGTGTCTGGATTGAGAAACAGTACGCGATTGCCCTGCTTATCGACCGCCAGTAATCCACGGTTATGTTGCTGCATAGCGTCTCCTTTTGTTAATCACCTTCTTTAAGCGTAGCTAACCCACCATAGCGGTGGGATGTTCGCGGCGGGCCAGCGAAAAATGCAGCAGGATTAACCAGTGATCTGACGCCCATTTTTTAAAGCGGGTCGCAACGTTAGCGGCAGCATCATTATTTTATTAGGAATAATCTTAAGTGGATAAAATATAACTAACAGCCATCAACCCTTTTATTTACCCTTTATGTAAAGCTTAACGGATCCTTCATTTTCCGGTTTATCTGAAAGAAGCAAAAAGTGATAGCCTCATCGCACAGAATGTTTTATTAAGCATAGGAAAGTAGGTTCTTACACAGCACAAAGAAAGGGATAACGAAGAGCGCTCAGCGCCAGTAACAGGGAAGCCTTGCCGCCATAATCACAATAATCAGGTGCATCATGACTAAAAAACGCCTCCAGCCAGCGTTAACGCTCTGGCACAACTGGAAAAGGCTTGCCTTTACCAGCCAGACTTTTCTGCAGAAAAAACAGCATAATGCGCTCTGTGCGCCGGAATACGATCCCAGCGAAGAGGAGAATATCGTGTTACTTTCTGGTGACAAAGATTTGCCAGAAATTCCGAAAAAAGTTTGGCTGTATTGGGATAATGAATATTTACCAAAATCCATGGCATTAAATATAAAAAAAATTCGTCAGGATAATCCCGATCATGAGATCCATTTATTAAACCGTCTAACGGTAAAAGAAGTATTGCCCGACTTTATATTTACCTCTTCTCAATTAACGGCGCAGCAAAAGAGTGAAGTGATTCGCCTGGAATTGCTGTTGCGTTATGGCGGCATAGCCATAGATTGCAGCACGTTATTATTTGAAGATCTTTCCTGGGTGCATCGCGCGCATCAGGAACGTCGCATGGATGTGATTGGTTATTATCGCGAAATCTCTACCGTAAATTTTCTTGCGCCGGTGATTGAGAGCTGGTTCCTGGCCGCTGCGCCCAATAATCCTTTTATCCGCGAATGGCAGAAACACTACGCGCCCGTCAAACATCTTGGTGAGCAGAATTATTTCAGTGAATTAAGTAAGCGCGATGATTATGCATTGCTGACGCAAAAAATAGCCGAGCCGCAGCAGCAACTGGGGTCGTTAGCACAGCAGGTCGCGATGCGAGAATATCGCCGGGTCAATCTCTATCTGCGTAAATGCGAGGCCAATGCCTATTACTATCAGCGCCTGAGCGGCTGGAAAAGCGAGGCGTTTACCCACGCGGTGCTGTTCCACCAACGTCCACAAACGCCACCGCCGATCATCAAACTGAGCGGTAATGAACAGCTGCATCTCGACTTTAATCTGCGTCTGGGTCACTACAATCGCAGCAGCTTATTGGGTCAGATGATGCAGCCGCACTCGCCTGTTGCGCTGGCGTCACCCATCAACAAAGCGCGCGCGTAGCCAGTGGATAAAGGTGGTGACCGCCCGCGGCACCTGTGCAGCATACGGGCGCACCACCCACAAACGATTGGCGAAGGCATCAATCGTTTGCCACTGCGGCAGAACCTGCTGCAGCGTGCCGCTGGCTAACGCCGCACTGGCGCTGAAATCGGGCAACATCGCGATCCCCAATCCCTGCAGCGCCGCGTCGCGGATTGACTCGCTGTTGTTGGTGGCAAAGTTCCCCTGAATTTTTACCTGCACCGTTTCGCTATCACCGCCTGCGGGACGGAAGCGCCACTGCGGCGACTCCAGCCCGCGCGGATAATACAGGCAGTTATGCTGCTGTAACGCCTGCGGCGAGTCGGGCATGCCGTGCTGTGCCAGATAGGTGGGCGACGCGACCAGCAGCGCCTGGGTTTCACACAGCGGTAGCGCGACATGGGTTTCCGGCAGGTTATCGCTGTGACGGATAGCCAAATCAAAGCCTTCGCTGCCCAGCGACACCAAACGATCGGTAACGTCCAGCTGCAAACGTACCTGCGGATAATCGCGCAAGAAATCGCCAATAATCGGCACTAGCTGCTGACGCGCAAATGCCACCGGCGCGGTGACGCGCACCATGCCGCGCACCGGACCGGCCTCATCACGCACGCTGAAAAAACTCTGCGCAATACGCGCAAACGGATCGCGCAGCTCGTCCACCAGCTTTTCCCCGGCAGAGGTGAGCCGCACGCTGCGCGTGGTGCGCTGCACCAGCGCCACGCCCGCCATTTTTTCCAGCTCTTTAATCTTTTGGCTCATCGCCGCTTTGCTGACGTCTAATCGCTCAGCCGCGCGGGTAAAACTACCCAGCTCGGCCAGCACCGTAAGCCAATGCAAATGTACCCAAAGGTGATCGGTTTTAATTTCTTTCATATAGATTGTTCAAAATAATAAATAATCATTTTAACCAGCGCGCTTTTTCTTTCCTGCAGCAAGCGGCAGCATAGCGCCACATCCTACTCTTTTCATCTACGCAAAAACGAGGGTTTATTGATGCCATTACTGACATTTGATGTGATTCAGGGCCGTTCTGAAGCAGAGTTACACACCTTACTGGATGCCGCACATCGCGCGGTGTTAACTGCTTTTAAAGTGCCCACGCGCGATCGGTATCAGATTGTTCACGAAAACAAAAGCTACCAGATGGTCTTTCAGGACACTGGCTTAGGGTTTGAGCGCAGCGATAATCTGGTCATGGTGCGCGTCTATACCAGCCCAAGAAGTGAAGAACAGAAGTGTCTGTTCATGGCAGAGTTAGCGCGCGAGCTACTGGAAAATTGTGGCGTCAGGGGCACTGATTTGATGATTAGTTTTATCACCAACAGTAAAGGTGACTGGAGCTTTGCCGACGGTGAAGCGCAATATCTGACCGGAAAACTCTAATCCCTCGCCTCTGCCCTCGCTGGCAGCAGCCGTTGCGTTGCTGCCAAGCCAAACCACAGCCTGCTTAAACTCGCCTTAAACGAATCGGAATGCATCGCACAAATCTGGTTGGATGTGTTGCAGCAATATGACACCCAATATAGATTGACGCAAAAACCCCCAAAGAGGGTCGTTGGCGCAGGGAATGCGTATTCATTCAAGATGAGGATCTGACGTTGTCCGAACTGTTTTCGGTTGTACTCTTTTTGGCTGCGATTGCAGTCTACTCCTATAAAGCTGGGCGAAATAAATTCTGGTTTAGTGTGATTTTGCTGCTGCTCACCCTGTTCATCGTGCTGAACGTCACGCTGATCGCCAGCAACTATTTTACCGGTGACGGCATTAATGACGCCGTCCTGTACACCCTGACCAACAGCCTGACTGGCGCAGGCGTGAGCAAATATGTGGTGCCAGCCATTGGCTTAATCATTGGCCTGTTTTCCCTGTTTTGCCTGCTTTCGTGGCTATTACGTCGACGTAAGACACAGCATCACCTCGGGTGGAGTTTGCTGGCGATTGCCTGTGCCGCCGGTTCCGTGCAAACCACGCCTGCGTTTCGCCAGGTGAAAGAGCTGATCTCCTCACATACGCGCGCCGCTGACTCCGATTTCGAAAGCTATTACAAAACGCCAAATAAGGTCATTGCCGAACCGAAGCTCAATCTGGTTTACATCTACGGCGAAAGTCTCGAACGGACCTATTTTGATCAGCACGCCTTTCCCGGCCTGGCGCCGGAACTGAGCCGCGAAAAAGATAACAGCATCGATTTCAGCCAAACCGAGCAGCTGCCCGGCACCGATTACACGATTGCAGGTATGATCGCTTCTCAGTGCGGCATTCCGCTGTTTGCCCCTTTCGATGGCAATGCCTCGGCATCACTCTCCAGTTTCTATCCTCAGAACATCTGTCTTGGCGACATACTGAAAAATTCTGGCTATGAAAACTGGTTTATTCAGGGTGCGGATTTACGCTTTGCCGGTAAAGACACCTTCCTGCTTTCACACGGTTTTGACGCGGCCAATATGTACGGCTCGCAGGAGCTGAAAAGCCGGGTAGCAGACCCTAACTATCGCAATAACTGGGGCTACTACGACGATACGGTGATGGATGAGGTTTTTGAGAAATACGAGGAGCTGTCACGTACACAAAAGCGCTTCGCATTGTTCACACTAACGGTAGATACACATCATCCTGATGGCTTTATCTCGCGTAGCTGCCAGCGAAAAAGTTACAGCTATGATGGCAAACCCAACCAGTCTTTCAGCGCTGTGGCCTGCTCGCAGGAGCATGTGGCGCGCCTGATTGCGCGCATCAAGGCTTCACCGTGGTTTAAGAACACCATCATTGTCGTGACCTCCGATCATCTGGCAATGAATAACACCGCGCATCAGTATTTGATTAAGCAACCGCGCCATGACCTGTTTATGGTGATTCGTGGGGATCAGCCACAGGCGCAGGTGCTCGACAGCAAACGCAGCACGCTGGATAACGGTGCGACCGTGCTGGATATTCTTGGCGGCGATAATGCCATTGGCCTTGGCCGCAGCGGTCTCTCTTCTACCTCGCTGTCGACCCAGTTCGACGATATGGCAAAGCGCGTTATTGGCTGGAAGGCGGATATTATTCAGTTGTGGAATTTCCCCAGCAAAATGGACGCTATCACCATCGATCAGCAGAAAAACACCTTCAGCTTCTCCGGCGCGACCTTCAAGCTGCCAATTCTGTTCCGCGTTTCCGATAAGCATGTCGAGCCGCTGCCGGAAGGCGAATATTCGGAACCCCTGCGCTATCAGCTGGCCAAATTCGCTGCCGCTGACAAGTTCGTTTGGGTGGATCGCTGCTTTAAAATGGCTCGCCTGTGGCAGCCAGATTTGGCGCTTTCAAACGATTTATGCCTATCGATGGGGCAAATGGGTGCCAAACCTCGTGTTACCCGCATCGATAAACCCCTCTGGAAAGGTAAGGCGACGTTTCCAAAAGCCGAGGTCAGCGCAGAGACGTTCCAGCTTAATGAACAGCAGATACGCATCGAAGACAATGCGATTCGTTACAATGCGGATAGCTTCCTGCTGACGGTGCCTGGCGCGCCTAACAGCATTAAAAGCTTTAAGGGGATATCGCGTCCTGAAAGCTGGGGACGCTGGTCAAACGCCAATCTGGCGCCTGAAGTGAACATTGAATATAACGATCCGCTGCCCGAACGCTTTGATCTGGTGATCACCGCTCGCGCTTATGGCCCGAATGCACACCGCGCCATTCCAGTACGCGTGGGCGATGAGGAACAGCAGCTGAATTTGGGTGAAGACTTCACCACCACCACGCTGCATTTCACCAACCCAACCGGCAGCCGCAATCTGGTTATTGTCCCGCCGGAACCGCAGGAGTCGAATGTGGGCAATATCATTGGCCAGGATCCGCGCCGATTAGGTATCGGTATGGTGGATATAAAAATCATCCCTCAGCCGTAAAGCTAAGCGGTAGCTACTCTGGGTAGCTACCGCTTTAGCTGGGACCCGGTGCGTATGAATGTGCCATTAAGGGCGCAGCGCTCCCAGCCTCTCGCGCTGCGAGCCATCCGCATTAAAGTTCTCCGCCGCTAGCCAGCGCTCGAAGCCCTGCTTCACCTGCGGCCATTCGCTATCGATGATTGAGAACCAGCAGGTATCGCGGCTGCGGCCTTTATAGACGATCGCCTGTCGGAATGTTCCCTCAAACTGGAATCCCAGGCGCCGCGCCGCGTTGCGTGAGGGCTGATTGCAGCTATCGCATTTCCACTCATAGCGGCGATAGCCCAACTGATCAAAGGCATAGCGCATCAGCAAATAATGCGCTTCTGTTGCCATGCGGGTTTGCTTGAGTAACGGAGAAAAAGCCACGTGCCCAACTTCCACCGAGCCGTGGGAAGCATCAATGCGCATCAACGCCAGGGTTCCCACCGCACGATTGCTTTGGCAATCGATCACCGCGAAATGCATCGGATCGCGACCGTTTTCCAGCTTGCGCACATAGGCAACATAAGCGGCTTCATCTGCAAAGGGTTCGGCGAACATATAGGTCCAGTCGCGACCATCACCCGCCTGCGCATAAGCGGCATACAATTCACCACCATGGCGTTGCGCATTCAGCGGCTCAAGGCGGCAATACTCCCCGGCGAAAGTTTCATAGCTCGGCCAGGCGCGGGGCTGCCAATCCGGCAAGGGTGCGCCGACAGGTTGTCCATAGGCATTGATGTAGTGCGACATTCCTCATTTCCTTTCTGTGTAAGGGCCTGAGAAGCAGAGTGCCACTTTGCTGGCGTGTTAAAAAGCGCCACAATGACGCAAATTGATGGATCCACGGAAACGCATAAATGAGTGACGTTGAACTGCATCAACTGTTGCTGGCCCCGCTGGAGCGAAAGGGCGAGCAGACGCTGCAACAACAGCTATTCCAGCGCATCAAACAGGCCATCCTGGCGGGCAAACTCACCGCAGGCACGCGCTTGCCCGCCACGCGCCAGCTGGCACTGGAAGTGGGCGTCTCGCGCAATACGGTGATTGCGGTCTGCGCGCAGTTGCAAGCTGAAGGTTTTCTACTGAGCGATCGTCAGGGCAGTCATATCACCCACATGGCGCAGTTGCCTGATGACCATGCGCAATACGTCAGCAGTGAGATCGCGTTGTCGCCGCGCATTGCCCAGCTGCGATCCAGCCATCGCACGTTCAGTCAGGAGATGGCGCTGCGGCCAGGCATTCCTTCGCTGGCCCATTTTCCGCTGGCGCAGTGGCGACGCGCGCTGAACCGGGTGATGTTGCATCAGCCACAGCAACTGCTGGGCTATGGCGATCCCCTCGGTGAGCGCACACTGCGGGAAGCGCTGGCGCAACATCTTGCTCTGGCGCGTGGCGTTCGCTGTACGCCCGAGCAAATCGTGATCACCGAAGGCGCGCAGCAGGCACTCACGCTGTGCGTCGCGCTACTCAGCAACCCAGGCGACATCGGATGGGTTGAGGAGCCCGGATATCGCGGTGCAAAAGCCGCAATGCGCCTGGGCGATATGCGTATTGAGCCGGTAGCCGTTGATGCACAAGGGTTGGTCGCCGGGCCGGAAAAGTGGCAGCAGCGGACGCCGCGGCTGATTTACACCACGCCAACCCACCAATATCCTACCGGCGCGATCATGAGTGCCCCGCGCCGCCTGGCGCTGCTGGCGGCGGCACGTGAACATCAAACGTGGATTATTGAAGATGATTACGACAGTGATTTTCGCTACAGCGGTGAGCCGATCGCTGCCATGCAGGGCATGATGCAGCCCACGCCAGTGATCTATATTGGCTCCTTCAGTAAAACGCTGTTCCCCGCGCTGCGCCTTGGCTTCATGGTGATGCCCGCGCAGCTCATCGCGCCGCTACGCCCTGCTCTGCATGAACTGCTGCGCGGTGGCAATCGTCCCGAGCAGCAGGCTCTGGCACTGTTTTTACGCAGCGGCGACTTCAGCCGTCACCTAAGCAAAATGCGCCGGCTGTATCGTCAGCGCCAGGCAACGTTGCGCCAGGCCTTGCAGCACACTTTTGGCATGCAGGTGCCGTTGCTGGGTGGGGATTGCGGAATGCATTTAGTGTTATCGTTAGCGGAGGAACACAACGATATGGCGATGGTGGATCGATTGATCCAGAGTGGTTTTGCGCCAGGTGCGCTATCAGGGTTTTATCTAGGCGAGCAGAAGCAGCAAGGGCTAGTGCTGGGTTACGGTAACACCAGCACCAGCCAGATTATGGCAGGTGTTGCGCAGCTAGCGCGTCTGCTGCGCGGGGATTAACCGCGGAAGAAGATTTCACCCGATTTGCCCATTACGATCTTGCCGCTGTCATCGGTAATCAAAATGTAGTTGGCGTTGATATAGGCCCAATGTGTGCCTGGCTGCGGTGCCGGCAGATGACGCGGCTGCCATTCGACAATGGTGTACTGCTTTTTACGGTATTCGTCTGGCACCACATCGCCCACTTTGTACTCTTTGTAGTCGATGATAATGGTCGTCAGATCGTAATTGTTTGGTGCAGAAGCATCGCCGCTTTGCGGTGGACGAATAGGTGCTACATCGCCACTCGATTCGGCCGGTTCATTGCTGGCAGGTGCATCGGCAGTTGGCGCCTGTGTTTGTGCATCGGGTGCGGGCTGCTGCACCTGCGGCGGCGGTGGTACGTTATCCGTTTGCTCGCCTTCCGCCAGCGCGGCCGGAGTAAGGCTTAAAGCGCCCAGAAAAATTCCTGCAGAAAGAAGGGTGACGTGTGTCCTGCGCATTGGTGATTTCCACTCTGGTTAATTATTAACTGTCCAATTTACTGACAAGCGCAGCACGCTGAAGGTTCCCCCGGCGCGCCTGGCGCGTCAAATTTCGCTGCTCAGCATACCTCAGCTGAGGCGAATTTTGGCGCAGTAAAATTGCAAGCAACCATGTTAATGGCAATCACCGCCCCCTGCCAAAAACAGGGGGTGGCGAGCATTATTGATTAACAGGAATAACCGATCCCCGGTAATGCTGGTTAATAAATTCAGCGGTTTGCTTTGACTCAAGATCTTTCGCTAATTCGAGAATGCGTGGATCTTTAGCCAGCTTAGGTGTCGTTACCAGCACATTGGCGTAGGGGTTGTCCTTCGCCTGTTCCAGCGCCAGCGCATCCTTCGAAGGCACTAAACCCGCTTGCAAGGCGTAGTTGCCGTTGATGATCGCCAGCTGCGCGTCGTCCAGCGCGCGCGGCAGCTGCGGCGCTTCAACTTCAATAATCTTCAAATGGTGTGGATTGTCGGTAATGTCTGCGCTGGTCACCAGGGTGTTGGCGCGGGTGCTGTTCAGTTTAAGCAAACCGTTGGCCTGCAGCAGATAAAGGGCGCGGCTCAGGTTGGTCACGTTGTTCGGCACCGCCACCTGTGCACCATCAGGCAGATCTTTCAATGATTTCACTTTGTGCGAATAGATGCCCAGCGGCTCAATATGCACGGTGGCAACCACCGAAAACGTCTCGCCCAGCGCTTTTTCCTGATCGCGCAAATAGGGAACGTGCTGGAAGTAGTTGGCATCCACATCCCCCCGCGCCAGCAGTTCGTTGGCGTTGAGGTTGCCGTTAAGCTCAATCACGTTAAGATCGAGCTTCTTGTCGGTTTGCTTGATGTGGTTGAGGATTTCACTGTGCGGTACCGCATCCGCCGCCACGCGCAATGCCGCCGCCGAAGCATAAGTGCTGAATACCGACATCATCGCTAACGCTGCTATCACCTTTTTATTCATGAGCTTCCCTTAGTTTCTTATGATTTAACGCTATGGAGAGTGTCAGCGTAATAACGCTGCGCCACGTCGCGATGCGATCGCAAACGCCCTTTGAGGTAGTTCCAGCCCACTTCGCGCAGCAGCGGATTGCTGGGATCGCTGGTGGGGCCGCGCGCCTCTGCCGCCAGCTCTGGTGGCAACGAGTAGAGCGGGACTTCGGCATCCAGTTGCGCACCAAGAAAGAAGGCGATTGATAGCCGCTCCTGACTGGCGGGTGGCGATATCACGCGGTGCACGGTAGCGCGCAGATAACCGTTGGTGGCAATCTCCAGCAGTTCGCCAATGTTCACCACGAACGCGCCCGGTTTTGGCAGCGCATCCACCCAATGGCCAGGCGTCACTTCCACCTGTAAACCCGGCTGATCGTCCTGCAACAAAAAGGTAAGAAACCCAGAGTCTTTATGGGCGCCAACGCCTTGCTGGCTGGCATCTGCCGCTTGGCCGGGATAGCGAATAAGCTTCACATGTTCATTGGGATGCGTACCGTACAGCGCATCGAACGCATCCGGCGGCAGCGAAAGAGACCGGGCAAAGGCGCGCAGTAAGCGCAGCGAAACCTGCGTCATCGCCTGCTGCCAGGCGTGGATCACCGGACGCAGCTGCGGCAGCGACTCCGGCCAGAGATTAGGCCCTTGCAATTGCTTCCACGCCGGATCGCCCGGCTGCAACGCCAGCGCCTCGCGCTCGGCACCAATATCAAATTGCTCGCGCTGATCGCGCTGCTCGCGGGTATATTCCACGCCCGCGCGGTTGTAGCCGCGAAAGTGCGGCGAGTGAATCATCGAGACGCGCTGTTTCTCGTCATCCGGCAATGCAAAGAAGGCCCGCGTGATACTTTGCACGTTCTGCAGCAGCTGCGGATTGATGCCATGATTAACCAGATAAAAAAAACCAACGTCACGTGCGGTTTCCCGCAGCTCGGCAAGATAGTGCGCCTGTTCAGCATCCGGCAATTCCAGCAGCGCTAAATCCAGTACCGGCAAAGTGGTTGCCATACTTTTTCATCCTTTATCGGGAAACGTTCGGTGTTTACGCTGCCATCTGTCGGCAATAGCAGCCAATACTGTTGTGCACTATGTTATGGCGAATGATTTTTAGGATAGGTTCAGCAATCGATATGCAAAAAGCGGTAAATCACGCCCGCTTCCCGCTATAATCGCCGCCATTAACGTGGGCATTGCCCTTAATGACAAAGCAGGAGACGCCGTATGAACCAGGGCCCATTAACGGAAAAAGAGCTGAACTGGCTTGAAGATATGCTGGAGAAATACGGCAATGAACACTCGGTGGTAGATACCGCCGAGCTGGATGGCATGCTGACGGCACTGCTTTCCGGCCCAAACGATATCGAACCGAGCGAGTGGCTGGTGGCGATGTGGGGCGGCAAAAAGCACATTCCTAAGTGGTCCAACGAGCGTGAAATGGATCGCTTTATGACGCTGACTTTCCAGCATCTCAACGACATTGCTGAGCGCCTGGCCGAATTCCCGGAGCAGTTTGATCCGCTGTTCGGTACGCATGAGATGGAAGGCCAGGAATTTACCGTGGTGGAAGACTGGTGCTACGGTTATTTGCGCGGCGTGGCGCTGGATGCGGATTGGTCGCTGCTGCCGGCATCCCTGCAGCCGATGATGGAGGCGATTACTCTGCACGGCAGCGAAGAGCAGCTGGCGAAGCGTGAAGCTTTCACGCCAGAAGAGTTTGAAGCCAGCATCGATGCGATTCGCCCTGCCGCGTTAGAGCTGCATGAATACTGGCAGGAACAGCGTATGGCGCAGCCGGATCCCGAGCCACAGTTACCGCACTTTGCCGGGGCAAAAACCGGACGCAACGATCCTTGCCCGTGCGGCAGCGGCAAAAAGTACAAGCAGTGCTGCGGTAAATAATCCCCGACACGCATGAATGGGTACCCTACATAATCCCGTCGTAGGGTCGCCATTCATGGCGACCTGGTGCGCATAAATGCGCACCTTACGGAATCACAGCCGGTTTCACTTCGGTGACCCACGTTGGCAGCTGCCACGCGCCGCCGGCGCGAATCGCGCGACACATGCCGGTGGTTGCATCACTACTTTGTACAAAATCTTTGCCATCCCACACCCACGCCGCCGTGCTCCAGCAGTCGCCGATGCCGCGTCCTTTCTGTGCTTCCGAGATGACGCCTTCGCTGTAATCAGTACCCGAATCCGTTACCAGCTGCGGTTTGCCCTGTAACCTGGTGTCGATCAACCAAAAACCGTAGCCTTCGTTATAAGCACCGCGCCAGCACAGCGCGGCAATCAGCACGTGCGCACTGTCCACCGGCGTTAACGTCAGTGGCTCTGCGCCCTCTTCCGGCTGATCGTCGGAAGGCGCGAGATTGTCGCAGCTGTCATCATCGGTGAGAGACGCAATCAGCTTCGGTTTCAATAGCGCCAGCTCATAGGCAGTTAACGGGCGCGCATCGGCTTTCGCCACCTTCACCTGCTGAATCACCGGCATGGCCTGCGCCGCCGGAACGCTGCTTTCCGGCTTATTTCCCTTGCGCACCAGGGCGCCCGGCGTGCTGAGACGTCCCTGCGCGTCATCCATTTTCAGTAGCGTCGCGAACGCGCCATTGCTGGAGAGATCGAACGGCTCTTCGCCACCGCGAAATTCCACCTTGCCGCTGTTTTTAATGGCGTTAATCAGCGCCTGAGTTTGCTCATCGGTCAGCGTCCATTCGTCATTTTCTGCTTTCGCTACCGCTCCCAACGCCCGATCGTCAATCCACAACGTTAGAGTATCAACCTGCTTCGAATCATCGTCGCCGGTATCGGCCAGCACTACGCGGCCATGCGTCGTCGCGTTTGGCCCGCCCGCACGCACCAGCAGCACCGAGCCACCTGCGCCCTCTTCGGCGCTGTAACCCGCCGCGCGACAGGTCAGCGTGTTATCGCAAGCCAGCTCCCAGTCTTTATGGCTAAAGGAGACACCATCTTGATCTGCCAACAACGGCGCACTCAAGCCGGCAAGCAACGACATCGCCAGCAGCAATCGGGTAAACATGCCATCTCTCCATAATGGTAAAGAGGGCTAGTGTGATGACTTTTGTGACGCGGGAGAAGTGAATTTTTTGCGGCGGTGACTATTCCGTTACGCGTTGCGTCTCCGGCGCACGCGCCAGTAAACCTGCTGCCACCAGCACCGCGCATCCCACCGCTATAGCACCCGCCAGATACACCGATGCAATGCCAAAATGGCCCGCCAGCGCGCCAGCAACCGGACTGGTGATCGCCAGCGCGATATCAAGAAATGCCACATAAGCGCCCATCGCCAAGCTGCGCGTTTGCGGCGGCGCGCGACGTACCGCTTCCACGCCAAAGCCCGGAAACGCCAGCGAATATCCAAAGCCGGTTAGCGCTGCGCCGAGATACGCCACATTGGCACTCTCAGCTCCCCAAATCAGCAGCTGCCCCAGAGCTTCAATAATCACACACACCAACGCCACGCGTGCTCCGCCCAACTTGTCGGGGAGATGGGCAAAGAACAGACGCGCCACGATAAACGTAACGCCAAAGGCGGTGAAAGCCAGCGACGCGTTGCCCCAGGATTTAGCCGCAAACAGCAGCGCGATAAAAGCGGTGATCATGCCAAATCCCACGCTGGCCAGCGCCAAACCCAGGCCCGGCCGCCAAACCGCCCCCATGACTTTATAAAATGGCGTACGCGTTGTTGCCGTCGGCTGGACGCCGCGCTGACGGCTGATAAACAGCAGCGGTAACAGAGGGATGAGGATGATGGCTACAGCAATACCGCTAAAGTGCCAGGCGTGATAAACGGCAACGCCAAGCGGTGCGCCCAGCGCCCACGCGCCATAAATCGCAATGCCAATCCACGCCATCACTTTGCCCGCATTGCCCGGCCCTACCAAACCTAATCCCCAGCCGAGTGCACCTGTGGCGATCAGGCTCTCTCCCAGCGCCAGCACCACGCGGCCCAGCAGCAAAATAGCTACCGACGTGTGGGTTTGATGAATGAACAGCAGCGACAGCAGGTAGATGCAACCCGAGCTGGCAATGACCATCAGCCCGGCAATCACAGCACGTTTCGGTCCGCGCATATCGGCAAAATTTCCCGCCCAGGCACGCGTCAGCAGCGCGGCAATAAATTGCGCACCGATCACGGCGCCAATCATGAGCGTATCCATGCCGAGGTTTTGTTGCAGATGCAGCGGCAGTACCGGCAGCTGCATCCCCATGGTGAGAAACGAAATAAATACCGCCAGCGAGAGTGGCAGCAACGTCATAAATACAGTGGATTTCATGATGGTATTCCGGAAAGCTGTCGCTTAAGCCGCGACAGCCAACGATTAAATATGGGTGTAATAAGCGGGGTTGTTGAGTTCCGTCAGCAGATCGGGGCCGGTTGGCATCCAGTCAAGCAGTGCGCGCGTTCGTACGCTCGATACCGCCATGTTGCCGGCCGCCATGTTCGCGAACCAACCAAAATGCTCACGTTCGCGCGCCTCGGCAGGCAGGCCAAGTTGGTGGGCCAGCGCCTGCGCAATAGCCTGGAACGGCACGGCCTGATCTGCAACGGCATGGTAAACACGCTCGGTTACCCCTTGCTCCAGTGCCAGGCGATAAACGCGCGCGGCATCACGGCGATGCACACCCGACCAAACGTTTTGCCCATCGCCATACCATGCCGAAACGCCGGTTTCACGGGCCAGCCGCACCAGGATCGGGATAAAACCGTGATCGCCGAGGCCATGTACGGAAGGTGCCAAACGCACCGCCGCCACGTGCACACCTCGCTGAGAAAGCACATTGGCTGCGGCTTCCGACTGGCGTGGTGAGACCGGTTTGGGCTGATCCAGCTCCGTTGCGCCGCTCGCCATGCCTGATAAACCGGACGTCACCAGCAGCATGCGATCGGATCCTTCAATTGCCGCGCCCAGCTGCTCAATCACGCGTCGATCCTGCTCGCAATTCTCCACGAAACGGGAGAAATCGTGGTTGAAAGCGGTATGAATCACTGCATCGGCGTTTTGCGCAGCGTGGCGCAGAATATCGCTATCCTCCAGCGAGCCGTGAATCACGTGAGCACCGGCTGCCGCCAGCGCCCGGGCTTTATCTTTGGAACGTGCCAGACCAGAAACTTCATGGCCTGCTGCGATCAGATCTTCCACCACCGCTGAGCCCACCCAGCCGGTGGCACCGGTTACGAATACATGCATGGTCTGTTCTCCTGAAAATGATAAACGCGAGTGTTTCATCGTTTTCATATGATGCAGGGAGAAAAACCGCGGCGCTAATCGCATTGGATTTCAGATAAAAGCGTGAAAAAAAGCCTTATGGAAAAGTAGGTTACGCTCAATAACACCCGCTTAACTCGCGTTAAGGTTCAGGTTTATAGCGCTGCCACAATTTGTTGTCGCAGCCATTGCTGTGCCGGATCGCGATGCAAACGCTCGTGCCACAGCAGCAAAATATCAAAGCCTTCAATGTCGAGCGGCGGCGCTATAACCGTGAGCTGTTGAGCATGACGTACCAGACGCTCAGGCAGCACCGCAACGAGATCGCTATTTGCTAAGACATCCAGCATAAACAGAAAATGTGGCACCGAGAGCGCCACGCGGCGACTGCGCCCCCGCTTTGCCAGCGCGCGATCTGTCGCCGCAGTGAACCCACCACCATCCGGCGACACCATGACAAACTCCAGCTCGCAAAACTCATCGAGCGTTGGAGGCCGTTGCAGCTGTGGGTGATCGCGCCGTCCTGCCAGCACATAACGCTCGCTAAACAATTTACGCTGATGCAGCGTTGGCGGCGCGTTGTCACCGGTATGAAACACCAAATCCAGTTCGCCCTTTTCCAGCTGCTGCGCGACCTGCGGTGGATTGAGGGCAAATATCGCCATACGACTGAGCGGTGCCGCAGCACGGACCAAATTCAATGCGGGCAGGATCAGCGCTGAGGACATGTAATCGGTGGCGGCGAGGCGCCAGGTCACATCCGCAATGGCTGGGTTGAAAGCATCCGGCGGCGCGACCGCGCGCTCCACCGCCTCCAGCGCCAGACGCAACGGCTCGCGTAACGCCTCAGCGCGTGCGGTTGGCAGCATGCCGCGCGGACCGGGCAACAGTAGCGGATCGTCAAACAGTAGCCGCAGCCGCGCCAGCTGGGCGCTGACTGAAGGTTGTGAGAGATGCAGACGCTGCGCCGCACGCGTAACGTTGTGTTCGCTTAACAGTACATTGAGCGTCTGCAACAGATTCAAATCCAGTGAGTTGATATTCACCCTTTCTATACCTGAGATATCAGCAATTGATTTCCACTATAGCCAGCGCGGCCGTAATCTGCAGCTGTTTTCATCTCACAGGTTTAAGCCATGAATGTACTGATTGTGTATGCCCATCCGGAACCGCACTCACTTAGCGGTTCACTTAAAGATTTTGCGGTACAACATCTGCAGCACGCTGGACATCAGGTGCAGGTTTCCGATCTCTATGCCATGCAGTGGAAAGCGCAGCTCGACGCCAGTGATACGCACGCCCCGCTGGTCGGCAGTCATTATGATGCCACTGTGGATTCACGCTTCGCCTACGATCATCAATTGCAAGCTGCGGATATCGCCGCCGAGCAGGAAAAACTGCGCTGGGCCGACACGGTGATCTTCCAGTTTCCGCTGTGGTGGTTTTCCATGCCGGCCATCATGAAAGGTTGGTTTGATCGTGTTTACGCTAACGGCTTTGCCTACGGCGTGGGCGAGCACAACGATCAGCATTGGGGCGATCGTTACGGTGAAGGCAATCTCAGCGGCAAACGCGCCATGCTCGTGGTGACGACCGGCGGCTGGGAATCGCACTACAGCCCGCGCGGCATTAATGGCCCGATAGACGCGTTATTGTTCCCCATCCATCATGGCATGCTGTTTTATCCTGGCTTTAGCGTGCTGCCACCGCTGGTTTTCTATCGGGTGCAGAAATCAGCGCAGGAGCGTTTTGCCGGCTGGTGCGATGCGCTAGCAACGCGTTTAGATACGTTGGCCGAAACGGCACCGATTGCCTATCGTCAGCAGAACGGCGGCGATTATGCGATACCTGCGCTGACGTTAAAGGATGAATTTGCGCCGGAAGAGCGCGGTTTTGATGTGCATGTGAAGAAGTGAACTGCGGCAGGCTCTGCGGTGAGCCTGTCTTTATTCGTACAACCAGCGCCCCACTTTTGCCGATTCAATTAACATTCCCAGCGTAAAATCAGGCACCACCGGCACGTCGCGCTTAGTGAACGGGTTGAGAATTTGCACCAGCGAAGGCTCAGCGGGATAGTAAGTTTCGATGACAAACTCTCCGCGCTCTACGCTGAATTCGTTGAAGAATTCGTCCATCAGAGCAGCGGCTTCCTCGCGCTCAAAGTTGAGATCGCTATCAATATCAATCTGCGGTGTCAGCGTCTTTTGCTTAAACAGGTAGACGCCGTCGTAACGTCGCACCAGCTCGTAGATACGCTGCTCGATTTCATCTGTCATAGCCTCTGCACCTCCACTGATTCACCGGAGCGCCATTCTGCCATGCAAACTTGTCAGCAGGATGAAAAAAAAGTTCAAACAGAGAATTTTGAGACAAAGGGAGAAATATCGGAGCGAAGCGGGGTTTTTACAACGTCCATAACAGGCGTCTGGATAGGATCAACGCGTATCGCCAGCGGCCTACGCTTATATCTAAAATGCAGTGTTTAGTGGAGTTGATAGCGATTTATAACCTGCTGCGCCACGAATTTTTATCGTTGATTCAATCCCTGCCAGAGATCGTCTGAAGAATGTGCAATCGCTGGCACTTCATCTAATTACTCAACGCAATAATGACGTTCTCGAGAAAAATTCGTGCAGTAAACCCCCATGCTGTGGGTGAGAACTCCCCCTCAGCAAGGTTAGAAAAAACCAGATTGAGTTCGTTTTCATCCGGACAGGATTCTAACAATTGATGTGCTTCGCGAATGGTTTCCTGAATAGCTTTGGTATTTTCTGCGTTTTTGTAGGCGGCTAATATTTCATAAAAATCTTCACCAAATAAATCATAATCCTGACCAAAAAAGACCCGCACCAAAACGCCAAGATGATCGAAATTTGTATTCATATGATCCCCTATTTTATTATCGGGTATGCTGTGAGGACGCAGCAAAAAGAAGATGGTAGGTTAAACGCAGAGGTGCCTGATGACGTCACATATGACTCGGATGGTAAACGGCGCCGTACGCCCGGCGTAGCCGGTTTCGGACCTGTATATTCTGCAATCCCATCCCTCGCCCTGATTAACCTAACCCAGCTACCAACGATGAAGAAGTTTATGTAACCCCTTTTACCCCGGTGAGCGGGCTTTACGGCGCTTGCGACGTGAAGGGCGTGATTTCCGGGGCCTTGGCGGCGGCAGCTTGCTGCTGACGCTTAGGGGGGTGTTAATCATAACTTTCAGCGACAGTCACTGAACTTAACACGGTAGCTGTTGGTACAAGCATTATCGAACCAAAAATACCATCATCTGCACCAAAACCTGTTGGTAGATGTACGTTGATGTCGGTTGACCTTAAGAGAGTTAATATAGTGGGAAAGATAGGTAAATACTGGATTTCAGGCACAAAAAAAGCCGCTCGTAAGCGACTTAATTTTGCATCAATCGATGGTGCCGAAGGTCGGACTCGAACCGACATGTATCTCTACGGTTGATTTTGAATCAACTGCGTCTACCGATTTCGCCACTTCGGCACTGAAGGGATGCGGAAAACGTTGGGGATTATACCGTTACGCGCAAAGTGCGCAACTGGAATCGTTGCTGATGTGCGCTAAGCGTTGAAAAAATCAGCATTCCGCGCTCAACTGCCTGTAAAATCATCAATCGAGCATGAGTTTTACCTCGCTCTTCCACTCCTACCCGTTTCAATGCCCGATAAAACCAAGAACTGTCTCATTCTCCTGTTATCCGTCGTGCTCTCAGGAACTTTCTTAAAGCAAACCTCTCTTAACCAAAACTGACGCAGTCAGAACATAAAAGACAACGAGGTTGAGATGAAATTACAACGCATGATTTGGGGATGTGGCATCGCGGCAGCACTGGTTGCGGGGAGTGCATCGGCGGCGAGTTGGCAGGATCAGCTAAGCAGCGCGGCATCACAGCTTTCGCAGCAGAATAGCAGCACCGCGGGTAGCGCTAACGCGCAGAACGGTGGGCTGTCGCTCTCTTCTGTTACGGGCCTGCTGAACGGCGGCGATAAAGCAGTGAGCGCCAATAGCATGACTAACGCTGCGGGCGTGATGTCCTATTGCGTGCAGCATAACGTGGTGGATAACAACGTGACGTCGGTGAAGGATCAGGTGCTGAGCAAGCTCGGCTTAAGCAGCCCTGCCGCGCAAGCGCAGAAAACCGATTATCAGCAGGGTGTACAAGGTTTGCTGAATACCGGCAACGGCCAGCAGCTGAATCTGCAAAGTCTGAGCAGCTCACCGATGGGCGAGAAGCTGAAAACCAAAGCCTGCGATGTGGTGCTGAAGCAGGGTAAAAAATATATCGGCATGTAAGGACGCGCCGGTATCAAGGCGCGAGCTGTCCCTCGCGCCTTTTCTTTATTTAAACGCTTCTCGCGTTTCGCGCGCCGTTCTTTGCAACAGCGCGAATGCCTGCTCTGGCGAGCGAATATTGGTGTAACCAATCACTAATCCATAGCGCTTCTGCGTCTGCATATACCAGCCGGAAAGCGGCAGTACGCGGAGTTGATGCCGCTGCCAGATCTCTGCCAACGCTTTGTCCTGCGTACCGCGACGCAAAAAGGCGACAATGTGCATGCCACCATCCGTGAGTTCGAAATCAAACATTTCCGGAAAGCATTGCTGTAGTGCATCCAGCATCATGCGGCGTCGCTGCTGATACAGAATGCGCATCTTCTTAATATGACGATAAAAGTGACCTTCGCTGAGGAACTGCGCCAGAATCTTTTGCGGCAGCAGCGACATGCCGGTTTCAAGGATTTCACCTAACTCGTTGAAACGCCCAATGGTCTCTTTCGGCATCACCAGATAGCCAACGCGCATCGCTGGCATCATGGTTTTGCTGAAGGTGCCGGTGTAAATCACGCGATCGTGTACATCCAGGCTTTTCATCGCCGGAATCACTTTGCGCGTGTAATGAAACTCGCCATCGTAATCATCTTCAATAATCCAGCTGTCGTTCTGGTGTGCCCACTCCAGCAGCTGATGTTTGCGGGGCAGCGATAAAGTGACCGCCAGCGGACTGTGATGCGTAGGCGTCACGATGGAGAAACGTGCATCCGGGTGATAGCGCAGCAGATAATCAACATCCATACCCTGGCGATCGACTGGCACATAATGCAGATTTGGGGCGATGCGCTTCAGTAATTTTTGGCCAAAGAAGTAGCCAGGATCTTCAAACAGCACTTTATCGCTCGGCTGCGCCAGCACAGCCAGAATCAGTCGCAGGTTGGCGCGATAGCCGCTGGTGATAAAGATCTGTTCCGGCTGGCAGTTGAGCCCGCGAGAAATACTCAGATAGCTGGCGATCGCCTCGCGCAGCGGCTGATAACCCATGACCGGTGGCAAGATCATCTCCTCTGGTCGCAGCGTACGTGCAGCCTTGCCGGAAATAAGCAGCCACTTCTTGTGCGGAAATTCATCCAGAGCAGGAATGCCAAGTCGCAGTTCACCTTTGCTCTCACGCGGAGAATTTTCGCTGGCCGGTGGCGCGGAAACGGCTGCTTTTTCCGACGCCGTAGCCAGAAGCAGCTGTGGATTGACGCATGTGCCCTTCGCACCCTGGCTGACGAAATATCCTTCGCCGATGAGGATTTCATAGGCGGCTTCTACCGTTTTGCGCGCTACCTGCAGTTCACTCGCCAGCGTACGAATGGCTGGCACACGATCTCCCGGCTTTAACCGCCCTTCAAGAATGTGCTGACGATACCGCGCATAAATTTCTTTGTATCCCACGCTATGTCCTACCTATTTTAACGGTTTTTGGCCCTTTTAGCTCAGACATAGAAGTTTATGATGTCCCCTATCAACCACGCAATGCGTGGCGAGCTATTAAACGTTTATTCTGCAAGAGGAAAGCAACATGACATCGCGCGTTAATCACTTCAAAACCGTACCTGCTTTAGTTAAAGCCATGTCCGAACTCTCAACGGCTGTCGGCAACACATCGCTGGAAGCCTCACTGAAACATCTGGTCGATCTGCGCGCTTCGCAGCTCAACCAGTGCGCCTTTTGTGTGGATATGCATGTAAAAGAGGCCAAACTGCACGGCGAGCGCGAACTGCGTTTGCATCATGTGGCTATCTGGCGCGAATCTCCGCTGTTTACCGCCAAAGAGAAAGCGGCGCTGGCGCTGACCGAAGCGCTTACGCGTCCGGGCGACCACGGCATTGAGGATGCGTTATATAGCGAAGTGCGCGAGCACTTCTCTGAAGTCGAAACCAGTGAACTAACATTCTGCATCGCCACTATCAATACCTGGAATCGCCTGATGGTGCTTTCACGCATGACTCCCGGCGCATTTGATAGCGCGTATGGCCTGGATCGCGCTGATTTGCGTTAATTTTTACCACCCGCAGTGCAAGCTGCGGGTGGCACCATGTTCATCTGCGCTGTCGGAGGCTATAGTGGGTTTTTGCACCACATAGGACAGCGCACATGAAAGGCATCAACATTGCGATTTACTTCGATCCCGACCAGATTCACATCTGCGTTCACCAGCAGGATGACAGCTATCTCAGCCAAACTTTCATTTACGACGACAGCGTAATTGAAGAGATTTATCAATGGCTGGAGCAGTTCACACCGAATCGCACCCACATTTGCCTGATTGAGCACGATACCGCTGATGTCCTCGCCGATGAACTGGTGGATAACGGTTATCACGTCCATCAGGTGACGCAACACGATCTCCTCACCTGGTTCGCCAACGAGCCACCCGCCGAGCCCGACGGATCCCCGGTACGCGCCCTGCTGCGCTATCTGCAAAACGAGCAGCCGTCAGAATATCAGTCCCGCACGCCGCAGATTGAGGCGCTGATGGATTTGCTGGATGAGTTGGACGATCTTGAAGGTGTCGATGAAGTCGAAGATGAAGACAATCTGCCGGATGATGTACTGCGCCTGATGAAACAGAAGAAGATCACTGCGCAAGACGCGGCGCAGCGATTGCTGCCGGATGTGAATGAGCGTATTCGCGAGCACTTAATCAACTATCCCGAACTGATGACGCCCGAACTGCTGGAGGATTTCTTCCCCGAGCTGATCGAAGCGCTGGATACGCCGAAGCACTGATATTCGGTATTTCGGTACGCAGAGATTTCTCTGCAGATCCCTCCCTGGTCGCCATAAATGGCGCCCCTACGTTGTTGGATTGCCGTTTAGAGCGGCCGTGCATAATTGGATCGCCGTTATTGTAGGGTCGCCATTTATGGCGACCTGGAAATTTGAGGAATTTTCATGCTGGAGCTTTTTAAAGCCATCGGGCTGGGATTGGTGGTGATTTTGCCGCTGGCCAATCCGCTCACCACCGTTGCGCTGTTTCTTGGCCTTGCAGGCGATATGAATTTTCAGGAGCGTAATCGCCAGGCGATGCAGGCCTCGATCTACGTATTCCTGATCATGATGGTGGCGTGGTACGCCGGCAGTGCGGTGTTGCACACGTTTGGTATCTCGATTCCCGGCTTGCGTATGGCGGGCGGGCTCATTGTGGCATTTATCGGTTTTCGCATGCTGTTTCCGGCGAAACCTGTTGGGCATTCGGTTGAGGCCAAACACAAGCAGGATGAGCTGGACGCCACCGATAACACACGCGAAACCGTGAATATCGCCTTTGTGCCGCTGGCGATGCCGAGCACTGCGGGGCCAGGCACCATTGCGATGATCATCAGCTCGGCTTCCACGGTAAAAGCCGGCGTCGATTTTCCTGCGTGGGTGGTGGCGGTCGCGCCGGTGCTGACGTTTCTGGCTGTGTCTGTGATTCTGTGGATTTCACTGCGCAGTTCTGGCGCCATTATGAAGCTGGTTGGTAAAGGTGGGATCGAGGCGATTTCACGTTTGATGGGCTTTTTGCTGGTGTGTATGGGCGTGCAGTTCATCATTAACGGCGTGTTAGAAGTGATTCACACTTTCCATTAAACCGTCTTATAAAACCAGGTCGCCATGAATGGCGCCCCTACAACCGCGTAGGGTGCGCATTCATACGCACCTGGAATTACAATATTACTTCAACGTCTTACGTACTTCCGCTACCTGATCTTTGGTCACTGCTGGCGCATGGTTGCTCCAGCCCTGACGAATGAAGGTCGCCAGTTTCGCCACTTGATCATCATCCAGACGCTTAGCAAAATCCGGCATCGCCAGGGTTGATGGTGCCTTCGCGGTCGATGGCTGCTGCGCACCGGCCAAAATGGTGTGGATCAAACCGCTTGGATCTTTAGCATTAACGATCGTCGCCTGATCCAGCTCTGGGAAGATTCCCGGCGCGCCTTTACCGGTGACAAAGTGACACGCACCGCAGTTGTCGATGTACAAACGCTCCCCTTCTGACAAGCCTTTCGCCGCCGTCAGTTTCGCTTCTGTCGCCTGCTGCTGCTGCACGTTGTACGCCTGCAGCGACGGATTACCACCGAGGAACTTCAGATAGGCGGCAATCGCTTTTAGATCCGCATCCGTCATGTGCGAGCTGGAGTGCTCAATCACCGACTTCATCTCACCGCCTACCGCGGCCTTGTCGTTACGTCCGGTTTGCAGGTAATCGACGATCTCCTGCTCGCTCCAGCGCGGCACACCGCGCAGCGACGGTACATCCCAGTTGTTCAGACTGCCACCGGCAAGGAACCGAACGTCGCCGCTATCCAGCGCTTTCTCGTTCATGCCGAGACCGCGCGGCGTGTGGCAGCTGCCGCAGTGGCCAAGGCTTTCGACGATATAAGCCCCGCGATTCACCTCTTCCGAAGCGCCGCCAATCGGCTGGAACGGTTTATCAGAGGTGAACGCCCAGTTCCAGAAGCGCATTCCCCAGCGCTGGCTGAACGGGAAGCTGAGATCGGTTTCCGGCGGCTGCTCGCTGCTCGGCTTCACGCCCTTCATAAAGTAGACGTAAAGCGCGTGCATATCGGCATCCGAGATTTTGGCGTAATCCGGATACGGCATCGCGGGATAAAGGCGTGAACCGTTCGGCAGCACGCCTTTGCGCACCGCGTCCGAGAACTGCTGCTCGCTATAGTTGCCGATACCGTGCGCTGTGTCCGGTGTGATGTTGGTGGAGTAAATGGTGCCGAGATTCGACTCAATCGCCAAACCGCCGGCGTAATCCGCTTTGCCCGCCACGGTATGGCACGCCATACAGTCGCCGAGGCGCGACAGGTATTCACCCTGCTTGATCAATTGAGCGTCATCTTCCGCGTGAGCCTGCAGGACAAAGCTGCCCAGCAGCACGGCGTTGGCGATTAACAATGATTTTAATTTCATGCGCTTATGCCTGTACCAGTGGGCCGGGATTTTTCAGATAATGTTCTTTGATGGCTTGTGCCGCCATCAGGGTGATCGCGCCGATGGTATCGGTCGGGTTCGCCTGGAAGTTTTGCGGGAAGGCGTTGCCGCCCGGCACAAACACGTTATGAACATCCCAGCTCTGCAGGTATTTGTTCAGTGCAGAGGTTTTCGGGTTATCGCCCATCACCGCGCCGCCCACGTTGTGGGTCGAGACATATTTGGTGAGGTCAAAGTCAGCGCCCATCGGCAGGAAGCTCATGCTCATGCTGTCCGGATTCAGCTCTTTGGCGATGTTGCCGACGATACCTTTCAAGTGCTGTTGCAGCTTAAGTTCGTTCTCTTTCCAGTTGAAGGTCATGCGCAGCAGCGGCTGACCGCGATGATCGGTGTAGTGCGGATCGAGATCCAGATAGATATCGCGATACGACTGACAGGTGGTGGTAATGCTGATCTTCATGGAATGGTTGTACCACTGCTCGAGACCTTCCTTGTAACCCATGCCCCAGCTCGGCGTACCTTTCGGCAGTGAGGTGGCGATTGGCGTGCCGGTAGCCTGCGAACTGTGGATCTTCGCGCCGCCGAGGAAACCCAGTCCCGGACCGTCGAAATTGCCTGGTGAGATGTCATTGAACATCTGCCCGGTGGCACCCGCGGTAGCGAAAGAGTTGAAGTTTTTATCCTTGAAGAACAGCGTTGCGCCGCCGTTTGACAGGAAGGCATAGTTACGCCCCACCACACCCTCTTCGGTGATCGGGTTATACGGCTTGCCGATACCGGACAGCAGCATCAGACGCACGTTGTAGAGCTGGAAGCTGGAGAGCACCACGATTTTGGCCGGCTGGAACACTTCGTTGCCATCCACATCGTAGTAAATTACGCCCTTCGCGGTTTTCTGATCGTCATGCAGCACCACTTTCACCACTTCCGCGTGCACTTCGTAAGAGAAGTTCGGCATGCGTTTCAGCGCATCCATCACTGCCGTTTGCGGTGAGGCTTTGGAGTAGTTCAGGCACGGATATTTCGAGCAGTAACCGCAGTAGTTGCACGGGGCGATCTGGTTGCCGTACGGGTTTTTCCACGCGCGCGATACGCACGCAGAAGGGTTCGGGAACGGGTGATAACCAAGCTTGGTCGCCGCTTCTTTGAACATCACGTTGTTCAGCGTGTCTTCCAGCGCGGGCAGCGGATAAGGTTCTGAACGCGGGCCTTCAAACGGATCGCCACCTTCCAGAATCTGACCGCGCAGGTTGCCGGTATTACCGGATTGTCCGCAGATCAGCTCAAACTTGTAGTAATACGGCTCAATCTCCTCCCAGGTGAACGGGAAGTCCATCACACGCATATCTTCCTGCAGGATGCCCGGCTTGTAGGCCTCATCCACGTAGGTTTTCAGCTTCAGATCGGTTGGCGTTGGACGAATCAGCACCGCCGTCCAGTGCATACCCGCGCCGCCCACACCGGTGCCTGGCGCAAACGCGCCCCACTTGCGGGTCGGTAACGCCGTCTGGCTGCTGTTGTAACGCACGGTGACCGCCACTTCTTTGGGCGTCGCGAACACTTTGTTACGCACG
Source organism: Candidatus Pantoea floridensis (assembly GCF_900215435.1). Taxonomy (NCBI): domain Bacteria; kingdom Pseudomonadati; phylum Pseudomonadota; class Gammaproteobacteria; order Enterobacterales; family Erwiniaceae; genus Pantoea; species Candidatus Pantoea floridensis. The sequence continues at coordinate 1,286,609 of NZ_OCMY01000001.1, forward strand.
TTGTAAGCGTATTCATCAGCCGGTTTCGGATAGGCGAAATCCGGGTAATCGCGCTCGCCGCCGCGCTCTAACGCGCGCACTTCCAGTCCGGCCATTGCCAGTTCGATACTCATCAATGAGCCGGCCCAGCCGAGGCCGCATACGACAACGTCGACTTCTTTCTTTGTAATCTGTGCCATGTTAATCCTGTCTCACATACCAAAAACGGGGGTGTGCTTACGCGCTTTCACCCAAGAGGTTGACCGGCCCTAGCGGGTACGGCACGTTGTGCTGCTTCACCCATTCGGTAAAGCTGGCGCGTGCGCCCGGGAAGCCGATGGCAATCCAGGCTTTCATGCCTTTGTTGCCGCCGTACATCGGGTCAGCGAGGTAGCCGTGTTTGGTATCTGAAAGCAGCTGGCTGAAGAACTGTGAAGCCTTCAGGTTCGGTTCGCCTAACGCGGCGAAATCGATGCCGTCGTTTTTGTTCACTTTGGTGAGGACCGCATCTTTCTCTTCCAGCGACAGCGCATGGAACGGCTTCTGAAAGTGGCTTTGCGTCCACTGATTCACCAGTTTGATGCCGGCCTGGTAAATCTGCTGTGGCGTGAACGGAATTTGGTATCCCATGGTGGCAGGTGCATGCACGTCGAATGGTCCCTGCATGTAGATCTCTGCGCCGAACTCCGGGCTGTGCAACTGCTGATCGATAAAGATCGGCACGTTGGTTTCCAGCGCGCCTGGCGCTTTACCCTTACCGCCAGCAGGAATAAGACGATCGGCTGCGGCCAGAATAAATTGCCACTCATCGCTAGTGAAAAAGATCGGTTTATAGTCAGCGAGCTCAGGTGCGGCCATTTCCGCAGCTTGCGCGGCAGTTAATCCCTTAAATACCAGGTCACTTAATGGCAAAGCCAACAGCGATCCAAGTAAAAACTTACGTCTGGTGGTCGGTTTATTTAGAAGCATGGCGTGACGACTCTCACTTGCTAAGAAAGATAATTATTTTTGTTAATAGCTTTATAAATCGGTAAATAACCTGGCAATCTTAGGGATATAGGTATTTCTGAATGTAAAAATTAAATTAAAAATGTGTTTTGATGAAATTCAATCATCATGTTGAATTTAGGTTAAGGCTTGGTAAAGGGCTTTCGAGGTAGAAATGGCGGATTTAACCGTACAAATGCGGTGATTTTGGCAATATTTAGTGGGCAATTGACCAGGGATTATCGCGCATGGAAATAATCGCCAAAATGAATCAATGAAAATAAATCATACTTCCATACCAGAGAATTATTCTCATTTATAACATCTTATTTACTTAATTGGCGAAGGGGTAAGCGCTTTATTTTCCGAATATGAAAGGCAGCGCACAAAATAAACGAAATAATACCTCAATGTAATCAATTGTTATTTTCCGGCACAGCTCAGAACAAACCGGCATTTTGCCTGGACGATGGCAGAGATAAAGTCTCTTCATCTTCTCTCCAGGAAAACAATAATGCGCTCATTGATTTTGCTCGTCGCTTTATGGGGCAGCAGCTTTGCCCTGCATGCTGCCACACCGAAAGATACCCTTGTCGTTGCCGTCCCGCTCGACGGCATCATTAGCTTTGACCCGGCTGAAAGCTTTGAAACCGTCAGCAATAGCGTGCAGCGCAATATCTATCAAACGCTGGTGGAAGCCGATCGTAACTCGCCGCAAAAATTGTCGCCGCTGCTGGCGACTCGCTGGCAGCAAGGCAGCACGCCGCATAGCCTGATATTTACCCTCAAGTCCGACGCCCGCTTCTCCAGCGGCAATCCGGTCACGGCGCAGGATGTGATCTTCTCGCTGACGCGCGCGGTGCAGCTGAACAAAGCGCCCTCTTTTATCCTCGCTGAATTTGGCTGGACCAATGAAAATATCGCCAGCCAATTTAAAGTGCTGAATGACCATCAGCTGGAGATGCAGTGGCCAGCGCAGATTGGTCAGAACCTGGCACTGCGTCTGCTCACGGCGCCGGTTGCTTCGGTGGTCGATAGCAAAACCGTGCAGCAGAATGCAGTGAATAACGATTCCGGTAACGGCTGGCTACATACGCATTCTGCCGGCAGCGGCGCCTTCACCATTCAACAATATGTGCCGCAGCAGGCGCTGGTGCTAAGCGCGAATCAACAGGCCCATCCGCAGCCGAAGCTGAAACGTATTCTGCTCAAAGGCGTAGCAGATGCCGGTGCGCGTCGCCTGCTGATTCAGCAAGGCGATGTCGATGTCGCTTATCAACTCGGCCCGGATCAAATTGATGCGCTGAAGCGTGACAAAAATCTGCGTATTGAAGCCTTCCCCTCCAGCCTGGTGTATTACCTTGGGTTTAACACCAAGGATAAAGCGCAACCGGCGCTAGGCAATCCGGCGCTGTGGCAAGCCGCACGTTGGCTGGTGGATTATCAATCTCTATCGCAGGACCTGCTGAAAGGCCAGTACCGCATTCATCAGAGCTTTCTGCCGCAGGGTTTTGACGGCGCGCTGGAAGATCAACCGTTCCATTACGATGTCGCGAAAGCCAAAGAGATTTTAGCCAAAGGCGGCATCAAGCCCGGGACTAAATTTGCGCTGACGGTGATCAATCAGCCGCCTTATATTGATGTGGCGCAGGCGCTGCAGGCCAGCTTCGCCAAGGCGGATGTGCAGATCGAGTTGCAGCCGGTGGCAGAATCAGAATTGTGGAGCAAAATGCGCGGCCGTGATTTCCAATCGATCTTCATCTATTGGGGTGCGGACTATGTCGATCCGAACACCAACGCCAGCGCCTTTGCCTATAACGTACCGGGCGGATCTAAAACCCTGGCATGGCGCGTCGGTTGGGATATCCCGGATTTAAGCGCCAAAACCCGCGCCGCTGCCGGAGAAAGCGATGCCGCCAAGCGACGCGCGTTGTACACCGATTTGCAAAAAACCGTGCAGCAGAACTCACCCTTTGTGGTGACGCTGCAGGGCGCGCAGCAGGTCGCGGTGCGCAATAACGTGAGTCATGTGCAGCAGGGAATCGGCGTGAGTTTGCTGTTTTTTGATACGGTGCAGAAGTAATTACCCTCACCCTAGCCCTCTCCCGCACGCGGGAGAGGGGACAGTCCGCTGCAGTTTATAGCTAAGCCATAAATCCTCTGGATCGGCTCCTTCTCCCGCTGGCGGGAGAAGGTTGGGATGAGGGACAGCGCGCGCCCACCCGACTTTTTCGGCACAATCCTCCTCCCTCCTTGCGCGTCGCTTGCTATCCTTTCTGGCATAACCTATTGCCTGAGAGCGAAATAATCATGACCACTCCGTTGCTGATTGCCCAAACGCCTGACGTCCAATTGCATCTTCTCTCCAACATGGCAAACCGCCACGGTTTGATCACTGGCGCCACCGGCACCGGCAAAACCGTGACGCTGCAAAAGCTGGCGGAATCTTTCTCTGACATCGGCGTGCCGGTATTTATGGCGGATGTGAAAGGCGATCTCACCGGCATCTCTGCGGCGGGCGAAGGTTCAGAGAAGCTGCTGGCGCGCCTGGCAAAAATTGGCGTCAGCGACTGGCAGGCACAGAAAAATCCGGTGATGGTGTGGGATATCTTCGGCCAGCAGGGCCATCCGGTGCGCGCAACGGTGTCCGATCTCGGTCCGCTGCTACTGGCGCGCCTGCTTAACCTCAACGATGTGCAATCCGGCGTGCTGCAGATCATCTTTCGCATCGCCGACGATCAGGGTTTATTACTGCCGGATTTCAAAGATCTGCGCGCCATGACGCAGTACATCGGCGACAACGCCAAAGCGTTTCAGACGCAATATGGCAATATCAACGCCGCGTCGGTGGGGGCGATTCAGCGCGGTTTGCTGGCGCTGGAGCAGCAAGGCGCCGAGCACTTCTTTGGCGAACCGATGCTGGATATCCGCGACTGGATGCGCTGCGACAGCAACGGCAAAGGCTTCATCAACATCCTCTCGGCGGAAAAGCTGTATCAGATGCCGAAGCTTTACGCTACCAGCCTGCTGTGGCTGCTGGCCGAACTGTATGAGCAGCTGCCAGAAGCGGGCGACCTCGATAAGCCCAAAATGGTGTTCTTCTTCGACGAAGCGCATCTGCTGTTTAGCGATGCGCCGCCGGTGCTGCTGGAGAAGGTTGAACAGGTTATTCGCCTGATTCGCTCCAAAGGGGTTGGCGTCTATTTCGTCACGCAGAATCCTGGCGATATTCCCGACAACGTGCTGGGGCAACTCGGCAACCGCGTGCAGCATGCGCTGCGCGCCTTTACGCCGAAGGATCAGAAAGCGGTGAAAAGCGCCGCCGAAACCATGCGCGCTAATCCAGACTTTGATACCGCGGAGGCGATTCAGGCGCTCGGCACCGGCGAAGCGCTGATCTCCTTCCTCGATGAAAAAGGCAGCCCCGCCATGGTGCAACGCGCAATGGTGATTGCGCCCGGCTCACGCATGGGGCCGGTAAGCCAGGATGAGCGTAATGGCCTGATCAACAACTCGCCGCTGTACGGTAAATACGACACCGAAGTGGATCGTGAATCGGCATTCGAAATGCTGCAAAAAGGCGTGCAGACGGCGACGCAGCAAGCCAATGCCCCGGAAGCCAAAGGGAACAGCGTCGATGTCGATAACGGTATTCTTGGCGGCCTGAAAGATATTCTCTTTGGCACTACCGGACCACGCGGCGGCAAGCGCGATGGCGTCGTGCAGAGCGTGGCCAAGAGCGCCGCGCGTCAGGTAACCAACCAAATCATTCGCGGCGTACTCGGAAGTTTATTGGGCGGCCGTCGTCGTTAAAAGGGATTATGGATAAATATCAACAACTCAAACGCAGCAAACGTCTGGCGCTGTCGCTGCTGCTGATTGCCGCCACGATTTTCGTCGTGACGCTGTTTCTGCCGCCCAACTTTTGGGTGCTTGGCGTGAAGGCCATTGCCGAGGCAGCCATGGTCGGCGCGTTAGCCGACTGGTTCGCAGTGGTGGCGTTATTCCGGCGTGTCCCGGTACCGTTTATCTCGCGCCATACGGCGATTATTCCACGTAATAAAGATCGGATTGGGGAGAATCTTGGCCGTTTCGTGCAGGAGAAATTCCTCGATACTGATTCGCTACTGGCGCTGATTCGCCGCCACGATCCGTCGCAAATGTTGGCAACGTGGCTTAACACGCCAGGCAATGCCGATCGTATTGGTCGCCATCTGCTACAGGTGATGCGCGGCTTTCTCGACCTTACCGACGATCAACGCATTCAGCGCTTTTTACGTCGCGCGGTGCATCGTGCGCTGGATAAAGTCGATCTCACCCAATCCAGCGCGCTGCTGCTGGATAGCCTGACCAAAAACAATCGCCATCAGGAGTTGCTGGATGCGGCGGTGCAACAGCTGCTGCGCTTGCTGCATAAGCCCGGCACGCGCGAGTTTATCGCCGCGCAAATTGTGCGTTGGCTGAAACGCGAACACCCGATTAAAGCCAAAATGTTGCCGACCGAATGGCTTGGCGAGCACAGCGCTGATTTAGTAGCAAATGCCGTGGATTCCATTCTCGATCAGGTGGCGCTTGATCAGGGCCATGAGCTACGTCTGGGATTTGATCGCGCCGTACAGCGTTTGATTGAGCGGCTAAAAACCGATCCTGAAATGGCCGAACGCGCCGAAGGCATTAAGAACTGGCTGAAGGAGGATGAGTCGTTCAATCGTTATATCGGCGAGCTGTGGCAGGATTTACGTGGCTGGCTGAAAGATGATTTGAACAGCGAGGATTCGCAGGTGCAGGAGCGCGTGCGGCTGGCGGCGCTGTGGTTGGGCGAGACGCTTGCCGCCGATGAAGCGCTGCGCGCCTCAATGAATCAACATCTGGAAGATGCCGCACGCAGTGTCGCACCGGAGTTTGCGGCGTTCCTGACACGCCATATTAGCGATACCGTAAAAAGCTGGGACGCGCGCGACATGTCACAGCAAATTGAGCTAAATATTGGCCGTGATTTACAGTTTATCCGCATTAACGGCACCCTGGTGGGCGGCACGATTGGCCTGATTTTGTATTTGCTATCGCAGCTGCCGGGTTTCATCCAGCAGTTGCCATAAGCAGGTCGCCATGAATGGCGATCCCAAAACCCTTCCTTCCATTTTCTTTCATCTATTTTCACTTTGCAGATCACAAAATCTGAAGCTCGCGATTACTTTCATTTAAACTTTCATTTATTGTCATTTTGTCATTAAAAATGAAAGGAAGAGAAAATGAACCGCATTACCCAGCAGATGGCGCGCATGATTGATTTGAGCGCCGTTCAGGCAACCAATACCGAAGCTGATATTCGCCAATGCGCGGAGTTGGCCATCCGCTACAACATCATCGCTATTCACGTTTTACCCTGCTGGACGCGCTTTCTCAGCACGCTGCTGCCAGAGCAAGGTCGCGGTGACATCATGATCGGCGGTCCGGTCGGTTTCCCAAGCGGCGGACACGCCACCGATACCAAAGTGCAGGAAGTGCGTCAGCTGATCTGCGACGGCGCGCGTGAAGTCGACATGGTGGTGAATATCGGCAACGTGCTGTCGGGTCGCTTTGATGAAGTGAAGCAGGACCTTCAGCGCGTGGTTGAGGCCGCAGCGCCGGTTGAAGCCAAAGTGATCCTCGAAACCCATTATCTCGACGAACAGCAGATCCGCCGCGTGTGTGACATCGCCGTAGAAGCTGGCATGAAATGGATCAAAACCTCAACCGGCTGGGCAGCCAGCGGGGCGACCGAAGAGAAAGTGGCGATCATCGCCGATCAGCTGCAAGGGCGTTTACGCATCAAAGGATCGGGCGGCATTCGCGATCTCGACACCATCCGCACGCTGTATCGTTTGGGCGTCCGCCGCTTTGGCATGAGCGCCAGCGCTACCGAGAAGGTGCTCGCTCAACTGGAGCAAGATCCGTCGCTGTTCCCGGAACTGAATCATACGGTGTAAACGCTGCAACTCTCCGGCGTGATATGGAGTGAATAATGAAAAAAAACCTTCTTACCCTCGACATCGGCACGGGCAGCACGCGCGCTGCCCTTGTCACAACCGACGGCACTATCGTCGGCTTTGCCCAACGTGAATATTCGCAGACGTCTCCGCAGCCTGGCTGGGTGGAACAATCCCCGTCGCTGTGGTGGCACTCTGCTTGCGACGGCATCCGGGAACTCTACTCACGCTTTGCCCAGGAAATGGCGCACATCGCTGCGATTGCGGTATGTGGCCAGATGCACGGCACGGTCCTACTCGATAGCGCAGGTCATCTGGTAGAAGACCGCGCTTTACTCTGGAATGACAAACGCGCCTGGCCGCAGGTGGCTGCTTTCCGGGAACGGGAGGAGATGCCTTTCTGGCTCACACATCTTAATAACCCACCAACGCCGGCCTGGCCCGCTTTTAAACTGCAGTGGATACGCGAACATCATCCCGACGTTTGGGCGCGCGTGGCTAGCGTATTGATGCCGAAAGACTTTATTAATTTTCGTCTTACCGGCGCGCGTGCGACCGACTATAGCGAAGCCTCCTGTTATTACCTGATGGACAGCGCCACGCGCCAATGGTCGCACGCGGCGCTCGATCGCTTCCAGCTATCCGCCGATCTGCTGCCTGACATTCATGCAGCCAGCGATGTGATCGGCAGCATCACGCCCGAGGCGGCGCGAGAAACCGGCTTAAGGCCCGGTATTCCGGTGGTGGCAGGTACCGCCGATATGGCCGCCAGCCTGCTGGGTTCGGGTGTGTATCAGCCCGGACAGGCCTCGGATAGCACCGGCACATCAACGTTAATCACCGTCGTCAGCGACGCGCCGCTGCTGCATCCGCAGGTTAATAATCTGCATCTCAGCAATGCTGCCTGGGGCGGTTTTACGCTGCTGGATGCTGGCGGTGATGCGATGCGCTGGGCGCGGGAGGCCTTTGGGGGCGGGCAGCATTCGCACCCTGAAATGCTGCGCCTTGCCGCAGAGACGAGAGCCGGCGCAGAAGGTCTGCTGTTTCTGCCCTATCTCACCGGCGAACGCCTGGCGGATAAATGCAACTCGCGTGGCCAGCTGTTTGGATTACAGCGGCGGCATGCGGCAGGACATCTTTACCGCGCGGTGCTGGAAGGCGTGGCATTTGCCTCGTGGCGCAATCTGCGCCAGTTAAGCGCCTGTTGCACCATGCCCGACAGCATCATTGCCTCCGGCGGCGGCTCACGCAGCGAACTGTGGCTCAGTATTAAAGCCTCAGTGTACAACCGGCCAATTCAGCACACCGTTAATCAGGAAAACGGCACGCTGGGCTGCGCTATTCTCGCCGCCACTGGCATCGGTTACTTCAGTGACCTCGCACAAGGCGTGCAGCGTATGGTGCACATTGCCGGTGAGATTCAGCCCGATGCGCGCCTGCACGATGCTTATCAACGTCAGTTCGACATCTTCGACCAACTTTATTTGCAGGCACAGCCGCTTTGGGATCGTCTCGATGCTGCCTCCGCCTGTTTTGAGGAGCAGGGATCATGAGCGAAATAGTGATTAAAAAACAAGATGAGGTCGCCGGTGCACATGGGGAAACGCTGGACCGCAGCGCCTATTTGCCCGCTACGCCGTGGCTGCAATTGCTGATGGTATGCTGCCTGTTTGCCCTGTGGGGCATGGCGGGCAACCTCAACGATATCCTGATCGCCCAGTTCAAAAAGGGGTTTAACCTTAGCGATACACAAACGGCGCTGGTGCAGTCGATCTTCTTCCTCGGCTATTTTCTGGTGGCCTTACCCGCCGCCGCGGTGATTAAGCGCTACTCGTACAAAGTGGCGATCATCATTGGGCTGTGTCTCTATGCTGCCGGCTGTTTCCTGTTTATCCCGGCCGCACATGCTATGACCTACGCGGCGTTCCTCGGCTGCCTTGGGGTGATTGCCAGCGGTTTATCATTCCTCGAAACCTCGGCCAACACCTATTCGAGCCTGCTTGGCACCGCCGAAACCTCTACCCAACGCATCAACTTTTCACAAATCTTCAATTCCGTCGGCGTAATCATGGGTGTGGTCATTGGGCAACAGCTGGTGTTCAACAAAGACGATCTTACACATGAGCAGCTTGCTGCCCTTCCCGTCGAAGTAGCGGACGGCATTCGCCAGCAAATGGTGTCGCAGGTCGTCACGCCTTACCTGATCATCGGTTCGATTTTGGTGGTGCTGGCGCTGGTGTTTGTGGCGGTAAAATTTCCCGCCTGCAAACCGGCGACGAAAGCCAATACCGCTGCGGAACCCCTTGCCCAATCGCTGAAAAAACTGTGGTCAGTACCGCGTTTTCGTATGGGCGTACTGTCGCAATTCCTCTACGTCGGCGCGCAGGTGGGCCTGTGGAGCTTTACCATCCGCTTTGTTCAATTAATTGAACATGGCACCAGCGAGCATTCCGCCACCTGGTGGCTGATTGCCACGCTGCTGTGCTATTCCGCCGGTAAAGTTGTGACGACCGCGCTGATGAAACGCTATAGCCCGGCGCTGCTGCTAGGCGTGTTCTGCTCGATATGTGTAGTGCTATTGCTGTTTGCGGTGAGTCAGAAAAGCATGGCGGCAGTGGTAGCAATCATGGGGGTGAACTTCTGTATGGCGCTATGCTGGCCAACCAATTTTGGCTTAACCATCAAAGGCATGGGTGCAGAAACTCAGCTGGCAGGCTCCATTGTTGTGATGTCGATTATTGGTGGCGCGGTAATCCCGCTGGTGATGGGGATTATGTCTGACCTTAACGGCGGCGACATGCAGTTCGCCTTTATCATCCCGCTGGCATGCTTTGTCTATGTTGCCTTTTTCGGCTTCTGGTGCCAGCGCAAAGGAGTGTAGTAATGATTACATCGTTAGCGCACATTGGATTACGCACACAAAACATCGCCGCGGCGCGTGAATTCTATCGCTCACTGGGGTTTGAGCCTCAGCGCCACATCGAGATCGAAGAAGCACGCGGTACCATCGTCGTTCAGTTTATGCAGATACAGGGCACGGTGTTGGAGCTCTATCAGCTGCCCTGGCAAACCGATGCCCGCGCGCCGCAGGATAGCGGTATCGATCATCTGGCCTGGCAGGTAGCAGATTTGCCTGCTGCCGAGCGCTGGATTATCTCGCTTGGCTATCCTTTGGTAGAAGGACCTTGCGATCATCCGGCGGGCTGCCGCTACTTTATGATTGCCGGCCCAGATGGTGAGCGCGTGGAGTTTCTGCAACCGCTCAATCGCTAAGTGAATTGTCCGGGCGGAGTTCACGCCGCCCGGAACCTGAGATAGAGTGTTGCGGTTTCCCCCCGTTTGAGGCCGATATGTACTTAGAGGAAAGACAAGAAAAAATCCTCGCCATCCTGAAAGAGAAACGCAAAATCTCCGTAGGCGAAATGAGTGAACGTTTCAACGTTTCCGGTGCCACCATTCGCACCGATCTGCGTTTGATGGAAGAATCTGGCCAGCTGACGCGCACCCACGGCGGCGCCATTCTGCGCACGCGCGCCAGTTTTGAGATGGGCTCAGACCTGCGCGAGAGTCTGAATATTGATGCGAAAGCCCGCGTTGGTGAGCGTGCGGCACAGCTCATCGAAGACGGCGATATTATCGTGCTCGATACCGGTACCACGACGCTGCATATTGCGCACCACCTGCGCGAACGTAAAAATCTCACCGTAATTACCAACGATTTCGCCATTGCTCGCGTGCTGGAAGAAGCCAGCGGCGTGCAGGTGGTCTTGCTGGGCGGCATCGTGAAGAAAGGCTATCACTGCGTGATTCCTGCCGCAGGTGGGCAGATGATGGATCATCTTAACGTCGATAAAGCCTTTATGGCGGTGAACGGTATTTCACTCAAACAAGGCGCGTGCGTTGCCGACATTATGCTGGCAGAGAGCAAGCGCACCATCATCGAACATGCCAGCCAGGTGATTGTTGTGTGTGACAGCAGCAAGCTGGGAAACACCTCACTGGCACAGTTCGCGCGCAGCGATCAGGTTGATATGTTGGTGATGGATAATTTGCCAGAAGATGCCGATGCCTGGCAGCAGGCGGGAATTGCATTGGTGACGCTGGAAAGCTGAAAGTTTTAACCGTTTTATGAAAAAGGCCGCCATAAATGGCGTGATGCCGCTCACTTAAGCAAAAAATGCCTTTTTATGCAGGTGCGCATGAATGCGCACCCTACGAAAACCCGGCTATATCCGCGTAGGGTCAGCATTAATGCTGACCGCAACCCGTTACCGGCGCTTCATTAGCAGGAACAAACTGATCGCGAAGAAGGCGCCGCTCGGCAGAATCGCGCCCAATATCGGCGGTAAACCGTACACGAGGCTTAACGGGCCAAAGATCTGATCCAGCACGTAGAATAAGAAGCCAAAGCTAATCCCCGTCACCACGCGCACGCCCATGGAGACGCTACGCAGCGGTCCAAAGATAAATGACAGCGCCATCAGCATCATCACCGCCACCGACAGCGGCTGGAAGATTTTGCTCCACATATTCAGCTGGTAGCGTCCTGAAACCTGGCCACTCTGCTTGAGGTATTTACTGTAGTTATACAGGCCGCTGATCGACAGGGCGTCTGGGTCCAGCGCCACCACGCCGAGCTTATCGGGCGTGAGGTTGGTTTTCCACTCGCCGCTCAGGCTCTGCGAACCGGTAATTTGTTTGGCATCCTGCAGATCGGATTCATCCACCTGCGACAGCACCCACAGCTTTCTCTCCGCATTCCAGGTCGCGCTCGCCGCGTAGCGCACGCTCAGTAAGCGACGCTGGTCGGTGAATTTATAGATGCTGACGCCATCAATCTCGTTATCGCCTTTAATGCGCTCGATGTAGATGAAATCATTGCCATCCTTCGCCCATAACCCGTTTTGCGTCGAAACCAGCGAGCCGCCGTACAGCTGCTGCGCCCGGTAGTTACGCGCCATCTGCTCGCCCTGCGGCGCCACAAATTCGCCGACTGCCATGGTCAGTAACACCAGCGGAATCGCCGTTTTCATCACCGCCAGCGCCACCTGCATGCGGGTAAAGCCCGATGCCTGCATCACCACCAGCTCACTACGCTGCGCCAGCGTGCCTAAACCGAGTAGCGCACCCAACAGCGCCGCCATCGGGAAGAAGATTTCGATATCTTTCGGTACGCTGAGCAGCGTGTAATAACCCGCATCCAACGCGGTGTAGGCGCCCTGCCCGGTTTTACGCAGCTGATCGACGAACTTAATAATGCCCGACAGCGATACCAGCATGAACAGCGTCAGCATGATGGTGTTGAAGATAGTTTTGCCGATATAGCGGTCAAGAACCTTAAACATCAGACCGATCCTCCACGGCTAAAACGGGCACGGATGCGACGCATCGGCACGGTATCCCACATGTTTAGCAACACCGCCAACGCCAGATAGGATAAGTTCACCACCCACATCCAGATGGCAGGATCGAATTTGCCTTTTGCCGCATTGGAGCGCAGCGAGCTCTGCAGCAGGAAGAAGATCAGATACAGCAGCATAGCGGGCAGCATTGAGAGCACGCGGCCCTGACGCGGGTTCACCACGCTAAGCGGCACCACCATTAATGCCATCACCAGCACCGCAAAGATCAGCGTTAAGCGCCAGTGTAGCTCTGCCTGGAACTGAGGCGTCTTGGTTTTCACCAGAGTGCTGATATCGGCTTGATCGGCATCGTTCGGATCGAGCGTGGCTTCTTTGTAGCCTACCAGCGCCTGATAATTCACGAAGTCGGTGATACGGAAGTCGCGGAGCATCGCCGTGCCTTCAAAGCGCGTGCCTTTATCCAGCGTGACCACCTGTGAGCCATCTTTACGCTGCTCCATGTGCCCGCTGTCGGCCAGCACTACCGAAGGACGCGCATTCCCTTTCGGACGCAGCTGCGCCAGGAACACGTTGCCAAAGGTATTACCTTTCACATTCTCAACAAACAGCACCGCATTCCCGTCGCTGGAGGTTTGGAACTGCCCAGCCGCTAGCGCTGCCGCGCCCGGGTTAGCTTTAGCATTTTGTGTCACCTCTTCCTGATAACGCGACGACCAGGGACCTAACCAGATGACGTTAACGGCTGCGACCGCTGAAGTCAGCAACATCAGGATCATCGCCGCTTTGATGAGCACGCTTTTGCCGAGGCCGCAGGCATGCATCACCGTGATTTCACTTTCGGTGTACAGCCGTCCCAGGGTCATTAAAATCGCCAGAAACAGGCTTAGGGGCAGGATAAGTTGTGCCATTTCAGGCACGCCAAGTCCTAACAATGTCAGAACTAAGTTTGTTGGGATCTCGCCATCCACCGCAGCACCCAAAATCCGCACTAACTTCTGACAAAAGAAGATCAGTAGCAGGATGAAGAGGATAGCCAGCTGGCTTTTGAGCGTTTCCCGAACCAGATATCTAATGATGATCACGCTTAGTACGCCTGTGATAACTTGTCTTTTTGCAGGAAAATCGCTAGTTTCAACGCTTATCAGCCATTTTTCTTCATCAATGGCCGTCATCGTAGCTAAAATAGTATGACGAACGCGTTAGCGTGGTGAAAAAACAACGTATTGTCACCACAACTCATTATGACTACCGGCGTTGAATTGTCATGGCGTCGCAACGAAGTAATGAGTTACGAGCGCGCTACATTCTAACGACAGCTAAGGCCGTTGTCTTTAAGATTCAGGAGAGTGCATGGAGTTCAGTGTAAAAAGCGGTAGCCCGGAAAAACAGCGTAGCGCCTGCATTGTCGTTGGCGTTTTCGAACCGCGCCGTTTGTCGCCCATTGCTGAGCAATTGGATAAGATTAGCGATGGCTACATCAGCGCCCTGCTGCGCCGCGGTGAACTGGAAGGGAAAGTGGGCCAAACGCTGCTGCTGCACCATGTGCCGAATATCCTCTCCGAACGCATCCTGCTGATTGGCTGCGGTAAAGAGCGCGAGCTGGATGAGCGCCAGTACAAGCAGGTGATTCAGAAAACAATTAATACGCTGAATGACACCGGTTCGATGGAAGCGGTGTGCTTCCTGACCGAACTGCACGTAAAAGGCCGCAATACTTACTGGAAAGTACGTCAGGCGGTTGAAACCTCGAAAGAGGCGCTCTACAACTTCGATCAGCTGAAAAGCAATAAAGTAGAGCCGCGTCGCCCGCTGCGCAAACTGGTGTTCAACGTGCCAACCCGCCGTGAACTGACCAGCGGCGAACGTGCCATTCAGCACGGGTTAGCCGTGGCTGCCGGTGTGAAAGCGGCCAAAGATCTCAGCAATATGCCGCCAAATATTTGTAACGCCGCGTATCTGGCTTCACAGGCGCGACAGCTGGCGGATGCGTATAGCAAAAATGTCACCACGCGCGTCATTGGCGAGCAGCAGATGAAAGAGCTGGGGATGAACGCTTATCTGGCGGTCGGCGCGGGTTCCCATAACGAATCGCTGATGTCGGTCATTGAGTACAAAGGCAGCAACGATCCTGAAGCTCGGCCGATTGTACTGGTGGGTAAAGGCTTAACCTTCGATTCCGGCGGTATCTCCATCAAACCGGCCGAAGCGATGGATGAGATGAAGTACGACATGTGCGGCGCGGCCTCGGTGTATGGCGTGATGCGCATGGTGGCAGAACTGAATCTGCCGCTGAATGTGGTGGGCGTGCTGGTAGGCTGTGAAAATATGGCCGATGGCAAAGCGATGCGACCGGGCGACGTGTTAACCACCATGTCTGGCCAAACCGTTGAAGTGCTCAATACCGATGCCGAAGGCCGTCTGGTGCTGTGTGATGCGCTGACCTACGTTGAACGCTTCGAGCCAGAAGTGGTGATTGACGTCGCAACGCTGACCGGTGCCTGCGTCATTGCATTAGGCCATCACGTTAGCGGATTGATGTCTAACCACAACCCGCTGGCACACGAGCTGATCAGCGCGTCTGAGCAATCTGGCGATCGCGCCTGGCGCTTGCCGATGGCCGATGAGTATCAGGAGCAGCTGGAATCCAATTTTGCTGATATGGCGAACATTGGCGGCCGTCCTGGCGGCGCGATCACCGCAGCCTGCTTCCTTGCACGCTTTGCGCGTAAGTTCAACTGGGCGCACCTGGATATCGCCGGCACAGCATGGCGTTCTGGTAAAGCTAAAGGCGCCACCGGCCGTCCGGTACCGCTGCTGTCGCAGTTCCTGCTGAATCGTGCGGGATTGAACGGCGACGATTAAGTTGTCGCTGTGCGGTCATTGAAACGGTGCGCATCAATGCGCGCCCAACGAAGTAGGGTCGCCATTAATGGCGACCGAAAAGATAGACGCACGAACCCGCGGGGCGCACAATGCGCCCCACTGTCATTTATGGAAATGAGTCCGCCATGAAAAACGCCACTTTCTATGTGATGGAGTCTGAGAGCGCAGGCGACGGCTTAACCGCCATTGAAGCCCTGGTGTGCTCTCTTGCCGAAACACGCTGGCGTGACGGCAAACGCATCCTGATCGCCTGCGAAAATGAAGAACAGGCCAATCGGCTGGATGAAGCACTCTGGCAGCTCCCGGCCAACGCCTTTGTGCCACACAATCTGGCTGGCGAAGGCCCGCGCTATGGCGCACCAGTTGAACTGGCCTGGCCGCAGCGCCGTGGCAGTTCGCCGCGCGATCTGCTGATCAGCCTTTTGCCGCAGTTCGCAGATTTTGCTACTGCTTTCCATGAAGTGATAGACTTCGTACCTTATGAAGAATCCCTAAAACAACTGGCGCGCGATCGCTATAAAGCCTATCGCAGCGTTGGTTTCCAATTGAATACGGCGACGCCACCCTCGCCGCAAACGACAGTGTAGAAATGGAAAAGACATATAACCCGCAAGATATCGAGCAGCCGCTCTACGAGCACTGGGAACAGCAGGGCTACTTTAAACCGAATGGCGACACCAGCCAGGAAAGCTTTTGCATCATGATCCCGCCGCCGAACGTCACCGGCAGCTTGCATATGGGTCACGCTTTCCAGCAAACCATCATGGATACCATGGTGCGTTACCAGCGCATGCAGGGCAAAAATACCCTGTGGCAGGCCGGTACCGATCACGCCGGTATCGCCACGCAGATGGTGGTTGAGCGTAAGATCGCCGCTGAAGAGGGCAAAACGCGCCAGGATTACGGCCGCGATGCGTTCATCGACAAAATCTGGCAGTGGAAAGCGGAATCCGGCGGCACCATCACTCGTCAGATGCGTCGTCTTGGCAACTCGGTTGATTGGGAGCGCGAGCGCTTCACCATGGACGACGGTTTGTCCAACGCGGTGCGTGAAGTGTTTGTCCGCCTGTATAAAGAGAACCTGATTTACCGCGGCAAGCGCCTGGTAAACTGGGATCCAAAACTGCGTACCGCCATCTCCGATCTGGAAGTGGAAAACCGCGAGAGCAAAGGCTCGATGTGGCATATCCGCTATCCGCTGGCCGACGGTGTGAAAACCGCGGAAGGCAAAGATTATCTGGTGGTGGCCACCACCCGTCCGGAAACCCTGTTGGGCGATACCGGCGTCGCGGTTAACCCGGAAGATCCGCGCTACAAAGATCTGATCGGCAAAGAAGTGATCCTGCCGCTGGTGAACCGCCGCATTCCGATCGTTGGCGATGAACACGCCGATATGGAAAAAGGCACCGGCTGCGTGAAGATCACGCCAGCGCATGACTTCAACGACTACGAAGTCGGTCGTCGTCACAAGCTGCCAATGATCAACATTCTGACCTTTGATGGCGATATCCGCGAGCGCGCGGAAGTGTTCGACACCAATGGTGAAGTGAGCGACGAGTGTGCCGACGATATCCCAGCACCGTTCCAGAAAATGGAGCGTTTTGCTGCGCGTAAAGCGATTGTCGCTGCCGTTGACGAAATCGGCCTGCTGGAAGAGATCAAACCGCACGACCTGACCGTTCCTTACGGCGATCGCGGCGGCGTGGTGATTGAACCGATGCTCACCGACCAATGGTATGTGCGCACCGCGCCGCTGGCGAAAGTTGCGGTGGAAGCGGTTGAGAATGGCGACATCCAATTCGTGCCAAAACAGTACGAAAACATGTACTTCTCATGGATGCGCGACATTCAGGATTGGTGTATTTCGCGTCAGCTGTGGTGGGGACACCGCATTCCGGCGTGGTACGACAACGACGGCAACGTCTACGTTGGCCGCACCGAAGATGAAGTGCGTCAGGAAAACCATCTGGCCGCCGACGTCGCGCTGCGCCAGGATGACGACGTGCTGGATACCTGGTTCTCATCCGGCCTGTGGACATTCTCTACTCTCGGCTGGCCAGAGAACACTGAAGCGCTGCGTACCTTCCACCCAACCAGCGTACTGGTGAGCGGCTTCGACATTATCTTCTTCTGGATTGCGCGCATGATCATGCTGACCATGCACTTCATCAAAGATGAAAACGGCAAGCCGCAGGTACCGTTTAAAACCGTCTATATGACCGGTTTGATCCGCGATGAAGAAGGCCAGAAGATGTCCAAGTCGAAAGGCAACGTCATCGATCCGCTGGATATGATTGACGGTATTTCGCTGGAAGATCTGCTGGAGAAGCGTACCGGCAACATGATGCAGCCGCAGCTGGCTGAGAAGATCCGCAAACGTACCGAGAAGCAGTTCCCGGACGGCATCGTGCCTTCAGGTACTGATGCGCTGCGCTTTACCCTCGCCGCGCTGGCTTCTACCGGCCGTGACATCAACTGGGACATGAAACGCCTGGAAGGTTACCGCAACTTCTGTAACAAGCTGTGGAACGCCAGCCGCTTCGTGCTGATGAACACCGAAGAGCAGGATTGCGGACAAAACGGCGGCGAAATGAAGCTGTCGCTGGCGGATCGCTGGATTTTGAGCGAATTCAACCGCAGCGTGAAGGCATATCGTGAAGCGCTGGATAGCTATCGCTTTGATATCGCCGCCAATATTCTCTACGACTTCACCTGGAACCAGTTCTGTGACTGGTATCTGGAGCTGACGAAGCCGGTGATGACCAGCGGTAGCGAAGCGGAACTGCGCGGCACGCGTAATACGCTGGTTACCGTGCTGGAAGCGCTGCTGCGTTTGGCACATCCGATCATTCCTTACATCACCGAAACCATCTGGCAGCGTGTGAAAGGCCTGAAAAACATCGATCACGATACCATCATGCTGCAGCCGTTCCCGCAGTATGAGGCGGCAAAAGAAGATGCCGAGGCGCAAGCCGATATCGAGTGGATGAAGCAGGCGATCGTCGCGGTGCGTAATATTCGTGCCGAGATGAATATTGCACCAAGCAAGCCGCTTGATGTGCTGCTGCGTGATTGCTCCGCTGCGGCGCAGCGTCGCGTGGATGAGAACCGCACCTTCCTGTCGCGCCTGGCGCGTCTGGAGAGCCTGACCATTCTGCCTGCCGGCGAGAAAGGTCCGGTTGCGGTGACCAAGATTGTTGAAGGCGCTGAGTTGCTGATCCCAATGGCGGATCTGGTGAACAAAGAAGCCGAGCTGGAGCGCCTGGCGAAAGAGCTGGTGAAACTTGATGTCGAAATCGAGAAGATCCAGACCAAGCTGGCGAATGAAGGCTTTGTGTCACGTGCGCCGGAAGCGGTCGTCGCCAAAGAGCGTGAGCGCGTGGCTGAGCTTGAACAATCTAAAGCAAAACTGTTTGAACAGCAGGGCGTGATTGCGGCATTGTAAGCGCTTCAGTCCAATTGCTTAATCGAAGCCGGGCACTGCCCGGCTTTTTTATACCGGAAGATAATGATGACCACCGACGCCCCCATCAATTTAAAGGTGCGCCCGATTACAGCCGCCGATAATCCGCTGATCGCGCAGGTGATCCGCGACGTATCAGCCGAATTTGGTCTAACGGCGGACAAAGGCTACACCGTGTCCGATCCCAATCTGGATCGCCTGTTCGAGTTGTATAGCGAAGCCAACAGCGCTTATTGGATTGTCGAGCATGAAGGCGTGGTGGTGGGCGGTGGAGGCGTTGCACCGCTGGCCTGTAGCGCACCAGATATTTGCGAGCTGCAGAAGATGTATTTCCTGCCGCAGGTACGCGGCTTGGGGTTGGCGCGCGATCTGGCGCTGCGCGCAATGGAGTATGCCCGTCAGCAAGGTTTTCAGCGCTGCTACCTGGAAACCACCGGTAGCCTGACGCGTGCGATTAAGCTGTATGAGTCGTTGGGCTTTGAGCTGATTGATAGCGCGATGGGCTGCACCGGGCATGTGGATTGCGAAGTGCGGATGTTGAAGGTGTTGTGATGAATGAGGTCGCCATAAATGGCGACCCTACGGTGTAACGTAGGGTGCGCATTCATGCGCACCGCGTAACCGCTAAAAAATCAATGTCTTAAACCGCCGGCACACCGCTATGAAACCGCAGTTCGCTATCCGGCTCGCTGATTAAGCGCGCTTCTGCGGCACCAAACGCCTGCACCCGTGGCGCAATATCCTTCGGCGAAATCTGCTGCGCCAGCTTCAGGTAATCCTGATAGTGACGCGCTTCCGATCGCAACAGCGAAATGTAGAACTTCTCCAGCTGCTCATCCAGATACGGCGCCAGGCTGGCAAAACGCTCACAGGATCGCGCTTCGATGTACGCTCCGCAAATCAACTTATCCACCAGCGCATCTGGCTCATACGTGGCGATTTCACGGATCAGCCCTTTGGCATAACGGCTGGCGGTGATTTTGCGATAGGGCAAACCGCGCGACTGCA
This sequence comes from Candidatus Pantoea floridensis, assembly GCF_900215435.1. Classification (NCBI taxonomy): domain Bacteria; kingdom Pseudomonadati; phylum Pseudomonadota; class Gammaproteobacteria; order Enterobacterales; family Erwiniaceae; genus Pantoea; species Candidatus Pantoea floridensis. Next base: position 1,306,261 of record NZ_OCMY01000001.1, read on the forward strand.
TGATTTCCCACACCTGATAGAAGTGATGCAGTTCCTCTTTGATCAGCAGCACCATCATCTCTACCAAATCGTCGGCCCACGGCAGCTCATTGCGCACAATGATACTTTTGGTCAAATTCTTGTGCGCATTGATGAAATTGTTGTCCGGCTCATCGCGGTAAATAAAATCTTCATAAGGCTTAAGCCACGCCAGAATGGCATCACCACTCGGCTTATCCGCCACGTATTTACGGATGATAAACACCGCGGTTTGCGCGGCCTTCAACTCGCATACCATGTGATCGGTAAGCAGCAGCGTCAGATTTTCCGGCTTGCGAGCCTCATCAATCCACGCTTGTGGCGTGCGGCAATGCAGGAATTGATAGATTGGTTCTAACAGTGGAGCGTAATTCATCGGCAATCTTTTTCTGGCGAGGAGAAAGTATCAGGGCGGCGAGCGCCGCCCATGAAGGCTTAGTGACGGACACCGTTGTCTTCTTCGTCGTCGATGAACTCGCCATCGTCGTCTTCATCTTCGGCATCCGGATCTTCAAAGTAGGTGCCCCAGCCGTCGTAATCGACGTTGTAGCTGCCCGCCAGATTGACCAGTTGCTCAACCTGCGCATCAATCAACTCAGGCTTCAGAGCGCCTTCGCTCAGGATATCCACGCACATTACGGTAGTGCCATCTTCCAGCTCCAGCTCTTCCGGCTCGCTGACTTCATAGCCCAGTTTGAAGGCATCAACGGCGACTTTTTCCAGCGAGTCGAAATTGTTGCAGGAGAGATGATGCTCGATAGTGTAAAGCGCATCGGGATCGCTGCCGTCTTCCAGCAACTCTTCGATGATCAGTCGCGTCTCTTCGCGCTGTTCTTCCAGCAATGCTTCATATGCCATGGATGTGTCCTCAAAATATTCGGCTGAATACAATTATTTTCCCACACTGCCTCGCGCGCCACTACACAAAACAACAAGTTTCTTAACGGCGGGGTTGAAAATGCATATTCATACGGTTAGATTGAATTTTAATTCATTTTAATGCAAGTATCCGGAGCGCTGTATGAGTCAGCTACATCAAAGACATTTCCTGAGATTGCTGGATTTTACCCCAGTCGAAATCGATTCTCTGCTGAGTCTGGCAGGTGAATTAAAACACGCCAAGAAAAATGCCAGCGAAACGCAGTACCTGAAAGGCAAAAACATCGCGCTCATCTTCGAAAAAGACTCGACTCGTACCCGATGCTCTTTCGAAGTTGCCGCTTACGATCAGGGCGCTAACGTCACCTATCTTGGTCCGAGCGGTAGCCAAATCGGCCACAAAGAGTCGATGAAAGACACCGCGCGCGTGCTGGGCCGTATGTATGACGGCATCCAGTATCGCGGCTACGGCCAGGAACTGGTAGAAACCTTAGCGGAGTTCGCTGGCGTGCCGGTGTGGAACGGCCTCACCACCGAGTTTCACCCGACGCAGCTGCTGGCCGATCTGCTAACCATGCAGGAACATCTGCCCGGCAAATCGCTGAATGAAATGACGCTGGTGTACGTTGGCGATGCGCGCAACAACATGGGCAACAGCATGCTGGAAGCCGCGGCGCTGGTGGGTCTTGATCTGCGTCTGGTGGCGCCAAAAGGTTGCTGGCCGGAAGCGGAATTAGTAGAACAATGCCGCGTGGCCGCCCAGCAAACCGGCGGGAAAATCACGCTGACCGAAGATATCGCCGAAGGCGTGCAAGGTGCCGACTTCATCTATACGGATGTATGGGTGTCGATGGGCGAAGCCAAATCGGTGTGGGAAGATCGCATCGCCCTGCTGCGTCCGTATCAGGTGAACAGCGCCATGCTGGCACTGACCGGTAATCCGCAGGTGAAGTTCCTGCACTGCTTACCGGCTTTCCATGATGACAAAACCACCTTGGGCCGCCAGATGGCGGAACAGTACGGTTTGCAGGATGGCATGGAAGTGAGTAATGCGGTGTTTGAATCGGCGCACAGCATCGTGTTCGATCAGGCAGAAAACCGCATGCACACCATCAAAGCGGTGATGGTTGCAACGTTGGGTAAGCGATAAATACACCGAAGCAAACGTTTACCTCGCGCGCGATATTTGCTTGCTGCAAATCAGTGAATGCGTATAATGCGGCCCAATTTGCCGGAGGAAACATGCAACAGCGCAGCGCACAACTTGACGCTCCACGACGCCTGACAGCGGGCGGCGCAGCTGTTTCTTTCCGTCATCAATCGATCGTCAAAAAAGCCCCTTAAGCAGGGGCTTTTTTTTGTCCGCAATCCGGCAACGCAGAGGAGAACGCTATGGCCAACCCGCTATATCGCAAGCACATCATTTCCATTAACGATCTCAACCGCGACGAGCTGGAGCTGGTGCTGCATACTGCCGCCCAGCTCAAAGCGCATCCTCAGCCGGAGCTGCTGAAACACAACGTTATCGCCAGCTGCTTCTTTGAGGCTTCAACGCGTACGCGCCTGTCGTTTGAAACTGCGATGCATCGCCTCGGTGCGTCGGTGGTCGGCTTTGCGGATGGCAGCAACACCTCGCTCGGTAAGAAAGGCGAAACCCTCGCCGATACCATTTCGGTGATTGGTACTTACGTAGATGCCATTGTGATGCGACATCCGCAGGAAGGCGCGGCGCGTCTGGCGACCGAATTTTCCGGCGGCATTCCGATACTTAATGCCGGTGACGGTGCCAACCAGCATCCGACGCAAACGCTGCTCGATCTCTTCACCATCCGCGAAACGCAAAGCCGCCTGGATAACCTGAATGTGGCGATGGTTGGCGATCTCAAATATGGCCGCACCGTGCATTCACTGACGCAGGCGCTGGCGAAGTTTGACGGCAACCGCTTCTTCTTTATCGCCCCCGATGCGCTGGCGATGCCGTCGTACATCACCGATATGCTGGATGAGCAGAACATTGCCTGGTCGCGCCACGACACCATCGAAGAAGTGATGCCACAACTCGATATTCTCTATATGACGCGCGTGCAAAAAGAGCGTCTCGATCCGTCGGAATATGCCAACGTCAAAGCGCAGTTCATCCTGCGCGCCGCCGATTTGGTCGGTGCGCGCGATAACATGAAAGTGCTGCATCCGCTGCCACGCATCGACGAGATCACCACCGATGTCGATAGCACGCCGCATGCCTGGTATTTCCAGCAGGCCGGTAACGGCATCTTCGCCCGCCAGGCACTGCTGGCGTTGGTACTCAATAGCGAACTGGCACTGTAAGGAGTAAACCGATGACTCACGATAATAAACTGCAGGTTGAAGCTATCAAACGCGGCACGGTGATTGACCATATTCCTGCGCAGGTTGGCTTTAAGTTACTCTCGCTGTTCCGCCTGACTGAAACCGATCAGCGCATCACCATCGGCCTCAATTTGCCGTCGGGCGAAATGGGGCGCAAGGATCTGATCAAAATTGAGAATACTTTCCTGACGGACGATCAGATCAACCAGCTGGCGGTATATGCTCCGCTCGCTACGGTAAACCGCATTGATGAATACGAAGTGGTGGCGAAGATCGCCCCAACCTTGCCGGATCGTATCGATCGCGTGCTGACTTGCCCAAACAGCAACTGTATCAGCCGTAACGAGCCGGTGTTCACCAGCTTTGCGGTGAAAAAGCGTGCGGATGATGTGCACCTGAAGTGCAAATATTGTGAGAAAGAGTTTGCGCGCCACGTGGTGCTCGGTCACTGGTAATCGCCCACGTCGTCCCTATAATGGGGCGAGCAATTTCGCGGCGGACATCGGTCGGCCGCGCACTTATTAAGGAGAAACAATGTCTCGCGAAATCAGTACCTCAAACGCACCGGCAGCGATTGGCCCTTACGTGCAGGGCGTGGATCTCGGCAGTATGATCATCACTTCTGGCCAGATTCCGGTTGATCCGGCCACCGGCGCCGTGGCAGATGACGTGTCTGCACAGGCGCGTCAGTCGCTGGAAAATGTGAAGGCGATTGTTGAAGCCGCTGGCCTGAAAGTGGGCGACATTGTGAAAACCACCGTGTTTGTGAAAGACCTGAATGACTTCGCCACGGTGAACGCGACGTATGAAGCGTTCTTCACCGAGCACAACGCCAGCTTCCCAGCGCGTTCCTGCGTGGAAGTGGCGCGTCTGCCGAAAGATGTGAAGATTGAGATTGAGGCGATCGCGGTACGCCGTTGATTGTTAAGGGTGCGCATCAATGCGCACCCTACAACTCTTCGTGCCTTTCAGAGGGTCGCCATTCATGGCGACCTCCGCTATTTAAACGATCGCAGCAGCTTCTCCAGCGGCCTGACTAGCGCCAGCACAGTTTCATCCTGCACCTGCGCTGCGGCGTCCAGCTGCGCATGCATCTGCGCGACCTCACCCGCACCGTACGCCTGATTACGCTCCAGCGCGTTCACCAAATCCAGCCCCATTCGGCTCAGCTGAGCAACCTGCTGCACCTGCTGCTGTAGCGGCTTGAGTTGATAATTGCCCAAAACCAACGGCATCACCGCATCACTGTTGTTCTGCCAGCGCTGCAGTTGCTGGCGGATCGCATGTGCCGCCGCGTGATCCGTGCGGTTAGCAATCAGGCGATCGACCTGTTTATCCAGCAAGCGCACCGCGTTGCTCTCGGCGGGCAGCACATCTGCCAACCGGTTCAAGGGTTCAAAGTAGTCGTAATGCCCCGCCTGGAATTTCAGATGTTGCCGCGTGTAGTATTGCGCCGGTTCAAGCACTTCGGCCAGCACGCGCAGCGGCGTGATGTCGCTGCTGTTTGCCAGCCGCATCATCTGCACTTCCGCTTGCTGATGCTGCTGCAAGCCCACCGAAATCGTGCCCCAGCGTTCCACGGCGCTCAAACGCCGATACATGTTATCGCTGTCGGTGACATCTTTTGCAGACCACAATCGCTCGGCCACCACAAAGGCACGCGGCCACAGGCGCGTATCGATCACCCGACTATTGACGTTCTCCGCCCACAGCGCCGCTTCACCGCCAATCAGATTATTTTGCACCTGTTCAGGCGTAGGCAGCGATGGCGCAATACCTTTTGGTACCTGCGTCAACTTGCTGCCTTCTGCTGGGTAACGTACGTTGCCCACCAGCATATAGCCGGTCAGCTTGTCTTGCGTCAGCGTCACCATCGGCTGGAAAGGTCCCATCCACGTATCAACACTGAACGTCAGCTGCGTTGGTGAGAGCCAGCGGATATCGCTGACCATACGACGCGCTTTGCCGCTGAAATCAATAAAGCCGCGCCAGCCGTTTTTACTTTCAATCAGGGTAAAACTGCCTTTTAGCGCACTGCCTTTCAGGCGTGGCATGGTGAACTGCCAGCTCTGAGCCTGCTCGCCGGATTGCAGCTGATCCGCACCGTTGAGGCCTTGTGGCCAGGGCTCGTTGCGATAGTGATAGGCGGCGGTTTGCGGCTGATCGAGATAAAACCCGGTGGAAAGAATGCCGCGGAAGTCATTTTGCGCCACGGTGCCAAGTGCGTCCTGGCCTTGCCACGATTGAATCAGAATGCTTTTCGGCAGATCCGGATGGTAAACCTCATCCCACCCAATCATGCGGCGCTGGTGCGCTTCGAGGATTTTTTCGACGCGCTGGTTAAACCAGGCCTGCAGCGCATGCGTATCCTTCAGGCCGCGATCGCGCATAAATTGCTGAATACGCGTCGAATCATCCCACTGCGTGGGATCAACCTCATCGCCGCCAATGTGCACATAGGGATCCGGGAAGATCGCCGTCACTTCGCCCATCAAGGTGTCGATAAAGCGGAACACCGCTTCGTTGCTGGGATCGAGCAGCGGCTTAAACACGCCCCAGCCACGCTCCATTTGATACGGCCCCGGCGCGCTCATCAGTTCAGGCATCGCCACCGCAATCGCCGACGCATGACCCGGCAGATCGATTTCCGGCACCACGCGCACGCCGCGCTGCGTGGCATAGCGCACCACATCGCGCATCTGCTGCTGCGTATAGTACAAGCCGTCGCTGGCTTTCTCCTGCAGCTGTGGATAGTGGCTGGAGGCAAAGCGCCAACCTTGATCGTCGGTTAAGTGCCAGTGAAACACATTCATGCGCGCGGCCGCGATGCCATCGATTTGCCGCTTCACGGTTTCAATCGGCAGGAAGTGACGCGCCGAATCAATCAGTACACCGCGCCATGGAAAACGCGGTTTGTCGTCAATGGTAACGTAAGGAATTTGCGTCCCGCTTTCGGTGTTTTCGATCAGCTGCAGCACCGTTTCCATGCCGCGCATCGCACCAAACCGCGTATTGGCTTTTAATAATACGCCTGCGCTGTTGACCACGAGATGATAGCTTTCGTCGCTGTCCGGCTGCGGAAGGGGATCAACCGCCTGGGCAATTTGCACCTGGATGCTGGGGTGATCGCTGGAGGCGCTGTCTGGCAACAGCGGCCAGCCAGTTTGCCGTGCAATGCGCGCGCGCCAGCGCGCTTCGGTTCCCTCCAGATGATCGCCCGTAATATGTAGCGTAAATTGCGGTGTCAACGCATAGGCGCCGCCAGTGCTAGGCTGCTCAACGCTCTGCGGCCATGGCATTAAAGGGAGATCGCCTGCGGGTGCGGCGAAAGTTGAAAAAGTCATGGATAAACAACAGGCAAGCAACGTTCTTTGCAACAGCATGTAGGCATCCTTGTAAATGAAACGACGGACCAAATTGGGCAAAAGGCTCATTAAACCTGTTTCGCGTTGCAAAGCAAGTGATAGCAGGCTGAAATCTGGACGGGTTAAAACTTTTTCATTTTAGCGGGGTTAACGATTGCGCGGCTTTCAATCTTCGTTGTGGCTTCTTTGCTGTAGGTCAAACAGTAGGTGATTAATTCTCCCTTAAGCACCACATATAGCGGTTAAACTCCTTAAAACATCAATATGTAGTTCTACGGAGAGAAGATGGCGACGGTGGTGATTAAGCGTGACGGTTGCAGAGTGCCGTTTGATGCGCAGCGAATTGAAGCGGCAGTGCAGGCTGCCGCGCGTGCAGCACAGATCGACGATACGGCATGGTGCGAACAGGTTGCTAAACAGGTGAGCCAGCAGCTTGCTGCGCACGCGGAAGTGGATATACGCGATATTCAGTGCGCAGTAGAAGAGACGTTGATGAGTGGCCGCTGGCCGCAATTGGCGCGCGCTTATATCGAATACCGTCACGATCGTGACCTGGCACGCGAGCAGCGTGGCAAACTGCATCACGCTATCCGTGGGCTGGTTGAACAAACTAACGCCGCTTTGCTCAATGAAAATGCTAACAAAGACAGCAAAGTGATCCCAACGCAGCGCGATCTGCTGGCAGGGATCGTTGCTAAACACTATGCGCAGCAGCAACTACTGCCGCGCGATGTGGTATTGGCGCACGAGCGCGGGGAAATTCACTATCACGATCTCGACTACTCCCCCTTCTTCCCGATGTTTAACTGCATGCTGATCGATCTGCACGGCATGCTGACCAACGGTTTCAAAATGGGTAATGCCGAAATCGAGCCGCCCAAATCGATCGCTACCGCCACGGCGGTCACCGCGCAGATTATTGCCCAGGTTGCCAGCCATATTTATGGCGGTACCACCATCAACCGCATTGATGAAGTGCTGGCACCGTTCGTCACTCTCAGTCTGGAAAAACACCGCGCGGTCGCGCAGGAGTGGCAAATTGCTGATGCCGAAGCCTACGCTCGGGCTCGTACCGAGAAAGAGTGCTATGACGCGTTTCAGTCGCTGGAATACGAAGTGAATACGCTGCACACCGCCAACGGCCAGACGCCCTTTGTCACCTTCGGCTTCGGTCTCGGCACAGATTGGGCAGCACGCCTGATTCAACAGTCGATCCTGCGTAACCGCATCGCCGGGCTGGGCAAAAATCACAAAACCGCCGTGTTCCCGAAACTGGTGTTTGCTATTCGCGAAGGCGTTAATCGCAGCAAGGGGGATTTTAATTATGATATCAAGCAACTGGCGCTGGAGTGCGCCAGCAAGCGCATGTACCCCGACATCCTTAACTACGAGAAAGTGGTGGAGGTCACCGGCTCATTTAAAACGCCGATGGGCTGCCGTAGCTTCCTGGGCGTTTACGAGGAGAACGGCGAACAAATTCATGAAGGCCGCAACAATATTGGGGTGATCAGCCTGAACCTGCCACGTATCGCGCTGGAGGCGAAAGGTAATGACGCGCAGTTCTGGCTACTGCTGGATGAACGTTTGGCGCTAGCGAAACGTGCATTAATGACGCGCATTGCCCGGCTGGAAAAAACCAAAGCGCGCGTAGCGCCCATTCTCTATATGGAAGGCGCCTGCGGCGTGCGGCTGAAAGCCGATGACGAAGTCGGCGCCATTTTCCGCAACGGTCGCGCATCCATTTCCCTTGGCTATATTGGTCTGCACGAAACGCTGAACGCGCTGAGCGGTAACGAAGTACATCCTTATGATGCGGATTATCTGCGTGAAAAAGGCGTGGCGATTGTGACGCATCTGCGCAACGCGGTGGATGCCTGGAAAGCCGAAACTGGTTACGGCTTCAGTTTGTACAGCACGCCGAGCGAGAATTTGTGCGATCGCTTCTGCCGTCTCGATGCCGCTGAGTTTGGCGTAGTCGCCGGCGTGACCGATAAAGGGTATTACACCAATAGCTTCCATCTCGACGTCGAGAAAAAGGTCAATCCTTACGATAAGATCGACTTTGAAGCACCCTATCCGGCCATCGCCAACGGCGGTTTCATCTGTTACGGCGAATATCCCAACATCCAGCACAATCTCAAAGCGCTGGAAGACGTGTGGGACTACAGCTATCACCGCGTGCCCTATTACGGCACCAACACGCCGATTGATGAGTGCTACGAATGTGGCTTTAGCGGCGAGTTCAGCTGTACCAGCAAAGGTTTTACCTGCCCATGCTGCGGTAATCACGACCCGGCGCGCGTTTCGGTGACGCGTCGCGTGTGCGGCTATCTCGGCAGTCCGGACGCGCGTCCATTTAATGCCGGTAAGCAGGAAGAGGTACAGCGCCGCGTCAAACATCTGGAGACAGGACAACTGGGATGATGCATATCCACCGCTACTATCCCGTCGATATTGTTAATGGACCCGGCACCCGCTGCACGCTGTTTGTAGCGGGCTGCGAGCATCAGTGTCGCGGCTGCTATAACCAGAGCACGTGGCGAGTGGATTCTGGCGTGCCCTTTACGCTGGAGATGGAAGAGCAGCTGATTGCCGATCTTAACGATCGGCGGATTCCACGCCAGGGATTGTCACTGAGCGGTGGCGATCCGCTGCATCCGCATAACGTGCCGCATATTCGCCGCCTGGTGAAGCGCGTGCGGCGTGAATGTCCGGATAAGGATATCTGGCTGTGGACCGGTTACGAAATGGCAGAGCTTAGCGATGCGCAGCGCGAAGTGCTGGATGAGATTGACGTGCTGATCGACGGACGTTTTATTGAGGCAGAGAAAGATGCGCGGCTGCTGTGGCGCGGCAGCCGCAATCAGAAAATGTGGTGGCTACGCCAGCCACAAACCGAGCACGCCGAGCAGCATCCCGCTGCAGGCCACGCCGATTAGCGCGATCCACAACGCACGGGCGGGAAATGCCCGATGCAACATCAATAAAGACGGCACACTGACGGCGGGCAGCGTCACTAGCAACGCCAGCGCAGGCGCAATTCCCATGCCCGCCAACATCATAGTCTGCACAATCGGGATTTCTGCGGCGGTGGGAATCACAAACAGGCAGCCCGCAATCGCCATTAACATCACCCAGATCAGCGTATTGCCCACCGCACCATTAGCATGCGGAAACAGCCAAACTCGTGCAGCTCCAAGCAACAATACCGCGACGATATACAGCGGAATGGTGTTGCAGAACAATCGCCACATCACCCGCAGCCAGCGTGTCAGAAACGGTTGTTCATCGTGAGTAACCGTGACGGGCGCAGCAACGACCTGATCGGGCACGCTGCGTTGCACCAGCCAGGCGATACCCAACACCATGATCAGACCAGCCACCAGCCGAATGGCCGCAACGTTCCAGCCGAGCACAAAGCCCATAAAAATCAGCGTTGCCGGGTTGAGTAACGGATTCGCCAGCCAAAACGCCATCGCCGCGCCGCTCGAAACCTGCGACTGACGCAAGCCAGCGGTCACCGGTGCCGCACAGCAGCTGCACATCATACCCGGCAAGCCCAGACCGGTGCCGACCAGCGTAGAGCCGAAGCGCGAGTCGCCCATCAAACGCATCAGCCAGCTGCGCGGAACCAGCACCTGCACCAGCGAGCCCAGAATCACACCCAGCACTGCCGCTTTCCATACCGCAAGAAAATAGACCATGGCGTAATCGAGCGCCGCGCGCCACGGCGAGTCAGCCGCATTGGCCAGGATCGATTTACCGATCGAGTGGGTTTCAGCGGCAGTAAAAGCTTTACCGTAATAGGGCTGCCATTTGACATACCATAGGCCGATGACCACCACGGCCAAAAACAGCAGCGGTTTCCACCAGGCAAAGCGTGCTGCCGATGCTGAGGGGATACATTGAGTCATAACAGATTCCGTATTCAACTGAATAACGATTACCGCGCCGGGAGACGCGCTGAAGAGACCGCATTGTTATGCAGGTCTTTCGAATCTGCCATATTCAAACGGTGCAAACTTGATCCATCTCGGAAATTTACCTCGGTTGCGTTCAGCCGGCTGGCTTGCATTTTTCGCCATGGCGACCAGGCTTGTGGGTGAGTTATGTAACTAACACCCGTTCGGAATCAGCAAGGAGGAAAAAGATGAGCAAGAAAATAGCGGTACTGATTACCGATGAATTTGAAGACTCAGAGTTTACCTCACCGGCGGAGGCTTACACCAAGGCCGGCCACCAAGTGGTCACCATTGAGATGCAAGCCGGTAAAATCGTCAAAGGTAAACAGGGCAAAGCCGAGGTCAAAATCGATAAAGACATCGATGATGTCAGCGCGGCAGAATTCGATGCACTGCTGCTGCCAGGTGGACACTCGCCCGACGCCCTGCGCGGCGACGATCGTTTTGTCAACTTCACCAAAGAGTTTGTGGCCAGCGGCAAACCGATCTTTGCCATTTGTCATGGCCCGCAGCTGCTGATCAGTGCCAACGGCGTACGTGGCCGCAAAATGACCTGTGTAAAAGCTATCGCCATTGATCTGCGCAATGCCGGTGCGGATTTTTATGATAAAGAAGTGGTGGTGGATGACGACAAGCTCGTGACCAGCCGCACGCCAGAGGATCTGCCCGCGTTTAATCGCGAATCGCTGCGCATTTTGAACGCTGCTTAAGCTCTTCTTTCGCATTGGGGTCGCCATAAATGGCGCCCCTACGACCTTGTCCATATTATCTTCTTACCAAATCCCAGCGCATTGTCGGTCATCTTCACTTCGTCGAGCGTGATCTCCCAGAGCGGCGCAGTGACTTTTTTCGCCACCGGAAAACGCCTTTGATAGGCACGGCGCGCTATCGCCTCCCGTTCTCCACTCAGCTGCGTAATCTGACCACGATACTGCACGCCTTTAATCAACAGCACACTTTTCGGCTGGCCATTAATGGTGCCCGCAATACGTGGATTCATCTGCATTAACTGGCCATGACGGGTTTCCAGCTCAGTCATCAGCCAGAACGCCATGCTCGTTTCATCAAACACGTAAAAACAGTTAGCACACCAACTCTCGTCGCCGCTAGTCGCACAAAGCGAGAGCACGTGCTGCTTCTTCAGATAGCGAATCAGATGGGAAAGGTCAGACAAAGTGCGACTCCGTATGGCAAATAGCAGTGAGGACTGAAGCGCGCTACACTGCCTGCCAGCTATTTTTTGAGATGAGTATTATGGAACAGCGCTGGCAGCTTTATCTGCTACAAACTGCCGCTGGCATGCTTTATACCGGCATTACCACTGACGTTAATCGCCGTTTGCAGCAACATCAGCAGGGGCGCGGAGCACGCTCGCTGCGTGGCAAAGGTCCGCTGACGCTGGTTTTTCACTGTGATGCGGGTGACAGGGCTGCGGCTTCGCGCCTGGAATATCAGGTTAAGCAGCTAAGCCGCGCACAGAAACTGCAGCTGGTTGCGCAGCAGCCGCCCTGCCTGATGACCTGGTTTAGTCGAGACGATTAAACGGTAGCGCGAATTCGATCAACCCTTCCACGCCGACAAACGCGTCGTCTGCCAGTTTGTACACCTGAAAAGCGGCTTCGCTGCCTAACCAACGACAGTGCAAACCATGACGCGCAGCGGGCTCAAAACCGAGCGGATTGTAGAACTCAGGATCGCCCAGCACCACCACAGCGCTATAGCTGAACTCGTTGAGTGAATCCAATCCTTCGTACACCAGTTTTTTAGCCAGCCCTTGCCCGCGCACCGATTCATCCACGGCGAGCGGGGCCAAAGCGACCCAGTTACGGTCTTCACCTTGCAAGGTCACCGGGCTAAAAGCGGCATAACCCAGCACCTGACCTTCATCATCCGTGGCGACAACGCCGAGAGTAAGCAAGCCATCTTCGCGCAGTTGTTGAATTAATTCCGCTTCGGCCGCGGTAGCAAAACTGCGCCTTAACAGGCTATCGATGCCTGCGGCATCAACGCCAATTTCAGTACGAATTAACATGAGATCCCCGCGCGCGCCTCAGCGGCCTTCGCGTCCTGTTTCATTCCTGCTTCAATAAAAGCAGCCAGCTGCTGCAACCCCGTGCGTAAAGGCGTGGGCATGGCATCCAGTTCAATGGCATCCATTAGGTTCTTCACCTCCAGACCCAGCTCCGTGTCACCTTCAATCACCAACCGGCGTTGAAAGAACAACATATCGGGATCCGCTTTGCGTGCTGCTACCAGCAACAGATCGTTGGCTTCGCCGCGAAACCAGACATCAGCTTCGGTGTCGCGCGAAACGGTCAGGCGCCCTGCTTGCAGGGTGGTGATCCAGCGTAGATTGACATCGGCAATCTCGATTCCCAGAAAGCGCCCTTCCAGAAAGTCTAACTCACCTTCGGACAAAGCATGACGAAATTGCCAGTTTAAGAGTTGTTGCAGAATGGCTTTTTTCAACGGGAACGGAGTGATAGAAACCGGTAAGGCTAGGAATTCTGGTCCTTTTTCAACAATCAAACCACGTAAGCGCGCAAACATCATCGACATTCCCTTCAGAAAATTTCATCTATTTTGCCACAATCGCCAGGCTTCGCCTCCACTGAGATCAAGTAAATCGTTTCACAACTGGTCGAAAATGCTTCACTTCCGATCATCAATGGCGCTTTCACTGCCTTAAATCAACATTATCGTGAAGGCAGTTATCTACACTCTTCGGCTTAAGAATCCGGGGAGGAAAATGTATGGAACTGCTGTGTCCAGCGGGGAATTTGCCTGCGCTGAAATCGGCGGTGGAGCATGGTGCTGACGCGGTGTATGTCGGCCTGAAAGACGATACCAATGCCCGCCACTTTGCTGGCCTCAATTTTACCGATAAGAAACTGGCCGAGGCTGCACGCTATCTGCACCAGCATCGCCGAAAACTGCACGTAGCGATCAACACGTTTGCGCATCCCGATGGCATGAATCGCTGGCAGACGGCGATTGACGTTGCCGCCCAGAACGGAGCAGACGCGCTGATTTTGGCCGATATCGCTACGCTTGAATATGCAGCAAAACATTATCCGCAGGTCGAACGCCATCTTTCCGTGCAGGCCTCCGCCACCAATCTGCAAGCCATTCATTTTTATCATCGCCATTTTCAGCTTAGCCGCGTGGTGCTGCCGCGCGTGCTGTCGATGCATCAGGTGAAACAGCTGGCGCGCGAGACGCCGGTACCGCTCGAAGTGTTCGCCTTTGGCAGCCTGTGCATCATGGCTGAAGGCCGCTGCTACCTCTCATCCTGGCTGACCGGTGAGTCGCCGAATAGCGCAGGAGCCTGCTCCCCGGCGAAATTTGTACGTTGGCAGCAAACGCCGAAGGGGATGGAATCACGCCTTAATGAAGTGTTGATTGATCGTTACGCGCCCAACGAAAGCGCGGGATATCCCACGCTGTGTAAAGGCCGTTACGAAGTGGATAACCAGCGCTATCACGTGCTGGAAGAGCCTACCAGCCTGAACACGCTATCGCTGCTGCCTGAACTGCTGCGCGCCAACATTGCCTCGGTGAAAATTGAAGGCCGTCAGCGCAGCCCGGCGTATGTGGCGCAGGTGGCTAAAGTATGGCGCCAGGCGATCGATCGCTGTATGGCATCGCCGGAGCACTATGTGGTGCAGGAGCCGTGGATGCAGGCACTCGGCGAATTGTCCGAAGGTAGCCAAACCACGCTGGGTGCTTATCACCGCGACTGGCAATAAGGAGATCGCATGAAATACGCTATCGGGCCGGTGCTGTGGTACTGGCCAACCGCAACCCTGGAAACCTTTTATCAACGTGCCGCCGCAAGCAGTGCCGAAATCGTTTATCTCGGTGAAGCCGTTTGCAGCAAGCGGCGCGCTACCTCATTCAATCAATGGATGGAGATGGCGCGCATGCTGGCACAGCACGGCAAGCAGGTGGTGTTGAGCACGCTGGCCCTGCTGCAGTCGCCTTCAGAGGTGAAAGAACTGCGGCGCTATGTCGAAAACGGTGAGTTCCTCCTTGAAGCCAATGACATGGGAACCGTGAACATGGCGGCGGAACGCCAATTACCGTTTGTCGCCGGTCCCACGCTCAATGTGTACAACGCGCAAACGCTGCAGCTGTTACTGAAAGAAGGGATGACGCGCTGGTGTATTCCTGTGGAAATGTCACGCGACTGGCTAATTCAGCTGCTGCAACAGTGCGACGCTGCTGGCGTACGCGATAAGTTTGAGGTGGAAGTACTCGGCTACGGGCATTTGCCGCTGGCGCTGTCGGCACGCTGCTTCACCGCGCGCGCCGAGAATCGCGCTAAAGATGATTGCCAAACCTGCTGCATTAACCATCCCACCGGCCGCCGCGTACTGTCGCAGGAAGGCCAACAGGTGTTTGTGCTGAACGGCATTCAGACGATGAGCGGTTACTGCTACAACCTCGGCAATGATTTAACGGGCATGCATAACTGGGTCGACATCGTACGTCTGTCGCCACAGGGCGAAAGTACGCTAGGTGAAGTAGATCGCTTCCGTGCGAATGAAGCCGGACAGGCACCGCTGATGATGGCGCGAGGCAGTGACAGTAACGGTTATTGGCGTCGTCTGGTCGGTATGGAACTGGAAGGCGGCAGGTAAAGGCACATTCCGGCTATATTCGTGCTGTTATTAGCAGTTTTAATATGGGTATCGATGAGTAATACTCACTGGTGCAGGTAAGATTAAACACCTGCGCCATCCTTATCTGGAGTACCCATGTCTGAGAAAAAAACTGTTCGCCTGTCCGTATTGGATTTGGCTCCGATTCCGCAAGGTTCCGCAGCGCGCGACGCATTCCACAATTCACTGGCGCTGGCTCGCCAATCTGAAGCCCTTGGTTTTCACCGCTACTGGCTGGCTGAACATCACAACATGACCGGGATTGCCAGCGCTGCAACCTCCGTATTAATTGGTTATTTAGCCGCAAATACCAACACGCTTCGTCTTGGCTCAGGCGGTATTATGCTGCCAAACCATGCGCCGCTGGTGATTGCCGAACAGTTTGGTACCCTTGAATCTCTCTATCCTGGCCGTATCGATCTCGGATTGGGCCGCGCCCCCGGATCGGACCAGCGCACCATGTTGGCATTGCGTCGCCATCTCTCCAGCGCACAAGCCGATAGTTTCCCGGAAGATGTATCAGAGCTGATTCGCTGGTTTGACGCCGAAGAAGGCGAACATCCGCCGGTACAACCGGTGCCAGGATTAGGGCTAAAAATTCCCGTATGGCTGCTCGGTTCTAGCTTGTACAGCGCACAGTTAGCCGCACAGCTCGGCCTGCCTTTCGCCTTTGCTTCACACTTTGCGCCGGACCTGTTGTTCCAGGCATTGCATCTTTATCGCGAGAAATTTAAACCTTCCGCGCGTTTAGCTAAGCCGTATGCCATGGTGTGCGTCAACGTGGTCGCCGCCGATAGCGAGCGTGATGCGCGCTTCCTCTTCACGTCAATGCAGCAGCAGTTTATTAATTTACGCCGTGGCAAACCGGGTCCGCTGCCGGCTCCCGTGGAGAACATGGATAATCTGTGGTCGCCCTCTGAACAATATGGCGTGCAGCAAGCGTTGAGTATGTCGATTGTCGGTGACAGCGATAAAGTACGAAATGGCCTCGCGGCGCTGATGCGCGAAACTCAGGCGGATGAGATCATGGTCAATGGCCAGATTTTCGATACGCAGGCGCGTCTGCGTTCATTCGCACTGGCGATGGAAGCTGCACGCACGCTGTAACTGTTATTGCGGTGGGTAAAAACCTTCTGGCCCCACCGCAATCATGCGCACGTCTCGCGCTGGCGACTGGCCGTGAAAGCGGCTGTACTCGCGACTGAACTGCGATGCGCTCTGATAACCTACCCGATAGCCCGCCGTTCCGGCATCCAGCTTCTCAATCAGCATCAAGCGACGTGCCTCGTTCAGACGCAGCTGCTTTTGATACTGCATCGGCGTCATCGCCGTCACCGCCTTAAAGTGATGATGCAGCGAAGAGATACTCATCCCCACGCTGCTTGCCAGCTGGTCCATTTTCAGCGGCTGATGAAAGTTCTCGCGCAGCCAGCGCGCGGCGCGGGCCACTTTGTTGCCGGGTCGCTCCGTCAATGCCATATTGAGAATGCGCGGGCCTTCTGGCCCGGTAAGCAGACGATAAAAAATCTCCTGCTCAATTAATGGCGCCAGCGCGGTGATGTCCTGCGGCTGATCCAATAACTCAATCAAACGCATTACCGCATCCACCAACGGCGGCGCGACTTTATGCACGGTAATACCGCGTTCGCTTATCGAATTGGTGCCAACATGATGGTGTGGAAAGTGCTCCAGATAACGCATTAGACGCGCTTCGTTGATGGTAATGCCAACGCCCAGATTGGGTTTTTCTGGCGTTGCCATCACCACGCAGGATTGCACCGGCATATCGAGCGTCACCAGTAATAAATCGCCCGGTCCGTAATGCATGACATCGTCGCCCATGCGCAGCGCTTTTTGCCCTTGCGCTACCAGCGCAAAACTTGCCCAGGTGGCGATGTGCGCCAAACTGGTGGGTTTTGAGCTGCGGCCAAACGAGAGAAAATCGATCGGGCTATTATGTCGACCATCTTCCGGCGCGTGGTGAGCAATTTTCGCTACCAGCTGCTGCCACTGTTCCTGATGAATCATGCGATGCGCGCTCCACCATGAGAATTCACTGAGCGAGTATTCTCGCTTTTTGCATCAGCTTCGCCTAGTCCTTGAGCAGTAGATTTGCAGGATCGTGCAAAAAGCTTGCAGGATTGCGCTACCGCCAGATTGTAAGGAAAGCGCATGCTTTATCTTCCCCGAAATCTCAGGTGGAGAGACACGATGAAAACACTTGAAGGCAAAATTGCGCTGGTGACGGGCGCTTCGAAAGGCATTGGTGCCGCCATCGCCATGACTTTCGCGGCGGCCGGTGCTCGGGTAGTAGTGAATTATCTTCAGGACGAAGTTGGCGCGGCGGATGTGGTGACAGACATCCAGGCGCTGGGAAGCGATGCCATCGCCGTTCAGGCTGATATCTCACGCCAGGCCGATGTGCAGCGCTTGTTCGCTAGCAGCATTGAGCAGTTTGGCGCGCCAGATATTGTGGTTAACAATGCCGGTATTTTCCACCATGGTGATTTTGCCGATCTCAGCGTTGGCGAGATGCAGCAGCAGCTCAATGTGAATTTGCTTGGCACGCTGCTGGTATGCCAACAGGCGGCACATCATTTTCCGGCGCGCGGCGGATCCATCATCAACCTTAGCGCGCTCAACAGCCAGCGCAGCACGCCCGGCTCGGTGCTGTGGGCGGCAACGAAAGGTGCGATTGACACGCTGACACAAGGTTTGGCTCGAGAACTGGGGCCGCGCAATATCCGCGTCAATGCGTTAGCGCCCGGCATCATTTTGACCGAAGGTTTGCTGGCCGCTAAAAAGATGCACCCGGAGTTGAAGGCGCAGTTAATTGCCGCCACACCGCTTGGGCGCTTTGGTTTACCAGAAGATGTGGCACAGGTGGCGCTATTTCTGGCTTCAGAAGAGTCAGCTTACGTGAGTGGTGAACGCGTGCTGATTGCTGGCGGCGTGTAAAACTTACTTTCCACATGCATAAAAAAAGGGACGCATTCGCGTCCCTTTTTACTTTAAGCGTTTATCGCTTATGCGTCACGACGACGTGGTGCAGCGGCTGCACCCTCTTCACGACGTGGGCCACGACCACCTTCACGGCTGAAGCGTCCGCCTTCGCGGCCACCTTCACGACGATCGGAGAAGCGACGTGGAGCGCCTTCACCACGTGGTGCGCCATCACGCGGAGCACCGTTACCGCGACGTTCGCCGCCGGCAGGACGACGTTCGCTACGCTCATGCACCGGTGCATCACCCATCAACTGCATATTCATCGGTTTGTTCAGAATACGTGTACGAGTGAAGTGCTGCAGCACTTCGCCCGGCATACCTTTCGGCAGCTCGATGGTTGAATGGGTACCGAACAACTTGATGTTGCCGATGTAACGGCTGCTAATGTCGCCTTCGTTAGCGATCGCGCCAACAATGTGACGCACTTCAACACCATCATCACGGCCCACTTCAATGCGGTACAGCTGCATTTCGCCAACGTCACGACGTTCACGACGAGGACGGTCACCATCGCGGCTGTCACGGCTTTCGCGTGGACCACGAGAATCACGTGAATCGCGGCGATCACCACGGTCAGGACGATCGCTGAATTCACGACGTGCTGGACGCGGTGCTTCTGGTGGCAGAATCAGTGGACGTTCGCCCTGAGCCATTTTCAGCAGTGCTGCGGCCAGTGTTTCGATATCCAGATCTTCACCCGGCTGCATTTTGCTCAGCAGTGCACGATACATGTCCAGATCGCTGCTTTCCAGCTGCTGCTGTACTTTAGCCGCGAACTTAGCCAGGCGACGCTCACCCAGCAGCTCTGCGTTAGGCAGCTCAACTTCTGGAATGGTCAGCTTCATGGTGCGTTCAATGTTGCGCAGCAGACGACGCTCGCGGTTCTCAACGAACAGCAGTGCGCGACCAGCACGACCAGCACGGCCAGTACGACCAATACGGTGAACGTAAGATTCAGCATCCATTGGGATGTCAAAGTTTACCACCAGGCTGATGCGTTCCACGTCCAGACCACGTGCGGCTACGTCGGTCGCGATCAGAATGTCGAGACGACCATCTTTCAGACGCTCCAGCGTCTGCTCACGCAGTGCCTGGTTCATGTCACCGTTCAGTGCTGCGCTGTTATAACCGCTGCGCTCAAGCGCTTCGGCCACTTCCAGCGTGGCATTTTTAGTACGTACGAAGATGATGGCTGCATCGAAATCTTCAGCTTCCAGGAAGCGAACCAGCGCGTCGGTTTTACGGCCATATGCGGTCCAGTAAGACTGAGAAATGTCTGGGCGCGTAGTCAGGCTTGACTGGATACGCACTTCCTGCGGATCTTTCATGAAGCGTTTGGTGATACGACGGATCGCTTCTGGCATGGTTGCTGAGAACAGCGCGGTCTGATGACCGTCTGGAATCTGCGCCATGATGGTTTCAACGTCTTCGATGAAGCCCATACGCAGCATTTCATCAGCTTCGTCCAGCACCAGACCGCGCAGGTTAGACAGATCTAACGTGCCACGCTTCAGGTGATCCAGCAAACGACCAGGGGTACCCACTACCACTTGTGGTCCCTGACGCAGTGCGCGCAGCTGCACGTCATAACGTTGGCCGCCGTACAGGGCAACAACGTTAATGCCACGCATGTGTTTAGAGAATTCTGTGACGGCTTCAGCAACCTGTACCGCTAATTCGCGGGTCGGTGCCAGCACCAAAATTTGCGGTGCTTTAACAGTAGGATCAATGTTGTTTAGCAGCGGCAATGAGAATGCCGCGGTTTTACCACTACCGGTCTGCGCCATACCCAACACATCACGGCCAGCCAGCAGGTGAGGAATACACTCAGCCTGGATTGGAGAAGGCTTAACGTAGCCCATACCGTTCAGTGATTCGAGGATGTCGGCGTTCAGGCCAAGGTCAGCAAAAGTGGTTTGAATATCAGTCATGTAGTACACGTGCCTCTTAGATTGCGGCGGCCAGTCTACATAACTCGTCGTGAAAACTTTCAGTCATTTTCATCAAAAAGTGTGAACCGGCTCAAATTAGAAGTTTTGACGAACAGAAAAGCCCTCATCTCTGAAGATGATGACTTTACAGGTATTCAGGCAATAAAAGTTCGTCAGCTATTGCTGGTCAGATTCTGATAAATCGTCTTGTGTCTGGCCGAGTTGCGCCAGTTCCAACAATGCGTATCGGTGTTCAACAAAGTTGTTTACGTTGTTGGCCACCGCCAGTTTGAACAACGCTTTCGCGTCGTCCTTCTCCCCCAGACTTAGGTAGTACTTACCTAAATAGAAGTTGGTTTCACTGAGATGTTCAGCGAGCGAGGTGTTATCCGTTGCGTCCGCCTTGAGACGTTCCATCAATGTTTTTTCACTGATGTCGCCAAGGTAGAACTCGACAATATTCCATCCCCATTGGTCCCGGACCGCTTTGTCATGACGCTGTCTCAGCGTAACTTTCGCCTTGTCGGCATCCATATCGCTTTCAACGAGATAGAGCCAAAGGCTGCGGAAAGGATCGTTAGGATCGTCTTGATAAAACGCCAGCAGATCATCTTGCGCTAACTTGTATCGACCGCCGTAATAGAGGGCGATACCACGGTTTAAATGCGCATAGTTGTAAGTTGGATCAAGCTCAAGTACAGAATCAAACGCTTCATAGGCAGCATCAAAATTGCCTGCCTGCGTTAAGTATATACCGAGATAGTTAAATACCTCAGGCATATCTGGTCTTATAGACAGCGCTTGCGAAAAATCGTTCCGCGCTAATGCCCTCAGACCCAAACTATCATACAACACTCCGCGCTCATATAACAGCTGTGCGCGTTCATCATCGGTAAGGGCACGACTGGCAAGAATTTGTTCCATGCGCGCAAGAATGACTTCTTGCTGCAGTGTGGGCTGCAAAGGTACTGCCAGAACTTCGTTCTTACGCCAATTGGAGTTGCTGCATCCTGCCAGCGTGATAGCTGTCGCAACAAAACACCAGCGCAAAAAAGGCTTCATTTCCCACTCCCGAATACAAACATTGGGACAACCATCCTGTCATCCTCCTGCTGTGCACAAGGATTCCCGCCCTCGCGATGATCTAAATACCTCTCCCCGCAGAGCAGGGAGAGGCCAATCGGTAAACGCTTACTCGGCGTCAGATGCATCAGTGGCAGCGGTAGCAACTTCTTCCGCTGGTTTCTGCTCTGTCGCTTCTTTGATGCTCAGGCGTACACGGCCCTGACGGTCCACTTCCATGACTTTCACTGGAACTTCCTGGCCCATCTGCAGGTAGTCGGTCACTTTTTCAACGCGCTTATCGGCGATCTGAGAAATATGAACCAAACCTTCTTTACCGCCGCCAATGGCCACGAAGGCACCGAAATCAACGATACGTGTCACTTTGCCAGAGTAAACGCGGCCAACTTCGATCTCAGCAGTGATCTCTTCGATGCGACGAATGGCTTCTTTGGCTTTCAGGCTATCAGTTGCAGCGATCTTCACGGTGCCATCATCTTCGATTTCGATGGTAGTACCGGTTTCTTCGGTCAGCGCACGGATAACCGAGCCGCCTTTACCGATAACATCTTTGATCTTGTCTGAACTGATTTTGATGGTGTAAATGCGCGGCGCGAACTCAGAGATTTCCTGACGCGGCGTGCTGATTGCCTGTTCCATCACGCTCAGGATATGCAGACGAGCACCCTTCGCCTGGTTCAGAGCAACCTGCATGATTTCGCGGGTGATACCTTCGATTTTGATATCCATCTGCAGCGCGGTGATACCCTCGCGGCTACCCGCAACTTTGAAGTCCATGTCGCCGAGGTGATCTTCGTCACCCAGGATGTCAGAAAGAACCACAAAGTTGTCAGCTTCTTTAACCAGACCCATAGCAATACCGGCTACGGCTGCTTTGATCGGTACACCTGCGTCCATCAGTGCCAGAGAAGCACCACACACAGAAGCCATTGAAGAAGAACCGTTAGATTCGGTGATTTCTGACACAACACGTACGGTGTATGGGAAATCAGCTTGCTTAGGCATTACTGCCAGCACGCCACGCTTCGCCAGACGGCCGTGACCAATCTCACGACGCTTCGGTGAGCCAACCATACCGGTTTCGCCCACGCAGTACGGAGGGAAGTTGTAGTGGAACAGGAAGCTATCAGTACGCTCACCCATCAACTCATCCAGATTCTGCGCGTCACGCGCGGTACCCAGCGTTGCGGTAACCAGCGCCTGCGTTTCACCACGGGTGAACAGTGAAGAACCGTGCGTGCGCGGCAGTACGCCAGTACGCACGTCGAGGCCGCGAATCATATCTTTTTCACGACCATCGATACGCGGTTCGCCACGGATAATACGGCTACGCACAACGCTTTTCTCGAGGTCATGCACGATGTCAGCGATGTCGCCTGCATCCAGGGTTTCGTCTTCAGCCTGCAGAGCGGCGATGGTCGCGTCTTTAACCGCGCCAACCTGCGTGTAACGCTCTTGCTTGTCGGTGATGCGGTAAGCATCGCTGATGCCGGCTTCTGCCAATGCAGTAACGCGTGCGATCAACGCATCGTTAGTTGGCAATGGCTGCCAATCCCAACGTGGCTTACCGGCTTCAGCAACCAGCGCATTGATGTTTTCGATTACGATCTGCTGCTGATCGTGGCCATAGACCACGGCACCCAGCATCTGCTCTTCAGTCAGGATGTCTGCTTCAGATTCAACCATCAGCACCGCATTCTGCGTACCGGCAACCACCAGGTTCAAACGAGATTCATTGATCTCATCGGCAGTTGGGTTCAGAACGTACTGATCGTTGATATAACCCACGCGAGCAGCACCGATTGGACCATTGAACGGCAGCCCAGACAGCGCTAACGCTGCAGAAGCACCGATCATCGCCACGATGTCCGGGTTAACTTGTGGATTTACAGAAACAACGGTCGCAATGACCTGCACTTCGTTGATGAAGCCTTCCGGGAAGAGCGGACGAACTGGGCGGTCAATCAGACGTGAGATCAGGGTTTCGCCTTCGCTTGGACGGCCTTCACGACGGAAGAAACTACCCGGGATACGACCAGCAGCGTAAGTACGCTCCTGATAGTTAACCGTCAGCGGGAAAAAATCCTGACCTGGTTTCGTTTTTTTCTGGCCAACAACGGTAACAAATACAGCCGTGTCATCCATGCTCACCATTACTGCTGCGGTAGCCTGGCGCGCCATCATGCCGGTTTCCAGCGTGACGGTATGCTGACCATATTGGAATTTGCGTACGATCGGGTTCAGCAAAATTTAAGTCCTTAAATTCGGGGGGCGCAGCCTATTATGGCGCGCCGGGGATTACCGATCTTCAGTTGCATCCTCGCGACTAATGACAACCTTAACCGCCCTTGCGGTAAAGCCTCTCATTAGCCGCGCGAACCTCTGCAAGCAAAGATCGCTCTCTGCAACAATACATGAGTTTGGTCCGGATTGCTGCGGATTGCTCGAAAAAAGGGGCCATCAAGGCCCCCTTTTCGCGAAACTCGCACAAATCTGATCGTCAGATGCGTTTTTTTGCATACTGGATGCGCTACACCCTTGATCAGATTCTTCAGACTTAGCGACGCAGACCCAGGCTTTCGATCAGACCGGTGTAACGTGCAACGTCTTTACGCTTCAGGTAGTCCAGCAGCTTACGACGCTGAGATACCATGCGCAGCAGACCGCGACGGCTGTGGTGATCTTTCTTGTGCTCAGAGAAGTGACCCTGCAGGTGATTGATCTGAGCAGTCAGCAGAGCAACCTGAACTTCAGTTGAACCGCTGTCGTTGGTACCACGACCGTATTTAGCAACGATCTCTGCTTTAGCTTCTACGCTTAGAGACATAATAAACTCCAGTAATAAATGAATGTATGGGTGCCGATCTCTAATTCAGCAGCCCGCTTTTAAAGCCGCGCCATTCTACTCTTCGCCTGATAGCAACGCAAATGCGCCGTTACGTCAGATTTGAGTCGCTTGATTATGCAGGAAATTCTACCACCAGACGACGCGGCGCCACGCGCCCGTCATCAGCAATTTCGGCCATACCAATGAATTTGTGCTCATCACCTTCGGTCACGCGCACCAAGCCTTGTTCCGGCGCATCTGCCACCTGAACCGGCATTCCTTGCTTGAAATAGGCCGCCACAGCAGGCAAGAGATTCACAATTGGGAACTCTTCAGCCGGGCTATCCATTGGTAGCAATAACGCGTCAAGCGCGCTGTAATCCGGCGGTACCGCCATGTTGACGGTGGCGGCCACTTCCTGCAGCTGCTCCAGCGTCACCATTCTTTCAATGGGATAACGTGCCACCTGCAAACGACGCAGCATGATCACATGCGCACCACAACCAAGCTTCTCACCGAGATCGTCAATGATGGTACGGATGTAAGTGCCTTTAGAGACATGAATCTCTAGCTCCAGCTCATCCCCTTCCCAGCGAATAAACTGCAGTTCGAACACTTTGATCGGACGTGCTTCACGCGGCACGGTAATGCCTTCACGCGCGTACTCATACAACTTACGTCCCTGATACTTCAGCGCGGAAAACATGGTCGGCACCTGCATGGTGTCGCCGCGAAAATACTCCAGCGCTGCATCTAGCTCAGCCTGATTGAACGTAATTGCACGCGTTTCAACAATATTACCGTCGGCATCTGACGTATCGGTACGTTCACCAAGACGAGCGATGACGCGATAGCGCTTGTCAGAATCGAGCAGATACTGCGAAAACTTGGTGGCTTCACCGAGGCATACCGGCAACATGCCGGTTGCCAGCGGATCAAGCGCGCCGGTGTGGCCCGCTTTATTCGCATTAAACAGGCGTTTTACTTTCTGCAGTACATCATTGGAGGATGCGCCTTGATGCTTATCCAGCAGAAACACACCGTGGACGTCGCGACCGCGACGACGAGGACGACTCATTAGTCCTCCTTGTCATCTTCCGCCGGGCTATCGCCACGACGCTCAACATCACTCTTGATAACATTGCTGACCAGGTTCGACATGCGCATACCTTCAATCAGCGAATTGTCGTAGAAGAAGGTCAGTTCCGGCACGATACGTAAACGCATCGCTTTACCTACCAGCGTGCGAATATAACCAGAGGCTTCTTTCAGCGCCTTCAGCCCGTTTTGCACCGCTTCTTCGTCTTTGTCATTTAAAAAGGTTACAAACACCTTGGCATAAGCCAGATCGCGGGAGACTTCAACACCCGAAACTGTCACCATCATTCCAAGACGCGGATCTTTAATTTCGCGCTGCAGGATGATTGCAATCTCTTTCTGCAACTCCTGAGAAACGCGCTGTGGGCGGCCAAATTCTTTTGCCATTATTCTTTCTCCCAAATAATTCGGGAGGCCAGAGGCCTCCCAAATTGCAACACATCAAATGATGATCAATCGATGGTGCGTTTAATTTCAATCACTTCGAAGACTTCGATCATATCGCCAACGCGAACGTCGTTGTAGTTCTTCACACCGATACCACATTCCATGCCGTTACGAACTTCGTTGACGTCATCTTTGAAGCGACGCAGTGATTCCAGTTCGCCTTCATAGATAACCACGTTGTCACGCAGTACACGGATTGGGTTGTGACGCTTGATGTTGCCTTCGGTGACCATACAGCCCGCGATAGCGCCAAATTTCGGTGATTTGAACACGTCACGTACAGCAGCCAGACCGATAATCTGCTGTTTGTACTCTGGTGCCAACATACCGCTCATCGCTGCTTTCACTTCGTCGATCAGATTATAGATCACGGAGTAGTAACGCAGATCGACGCTCTCAGCTTCAATTACGCGGCGAGCAGAAGCATCAGCACGTACGTTGAAGCCAAGGATGATCGCGTTGGATGCTGCAGCCAGCGTCGCGTCGGTTTCGGTGATACCACCTACACCCGAACCGATAATCCGCACCTTCACTTCGTCGGTAGAGAGTTTCAGCAGGGAATCGGAGATCGCTTCCACAGAACCTTGTACGTCAGATTTCAGCACGATGTTCAGCTCGGACACTTCGCCTTCGGTCATGTTGGCGAACATGTTCTCCAACTTAGACTTCTGCTGACGCGCCAGCTTAACTTCACGGAATTTGCCCTGACGATACAGTGCAACTTCACGCGCTTTCTTCTCATCACGAACTACGGTCGCTTCATCACCCGCTGCCGGCACACCGGACAGACCGAGGATTTCAACTGGAATGGATGGACCCGCTTCCAGGACTTCACGACCCAGTTCATCACGCATCGCACGTACACGGCCGTATTCAAAGCCACACAGCACGATATCGCCTTTGTTCAGCGTACCTTCACGTACCAGCACGGTTGCAACCGGACCACGACCTTTATCGAGGAACGATTCAATCACCACGCCGCTCGCCATACCTTCACGGATAGCGGACAGTTCCAGCACTTCGGCCTGCAGCAGAATCGCGTTCAACAGATCGTCAATACCGGTACCGGCTTTCGCTGATACGTTAACGAACATGTTCTCGCCGCCCCACTCTTCCGGAATAATACCGTATTGGGTCAGTTCGTTCTTAACGCGGTCTGGATCAGAATCAGGCTTATCAACTTTGTTGACTGCAACAACCACTGGCACACCGGCTGCTTTCGCATGCTGGATCGCTTCGATGGTCTGTGGCATCACGCCGTCATCAGCCGCAACCACGAGGATAACGATATCCGTTGCCTGCGCACCACGTGCACGCATTGCGGTAAACGCGGCGTGACCAGGGGTGTCGAGGAAGGTGATCATGCCGTTGTCGGTTTCAACGTGGTATGCACCGATATGCTGGGTAATACCACCCGCTTCGCCTGACGCGACTTTCGTAGAACGAATGTAGTCAAGCAGAGAGGTTTTACCGTGGTCAACGTGACCCATGATGGTCACAACCGGCGCACGACTTTCCTGCGCAGCATCGGTATCACGATCGTCCATTACCGCTTCTTCCAGCTCGTTCTCACGGCGCAGGATCACTTTGTGACCCATTTCTTCCGCGACTAACTGAGCCGTTTCCTGATCGATAACCTGGTTAATGGTCGCCATTGCGCCCATTTTCATCATAGCTTTGATGACCAGTGAGCCTTTGATCGCCATTTTATTGGCCAGTTCAGCAACGGTGATGGTTTCACCGATGACAACATCGCGGTTAACAGCCTGAGCGGGTTTGTTGAAGCCTTGCTGCAGGGTGCTTGGCTTGCGGTGTTTACCACCTTTGCCGCCACGAACCTGAGCGCGCGCTTCTTCACGATCGGTTTTAGCTTCAGAATGCTTGTTGCCCTTCTTCACCGGACGTGCAGCTTTAGTGGTGCGAGCACGTGCGCGGCCTGCTTCAACCTGGCGATCGTTCTCATCTTCTGCCTGACGGGCGTGAGTTGAGGTCGTGACGTGATAGTCGCCTTTGTCCTCTTCCTCAGGTTTTTCCCATTCGGCTGATTTTTCTTCTGCCAGGCGGCGGGCTTCTTCTGCCACGCGGCGGGCGTCTTCTTCCAGCTTACGACGCGCTTCTTCTTCCGCTTTACGTTTCAGTTCGGCAGCTTCAGCTTCACGACGGGCTTTATCAGACTGCGCAGCCTTAGCTGCTACGTCGGTAGGTTGATTAGTCACTTTCTCTTTTTCCGCTGCTTCACGTTTGGCCTTGTCAGCGGCTTCGCGCTTGGCTTTATCTTCGGCTTCACGTTGCGCTTTCTGTTCAGCTTCGCGACGGGCTTGTTCTTCCGCCTCGCGACGCGCCTGCTCTTCCGCTTCACGCTGCGCCTCGGCTTCCGCTTCTGCCTGAGCTTGCTCAGACTCTGCGTCGCCTTTCACGTATGTGCGTTTTTTGCGGACTTCGATTTGTACCGACTTACTTTTACCCCCGGTGACGGGAATATTCAAGGTGCTGCGCGTCTTGCGCTGCAAAGTCAGCTTACTTGAACCGGTCTGACCGTGCTCACGATTCAGGTGAGACAGTAAGGTTTCTTTCTCTTGCTGTGACACCGCATCGTTCTCAGACTTACGGATCCCTGCATCAGCAAATTGCTGTACCAGGCGATCGACCGGGGTCTGAATTTCGGCGGCCAGCGATTTTACGGTTACATCTGTCATGCTGTTCCTTCCTGTTATTACGCGTCATCGCCGAACCAGCAGATATTACGTGCAGCCATAATTAGCGCACCGGCTTTCTCGTCATCCAGCCCTTCAATATCTGTCAGATCGTCAATACCTTGCTCAGCGAGATCTTCCAGCGTGCAAACGCCTTTCGACGCCAGGCGATACGCCAGCGCACGATCCAAGCCCTCAAGATTCAGAAGGTCCTCAGCGGGCTCCTGATTACCAAGGCTCTCTTCTTTCGCTAATGCCAGGGTAGTTAACGCATTTTTTGCTCGTTCACGCAGGGCTTCAATGGTCTCTTCATCGAGGCCGTCGATTTCCAGCAGCTCGTTGATTGGCACATAAGCCAATTCTTCCAGCGAAGAGAAGCCCTCTTCCACCAGAATGGTGGCGAACTCTTCGTCGATGTCGAGATGTTTGGTGAACATATCGATCGCTGCATGGGCTTCAGCTTGGTGCTTCGCCTGCAGATCATCGACGGTCATCACGTTCAGTTCCCAACCGCTCAGCTGGGAAGCCAGACGCACGTTTTGGCCATTACGGCCGATCGCCTGAGCCAGATTGCCAGCTTCAACAGCGATATCCATGGTGTGATTATCTTCATCCACCACAATTGACGCCACATCTGCAGGCGCCATAGCGTTGATAACGAACTGCGCTGGGTTGTCGTCCCACAGTACAATATCGATACGCTCGCCACCCAGCTCGCTCGAAACCGCCTGCACGCGCGCACCGCGCATACCGACGCAAGCGCCCACTGGATCAATACGTTTATCGTTGGTTTTCACTGCGATTTTGGCGCGTGAACCCGGATCGCGCGCTGCCGCTTTGATCTCGATAACTTCTTCGCCAATTTCTGGCACCTCAATGCGGAACAACTCAATCAGCATTTCGGGTTTAGAACGGGTCACGAACAGCTGAGCACCACGCGCTTCAGGGCGAACAGCGTACAGCACACCGCGGATGCGGTCGCCTGGACGGAAGTTCTCACGTGGCAGCATGTCTTCGCGCACAATCACCGCTTCAGCATTGCTGCCAAGATCCAGTGAAATATTGTCGCGGTTCACCTTCTTCACCACGCCAGTGATGATTTCGCCTTCGTGTTGACGGAACTGATCAACCACCATCGCGCGCTCAGCTTCACGTACTTTTTGTACGATAACCTGCTTAGCGGTTTGGGTAGTGATACGGTCGAAGGTGACAGACTCAATCTGATCTTCAACATATTCGCCCAGATTGAACGCTTCGTCTTCATAGCGGGCTGCATCCAGCGTGATCTCGCGAGTCGGCTGCGTAACTTCTTCAACAATCTGCCAGCGACGGAAGGTGTCGAAATCGCCGCTACGGCGGTCAATGCTGACACGCACTTCGATCTCTTGCTCATACTTCTTTTTGGTCGCAGTGGCCAAAGCGCTCTCCAGCGCTTCGAAGATTTTCTCACGCGGCAGGGCTTTTTCGTTAGAAACGGCTTCTACTACAGCTAAGATCTCTTTGTTCATCCTGGTTAGCCTCAATCCGGACTTTTAAAAGTGGGGGACCAGGTTCGCTTTCTGAATGTTGCTCAGCGCGAACACTTCATCGTTACCCTCAACGGTTACCGTAATCATCTCGCCTTCAACAGACTTGATAATTCCCTGCCATTTACGGCGGTTCTGTACGGCCATGCGTAGTACCAGGCTCACCTCGTCACCGGCAAAACGTGCATAGTGTTCAGCAGTGAAAAGAGGACGTTCGAGACCCGGCGAGGAAACTTCAAGGTTGTAAGCCACGGTAATAGGATCTTCCACATCCATTACTGCGCTGACCTGGTGGCTAACATCGGCGCAATCATCAACATTGATACCCTCTTCACTATCAATATAGATGCGCAAGGTTGATGTGCGACCACGAATAAACTCGATACCGACTAATTCGTAGCCAAGCGCTTCTACTGGAGCAGAGATCAACTCTGTCAATTTTTGCTCTAATGTGGACAAGCCCACCCCCAAGACATAAAAAAAGGGCCTATAGCCCAGTGTGTCGATTTCCTGATAACAAAAAACCCCGAATATTCGGGGCTTTTTGTGACTGGACCCTGTACGCCGCATAGCGGCTTCGGAGCACAATCCAAAAGAATTTTTTTCAAAATCACTGATGAGTGCGTCCGTCGATGCATACAGTATATTTGAAAAAGAACTCTAAGGGAAAGTGGTTGCGGGGGCCGGATTTGAACCGACGACCTTCGGGTTATGAGCCCGACGAGCTACCAGGCTGCTCCACCCCGCGTCCGAAAACGTGGCGAATAATACGCTGACCTTGCAAAAAACGCAAGTTATACTGAGATTTGGTACCGAGGACGGGACTTGAACCCGTAAGCCCTTTCGAGCACTACCACCTCAAGGTAGCGTGTCTACCAATTTCACCACCTCGGTACATCACTAGACTGCAACGTTACATTGTTGCACTACAGCGTTGACGATCTTACTGCGGGATATCATTGCCCGGCGTAGCCGGTTTAGCTGGCTGAGTCTGCTGTTCAGACTGAGCTGGCGCAGTGAGGTTATCCCACTCACTTCCTTTGGCTGTTTTATTCGTGTTCAGATTGCCAAGAACCAGACTGATAATGAAGAACAGCGTAGCCAGTACCGCAGTCATGCGAGTCATAAAGTTGCCAGACCCGTTTGAACCGAACAGCGTACCAGAAGCGCCTGCACCGAATGATGCTCCCATATCAGCGCCTTTGCCTTGCTGCAGCATGATCAAACCTACGAGGCCAATCGCTACAATAAGGAAAACAACTAACAGAGCTTCGTACATAATCAACCTGTTTCCTTGCGCATTTTCTGCACAGTTAAAGCTTCAACCAATATTGATGGGGCGTCTCGTCATCACCCATCAGAAGCGGGTGTGAATACTAACCAAAGGGACATACCTCTGCAAGTGCAATTTTCACCAATGCTCTCGATTGCGGAAAAAAGCACCATCCCGGTGATTTTACAGGCGGAAAAGGTAAAATCTTTCCGCCTGAATAGCCTTATACGGCTTTTACTGCATCCGCAATTTTGTGTGCCAGCGCACTAACCTGCGCCTCGTCTTCGCCCTCCACCATCACGCGAATCAACGGTTCAGTGCCGGACTTACGCAGCAACACCCGACCACGTCCCGCCAGCGTTTTTTCAACTTCAGCGGTTACGGCTTTCACACTGTCGCTTTCCAACGGATCGTTTTCACCTGCAAAACGCACGTTGACGAGGATCTGCGGTAACATTTTCATGCCACTGCATAGATCGTGCAGAGTCATATGGTTGCGCACAACAGCAGTAAGTACTTGCAAACTTGCTACAATGCCGTCACCGGTGGTGGTTTTATCCAGCAGAATAAC
Source organism: Candidatus Pantoea floridensis (assembly GCF_900215435.1). NCBI lineage: Bacteria > Pseudomonadati > Pseudomonadota > Gammaproteobacteria > Enterobacterales > Erwiniaceae > Pantoea > Candidatus Pantoea floridensis. Next base: position 1,337,953 of record NZ_OCMY01000001.1, read on the forward strand.
GTGACCAGAATTTTCAGCGCCTAAACGCCAGCCTTTCTCCTGCATTTTTTCCAGCACATAGCGGTCACCGACTTTCGCACGGGTGAAAGGAATGCCCAGCTGTTTCAGCGCCAGTTCCAGTCCCATATTACTCATCAACGTTCCGACCACACCGCCACGCAGCTGGCCCTGGCGCAATCCTTCACGCGCGATGATGTAAAGAATTTGGTCGCCGTCGACCTTATGGCCCAAATGGTCAACCATCATGATGCGATCGCCGTCGCCATCGTAGGCCAGCCCGAGGTCGGCTTTTTCTTCCAATACGCGATGCTGCAGCAGACGCAAATCGGTGGCGCCGCAATCTTTATTGATGTTCATACCATCCGGCTGCGTACCGATAGCAATCACGGTAGCGCCGAGTTCGCGCAGCACGTTTGGAGCGATGTGGTATGTCGCGCCATTCGCGCAATCAACCACAATCTTGAGTCCGTTGAGGCTCAATTCGCTTGGGAAGGTACCTTTACAGAACTCGATGTAACGGCCTGCAGCATCCACAATGCGGCTAGCGCGGCCCAGCTCAGCAGACTCAACGCAGGTGATGGGTTTTTCCATCTCCAGCTCAATGGCTTCTTCAACTTCATCCGGCAGCTTGGTGCCTTCAGCCGAGAAGAATTTAATGCCGTTATCATCAAACGGATTATGCGACGCTGAAATGACGATGCCCGCTTCGGCACGGAAAGTACGCGTCAGGTAAGCGATGGCCGGCGTTGGCATTGGCCCGGTAAAGGCCGCAGATAATCCGGCGGCGGCTAGACCCGCTTCCAGCGCCGATTCCAGCATATAGCCTGAAATACGCGTATCTTTACCAATCAATACTTTGCGAGATCCCTGGCGCGCCAGTACTTTGCCCGCCGCCCAGCCCAGCTTGAGGACAAAATCAGGGGTAATCGGCGCTTCACCGACTTTGCCGCGAATACCATCTGTACCGAAATATTTACGATTACTCATGCCTTTATCCTTTTGCTCTTCGTGTCGCTTCGACGACGCGCATCGCTTCGACCGTCTCTTTCACATCATGTACGCGAATAATTTGTGCCCCTTGCATAGCGGCGATCACCGCACAGCTTAGGCTGCCGGTCAGGCGCTGCGCCGGGCCAACATTTAATAGCTGTCCAACCATCGATTTACGCGACATTCCTACCAACAGCGGTAAACCGTAATGGTGGAAATGGCTCAGATGCGCCAGCAGTTCATAGTTGTGGCTGAGATTCTTACCGAATCCGAAGCCTGGATCGAGCAGCAGATTCTCTTTTTTTATTCCGGCCGCTTCACAGCGCGCAATCTGCACAGCGAAGTAAGCGTCCACTTCGCTGACAATATCTTGATACTCCGGTGCTTGCTGCATGGTGCGTGGCTCACCTTGCATGTGCATCAGACATACCGGCAACGCCGATTCGGCAGCCGCAGCCAAGGCGCCCGGTTCAGATAAGGAACGAATATCATTGATGATGTGAGCACCTACTCGCGCTGCCTCACGGATGACTTCAGCCTTTGAAGTATCCACGGAAATCCACACCTCAAAGCGCTGAGCGATGGCTTCCACTACGGGAATCACACGTTCCAGCTCTTCTTCCACGCTAACTTCATCAGCCCCGGGACGCGTCGATTCACCACCAACGTCAATAATGGTGGCACCGGCATTCACCATCTCATTGGTATGCGTTAACGCATCCACCAAAGTGTTGTGAGTGCCACCATCTGAGAAAGAGTCCGGCGTGACATTTAAAATACCCATCACATGGGGAAAAGAGAGATCGAGATGGGAATCACGAGCGAACAACTTCATGGTGAAAATCTCCTTTGGGAAATCACTGAATCCCACAATGAAAAAACCCCGGACATGCCGGGGTTTGCATTATAACAAGCAGTGCGGGCTGCAAATCCAGCGGTAGAGTTAACATCCCGCCAGATTGCTATCACATAATCTTGTCTGAACCCGGCGTTTTCGGGTCATCTACAGGGCGAGGAGCCTGGGTTGAGTCGCCGTTACCAACGGCGACTTTAGCCTCTTCCCAACCTGCAGGTGGACGCACTTCACGGCGTGCCATCAGATCGCTGATTTGTGGTGCATCAATGGTCTCATACTTCATCAGCGCGTCTTTCATCGCGTGAAGGATATCCATGTTTTCGTTCAGGATGCGGCGAGCGCGCTGATAGTTCGTATCGATAAGGTGTTTAACTTCCTGATCGATAATGCGCGCCGTTTCATCTGACATGTGTTTTGCTTTCGCCACTGAACGGCCGAGGAACACTTCGCCCTCTTCTTCAGCGTAGAGCAACGGACCCAGCTTCTCGGAGAAGCCCCACTGCGTAACCATGTTGCGTGCTACGCTGGTCGCCATTTTAATGTCAGAGGAAGCACCCGTCGAAACATAGTCCGGACCATAAATGATCTCTTCCGCCAGACGTCCACCGTAAGCCACAGAAATACGGCTTTCCAGCTTCTGACGGTTAGCGCTGATCTCATCCCCCACCGGTAAGAAGAAGGCAACGCCAAGCGCACGACCACGCGGAATAATTGTCACTTTGTGCACCGGATCGTAACCCGGAACCAGAGTACCCACAATCGCGTGACCCGCTTCATGGTAAGCCGTCGATTCTTTCTGCTCTTCGGTCATCACCATGGAACGACGTTCCGCACCCATCATGATTTTGTCTTTGGCTTTTTCAAACTCAACCATCGAAACAACACGCTTATTACCGCGAGCAGCAAACAGCGCCGCTTCGTTGACCAGGTTAGCCAAATCCGCACCGGAGAAGCCCGGCGTACCACGTGCAATAACGGATGCATCCATATCGGTAGCCAGTGGCACACGACGCATATGCACTTTCAGAATCTGCTCACGACCCCGAACGTCTGGCAGACCAACCACAACCTGACGGTCAAAGCGACCTGGACGCAGCAGCGCTGGGTCAAGAACGTCTGGACGGTTAGTTGCCGCGATCACGATGATGCCTTCATTACCTTCAAAGCCATCCATCTCAACCAGCATCTGGTTCAGCGTTTGCTCACGTTCATCGTGACCACCGCCTAAACCGGCGCCACGTTGACGGCCAACCGCATCGATTTCATCGATAAAGATGATGCACGGTGCCGCTTTCTTCGCTTGCTCGAACATGTCACGCACACGAGATGCACCAACACCGACAAACATTTCAACGAAGTCAGAACCGGAGATAGTGAAGAATGGGACTTTCGCTTCGCCAGCAATCGCTTTCGCCAGCAGCGTTTTACCGGTACCCGGAGGACCGACCATCAAAACGCCTTTCGGGATTTTACCGCCCAGTTTCTGGAAACGGCTCGGCTCACGCAAATACTCAACCAGCTCACCAACTTCTTCTTTGGCCTCATCACAACCGGCCACGTCAGCGAACGTGGTTTTGATCTGATCTTCGGTCAACATGCGGGCTTTGCTCTTGCCGAAGGACATCGCGCCCTTGCCGCCGCCGCCCTGCATCTGCCGCATAAAGAAGATCCACACGCCAATCAACAGCAGCATTGGGAACCAGGAAATGAAGATTGAAGCCAGCAGGCTTGGTTCTTCTGGCGGCTCGCCAACCACTTTGACGTTTTTGGTCAACAGATTATCGAGTAACTTAGGATCGTTGACGGGGATATAGGTGGTGTATTTATTGCTGTCTTTTTTGACAACGTTAATCTCACGCCCGTTAATTCGTGCCTCGCGGACCTGATCTTGGTTCACTTCCGATAGGAAAGTTGAATAATCAACCCTACGGCCATTCGACTCGCTGGGCCCAAAGCTCTGGAATACAGACATCAGCACAACCGCGATGACTAACCAGAGAATCAGGTTTTTCGCCATGTCACTCAAGGGATTAACCTCATATTACAACGATGTTAACAGACAGCGTAGGGTACTATAGATCCTTCATACCTGGAATCGCAGTGCGGATGATTTTACTTGTTTACCCTGAAACTCAGAATTAGACATCAGAATAAACGCATTGGTCGTCTTACTTTGATTCCGGCAATTCAGGCTAAAGTTTGCGCCCCGTCGCCACAATGTACACTTCGCGCGAACGAAGTCGCGAAGCGTCCGGCTTACGAATTTTCACTTTCGTAAACAGGGAGCGAATTTCCCGCAGGTATTCATCGAAGCCATCTCCCTGAAACACTTTCACTACAAAACTGCCGCCCGGCGCCAGAATATCCCGACACATTTCCAGCGCCAATTCTACCAAATACATCGAACGTGGAATATCAACCGCAGGTGTACCGCTCATATTGGGTGCCATGTCTGACATGACCACTTGCACCTTTTGGTCGCCTACGCGCTCCAGCAAAGCGTTAAGCACCGCTTCATCGCGAAAATCGCCCTGCAAAAAATCAACGCCAACTATCGGGTCCATTGGTAGCAGATCGCAGGCGATGATACGACCACTTGATCCGATAAGCTGAACCACATATTGCGACCAACCGCCGGGTGCTGCACCCAGATCAACCACCGTCATGCCGGGTTTGAAAATCTTGTCACCCTGCTGTATTTCCTCAAGTTTAAACCAGGCACGCGAACGTAACCCTTTTTTCTGTGCCTGCAGCACATATTTATCGCTAAAGTGTTCCTGAAGCCAGCGACTGGAACTGGCCGAACGCTTTTTACCCGTCATAATTTTTCCAATTAAATCGTCATCGTAGCGATAAATCAGCACGCAATGGTCGCGTTGATTTGGCGATATACTCGAGATGGCGGTAGAATGAACCGTTTTCAATCCCTGAGTAAGCAAAAAATACGATGAATCTGAGTACCAAACAAAAACAGCACCTGAAAGGCCTTGCCCATCCGCTTAAGCCGGTTGTCATGCTGGGCGGTAATGGCCTTACTGAAGGCGTGCTCGCCGAAATCGAACTGGCGCTCGAGCATCACGAATTGATCAAGGTAAAAATTGCCTCGGAAGATCGTGAAACCAAGCAGCTGATCGTTGACGCTATCGTGCGTGAAACAAAAGCAGGCAACGTACAGGTCATCGGCAACACGCTGGTGCTGTATCGCCCTGCAAAAGAGCGCAAAATTACTCTTCCGCGTTAATCATGCCCTTAAAGGCGGCGACGGGCAAAGAAAGTGCCACGCTCCTGCATGTGATAAAAGGCCGCAATGCGGCCTTTTTCCTTTCTTTACAAAATGCAGCGACATATTGCAAAGCGTAGCAATAGCTTAAAGGTATTCCACCTTTAGCACTTCATATTCCACATCCCCGCCGGGGGTTTTCACAATCGCTACGTCGTCCGCTGATTTACCCACCAACCCACGCGCCATCGGTGAATTCACTGAAATCAGGTTCTGTTTAAAATCAGCTTCATCGTCACCCACAATGCGGTAGGTGAACTCTTCATCCGTATCCACATTCAGGATGGTTACGGTAGCGCCAAAAATCACGCGACCGGTTTTTGGCATGGCGGTCACATCAATGACCTGCGCATTAGAGAGTTTGGCTTCAATCTCTTGAATACGCCCCTCGCAGAAACCCTGTTCTTCGCGAGCCGCATGGTATTCGGCATTCTCTTTCAAATCGCCGTGCTCACGGGCTGTGGCGATGGAGGCGATAATGCGCGGACGCTTCACGGATTTCAGTTCGTTCAGCTCTTCGCGCAGCTTCTCAGCGCCTTTCAACGTCATCGGAATCTGATTCATTTTGGCTCCTCGTCATCTATCCTGGTTAACGGCGTCATCCTGACCGGTGACAGCAGAAAACAGCTTCTGCGGCGCGTTACCTCTTTTCACAAGCAAAAGAAGCCTGACCCGGAAAGCTTTCCGGGTCAGGTTCGGTTTTGCATTTTGATACGTATTTTACCCCAGAGTTCCCTGTGGGTCATCGTTTACTTTGCACCGTCTGGGGACGTAGTATTGACGCCTTCACCCGTCAGTTACCGCGAGATTATGCGATTTTCACGACTTGTTACCGGATTAACCTGTGCGTTTATGCTGCAGGCACAAGCAGCTCCCGTTGAAGAATACATGCAGTATTTGCCAGACGGCGCAAACCTGGCGCTGATGGTACAAAAAGTGGGCGCATCAACCCCGATAATCGATTATCACGGCAAACAGATGGCATTACCGGCCAGCACCATGAAGGTGGTGACGGCGCTGGCGGCCCTGCTGGAACTCGGTCCCGACTTCCGTTTCCAAACCACCATGGAAACTAAAGGCGCGGTTAACGATGGCACGCTCAATGGCGATCTGGTCGCACGTTTTGGCGGCGATCCGACGTTAAGTCGCCAGGATCTGCGCAATATGGTTGCTGCGCTAAAAAAGCAGGGCATCACCCACATCAAGGGCAATCTGGTGATCGACACCTCGGTGTTCGCGAGCCACGATATGGCCCCAGGCTGGCCGTGGAACGATCTGACACAGTGCTTTAGTGCACCGCCGGGTGCTGCCATTGTCGATAAAAACTGTTTCTCAGTTTCGCTCTATAGCGCCACTACGCCGGGCGAGAATGCCTTTGTGCGCATCGCTTCGTATTACCCAGCGCACATGTTCAGTCAGGTGCGCACCATCGGCCGTAACAGCGGTGACGGACAATATTGCGAGCTGGATGTGGTGCCCGGCGAACTTAATCGCTACACACTAACCGGCTGCATGCGTCAACGTGCTGAACCGCTGCCGCTGGCGTTTGCCGTGCAGGATGGCGCCGCGTGGGCCGGTGAGATCCTCAAAGCCGAGCTGCGCGCTGCCGATATCGATTACAGCGGCCATTTAGTGCGTCAATCACAAGTGACCTCACCGGGCAGCGTGCTGGCGTCAACGCAATCGGCGCCGCTGCATACACTGCTGCACACCATGCTGAAAAAGTCGGACAACATGATTGCCGATACCGTATTCCGCACCATCGGCCATCACTACTTCAACGTGCCGGGTACATTCCGCGCGGGCTCAGATGCCGTACGCCGAATCCTGCGGGAAAAAGCCGGCGTTGATCTCGGCAACAGCATTCAGGTTGATGGTTCCGGACTGTCGCGTCATGACCTGATCGCGCCAGATACCATGATGCAAGTGCTGCAATACATTGCGAAGAACGATTCGACGCTGAATTATATTTCGATGCTGCCGCTGGCGGGTTATGACGGCACCCTGCAATATCGCGGCGGTCTGCATGAAGCAGGACTGGATGGTAAAGTGTCGGCAAAAACCGGTTCACTGCAGGGCGTCTATAATCTGGCTGGATTCATTACCACCTCAAGCGGTGCGCGCGTGGCGTTTGTCCAATACCTCTCCGGCTATGCGGTTCCGCCGGAAGATCAGAAAACGCGCCGTATTCCATTGGTACGTTTTGAGAGTCGCCTCTACTCGGATATCAACAAAAATAACTGATGAAACTGCTCATTGTCGAAGATGATACGCTGCTGCAGTCGGGCCTGGCGCAAGCGCTCAGCGCGCAAGGTTACGCCATCGACTGCGCCAGTACAGCTGCCGAAAGTAATGCACTGCTGCGCAGCGGTCAGTACAGCCTGATCGTGCTCGATCTTGGCTTACCGGATCGCGATGGCGCTTCCTTGCTACGCCAGTGGCGCCGCGACGGCATCGCGGTACCCGTGCTGATCCTCACGGCGCGCGATGCGCTGGAGGATCGCGTGGAGGGCCTGGATGCCGGCGCCGATGATTATCTGGTGAAGCCGTTTGCGCTGGTTGAGTTACAGGCCCGCGTAAGGGCATTAATTCGCCGCTATCAGGGCCACAGCGATAACCTGCTGCAACAGGGCGATCTGACGCTGAATCTCAGTTCGCAGCAGGTTCTGCTGGAAAATCTTCCGCTGGAGATCACGCCCAAAGAGTTCGCACTGCTGACGCGCTTACTGATGCGAGTGGGACAAAACGTCCACCGCGAAACGCTGCAGCAAGATCTCTACAGCTGGAATGATGATCCCGGCTCCAACACCCTCGAAGTTCACATTCACAATCTGCGTCGCAAGCTCGGGAAAGATCGCATCAAAACCGTGCGCGGCGTAGGTTACCGCCTGGAAATCCGCGAATGAACAGCATGCGTCAGCGGTTATTAATCATGCTGGCGCTGATCCTCCTCACCTGTCAGGTGATGAGCGCCATCTGGCTGTGGCATGAAAGCCGCGAACAAATCAGCTTTTTAGTTAACGAAACCCTTTCCGCACAAGCGCGTAACGATCGCGTGGAAAATGAGATTCGCGAAGCCATTGCGTCGCTGCTACTGCCCTCTTTAGTGATGGTAGGCCTTACTCTGCTGCTGTCATTTTGGGCGATTAACTGGATCATTCGCCCGCTCAAGTCGCTACAAGACAGTCTCGCGCATCGCTCGGCGGATAATCTCTCTCCTTTACCGATCTATTCAGAAATGGATGAGATTGTGGCGGTAACGTCGTCGATTAACCAACTCTTTTCGCGCCTGGATCACACGCTGCAGCAGGAACGATTATTCACCGCCGATGCGGCGCACGAGCTGCGTACGCCGCTGGCAGGATTGCGGCTGCACCTTGAGCTCCTGCATCAGCAGAACGTGCCGCAAAGCGAGATGCTGATTGAACGTATCGATCAGCTGATGCACACCGTAGAACAGCTGCTCATGCTGTCACGCGCCGGACAGGCATTGGCAGGGGGTCACTATCAGCAGGTACTATGGCAAAAAGAGATCATGCACCCGCTGCGGCCGGAAATGGCCGAACTTTACCACCAGCGGCAGCAAATCCTGCATTGGCCACAGAGCGATGATCTACAGCAGCAAGGGGAACCGATGCTGCTGCGCCTGATGCTACGTAATTTGCTGGAAAACGCCTCACGTTACAGCCCGGAAGGTAGCGAAGTGACGGTAAAAATGCGGCAGGACAAGCAGCAGGTGATTATCGAAGTGTGGGATCAGGGGCCCGGTATTGATGCGACGGCCGCAGAAGAGCTGACGCAGGCGTTTCGTCGTCGCGATCAGCGTTACGGCGGTAGCGGGCTTGGTCTTAATATTGTGCTGCGTATCGTGCAGATGCACCGCGGCAGATTGGAACTGATTAATCGTGAGGATAGCAGCGGACTGATTGCCCGCTGCTATTTGCCATTGCAACTGATTGGCTGAACGCCATCAGAAGTGGGTATTCAGACTCACATAATAAGTACGACCTGATTCATTGTAGGTATTCGCCCCCGCCCCATACAGATACGAGTTCGTCGTGGCATTGCCGGTGGTTTGCGCATTCCCTTCACGGTAGTGACGCTTATCGAACAGGTTATCGATACCCAGCGTGACGCTGGCGTACTTATTGATATCGTAGGTGCCGCTCATGCCAATAATCGAATAAGGGCTCACCGTATCAGTGGCGCTACCGGTTGAGGTATTGCCTTTGTAGTCATATTTCTTCGGCGTCTGGGTACCGTACCAGGTCAGCGTGGTCTGCAGCGACAGATCCTGCATTGCCTGCCAGCTCAGCGTCGAGTTTAGCGTGTACTCCGGAATCACCGATAAGCGATCGCCGGTCTCTTTGTTCTTACTTTGCAGCATATAAGTGAAGTTGTTGTTCCACGTTACGCTGTCCGAAAAGGGCACGTTGACGGTACCTTCTAGCCCTTCCACCACCGCTTTCGGTACATTTTCCCACTTATAGATATCGGTGGTGCCATTAGAGGCTTTGCCCACTGGCGAGTAACCGGCTTCGATCTTGTTGCGGTAATCGTTGCGGAACCAGGTTAAACCGGCCTGATATCCTTCATGTTTCCACTCAAGACCAATCTCTTTGTTGATGCTGTTTTCCGCTTTGAGGTCGTTATTCCCCTGCAGATAACAAGCGCCGGTGCTGGCCGCGCAACCTTGGCCATTGCTGTACAGCAGATAGTTAGGGTTGGTCTGATACAGGCTCGGCGCTTTATACGCACGCCCTATCCCCATCTTCAGGGTGAAGTCATCCCCTAAACCTTGCGACAGGTTAAGCGACGGGCTCCAGTTGTTGCCAACTATCGAGTGATGGTCGAAACGCAGACTTGGCGTCAGCATGGTGCTGTCGGTCAACTCCATGTTGTCTTCAGCAAACAGTGAAAAAATCTCTGCCTGTGAATACGGGCTGCGGCCAGTGTTATCGATGCCAGGCACCGCACCGTAGCTCGCTGCCTGGGTGTTAGAGGAGCCATCTTTCATGCGCTGCTGGTTCCATTCAGTACCCAGCGTCGCGGTTTGATTGAACAGCAGTTCAAACGGAATGCTCACTTCGCTATGCAGCAGCACATCGTCCAGCTGAATAGTGTTAAAACCGCTATTCGAGAAGATGCCTTCAGTGCCGCCCGCTAAACCTTCATTGATGCGCGAGTTGCGGGTCTTCTCATAACGCGCATAGGTATTGGTGCTGACGCCGTTATCCCATGCGCCCGTCCACTTCAGCGAGACATTTTGCCGATACAGGCGGTTAGTTTCATCACCGTACAGGCTTTTCACCAGCGCACTGGTGTTGGTGTTCTGCGTGTCGCCAGCATACAGGTTGCCCTGGCGGCTGTAGCCAGCCTGCCACTCCAGCGTTTGCATTGGCGCAAATGCCCAGCTCAGTAACGCATTGATATCTTTATTCACCGAGCCTTCACGCCCGGCCGGATAACTGCCCGCGTATGAACCGGTGCGCGCCGCCGCATGCCCCTCGTTGATGTCATAGGCATCGGCCTGAGTTTTGGCTAAACCGCCGTACAAGCGGAAGTTGAAATCATCACCCAGCGGCCCTTCCAGACTGAAGTTAGTGCGTTTGGTAGCGCCTTCCGCTTTGTGTTCTGGCACGTTGTAATAGGTGTTCCAGGAACCGTGCCACTGCTGATCGGTCTGTTTTTTGGTGATGATATTCACCACGCCGCCCGCCGCGCCGTTGCCGTAACGCACTGCTGCCGGTCCGCGAATCACATCGATATGATCGATCATCTCCGGTGGCACCCAATTGGTATCACCGCGCGTATCACGCTCGCCACGCCAGCCAAGGCGCACCGAGTTACGGCTGGTAATCGGCATGCCATCCACCATGATCAGGGTGTTTTCCGGACCCATGCCGCGAATATCGATCTGGCGATTGTTACCGCGCTGGCCGCTGGTGGAGTTACCGGTGAGATTCACGCCCGGCATGGTACGGATGATCTCGGAGACATCGCGCGCAGGCGGGTGTTTTTTAATTTCGTCGGCGGTGATAGTTGAAACTCCTGGCGCCTGCAGATTTTGCTGCTGCGCGGTAACCATTAAGGTGCCGCCGTCCATGGATTGGGCGTCGGTACTGCTTACTGAGGTATTGCTGGAAGAAGTGTCCGCTGCCCAGGCACCGCTGGAGAGCAGTGAGGCGCTGAGCCCCAGTTCAATCAGAATGGCTAATGATAATCGTGAGTAATTTTTCATTTTATGCGTTCCTGGATTGCCAGCAAAAACCCTGAGGCTTGCGTGGCGAGCCGGTGAGAAGATCCCTGTTCCTAACGCGCCCGGATCCAGCCCCTCCAACCCTTCCTTTGCATCACCTTGCCAAATGGAAAGAGTCAGGCGGAACGAGCGTGCTCTTTTTTGAGCGCAGCCACCCTATTGCAAATGCAAATTATTATCAATAGTATTATTCATCAAACTTATCTCCCTCTCCGCGTAAACACCGACTGGCAGCCCTATGACCTGGCGAAATGATGTAACCGGCAGCGCAGCCTGGTGGCAGGCGCAACAATCCCAAGGCATTCCCCGTATTGAGTTAGCCGATGATGGCCACTGTCGGGTCACTTTCTTCTGGCGCGACCCGCAAGGTGACGAGACTCAATCCTCCATCCAGCGCGTGTGGATCAACATTACGGGTGTCACCGATCACCACCAGCGTCGCCCACCGCAATCGTTGATGCGTGTGGCAGGAACCAACGTGTGGTACTGGCAAACCGAGCTTCCCGCCAACTGGCGCGGTAGTTATTGTTTGATGCCCGATGAGCAGGCCACCGACTTCACGGGCGTGGCCGACATGCATGCGTTGCGCAGCTGGTGGCGCGATAAATTTCCCACGGCGCAGGCCGATCCGCTGAACAACTTGCGTAGCTGGTCGGGCGGACGCGGCATGGGCGTATCACCGCTGCATCTCCCACAGGCACCGGATCAACAGGTGTGGCAGGCGCTGGATAACGGCACGGCACCCACCCTAAAACTGCAGCAGCTGCAATGGGATAGCGCGCTATTAGGCAACAGCCGCCCCGTGTGGATTTACACCACCGGCGATGCGACTCCTGAGCAGCGTCCACTGGCGATCTTGCTTGATGGCCAGTTCTGGGCGCACAGCATGCCGATTGCCGGGCCGCTACAGCAGCTCACCGATAACGGCGCGTTGCCGCCCGCGGTGTATCTGTTTATCGACATCATCGATCGCGATCACCGCAGCCGGGAGTTGCCGTGCAACCCGCAATTCTGGCAAGCCATCCAGCAAGAACTGTTGCCGCAGGTGGCACACTCAGTGCCTTATCGCCAACAGGCGGCAAGCACCATTGTGGCCGGACAAAGTTTTGGCGGCCTCGCGTCGGTATTCGCCGCGCTGCACTGGCCGGAAACCTTTGGTAATGCGCTCAGCCTTTCCGGCTCCTTCTGGTGGCCAGAGCGCGGCAACCCACACGGCTGGTTGCTGCAAGAACTCGATCGCGGCCTTGCACCGCGCCAACCGCTGCGCTTCTGGCTGGAAGCAGGCAAGCGCGAAGGCTTAATTCTGCAAGCTAATCAACAGCTACAACAGCAACTTCACGCCGCCGGTTATCAGGTGCATTACCAGCCGGTGGAAGGCGGCCACGATGCGCTCTGCTGGCGCGGTGGCCTGCTAAGTGGCTTACAAGCCCTGTTGAACCAACCGGAGCATCCATGTCCGAATCTCTGATGAATAAATCTATGATTGACCACCAAACCTTGCCGTTAGTCGCGGCACAGCCCGGTATCTGGATTGCCGATCAGCTGTCACCACACCACAACGCTTATGCAGTAGCGCACTTTGTTGAGCTGCGCGGTGACATTGATAGCGCCTTACTGGCCCAGTCAATTGTCGTGGGCATGCAGGAAGCCGATACGCTAAACATGGCATTTGGCGAAGTGGAAGGCGAAGCGTTGCAGTGGCTGCAGCCACAAGAATTTAGTCCGCCGCAGATTATCGATCTGCGCGGCGAGGCCGATGCCGTCGCCACAGCACGCAGGCTGATGCGCGACGATATGAATGGCGATCTGCGTGTGTTAAGCGGCGCAAAACTGTGGCATCACACTCTTTTCCAACTTGGCGATCGCCACTGGTTCTGGTATCAGCGCTATCACCATTTGGTGGTGGATGGCTTCAGCTTCACCGCGCTGACCCGCCGCATCGCCAATCTTTACAGCGCAGCAGTGCGTCAGCAGCCTGCTGAGCCCACGCCGTTTATCCCGTTTAGTGAAGTGGTCGACGAGTATCAGCGTTACCGCGAATCCTCCTCCTTTGCGCGTGACGGCCAGTTCTGGCGCGAAAAAGGCGCGGCGCTGCCGTCACCAGCTTCGCTCTCACCGCTACCGCTCGCCGGACAAACCGCCAGCACCGATCTACTGCGCCACAGCGTGACGCTGGAGCGCAGCACCTTTCAGACGCTGGTGCAGCAGCACCCGCACTCCAGCGCCGCCGATCTGGCTTTTGCCCTCGTTGCGCTGTGGCTGGCACGTCTCAGCGGCCAAAACGACTTTGCCGCCGGCTTCATCTTTATGCGTCGTATTGGTTCTGCCGCCTTGTGTGCCACCGGGCCGGTGATCAACGTGTTGCCGATGGCGGTACATTACGATCCCACCCAGCCACTGAGCACCCTCGCCGCGCAGCTGGCGGGCGAAGTGAAAAAGATGCGTCGTCATCAGCGCTATGACGCCGAACAGGTGCAGCGCGATCTCGGTCGTCTCGGCGATGGCGATCCACTGTACGGTCCGGTGATCAACCTGAAGATGTTTGATTACCAGCTCGATTTCGCTGGCGTAGAAGGCATCACCCATCAGCTGGCATCCGGGCCGGTACGCGATCTGGAGATCGCCATCTATATCAGCGAGCAGGGTGAATTAACCCTTGAACTGCTGGCTAACGCCGAGCGCTACAGCGAGCAGACCTTGCAGCGCCATGCCAGCCGCTTCGCCCTGCTGCTGGATCAGCTGGCTAAGCAGCCGCAGCGACCGTGTGGTGAACTCGATCTACTCACCGCCGAAGAGCACGCGCAGATTGCCGCGATTAACCAAACCGCCCATCCGCTGCCGGCAGAAACGCTGGCCTCGCTGTTGGCGCAGCAGGCAGCACGCACGCCGGATGCCCCGGCCCTCGCCGATGCGCAGCATCAGCTGAGCTATCGCCAAATGCAGCAGCAGGTGTTTGCGCTGGCCGCGGATTTGACCGCCGCAGGCGTACAGCGTGGCGATATTGTCGCGGTAGCGCTGCCGCGCTCGGTGCAGCTGTCGCTGGCGTTGCAGGCGATTGTTGCGCTTGGCGCCGCGTATTTACCGCTCGATACCGGCTATCCGGACGAGCGCCTGCAGCTGATGCTGGAAGACGCCGCGCCGAAAACCCTGATCACCTGCGCGGCGCTCAGTGCGCGCTTTAGCACTATCGCCCAGGTAAACCAGCTGCATTTTGATGCGCTGTATAGCACGCCAACTGCGCCGCAACCGGCCAGCGCACCGACGCCGCAGGATGGCGCCTACATCATTTACACCTCGGGTTCTACCGGCCGTCCTAAAGGCGTGCTGGTGGGCCATGAAGCCATCGTCAATCGCCTGCTGTGGATGCAGGATCGCTATCCGCTGCAAGCAGATGATGTAGTTTTACAAAAAACCCCGAGCAGCTTTGACGTTTCCGTGTGGGAATTCTTCTGGCCGCTGCTGGTCGGCGCGCAGCTGGTGATGGCGCCGCCCGAGGCACATCGCGATCCTGAAGCGCTGCAGCAACTGTTTGCCCGCTACAAAGTCACCACTACGCATTTCGTACCCTCGATGCTGGCGGCCTTTGTCGCGGCCCTTGATGATCAACAGGCGATTGCCAGCTGTGCCAGCCTGCGCAACGTGTTCTGCAGCGGTGAGGCGCTGCCGACTGACTTATCACGCGAATGGGAAAAGCTGACGCGGGTGCCGCTGCACAATCTGTATGGTCCAACCGAAGCTGCGGTGGATGTCAGCTGGTATCCGGCGTTTGGTGATGCATTGGCCGCCGTCGAAGGGGCCAGCGTGCCGATTGGTTTCCCGGTGTGGAATACCGGCCTGCGCATTCTTGATGCCCGCATGCAACCGGTGCCGCCGGGCGTGGCGGGCGATCTCTATTTAACCGGCGTGCAGCTGGCGCACGGCTATCTTGGCCGGCCTGACCTGACAGCCAGCCGCTTTATCGCCGACCCGTTCAGCCCCGGTGAGCGCATGTACCTCACCGGCGACGTGGCGCGCTGGCTGGATAACGGCGCGGTGGAATACCTTGGCCGCAGCGACGATCAGCTGAAGATTCGCGGTCAACGTATCGAACTGAACGAAATTGATCATGTGATGAGCGCGCAGCCAGGCATTGAGCAAGCGGTAACGCATGCCGTGGTGCTGGGCGATGCGGCAGCGCAGGGTGATGCACGTCAGCTGGTCGGTTACGTGATTGCCGCGCAGCCGGTGGATGGCGAAGCACTGCGTCAGGCGCTGGCGCAGCGCTTGCCGGCGCATATGGTGCCCGTTGCCATTGTGCAGCTTGATGCCTTCCCGCTCAGCAGCAACGGTAAACTGGATCGCAAAGCGCTGCCGCTGCCTGAATCCGCCACGGCCAGCGCGGGACGTGCCCCACACGCGGGTCTGGAAACTACTCTGGCAGATGCCTTCTGCCAGCTGCTGGCACGCGATACCATCAGCGCGCAGGATGATTTCTTCGCCCTTGGCGGTCATTCTCTGCTGGCGATGCGCTTAGCCGCCAGGCTGCGTCGCGAGCTGCAACTGCCGGTCTCGGTGGGGCAAATTATGGTGGCCTCGACGGTGGAGAAGCTGGCTACGCTGCTTAGCGATGCGCAATCCCATCAGCAGGCCGGTTTCGAAGCGGTGCTGCCGCTGCGTAAGAGTCACGGACCTACGCTGTTCTGTTTCCATCCTGCCTCCGGTTTTGCCTGGCAGTTCAGCATCCTGCAACGCTATCTCGACCCGCGCTGGTCGCTGATCGGCATCCAGTCGCCGGATATCGATAGCCCGCTGAACCAAAGCGCGCATTTGGACGACGTGTGCGACGCACATCTGCAAACCCTGCGCGAAGTACAGCCGCACGGGCCTTACTATTTCCTCGGCTATTCGCTCGGCGGTACGCTGGCGCAAGGCATTGCCGCACGGCTGGAAGCGGCGGGCGAAGAAGTGGCCTTCCTCGGCTTGCTGGATACCTGGCCGCCGGAAACCCAGAACTGGGATGAGAGGCGCGGCGAGAACGTGCTGGATCCGGCGGTATTGGAAGAGGTGAATCGCGAGCGCGAGCAGTTTATCGCTGCGCAGCGCCATCAGGCCGGTGAAGAGATGCGCGCGATGTTCGATACCATCGAAGCCAATTACGCCAGTTCAGTGCGCCTGCTGGCCACCGCGCGCAGTGCACGGTTTAACGGCCGCGCCACGCTGTTCCTCGCCGAACAAACCCAGCAGCCAGGGCAGGATGCGCGCCGCGCCTGGGCACCGTATGTGGGTGAGCTGGACGTATGGCCCATGGATTGTGCCCATGTCGAGATCATTTCACCGCAGATGTTTGAGCAGATCGGACCGCTGCTCAGGGATATATTGCAATAAGCGCAATAAATTGCGCCGCTACGGAATAATGCACACATTCGTAGCGGCGCGATTTATCGCGCAATCTTGATCATCCCCCGCGCCCCAGCGGCACAATCATCGGCGTATGCGCCACCGGATCGTCCACAATCACGCAGCGCAAACCATAAACCTGCTCGATCAACGCCGGCGTCACGATCTCCGCCGGTTTGCCCTCGGCGACAATCTTGCCATAACGCATGGCAATCAAGTGCGTGGCGTAACGACACGCGTGGTTGAGATCGTGCAGCACCACCACCAGCGTGCGGCCATGCTGCTGATTCAACTCCTGCATCAGCTCCAGCAACTCAATTTGATGCGTGATATCCAGCCAGGTGGTCGGCTCATCCAGCAGCAGCAGCGGCGTTTCCTGCGCCAGCACCATCGCAATCCACACGCGCTGGCGCTGACCGCCCGATAGCGTATCCACCGATTGCTGCGCCAGGTCGGCCACGCCGGTGGCCTGCATCGCCTGCTGCACCGCCGCTTCATCTTCCGCACGCCAGCGACCAAACAGCGCCTGATGCGGATAACGTCCGCGCGCCACCAGCTCTGTTACGCTGATGCCCGCAGGTGCGTTCGAACTTTGCGGCAGCAGGCCAAGACGGCGCGCCACTTCTTTCGTGGGATAGCGCGCAATCGCTTCACCATCCAGTAGCACTTCTCCTTTCAGCGGCGTATGCAGCCGGCTGAGCGTGCGCAGCAAGGTCGATTTTCCACAGGCGTTGGGGCCGATAATCACCGTCAGTTCACCCTCGGGAATCGCCACCGACAAATTCTCTGCCACCATTTTTTTGTCGTAGCCCAGCGTCAAACCTTCGCCGCGCAGACGTGAAGGGATATCGATCATTGGCGTCGCGCCTCCCGCACCAGTAAAGCAATCAGATAAAGTCCACCGAGGATGACGGTAATCACGCCAACCGGTAATTGATAAGGCAGAAACAGATGCTGTGCGGCATAGTCAGCGGCAAGTAGCAACAGTGCGCCACACAGCGCCGAGAGCAGCAATGCACCTTTCATGCCGCCGCCTAGACGACGCGCAATTTGCGGTGCCAGCAGCGCGACAAACGAAATCGGTCCCACCAGCGCCGTTGATGCTGCCGTTAACACCACGCCAATCAGCATCAGCCACATCCGGCTGCGCTCCACCGGCACGCCGAGCGCACAGGCGGTATCGTCGCCCATCTCCAGCAGGCGCATGCGCCGCGCCAATAACGCCATCAGCAGTAACGCCAGCAGCAGCACCACAATCACCGGCGGCGTTTTGGCCCAGGTAATCCCGTTGAGCGATCCGGCGCTCCATAAGCCGGCACTCAGCGCCGACTCCAGCGACGCGCTGATAATCAGCCACGAGTTCAGCGCCATCAGCAGCGCGCGCACGCTGATGCCAACAATGATCAGGCGGAAGGTTTCCACGCCGTTGCGCCAGGCGAACAGATACACCAACGCCGCCGTGGCGATGCCGCCAATCAGCGCCGCGCCGGTCATCGCCGTGACGCTTTGATTGAACAGTACTAACGCCACCAGTACGCCGCTGTAAGCGCCGGTGTTAAAGCCGAGAATGTCCGGACTGCCGAGCGGATTGCGCAGCAGCGACTGGAAAATCGCCCCACTAATCCCTAACGCAGCACCAATCAGCAACGCCATCAGCACGCGCGGCAAACGCCACTCCAGCACGATCAGCTTGACGTTGCCGGCCCCCTGCCCGAGCAGCAGCTGCCCGATTTGTTCGCCGCTAATCTGTAACGCGCCGCGCGTCATCGCCAGATACGCCAGCAGCCCGCAGCAAAGCAGCAGCCAAAGCGCGTGTAACCAGTCACGATGCGTCATAGCCCACCCCGGCCCAGTTTGCGGCGTACCAGCACAATCAGCATCGGTGCACCAAGCATTGCCGTGACGATGGAAACCCGCAGCTCGCCCGCAACCAGCAGGCGGCCAAGAATATCGGCGGCGAGTAATAAAATCGGTGTAATCAGCGCGGTTGCGGGCAGCATCCAGCGGTGATCGTTGCCTACCAGCCAGCGGGCAAAGTGCGGCGTCATCAGGCCCACAAACGCAATTGGCCCCACCGCCGCCGTCGCTGCACCGCACAGCAGCGCAATCGCCAGCAGGCCAAGCAACTGCGTGCGCGCCACGCGCGTACCGAGCGCGGTGGCCATATCGCCCCCCATGCTCAGGCTGTTAAGCGCCTGCGACAGAAGAATCGCTACCACGCCGCCCACCAGCACCGCCGGAAACAGCGTGCGCAGCACGGTAAAATTGCGGATATCCAGCGAGCCGCTGTGCCAGAAGCGCAGGTGATCGTAGATGTCAGGATTGAGCAGCGACAGGCCGGATGTCAGCCCATCCAGCACCGCGCCAAGCGCGACGCCCGCCAGCGTAAGACGCACCGGATTGACGCGCCCGCCGCCAATCGCACCGGTCAATGCCACCAGCAACGAAGAGAGCAGTGCACCGGCAAAAGCGAAGCCAAGCCAATCCACCGGCGAATCTGCGCCGAACAGCGCTATGCCAATCACCACCGCGAAACCGGCTCCAGCATTGACGCCGAGAATACCGGGATCGGCCAGCGGGTTGCGCGTCAGGCTCTGCATTAAGGCACCGGCCAGCCCGAGCGCCACGCCCGCCAGCAGACCAGCCAGGGTGCGCGGCAGGCGCGCGTCACGCACAATCACACACTCCGCGCTGTTACAGCTGGAGGTAAGCGAATGATAAACATCGGGAAGCGGTATCGATTTGGCCCCTAGCATCAAGCTAAGAGCGATGAGGAGCAAGAGCAGAATCCCTGAGCCTGCCAATGCACGGATCTGGCGCATAGCGTTCTAAACCTTCACTGTTCAACGTCGTCGCATGCGCGATGCAACTTGATAATGGTTATCGTTATTACTCGCGTTTAGCTATGTTACCATGACTCGCCTCGCGGACGATGAGGAAAATTGGTGCAAAAAGGCGAACCTATGAACAAATCTTCCCACTTTATCGATCTTTCACTGCTGAAAACCCATCCGGCTTTTCGCGCGGTATTTATTGCGCGCTTTATCTCGATTGTCGCGCTCGGCATGCTTGCCGTCGCGGTGCCGGTGCAGATCCAGCACATGACAAATTCACCGCTGCTGGTGGGATTGGCGGTGACACTCGCCGCTGCGGGCATGTTTATTGGTCTGCTGACCGGCGGCGTATTGGCAGATCGCCATGAGCGCAAAAAGCTGATTCTGCTGGCCCGATCCACCTGCGGCTTAGGCTTTATCGCGCTGGCGATCAATGCCGCGCTGCCGGAACCCTCGTTAATCGCCGTTTATCTGCTGGGCTTCTGGGATGGCTTCTTCGGGGCGATTGGCGTCACCGCGCTGTTGGCCGCCACGCCCGCGCTGGTGGGGCGTGAAAATATTATGCAGGCCGGAGCCATCACCATGTTAACGGTGCGCTTCGGCTCGATTTTGTCACCTGCGATTGCCGGTTTGGTGATTGCCCACGGCGGCGTAACCTGGAACTATGGCCTCGCCGCGTTCGGCACGCTGCTCACGGTGTTGACGCTGTTGAAATTACCGCACTTGCCGCCTCCGCCGCAGCCGCGTGAACATCCGCTGAAATCCCTGGCCGCTGGCGTGCAGTTTCTTTTTGCCAGCCCGATTGTCGGCATGGTGGCGCTGATTGGTGCACTGGTAACCTTAGCCAGCGCGGTACGCGTGCTCTATCCCGCACTCGCGCCTCATTGGTCAGTGAGTGCTGACCAGCTGGGTTTGCTTTACGCCGCGGTGCCGCTCGGTGCGGCGGTGGGCGCGTTGACCAGCGGCAAACTGAAACACGCCGCGCGTCCAGGGCAGTTAATACTCGGCAGCGCGATTGCGGCGTTTATCGCCCTTGGTTTGTTTAGCCTGATGCCGAACCTGCCGCTGGCGTTAGCGTGTCTGATCGCCTTCGGATACTTCAGCGCCATCAATAGTTTGGTGCAATACGCGATGATTCAAGCGCTCACGCCCGATCATTTGCTTGGTCGCATCAATGGGTTGTGGACCGCGCAGAACGTCACTGGCGATGCGATTGGTGCAGCGGTGATTGGCGCGATGGGTTCCTGGCTGCTGCCACCGCAGGCCGCTGCGGTGTTTGGCTTCGCCGCGGCGCTGCTGGGCATGGTGATGTGGTTAGTGATGGGGCGTTTACGTCGTTACCACCCGCCAGCGCCGGAGCTGGCGGAGCAGATATCATGATTTAACGAACAGTTTTTCCAGACGCGCGAGCAGATTGCTGGCGCTGTAGTAATCGAGACGGAACGAATCGACACCCAATTCGTACACCTGCTTGTTTTGCACCGCAGCATTCTGCGCCAGGAACGGATTGCTCAGTACCGATTGCGTGGTTTTATCGTCGGCGGCAAACAGCAGGAAGGTTTTACCCGTCAGGCCGCTGGCGAGGTTTTCGCCTGACAGCTGAATGATGTCTTTACGCTGTCCCATGCTGTGGCTCTGCTCCACGCTGGCCGGCGGTACCGCCAGGGTGAAACCGAGTTGTTCCAGCAGCTTGCCCTGCGCCGAGGCGGCGGTCCACAGGTTGACCGCGCGCCCACCGCCGTTCCACACCATGGCGGAAACCGGCTGCGGCGGCAGCGTGATGGCTTTCTTCAGCGCGGCTTCGCGATCGTTGAAGGCGTTAACACGCTGTGCCGCCTGAGCCTCGTGGCCGGTGGCCTGGCCTAATAGTGTGACCACATCCTGCCAGCTTTTGTCGTCGTAGTTGACCACTAACGTCGGTGCGATGGCAGAGAACTGATCGACGAGTTTGATGGCGGAGTCATTGCCGGTGGCGCTGACGATGATCAGGTCCGGCGCTTCGGCTGCTACCGCTTCGGCACTCGGTTCACCAATGTACAGACGTTTGAGCTGGTGCTGTTTGGCGACCTCGCTCCATTGGCGGAAGAAACCCTGCTCGTCGGCCAGACGGCTATTGGGTGCAGTCGCACCCGAGGCGATGACCGGCGCATCAATCGCCAGCAGCGAACCGGTCAGCGTGACACTGGTGGAAACAATACGCTGTGGCGCTTTGTTTAAGGTGAGCGATCCGTTAGCCCCTTGAAGGGTGCGCGGCCAACCTTGTTCGGCATGCGCGACGCTGGTGAAAATCTGGAAAACACTCAATAGGGCTGCAATAGCCCAAAAACCGCATTTATTCATAAGTTTTAGCCCACTTTTTAGCATATTGCCCTGTTCAGCGTCAGCGCCTGATTACGTCAAAAGGTCGCTGAAATCCCGCGAATGGATTGACACTTTTGCCCAATCGACGTAGGTTACAGGCCCATAATAAAAATGATAATCATTCTTAATAATCTTATCATTTATAGGTGAAAATTATGGTGGAAACGACCACGTTTGAAAATGCCTGGCTGAAGGATTATTCCGCGCTTTGCCGTGGTTTTCTCTTTACCTCGCCGTGGCGCAGTTTGGCAACGCAAGGATGCTATACCACCATTAGCGCGCCGGTACATGATGCCGCGTCGCTGCAGGGTGATTTCCAACAACAGCTGCGTCAGCACTTTGCTGCTGCGAGAAAACAGGGCATCGCCAATCCGATTCTGGTCGGGGCGATCCCATTCGATGTCAGCCAGCCTGCGGCGTTGTTTATTCCCGAAGCCCATCAGACCTTCAATCGCGACGACCTGCAAAACGCACTGCCGCAAGGCATCAGCGATCTGCCAGAGGTGCGCCGTCGCACGCCGGTACCAGACCACGATGTCTTCCTCAATATGGTGGCAGATGCGGTAGCAGCCACGCAGCGCGGCGAGCTGGATAAAGTGGTGCTGTCGCGCCTGATGGATATCGTCACGGAGCAGCCGGTGGATACGGCAACGTTGATGCAGCGCGTGATTGCGCAGAATCCGAATAGCTACCATTTCCATCTGCCGATGCCGCAAGGCGGTGCGCTGATCGGTGCCAGCCCGGAACTGATGCTGCGTAAACAAGGTCGCGATTTCAGTTCTTGTCCGCTCGCCGGATCTGCACGGCGCAATCATGGCGATGCGCAGCAGGATCGCGCGGCAGGTAACACGCTGATGAATTCCAGCAAAGATCGCCATGAACACAAACTGGTGACCGACGCGATGCGCGATACGCTGCAGCCGCGCAGCCGTTTGCTGTCAGTACCGAGCACGCCTTCGCTGATCACCACCGCTACGCTGTGGCATCTGGCGACGCAAATTGACGGCGAAGTCCAGAATGAGCAGGAAAATGCCCTGTCGCTGGCCTGCCTGCTGCATCCAACGCCGGCGCTGAGCGGCTTCCCGCATCAGCGCGCGCAGCAGCTCATCCAGCAGCTGGAACCTTTTGATCGCCAGCTGTTTGGCGGTATCGTCGGCTGGTGCGATAGCGAAGGCAATGGCGAATGGGTAGTGACTATCCGCTGCGGCACCGTGCACGGCACGCGTGTGCGGCTGTTTGCCGGCGCGGGCATCGTCGCCGACTCCCAACCTGAATCAGAATGGCGCGAAACCGGCGTGAAGCTGGATACCATGTTGCGCGCCTTTGGACTGCAATAAAGGAAAGAGCATGAGCATTCCCTATACTCGCTGGCCGGACGATCTGGCCGCGCGCTACCGCGAAAAAGGCTACTGGCTGGATGTACCGATGACCGATATTTTGGCGCGTCATCAGCATAACGATGCCATCGCGGTGATTGATGGCGATCGTCAAATTAGCTATCGCGAATTGGATGTACTGAGCAGCAACCTGGCCGCCGCGCTACAGCGTCGTGGCCTGCAAAACGGTGATACTGCGCTGGTGCAACTCGGCAACGTGGCCGATTTTTATGTCACGGTGTTTGCGCTGTTCAAGCTCGGCGTAGCATCAGTCTTCGCGCTGTTCAGTCATCAGCGCACCGAACTGAGCGCCTATGCGGCGCAGATTGAGCCCAAGCTGCTGATTGCCGATCGCACCCATGCGCTGTTTGCTGACGACACCTTTATCAGCGCACTGTGCGACGCGCAGCCTTCGCTGCAGCAGGTGATTTTACGCAATGACAATCAGCCGGAAAACACGCTGGAAGCGCTGATGGCGGAAGCGGCGGGTGATTTCGTCGCCACGCCAACTGCCGCCGATGAAGTGGCATTTTTCCAACTCTCAGGCGGCAGCACCGGCACGCCAAAGCTGATTCCGCGCACCCACAACGATTACTACTACAGCATTCGCGCCAGTGATGAGATCTGTGAGGTAACCGCCGATACGCGCTATCTCATCGCCCTGCCCGCCCCGCATAACTTCGCCATGAGTTCACCCGGTTCACTCGGCGTATTTTACGCGGGTGGACAGGTGATATTGGCCGCCGATCCCAGCGCGACGCTGTGTTTCCCGCTGATTGAAAAGCATCAGGTTACGGATACTGGTTTGGTGCCACCGGCGGTGAGTTTGTGGCTACAGGCGATTCAGGAATGGGGCAGCAACAAGCAGCTGGCCTCGCTGCAGCGCATTCAGGTGGGCGGCGCCAAATTGGGTGAAACCCTGGCCGCACGCATTCAGAACGAAATGGGCTGTCAGCTGCAGCAGGTGTTCGGTATGGCCGAAGGTTTGGTGAACTACACCCGCTTTGGCGACGATGAGAACACCATTCTCACCACGCAAGGCCGCCCAATCTCTGAGGACGACGAAGTGTGGGTTGCAGATGAGCACGGCAATGCGCTGCCAACTGGCACCATTGGTCGCCTGATGACGCGCGGTCCTTACACCTTTCGCGGCTACTACAAGAGCCCAGAGCATAACGCCGCCAGCTTCGACGCCCATGGGTTTTACTGCTCTGGCGATCTGATTGAGATTAACGCGCAGGGTTACATCACTGTACAAGGACGTGAAAAAGATCAGATTAACCGCGGTGGCGAGAAGATCGCAGCGGAGGAGATCGAAAATCTGCTGCAGCGCCATCCAGACGTGATCCACGCCGCGCTGGTGTCGATGAACGATGAATTGATGGGTGAAAAGAGCTGCGCCTTTATCGTCGCCAGCCAGCCGATTAAAGCGGTGGCGCTGCGCCGTCATCTGCGTGAGCTGGGCGTGGCCGAGTTCAAATTACCTGACCGTATTACCTGCGTAGATGCCCTGCCGCTGACGCCTGTTGGCAAGGTAGATAAAAAACGTTTACGCCAACAGCTTGCCGATCAACAAGCGCAAGCCTGACCTGTTCCGGAGATTGTAATGGCTATTCCAAAACTGAATTCTTACGCATTACCAGCGGCAACTGAGCTGCCAACCAACAAGGTGAAATGGGCCGTGGAACCGCAGCGTGCCGCGCTGCTGATTCATGATATGCAGGCGTATTTCCTCAATTTCTGGGGTGAAGACAGCCCGCTGGTGAATCAGGTGGTGGAAAACATCGCGCGCCTGCGCGCCTACTGCAAGGCGCAGGGCATTCCGGTGTTTTATACCGCGCAGCCGAATGCGCAGAGCGACGCCGATCGCGCGCTGCTTAACGACATGTGGGGACCGGGCCTGAACAAGCATCCGGATCAGCAAAAGATCGTTGCTGCACTGGCGCCGGATCAGGACGATCAGGTTTTGACCAAATGGCGCTATAGCGCGTTTGTGCGCTCACCGCTCGAATCAACCTTGCAGGAAATGGGCCGCGATCAGCTGATCATCACCGGCGTTTACGCACATATTGGCTGCCTGACAACCGCGACAGACGCCTTTATGCGCAACATCCAGCCGTTTATGGTGGCCGATGCGCTGGCTGACTTCACACGTGAAGAGCACATGATGGCGCTGACTTACACCGCTGGTCGCAGCGGGAAAGTGGTGATGACCGCCGATCTGATGCCGCTACCGCTGAGTAAAGATGATCTGCGGGCGCTGATTTTGCCGCTGCTGGAAGATGACGATGTGCCAGCAGATGACGAGAGCCTGATCGATTACGGTCTGGATTCGGTGCGCGTGATGGCGCTGGCGGCGCGCTGGCGTCAGGTGCATAGCGATATTGATTTTGTCAGCCTGGCAAAAAATCCGACCATTGATGGCTGGTGGGCGCTGTTATCACGGGTGCCAGCCAAATGAATACTTTTGATTTCAGTGGAAAAATCGTCTGGGTCACCGGCGCGGGAAAAGGGATTGGTTATCACACGGCGCTCAGCTTCCATCAGGCAGGCGCGCAGGTGATCGGCTTCGATCTGCGTTTCGATCAGGCCGACTATCCGTTTGCAACCCAAGTATTGGACGTGGCCAACGCCGCCGAGGTGAAAACGGTTTGTCAGCGTTTACTGGCGGATCAGCCGCGCTTAGATGTGTTGGTTAACGGTGCCGGAATTTTGCGCATTGGCGCAACCGATGAACTGTCGTTCGAGGACTGGCAGGCTTGTTTGGCGGTTAACGCCGGTGGCGCTTTCAATATGTTCCAGCAAACCCTGCCGGTGTTTCGCCAGCAGCGCACGGGCGCGATTGTCACCATCGCGTCCAATGCCGCACACGCTCCGCGCCTCGGCATGTCCGCTTATGGTGCATCCAAGGCGGCGCTACGCAGCCTGTGCCTGACCGTTGGTTTAGAGATGGCGCCATTCGGCGTGCGCTGTAATATCGTCTCGCCGGGATCGACCGATACCGATATGCAACGCAGCCTATGGCATACGCCTGAAGCAGAACAGGAGATGATCAATGGTTTCCCTGATCAGTATAAGCTGGGGATCCCGCTGCGTAAGATCGCCAAGCCGCAGGAGATCGTGGCAAACGTGATGTTCCTCGCTTCGGATCTTGCCAGCCACGTGGTACTGCAGGATATTGTGGTCGACGGTGGCGCAACGCTGGGATCCTAACAGATGGCAATGTGGAAACGATCGATTGATCTTGAGACGCTGAATAAGCTGGGTGAAAACTCGCTGGTGGCACATGTCGGTATTGTGTTTACCGTCATTGGTGAAGATCATCTGGAAGCCACCATGCCGGTGGATGTCCGCACGCAGCAGCCGTTTGGCCTGCTGCACGGCGGCGCCTCGGTGGTGCTGGCGGAGTCGATGGGATCGATCGCCGGTTATCTCAGCATCGAAGAAGGTAAAAGCGTGGTGGGGATTGAGGTGAGTGCCAGCCACCATCGCGCGGTGAGCAGCGGTGAAGTGCGCGGGATCTGCCGCCCGCTGCACCTTGGTGCGCGCAATCAGAGCTGGCAGATTGAGATCCGCAATGCTCGCGATCAGCTGTGCTGCACGTCGCGTTTAACGGTAGCGGTGCTGGGTTAGGTCCTCTGCGGCCCGATGCCCTCACCCCGGCCCTCTCCCACTGGGAGAGGGAGACGCTGCGTCATGTAAGTAATGATTCAAAGTTTGCTCTATCGATTCCCTCGCCCGCTTGCGGGAGAGGGTTAGGGTGAGGGCAAAAAAAAAGCGGCCATCTGGCCGCTTTCTCTTGTGCGATTAACGCTGGTAAATGATTTCGACGCCTTCGTCGTCTTCTTCGTCCCAGTCATCATCCCAATCGTCGTCTTCTTCAACTTCCTGCGCAGTTTCCATGGCTTCACGGTGATAGTCATCCCACATGAAGGCCACTTTCTCCGGCTGTTTCTCTTCCAGCTCGGCTTCTTTAGGATTGTCGATGATAAAGCTCATCACATCCCAGCACAGGTCAGTCACGCCATCGCGGCTTGCGGCAGAGATCAGGTAGTATTTATCTTCCCAACCCAACGCTTCTGCAATCGCCTTAGCACGGCTTTCCGCTTCTTCGCGGCTCAGCAGGTCAGTTTTGTTGAACACTAACCAGCGTGGTTTCTGGAACAGCTTATCGCTGTATTTTTCCAGTTCGCCAAGAATGATACGGGCGTTTTCAACCGGATCAGATTCGTCGATTGGTGCAATGTCGATGAGGTGTAACAGAACGCGACAGCGCTCAAGGTGTTTCAGGAAGCGAATACCCAGACCCGCGCCATCCGCTGCCCCTTCAATCAGGCCAGGAATATCTGCCACGACAAAGCTCTTTTCGCTGTCCATACGGACCACGCCAAGGCTTGGTACCAGAGTGGTAAACGGATAATCCGCCACTTTGGGTTTTGCTGCGGAGACAGAGCGAATAAAGGTCGATTTACCGGCATTTGGCAGACCCAGCATACCGACATCAGCCAGCAGCATCAGCTCCAGCTGCAGGTCACGCTTCTCGCCCGGCGTACCCATCGTTTTCTGACGTGGAGAACGGTTAACCGATGATTTAAAGCGGGTGTTACCCAGTCCATGCCAGCCGCCCTTCGCCACCATCAGCTTCTGCTCATGGCGCGTCATGTCGCCCAGCGTTTCGCCCGTACCCTGGTCAATTACGCGGGTACCGACTGGCACTTTAACAATAATGTCTTTACCACGTTTACCGGTGCAATCACGGCTCTGGCCATTCTGGCCACGTTCGGCACGGAAAGACTTTTCAAAGCGATAATCGATCAGGGTGTTGAGGTTTTCATCCGCCAACAGATACACGTCGCCGCCGTCGCCGCCGTCGCCGCCATCCGGGCCGCCTCTTGGAATATATTTTTCACGGCGGAAGCTTACGCAACCGTTGCCGCCATCACCCGCGACCGCAAGGATCGTCGCTTCATCTACAAACTTCATTTTATTTCTCCGTCACGCTGTCGTTTACGGCAGCTTGCAGGCCGCAAACGGGTCCGCCAGGGTCTTCTGCGCTGACCGACGGCGGATAATACAAGATTGGCAAAGCCAAGAGTACATAAATTGTACAACAACTGTGCTAAAGCGTAACTGTTATCCAGCAAGCTTCAGCAGAATGTAAAAAGCCCCGCAAAGCTGCGGGGCCTTTCATTCGTGTATTCAGACGGTAGACGTCTGCAGCACGACAACCTTACTCAGCAACGATGCTGATATATTTACGGTTGTTCGGGCCTTTAATCTCGAATTTAACTTTGCCGTCTGCGGTGGCAAACAGGGTGTGGTCACGACCACAACCTACGTTGCTACCTGCGTGGAATTTGGTGCCACGCTGACGAACGATGATGCTACCTGCCAGAACAGATTCACCACCGAAACGCTTAACACCCAGACGTTTTGCGTTGGAGTCGCGACCGTTACGGGTCGAGCCACCAGCCTTCTTATGTGCCATTTGTCAGATCTCCTCTTACGCGCCGATCACAGTGATTTTCACATCTGTGAACCACTGACGGTGACCAGCCTGCTTACGGTAGTGTTTACGACGACGAAACTTAACGATTTTAATTTTCTCGCCACGACCGTGAGCAACAACTTCTGCCTTGATCACACCGCCTGAAACCAGTGGCGCGCCGATTTTCACGTCTTCGCCATTTGCGATCATCAGAACCTGGTCAAACTCAATGGTTTCACCGGTTGCGATGTCCAGCTTTTCCAGGCGAACGGTCTGACCTTCGCTTACTCGGTGTTGTTTACCACCACTTTGGAAAACCGCGTACATATAAAACTCCGCTTCTGCGCGTGCCTTTCTATTCATCAGGCGGCGCGATAAATATTCACAATAGGGCGCGAATTCTACGCAATACTCCAGCAGAAGACAAGAGCACTTTGCACTCTCTTGCAGAAAAAAAGCGCAAGGCGAATGCAAACGTTTCGCAACCCGATTTTTCAAGTACAATCAGTAACAGATTACCTGAACTCACGCTGTGTAAAGCGCTTACCATGCAAAAAACGAGTAAAGCTGAAAAGACGAATGAACTTAGAACAGATTAATGAATTAACCGCGCAGGACATGGCGGCCGTCAACCAGACCATCCTCGAGCAGCTGAATTCAGAAGTCTCACTGATTAACCAGTTAGGCTATTACATCATCAGCGGCGGGGGAAAACGCATCCGTCCGATGATCGCCGTGCTTTCAGCACGCGCGCTGAATTATCAAGGATCGTTGCACATCACCAATGCGGCGCTGATCGAATTTATCCATACGGCGACGCTGCTGCACGATGATGTGGTGGATGAATCCGATATGCGCCGTGGCAAAGCCACCGCCAACGCTGCGTTTGGTAATGCGGCCAGCGTGTTAGTGGGTGATTTTATCTATACGCGTTCATTCCAGATGATGACCAGCATGGGATCGTTAAAG
Organism: Candidatus Pantoea floridensis; assembly: GCF_900215435.1. Classification (NCBI taxonomy): domain Bacteria; kingdom Pseudomonadati; phylum Pseudomonadota; class Gammaproteobacteria; order Enterobacterales; family Erwiniaceae; genus Pantoea; species Candidatus Pantoea floridensis. The sequence goes on from NZ_OCMY01000001.1 coordinate 1,367,742, forward strand.
ATCCTCGCGCTGATGTCAGAAGCGGTGAATGTGATCGCCGAAGGTGAAGTGCTGCAGCTCATGAACTGCAACGACCCGGATATCACAGAAGAGAGCTACATGCGGGTGATTTACAGTAAAACCGCACGTCTGTTTGAAGCGGCTTCGCAGGCCTCTGCCATTTTGGCCGACGCCACGCCGGCGCAGGAAAAAGCGTTGCAGGATTATGGCCGCTATCTGGGAACCGCTTTCCAGTTAATTGATGATTTATTGGATTACAGCGCAGATGGCGAAACGCTGGGTAAAAATACCGGTGACGATCTCAGCGAAGGTAAGCCAACGCTGCCACTGCTGCACGCGATGCACAACGGCACGCCTGAGCAGGCTCAGATGATTCGTAAAGCCATTGAAGAGGGCAACGGTCGTCACCTGCTGGAGCCTGTACTGGCGGCAATGCAACAAACCGGTTCGCTGGAATGGACGCGTAAACGTGCCGAGGACGAGGCGGATAAAGCTATCGCCGCGCTACAGGTGTTACCAGAAAGCCCGTGGCGCAGTGCGCTTGAAGCGTTGGCGCACATGTCAGTGCAGCGCGACTTCTGATTTTCAACAGGGCCAGCTCAGGCCCTGCTTCTTTTCTCCCTCCTCTGTTACATCCTTTGCATTGCTTTTGCGTAAAGCAACGCAGTTTCTGCGCGTCGGACAAACAATTACTGGAAATTTATAGGAAACATTTGCTATAAAACGCTGGTTTTTCCAGATAACTCTGCGATGAGGGGAATCATTGGACAGCAGAGAGATGAAGTCACAACACGGACAAGGAGAGAAAAGTTATGTATGCAAGGAAAGAGGATTGGCATCCGGCAGACATCATCGCTGCACTGCGTAAGAAAGGCACGTCACTGGCGGCATTATCACGTGAATCAGGTTTAAGCTCATCAACCCTGGCGAATGCACTGTCGCGTCCCTGGCCCAAAGGGGAGTGGCTAATTGCCAACGCGATCAAAGTTCATCCCTCAGAGATCTGGCCGAGCCGCTATTTTGATCCTGTCACCTGCCGGCTGCTTGATCGCAAGAAACGCATCCGATCGCCAAAGGATCGTAAAAAGATCTGACCGTGGCGCAGATGAAAAAAAACCAGTCGCGCGATCGTGACTGGTTTTTTAAACGCCATGAGCAAAAATTATTCGCCGCTTACGCGCTCGATATTGGCACCCATTGCTTTCAGTTTATCTTCGATATGCTCATAACCACGATCGATGTGATAAATGCGATCAACGAAAGTGGTGCCTTCAGCAATACAACCCGCCAGCACTAAACTGGCCGAGGCTCGTAAATCGGTGGCCATTACCTGTGCACCCGACAGCGTTTCAACACCGTGACAAATCGCCGTATTACTCTCGATTTCCGCGTGCGCACCCATACGAATCAGCTCAGGGATATGCATAAAGCGATTTTCAAAGATCGTTTCGGTAATCACACCGGTTCCTTCCGCCACCAGGTTGAGCAGCGTGAACTGCGCCTGCATATCGGTTGGGAAGCCTGGGTGCGGCGCCGTGCGGATGTTAACCGCTTTAGGACGCTTGCCATGCATATCAAGGCTAATCCAATCTTCGCCCACTTCAATATCGGCACCGGCATCACGCAGCTTGGCCAGGACGGCATCCAGCGTATCCGGTTTGGTATTGTGGCAGATCACCTTACCGCGTGAAATCGCAGCCGCCACCAGGAAGGTGCCGGTTTCGATGCGGTCGGGAAGCACACGATAAACGCCGCCACCCAGGCGTTCAACGCCTTCAATGGTGATTTTATCGGAGCCCGCACCGCTAATTTTCGCGCCCAAGGTGTTGAGGAAGTTTGCCGTATCGACAATCTCCGGCTCACGGGCTGCGTTTTCTATGATGGTGGTGCCGGTCGCCAGCGTCGCAGCGCTCATAATGGTGACGGTTGCGCCTACGCTCACTTTATCCATCACGATATGTGCGCCTTTCAGACGACCGTTAACAGAAGCTTTAACGTAGCCCTCTTCCAGCTTAATCTCCGCACCCAGCTGTTCAAGACCAGTAATGTGCAAATCAACTGGGCGCGCACCGATAGCGCAACCGCCTGGCAGGGACACCTGGCCCTGACCAAAGCGCGCTACCAGCGGACCGAGCGCCCAGATAGAGGCACGCATGGTTTTCACCAAATCGTATGGCGCACTGAAAACATTAACTTCGCGAGCATCAACGTGGACCGAACCATTACGCTCAACGCGCGCTCCCAGCAGATTCAGCAGCTTCATGGTGGTATCGATATCACGCAGCTTCGGCACGTTCTGAATCTCTACCGGCTCTTCCGCCAGCAGAGCAGCAAACAGAATTGGCAACGCAGCATTCTTCGCCCCGGAAATGGTCACTTCACCACTTAAACGGGTGGGGCCTTGCACACGAAATTTGTCCATTAACACGGCTCTCAATTATCTATCAATAAAACAACCGGCGGGATGCTTAAAAACCGTTGAGTTTACGGTCGCGCGCCCACTCGGCGGGGGTATAAGTTTTGATGGAAACCGCATGAATGCGGTTATCCGCAATATATTCCATCAGCGGCGCGTACACAGCCTGCTGCTTCTTCACGCGACTCAGTTCGCCGAACATTTCGCCCACCGCGATGACCTGAAAGTGACTGCCATCGTTGCTAAGTACGTGTACTTCTTCTAATGCCAGCGCCTGCATCAGCACGGCCTGAACTTCACTATTTTCCATCGCTCGTTACTTCACTTAATAATAATAAGGCAGACATCTTAGAGGAAAGCGCCTGACTCTTAAATACGCAAAAGCCCCTGAAAAAATCAGGGGCTTAGCATCGACATCCGGCAATCAGGCGATTTTTTCCGCAGAAACAATAATCTGCTGCAGGTTATACAGCGTAATTAATGAATGGAGTTTATCGGAGATCCCGGTAAAAAGCGGTACGTTGCCCTGTGCCCGCACAATTTCACGCAGATGCACCAGCAGCGCCAAGCCAGCTGAGTCAACCCTTTCCAGCCCAGCAACATCAATGGTGGTGATATCCGCGACCGCAGTGTCACGCTCCTGCCACAACGTCAGCAACGTATCACGATCTAATTTGCCGCTTAAGGCCAAGGTGCTGGCAGTGCGCTGCCAGCGTAACGGTTCACTCATTATTGCTTTTTATCCAGGGTGATAGGCTGTGCTGCATAGGTTTTCAGCTGAGCAGTCAGGCCATCAATGCCTTTGGTACGCAGCAGATCGCCCCACTCATTCTGTTTAGTGGTAATCATGCTGATACCTTCAGCGATCATGTCATATGCCTGCCAGTTACCGGTTTGGCTATTCTTGCGCCATTGGAAATCAAGGCGCACCGGCGGACGGCCGTTCGGATCGATAATCGTGACGCGTATCGCGACGATATTCGCATCGCCAATCGGCTGCTCTGGTTGGATTTGGTAAGTTTGACCGTTATACAGCGCCAGCGCCTGACCATAAGCCTGCGCCAGATAATCACCAAAAGCAGCGAAGTAAGCTTCGCGCTGTGCAGGTGTCGCGTCACGGTAGTAGCGTCCCAGTACTAACGCACCGGCATATTTCACCTGAACGTATGGCATCAGTTCCTGGCGAACCACTTCACGCAGATAATTCGGATCTTGCTTAATCTTTGGCTGTTCGTTCTTCAGGCGCGTAAAGGTCTTAGCTGCCGCTTCGTTCATCAACTTATAGGGATTGCTTTGGTCCGCTGCAGTAGCAGCCAGCGGTACGATTGCCAACATGGCAATCATCAGTAAACGTTTAAACATCATGTTTTACCTCTTGGTTATTCCGTTGTTGCCGGCGCTGCCGGTGCGCTCTCGGCACCCTGGGATTTATCGTCAGGTTTGTTATCGCCACTCTTATAGAGGAATTGCCCGATAAGATCTTCCAGTACCAGTGCCGACTTGGTATCGCGGATGGTGCCGCCATCTTTCAGCATTGACGAGCCCAGTTCAGGATCGTCAAAGCCTAAATTGAGTGCCAGGAACTGCTCGCCGAGCAGGCCTTGGGTGCGAATCGCTAATGAGCTGGTATCCGGAATTTTATTCGCATATTTGTCGCTGATATCCATGGTGATGCGCGGCGAAAGCGTTTTCTCATCCAGCGAGATGTCGGCGACACGGCCTATTAGCACGCCGCCAATTTTCACCGGTGAACTGACTTTTAGTCCGCCGATATTATCGAAGGTGGCGTACATCTTCCACGTGGGCTCCGAGCCGATTGTTTTGAGATCGGCAACGCGCAGGCCAAGAAATAATAGCGCTAGCAGCGCAGCCAGCATGAAGACGCCTACCCAGATTTCGTTTTTCTTGCTTTGCATTGCATCAATTCCCAAACATCAGTGCTGTCAGCACAAAATCCAAACCGAGTACCGCCAGTGAAGCATGCACCACGGTACGCGTCGTCGCCCGACTAATCCCTTCCGAAGTCGGAATGGCATCATAGCCATTAAATAACGCAATCCAGGTTACCGTAACGGCAAAGACCGCGCTTTTAATCATGCAGTTGACGACATCCGTACGAAAATCAACCGCATTCTGCATCGCTGACCAGAAGAAACCAGGGTCGATACCTTTCCAGCTCACGCCAACCAACGCACCACCAGCAATCCCCACCGCAGTGAAGATCAGCGCCAGCAGCGGCATACTGATAAAACCGGCCCAGAAACGGGGGGAAACCACGCGACGCAGCGGATCGACGGCCATCATCTCCATACTGGAGAGCTGTTCCGTCGCTTTCATCAATCCGATTTCTGCTGTCAATGCCGAGCCTGCACGTCCGGCAAACAGCAACGCCGTCACCACCGGCCCCAGCTCGCGCAGTAGCGAAAGCGCCACCAGCATACCGAGGCTGGTTTCTGCATTGTACGTGGTGAGCACCAGATAACCCTGCAGGCCCAACACCATGCCAATAAACAGGCCTGATACGACGATGATCAGCAAAGATAACACGCCCACGCTGTACAGCTGCTTAACCAGCAGCGGCGCGTGTCGACGAAACGCGGGTTTACCCACCAGCGCATGAAATAACATTAAGCCTGCACGGCCAAAAGCGGCACAGGTATTAATTCCCTGACGTCCAAATGACGCCAGCGCCTGTAACAACATCAGTTTATGTTCTCCCTGAGCGAGTCAAGTCGCTGAGGTAATCTCCAGCGGCAAAGCGGAAAGGCACTGGGCCATCCGCATGACCCTCAATAAACTGGCGCACACGCGGATCGGGATTTTCCCGCAGCTCCGGCGCACTACCCTGAGCAATAATTTTTTGTCCGGCAACAATATAGGCATGATCGGCAATGCTCAAGACCTCTGGCACGTCGTGTGAAACCACAATGCAGGTTAGACCCAACGCATGATTAAGCTCATCAATCAATTTCACTAACACACCCATGGTAATGGGGTCCTGCCCGACGAAGGGCTCATCAAACATGATTAGCTCCGGCTCCAGCGCGATGGCGCGAGCCAGGGCGGCGCGGCGCGCCATACCACCAGACAACTCGGCTGGCATCAGTTTAGCTGCCCCACGTAAGCCAACGGCTTCCAGCTTCATTAAAACCGTACTGTGCAGTAATTCAGGAGGTAATCGCGTATGTTCACGCAGGGGCCATGCGACGTTTTCATAAACGTTAAGATCGGTAAAAAGCGCCCCCGATTGAAACAGCATGCTCATTTTTTTACGCGCTTCGTATAATTTCGTGCGCGAGAGCGTCGGGATGTTCTGATCGCGGAACCAAATCTCCCCTTTATCAGGCTGTAACTGCCCACCAATCAAACGCAACAGTGTGGTTTTACCAATACCGGACGGCCCCATGATTGCGGTAACTTTTCCGGCGGGCACCGTTAACGAGATATCGTCGAAGATCGTACGATCTCCGCGCGTGAAACTGACGCCACGAACCTCAACCAGATTCGTTTGCTGCTGGATCATCTTTACCTCTTTATGCGGATCGGGCGTTATCAAAGCTGTCGATGGTAGCCTGGTAGCCTCTAATGCACGATAGTTTTACAGAAACTTACCCACTTGGTGTGGCGAAAACGGCCTTAAAATTTACTTTTGCCTCTCAGACAGTCAAAATCAGCGCCTGCTTACGCGTGCAGCATGCTTTTACCTGTCGGACAAGGTTTGCCGGCCCCCCATCCATCAAGGATTTTTAATGTTCGTAGCCTCTGCCTTGCTGTTTATCGGATTGATTTTACTGGTTTACGGTGCCGACCGTCTGGTGTTTAGCGCCGCGATCCTGTGTCGATCCTTTGGCATCCCACCGCTAATCATTGGCATGACGGTGGTGAGCATTGGTACATCCTTACCGGAATTAATTGTCTCGTTCTCAGCAGCACAGCATGGACAGATGGATTTAGCCGTGGGAACCGCTCTCGGTTCTAACATTACGAATATTCTATTAATTCTTGGCGGCGCAGCGCTACTCCACCCCCTGACAGTACACTCCAATCTCATTCGGCGCGAACTGCCATTACTGCTGCTTGTCTCACTGCTCAGCGGCATCATGCTGTTTGATAATTATTTGAGCAGGCTTGATGGTGTGGCGTTGCTGCTCATCGCGCTGGGTTATCTGCTGGTGGTGATCCGCATTGCCCGCCGTGCCGAACGTGACAATAATGACACCCTAACCCGCGAACAGCTGGCCGAGCTGCCGCGCGATGAAGCGGGTAATACCGTGGCTTTTCTGTGGCTGGCCGTCGCGCTGATTATTTTACCGATGTCGACGCGTATGGTGATCGACAACGCGACGGTTTTTGCCGACTACTTCGGTGTGAGCGAACTGGTGATGGGTTTGACGCTGATTGCCGTCGGCACCAGCTTGCCTGAACTGGCAACGGTGGTAGCAGGCGCACTAAAAGGTGAAGATGATATTGCCATTGGTAATCTTATCGGAGCCAATATTTTTAACCTGGCGATTGTGCTCGGCCTGCCCGCACTGATTCATCCCGGCAGTATAGATACACACGCCTTTGCGCGTGATTATTGGGTAATGCTGGCCGTTAGCGTGCTGTTCGCCCTGCTCTGTCTGCTGCGTAAGCGGCGGATTGGCCGTATTGCAGGCACTCTATTATTAGGTGGATTTATCGCGTGGGTTCTGTGGCTATGGCTCAGCCCCATGGTTATCACAAGCTATTAAGGACGGACTGACCATGTCACAACAGCAACCGGATTTCGATTTTCAGCAGGCAGGTAAAGCGGTGCTGCGCATCGAACGTGAAGGGCTGGAGCAGCTTGATCAATACATCAATGACGATTTCAGTCGCGCCTGCGCAATGATATTTGCCTGTCGCGGCAAAGTGGTCGTGATGGGCATGGGCAAATCGGGACACATTGGTAAAAAAATGGCCGCGACCTTTGCCAGTACCGGTACGCCATCATTCTTTGTGCACCCCGGAGAAGCCAGCCACGGCGATCTCGGTATGGTAAGCACCAATGACGTGGTCATCGCCATTTCCAATAGCGGCGAGTCAGGTGAAATCCTTGCGCTGATTCCGGTGCTAAAGCGCCAAAAAGTCCAGCTGATTTGTATCACGGGCCGCCCGGAAAGCGCGATGAGCCGCGCAGCTGATGTGCACCTGTGTGTGAACGTGCCGCAGGAAGCCTGTCCGCTGGGCTTGGCACCGACCACCAGCACCACCGCCACCTTAGTCATGGGCGATGCGCTTGCCGTCGCTCTGCTGGAAGCGCGTGGATTTACGCAGGAAGATTTTGCGCTGTCGCATCCCGGTGGCGCGTTGGGGCGTAAACTGCTGTTGCACGTCAGCGATATCATGCACAGCGGCGATGAAATCCCGCACGTCAGTCGTGACGCGTCAATGCGTGATGCATTACTGGAAATTACGCGTAAGAATCTCGGCTTGACGGTCATCGTCGATGATCTGATGAAAATTGAAGGCATCTTCACCGATGGGGACTTACGTCGCGTGTTTGATATGGGCATCAATTTCCAGACGGCCCGCATCCAGGATGTGATGACCAGCGGCGGCATTCGCGTGCGTCCAAATATGCTGGCGGTTGACGCACTTAATCTGATGCAAAACAAAAACATTACCGCCCTGCTGGTCGCCGATGACGATCGCCTGCTCGGTGTGGTACATATGCATGACATGCTACGCGCTGGCGTAGTCTGAACAGGAAATACTCATGAGTACTGAAACGGCGATGGTCGAGACTTGCTACGGTCCAGTGAGCGCAGCGGTGATGGCACGTGCCGCGCAGATTCGCCTGCTGATTTGTGATGTCGACGGCGTGATGTCCGATGGCGTGATTTATATGGGGAACAGCGGTGAAGAGCTAAAAGCTTTTAACGTACGCGATGGCTATGGCGTGCGTTGCCTGCTGACCTCCGGCGTCGAAGTGGCTATTATTACCGGCCGCAAAGCAAAACTGCTGGAAGATCGCTGTAAAACGCTCGGCATTACGCATCTTTACCAGGGACAATCGGATAAGCTTTTGGCCTGGCGTGAACTCCTGGATAAACTGTCGTTATCTGCCGAACAGGTGGCGTACATCGGTGACGATCTGATCGACTGGCCAGTAATGGCGCAGGCAGGTTTGAGCGTTGCCGTGGCGGATGCCCACCCGATTTTGCTGCCGCGCGCGCATTATGTTACCCGCATTGCCGGTGGCCGCGGCGCAGTACGTGAGTTGTGCGATCTGATTTTGATTGCGCAGAACAAATTTGAGGATGCCATAGGGCAATCAATATGAGTAAGAGCAGGCGTTGGATGACGCTGATTCTGGCCCTGATCGCGTTGGTGCTGATCGGCTGGAATCTCACCAACCAGGATGACAACAAAACGCCGGTGGCGACGAACAATCAAGAGCCAACGTATACCAGCGAAAAATCCAATACTGTGGTGTATAACCCCACGGGCGCACTGGGTTATAAGCTGGTGTCAGATAAAGTGACCTACTTTTCAGCCGATGAGGTAAGTTGGTTCGATAATCCGGTGATGACCACCTATGACGAAAACAAAGTGCCGACGTGGTCAGCGCGTGCTGACAAGGCAAAGCTGACTAAAGATCGTATGCTTTACCTTTACGGCAATGTCGTCGTCAATACGTTGACCCAGGATTCACAGCTTGAGCGCATTCTTACCGATAACGCTCAGGTAAATTTGGTCACCCAGGACGTGACGTCTGACGATAAAGTCACCCTTTTTGGCCGCAGTTTTAATTCCACTGGCATGAAAATGCGCGGCAATTTACGGACGAAAAATGCTGAGCTGCTTGAAAAGGTCAAAACTTCCTATGAAATCCAAAATGAACCAAAACAGCCTTAAGTTATTGCTGGTGAGTGCCCTGCTGGCAACGAGTTTGCCCGCCTTGGCGCTGACCGGCGACTCAGACAAGCCCGTTAATATTGACTCCGTTAATCAGGCGCTGGACCTGCAAGGCAACGTCGCGACCTTTACCGGCAACGTGATTGTTACCCAGGGTTCGATCAAGATTACCGCCGATAAAGTCGTGGTCACACGTCCTGGCGGCGACAGCAAGAAAACCATCGTTGATGCCTATGGTAATCCTGCCACCTTTTACCAAATGCAGGACAGCGGCAAGCCGGTTCAGGGCCATGCCAGTAAACTGCACTACGAATTGGCGAACGACTTTGTTGAGCTGACGGGCAATGCCTTTATTCAGCAGCAGGACAGCAATATTAAAGGCGATCGTATCACTTACCTGGTGAAAGAGCAGAAAATGCAGGCATTTAGCCAGGGTGAAAGTAAGCGTGTGACCACCGTTCTGGTACCGTCGCAGCTGCAGGATAAAAACGGCTCGTCCGCGAGCCCTAAAAAGAGTAATTGATTGCTATGGCCACACTGATCGCTGAAAACCTGGCGAAAGCCTACAAAGGCCGCCGCGTGGTGGAAGATGTTAGTCTGCAGGTAAAATCCGGCGAGATTGTCGGCCTGCTGGGCCCAAATGGTGCCGGTAAAACCACCACGTTTTACATGGTGGTTGGCATTGTGCCGCGCGATGCCGGCCGCATCGTGATTGATGATGAAGACATCAGCATTTTGCCGCTGCATGCACGTGCACGCCGCGGCATCGGCTATTTACCTCAGGAAGCCTCGATTTTCCGCCGCTTGAGCGTGTACGACAACCTGATGGCGGTGCTGCAGATTCGCGATGATCTGACCGAAGAGCAGCGCCAGGATCGTGCTAACGAACTGATGGAAGAGTTCCACATCGCGCATCTGCGTGACAGCATGGGCCAGGCGTTATCGGGCGGTGAGCGCCGTCGTGTGGAGATTGCGCGCGCGCTGGCGGCTAATCCGAAGTTTATCCTGCTGGATGAGCCTTTTGCCGGCGTTGACCCCATCTCCGTTATCGATATCAAGAAAATCATTGAGCATTTGCGTGACAGCGGCCTTGGCGTGCTGATTACCGACCACAACGTGCGTGAAACCCTCGCGGTGTGTGAACGCGCTTATATTGTTAGCCAGGGGCATTTGATTGCCCATGGCACACCTGATGAAATTCTTGTAGATGAGCAGGTTAAGCGTGTTTATTTGGGCGAAGAGTTCAGACTCTGATAAGGTGTCGTAACACCCTACGTTTGCTTAGGAAATTCTAACCGAATTATGAAGCAAGGTTTGCAACTCAGGCTCAGCCAACAGCTGGCGATGACACCACAGTTGCAGCAAGCTATCCGCTTGCTGCAACTCTCTACGCTTGAACTCCAGCAAGAACTCCAACTGGCGCTGGAAAGCAATCCGCTGCTTGAACAAACCGATCTGCATGAAGAAGTCGATGCGCGCGAATTTCAGGATCAGGAAAGTGATTCACTAGATACGCGTGAAGCACTTGAACAGAAAGATATGCCCGAAGAGTTGCCGCTCGATGCCACCTGGGACGAAATCTACACCGCGGGAACCCCTTCAGGCACAGGTACCGACTACCAGGACGATGAGCTGCCGATCTATCAAGGCGAAACCACCCAATCGCTGCAGGATTATCTGATGTGGCAGGTTGAGTTAACGCCTTTTAGCGATACGGACCGCGCGATTGCCACCTCGATTGTCGATGCCATTGACGATACCGGTTATCTCACCGTCACTATACAAGACATTTATGACAGTATTGGTGATGAAGAGTTGACACTGGAAGAAGTCGAAGCCGTGCTTAAGCGCGTGCAACGTTTCGATCCCGTTGGCGTAGGTGCGCGCGACTTACGTGATTGTCTGTTAGTACAGCTCTCTCAATATTCGTCCGAAACACCTATGCTGGCGGAAGCCCGTTTGATTGTCAGCGAGCATCTCGATCTGTTGGCTAACCATGATTTCCGCAGTCTGATGCGCGTGACGCGTCTCAAAGAAGAGATACTGAAAGACGCGATGCTGCTGATTCAGTCGCTCGATCCGCGTCCGGGTCAATCGATCAACACCAGCGAACCAGAATATGTTATTCCTGATGTTCTGGTGCGCAAAATCAGCAAGCGCTGGACAGTTGAACTCAACTCAGACAGCATGCCGCGCCTGAAAATCAACCAGCAGTATGCTGCGATGGGCGGTGCCGGACGTAACGAAAGCGATAATCAGTTTATCCGCAGTAATTTGCAGGAAGCCAAATGGCTGATTAAGAGCCTCGAGAGCCGTAACGATACGCTGCTCAAAGTGACACGCTGTATCGTTGAGCAACAGCAGGCATTTTTTGAGCAGGGCGAGGAGTATATGCGCCCGATGGTGCTGGCAGATATCGCCCAGGCCGTTGATATGCACGAGTCCACCATTTCACGCGTGACCACGCAGAAATACTTGCACAGTCCGCGCGGCATCTTTGAGTTGAAATATTTTTTCTCCAGCCACGTCAACACCGAGGGCGGCGGCGAAGCCTCCTCCACGGCGATTCGCGCACTGGTGAAAAAATTGATCTCCGCGGAAAATCCCGCAAAACCCTTGAGCGACAGCAAACTGACCTCCATGTTATCTGAACAGGGCATCATGGTAGCGCGACGTACGGTTGCTAAATATCGCGAGTCTTTATCTATACCGCCATCAAACCAGCGCAAACAATTGGTTTGACCGAACGAAGAAGGAAGACCTATGCAGCTAAACCTGACCGGACTTAACGTTGAGATTACCGAACCTCTGCGTGAATTTGTAAATACCAAATTTGCCAAACTGGAACACTATTTTGATCATATCAATCAGGTTTATATTGTTCTAAAAGTAGAGAAGGTGACGCAGGTTGCGGACGCAACACTGCACGTCAACGGCGGAGAGCTGCACGCCACATCGGAAGCGGAAGACATGTACGCGGCCATCGACGGGTTAATCGATAAGCTTTCCCGTCAGTTGACCAAACATAAAGACAAACTGAAAAAACACTAACCTTCACGCTTGCAGAGTGCTGACTGATTCGGCACTTAGAGCAAAATGGGGCGGGTTTAACCGTCCCGTTTTGTCATCTGCGCAAGCGCCAACGGGCGAACCGCAATGCAGTTAATTGCCTGATCCCCGCGGCTATGTGAACTCGCAAGTGAAACGATGATGAACAACGATCTGACACTGGAATTGAGCTCGGTCCTTTCACTGGACTGTACCCGTAGCGGCGTACACTGCCAGAGTAAAAAACGCGCGCTGGAAATTATCAGCGAGCTAGCAGCGAAGCAGCTCAATCTGCCGCACCAGACGCTTTTCGAAGCAATCCTGACCCGCGAACGCATGGGCAGCACCGGCATTGGCAACGGCATTGCTATCCCACACGGCAAGTTGGAAGAAGATACATTGCGCGCCGTAGGGGTGTTTATCAGCCTTGATCAGCCCATCGCTTTCGATGCGGTTGATAACCAGCCGGTTGACCTGCTGTTTGCCCTTCTGGTACCCGCGGACCAGTGTAAAACCCACTTGCACACGCTTTCGCTTGTTGCTAAACGCCTGGCGGACAAAACGGTCTGCCGCCGTTTACGTGCAGCACAGAGCGATGAAGAGCTCTACGCCATTATCACAGAAGCTCAGGAAGCACACTCTTAAGCGTAAAACACTTTTACCGGCCAGTTCGCCGGTTTAAAACGGGAGAAATGTGATGGTGCTGATGATCGTTAGCGGTCGGTCAGGCTCAGGAAAATCGGTTGCGCTCCGTGCTCTTGAAGACATGGGCTTTTACTGTGTCGATAACCTTCCGGTTGTGCTATTGCCGGAGCTGGCGAATACCTTAACCGAACGCAACATCTCTGCTGCGGTCAGCATTGACGTGCGTAATATGCCTGAATCGCCGGAAGTGTTTGAAGCCGCGCTCAACAATCTGCCCGACTCTTTCTCGCCGCAGTTGCTGTTTCTCGATGCCGATCGCAACACATTGATCCGTCGTTATAGCGATACGCGTCGCCTGCATCCGCTTTCCAGCAAAAATTTGTCGCTGGAGAGCGCCATCGATGAAGAGAACGATCTGCTGGAACCCTTGCGTTCACGCGCCGATCTGATTATCGATACGTCTGAGATGTCGGTTCATGAGCTGGCGGAGATGCTGCGTACCCGTCTGCTGGGTAAACGCGAGCGTGAATTAACCATGGTGTTTGAGTCATTTGGCTTCAAACACGGTATTCCGATCGATGCAGATTATGTGTTCGATGTGCGTTTTCTGCCGAACCCGCATTGGGATCCTAAGTTGCGTCCGATGACGGGCCTTGATCGGCCAGTAGCGGCATTCCTCGATCGTCATACTGAAGTGCATAACTTTATCTATCAAACGCGTAGCTATCTGGAATTGTGGCTGCCGATGCTGGAAACCAATAACCGCAGCTATCTTACTGTTGCCATCGGCTGCACCGGCGGCAAGCACCGTTCAGTGTATATTGCTGAACAACTGGCGGATTATTTCCGATCGCGCGGTAAAAATGTGCAGTCTCGCCATCGCACTTTGGAAAAACGCAAATCATGACCGTGAAACAAACCGTTGAGATTCGAAATAAGCTGGGCATGCATGCGCGTCCAGCGATGAAGCTGTTTGAGCTGGTACAAAGCTTTGATGCTGAAGTGCTGTTGCGCAATGAATCAGGTACCGAAGCCGAAGCTAGCAGCGTCATTGCGCTGCTCATGCTCGACTCGGCGAAAGGCGGTCATATCGAAATTGAAGCCAGCGGCCCGCAGGAAGAACAGGCGCTGGCGGCGGTTATCGAACTGTTTGAAGCGGGCTTTGACGAAGACTAAGCTTTTAGTGCAGTTTGTAGCGATTGAGAAAACCCTCGCCGCCCAGCTGCCGCATCTGGCGCATAATCCACTGCTGACGCTGACGCGTGTAGCCAGAAGGCGCATCGGCACGGAAGCGAATCGGATTAGGTAGCACTGCCGCCAGCAGCGCCGCCTCTGACATTGTGAGGCGACTAGCGGGCTTATTAAAGTAGCGCTGCGACGCTTCCTCCACCCCGAATACCCCGTTACCAAATTCTGCAATATTCAGATATACCGTCAGGATGCGGCGCTTCGTCCACACGGTTTCAATTCCCACCGTCAATCCCGCTTCCAGCCCTTTGCGCATCCAACTCCGCCCATCCCACAAGAAGAGATTTTTTGCCGTTTGCTGGGATAAGGTTGAGGCACCGCGCATGCGCTCATTACCCTCGTTATCCAGTACTGATTGAATGGCATCAACATCAAAACCCCAATGCTCAGGAAATTTTTGATCTTCTGATGCGATCACCGCCAGGGCCATCCAGGGAGAAATCTCGTCCATGCTGACCCAGTCTGAGTGCGCCACATAATCAAAATGCCCGGTAAACCAGGCGCCGATTTGTCGCTCTACCATCACTGCAGAAAACGGCACAGGTAAGAACGCAAACAGCAGAATGCCCGCTAACCACATACCCAACCAGGCCAGCAGAACTTTAGCAATCAGTACCTTAATACGTTTTCCCAGCTTCCCTTTACTCTTGCTCATGCAATTTTCTCTTACCTGTTCCCTGTATTAATTAATCACTCAAGTCACGATATCAAACAGCAATGTCTCAACGCTAAATTTTAACCCTATACCCGTTGAGTAACGAGGTTAATTAACGTTCAGCATGCACAATGCTTCTGTATTAGAGCCAAATACATCAAGCACTTCCAGTAAAAAAGGAATCGGTTCCATAAACAGAAATCGATCCAATGCAGTCTCACTGGATACTTAACTGAATGTGATGTCGATCACGCAAAACCTTTCGTAATGCTTAACTATAACTTTTAGTAGTCTTCGAAGATGCTCATTGATATGCAAGACCATTCTTAAAATCATGGCGGAATTCGCCCTGTCATCCATCGATTAGCACGTGGAAGAGGTAAAGCGATTTACCGCACAAATGGTTTACATTGCACGCTAAACCTTAAACTGGAACTTTCAACAGAGGGTTTCCAAAACGTTTTGGATAACCTGACCGAAAAAAAGCTTTTTTTGATAATTTTCAGAGCGTTAACCTTACTCAACTGCAATTTATCGTCAGTTTGAGTTTTTCCATGCTCCTTACAGGGCTTTCTAACGAAACGCTGAAGCAAAACCAGGCAAAAAGCAGAACAATTGGTCAAAAAGAGTGCAATTTGGCAAAGAAATTAATTCCTTGCTTGACTGTGTCAGCAAATTAATGTTTTCTGTATTTAATCGCTGCTCAACATCACACAATTTAATGAATCTTATCGCAAGCGTTAGCGAATTTGTTAAGGTGATTTGGAAGCGTTAACCAATACCACACTGTTGCTTTTTTATTCGATCTCTCATAATAGCAGCAGTACCCATTTCCCTGGTGTTGGCGCAGTATTCGCGCACCCCAGTTTCGACTGGGGTCATTTTTTTCTGACGTCCTGTAATTTCTCTCGCTCAGCAACCCATTCACGTAACACGTTCACGTCCTGCAACCATTCCTGTTTTAATTCGTCGATCCACTCCTGGACATTGTCCCACCACGCTGGCAATTCCGGCGACTGAATCTGCTTCGCCAGCTGTTGCAAGTGCAGTAAACCAACCGAACCCGCCGCGCCTTTAATCTTGTGGCCTTCTTCGGCAATGCCCTTCTGATCGCGCGCCATCATGTTCGAATCCAGCACATCAAGGTATCCGGGCATCATCTGCTCAAACATCGTTAAGCTCTGCGTAATCAATCCTGGCCCCACCAATTCAATGTATTGTTCCAGCATTGGGACATCCAACAACATGCGTGATTGCTCGGCCGACGACTCGCTGACGATCTCTTCCTGCTCCGGCTGGTAATCCCAAAACTTTTTGATCATGGCGGTCAGCGCCGGTACGGCCAGCGGTTTGCTCAGCACATCATCCATGCCCGCATCGAGATACTCTTTTTTGTCCTTCAACACGTTTGCTGTCAGGGCCACCAGCGGCGGCAACGTTGTGCCAGCATGGCGCTGATGGATGGCGCGCGATACATCAAGGCCCGTCATATCGGGCAGTTGAATATCGAGCAATACCAGATCGAACTCCTGTGGATCAAACATCGCCAGCGCGTCCGTGCCAGTCATGGCAACTTCCACGCTGCAGCCCAATTTCTCCAACACTGAACGCGCGACAATCACGTTTAGCTCGATATCTTCCACCAGCAGGACGTGCAGCGCCGGTAACGGCATGCTGTCATCCAGATTGTCGTCCTCAACCTCTTCAGCAACACGTGGCGCGTTGATCTCAACGGTAAAGCAAGAACCCTGCCCCGCGACGCTGCTGACGCGGATATCGCCACCCATCGCTTGTGCTAGACGCCGTGATACTGCCAGGCCAATACCAGTGCCCGTTGCTGGCTTTCCGCCGTGCTGATCTTTCACCTGATAATACATAGCGAAAATCTTGTCCTGCTCCTCCTGAGGAATGCCCATACCTGAATCCTGCACTTCAAAGCGCAGTGTTTCATCCTGAAGATAGGCAACGCGCACCACGATTTCGCCCTGCTGAGTAAATTTCACCGCGTTACCAATCAGGTTCCACAGAATCTGACGTAGACGTGTACCATCTGCTGAGATTTTATGCGGCAGCGGCAGCTCTGGCGCCATAACAAACTTCAGCCCTTTCGGCTGCGCCAACAGTCCAGAGAGGTTTTCCAGATCGGCGAGGAAGCCGGTGAAATCCAGCGGCTGATTATCCAGCTGTACTTTTCGGCGTTCGATTTTGTCCACTTCAATAACATCGTTAAAGATGTTGCCGAGCGTGATGGCAGAAACGTGGATAGTTTTAAGGTACTTCAGCTGTTCCTGATTCAGATCGGTATCGAGCAGAATGCGACTCAGCCCGACGATGCCGTTAAGCGGCGTACGCAGCTCGTGGCTGATAGTTGAGATAAAGGTCGTCTTCTCACGGCTGGCGTTCTCCAGCGCGTCTTGGTAGCGCTTACGTTCGGTAATATCGCGGCCAAAGCCCATCAAACCACTGCGTTTCCCCACGCGGTCGTAATAGGGCACTTTGCGGATCTCAAAGCAGGCTTTGCGGCCATCGGGATATTGCAGCCACTGCTCGTAAGTCAGCGATACATTATGACGGAACACCTTCTCATCGGTTTCCAGCACTTTAGTCGCCGCCTCTTCATCATAAATATCGCGCGGCGTCATACCAATCAGCTGTTTTTCGCTCATGCCGGTCAACAGTTCCATGGCGCGATTGCAGCCGGAGAACTGCTTATCAATGTTGCGGTAGAACACCAGATCGGGCGACGCATCAAGGAAAGAGCGCAGGAAGGAGGATTGCTGTTCCAGCTCAATTTGCGCCTGCTCGCGCCGCGCCATCTCTTCGCGCAGCTTGTCCATCACCTGCTCACGCGCCTGTTCGGCTTTGATGCGGTCGTTAATTTCCTGATTCAGCTGCGTGATGGTTTCTTTCATCTGCTGGTTAAGCTCAAGGTCGCGTGTGCGCATCTCTTCCAGCTTATCCACCAGTTTCGTCAGGCGCTGGCGCGACTCTTCCAGTTGATCGACCACCACCGAGAGGAAATAAACCGCCCAGGGCGTAATTAACAGGCCGAAGAATATCGATCGCACTACGTCAATGCTCTCAACGTGGCCGCGCAGCACCATAGTGACCGCCATCTGCACCACCATCGCCAGCACCACCAGCGCCGACGCTAATAGCAGTGAAAAGCGAACCAGCCCCAGTTTGACCATCAAATCAACGTAGTACTGCGCTAAAAGGCGAATCTGTTTCATTACAAGCTCCCTGAACGAAATCTGGCCCATGATAGCGTAAATATCGCTACGCCGCGCCGCTTCACCGCAGGAGTTTTGCTCTGTAATGGTGCACCACCGCAGGATTTCGCCGACGTTCCCGTCTATATGCGTAAAGCGCTTGACTAATTCTGCCAACTGAATAATCTGAAAGGCCGCACTTTTGTCGCGCTTTTCTCTACATCCTGTGCTAATCAGCACCCTGGCAGTCATGTCGTCTCATGGCTGCATGCCTTTATTGCATACCCATTCAACTTAAACGATTTTTTAATCACGTGTAGCGTGATTAATTTTACTAATGCCAGCGTGATTTTGATTCAAATATGACGCCATAAGAAAAACAGATACATGCTGTGCATCAGCCGCACCCAACAGAATTTAATGCTGCCATAAGCATCGATGCCAGCATTGTTTAGATATTAGAGGCACAGGTCACAGTGAGACGGCTCACAGTTACTGGGGGAATGGGAAGGGGAAGATTGACATAAATTTACGAGTAAAAAACTTATAAATCATCACGTTAATCGTTAAAAAAGCAGATTACCCTCAACAAAGCTGGCTATTTGACCTGAGTTCGCTTTCCCGATAAGTTGGAATTCCACTGGGAGCTTTCCTGGTGGGGCTGTGTCTCGGCATATCTATGCAGCAAGAAGACTCCCTCTAGATGCAAGCTATCTCCCGAAAGAGACCGGATTAAAGAGCAGCTCATTAAGGACGTGACAACAGTGTCTTAAGAGCCTTTGCTCGGTGTTGCGACGCCCGCTCTTTACGGAGCGGCACAAGAATTGATACCGCAGCCTTTGCAGCTTCAGTCACGCTGCGGTACGCGAAAAAATGCAGGTAATGTCAAAAGAAGTTTAAGGAGACTCTCAATGTCCACGCAAAAACCGAATCCCTATGGTTTGTATGATCCATCAGCCGGAAGTGATAGCTGTGGTGTAGGTTTCATTACCCGTAAGGACGGCGAGCAGACCCATGAGATCCTGCAGATGGCCCATAGCGCGCTGTGCACGGTACCGCACCGTGGCGGCATGTCCGCCGAAGGCGTGGGCGATGGCGCTGGCGTTAACGTCGATCTCTCCCTGAACTTCTTCCGCAAGGTCACAGGTCTGGCGCTGGAAGCTGCCCGTTTTGGCGTGGGTAACTTCTTTGTGCCCAAAGACGCGGAACTGCGCGCTAACGCTGAACGTCTGGTAGAAGAAACGCTGGCGGCACACAACTTCCCGGTATTAGTGAAACGCGATATGCCGCTGGACGGCAGTGTGACGCGCCCGGCTGCCCTGCAATTCCAGCTGCCGATTGTACAATGGGTTTTTGCTGCGCCGCAGGAAGTGACTGACCAACTGGAATTCGAGCGCCAGATTTATCGCGCGCTGCTGGATATCGAAGCGCGCGCCTTTACCGAAAGCGAATTCGGCGGCCTTTATCCGCTGTCGCTCTCCTCGCGCACCCAGGTATTTAAAGCCCGCCTGAACTCCAACGAAGTGATTCCTTACTTCAAAGATTTAACCGATGCCGACCATCAGGTGCGCGGGTTGTTCTTCCATACCCGCTTCTCCACCAACACCGATCCGCATACCACCATGGCGCAACCGTTCCGCTTGATGGCGCACAACGGCGAACTGAATACCGATCGCAAAAACCGTATTGCCGAAGCGGCACTGATGCTGGCGCGTGGAAAGAAAATTGTGCGCCCTAAAGGTCAGTCCGACAGCTCACGTCTGGACCAGAGCATTCACAGCCGCTTGATGGAAGATAACCTCGACCTGATCAACGCCGTTGTTTCCATGATGCCACCGGCCTGGGAGAACGATACGTCGCTCTCAAATGAAGTACGCGCCATGCTTGAGTACTTCTCATTATATGAAGAGAAAAACGATGGCCCGGCCGCGCTGATCTTTGGTAATGGTGAAGTGATTGGTGCCCGTCTTGACCGTCTCGGTCTACGTCCGCTGCGTTCCGTTGAAACGGCGGAATATATCGGAGCCATGTCGGAAGCGGGCCAGATCGCCTTCCCTCCGGAAAGCGTGCTGCGTCGCGGCCGTATCGAAGCGGGCGGTATGCTCTATTACGATCACAAAGAGAAACGCTCTTACACCACCGTGGAAGCGCTGGAAAAACTGGCGGCGGAGAAGGATTACCTGTCGCTGCTGAGTAAAGCGCGTGTCGACCTCGCCGATCTGCCAGAAATTCAGGCTGAGCAGCTCGGCTCTCCGCTGCGTTATCGTGGTGACCTGCAAACCTATCAGCGTTTTGTGGCCTACTACTACAACCAGGAAAGCTTCAAATTCATGATGGACCCGATGCTGCAAACCGGCGCTGAGAAGATCTCAGCGATGGGTTACGGCAACGCCATCAACGGCCTGTCCGACCACGAAGGCGGCATGGCGCACTACTTCTCGCAACGCTTTGCCCAGGTCACTAACCCGCCGCTTGACTCCATCCGTGAAGCGGACGGCATGACGCTGCGCGTTGCCCTGGGTGCGAAACCGCACCTGGGTCGCAGCAAGGGCCAGCAAATCATCGTACCAACACCAATTTTGACGCACCTCGACATGCTGCGCCTGCGCGAACAAACCGTCGCGCCTTATGCGCGCTTCGAGATGCTGTACGAGCCAGTCGTCGGCAAAGATATCGTCAGCCGCGCAGCTAATGCCAACGCGCTGGAAAAAGCCATTGATGACTTAGCGCAGCAGGTTGTTGATTTCGCACGCCAGCAAGGTGGTATCGCGGTAATTACCGACCGCCACATCTCCTCAACCCACGCGGCGATCCCGATGCTGCTGATGGTATCGGCGATTAACCAGCGTTTGGTGCAGGAAGGTCTGCGTCTGGATGTATCGCTGGTAGTAGAAAGCGGCCAGAGCATCTCTTCGCACCATATCGCGGCAACGCTGGGCTTCGGCGCTTCTGCCGTTTACCCACTCGGCGTGCAGATGCGTGCGGAAGAGAAATTCGGTGAAGGCGAAGAAGGTAACAAAGCCTTTAAACGCTATGCCAAAGCAGCAGAAAAAGCGCTAATGAAAACCATGGGCAAAGTGGGCCTGTGTACCGTTGAGAGCTACAGCTGCGGCGAGTTCTTCGAGCCTAACTTCCTGAATACCGACGATCCGGTATTGAAAAAGTATTTCCCGAATATCAAAACCCCCGTTGGCGGCGCCGGCTTCCCGGCTATCGCCCAAATGGCGGTCGACTGGCATCAAAGTGCGCTGAAAATTCAGGGCGAAGCGGAAGTCCCCTTGCTCGGCCTGTTCAAAGAGCGTGCTGAAGGTGCTGGCCATTCTTACGGCACCATTGCGGTACGCACCTTCATTGATATGACGGAGCAGCCGATTCGCTTTGCTAACAAAGAGCGCGAAGAGGACAACTTTATTCGCCTGATGACGCTGGCTAAACTGGATAACGCTTTCAATATCAAAGCGGAAGCCTTTAAAGACAGCAGCTTCGAGCGCATCCCGAATGATGTTATCGATAACTTTGCCATCACGCCCGATTACCGTCAGTTCTCCAGCCTGATGCATGCCGAGCGTAAACGTCGTCCTGCGGCGCTGCGGGACATCCTCGCGCTGCCTTGCGATTTGACGCACGTGGATAGCGAAGCGGAATTCGGCCGTAAGCTGGGCCGCTACTCGCTGGTTAACAACGGCTTCGCGACGCGCGGCCTGAAGTGTGAAGCGGTAAATGGCAGCCTGAATCAGTTCGAGCTGCGCCTGATCGATGCGATTGCTGGCCTGAAGCCAGAGAATGAGCGCCTCGAAGCACTGTCGCGTGCGTTGAAAACGCGCTTCAGCGACGATATCGAAAGCAGCAATGTGGCAGATGGCGTTCTGCACATCACCGCTTACGGCAAAGCTGCGGATTATCTGTCGCTGATCTTCACTGCGCTGCCCTCGCTGCCGCTGGAAGAGATTCAACCGGCACACGAAATTACCCGTACCTTTGCTTCCGGTGCCATGAGCCACGGTGCGTTGGTAGCGCCTGCGCACGAAGCGGTGGCGCACGGTACCAACATGGTGGGCGGCATGAGTAACTGCGGCGAAGGTGGCGAACACTATTCACGCCACGGCACCATCCGCGCCTCACGCATTAAACAGCTGGCGTCTGGACGTTTCGGCGTGTGGGCAGCTTATCTGGCCGACCCAATGCTGGAAGAGCTGGAGATCAAAATCGGCCAGGGCGCGAAGCCAGGTGAAGGCGGCCAGCTGCCAGCACCAAAAGTGACCGTTGAGATCGCGGCAGCCCGTGGTGGTACACCAGGCGTTGAGCTGGTTTCACCACCGCCGCACCACGACACTTACTCTATCGAGGATTTGGCTCAGCTGATCCACGACTGCAAAGCCGCGCGCGTGCGCGTCATTGTGAAACTGGTGTCATCCGAAGGCATCGGCACCATCGCCGTGGGCGTGGCGAAAGCCGGCGCGGACGTGATTAACGTGGCGGGTAACACCGGCGGTACCGGTGCAGCATCGGTCACCAGCCTGAAATATACCGGTCGCGTAGCGGAAATCGGCATCGCTGAAGTACACCAGGCGCTGTGCGCCAATGGCCTGCGCGACAAAGTGCAGCTGCGCTGCTCCGGCGCACAGCAGACCGGCAGTGATGTGATCAAATCTGCCCTGCTCGGCGGCGACAGCTTCGAGTTCGGTACCACCGCGCTGATGATGCTGAAATGCGTGATGGCGAAAAACTGTAACGTTAAATGCCCGGCCGGTTTAACCACCAACGCCGAAGCTTTTGATGGCGATCCGCGTCAGCTGGCGCAGTACTTCATCAACGTGGCGCAGGAAGTGCGTGAGTTCCTTGCTCGCCTCGGTCTGCGTTCACTGCGCGAAGCACGTGGCCGTTCTGATCTGCTGCATTTGATGGATCACCCGCTTGAAGTCGGCAAACTGGATCTGCGCGCCATGTTAACCGTGGTGCCAGAGCAAAAAATTGCTAAGCCGGTCTATCTGGAAAAAGATTTTGAGCTGGATGATGGCTGGGTCAATGAGCTGAAAACCCAGCTGGTTGGCGAGGCAAGCCGTGAAATCGCGCTGGGCGCGGGCATCACGCTGAACAACCGTAACAAGAGCGTGGGTGGACAGCTGGCAATTGATATCGAGCGCATGCTGAACCACGAGCTCACTAAAGAGCAGCTGGCAGCGCTGCCTGCGGTGCTGAAAGATGACCGCGGTCGTCACTATCTGGCGCCAGCCACCGTGCTGATTAACACCAGTGGTTCTGCCGGCCAGTCGTTCGGCGCATTCTGCAACGACGGCATGCAGCTGAAACATTACGGCACCTGTAACGATGGCGTGGGCAAAGGTCAGTGTGGCGGCGAGCTGGTGGTGATGTCACCGGGCGGCGGCGCACAGGATAGCGATGGCAACGTCTTGATCGGTAACTTCGCCCTGTTTGGTGCCACCGGTGGTCGTCTGTTCGTACAGGGCCAGGCGGGTGACCGCTTCGCGGTGCGTAACTCTGGTGCCACCGCCGTGGTTGAAGGCGTCGGCGACTTCTGCTGTGAATACATGACCAACGGCGCCATCCTTAACCTTGGCACCTTCGGTAAAGGCTTTGGCAACGGCATGAGCGGCGGTTTCGCCTACCAGTACGATCCTTATGGATCGCTGGCGGCACATGCAGCCGGTGATTCAGTCCTGTTTGGCTCCATCGCCGATGAAGATGAAATGGCGCAGGTGCATAAGCAAGCGGTGCTAACCATGCTGAACTGGCATCTGGAAGCGACCCAGTCACCGCGCGCTGCCTGGCTGCTGGAGAACTGGGAAACCGAGTGCCACCACTTTGTTTACGTGATGCCACGTTCGCTGCTGCTGTATCAGGATGGCACCGAAATCCTGAAAGCAAAATCGCGTAAAGATCTGCTCGAAGAGCTGTCGACGTCGCTGGCTGCGCATCAGGTCGCTAAATTCAAATCGGCGTGGCGTGACGGTAAAACCATCGCCAACGGTGCCGTACCGGCCTACGGCGCGACCGATACGCTTGAGATGTTTGTGCTGCTGAATAACTACACCGTGCTGAGCCTCGCGCAGCAGCTGGCGTTGGGCAAACTGCCAAAAGGTACGGCGGTGGAAGATCCGGCCGTTGAGAAAGCCGTGCGTAATCTGCTGATGACCGAAGATTTCGCGCTGATAAGCAAGCTACAACGTCATGCGCGCTCTGCGATTGAAAGCTATAGCGATGACGAGCTGGCAAGCCTGATCGCCGCTAAACGTATGGCGGATTATAAAGCGGCATTGACGCAACGTAACATTCGCTCCATGGACAGCCTGGCGACGTATGGCTGGATCATTTATCAGGATGCCTGCAACCGTGAGGTTCTTGGCCATCTGCCTGATTTCGAAGAGCTGTTTGCACGTGCTGCACTGCCAGAAATCGCTGCTGCGGTCGGGAAACTTTCCTGATTATAGCTTTACGGAACATGTGTAATTTAGACTTTATATTTTGATTGAACAGGATTGAGCGCCTTACCGATGAAAATTCCTTACATTCCTGAAGATGCACCGTTTAACGGTGAGCAGAAATATTGGCTGGCGGGTTTTCTCGCCGGTCTCCACTCGCGCCTGCTGGTATTAGAAGACAAGCAGAGCGCACCGGCTGCCGGTGCCAACACGCAGCTGCATATCCTGTTCGGTTCACAAACCGGTAATGCCGAAGCGCTGTCGCAAACTGCCGCTAAAGCCGCGCGTGCCAAAGGTTTGGTGCCGGTGGTTCAGGCTCTGGGCGAAGTGGATCTGGATGTGTTCGCCACTATGCGTCACGTGCTGATCGTCACCTCGACTTATGGCGAAGGCGAAATGCCGGACAACGCCCAGCTGTTTTGGCAGGCGATTTCAGCCAGCACCGCACCGCGTCTGGAGCAGATGCACTTTGCAGTACTGGCGATTGGGGACACCGGCTACGACGGTTTCTGCCAGGCGGGTAAATTCATCGATATGCGTCTGGAACAGCTCGGTGCGAAACGCGTGGCCGATCGTATCGACTGCGATATTGATTTCGAAGAGCCGTCCAGCGAGTGGATTGGCACGGCAATGCCGCAGTTTGCCGCCAGCGCAGGCAGCAGCGGAACTGCACTTGAGAGCGCACCTGAAGCACCGGTCATTCCGGGCAGCAATAAGCAGAACCCTTATGCTGCCGCATTGGCGACCAATAAGCGCCTGTCGGCTGAGGAGTCGGCTAAAGATATTCGTCACTTTGAATTCGATCTCACCGACAGTGGTTTGAAATATGAAGCCGGCGATGCGCTGGGCGTGATCCCGGTGAACGACGCGGCGTTGGTTTCACTGCTGCTGGCCGAACTGAAAGCGGATTACGAAACGCCGGTGCCAGGCTTTGATCGCAACCTTGGCGATCTGCTGACGCACCAGTTCGAAATCTCTGAGCCATCACGCAAACTGATTGAGTGGGTTGGACAGCACACCACCAACCAGGAATTGCGTCACGTTTTGCAGCACGACGACAAAGATACTCTCGCCGTTTGGCTGTGGGGCAAAGATACGCTGGATCTGCTGCAGCTTGAGCTGACGTGCAGCCTCTCAGTGCCGGAATTCGTTGCCATGCTGCGCCCACTGCAGCACCGTGCGTACTCCATCTCGTCGAGCTCGAAAGCGCATCCAAATCAGGTGCATCTGACCATCGCTTCCGTGCGCTATCACAGCGGCGGCCGTGAGCGTAAAGGCGTGTGCTCAACCTACCTGGCTGAACGTGTTCGTCGTGGCGAAAAGCCGGCGATCTTCATTTCGCCCAACAAAGCGTTCCGCGTGCCGGCAAATGGCAATGCTCCGCTGATCATGGTGGGTCCAGGCACCGGCATCGCCCCGTTCCGCGCGTTCCTGCAGGAACGTCAGGCAACCGGCGCGCAAGGTAAAAACTGGTTGTTCTTCGGCGACCAGCATCAAGCACATGATTACATCTATGAAGAAGAGCTGAGTGCGTGGCAGGAGAATGGCCTGCTGACAAACCTCGATCTCGCCTTCTCACGCGATCAGGAAGAGAAGATTTACGTGCAGAATCGCATGCTGGAGAAAGGCGCGGAGCTATACGCCTGGCTGCAGGATGGCGCCTACTTCTACGTGTGTGGCGATGCCTCACGTATGGCGAAAGATGTGGATGCCGCACTGTATGAAGTGGTTCGTCAGTTCGGCGGCTTGTCCAGCGAGCGTGCGGCAGCCTACATTGATCAGCTGAAGAAAGATAAACGCTACCTGCGTGACGTCTACTAAGACGCGCAGACATAAAAAAACGGGCCAATCATCGGCCCGTTTTTATTTCACACTCTCAGACGCTTTATTTCACTACGCGGAGTGAAGGTCGTCCGCCACGCGGCGGCGGCGGCTCATCATCTGGCGAGTGATCGTCATCAGTCGCATCATCCGGACGATCGCCATCAATCACAGACATCATCGTCTCTTCCTGACCACTACCATCCTGATCTTCCGTCGCCAGCTCATAAGCCGGTTCCGGTTCGAACATGGTGCCAGCACCGTTTTCACGGGCGTAAATTGCCAGAACCGCAGCCATCGGCACAGAGACCTGACGCGGTACGCCACCAAAGCGCGCATTGAAACGCACTTCATCATTAGCGAGGTCAAGATTGCCTACCGCACGTGGCGCGATGTTCAGAACAATCTGCCCATCGCGCGCATATTGCAGCGGCACCTGCACACCAGGCAGATTAATGTCGACCACCAAATGCGGCGTCAGCTGGTTATCAAGCAACCAGTCATAGAATGCACGCAGTAGATAGGGACGACGCGCCGTTAGTTGCGACATTTCCATACTATTAGCCCCGAGCTTGCAGGCGCATTTCACGTTCTGCTTCTGTCAGTGACGCAAGGAAAGAGTCACGTTCAAATACGCGCGTCATGTAGCCTTTCAGCTCTTTAGAACCTGCGCCAGACAGATCCACACCCATCTGCGGCAGACGCCACAGCAGCGGTGCCAGATAGCAATCTACCAGGCTGAACTCTTCGCTCATGAAGAAAGGCGTACGTGCAAACAGTGGCGCAATTGCCAGCAGCTCTTCACGCAGTTGCTTACGCGCTGCATCGGCTTCTGCACCATTGGCAGTTTCGATGGTGCGCATCAGGCTATACCAATCCTGCTCAATGCGGTGCATCATCAGACGACTTTCACCACGCGCAACCGGATAAACCGGCATCAGCGGTGGATGCGGGAAACGCTCATCGAGGTATTCCATGATGATGCGTGATTCGTACAGCGTCAGTTCACGGTCGACCAGCGTAGGTACTGTGCGATACGGGTTGAGGTCAATCAGATCCTGCGGCAGGTTATCCGTTTCAACCTGCTCGATCTCCACGCTGACGCCCTTCTCAGCCAGTACAATGCGTACTTGATGGCTGAAAATGTCAGTCGGACCAGAAAACAGCGTCATTACCGAACGTTTGTTGGCAGCGACAGCCATGAAAACCTCCAAGTTTGTTCACAAAAAGATACTGCGAATAGCCAACCACACGGCGACTCACCGGCTCATCAGATTCGCCTACCGTCAGCGTTAGAAGCATCGCCCAGCCTTCCCGACAGGAACGACAAGCACAACGCTGCTTCTCGCAGGCGCAAAGTGACAGTGAGTTTACCAGATTTTAAGCAGCTTGTGGGGCAGGCGTAATGATTTGCGGGCAAAATGCGGGTAAAGCTCGCGTTTTTGGTGGTAATAATTGGTAAAAAGGGCAATAAAAAACCCGCCGAAGCGGGTTTTTTGAGCCAATTGCCGCTGCCAAAGCAGCAAACAATTAACGCTTGGAGAACTGTGGACGACGACGTGCTTTACGCAGGCCGACTTTCTTACGTTCAACTTCACGTGCATCACGGGTAACGAAGCCCGCTTTACGCAGTTCAGAACGCAGAGACTCGTCGTACTCCATCAGAGCGCGTGTGATACCGTGACGGATCGCACCAGCCTGACCAGAAATACCACCACCTTTAACGGTGATGTACAGGTCAAATTTACCAACCATATCAACCAGTTCCAGCGGCTGACGCACGACCATGCGTGCAGTCTCGCGACCGAAATACTGCTCCAAAGAGCGCTGGTTAATTACGATGTTACCGCTACCCGGCTTGATGAAGACGCGAGCGGCAGAGCTTTTGCGGCGACCAGTGCCGTAGTTTTGAGTTTCAGCCATTGCCTATAATCCCGATTAAATGTCAAGAACTTGCGGTTGCTGCGCCGCGTGGTTGTGCTCGTTGCCTGCGTAAACTTTCAGTTTACGGTACATAGCACGACCCAGTGGGCCTTTCGGCAGCATGCCTTTAACCGCGATTTCAATCACACGCTCAGGACGGCGCTCGATCATCTCTGCAAAGGTCGCCTGCTTGATACCACCGATGTGGCCAGTGTGGTGATAGTAAATCTTGTCAGTACGCTTGTTGCCGGTTACAGCAACTTTTTCTGCGTTCAGAACGATGATGTAATCACCGGTATCAACGTGCGGAGTGTATTCCGCTTTGTGCTTACCACGCAGACGGCGCGCCAGTTCAGTCGCCAGGCGACCCAAGGTTTTGCCCGTTGCGTCAACAACATACCAGTCACGCTGTACGGTTTCTGGTTTAGCTGTAAAAGTTTTCATTGAAAAGCTTACCCAAATAAAAAGTTACACGTTGGTGAAATCCCAAACGCTAAGTAAACGATTGAGGCTCACACGACCATTTTGCCCAGCAAGCCACCCCTTCAAGTGAGTTACCGGATCACATCGAGTTCTTGGGAAAGAAAACCGATGCTGTAACGTGGGGTCGCAAGATTATAGAGAAGTCGAACCCAAAGATCGAACCTTTTTGCATCTAAATCCTGCGATTTCTGCCACGTCATCAGGGCAGATGCGGCAGACGCAAATACTCTTCGCTCTGCATCTCCTGCAAACGCGACAAGCAGCGTTGATACTCGAACTTCAAGCGTGTGCCCTGATAAATTTCAAACAGCGACGTTTCCGCCGCCACGACCAGTTTCACGTGGCGTTCATAGAATTCATCAACCAGCGCGAGGAAGCGACGCGCCTGATCTTCGGTCTTATAAATCATCACCGGCACATCATACAGCAAGACGCTGTGAAATCGGCGCGAGAGCTCAATATAGTCGTGTTGGCTGCGCCCTTCGCCACAGAGAGTCAGGAAATTAATCGCCAGCACGCCGTCATGCACGCCGAGCGTCGGCATCTGACGATGGTTAATCTCCAGCACCGGCGCATCCTCACGCGCTTTACCGGACAGCGCACGGAACATGCGCTCCATTTCAGCATGGGTGGCATCGCTCAGCGGGAAATTCCACAAGTGCGCTGAAGTCAGAGTACGCAAACGGTAATCGATACCGGCATCAACGTTCATCACTTCGCAATGACGCTTGATTTGTTCAATGGCGGGCAGGAAGCGCGCCCGCTGCAAGCCATTGCGATAGAGTTCATCCGGCGGAATATTTGAGGTTGCCACCAGCGAGATGCCGCGGGCAAACAGTGCCTCCATCAGCGTGCCGAGCAGCATGGCATCGGTGATATCCGAAACAAAAAACTCATCAAAACAGAGAATGTCGGTTTCAGCTTTAAAGCGGTCAGCGACAATCAGCAGCGGATCGCTGTGGCCCTGCAGCTGCGTCAGCTCCTGATGGACGCGCAGCATAAAGCGGTGAAAATGCAGACGCAGTTTGCGGTCGCCAGGAATTGACTGAAAAAACAGATCCATCACCCAGGTTTTACCGCGTCCTACACCACCCCACATATAGAGGCCGCGCACCGGAGCATCACTCGCACTTTTCTCTTTATTCATCATCTTAGACAGACGTCCAAACAGGCCTTTTGCTGCCGGTTCAACATGTTGCTGGCGAGCAATCAATCCTTGCTGGATGGCATCTAAGCGGGTAATCGCTTCTCGTTGTACGTCATCCGGGCGAAACTCGCCCTGCGACAGCGCTTGCTCATAGCGTGCAAGCGGAGATGAGGTTTGCATGGTTCTCTCAGAATCCCTGAAAAAGTCCGATTCACGGGTCGGTTGACGAAAAATAGGCCGCTCTACACTAAGCGATGCAGCCCGATAGTTCCACTTCCATGAGATTATTGGGTATAGTGACTGCTATTGAAGTTGATGTTGAAACAGAAGCAATGCCCTACGAAACAACGGAAATTACACGGGAGTCATTATGACCTGGGAATACGGGCTGATTGGTTTAGTGATTGGCATTATTGTCGGCGCGGTAGTGATGCGTTTTGGCAACAAGAAGCTGCGTGAGCAGCGTAGCATGCAGTATGAGCTGGAAAAATCGAAGGCTGAGCTGGCGGATTACCGCGAGGAGCTCACCAACCACTTTGCACGCAGCGCTGAGCTGCTGGACAACATGGCGCATGATTACCGCCAGCTGTATCAGCACATGGCGAAGGGATCTAACGATCTGCTGCCAAATCTGCCGGGCGAGAAAAACCCGTTTGCCTACCAGCTAACGGAAGCCGAAGCGGATAACGATCAGGCGCCGGTACAAATGCCGCGCGATTACTCTGAAGGTGCTTCCGGCCTGTTACGGGGTAGCGATCGCACACCGCGTAAATAATCCTTTTGGGGCACAGCTTGGCTGTGCCCTTTTTGTTTGTCGAACCCTTGCCCCAAACAACTGTCACACTTTTTCATCCCCTTTTCTTTTCGCAGCGAGAGCGTTGTAGCAATGAAAAAACAAGCACGACTGTTGAGCGCATTAGCCTTGAGCATTGGAATGGGTCTGGCCGCCGCCCCTGGCGCGTTGGCAACCCTGCCGGCCCAGATTCAAGGACAAGCATTGCCAAGCCTGGCGCCGATGCTGGAGAAAGTTCTGCCTGCGGTAGTCAGCGTGCATGTAGAAGGCACAGATTCCGGCCAGCAGGCGCAGGATATTCCGGAGCCGCTGAAACGCTTCTTCGGCCAGGCACCCGGACAATCTCAGCCTCAGCCTTTTGAAGGGTTGGGTTCTGGCGTGATCATCGATGCCGCGAAAGGCTACGTCCTGACCAACAATCACGTGGTGAACGGTGCAGATAAAATCAGCGTGCAGTTGAGTGATGGCAACGAATACGACGCTAAGCTTATTGGTCACGATGAGCAAACCGACATCGCGTTGATTCAAATTGAGGGCGCGAAAAACCTCACCCAGGTAAAAATTGCCGATTCCGATTCGCTAAAAGTGGGTGATTTCGCGGTTGCTATCGGTAATCCCTTCGGCCTCGGCCAAACGGCCACTTCCGGCATCATCTCTGCGCTGGGACGTAGCGGCCTGAACCTGGAAGGGTTGGAAAACTTTATTCAGACCGATGCGGCGATTAACCGCGGCAACTCCGGCGGTGCGCTGGTCAATCTGAATGGTGAGCTGATCGGTATCAACACGGCGATTCTGGCATCCAGCGGCGGCAATATCGGTATTGGCTTCGCGATCCCCGCCAATATGGCAATGAATCTCGCGCAGCAGTTGATTCAGTTTGGTGAAGTGAAGCGCGGTCAGTTGGGCATTAAAGGCACTGAGATGACCGCCGATATTGCTAAAGCTTTTAATGTCGACGCGCAGCGTGGAGCCTTTGTCTCTGAAGTGCTGCCGAAATCGGCCGCCGAGAAAGCGGGCATCAAAGCCGGCGATATCATCACCTCCATCAATGACAAAGCCATTACCAGCTTTGCCGAACTGCGCGTGAAAGTGGGTACCACACCGCCGGGACAGAGTGTGAAAATCGGCCTGTTACGTGAAGGCAAACCGATTACCGTTAACGTCACGCTGGAGCAGAGCGCGCAAACCACCGCCAGCGCACAGCTCATGTCGCCTGCGCTGCAGGGCGCCACACTGAGCGACGGTGCGACCAAAGCCGGTGATAAGGGCGTGAAAGTCGATGCGATTGAAAAAGGAACGCCGGCCGAGCAGGTTGGTTTGCAGAAGGACGATGTGATTGTCGGCGTAAACCGCAATCACGTCACCTCGCTGGCCGAAATGCGCAAAGTGCTGGAAGGGAAACCGCCGGTGCTGGCACTGAACATAGTGCGCGGCGACGAGAGTATTTACCTGCTTCTGCGATAATCCTCGCATCAGGCGGACAAGCAGGTGTTTGTCCGCCTTTCTCATGCTATTCTGCCCTGCGATTAACCCTTGCCTGAAATAACACCATGTTTCTTAAACTTTTGCGTTCTGTGGTGATGGGCCTGATCGTGGCTGGCTTACTGCTTGTCGCGATCCCTGCGCTACGTATCGGCAGCGATATCACCTTTGATCATGACAATAGCAATGATGAAGCACCCGTCAGTTTCAATCAGGGTGTGCGCCGTGCTGTGCCCGCGGTCGTGAATGTCTATAACCGCAGTGCTCACGGCAACAACAATCGCGGCATCACCACGCTCGGTTCCGGCGTAATCATGAACGGCAAAGGTTACATTCTTACTAACAAACACGTTATCAATAATGCCGACCAAATCATCGTGGCGCTGCAGGATGGACGCTTCTTCGAAGCTAACCTGGTGGGTTCCGATGCGATGACCGATTTGGCGGTACTGAAAATCAGCGCCGCGAACCTGCCCGTCATTCCCATCAAT
This sequence comes from Candidatus Pantoea floridensis, assembly GCF_900215435.1. Classification (NCBI taxonomy): domain Bacteria; kingdom Pseudomonadati; phylum Pseudomonadota; class Gammaproteobacteria; order Enterobacterales; family Erwiniaceae; genus Pantoea; species Candidatus Pantoea floridensis. The sequence continues at coordinate 1,400,428 of NZ_OCMY01000001.1, forward strand.
GCCAGACGCATAGCGCACATTGGCGACGTAGTGATGGCCATCGGTAATCCCTACAACCTGGGCCAAACCGTTACGCAGGGCATTATAAGCGCCACCGGGCGCGTTGGCCTGAGCTCTTCCGGACGGCAAAACTTCCTGCAAACCGATGCTTCGATCAATCAGGGCAATTCAGGCGGCGCGCTGATTAACTCCCTCGGCGAGTTGATGGGCATCAACACCCTAACCTTTGATAAAAGCAGCGATGGCGAAACGCCGGAAGGGATTGGTTTCGCCATTCCAACTGCGCTGGCGAGCAAAATCATGGATAAGCTGATTCGTGATGGCCGGGTGATTCGCGGGTATATCGGCATTACCGGGCGTGAATTGCCGCCGCTGCACGGTCAGGGCAGTAACCTTGACCGCGTACAAGGCATTATTGTCAGTAACGTCACGCCTGGCGGGCCGGCCGATAGCGCCGGTATTCAGGCTAATGATGTATTGCTGCAGGTGAATGGCAGAACCGCGATTTCAGCGCAGGAAACGATGGATCAGGTGGCTGAAATTCGCCCGGGTTCAGTCATTGACGTGCAGATCTTACGCAATGAAAAGAAGATGACGCTGCCGGTTACCATTCAGGAATTCCCGGAAGTCACCGCCCCAGTCACCACCCAATAAGGGCGCTTTCGCGCCCCCATGGATTAGCTGCGGTCAACCGGGAAGGCGATCACTTCGCTCAACGCGCTGGCTTTCAGCGCCAGCATAATCAAACGATCAACACCTAGCGCCACGCCAGAGCAGGCAGGCATGCCGTGTGCCAACGCGTCCAGCAGGTTGGTATCGATAGGATGCTGCGGCAGGCCACGCGCGGCACGGCGACGATTGTCCTGCTCAAAGCGTTGACGCTGTTCACGGCTATCGGTCAGCTCACGGAAACCATTCGCCAGCTCAATACCTTTGTAATAGACCTCAAAGCGTTCGGCGACGCGATGATCTTCGGTGCTGATTTCCGCTAATGCCGCCTGCGTTGCCGGAAAGTGATAAACAAAGCAGGGCTTATCATTACCAATCTTCGGCTCAACGCCCAGCATAAACAGCAGCTGCAGCAGCGTATCGCGGTCTTCCTCGCGATTAGCCAGTTCGCCCTCGCCCAGCTTCTGCGCCACTTCGCGCAGCTGCGCTTTATCGGCTGACAGCGGGTCGATCTCCAGATGACGAATAAACGCCTGCTGATATGACAATGACTCGGCGCTATCGCACTCCAGCACCTGCTGCATCAGATCGTCCACCTCATTCATCAGGCGGTACATATCGTAGTGCGGGCGATACCACTCCAGCATGGTAAATTCAGGATTATGGTGACGTCCCGCTTCCTCGTTACGGAAGCTGCGGCCCATTTGATAAATCGGTCCGCTACCCGCTGCCAGCAGGCGCTTCATATGATATTCCGGACTGGTCATCAGCCACAGATCGCGTCCTTCAGCGGCGCCCGGCCCAACAAAACGCGTCTGGAACGGGACCAAATGAATGTCCGTGATAGTCGCCTGGCTCATCGCCGGAGTATCCACCTCCAGCACGCCGCGATCGGCAAAGAAACGACGAATTTCCGCCATAATGGCGGCGCGTTTCAACAAATTGGCAATGGGTGCGCTTGGCTGCCAGCTTGCCGTTTCGCTCATGTTGATGACTCCTCATACAAATATGGGGTGGAAGTCTACCCGCATTGGCGATGGCAAACAACGACGCCGCAGCGCCAGCGGATGCCAGCAGCAATTTAGTAACGGGCAGCTATACTTAACTCATTAAAATTGTGAAGGAATCCCCTAATGTCTCCATGGAAAACTCTCGTCGCCAGCCTCAGCGCGTTCCTCTCAGTTGCATGCTCAACCACGCCGCCAAAAGGCGTTACGGTGGTCGAGGGATTCGACAGCCAGCGCTATCTCGGCCAATGGTATGAAATCGCTCGTCTTAATCACCGCTTTGAACGTGGTTTACAGCAGGTCACGGCCAATTATAGCCCGCGCGATGATGGTGGCCTGAAAGTGGTTAATCGTGGTTTCAACCAGCAGAAGCAACGCTGGCAAGAGAGCGTTGGCAAAGCCTATTTCACCGGCGATAAACAGCGCGCTGCGCTGAAAGTCTCGTTCTTTGGTCCGTTCTATGGTGGCTACAACGTGATAGCGCTGGATCCGGACTATCGCTATGCGCTGGTATGCGGCCCGAATCGTAGCTACTTATGGATTCTCTCACGCACGCCACAATTAGATGAAGGTGTTAAAAAGCGCCTGGTCGAACAGGCCAGAAGTGCCGGATTCCCGGTAGATGAGCTGATTTGGGTTGAACAGAAATAGAGATCCGGTGTGAAAGCAGCTTTCACACCGGGGTATCTTACTGTGCGCTGCGCTGAATTGCCTTACCGCCCGCCGAAACATCTTCGCCGACACCACGCGTGGTGTTACAGGCGGTCAGAACGGAAGAGAGCACCAGCACGGAAAAAATCGCGACAATACTTTTCTTTAACATAGCCATATCCTTTTTGGTTGCAGTAAAAGTACAGCTCTTAAAGCATAGTCTTGATTTGGAAAAATGCGGATTCAACGGCAGGAAAAGAGTGAAGCAGAGGCACAGCGAAGAAAAAAGGCGCATCACCGATGCGCCTGATTTGACGATTATTTTACGCGAGAAACGTATTCGCCAGAGCGGGTATCAACTTTTACCACTTCGCCAATCTGCACGAACAGTGGCACTTTGATCACTGCGCCCGTTGAAAGGGTTGCTGGCTTGCCGCCGGTACCTGCGGTATCACCTTTCAAGCCTGGATCGGTTTCGATCACTTCCGCTTCGATGAAGTTCGGTGGCTGAACAGCGATCGCTTTATCGTTCCACAGGGTAACGATACAATCCGCATTGTCCTGCAACCACTTGGTCACGTCATCCAGCACTTTAGATTCGATCTGATACTGCTCGAAAGATTCCGGGTGCATGAAGTAGTAGAAGTCGCCGTCGTTGTAAGAATATTGCAGCGTCATATCACGAACATCTGCGCCTTCGGCAGAGTCAGTGGATTTGAAGGTCTTCTCAACGCGAGAACCGGTCAGCAGACGACGCATTTTAACGCGTGCGAATGCCTGGCCTTTACCCGGCTTAACAAACTCACTGGCTTCGATGGCATATGGCTCGCCTTCGAACATGATTTTAAGACCGGGACGGAAATCGTTGCTAAGATAAGTCGCCATAAAGGCCCTCTGTAAATATTGAACTGGTAAATAGCCAAAAAAATGGCACACATTGTAACCCTAAATCCCCCTGTCAGAGAAGATTGGTTACAGCAACTCGCTGATGTTGTCACCGAACCTGCTGAATTACTGCAACTTTTATCTCTGGATCAGCATGCAAATCTGGCCGCAGGCGCTGATGCGCGCAAGCTTTTCGCCTTACGCGTACCTCGGGCCTTCATCGCACGCATGAAACCAGGCGATGCCACCGACCCGCTGCTGCTGCAAGTATTGACCAGCCGTCAGGAATTTATTGATGCGCCGGGTTATAGCACCGATCCACTGGACGAACAAAGCAGTGTTGTGCCCGGTTTGCTGCATAAATACCGAAATCGTGCGCTACTACTGGTAAAAGGCGGTTGTGCGGTCAATTGTCGCTACTGTTTCCGCCGTCATTTCCCCTATCAGGATAACCAGGGCAACAAGCGCAACTGGCAAGCGGCCATTGATTACATCGCCGCGCATCCCGAGCTGGACGAGATCATTTTTTCGGGCGGCGATCCGCTGATGGCCAAAGATCACGAGCTGGCATGGCTGGTTACGGCGCTGGAAAAAATTCCCCACCTGAAGCGCCTGCGCATTCACAGCCGCCTGCCGGTGGTGATCCCCGCACGTATTACCGAAGGTTTGTGTCAGATTCTGGCGGAAACGCGTCTGCAAGTATTGATGGTAAGCCATATCAATCATGCGCAGGAGATTGACGATGAGCTACGTCACGGCATGCAGATGTTGAAGCGGGCGGGCGTTATGCTGCTCAATCAGAGCGTGCTGCTGCGCGGAGTGAATGACAACGCCCAGATTCTGGCAAATCTCAGCAACGCACTGTTTGACGCCGGCATTCTGCCCTACTACCTGCACGTGCTGGATAAGGTACAGGGCGCGGCACATTTCTTTGTTTCTGATGAGGAAGCACGCACCCTGGTACGCCAGCTGCTGGCGAAAGTCTCTGGCTATATGGTGCCGAAACTGGCACGAGAAATTGGTGGCGAGCCAAGCAAAACGCCGCTGGATTTACAGCTGCGCCAGGAATAAAAAAAGCCGCATTCGCGGCTTTTTTTACGACGGCACATTACGGACACTTATACACCTGGCCGGACATTTTGCTGTCGAGGGGAGCGAAAGCTGACAGCAGATTTTGCGTCGGGCTGGTGGCGCCATAAATCACGTTGCCGCCCATTTCCGCCGCGCGATTGCGCAGGTCGTTTGCCGCGCCGCGCAGTGAACTGCCTTCCCCGCCAGAACCGCTCAGCCAGTTGCTCTGTGAGCCAGTGAGCGTTCCCAGCAGCTGACATTGGCTGGCTGGCTGTTGGTCGACGAAGGTCACGCGTTCGCCGCCGGCACTCAGTTGATTGGAGCTGCTGCAACCCGCCAGCAGTAAAGTTCCCACTGCCAGTCCGAGCAAGAGGTTAATCCGCATTGTAATCCCCATTTATTATCATCAGTGTCGGGCGGCAGCGTAGCAGAAAAGCGCACTTTTTTTCTGAACATTCATTGCCCTAAACCCGTAAAGCCGAAGTATTGCGCCCTTACTTATACCTTGTTCGCCCGCAAAAGAAAAACCCCCGACCGTTTCCGATCGAGGGTTTTCAGATGGCTTAAGCCGTCAGGGGCAATTACATCATGCCGCCCATTCCGCCCATGCCACCCATACCGCCAGCGCCACCTAAATCAGGTGCGTCGCTTTTCGGCAGGTCAGTCACCATCGCTTCGGTGGTGATCATCAGGCCAGCAACCGATGAAGCGTACTGCAGCGCAGAACGGGTCACTTTAGTTGGGTCAAGGATACCGAAGTCGATCATGTTGCCGTACTCTTCAGTCTGCGCGTTGTAACCGTAGTTACCGTCGCCTGCTTTCACGTTGTTAGCCACAACTGAAGGCTCTTCACCGGCGTTAGAGACGATCTGACGCAGAGGTGCTTCCATTGCGCGCAGCGCAACTTTAATACCTACGTTCTGATCTTCGTTATCACCTTTCAGGCCAGATGCGGCGATTTTCGCAGCAACACGAACCAGCGCCACACCACCACCCGCAACCACACCTTCTTCAACCGCAGCACGGGTCGCGTGCAGGGCATCTTCAACGCGCGCTTTCTTCTCTTTCATTTCAACTTCAGTCGCTGCGCCCACTTTCAGCACGGCAACGCCGCCTGCCAGTTTCGCTACGCGCTCCTGCAGTTTTTCTTTGTCGTAATCAGAAGTCGCTTCTTCGATCTGCTGACGAATCTGCGTTACGCGGCCAGAGATCGCGCCTTGATCGCCCACGCCATCGATGATGGTGGTGGTGTCTTTGTTGATGACAACACGTTTTGCCTGACCCAGATCTTCCAGGGTCGCTTTCTCCAGCTCCATACCGATCTCTTCAGAGATAACGGTACCGCCGGTCAGGATAGCGATATCCTGCAGCATCGCTTTACGACGGTCGCCGAAGCCAGGTGCTTTAACCGCAGCCACTTTAACGATACCGCGCATGGTGTTAACCACCAGCGTTGCCAGTGCTTCACCTTCCACGTCTTCTGCAATGATCAGCAGTGGCTTACCGGCTTTCGCAACGGCTTCCAGCACTGGCAGCATTTCGCGGATGTTAGAGATTTTCTTATCAGCCAGCAGGATGAACGGGCTTTCCAGCTCAACGGCACCCGTTTCTGGCTTGTTGATGAAGTACGGCGACAGGTAGCCACGGTCAAACTGCATACCTTCAACCACGTCCAGCTCGTCTTGCAGGCCGGTACCTTCTTCAACGGTGATAACGCCTTCTTTGCCCACTTTATCCATTGCGTCAGCAATCAGCGTGCCCACGGTTTCATCGGAGTTAGCAGAGATGGTACCTACCTGAGCAATGGCGCGTGAATCCTGGCAAGGCACAGACAGGGTTTTCAGTTCTTCAACCGCAGCGATAACCGCTTTATCGATACCGCGCTTCAGATCCATCGGGTTCATGCCCGCAGCCACGGCTTTCAGGCCTTCAGTGATGATAGCCTGAGCCAGTACGGTTGCGGTGGTGGTGCCGTCGCCTGCTGCGTCGTTCGCTTTAGAGGCCACTTCTTTCACCATCTGCGCGCCCATGTTCTCGAACTTGTCTTCCAGCTCGATTTCACGCGCCACAGAAACACCATCTTTAGTGATGGTCGGTGCACCAAAAGATTTATCCAGAACCACGTTACGGCCTTTCGGGCCCAGGGTAACTTTTACTGCATCTGCCAGTACGTTTACGCCACGCAGCATTTTTACGCGTGCGTCATTACCGAATTTTACGTCTTTAGCTGCCATTTCAAATATCCCTTAAATTCGTTTCGTTCAGTGAATTACGCGTAAATTACGCTTCAACAACCGCAAGGATGTCGCTTTCGGAGATGATCAGAACTTCTTCGTTGTCGATTTTCTCGGTCTTAGCACCGTAGCCTTCGCTGAAAATCACCAGATCACCCACTTTCACGTCCAAAGGCTTAACTTCACCGTTTTCCAGGATGCGGCCTTTGCCAACAGCCAGGACTTCACCGCGGGTAGATTTACCGGCAGCTGAACCGGTCAGCACGATGCCGCCCGCTGATTTAGCTTCAACTTCTTTACGCTTGACGATGACGCGATCGTGCAATGGACGAATTTTCATTTGATAGCTCTCCTTTGAGAAGTCCAATCATTCATTTTTTGGGTTAGAACCGGACTGCTTGGCTTCCGGCCTCGTGCTGGAAGAGATAGGGGCAATAAGTGGGCTTTCAAGGGCAAAAAATATAAATATTTTCGTTTCTGCAACAGATGGCGAAAAATGCAGCAAAAAGGCGGCTTGCGCCGCCTTCTTTTGCTTATTGGTCTTTATCGTGACCAATCCGATCTTGATCCTTACGCTCGTATTCACCGTCCACAGTGAATCCCGCATCGGGGCCAGCGCCCGGGCCGCGCCATACGCGCAGATGCGGCATCAGCTTCAGCGTCAGATGCTTCTGCACCGGTGGTAGCAGCAGCAATAATCCGAGGAAGTCGGTGAAGAAACCAGGCAACAGCAGCAGGAAGCCGGAGATGATTAACGAAACGCTTTTCGTCATCTCTGCCGCCGGGCTTTCATTGCGCGCCAGCTTCTCCTGCATCAGCCGGAAGTTCTTCATGCCCTGATTCTTCACCAGCGAAACGCCAATCGCCGAGGTAAAAATCACCAGCAGCATGGTGAGCAGCACGCCCAGCGCATGCGCGACCTGAATGAAGATTGAGATTTCAATCCAGGCTAATACGAAAAAAATTAGTAACGGTAACCAGCGCACCGAATTCTCCTGTGAGTTGGAGCTGCCCCGCAAATCGCCAGGCAGCAGAAAGGGTTGGTCTGCAAGACCGTATGGATAGAGATGGGCATCTGAACGGGCAATTTCAACCGAACCTGCCATTTTTTTCCCACTGACTTAAAATTGCGAAGTACATCACATATCGTTATTACCGCTGGGCCTGCAAATGCCCGTAAAGTGATCTGTGCACAAACAATTCTGTAACATCAGAATATGATCGTGCCCGTCAGCGCGAAGATGGATAATATGTCGGCGCTGACATTCCACGACAATATAATCGCTTCACCTGCACGTTATTTGCCGCCCGTCCAACCGGACGCCCGGTAGTAACAAGGCAGCAATAATAAGAAGGTAATCATGGCGAACAACATTCGTATCGAAGAAGACCTGTTAGGCATGCGCGAAGTTCCAGCAGATGCTTACTACGGTGTTCATACTCTGCGTGCGATTGAAAACTTCTATATTAGTAATAATAAAATCAGTGACATACCGGAATTTGTTCGCGGTATGGTCATGGTGAAGAAAGCAGCCGCGCTCGCCAACAAAGAGCTGCAAACCATTCCCCGCAACATCGCAAACACCATTATCCAGGCGTGTGATGAGGTGCTGAATAACGGCAAATGCATGGATCAGTTCCCGGTTGACGTCTATCAGGGCGGCGCGGGCACCTCGGTTAACATGAACACCAATGAAGTGCTGGCCAACATCGGTCTGGAGCTGATGGGCCACCAGAAGGGTGAATATCAGTATCTTAATCCCAACGATCACGTGAATAAGTGTCAATCGACCAATGATGCTTATCCAACCGGTTTCCGCATCGCGGTTTATGCTTCGATCCTAAAACTGCTCGATGGCATCAACCAGCTGAGCGAAGGCTTCCAGCGTAAGGCCGTCGAATTCGAAAACATCCTGAAAATGGGCCGCACCCAGTTGCAGGATGCGGTGCCGATGACGCTGGGCCAGGAGTTCCACGCGTTTAACGTGCTGCTGAATGAAGAGACGCGCAGTATTCTGCGTACCGCCGAACTGTTGCTGGAAGTGAACCTTGGCGCAACGGCAATCGGTACTCGCCTGAACACACCGGATGGCTATCAGCAGCTGGCGGTACAGCGTCTGGCGGAAGTGAGCAATCTGCCGGTGGTGCCGGCAGAAGATCTGATTGAAGCCACCTCCGACTGCGGTGCCTATGTGATGGTCCACTCTGCGCTGAAACGTCTGGCGGTGAAACTGTCGAAAATCTGTAACGACCTGCGCCTGCTCTCCTCCGGTCCACGCGCTGGCCTGAATGAAATCAACCTGCCCGAACTGCAGGCCGGTTCTTCCATCATGCCCGCCAAAGTGAACCCGGTCGTACCAGAAGTAGTGAATCAGGTGTGCTTTAAAGTGATTGGTAACGACATCACCGTCACCATGGCATCTGAAGCCGGTCAGCTGCAGCTGAACGTGATGGAGCCAGTCATTGGCCAGGCCTTGTTCGAATCGATCAGCATTCTGACCAACGCCTGCTTCAACCTGCTGGAAAAATGCGTTAACGGCATCACCGCAAACAAAGCGGTATGTGAAGCCTACGTGTTTAACTCAATCGGTATTGTTACTTACCTCAACCCGTATATTGGCCACCATAACGGCGATATCGTGGGTAAGATTTGTGCCGAAACCGGTAAAAGCGTGCGGGAAGTGGTGCTGGAGCGCGGCCTGCTGACCGAAGCGGAGCTGGACGATATTTTCTCTATCCAGAACCTGATGTATCCGGTTTATAAAGCGAAACGTTACACCGACGAAAACGAACAGTAATCAGCTCCAGATCACGTTGCCAAAAGCACGCCCGTATACAATGCGGCGTGCTTTTTTCATTTTGGCGGCAACAATATTAAGAGCTTCGGTGTGTCCGCGGCTCAGGGAGTGGAACGAATGGTAATAGTAGAGTTGATGATTGTGCTGCTGGCGATCTGGCTCGGTGCGCGACTGGGCGGCATCGGCATTGGTTTCGCGGGCGGCTTGGGTGTGCTGGCGCTGACACTGTTTTGCGGCCTTAAACCCGGTGCCATCCCGTTTGATGTGATCGAAATAATCATGGCAGTCATTGCTGCGATCGCGGCGATGCAGATCGCCGGCGGCCTGGATTATCTGGTGGGATTAGCAGAACGCCTGCTGCGTCGCCATCCCCGCTACGTTACCTTCCTTGCGCCGCTGGTGACCTATGTCATGACGCTGCTGGCTGGCACCGGCCACACCGCTTTCTCCACCTTGCCGGTGATTGCCGAAGTAGCAAAAGAGCAAGGCGTGCGCCCTTCCCGTCCGTTATCGATTGCCGTCGTTGCTTCGCAAATCGCCATCACCGCCTCGCCGCTTTCGGCTGCGGTGGTGTTTTTCGCTTCCGTCCTCGAGCCACACGGCGTGAGTTATCTGGCGCTGCTCGGCGTAGCGCTGCCGTCAACCATGGCGGCAATCTTCTGTGCTGCCGTCATCACCAGCTTCCTTGGCAAAGAGCTCAAAGAGGATGAGGTGTATCAGGCGCGTTTAGCAAAGGGCGAGGTAAAGCTACGCGGTGAGCAGGTTTACCACATCAAACCCGGGGCGAAACGCGCAGTGCTATTGTTCCTGATCGGTATCGCCGCGGTGGTACTGTATGCCACAGCGATCAGCGACAGCGTTGGGCTGATCAGCAATCCCGTGCTGCCGCGCAACGAAGCTATCGTGGTATTTATGCTCACCGTTGCCACGCTGATTTGCCTGACCTGCAAAGTCGATACCGGTGAAATTCTCAGCGCCAGCACCTTTAAATCCGGCATGAGCGCCTGTATCTGCGTAATGGGTGTGGCCTGGCTGGGCGATACCTTTGTTAAAGCGCATTTGGCCGATATCCAAACCCTGGCCGGCGATATGTTGCAAAGTTATCCGTGGATGCTGGCGCTGGTGCTGTTCTTTGCCGCCACGCTGCTCTATTCGCAGGCCGCGACCACCAAAGCCTTAATGCCCGCCGCGCTGATGCTTGGGGTGTCGCCGCTGGCGGCGGTGGCTTCGTTTGCTGCGGTATCCGCGCTGTTCGTGCTGCCAACCTACCCGACGCTGCTGGCGGCGGTGGAAATGGATGACACCGGCTCAACCCGTATCGGCAAGTTTGTGTTCAATCACTCCTTTATTATCCCCGGCGTGTTGGCGATTGCCTTCTCGGTGGCGTTTGGCTTCCTGTTCGGCAGCCTGATCCTGTAGCGCCGTTACATCCTGAAAACCTCGTGGCGAGGCGGCCGTGCTATCATCGCGGCTTATTCGCCACCGGAGCTGATTCATTCGTTATGGCTGCACGACTCTTTCGCCTTGCCGGCTTTTGCCTGGCGCTGGTCTTCTGCCTTCCGGCACAAGCCTCACTCTTCTCATCCAACAACAACAGCCGCTTTGTACCGGTCGATCAGGCCTTTGCCTTTGATTTCAGCCAGCAGGGAAATCAGCTGACGCTAAGCTGGAAGGTGAAGGATGGCTACTATCTTTATCGCCAGCAAATCCACGTCACGCCGCACAAGGCGCAGATTTCTCCCCTTAGCTTGCCGCCGGGCCAGCCGCACGAAGATGAGTTCTACGGCAAAAGTGAAATCTATCCGCAGGATCTGCAGCTGCCGATCACCCTGCGCCAGGCCGATGCAGGTGCGACCGTCACCGTGACGTATCAAGGCTGCGCTGCCGCTGGATTTTGTTATCCGCCCGAAACCCGCAGTGTGCCGCTCAGCGCAGTGGCCGCCAATCAGGATGCGCCCGCTGCCAGCGCGCAGCCAACGAATCACAGCACGCCGCTGCCGTTCTCCCCGCTGTGGGCGCTGTTGATTGGTATTGGCGTGGCCTTCACGCCGTGCGTGCTGCCGATGTACCCATTGATCTCCAGCATCATTTTGGGTGGCCCGCGCCGTTATTCCATGGGACGGCTGTTTGCGCTGGCGATGGTCTACGTGCAGGGCATGGCGCTGACGTACACCGTGCTCGGCATGGTGGTCGCGGCAGCGGGATTACGCTTCCAGGCGGCGCTACAGCATCCTTACGTCTTGATTGGCTTATCGGCGCTGTTCATGCTGCTGGCGCTGTCGATGTTTGGCTTGTTCTCGCTGCAGTTGCCTTCCAGCCTGCAAACCCGCCTCACCCTGTGGAGCAATCGTCAGCAAGGCGGGTCGCTGCCGGGCGTGTTTATGATGGGTGCTTTGGCAGGTTTGATCTGTTCGCCCTGCACCACCGCGCCGCTTAGCGCCATTCTGCTGTATATCGCACAGAGCGGAAATCTGTGGGCCGGTGCCGGCACGCTGTGGCTGTACGCCTTTGGCATGGGCCTGCCGCTGATTGCCGTGACGATGTTTGGCAACAAGCTGCTGCCGAAGAGCGGGCCGTGGATGCAAACGGTGAAAGAGGGCTTTGGCTTTGTGATTCTGGCGCTGCCGGTTTTTCTGCTGGAGCGAGTCATTGGCGATATGTGGGGCTTACGTCTGTGGAGCCTGCTCGGCGTGGCGTTTTTCGCCTGGGCATTCAGCCTCAGCCTGCGGGCGACCGGCAAATGGCGGGTGCTGCAGATCCTCATGCTGGCCGCTGCGCTCGTCAGCGCTCGCCCCTTACAGGATTGGGCATTTGGCAGCGGCAGTAGCGCGCAAGCCGTGGCGCATCTGCCGTTCCACACCATCAGCAGCAGCGATCAGCTCGAGAGCGCGCTACAGCAGGCGCAGGGCCGCATCACCATGGTCGATTTGTATGCCGACTGGTGCGTCGCCTGCAAGGAGTTCGAGAAATACACCTTTAGCGACGATGGCGTGCGCAGCGCGCTGAGCCAGGTGCAGCTGCTGCAGGCCAACGTCACCGCCAACAACGCGCAGGACAATGCGCTGCTGCAGCATCTGCAGGTGTTAGGCTTGCCGACCATTCTGTTCTTCGATGCGCAAGGCAACGAGATTCCCGATTCGCGTGTTACCGGCTTCCTTAACGCCGCCGATTTCCGTGCACATTTGCACAATGTGTCGCGTTAAACGACACTGTCTGCAGGACACTGCCCGTTCGTCCGCGAGCGGGCCCGCATTCCAGAGGAGAGTCACTTGCAACGTGAACAAATACTCGAGCATGCGCTGAATGTGCTCGAACAGAGCGGCCTGGCCGCCACCACGTCTTTAGCGCAGCTGGCGGGCGAAAGCGGCCTTGAAGCGGAGCAGCTCACGCGCTTCTGGCCCGATCGTGACGCCCTGCTCTACGACGCATTGCGCTATCACGGCCAGCAAATTGATAGCTGGCGCCGCCAGGTTCAACTCAATGACCATCTCAGCGCCGAACAAAAGCTGCTGGCGCGCTACGAAGTGCTAAGCGAATACGTTAGCAAAGGCCGCTTTCCGGGCTGTTTGTTTATCGCCGCCTGTAGTTTCTACCCGCAGCCCGATCAGCCCGTCCATCAGTTAGCCGAACAGCAAAAACGCAGCTCCTGGCAGTTTACCCATGAAATTCTGGTCGATTTAGCGCTGGATAATCCCACCATGGTGGCCGATCAGATGGAGTTGATTCTGGAAGGTTGCCTGAGCAAGCTGCTGGTGAAACGCAACGTACAGGATGTGGAAACGGCGCGCCGCTTAGCGGAAGATGTGCTCGGCATTGCGCTGTGTCGTCAGAATGGCGCACTGGCGTAGCCTTTTTATCCATCTTGTCTGAAAAGCCAGCAATCAATCACGATTGCTACGTTTTTTTGACGAAAGCCGTTGACGGCTGTGAGCCATTAGGGTTTAATGCGCCCCGTTGCCCGGATAGCTCAGTCGGTAGAGCAGGGGATTGAAAATCCCCGTGTCCGTGGTTCGATTCCGCGTCCGGGCACCAACATTTAGAAAACCCAGCTTATGGCTGGGTTTTTGCTTTTCTGCGAACTAAAAATGATGCCGATTTTACACTGACATCTTCATCCACATCAGATCTGAAATACCCGGCCATCCCCGGTAGGAAGTTCTACGTTCAAGCTCAGTTTACCGCCCAAAGCCTCGACATATTTTTTCAGACTTGAAAGTTTTATCTCATCACCTCGAGCCTCAATTGCGGCAATAGCAGGTTGCGATATACCCATTTTTTCAGCCAACTGAAACTGGGAAAGTTCCAGTTCCTCACGCAATTGGCGCAGGCGAATCTCAATGATTTTTTGGTCGGTCTTATTCTTAATACGCTCCTGAGACTCTGGGGAGCGCTGGACAATCAATTCTTCAAGTTTTGGCATGGGTTAATTCCTCCAGATGCTGCTGATACTCTTTATCGGCCAGTTTGATCATCGATTGGTAGAAGCGCTTCTGATTCACACCGGTTTTATCACCCGCACAAAGCACGATAGCCTTCCTCACTGGATCGAACGCGAAAAATGCGCGTATCGGCCTACCATTGCTTTGAATACGAAGCTCCTTCATGTTGGCAAAACGAGAGCCGGTAACAGTATCGACATCCGGTCTCCCCAACATTGGGCCGAACACCTTCAGCACTTCAAGGCTCGATAACACATCCTCAATCATTTCATCATCTTGTTCTTGCAGCCATGCTGCGAAGAGCAAAGTCGTTTCAACTTCCCAACTGTTCAAAATGCACTCTCATAAACTGTAGTTTATATTCATGCCATATAAACTGGAAGTTATATTTTAAGAGATGATTTGCATCAAGATTTCTGTCTGATGTTGCAGTGAACGTTTTAGATTTGAGAGCTGCCTCTGAAAAGAATTAAATATGCAGATAATACTTTTAATTTATCCCTCCATAATAAAATCCAATAAAATTAATTATCAGAGAGTTAAAAACCCTCTAAATATTAATTCGTGATCCTGTTTCCGTTAGCCGTAACATCCCATAGGTAACATCCGCGCCATCCCGTAAGCTTATCCCATGCTAGCAAGTACCTGTTGATTCAGATCCTTATACGACACTCATCATTATTGAAGTGCCGAAAAGCCATGCCTAAATAATTAAGCATCTTACATTTCCATTTAATTATTTACCCGTTAAAAAAATTCTATTAATTAAATTAGCCCCCACAGGAGAATAAATATGAGCGCAGGAAACCGAATCTATTTACGTCGTCCCACCGATGCCGAACCGCTGCTGGAAGCATTCCGTTGTTTACCGGCTGCGGTGGTAGCCGATTGCATGAGCCGCTTGCCCGCGTTGTCGTCGGAGATCAGTCTGAAAACCGCGCCGCGCCAGCCAGTGATGTGCGGCCTGGCCGTTACGGTCAAAGCCCGCTCTGGCGACAACCTGATGCTGCACAAAGCGTTAGACATGGCGGGCCGTAACGATGTGATCATCCTGTCGAATGAAGGCGATCGCAGCCAGTCATTGATGGGTGAAGTAATGGCGACCTACGCCAAACAACGCGGCATGGAAGGCATTGTCTTGGATGGTCCGGTACGCGATATCGAAGGGTTATCCCGCATGGATTTCCCGATCTACGCCGCAGGCCACACGCCGGGCGGTCCGTTCAAGGATGGCCCGGGGGAAATCAACGTGCCAATTGCCTGCGGCAAAATCCACGTCTCCCCAGGCGATATTGTGCTGGGCGACGCAGATGGCGTGATTGTCATTCCACGCCAGGATGCGGCGCGCATTCTCGAAGCCGCGCAGGCTTATCTCATTGTTGATGAACAGAACTTTGAACTGGCGAAAACCGGCGCGCTGGAGCGCAGCTGGCTGGCGGAAACGCTGCGCAGCAAGCAGGTTGAAATCATTGATGATGTGTTTCGTTAACGCAATGCCAATGTTTCCCCCTTGTAGGGTGCGCCTTCATGCGCACCCTGCTAAGGCGTGCTGCTCACCATTGCCAGTTTGCGCTGGCGATTCTCACGCCACACCGCGAAAATGCCGGCCAGCGCCACCACTGACGCCCCCAACAAGGTCGTGCTGCCCGGCAAACTATGCAGAAATAGATAGCCAATCAGCATCGACCACACCAGCGTGGTGTAATCGAACGGCGCCAGCAGCGAGGCATCAGCGTAGCGCAGGCTCAGCGTGACCAGGATCTGCGCCAGGCCACCAAACAAACCGCAGCCCACCAGCAATAACAGCTGCAACGCATTGGGTGTGGTCCAGCCGAACAGCGCCGTTGTCAGGCCGATAAGGGTGGTCATCAGCGAGAAATAGAACACAATCGCGCCCGGCTTCTCGATGCCGTTAAGAAAGCGGATTTGCACGTTCGAGGTCGCCGAACAGAGCGCCGCAATCAACGCAAACGCCACGCCGAGGCTGGTCGTCGCGTTGCTGGCCTGGCTGGAAAATAGCGCGCCGCTGGCGCTCAGACTGGAGGAAAGCATAATCAAAATGCCGGATAACCCCACCACCACCGCTACCCAGCGCGACATCCGCACCCGCTCTTTAAGCAGCATCGCCGCCAAAATGACCGTAAACAGCGGTGCTGCGTAGCTCAGCGCCGTCGCATCGGCCAGCGAGATATACACCAGCGCCAGATAGTTAAAATACATGCCGCCGGTGCCGGAGAAACCGCGAATAAAGTGGCCAAACAGGTTACGCGTTTTGAGATTTTCCAGCACCTTACCCTGCGCTTTTAGCCATATCAACAGCGGAAACAGGGCGATAAAACTGCGGAAAAAAATCACTTCACCGGTAGGGATCGCGCCATTCAATCCTTTTACACACGCCAGCATCAATGTGGCGCACAGCGCAGCCAAAATCTTCAGTAACACGCCTAATCGGGCATTCATGCTTCTCTATTCTCTCTACCACGTGCAATCGGCGGGACTGCCGAGAGGACATGCGTGCAGCGTGGCGAGAAAAGTGTGCGCTGGATAACACTTTTTCGCTCTGCCTGAATAGAAAGAACTTATGTCCCCGTGGTCATATTTTTTCGCTATCGCATAACAGGGTTTCCCTCTTTTTCGTCTGAAAACAAAGCCGATATAGTCCAGAACAGCGAGAACGCAGGCGCTCCGTCCCGGTGACGCCGTGGTATTCATCATTGAGGAAGTTCACATGACCATGAAAAGACCTACCACCATCGGGCTGGCACTGCTGCCGCTGCTGGCTATTTCGGCTGCGCATGCAGACATGATGGCGAACATCAAATCCAGCGGCGAGCTGAAGTGCGCCGTCTATTCAGACGTCCCGCCCTTCTCTTCTCCGGATCCGAAAACGCGTCAGCTGGCGGGGATGGATATCGATCTGTGTAACGCGCTGGCGAAGCAGATGAACGTCAAGCTGACGCTGGTGCCCACCTCAGTTGAAGCGCGCATTGCGGTAATCGCCACTGGCCGCGCCGATGTGCTGATCGCCAACCTTGCCTACACCAAAACGCGCGGCAACCAGATTCAGTTCAGCGATCCCTATTACGTCGCCAAAGAGATGCTGCTGGTCAAAGCGCCTTTGGCCGATAAGCCGCTGAGCTACTTCCAGGGCAAACGTATCAGCGCCACCAAAGGCACCACCTCTGAGCAGTCGATCCATATCAAAGGCGGCAAAGCCGTCACCTTCCAGGATTCGGCGTCTGCCTTCCTCGCGCTCGAGCAGAATAAATCAGTGGGCTTCGTCACCAACACCATGACCGGTATCAAAACCATTGCGCAGGCGAAAAAGGACGGTATCAATCTGGCGATGATCAAGGAACCGATGGCGCTGGAGCCGATTGGTATCGGCATGAAGCGTGACGAACCGGCGTTGCTGGCCAGCGTCAACAGCAGCCTGAAGGCGATGGACGATGATGGCACCATCGACAAGATTTGGGACACCTGGATCGGTCCGAATACGGAGTACAAAATGGTGCGCGAAGAGCGCGTGCAGCCGCTCGCCAGTCTGAAATTTGAACCGCTGGAATAACCATGCCCGTGATGTCGCACTCTGCGGTCCCGTCCGCCAGCGCCCCTGCGTTGGCTTGCTCCTCTGACATTAAGCTCTCGACCATTGGCGCACGCGCCTGGCTGGTGGAAGCGCCGGGTGGATTCGATCTTCCGGCACAGCGCCGCATCTGGTCACTGGCGCGTCTGCTGCACGCCGATGAAGCGATTGAAGCGCTGATTCCCGGCGTCACCAATCTGCTGGTGCTGTTCCGCCATATTCCCCTTGATGAAAACGCTGTGCGCAAGCAATTGCATGCTGCCTGGGATCAGGCGCAGGCCATTAGCCCGCAGGGAAAACTGATTGAAATTCCGGTGCATTACGGCGGTGAACACGCCACCGATCTTGCTGCCGTGTGTCATCACACCGGATTATCCCCCCGTGAGGTGGTGCGCCTGCATCACCAGAGCGAATATACGGTGTTTGCACTGGGCAGCGCACCGGGCTTTGGCTATCTGCATGGCTTAGATCCGCAGCTGGCGACGCCGCGTAAGAAAGTACCGTCGCTGAGCATGTTGAAAGGCACCGTCACCATCGGCGGCGCGCAGGCGGGCGTCTCGGCGTTGACCGGCCCAAACGGCTGGAACGCCATTGGGTTTGCCGAGTTAACGGTATTTGATCCGCTGGCGGATTCCCCTGCGCTGATGGCGCCGGGCGATCGTATCCGTTTTCTGCCGCAGAGGATTGAGCTGTGATTGAGATCGAACAGAGCGGTGCGCTGAATACAGTCCAGGATCTTGGACGCTTCAACTTCCGCCACATGGGCGTATCGGTGAGCGGCGCCATGGATGCGCTGGCGCTGCGCGCTGGCAATCTGTTACTGGGCAACGATGAGAACGCAGCGGCGCTTGAAGTGCAGCTGTTCCCCTTTCGCATGCGTTTTCTGCAGGACAGCAGCATCGCGGTGACCGGTGCCGATTGCCGCGCCACGCTGGATGGTACGCCGCTGCCGCCATGGTGGGGCTGCGGCGTACGCGCCGGACAGGTACTGGAGCTGCGCTATCCACGCAGCGGCGCGCGTGGCTATGTGTGTGTCGCCGGCGGGATTGATGTGCCGCTGGTGCTCGGCTCGCGCAGTACCGCGCTGCGCGGCGGTTTCGGGGGTGTTGATGGACGCCCGCTGCAGCGTGGCGATCGGCTGGCGCTGGGCGAAAGCCGCGTCCCGCCGCTGCCGGTAAGCGGCATCGGAATTGAGCCGCCGGACAGCGCGCTGCATGCGCATTTTCCGCGTAACAGCGCCGGTGACATTCAGCTGCGCGCCATTCCGTCCGGCGAATATGCGCTGTTTGCCGCCGATGCCGCTCGTTTCTGGCAGCAGTCGTGGCAAGTCTCTAATCAAAGCAATCGTACCGGCTATCGGCTGGCGGGCGCGCCCATTTTCCCCTCTGAAACCATTGAGATGCGATCCTATGGGCTGATCCCCGGCATTGTGCAGGTGCCGCCGGGGGGAGAACCGATTATCCAGCTGAGCGATGCCAACACCGCTGGTGGTTATCCGAAGATCGCCGGGGTGATCGAGCAGGATCTGTGGCGACTGGGCCAGGTGCTGCCGGGTCAGTCGATCCAGCTGATCCAGAGCGATGCGCGCGAAGCGATCGCCATCGAACAGGAAGTGGCACGCTGGCTGAATCGGCTGCGCCTCAGCTGCCAGCCACTGCGTAGAGCGCTAACCGTTTAATCCGCACAAGGAACCCTAAGCATGAAGATTGATGTCAATTCCGATATGGGTGAAGGCTTCGGCGTTTATCAGCTGTGCGATGACGCCGCGCTGATGCAAGTGGTGTCATCGGCCAATATTGCCTGCGGCTTCCACGCAGGCGATCCGGCGATCATGACCAACATGGTGCGGCTGGCGAAACAGCATGGCGTCGGCATTGGCGCACATCCAGGGCTGCCCGATCGTCAGGGTTTTGGCCGCCGCGAGCTGCCATTTAGCAGCGAAGAGATTTGCCAGCAGGTGGCGTATCAGCTCGGTGCACTTACGGCGATTGCCCGCGCGGAAGGCACGCACGTGTCGCACCTAAGCTTCCACGCCGCGATGGGCAACCTCGTCAACCGCGACGCCGCGCTGGCGCAACAGGTGATGGAATTAGTGGCGCGCATCAATAGCGATCTGATCGTCTTTGCTCAACCTGATACGCTCATCGAAGCCGCCGCGCAGGCCGCAGGCCTGAAAACGCTCACGCTATTTCTGGCGGACCGCGCTTATGACGCGCAAGGTCTTCTGGTGCCACGCGGCATTGCCGGTGCGGTGATCAAAGAGGAAGCCGCGCTGCGCGCCCGCGTGCGTCAGTTTTTGCAGCACGGCACGGTCACGACGATAGAAAACGAGGAGATTGCCATACGCGCGCGTTCGATTCTGGTTCACAGCGACACGCCCGGTTCACTGACGCTCGCCACCATTGTGCGCAGCGAAATTGAAGCCAGCGGCCATCAGGTCGCCCCGGCCGCGCAAGTGTTAGCGCAATAACCCGAAATTTGTACATGGTATTTCGTAGGGTGCGCATTTATGCGCACCTGGTCGCCATGAATGGCGACCCTACGAGGTGATAGGTAGTGTCGTCATACATGACGACCAGGACATTAAACGCAACCTTCGCAAAACGCCGCTATGCGATCGCATCCCGTCTCTAATCGTTCCATGCTCGTTGCATACGACAACCGAATAAACGGACTCATACCGTACGCCGCGCCCTGCACTGTCACCACGTGCTGCTCCTCAATTAACGCCAGCACAAAATCCGCGTCATTCGCGATCAGCCGACCACCGGCGCTGGTTTTGCCAAGGTATCCGGCGATATTGACGAACAGATAAAACGCCCCCTGCGGCTTGTGGCAGCGCAGACCATCAATCGAGGTCAGACGCTCCAGCACGTAGTCACGGCGCTCACGATAGATATGTGCACGCTCCTGCAACAGATCCTGTGGACCTGCCAGCACCGCCACCGCTGCCGCCTGCGTTAAGGTACAGACGCCGCCGCTGTTCTGCGTATTAACGTTGCTCATCGCGTAAATCAACGGCGCCGGACCGCCACAGAAGCCCAGGCGCCAGCCGGTCATCGAATAGGCTTTCGACACGCCATTCACCGTCAGCACGCGGTCAAACAGGCGCGGCTCAACCTGCGCCAGCGTGTAGAAGCGCACCTCGTCATAAATCAGGTGCTCATAGATATCGTCGGTCATGATCCACACCTGCGGATGGCGCAGCAGCACCTCGCCCAGCGCTTGCAGCTCCGCTTTGGTCGCCACCGAACCGGTTGGGTTACTCGGATAGTTGAGCAGCAGCCATTTGGTCTTGTCGGTGATGGCGACATCGAGATCGGCAGGCAGCGGTTTAAAGCCGTTCTCCTGCGCACATGGCAGCGCCACCGGAATGCCACCAGCGAATTTGACGATATCGGCATAGCTGATCCATGACGGCGTGGGGATCACCACTTCGTCGCCCGGATTGATGGTCGCCATGATGGCGTTAAAGATGATCTGCTTGGCGCCACCGGCGGTGAGGATCTGGCTGACGTCATAATCCAGCTGATTATCGCGTTTGAATTTCAGCTGGATCGCCTTGCGCAGCGCAGGGGTGCCATCCGTGGGCGGATAGCGCGTATCGCCGCCGCGCGCAGCGGCGTAAGCCGCTTCAATCGCATGCGGCGGCGTGGGGAAATCGGGTTCGCCAGTGGAAAGCGCTACCACATCAATCCCCTGCGCGGCGAGATCGCGCGCTTTTTGGGTCATGGCAACGGAGGCAGAAACGGTGACATTCTTTAATCTATCGGCTATCTCGGGCATGAGTTAATCCTGGCTCAGTGTCAGCATGAACGGTCCGCAGCAAGCCGCAGACACGACGTTTAACAGAGAATAGGTTTTTGCCCGAAGCGGCGGTTAATAGTGCTTTGTTGTGGTGATATAACACAAAGCGATGACTGAACCGACCGCACACTTTTGCCATAAAGGTCGCGCGCCTGATAGGAAAATGGGCGGCAGGTCACGCGCCAGCGCCTGACGCAATGTTAATAGAGTGTTACTTTTAGGGGCTGATTACCGTGCGCACCGGCAGGTTGATACCGCCCATCATCGACAAATCTAATGGGTAATTCGCACCATACCAGTGCACAGGTGGCTGTTCAGCACGCGCCGTCACGGCGACTCGTCAACTCAGCACCAGCCTTAGGAGGCACTGTGGCTCTACCCTCCTGTCTGAGTTCTATCGCGAAAGCTTATTTTGGCATCAACTTTGCTTAATAACCGATATGCGTTCTGTAGGAGGAAGTGTCCATGAATCTTCGTCGCCTCAAGTACTTTGTTAAAATTGTTGATGTAGGTAGCCTGACTCAGGCCGCCGATATTTTGCATATTGCCCAACCTGCGCTCAGCCAGCAGCTGGCTACGCTGGAAGGGGAAGTGAATCAGCAACTGCTCATTCGTACCAAGCGCGGCGTGACGCCGACCGAAGCGGGTAAAACGCTCTATTCCCACGCGCAGGCCATTTTGCGCCAGTGCGAGCAGGCACAAAGCGCCATTGAGCTGGTGGGCGCGTCGCTGAGCGGCAGCGTTTCGGTCGGCTTAGCGCCGGGCACCGCTGCGCAAAATCTTGCCCTGCCGCTGATGATGGAAGTGCAGCAGCAGCATCCCGGCATTGTGCTCTATTTCAATGAGAACTTCGGCACCACGCTGAGCGAGCTGATCATGAACGGCCGCATGGACATGGCGGTGATTTACGATCATCGCACCATCCACGGGCTGCGCTTTATGCCGCTGATGAAAGAGGATCTCTACTTCGTCTGTCCATTCAGCCTCGCGCAGCCGGTAAAAGAGATCCCGCTGGCGCAGGTAGCGCAGTACGATCTGTTCCTGCCGCGCGTCTACAACATCATGCGCAAAGTGCTCGACGATGCCTTTGTGCATAACAATCTGCAGTATCGCGTGAAATGCGAGATCGAATCACAAACGACGCTGAATGCCGCGCTCAGCGCCGGTCTCGGCACCACCATCATGCCGGAATCCGCCGCCCGGGCGATGCTGAAAAGCGGCGATGCGTGGATGGCGAAGATCGTCGATCCGGATGTGCAGGTTTCGCTGTCGTTCTGCATGTCGGATCACCTGCCGCTGTCGCAGCCGGCTGAAGCGGTGAAATCAATCCTGCTGTCGCTGATGTCACGCCGCAACGTCGAGAATTATCCGCTGACGCTGGTGGGATAAGACCCGCTTATTGCCGTAAAGCGAAACCCTCTTACTGCCCGTTGAACGAACGCGCTAGATTACGATTTTGCCCGCACCGGCGGGCATGTTCGCTTTGACGGGACGTTTATGGATAAAACCGCAATACCGCTGCCAACGCTGCGCGCCCTGGCGCGCAAGATGCAAACCGCCGGGTTGAGCAGTCTGGCGCTCGATGGTAAGCACTGGTCGGTGCGGTTAACCTTTGCCGCCACGCCGTCCGCGCCGTCGCCCGTATCCGCGATGGTTCCCTCCCCGGAAATTTCCCTCATAACACAACGTATCGGCGCACCGATGCCCGGCACGCTGCTGCGCCGTCATCCGCAGAGCCAGCAAGATTTTGTGGCGGTCGACCAATGGGTGCAGGCCGGTGACATCGTGGCGCTGGTACAGGTTGGGCCGCTGTATGTGCCGGTACGCAGCCCCACCAACGGCACGATCCGGTCGCTCACGGCTGAACATCTTTCTGCGGTGGAATATGACGAGGGAATTCTGACGCTTGAGCCGCATCGGTCGCCATGAATGGCAACCCTACGACGTAGGGTGCGCATGTAGGTGTAATGGCGTTCGTAGGGTGCGCATTCATGCGCACCTGGGGCAGCAGCACAGCGTTATAAGGGGCGCTTATCGCCTCAAAATTTTTATGTCTTATGCCCTTGCGGCATAACTGCATACAGTCAAAAGACGACAATACGAGGAGAAGCTGATGCCATTTTCAGATTATAAAACCGCACTGGTGACCGGTGCATCTGCCGGAATGGGCGAAGCGATTGTTGAGCGTTTGTGCCAGGAGGGTATTACCGTGCACGCGGTGGCGCGCCGTAAAGAGCAGCTGGCGGCCCTGGCCGATCGTACCGGTTGCATCCCACACGCCATCGACGTCAGCGACGTCAGCGCGCTCACCGCACTCTGCAACGATCTCGAAATCGACATTTTGGTCAACAACGCGGGCTTATCGCACCCGGGTTCCATCCTCGAGGCGGACGAAAACGTGATTGAAACCCAGGTCGACGTCAATTTGCGCGCGGTACTGCATCTGTGCCGTCTGCTGGTGCCGGGTATGGTAGCGCGCGATCGTGGCCACGTTTTCAACATCACCTCGATTGCCGCCATCTACAACTTCAACGGCAACTCGGTCTATCACGCCACCAAAGCCGGTGTGCACGCCCTTTCGCGCCAGCTGCGCGTGGATTGCTACGGCAAACGCGTGCGCATCACCGAAATCTGTCCGGGCCGCGTCGCCACTGATATTTTCGGCAATGTATCCGGCGATCATGAAGAGGCGCGTCGCCGCTTTATTGATGGCTTTGAGCTGCCGCAGGCGAAAGATATCGCCGATTGCGTCGCTTTCGCGCTCGCCGCACCGCTGGCGGTGAATATCGGCAATATCGAAATCACCCCAACGCTGCAGGTGCCGGGCGGCCTTTCCACTATGCGACCGGGCGACCACAGCGCCTAGCCTGCGATGATGAGGTAACAGTATGGCTCTCGATTTCAGCAGTGTGATAACCGGCCAATACGGCCAGATGATCGTTGACGGAACGGTGATCACCCTTGAACTGGCGTTGGGTGCCTGGCTACTGGCAATGGTACTGGCGCTGCTGCTGGTGGTGATCCGCCTGACTGAAAACCGTATCGCCGTCGGCCTGGTAAAAGCTTACGTCTCTTACCACCGAAACGTACCGACGCTGATTCAACTGATGATGTGGTACTTCGCGATCCCCACCTTGCTGCCAGAGGCGTTGCAGATGTGGATCAATAACTTCAACGCCGAGTTTCTGTTTTCCCTCACCGCGCTTGGCCTGTGCCAGGCCGCCTACTTCTCTGAAGATATCCGCAGCGGCCTGCGCGCCATTCCCGATGGGCAGAACGAAGCGGCGCGCGCGCTGGGGATGAGTTATGTGCGCGCCATGCAGGCGGTGATTCTGCCGCAGGGCGTTCGCAATGCGCTGCCGGCGATGATCAACCACACGGTGCTGCTGTTTAAAAATACCAGTCTGGCGATGGTGATCGGCGTGGCGGATCTCACCTATGTCACGCGTGATATTGAGAACCAGACATTCCGCACCTTCGAATCCTACATCGTGGCGACCGTGGGTTATCTGTTCTTCTCCCTGCTGCTGATGGGTCTTGGCGCGCTGCTGGCCCGCCGCTTCCACCGCGTCTATGCGAGGTAATGGCGATGTTTGAGATTTTCACCATTTTGCATGACAACGGCATGCTGCTGTTAATGGGGCAATATCCCAACGGGCCGATTGGCGGCGTGCTCTGTACGCTGCTGATCTCGGTGCTGGCCGTGCTGCTGGCGTTTCCGATTGGTGTGCTGCTGGGCCTGGCGCGTCTGTCGCCGTGGCGCTGGCTGAGCTGGCCCGCTACCGGCTGGGTTTACCTGCTGCGCGGCATTCCGCTGATGATGGTGGTGTTCTGGACTTACTTCTGTGTGCCATTGCTGATTGGCCACAACATCAGCGGATTCGCCACCATGCTGTGTACGCTGGTGATTTATGAGAGCGCCTATATCGCCGAGATCGTACGCGGCGGCATTCAGGCGCTGCCGCATGGACAGTATGAAGCGTCACGCGCGCTGGGCATGAGCCATCTCAAAACTCTGCGCCTGGTGATTCTGCCGCAGGCGCTGTTCAACACGCTGCCCAGCCTGGTGAGCCAGCTGGTGTCGATCATCAAGGACAGCACGCTGGGCTACGTGATTAACGTACCGGAACTGACGTTTGCTGCCAATCAGGTGAGCAATCAGCTGCTGACCAAACCGTTTCAGGTGTTCGCGATTGTGGCGCTGAGCTACTACCTCATCTGCTTCAGCCTCACCTGGCTCGCCAATAAACTTGAAGCGCACATTGCGCAGAAACGCCGTCAGGCTCCACCGCAGCCCGCCAGCGTAGCGCCGGCGGTGATGCTGACTAAACCCTCTTCGCAATAAGGAAACACCATGGGACCGATGATCATGTTTAATCAGGTCAACAAATGGTACGGCGCCTATCAGGCGCTCACCAACCTGAGCGCCGAGATCAATACCGGCGAAGTCGTGGTAGTGTGCGGCCCTTCTGGCTCCGGCAAATCCACGCTGATTCGTACCGTTAATCGCCTTGAGCCAATCGATGACGGCCAGATCGTGTTTGACGGCATCGATATTCACGGCAGCAGCACGCGCCTCAATCAACTGCGCACGCGCATCGGCTTTGTGTTTCAGAGCTTCAACCTGTTCCCGCATGTTTCCGTGGCCGAGAACATCATGATGTCGCCGATGAAAGTACTCGGCGTGAAGCGCACGGAGGCGCGGCGCCAGGCGGGCGAATTGCTGGAGCGCGTAGGATTATCGCATAAAGCCGATGCCTATCCGGCGCAGCTTTCCGGCGGTCAGCAGCAGCGCGTAGCCATTGCGCGGGCGCTGGCGATGAAACCACCGGTGATGCTGTTTGATGAACCCACCTCAGCGCTCGATCCGGAAATGGTCGGCGAAGTGTTGTCGGTGATGCGCGGTCTGGCGCAGGAAGGGATGACGATGATGTGCGTCACCCACGAGATGAATTTTGCACGTGACGTGGCAGACACCATCTGGTTTATGGATCAGGGGCAGATTCTGGAGAAATCGAAGCCGGAGCAGTTTTTCACCCAGCCGCAGCATCCGCGCGCGCAGCGGTTCTTAAGTGATTTGCGAGCGCATTGAGTTGCTGGTCGGCTTCCTTGTAGGGTCGGCATTCATGCCGACCTGGTCCATCACCGCACTGGATTCAACAATCCACCCACACCGCGCCCGCATCGGCAGATTTCACGCACTGCTCCACCCAGCGCACGCCCATCAAGCCAGCATGCGCGCCGGGATACCAGAAGTCCTGCAGGAAAGCCGCATCGCCGCGATCGCTGGCATCCATCGCTAGCGCGAAGCGGCGATAGAGATTTGACCAGGCCTCAAACAAGCCTTCCGGATGTCCCGCGCCGATACGGTCGTCAGCTAGCGCGCTTTGATGCAGATAACCCATGCCGCGCTCCAGAATCTGCACCGGCTCGCCCTGCACTTCATAACGCAGCTGATTCGGCTGTTCGTCCCACCATTCGATACTGGCTTTCTCACCAATCACGCGGACTTTCTGGCCGTGCATCGAACCGCTATTCACCGCCGACGCCCACATGGTGCCGACCGCGCCGTTATCATACTCCATCATCACGAAGGCATTATCTTCCAGCGGCGCACGGGTTTTGACAAAGCTCTGGCGACTGCACAGCAGGCGCTTCACCTGCAAATGCGGCACCATCGTTTCAGCAATAAATAGCGGATGCGTTGCCAAATCGCCCAGCACGTAGCTTGGCCCGACGAAGCGCGGATCGACGCGCCATTTGGTGCTTTCATTCTGCAGCTCCACCGCTTCGTTATGGAAACCGTGCGCGAACTGCATATTGATGATGCGAATCTCACCGAGCAAACCTGCGGCGATCATCTCGCGCGCCTGATGAATCAGCTGATGCCCGGCGTAACCGTAAGTCACACCGATAATTTTCTTCTTCTCGATGCACAGCTTTTCCAGTTCATCGGCTTCGGCGGCGGTAAAACACAACGGCTTCTCACACACCACATGCAAACCCGCATTTAGCGCCGCACGGCAGATGCTGAAATGCGTGTTGTTCGGCGTGGCGATCGATACCGCTTCGATGCCGTCCGCGCGCGCCGCCTCAGCCACAAACATCGTTTCATAATCCGCGTAGCAGCGCATGGCGTCGATGCCCAGCGAGGTGCCAAAGGCGCGGCCGCGTTCGGCGTTGATATCGAAGGCCCCCGCCAGCAGCGTAAAGTTGTTGTCGCGCGTCGCCGCCGAACGGTGGATGTAACCAATCTGGCTGGTACCGCCGCCGCCCACCATGCCCCAGCGTAGCGAGCGATTCAGAACGTTAATACCGTTGATCATGCTGATCTCCTCAGAATCCAATCGATTGCAAATAGTGCAGGCTGGCGGTGACGTCGCGCAGGCTGGTCTCGGCATCTCGCGGATCGCGCTCCTGTTCGATGGTGATCCAGCCCTGATAATGGCGCGCTGCGAGGAAAGCGCGCACCGCTGGATAATCAATTGCCCCTTTGCCTATCGGGCACATGACGCCTTCCGCGCAGGCGGCAAAGAAATCCACGCCGCGCGCAATCACGTCGCGCCATACCGCGTCGTTGACGTCTTTAAAGTGCAGGTAATCAATGCGATGCCAGTAGCGGCTGAGGTAGGGAATGGGATCCATGCCGGAGTAGTACAAATGACCAGTGTCGAGGCACAAACCGGCCACGTCGTGCGGGATGTCCTCCACCAGCTGCTGCAGCTCGTCGGCAAACTCAATGCAACCACCGGCATGCGGGTGGATGACCGCGCGCACACCATATTCGTTCCAGGCGATCTGGCTCAGCGAAGTGATGTGCTGCATCATGCGCTGCCAGTCAGCGTTTGACAGGCGCGGCGCTTTATCAGACTGACCGGCGTATTTAGCGCGTTCTGGATTGCCGAAGTCGATAATCACCAGATAAGGCGCAGGTATGTTGTCGGCGTGAATTTTGCTGGCGGTGGGCACCAGCGACAGGTTACGGCAAATGTTGTGCGTCAGTTCAACCATCGCCGGGAAATTGGCTTCACTCACCAAATCATCAAAAAGGGTGCCCGCCACCAGCGACAGATCGTGCGCTTCCAGCTGCTGACGCAGCTCGGCAGGATCCACCGGCAGATAGCTCCACGGTCCCAGCTCAATGCTTTTATAACCGGCCTGCGACGCTTCACTCAGCACTTTCTGCCACGGCGGCAGGAAAGGGTTGTTCGGATCATCAACGCCCCAGCTACAGGGCGCGTTAGCAATATGAATAGACATGATCGTTCCTTGCGGTAGTGGATGGCGCAAGTATCAAATAAATATTTCATCACCAACAACCGTGAAACATTCATTTTTTGATAGCGATCATACTATTTCGCATCATTAAAATGATAGAAAAAATATCAAAGTCAGCAATGGCGAGGTTTACAGGTTTTCACGCGTGATAATATCGAACGGCAGGGTGATTTGTGTGAAATGCTCGCCAGGTGCAGCATGATGCTGCTGCACCATTTGCGTCAGGCGCGCCACCATCTCATCGATACGATTGCGGATCATTACCGTGATGGTCCCGTCAATCAGCGCCAGCTCGCCCTCCTGCACCGGACCATGGCAGATCAACGCCACCTTGCGCTGTGGCTGCTGACGCAGCGCGTGAATGACGCCTTCAATGCCACCACAGGGTGCAAAAATCAGCGCTAAATCAGGGTTGTCATCGAGTAACTGACGCGTTGCCTGGTAGCCACCATCAATGGTTTCATTGGTTTTCAGCGGCTCCAGCACGCGTCGGGTGCTGTCCTGCTCACGCAGATAGGATCGGAAGCCGATTTCATTGGTTTCCTGGCAGATAAAGCGATGATCGCCCACCAGCACGCCCACCGAGCCAGGCTGGTGCAACAGATGCGATGCCACCCAGCCGGCAGTGCGGCCAGCTTTCTGATTATCCAAACCGATATAACCGGCGTGGCCGCACGGCGAGAAGTTGGAAAACAGCGCATAAACGCGCACTCCCTGGCGCGACACGGTTTCAATCGCGTGGCGAATCAGCGGGTGGTCCAGCGCCACGACACCAATGGCATCCACCTGCTCAGCCAGCGCGTACAGCGACGCCACGACAGCCTCAACATCATGAATATCATGCCAGGCAAACAGCGGTTCGCTGCCGGCTGGATGAAAGAGTTGTGTCTGCTGCCGCAGCGCATCGGTGAGCGAATGATAGAACGAGTAGGATTTTGCTAGCAGGATGAACCCCATGCGCAGCGTCACGCTGGATGCAGGCAGTGCCTCCTGCAGCAGCGGCGCATGGCCGATGCGGTAACCAAGGCGACTGGCCGCTTCCAGTACTTTCTGCTCGGTGGCAGGACGCACCGGCGCGCGCCGGTTTAATACGCGATCAACCGTTGCCACCCCCACGCCTGCGGCGGCGGCGATGACGTTCAGAGTGATTTTACTCATTCAGCGATTCCCATAGAAAAATGATAATAAACTATCAAAAATAATGCCTTTATTTCTCGAAAATCACCAATACATTGCTCATCTCATCAGTGAAAAATTTCATTACTTGATACTTTCTCTCTCATTATTTTGATCGTTCTCGCAAATATAAAACTGATAATTTCATTTCAATATCATTAAGAATGAATTTTTGATATCAGTTTTCTTAAGAACCACTACTCAGCATATGCGGTGCGCTATTAACGCTCAGGAGAAGAGAATGAAAATCGCTTTTGATGTGGATGTAATCCGAGATCTTGGCATCACGCGCATGGTGCATCAGGTGGCTGAATGGGGTTACAAGTACATCGAGCAGTCGCCGCATCCACAGATCAATCCGTTCTATAAACATCCGAAAGCCAGCCGTGAAATCATGCGCGAATACAAAAATGCGCTAAACGCCACCGGGCTGGAAATCTCTTCGTTCATTACCGTTTATCGCTGGTCTGGTCCGGATGAACTGCGGCGTCAGGCTGCGGTGAAGAACTGGAAACGCATGATCGAGATTGCCGTGGAAATGAACGTGCAGGTCATCAACACCGAGCTTTCCGGTAATCCGAACGAGCCCGAAATATGTGAAGAGATGTTTTATCGCTCGATGGAAGAACTGTTACCGATCTTCGAACGTGAGGGTATCCGCGTCGAAATTCAGGCACATCCGTGGGATTTCTGCGAGCACAGTAACGAAACCGCCGACATCGTGAAGTCGTTCCGAAGCGAGAACGTGAAGTATATCTACAGCGCACCACACACCTTCTATTACGACAAAGGCGTCGGCGATGTGAAAAATATGCTGCATTACGCCGGAGACGATCTGTCGCATATGCTAATTGCCGATACCATGAACCATACCAAACACTGCCGCTACATTGTTAACCCGCCGGGCGTAGATGCCACTATCCACCAGCACGTGGCAGTTGGGGAAGGTGAAGTGAATTTCGATGCGCTGTTTGAAGCACTGCGCGAGATGAATTTTGCCCATCGCACGTTCAAGGTTGGCGGCGAGTCGATTATCTCTGCGGCGCTGTTCGGTTATCCGGAAAAGATGAAGTATCAGGCAGTTGAAACGCGCGAGCTGATCGAGCGTGAGCTGCTGGGAAATGAAGGAGCTTAAGGTCGGCAATGTCGAGCTTATGCTGTTTATGCAAGAGAACTTTACATAATCCGACTTTGCGTCTTACCGCCAGCGCGGTTAAATCGCCTGTATTACTGGCTGCTACACTCAGTAGCAGCAAAAATACAAACACAACAAGGCGAAACCATTATGTCGGAACATCAGTATCAGCCCGCGAAAGTCTGGACCTGGGACCCGGAAGCCAAAGGTAACGGCGCGAAAACCAACCGTCCAACCGCCGGGCCGACGCATGAGAAAAACCTGCCAGTTGGCAAACATCCGCTGCAGCTTTACTCGCTCGGCACGCCAAACGGCCAGAAAATTACCATCCTGCTGGAAGAGCTGCTGGCGGTTGGGGCGAAAGACGCCGAGTACGATGCCTGGCTGATTCGTATCGGCGATGGCGATCAGTTCTCCAGCGGTTTTGTTGATGTGAACCCGAACTCAAAAATTCCGGCGCTCAGCGATCACTCGGTTACCCCGCCGCAGCGCGTGTTTGAATCGGGCAACATTCTGCTCTATCTGGCAGAGAAATTTGGCCACTTCCTGCCGACCTCGCTGGCAGGACGCACGGAAACGCTCAACTGGCTGTTCTGGCTGCAAGGTTCTGCCCCTTACCTTGGCGGTGGCTTCGGTCACTTCTATCACTACGCGCCGGAAAAAATCGAATACGCTATTAACCGCTTCACGCTGGAAGCCAAGCGTCAGCTTGACGTACTGGATCGCCAGCTGGCGGATAATCGCTTCCTCGCCGGTGACGAATACACCATCGCCGACATCGCCACCTGGCCGTGGTACGGCAATTTGGTACTGAATAATCAGTATGGCGGCAGCGAATTCCTGGATGCGCAGTCGTATAAAAACGTGGTGCGTTGGGCGAAAGAGATTGCCGAGCGTCCGGCGGTGATTCGGGGTCGTAAAGTAAATCGTGCGTTTGGCGCCGAGCCGCAGGATCAGCTGCTGGAACGTCACGATGCCGCTGATTTTGATAACAACACGGAAGACAAACGTCAGGCGCGAGGTGAGAAATAATGGCGGCTTATGTGGTGTTTATTAAGGATGAAACCTTAGACAAAGACGAGCTGGCAACTTACGCAGAAAAAGCAGGCCAGGCGCGTGGCGACCACCCCATTACCCCACTGGCTTTTTACGGTGCGCTGGAAACGCTGGAAGGCCCACAAGCCGAAGGCGTGGTCGTGCTGCAGTTCCCGGACGCTGAGGCGGCGAAGGGCTGGTATTACAGCCCGGCGTATCAGGAAGCCAAAGCGCATCGTCTCAAAGGCGCGAAGTACCGCGTATTGCTGGTTAACGGCGTGGAATAACGCGCAATGGTGCGGTAATTGGCCAGGTCGGCATGAATGCCGACCCTACAAGCCCGTAAGGTCGCCATTCATGGCGACCTCGCTTCCAACTTATCCCAACCTGAATAACGCAATCGCCTGCTTAAGCGCATTCGCCTGCTGCTGTTGCTGCTGCGCCACCTGCAGTGTTTCAGCCACGTGCTGCACGTTATGATGCACACTGTGATCGATACTATTAATGCTCTGCTGAATCTGCTCAATACTCAGATTCTGCTGCTCACTCATCTCCGACAGCTCCGTCACCAGCTGCGATAATCCGCTAATACTGCTATGAATCTCGCGCATGGTTTGCGCCGCGTGTTCCACCTGCACGCTGCCATGCTCGGTGCTGATAGCACTGGCATCCATCAGCTGACGAATTTCCCGCGCCGCACTCTCGCTGCGCATCGCCAGATTGCGCACTTCACTGGCGACCACGGCAAAACCGCGCCCCTGATTACCGGCACGCGCCGCTTCCACCGAGGCATTTAGCGACAGGATATTGGTTTGAAATGCGATACCGTCGATCAGCTCCAGAATGATTTTCACTCGCCTCGACTCTTCGCTAATTTTTTCCATCGAGCGCATCGCCGACTGAATATTCTCCTCGCCGCGCGTGGCAACGGCGCGGGTCTCACCTGCCAGTTGGCGTGCGCTCTGCGCTTTGTCACGGGTTAAGCTGGCGGCGATGCTGATTTCGGTCATCGCGCTGGCTGCCACCTCCAGCGCCTGCGCCTGTTCATCCGTACGCGTAGAGAGCGCGGCGTTACGCGCAAGAATGCTATCGGACTCGGTTAGCAGCAGAGCAACGCCATCGCTAACCTGATGTAACGTGCCGTGCATGGTGCCGAGCGTGGTGCTGAAGGTGCGGGCAAAGGGCGTCGCGCTCTGCTGAGTATCGGCGCGCAATGTAAGATATCCGGCTTGCTGATTGATCTGTGCCGCCAGCTCAGCCACTTCGCTGGCAGAGCGCGCATCGGCCGCCATCTGGCGCGCAATCACCAGCAGCATGGCCGTTTGCGCCACCACAAACAGCGCGTGGAATAGCACCATATCCCAGCCAGGATGATGGAACACCACCACGCCAAACAGGTTATTTTCTTGCAGATAATTGAACAAGATGTGATGCGTCGCCGCCGCGGCCGCGCCCATCAGTATCGGACGAATATCGCGCCATGCTAACAGCGCCGACATCAGCACAAACACCGAAAAATGGTATTCAGTCTCGCCAGCGCCGAGTTGAATCAGCAAACCCGCCCAGCCAATTAACAGCGTGGACAAAACCAAACGCGAAAACAGCGTGCCGCGCAGTGCGGTACCAATAAAGGTTGCCAACAGCGCCAGCACCACACCGCCAATCAGCGCCACCAGAAGGTTGTCATTGAGCCAGCCAACGCCGATCGCCATTGGCCACAGTGCCCAGCTGAGGATTACCGCCAGACGATCAGCCCGCTGTGCGATACGCTTGAGCGAAACCATTTCTACCGGCACGGCGTCCGGGCCTGACAAGGGCGTTGCGATCATGGCAATTTTCCACACCAGAAGTTGATCAAAGAGCCCCAAACGCACGGGGCAAAGCGCACGGATTCAGTGAAAAATTATCGGCGTGGGAAAATGAAAGTTTAGCTTTTGTAATAGCTTATATGTGGCGATGTGATGATTGTCACGCTGGCCGAGGGAAACGAATTCATTCGCAGCGTGGAAGAAAGCTAGTGTACTATTTGTAATGGATGCACCTCGATACGGTAACGGAAAGAGACTTATTATGGATTCACCTTACACGCTTAGCGTTCTGGTTACGGCGCATAACTGCGAAAAATTTATTACCGAGACGTTAAACAGTTTAAAAAATGCCTGTACTGGCGTTGAAGAGCAGATTGAAATTGTTTTGGTGAATGACTCTTCTTCGGATAATACCAGCGAGATGCTGCATGCATTTGCCGCTTCATGTAGCCATGTAAAAATCGTTGACGTGATGTTCCGTAATATTGGCAAAGTCAGGAATTTCGCTGTCAGCCAAGCCAGCGGTCAATATATCACCATGCTCGATGGTGACGACCAGCTATTGCAAAATTCGTTTTCTGATATTGTGCATTTTTTGCAGGTAGAGCAACCGGATATTCTTCTCACTCCCCTTAATGAGGTGTATGCGGGTAAATCAACACCTCAACAGTGGCAGGGTTTGAAAACCACCGCGCTGACGCAACATCAGGTGATTGAAAAATTCCTCATCCACCGAGAAATTCAAGCCCACTTTATTGGGCAATACATAAAAAAATCGCTGTTTGCGGACCATCATTTCCCCGATTTCACCTGCTATGAGGATGCGTATTTATTCCCATCGATCCTCAAAGCTAGCCATAAAATATTTTTTGCTGCACAAGGCCCTTACCTTTACTTTAAAAGAGGACAGAGCCTGTCCAGCGCGCTTGATGCGCATAAAATATCCATGCTCATTAAAGCGACACAGCAAATGGATGCTGTACTGGGAGAGCGCTATCGCAATCTGCTCTCATGCCACTGGATTAATCTGGCACATAAGTTTTATCCATTGATTAGCGATGAACATGAGCAAGGCGTGGTGAAAAAGGCAATAGACCAAATACCTGTCGTTTCATTTATGGCTGATGTAAAAGTGAGATTTAGCCTCAAGAAAAAGTTTCTTAAAATGAAGTTACGTGGAATTTCCTGAAATTACTGATAATAATCAGAACGTAATCATCGATTTTGCAAAGTGCGCCTTTATGCGCACCCAACAAAAAAACATCACTCTTTAGGTGTCGACTTCATCAGCGAATAGCTAATAATAATCGCCGCCATTAGAATAAACACTGAACCACTTTGAATCCAGACGGTATCCGTCAGACCAAATATAATAATTGAAAGTGGTAACAGTGTAATATCCAACGCCCGGAAGCGTAATGCAGTAACAATCATTCCAAAATAAAAGAGAATTAATGAGAGCGCACCTGCAATACCCTGCAACGACAGAGTTTCCAGAAGGTCATCATGTAAATGATACATCACATTTTTATAGGCTTCAGGATTAGCACGCTCCTTCTCATTGATATAGAGACGTGCCTTGCCGGTCCTGTCATCAGGACTTTGTCCCAGTAGAGTCCAGGAAATGCTGTGATATCCCCCCTTCCATATCGAGAAACGCGCACCAATGGAGGTATCATTATTGTTTTGATAGCTGTCGATCTCGCTCTGGATATTGTCCAGACGGTGCATAATCGAACTGGGCATCAAAAATACTCCGCCCAAAATTAGCACCGCAAAAATGGTTAGGGCGTATTTTCCAGCCCAGCGATGAGTAAGATAAAAACACAACAAATATAGACCCGGTAGCGCTAACACGGCAGCCCGAGATTCGGTGAGGAACATTAACAGCATATTTACTATGAAGATAGCAGCAAACATCGCTATCTGAGTGGCTCGCTGGACGATCACTTTATTGACAATAAATAATGCGCTAAGGGCCAATGCCGTTATAAGGTAAGAAACGGTCCCCGCAGAATCTGTTAACAGCTTAATGCGCTGATGCGTATGTGTATATTCGTAGATGCCCGTACCAAGCGTTGCCAATAGCCCGATAAATAGCAGAGTAACACTGATACGCAGTACCATAGGTGAAAGATAGTGACGCCATGCAATAAAAAAGTAGCTCACAAAGGCAGAGATGATAATTATTTTCCCACCCTGAAAATAATTATCCACTACATCAGTAAAGGTGGCATCAGCATAAACTCTTGACCAAATAACCCTGACTAACCCTAATAATAATATAGGTAAAACCAGGATAAGAGCGCTCTTATCCAGGACAAGTTTCCGCTTAACGCCCTGAACAAGGAGAAATAATACTGTTAAATAGCCAACGAGATAGAATGCTTTTTTAGGATAAGCGGGAACTACCAGCGAACTGGCTAAAGCTACGCTGAGTATAACAAAGCAGAGTTGATAGATGTTTTTGCTCGTCAACCTTCGCCTGAAATATAAATTCTGCACTTAAAAATACCTCATTTTAAAATACTTCAAGCGCCAGTAAATCCCTTGAGCGAACTGATGATTACGGAAAAGTAATTTGTACATTCTTTTCGCATGTTGTACCTTCCCAGGCCGTTCATAAGGTAAATCCGCTAATGGCGAAATTCGATAAATGTCACGGTAATAATGGCAAACTTGCTGTTGATTCCATTCCTGCCAAGGCTTATCTGCGCCGGCGTAATGTAAGAAACAGGTATTTTTTGCCACATCTTGAGTATAGCCTTTATCATCATGCGAAAGCATGTTGATAGTATTGAAACGCGTATCAATAAATTCCACACGGCCCTCAAGTAAGATATTTAATGCGTCCTGATCAAGATACTGAAAATATTTCCCTTTTTCGCTAAGTAAAGTAAAAGCGTGCTGACTGACCTGTTCATGATTCCACTTTTTAATATCAATCAGCATTACACCGGCATTAAAATAGCGACGGTCATGGAGCCCGACATTTTCTGCTAACTGATGTTGTAACGATGCGATTTCACCCACGACTAAGGCAATGACTTCCGGCTCCATATTCATTCGCCATAACTCATCAATAGGATTCAAACATACGATATCCGCATCAAGATAAAGCAGTTTTTCAGCGTGATGTAATATAATTGGCGCCAGAAAACGATAATAAGTAGCGCGGGTAAACAATTCGGTGGTTGGAAATGCGCTGAGGAGTTCATCATGAATATGATGCAACGTTAAGCCATGTAATGAACCCGCAAAGATGTTCTCAAGTCGCACGACATCAATGGGTGATATTTCTGAGGAGATAAGATGGAAATGATAAAGACTGCTACCCGCATGTTTCATTATCGACATGATGGTAATCAGTGAATGCGCAATGAATTTTCCGTCCACGCCAAAAATAATATGCCGATCGCTTTGAACAGGGAAAAGAAGCTGGGAATCAATGGTACTGAGAATGTCTTTATCCATTCTGCGCTTTTCTCCAATAGAACGACATCGTTCTGTAAATGCATCATGCCTGATCAATTACCAACCAAAGGCAGTTCTGGTTGCAGCCGGAGTTTATCAGTCAGGATTAAGCAAATAAAGCGCAGCGGAAAAGGAAGATTAGCCCTTAGCGTGTGGAGCAACAGGGAGAACCTCTCCCATGAGCAGGAGAGATTCTTCGTACACAGACAAATTATTTCGTCGCGAACTGCGCGTAGTTATCAGGCGTAATGGTTTGATAGGGCACCCAATTAAACGTCTGCACCTTTTGCTTCTCCAGCAGCGCCTTGGTCACCTGCACCGCGCCCGTTGCCTGTCCTTTGGCATCCTGGAAAATGGTCAGCGCCATTTTGCCGCTCTTCACAAACTGCTGTCCATCTGGCGTGCCATCGATGCCGGCGACCAATATCTTCTCATTCTTCGCCTGATTGAGAGCCATGATCGCGCCAATCGCCATCTCATCGTTATTCGCCGCGATGGCGTCAATGGGCCGCTGGTTCAGTAGCCAACTCGACACCACATCCACCGCTTCGTTGCGCTGCCATTTGGCGCTCTGCTTCTCAATCACCTTCATATCTTTGTATTTGGCAATCACCGCTTCCACCGCGCGGGTACGCTCACGCGCTTCTTCATTTGACAGCGCGCCCATTAGAATCGCCACGTTGCCTTTGTAATTCATCTTCTTCGCCAGCGCTTCCATCTGCATTTCACCGCCCAGCGCCGAGTCAGAACCCACATACGCCATATCAGCCGGCAGCTTCACTTCCGGCTTACGGTTGACAAATATCAGCGGGATACCGGCATTTTTCGCGGCGGTGATCATCGGCAGCACGCCCTGCGTATCCACCGGATTGAGAATAATGGCGTCGACGCCCTGGTTAATAAAATCATCCACTTGCTGCACTTGTAGCGCCACATCGCCTTTGGCATCCACAAATTGGCTATTAAGCTGATTAGCTTTCAGTTCCGCCTCCATCTGGGTACGCAGAATCGAGACAAAGTTGAGATCGAAGTTGGCCAGCGCCACGCCAACGGTAAAGGTTTTGGCGCTAACACTCATACTGAGCAACAGCGAGCACACACAAAGAATCATATTTCTGATGTTCATGGGATAGTCCTGTAGGGTTGAGATATTATTTTTGCTTTCAACGGCTTGCTTCACGCCGGGTAACAGGCAAATACCCGGCGCTGGAACACTTAAAGGGAAAAATGATCGCGGAACTGCTGTAGCGCTGCGGTGCTGTCGCCGCTCGCCCACCCTTCCAGCGCCACGGTGCCTGCATAGCCCTCAGCGCGCAGCGCTTGGGCGATGGCGCGGTAGTTAATCTCGCCGGTGCCCGGCTGCTGGCGTCCTGGCACATCCGCCACCTGAATCTCGCCAATCGCCGCGCCACAGCGGCGAATTAACGCAATCAAATTCCCCTCGCCGATCTGCGCGTGATACAGGTCGAGATTCATCTTCAGCGCCGGACTGTTAACGGCCTCCACCAGCGCCAGCGTATCGGCTGCCAGCGCGAACGGCGTGCCGGGATGATCAAGCGGTAAATTGAGGTTCTCCAGCGTGAAAACGCGTCCGGCACGTTCGCCCAATTGCGCCACCTGGCGCAGCGTATCCGCCGCTTTCAGCCACATGGCGCCGGTGACCACGTCGACCGGTTTAACCGGCAATCCTTTATCATCCAGCCCGGTACCGTGCAGGTTCAGCACCGGACAATTCAGACGCTCGGCCACCGCCAGCGATGCTTCAGCGCTTTGCAGCAGCTGCTGGATTTCATCGTCATCGGTCAGGTTGCCGCTGAGATAGCCGGTCATTGAGGTGAAACGTGCGCCAGTCGCCGCCAGCGCATCAATGTCTTTATTAGCCCAGCCCCAGATTTCAACGCCAAAGCCCAGTTCATGAATACGCTGCACGCGCGCAATGAACGGCAGATCGAGAAACATCATTTCGGCACACACCGACAATTGATAACCTGCCATTAGCGACCTCCCAGCATGATCGGCTGCTGCTGTTGCACTGACTCGATACAGGCCAGCGCAATAATCAGCGCGTTACGCGCATCTTCACCGGTGGCACGTGGTGTTTCACCATGGCGAATGCAGCGGGCAAACTCCGTCATCTCTGCGACATAGGCTTCGCGCAACAGGTCTGAATCCATGCGAGACGTTTCGATGGCGATGCCATCCTGGTGATAACGTACACAGTGATTGGCGTTGATATGCCCAGCCTGCAACATGCCTTTGCTGCCAAACACTTCGCCGCGCACGTCGTAGCCGTACACCGCCTGGAAGTTGGCTTCGGCGGTGGCAATTGCGCCGTTATCGAAGCGGATGGTGACCACCGAAGTATCCAGCAAGCCTTTCTCTTTAAAATCCGGACGCACCAACGCATCGGCCAGCGCATACACTTCCACCGGTTTCGCCCCCGGATTAAAGTGCAGCAGCGTGTCAAAATCATGGATCAACGTTTCGAGGAAGATCGTCCACTGCGGGATGCGAGAAGGATCGTGCAGACCCGGATCGCGCGTTAGCGATCGGCTCAGCTGCGTGGTGCCATTCTCACCCGCTTTCACGGCCGCGATCGCTGCGGCAAAGCCCGAATCAAAGCGACGGTTGAAACCGACTTGCAGCACCACGCCAGCACTTTTCGCGGCAGCGATGGCGCGGTCGGCCTCATCCAGCGTTACTGCCATCGGCTTCTCACAAAAGACATGCTTGCCCGCTTCAGCTGCCGCGATGACCCATTCAGCGTGGGTGCGCGCCGGGGCGGCAATAGCGACCGCATCAATCTCCGGGTCCTGTAATAGCGCATGGAGATCGCTATACGCTTTCGCTACGCCGAGTTTGTGAGTCAGGGCTTCAGCCGCGCCAGGTTGCGGATCGCCTACCGCTGCCAGAATCGCCCCCGGCACGCGCCAGGCAAGGTTTTCTGCGTGGAAGCTGCCCATGCGTCCGGCGCCAATCAGGCCTACGCGCACGGGTTTAAGATGAAATGTCATAACCTATTCCTTTTTATTTTGGAGGAGCTCATTCGAGCGCGGGGATGTGCGTTATGTATTGCAAAGGCAATGCCAACTGGAACAGGGCTGATTATGTGAGACGTAACACAGATAGAGCTCACAAACTGGCAACAAAATTTACATGTCAACTTCACATGTCAATAAAATGGACATTCCGAAATAGAGGAGGATGCCGCATGCGTGCTAGTGAGCGTTTACCTTTCAAAGATGAAAGCGATCCGATCTTCAGCTTGCCGGACAGCGCGGAGGTTGGGGAGTGGGATACCTTGCTATGGCAGGGCTGGCACAGCTTTGAGCGCGGTGAACAGCCAGGTTGGATGCGGCATAGTATTTTGCAGTCGTGGCAACGATCGCGTCAGCGCGCCATCGATCCTGCCACGTTTAGCTACACCTCTCCGCCTGCTGACGAGCTGGCGGCAATCCTTGAGCACAACGCCGAGTTGATCCTCGCAGCACGCAGCATTATGGAGAACCTGCTGGCATATAACCCAGACGGGCACATTAACCTAACCGATGCGCAGGGCGTAACGCTGCATTTTTGCGGCGCAGATCTTACGCCAGTCGGCAGCATCCTGCGCGAAGAGGTGCTCGGCACCAACTGCACCGCGCGCTGCCTGATCGAACAGCGTCTGGTGTATGTACTGGGCGGTGAAAACTGGAAGCTCGACCTGCGCAAACGTCATCGCCAATGTGCTGCCGCACCGGTGCGCGATGCCAGCGGCCAGCTGCTGGGCGTATTAACGCTCACCGCCACGCCCGACAATTTCAACGCGCACACGCTGGGTACCGTGCAGGCCGCAGCGGAGGCGGTAGGTCAGCAATTGATACTGCGGCGCTTGCTGGCTGAACAGCAGTCGATCCTCGAAACGCTGAATGAAGGCGTGATCGTCTGCGATCGTCATGGCCGCATTAAAACCCTCAATCGCTATGCGCGGCAGATCTTCAGCGGCCTCGATCCGCAAGCGGGCACCATCGATGCGCTTTTACAGCCGCAAGGGGGATCGCTGCTTACCATGCCCTTCTGCAATGACCGCGAGCTACAATTTATCCCGGACGGCGCAAACCCGATTTCCTGCCTGATTTCGCTGATGCCGGCCCCCGATGGCGGCCGCGTGCTGTCGCTGCGCGAAAATCAACGTATTCGCGCCATTACGCGCCGCGTGATGGGCGTGAGCGCCAGCTACACATTTGAAATGATTCGCGGCCATGCGCCGCGCGTGCAGCAAGCGATTCACAAAGCGCGCGCCAGCAGCCGCACCGACAGCACCGTGCTGCTAACCGGCGAAAGCGGCACCGGCAAAGAGCTGTTTGCCCAAGCGATCCATAACGCCAGCCCGCGCCAGCAGGAACCGTTTATCGCGCTGAACTGCGGCGCACTGCCGCGAGATTTGGTGCAGAGTGAACTGTTTGGCTATGTCGATGGGGCGTTTACCGGCTCGCGACGCGGGGGATCCGCAGGCAAGTTTGAGCTGGCGGATGGCGGCACTTTGTTCCTCGATGAGATTGGCGAGATGCCGCTGGAGGCGCAAACCAGCCTGCTGCGCGTATTGCAGGAGGGTGAAGTGGTGCGCATCGGTGCGGCGCACCCGCTCAAAGTCAACGTGCGCATAATCGCCGCCACCCACTGCAATCTGCTGGATGCGGTGGAGAAAGGCGCCTTTCGCCGCGATCTCTACTATCGCCTGAACGTGATCTCTCTGGAGATCCCGCCGCTGCGTGAGCGTCAGGAGGACATTCCGGGGCTGGTGAATACCTTTATTCAGGCGCTTTGTACCCGCATGAAACGTATTGCGCCGCAGCTTTCTACGGAAGCCATGGCCTGCTTACAGGCATGGCATTGGCCCGGCAACGTGCGCGAGCTGGAGAATCTGGTGGAACGCATGGTGAACTTGTGCGAGGGCCTGGAGATTGATCGCCGCGATCTGCCGGAAGAGATGATGCAGCACGGCGTGCCTCCAATAAGTGAATTGAGCTCGCTACAGGAGAATGAGCGCCAGCATGTGCTGCAGGTGGTGCGTGAGCAGAAGGGCAACCTGCGCCAGTCGGCCCAGCTGCTGGGGATTTCGCGTACCGCGCTGTATAACAAACTGCATCACTGGCAGGTAGATGTCGCTGGGTTGCGGCGCGGGTAAGGCGCTGAGGTGAGGGAAAAGCAATAACTGTTACAGCGGCGACCAACGTTTTTCCGGGGCGCATCAATGCGCCCCTGACAAAAACCGATCCGTTTTGCGTAGGGTGCACATTACTGCGCACCCTTTGACAGGCCGCACACATCCCATTAAATCGCAGTTTCGTTTTCCAGCTTCTGCCGTTTGCGCAGGTGCGGGAAAATCGTCATCCATACGCCCACCACCACCAGCGTGCCGATGCCGCCAATCGCGGCCGCAGGCACCGCGCCAAAAAAGGCCGCCAGCAAACCCGATTCAAACTCGCCGAGTTGGTTTGAGGTATTAATGAAAATGGCATTGACCGCGTTAACGCGACCGCGCATCTCATCTGGCGTATCCAGCTGCACCAGCGCACCGCGAATCACCATGCTCACCATATCGAAGCCGCCCAGCGCCGCCAGTGCGATCACTGATAGCCACAGCTGCGTCGAGAGCGCAAATACCAGCGTGGCTACGCCAAAACCGGCCACCGAGCCGAACATAATCATGCCGACATGCTTTTCGAGCTTGTGACGACTGAGCCAAACGCCCACCAGCAGCGCGCCGACTGACGGCGCACCGCGCAGGATGCCCAATCCCCACGGCCCGGTGTGCAGAATGTCCTGCGCGAAAATCGGCAACAGCGCGGTGGCACCGCCCAGCAACACAGCAAACAGATCGAGTGAAATCACGCCGAGCACATCTTTGCGATCGCGGATAAAGCGCACGCCGGCAAACAGATTTGGCAGGTTCATCGGTAAACGCGCCTGCGGTGGACGTTCATAGCGCAGTCGGCTCACCAGCACAATCGAGAAGAGATAGAACAACGCCGAGACGCCATAGACCACTTCCGGTCCAGCTACATAAAGGAAGCCTCCGAGCGTTGGGCCGATAATCACCGCGGCCTGGCCACCCACCGAACTGGCGGCCATTGCGCGCGCCAGGATCGGCGGCGGCACCAGCGCGGGCAGCATTGAGGTGATGGCCGGCCACTCCAGTGCCTTCGCCACTGAGATCAGGAACACCAATCCCCAAATCTCAAACTTCCCTGCCCAGTTAATGAGGGTTAACGCAACAAGCCCAAGCAGGGCCAGCCACTCAATGAATTGTCCGAGCAACACAATTCGGCGGCGATCGTGCTGATCGGCCAGATGTCCAGCGGGCAACGCCAGTAGCACAGAGGGAAGAAACTGCATCAGGCCGATCATCCCCAGCGCCATTGCACTGTGGGTTAAGGCATAGATTTGCCAGCTGACCGCCACCGAGAACATTTGAAAACCGAAAGATGAACAGGTACGTGCCAGCCAAAAGGCGACAAAAGACCTGTGCCGCAGCAACGAATCCTCTGCTGAACTCATAGATATTATCCCATCCTAAATAATGACGTCGGTTAGCGTCGTTGCACCAACCTGGTGAAAAGCCACAGAATGGCTTCCGCTTTATTTTTCAGGGCACAGAGTGCGGTATCTTCCTCAGCCAGGCAATGGCTAGCCGTGCTGTTTAAAAACAGAAGGTTACCGCTAAATTAACTAATCATTGAGGCCACAATATTAGCACACTGATGGTTTTCAACTGAAAATATCCAAAAAATTCCAGATATTCCAATAACGCTATTATTAGCGCTATCACGACCTGTATATCTCTCTATCAGTGACAGTTAAAAAAGCTGAACTTTATAAACTAAACGGTTTATATTGTCAGCGCTATGATTTCTACCGACTCCCGTCCTTATAATAGATAAGACGTTCCAGCTAATTAATTTATTCACAGAGATAAATGGAAAACAGTTCTTATAATCCTTATGTTACTGAGCGTATCCGTCGTTTTGACGGCGCGCTGACTGGCGTGTGTTATTCAGCACCCTTTATGCATTGCGAACAGGAAAGCACAGCATCACTTAACGGACATAACATAATTTCGCTGCATAATCAGTTGCCGGATACGCCCGAATTAATAATTATCCCGTTAACCGGAAA
This sequence comes from Candidatus Pantoea floridensis, assembly GCF_900215435.1. Taxonomy (NCBI): domain Bacteria; kingdom Pseudomonadati; phylum Pseudomonadota; class Gammaproteobacteria; order Enterobacterales; family Erwiniaceae; genus Pantoea; species Candidatus Pantoea floridensis. Next base: position 1,444,639 of record NZ_OCMY01000001.1, read on the forward strand.
TAACCTGCAGAGTTTTTTACAATCGCCACAAATTGATTCCAGCCTGCACGCTAAAAATGTACGACTGGCAATCAATTACGCTGATTTAGTTCAACGAGATAGTGAACTGCGGCAAGTAAGTGAACGTTTCTCTTTCTGGCTTTATGATTTGGCGCCACCCGGCACCTGCTGGAAGAATATCGCCGCCTTTCCTTTTAGCGGCGTTGTACTCACTGAGGAATTTTTTAACGATAATTATCTCAAGTTCAGCTTCCCATTCCTGCTGGAATCGTTTCGTGAAAGAGAAGCAGAAGTGATATTACGCGCGCCGCAACTCATGCTGCCTGCGGTGCGCTATAGAGAGCTGAATGTGAGCGGCTGGCAGGAACAACGTACCAGCAGCGCACTGTTTGAAGGGTAAACGTTTACACAAAATTTTGCCCTGAGGCGTTATGGCCCTACTTCCCCGGACATAGCGTCTCAATTCCCTCATAAAATGTCGTACTACTTGCCCTCTACGAGTGCAAAGCACTAAAAATATCAAACCCATTAACGTTTTTAAGATAAAATTTAACGCAAAGGGATCATATCGCCGCACGGAAAGCGCCGATCGAACAGGTTTCGTTATTTCGTACTCTATGTCGGGAAGCAGCCCAACGCGTTGTTTCCTTTTTAGTTTTTTATGGCAAAGAAAGAGGTCAATATTATGGGGAAAGCTTCCTCATCTTTTGGCGTAATCCGTTTTCTCACAGTGTTTTTTGCACTGCTGACAGGCGCGTTTATGCTGGTTGGTGGCGTTTGGTTAGCCGCCATTGGAGGTTCCTGGTACTACGTTATTGGCGGTGTGATCATGTTGATCACCGCTGTTCTGCTGTGGCGCCGTAGCGGCTCAGCACTTCTGCTGTACGCATTGCTGCTGTTGGCAACGCTGGTGTGGGGCGTATGGGAAGTCGGCTTCGACTTCTGGGCGCTGGCACCGCGTACCGATGTGCTGGTGATCTTCGGCATCTGGCTGATTCTGCCGTTTGTTTATCGCGGTTTGAACCAGCCGAGCAAAGGTGCATTGGGTCTGATGGCCGTCGCACTGATTGCCAGCGCACTGGTGCTGGCGTGGGCGGTATTCCACGATCCGCAAGAGCTGAACGGTGAAATCCCAGCAGCGGCAGCCAATGCCCCGCAGGCGCAGCCGTTAAGCAAAATCGATGATGCTGACTGGCCTGCTTATGCACGCGATCAGCAAGGCACGCGTTTCTCACCGCTGAAGCAGATTAATAGCGGCAACGTGAAAGAACTGCAGGTTGCCTGGCAGTTCCAAACCGGCGATATGAAAACCCCGAACGATCCGGGTGAGATTACCGACGAAGTCACGCCAATTAAAATCCGCGACACGCTTTACCTGTGCTCGCCACACCAGATTCTGTTTGCGCTGGATGCGAAAAGCGGTAAGCAGAAGTGGAAATTTGATCCGGGCCTGAAGCCAAATCCAACCTTCCAGCACGTTACCTGCCGTGGCGTTTCTTACCACGAAGTGCCTGCTGCGGCCGATGCGTCTAACACCCAACCTGCGCTGTGCTCACGCCGCATTTACCTGCCGGTAAACGACGGTCGTATGTTTGCGCTGGATGCGGAAACCGGTGAACGTTGTGCCGCCTTTGGCAACAACGGTGAACTGGATCTGCAGCACAAGCAGCCGGTATTGACCCCAGGTCAATATGAGCCGACCTCTCCGCCAGTGATTACCGATACCACCATCGTGGTGGCCGGTGCGGTGACCGATAACTACTCAACCCGTGAGCCGTCTGGCGCCATTCGTGGTTTTGACGTTAACACCGGTAAACTGCTGTGGGTATTCGATCCAGGCGCGAAAGATCCTAACGCGATTCCTGCCGATGAACACACCTTCACCATGAACTCACCGAACTCGTGGGCGCCGGCGGTATACGATCCGAAACTGGATATCGTTTACCTGCCAATGGGTGTGTCAACGCCAGATATCTGGGGCGGCAACCGTACTCCAGAGCAGGAGCGTTATGCGAGCAGCGTGCTGGCACTGAATGCTACTACCGGTAAGCTGGTGTGGTCGTATCAGACCGTGCATCACGATCTGTGGGATATGGACCTGCCGTCTCAACCGACGCTGGCCGATATCACCGATAAAGATGGCAAAACCGTCCCGGTCATTTATGCTCCGGCGAAAACCGGTAACATCTTTGTGCTGGATCGCCGTACCGGTGAGCCGGTTGTCCCTGCACCGGAAACCCCGGTTCCACAGGGCGCCGCTAAAGGCGACCACGTAGCGCCTACGCAGCCGTACTCCGAACTGACCTTCCGTCCGAAAAATAATCTGACGGACAAGGACATGTGGGGCGCGACGATGTATGACCAGCTGGTGTGCCGCGTGATCTTCAAGCGTCTGCGCTATGAAGGTCCGTTCACTCCGCCGTCTGAGCAGGGTACGCTGGTGTTCCCGGGTAACCTGGGCATGTTCGAATGGGGCGGTATCGCGGTTGATCCACATCGTCAGATTGCGATTGCTAACCCAATGGCGCTGCCGTTTGTCTCTAAGCTGGTTCCGCGCGGTCCGGGCAACCCGATCGAGCCGCCGGCGGACGACAAAGGCGGTTCAGGTACTGAAACCGGTATCCAGCCACAGTACGGCGTTCCGTACGGCGTGGAGCTGAATCCGTTCCTGTCACCGTTTGGTCTGCCGTGTAAGCAACCGGCCTGGGGCTATGTCTCAGCGGTTGACCTGAAAACTAACGAAACCGTGTGGAAAAAACGCATTGGTACGGTACGCGATAGCGCGCCAGTGCCAGTACCGTTCAAAATGGGTATGCCAATGCTGGGCGGCCCAATCACCACAGCCGGTAACGTGTTCTTCATCGGTGCTACCGCAGATAACTACCTGCGTGCGTTCGATACCAACACCGGTGAAATGCTGTGGCAGGCGCGTCTGCCAGCGGGCGGCCAGGCAACGCCGATGACCTATGAAGTAGATGGCAAGCAGTACGTTGTTATCGCTGCCGGCGGTCACGGTTCGTTTGGCACCAAGCTGGGTGATTATGTGATTGCCTATGCACTGCCAGATGCGAAGTAAGTTTTCGCATTGAAGTAAGTTTTCGCATTGAAGTAATGAGAAAGGCGGACTGTGAAGTCCGCCTTTTTTGTAGGGTCGCCATTGATGGTGACCTTTGCAAAAATCGCACAAACTTGCGGTGCGCCCATCATAACGGTCGCCATGAATGGCGACCCTACGGTTAACGTTTACGCAGCACCCGTGCGTTTAACAGCGCACACAGCGCCATGATTACGCAGGTCGCCAGGAACACCGGGCGCATGCCAAATGCACCACCGATAAAACCGCCGAACAGCGGACCTGAAACCTGGCCGACATACTGCGCCGAGGTGGCATAGCCCAGCATCTTCCCCACCTGCGACTGCGGTACGCTGTGACGAATCAACGCCGTGACGCACGGCATCAAGCCACCCAGCGCCATGCCCATCAGAAAACGCAGCACCACCAGTTGCCAGGCTTCACTGATAAATGCCTGCGGGATCAGCAACAGCGCGCACGCTATTAATCCATACACCAGCACGCGACCATGTCCAACGCGGTCGGCCAGCTTTCCTAAACGTGGCGCGGAAAGAATGCTGCCGAGCGCCGCTGCCGCCATCACCAATCCGGCAGTGACCGTTACCGCGTGATCGCCGCTGACAAACTGGCCGATGTACAGCGTGATAATCGGTTCAATCGACATATTGGCGAAAATCAGCAACATACCCGACAGCCACATCAAGCGCACTACGGGCAGATTCAGCGACTTTTCATCGTCGGCTGCGCTCTGCTGTGTTTTTTTGCCAGCAGCACGTGGCACCTCTTTCAGCAAAAAGGTGGTCGCCAGGAAGGCGAGGAAAATCACCGCGCCCGTCAACCAGAAAGTATGGCGAATGCCAATCAGCGGCGGCAATACCCCGCCCAGCAGCGGTCCCACCACGTTACCGGCCATAATGCCGGACGATAAAATACCGAGCGCCCAGCCGGTTTGCTCTTTCGGCGTTTGCGCTGCCACCAGAATGGTCGATCCTGAGGCGTAGCCGCCAAGTAATCCCGCCAGCAAACGCAGCGCCACCAGCTGCCACGGCGCGGTGGCCATGCCAATTAGCGACATGGCAATCGCCATGCCAAGGCTGGCGCGGATTAACATCAGTTTGCGACCATAGCGATCGGCCAGCTTGCCCCACAGCGGCGCGGTCAACGCGGCGCTGAGGAAGGTGGCGCCATAGGCCGCACCTGACCAGCGCGCAATCGCCGCCGGCTCCTGCACGCCGAGCTGTTGCACGTAGAGCGGCAGAAACGGCAACAGCAGCGTCATCGCCACGATGGTGCTGAATGAACCCAGCACGCAGACTACTAAATTTCGCTTCCAGTGTTGCTGTTCGGGCGCTAACGCGATTGAAGGTTGTTGCATGGTGATATCCCTGTTTTTTGCTTTTTTAGCAGGCTAACAGTGACTTCTGGCAGAGAACAGCGTTGCAGTGATAATTGCCAGGCAGCGCAATATTGTTGCCAGCAAACAACAATCAGCGACTGCCGAGGGCATTAATTAGCGCCTCGCATAATAACGTTACCGGTGAGGAGGGCTGCGGCTGCTCTTTCAGCAGCAGATAACTGTGCAGGCGATCCATCTGCCACTCCGGCAGCACCTGCTGAATTTCACCGCGCGCCAACGCTTCCTGCGTCATATAGGCCGGCAGATAAGCGATGCCCGTGCCCGCCAGCGCGGCATTCAGCAGCGCCATGCTGTTATTGGCGCGGAAGCGACTGCGCACATCCAGCGCTAACCGTTGCTTATCGCGCCGAAACGGCAGCGCTGCGGTATGCGCCGGTCCGTGAAACAGCAGCAGATCGTGGCGCATCAGACGTTCGGGATGGTCGATAGCTGCGTGCGCCGCCAGATAATCCGGCGTGGCGTACAAGCCCCAATCGATGCTGCTGAGTTCTCGAAAATTGGCCGCATCAGGCGCGCGCGCGCGAATCACGATCGCCACATCGGCACTGGGCTGCGGATCATCAAGGGTGGTGAGGTCAAGATCGACATTGATATGAATATGACGACGAATAAAGTCATTGAGCGTCGGCACCACGCATTGGCAGCCATAGGTGATCGGTGCTTGCAAGCGCACGTTGCCCGCCGGTAATTGATGCACCTGCTGCACAAACGCATCGGCGCGATGCATTTCTGCCAGCATACGCGTACAAAAAGGATAGTAAGCCTGGCCGAGCTCCGTCAGCACCACTTTACGCGTGGTGCGCTGCAGCAGCTTGATACCGAGCCGCACTTCCAGCCGGGCCACTTCACGGCTGACGTGAGATTTGGAGACGCCTAAAGTACGAGCGGCTTCACTAAAGCTTTGCCGTTCCACTACGCGTGCAAACAGCATCATGGCGGTGAGATTGTCGCTGTTATCCATGTTCTCTGGTGGGCTAGATAAGTGAGAACCGTAGATTAAAAGCTAAACCAGTAATAAGTCCATCGCTGCACATTTCGTAGCGGCGCGATTTATCGCACGTATCAATGGCGCCTGATTGCCCATCCAGATATTGCGCAATGAATTGCGCCGCTACGAAGCGTGCTCTGAGAAATATCGGAATAAGTATTTCAACTCGCCATCGCCAGTGGGAACAGCAGCCGATCCGGCTCAACGCGGCGCTGACGGCGCAGCTGGCCTGGCGTCACAAGGAAATAATTTTTAAATGTACGGGTATAAGCCTGCTGCGTATCAAAACCGTAGCTCATCGCCACCTGCAAAATTGCTTCGTCACTGTTGATAAGCGTGAGTGCTGACTCAGTCAGCCGGCGCTGGCGAATGTACTCTGCCAGAGAAAACCCGGTGTGCTGACGAAACAGACGTTGCAGATGCCAGCGGGAGTATCCCGAGCGGCGTGCTACTTCATCCAGATGCAAATCGTGTCCTAAATTATTTTCTATCCAGTCCAGCAAACTACGGATAAATTCGCGCTGATTCATGGGATTCTCCTGCTTTGACGATATGTCCAGTGCAGCTACTGTAGCGCGTTAAATTTATCCCTTAATTAGCGGAAAATTAGCGCAGAATTAGCAAGGCAAAAAACAGGGTAATTCTGCGCTAAGAAAACAACGGTAAACTGCGCTCAGTTAAGTTGGAGAACATCATGCGTGTGCTGCTGGTAGAAGATGACGAAATGATTGGCGCCAACCTGCAGCAAGCGCTGGAAGCGGCAGGTTGGTCGGTGGATTGGGTGCGTGATGGCGTGTTTGCCAGCAATGCCTGGGCCGAAGGCGGCTATACCTGCGTGTTATTGGATTTGGGCTTGCCGCGTGAAGATGGCCTGCAGGTGCTGCGCCGTGCGCGCACGCGCGGTGACATGACGCCCGTGCTGGTGCTTACCGCACGCGATACCGTGCAGCAACGTATTCAGGGGCTGGATAGCGGTGCGGATGACTATTTGCTGAAACCCTTTGATCTGCAAGAAGTGCTGGCGCGCATGCGCGCCATTACCCGACGTCGCCACGGTGCGGCGGATTCCCTGCTGGGCAGCGGCGACGTGCAGATTGATATCATGACGCGTGAAGTCCTCTACAAAGGCCAGCGCGAGCAGCTTACCGCGCGCGAATATGCCCTGCTCTACGCGCTTCTGGAGCGCCCGGGCGCCATCCTGTCGCGCGAGCAGTTAGAGAACCGTATTTATGGCTGGGGCGAAGAAGTGAGCAGCAACGCCGTTGATGTATTAATTCACGGCATGCGCCGTAAGCTGGATAACGAAGTGATCCGCAACGTGCGCGGACTCGGCTGGCGAGTACCGGCAATATGAAACCTTTCACCTTTATGCGCTCACTGCGTAACAAACTGCTCGCCACGCTGGTGATTCTGCACCTGGCGATGATCGGCGGCGTCACCTGGTATTTCTATCACTGCTACGGCGACATGATGGGCACCATGAAGGACGATCAGCTTGCTAAGATCGCCGATGCCTGGTCCAGCAGCCAGCGTATGCCCGCCTTGATGCCGATGGTGATGAATACCGAAAAGCTGAAAAGCACCTACATTGTCCAGCTGTGGGACACCAATAACCGGCTGCGTGCCAGCTCGTGGCCCGATCTGCATGCCCCCTTGCAAAGCAAAAATGGCTGGCACGACCTGAAAGTGGGTGATTGTGGCGATGACTGCGAATGGCGCGTCTATACGCGTCCCGGCGAATTGGGCAGCGAAATTGGCAATATCCAGGTGCTGCACAACATCGGCTACATGAAAAGCATCATGCTGAAGCGGGCGCTCTCCGCCATCATTCCGTTGGTATTAATGATGCCGCTTTCGCTGCTCGTCATCTGGCTGGTGGTACGCGCCATCACGCGTGATTTACGCGTTGCATCGCGTCAAATCGCCGCCCAGGAAACGCTGCATCCGCATACGCTATCTCCTGATGGCTTGCCGGATGAAGTGCTGCCGCTGGTGGCGGCTTACAACTCGTTGCTGGATAAGCTGCGCACGGCATGGTCGTCTCAGCGCCAGTTCCTTGAGGATGCCGCCCACGAGCTGCGCACGCCGGTGACCGCCGTGACCTTGCAGCTGGAAAATCTGCGACAACACATTCAGCCGGGAGAAGCCAGTCGCCAGTTCGATCAGCTGGAAGCGGGCGTCACCCGGACGCGTCATTTGGTCACGCAGCTGCTGAACATTTCGCGCCAGGAAGATCAATCGGTGGTTGCCACGGTGGAAGCCATCGAGTTGGACAGTCTGCTGAAAGAGAGCATTGAGCAGCTGATGGTGGTGGCCGACAAACGCGGTATTGATATCGGCTTCAACGGCACAGCGCACTATCGCCTGCACGCCAGTCGCTCTGATTTACGTAGCCTGTTCGATAACCTGATCGGTAACGCGATGCTGCATACGCCGGAAGGCAGTTTGGTGGATGTGCTGCTGCATCGGGTGGGGAATCATACCGTGGTGGATATTGTGGACAACGGGCCAGGTATGGCGGAATCCTTTATCGAACGCGCTTTTGACCGCTTTACCCGTTCGCCTGATGTGCAGGCGCAAGGCAGCGGGCTGGGCCTGTCGATCGTGCGCAGCGTGGCGCAGAAACATCAGATGCAGGTTGCGCTGTCGAATCGCCATGATGCGCTGGGCCAGATTGCCGGGCTGCAGGTGCGCGTTACCTTGCCATAACTCGCACCGTGCCGTAGCGGCGCAATTTATTGCGCATTTTCATAGCGAGCACGGTGCCCCTTCAAAAAACGCGCGATAAATCGCGCCGCTACATCCTTTCCCTACATCAAACACATTTCCTGCCGTACGCGACAACGTAAACGGTTGCGGGGTTCCGTTCGCCGCACGGCTTATTTGTGATAATGATCACATTTTCAGTGAATCGAAATGCAACACTTTTTGACAAACGTGATCAAAATCTATTTTCTATGCCTCTGTTACAGGCACATTACGCGGGCTTGAAAATCTGGCGCTTGAGACCGGATGCAACAACACACTGCCCATCCCTGGGATCGACTTCACCCGATCGCGGCACAAGACCGGCGATCACAAGCATGTGGTTAAAATAATGAAATATAACTCGTTGATAGCAGGCGCCTTATTGGCCACTAGCTTGACTGGCGCAGCACAAGCGGCAGAAAGCGATCCGCAGTATCTTTCCGATTGGTGGCATCAAAGCGTTAACGTGGTGGGCAGCACGCATACCCGTTTTGGACCCCAGTTTAATAATGACGTGTACCTCGAATACGAAGCCTTCACCAAAAAGGATTGGTTCGATTTCTACGGTTACCTCGATCTGACCAACTTCTTTGGCGTGGGCAATAGCAACGCCAATGGCGTATTTGACCACGGTTCGCCGATGTTCATGGAAATTGAGCCCCGTTTCTCGATTGATAAACTGACCGGCACCGATCTCTCATTTGGTCCGTTCAAAGAGTGGTATTTCGCCAACAACTATATTTATGACATGGGTCGCAATAGCGATAACCGTCAGAACACCTGGTACATGGGTCTTGGCACCGACATCGATACGCACAGCGATATCGGCCTGTCGCTCAACGTGTACGCCAAATACCAGTGGGAAAACTACGGTGCGGCAAACGAGAACAGCTGGGATGGTTATCGCTTCAAGGTGAAATACTTTGTGCCGATTACCGATCTGTGGGGCGGCAAGCTGAGCTACATCGGCTTTACCAACTTTGACTGGGGTTCCGATCTGCGTGATGAGTCCGATCGTTCACGCACCAGCAACTCCATCGCTTCCAGCCACATTCTGTCGCTGAACTACGATCACTGGCACGTTTCAACCGTGGCGCGTTACTTCCACAACGGCGGCCAGTGGGCTGACGGCCAGGAGCTGAACTTCGGCAACGGTCCATTTGAAGTGAAATCAACCGGCTGGGGTTACTACCTGGTGGTGGGTTACAACTTCTAATCGAGTAAAGCGGCCGCTATTAAATGGTGCGCTTGATTGAACGGCCGCCATTAATTGTGCGCTTGGTTGAACGGTCGCCATTAATGGCGACCCTACATTGTAGGGTGCGCATTTATGCGCACCTTGTCGAAAATCGCATCCACCTTAAATCTGCGGCTTATACGCATTCACCATCCACGGCACGCCGAATTTATCGGTAAACATCCCAAAACCGTTGGCCCAGAACGTTGGAGCCCAGCTTTTGGTGACGTTACCGCCCGCCGACAGCGCATCAAACCAACGCTTCCCTTGCGCTTCATCCGGCGTGGATAAACTCACCGAGAAACCGGCATATTCCGCCTGCGGTGCGCCATCACTCATCATTATTTCGCCCTGCCCGATACGCACATGCGCATGCATAATCTGCTCGGGTGAAAAGCTCACGCCTGAAGTGCAACCTTCATCCTCCACCGGCGTTTCATCTGGCATATCGCCATAGGTCATCTTAAACAGCAGCTCGCCGTCGGTAGCCGCAAGGTAGAAGGCAATCGCCTCTTCGCAGCGGCCGTTGTAGAACACATACGGGGTAACTTGCATGGTCTGTACTCCATTAAGGGAACGCCAGATGCAAGTGTAGTGCGCATTATTTATACCGTTGCGAGCCAGGACGCACTCTTACCTTTGCTGACAATGGCGGCGGAACAGCTGCGCCATATAGGCACTCATCGGCGTCAGAGCAGCATCTTTGCGCTGGATCAGATAGAACGTGGCTTTCGGCAAGGGATCGTCAAGCTCCAGCGAAATCAGCTGACCGCCGTGCGTCGGATCTTCAATCACATCGCGCGAGATAATACTGACGAAGTCACTCTGCGCCACCAGACTGGTGCAAGCCATAAAGGTTTCGCAGGTCACTACAATTTGCGGTGCCATGCCGCGCTCGCCAAACAGATCGTGCAGCAGCCGATAGTAGCTGCCCTGCGGCGTTGGCATAGTCCAGTCGCAGTGTTGTAACTCGGCCAGCGAGCGCGCGTGCGCCATCGGATGGCCTTTACGCATAACTACCTGATAGTCACGCTCCATCAAGCGTTCAAAAATTAATTCCTGATCGAGATGATTTTTTTCGTAGGTATTGATGGTGAAATCCAGCTCGCCCTGGCGCAGTTCCTGCACCATCGATACCAGTTGGCCTTCAACAATGCGTACCTTTACCAGCGGATACTCGCGATGAAACTGCGTGATGACATGCGGCATGATGGTGCGCGCAATACTGCCGCCCACGCCAATATTCACGCGCCCGCCTGCCAATCCCAGCCGCTGCTGAATATCCTCCTGCGCCACCCGCAACTCTTCCAGCACCAGGCTGGCATGCTGGAAAAAGTTATCACCGATGTCGGTCAGCGTGACGCCCTGCTGGCGCCGTTCAAACAGCCGTGCACCCAGCGTGAGCTCCAGTTCCTGAATCGCTTTGGTGAGCGCGGGCTGCGAGAGCCCGGATAAACGGCTGGCGGCACGAATACTGCCCTGCCGCGCCACGTCAACAAAGGCGCGCAGCTGATGAAGTTTGAGGTTCGCAGACATGTTTGAAGTGATAACCGTTGTTTATCAGTAGCAAGATATTCGCATCTTATGCGCTCCAAAACCATTGTGTAGATTCGAGTGAATGCATAAAAAATCAACACAAAGGAAATGCCGATGAAAACCCTGTCCGAACGTGTCAACGCCCGCGTGCCGCAGATGCAGGCCTGGCGGCGCGATCTGCACCATTTTGCCGAATCAGGCTGGCTGGAGTTTCGCACCGCCACCTTAGTGGCGGAGGAGCTGCATCGTCTTGGTTATCAACTCAAGCTCGGCCGCGAGGTGATCGATGCCGACGCGCGCATGGGATTGCCCTCCGATGAGGTGCTGGCGCAACAGGAAGCGCGCGCGCTGGAGCAAGGTGCGTTGCCGCAGTGGATCACACACTTCTCCGGCGGATTTTGTGGCGTGGTGGCGACGCTGGAAACCGGTCGTCCGGGCCCGGTAATGGGTTTTCGCGTTGATATGGATGCACTCGATCAAAACGAAAGCCGCGCAAGCGATCATCTGCCGACGCGCGAAGGTTTTGCCTCCTGCAATCCCGGCATGATGCACGCGTGCGGTCACGATGGCCACACCACCATCGGCCTGGCGCTGGCGGGCGTATTAATGGAGATGAAAGATCAGCTGAGCGGCACGCTTAAAATCATCTTCCAGCCAGCTGAAGAAGGCGTGCGCGGCGCCAAAGCGATGGTCGCCGCGGGCGTGGTGGATGATGTCGATTTGTTTACCGCCATTCACCTCGGCACCGGCGTGCCTGCCGGTGAAATCGTGTGTGGCAGCGACAGCTTCCTCGCTACCACCAAACTCGACGTCACATTCACCGGCGTGGGCGCGCATGCCGGCGGCAAACCGGAAGAAGGCCGCAACGCCTTGCTGGCGGCGGCGCAGGCCACACTGGCGCTGCACAATTTGCCGCAGCACAGCGGCGGCGTGGCGCGCGTTAACGTCGGCGTATTACAGGCAGGCTCCGGACGCAACGTGGTGCCCGACTACGCGCTCATGAAGGTGGAGACGCGCGGCGCGAGCAACGACGTCAACGACGATATCTATCAGCAGGCGCTGCGCGTAATCGCCGGTGCGGCCGCAATGTACGGCGTTGAATACGATGTGAAGCTGATGGGCGGCGCACGTAGCTGCACGCCAAGTCAGCCGTGGGTGGCATTCATCCACCAGCAGGCCGAGGCGTTGGGCATTTTCACTTCGGTGGTCGATACCAAGCAGCAGGCGGCCGGATCCGAAGATGCCACCTACATGCTGGAGCGCGTGCAGCAGCGCGGCGGCCAATCCTCCTATGTGATTTTCGGCTGCGCACTGGCGGCGGGCCATCACAACGCCAGATTCGATTTCGACGAAGCAATCATGGCTACCGCAGTACAGACGCTAGCAACGCTGGCACTTAATCAAGCCCAGTTTGGAGGCCAACGATGAGCCACAGCGATTTTATCAATCACTATATCAACCACCATCAGCCGCGTTTTACTGCCCTGAGCGATGCCATCTGGGACGTGCCGGAAACCCGCTTTGAAGAGACGCAATCCGCCGCACTGCTGGCCGATGCGCTGGAACAGGAGGGCTTTGCCGTGGAGCGTGGCGTCGGCAACATCGACACCGCGTTTGTTGCCAGCATCGGCAGCGGTAAACCGGTGATCGCCATTCTCGGCGAGTTTGATGCGCTAGCCGGTTTGAGCCAGCGATCGGGCTGCGCCACGCCGCAGCCGCTGGTGGAGAACGGTAACGGCCACGGCTGCGGCCACAATCTGCTCGGCACCGCCGGTTTAGCCGCCGCCTTCGCCATCAAAGCCTGGTGGGCAGAACACGGCCAGCGCGGCACGCTGCGCTTTTACGGCTGTCCGGGCGAAGAAGGCGGTTCCGGCAAAACCTTTATGGTGCGTGAAGGCTTGTTTGACGATGTGGACGCGGCAGTCACCTGGCATCCCGAAGGCTTCAGCGGCATGTTTAACCTCAGCACGCTGGCCAATATTCAGGCGGCTTTCCGCTTTAAAGGCGTGGCGGCGCACGCGGCTAACTCGCCGCATCTGGGCCGCAGCGCGCTGGATGCGGTGACGCTGATGAACACCGGCGCTAACTTCCTGCGCGAGCACATTGTACAAGAAGCGCGGCTGCACTATGCGGTGACCAACACCGGCGGTGTCTCCCCCAATGTGGTGCAAGCCGATGCCGAAGTGCTGTACCTGATTCGCGCGCCGCAGCTCGATCAGGCGCAGGATATCTATCAGCGCGTGATTAACATCGCTAAAGGCGCGGCGCTGATGACCGACACGCAGATGACGGTGCGCTTTGATAAAGCCTGCTCCAATTACGTGCCGAATCGCGCGCTGGAAAGCGTGATGGAGCGCTATTTGCATCAGTTTGGTTTGCCTGACTACAGCGAAGCGGAGCAGGCGTTCGCCGCTGAGATTCGTGCCACGCTGAGCAAAGACGATCTGCGCAACGCGCGTCTCAATGCGGCACGCACCGGCGGTGAAGCGGGCGTCGCCTGGACCGACGCGCTGGGCGATAAGATTCTGATGGATGAGGTGGCGCCTTATGCGGTCACGCGCGAGCTGCTTTACGGCTCAACCGACGTTGGCGATGTGAGTTGGGTGACGCCCACCGCGCAGTGCTTTGCGCCCTGCTTTGCTTTCGGCACGCCGCTGCACACCTGGCAGCTGGTCGCGCAGGGCCGTACGTCTATTGCGCACAAAGGCATGTGCCTGGCGGCCAAAGTGATGGCCGCCACCGCGTTAACCTTGTTGCAGGATGACGAGGCGCTGGCGCGCTGCCGCGAAGAGTTCCAACGCGTGCGCCGCGAACAACCTTACATCTGCCCGATTCCAGCAGATGTCACACCGTCGAAGTTGAAGTAGCGGTGCAATATCCCGGTGCGCATAAATGCGTCATCAAAGTTCGTGCGATTCGTAACACGGTGCGCATAAATGCGCACCCTACGGGGTTCGTAGGGTCGCCATTAATGGCGACCGTCATGATGGGCGCACAATGTATATCGCCATTAATGGCGACCTGAGCACTACCAAAAAAATACAAAAAATATAGCCCCCAAGCGGGCATGCAAACATAACAAGACGACTGACGAGGATTGATCTATGGAAGCCACCACGGAGAACCGCAGCCCCGGAAAACTGTTTAGCTGGATTGAACGCGTTGGTAATAAAGTGCCGAACCCGTTCTTACTGTTTGTCTATTTGATTGTGGTGCTGATGGTTGCCACCGCCATTCTCGGCAGCCTTGATGTGGCGGTGAAGAATCCCACTAACGGCGAGCTGGTGCGGGTCAACAACCTGCTGAGCGTCGCCGGAATTCAGTGGATCCTGCCCAACATCATCAAAAACTTCAGCGGCTTTACACCGTTGGGATCGATTCTGGCGCTGGTGATTGGCGCTGGATTAGCGGAAAAAGTCGGCCTGCTGCAGTCGCTGATGGTGAAAATGGCCTCACGCGTCAGCCGCCGCTACGCCAGCTACATGGTGCTGTTTATCGCCTTCTTCAGCCACATCTCATCGGATGCGGCGCTGGTGGTGATGCCACCGCTCGGCGCGCTGATTTTCCTCGCGGTGGGACGCCATCCGGTGGCGGGCCTGCTGGCGGCGATTGCCGGGGTAGCGTCCGGCTTTACCGCCAACTTGTTGATTGTGACCACCGATGTCCTGCTCTCCGGCATCAGCACCGAAGCCGCCAAAGCGGTGAGCGATACCGTGCACGTCAGCGTTATCGACAACTGGTTCTTTATGGCCAGTTCGGTGATTGTGCTGACCATCGCCGGCGCGCTGTTGACGGATAAATTCGTCGAACCGCGTCTGCCAGCGTGGAACGGCGGCAATAATCATCGCCTGCCACCGCTTACCGCGCTGGAGAATCGCGGCCTGAAAGCCGCTGGTATCGCCGCGCTGGTATTTATTGCCCTAATGGCGCTGCTGGTGGTGCCGGAACACGCGCCGCTGCGCAACCCGAAAACCGGCGGTATCATCCCCTCGCCGTTTATTCAGGGCATTGTACCGATCATCATCCTGTTCTTCTTCGTGGTGGCCATTGCCTACGGTGCGGTGACGAAGCAGATCCGCCGTCCGGATGATATTCCGCAGCTGCTGGTTGATCCGATGAAGAGCATGGCGGGCTTTATTGTGATGGTGTTTCCGCTGTCGCAGTGTGTTGCCTTCTTTAACTGGAGCAACATGGGCAAGTTTATGGCGATAGGCCTGACCGATGTGCTGGAGAGCGCCGGCATCAGCGGTGCACCGGCGTTTATGGGATTGATGTTCCTGTCGGCGTTCCTGTGCATGTTTATCGCCAGCGGATCGGCGATCTGGTCAATCCTCGCGCCGGTATTTGTACCAATGTTTATGCTGCTGGGCTTCCATCCGGCATTTGCCCAGATGATTTTCCGCATCGCCGATTCTGCCGTGCTGCCGCTGGCGCCGATGTCACCGTTCCTGCCGCTGTTCCTCGGCTTCCTGCAGCGCTATCAAAAAGATGCACAGCTAGGCACCTATTACGTGCTGATCTTCCCTTATCCGCTGGTGTTCTTTACCACCTGGATCGTGCTGCTGCTGGCGTGGTACGCGTTGGGTTTACCGATTGGACCGGGCGTTTATCCCAGCCTGCACTAAGCCTGCGCCATGGATGGCGATCACACTTCTGTGAACTGCAACGCATGTTGCCAAAATGTCACCGTAGCGCCTCTCGGCAACCTGTCACGAATTTATTATTCTGCTATTCCTTCGCTTGCTAACGGTTAATTATTTTAAAACCTCTCTCAGCCGTCAGCGGGTTCTGCAAACACCGAGGTCTATAGAACAATGACAACCATCACATCGACAGGGATGGCGAACGATCGCATGAGCGCGGATCGCCGCACCTTAGCCGGGCGCATTGATGCGCTGCCCTCTTCCGCGGGTTTGTGGCGCTTTATCACGCTACTGGCGCTCGGCGGCTTTTTTGAACTCTACGATCTGTTTGAAACCGGCTATATCAGCTCTGGCCTGATTGCCGCCGGCGTGTTTCATACCGGCTCTGCAGGCGTGTTCGGCATCGCCGATCAGGCGGCGTTTGCCTCCGCCACCTTCCTTGGCCTGTTTGTCGGTGCCAGCCTGCTCGCGCCCTATGCCGATCGCTTCGGCCGCCGCCTCACCTTTATGTGCGCGCTGGCGTGGTACGGCGCGTTTTCTCTGCTGATGGCGTTCCAGCAGAGCGCGGAGATGATTATCCTGTTCCGCTTCCTGGTCGGCATTGGTCTCGGCGTGGAGCTGGTGACCATCGATACTTATCTCTCCGAATGGGTGCCGGCGCATCTGCGCAGCCGCGCGTTCGCCTTCTCGTTCTTTATCCAGTTTCTGTCGGTACCGGCGGTGGCGCTGATGTCGTGGTGGCTGGTGCCGCAAACCATCCTTAGCCTGGAGGGCTGGCGCTGGGTGGTGATTGCTGGCGCAGTGTGTTCGCTGGTGATCTGGCTGATCCGTAAAAACCTGCCCGAATCCGCGCGCTGGCTGGCGCAACAAGGGCGCCATCAGGAAGCGCATCAGGTGCTGAGCGCGATGGAAAAACGCTGTGGCATCTCGCCAGGCGAAGACTTTTCCCACAGCGATGCCGCGGCACAGCTGCCGAAAAAAGGTCGCTTCAGTGAGATTTGGGCGCCGGCCTATCGCAAGCGTACGTTGATGCTGGTGGTGATGAACTTCTTTCAGGCGATTGGCTTCTTTGGCTTCGGTAACTGGTTGCCCGCGCTGCTGTCGGGCAAAGGCGCCACCGTCACGCACAGCCTGCTGTATGCCTTTTTCATTACGCTGGCCTACCCGCTCGGTTCGCTGATTTGCAGCCGCTACGCCGATAAGATTGAGAACAAATGGCAGATCGTTCTGTCATCGCTGATGACGGTGGTGTTCGGCACGCTGTTCGCCTTTATGACGAATCCGGTGCTGATGATCATCTGCGGTTTCCTGATCACCTACAGCAACGCGTGGCTGACCTTCAGCTATCACGCTTATCAAACCGAGATTTTCCCGACGCACATTCGCGCCCGCGCGGTGGGTTTCTGCTATTCGTTTAGCCGATTGTCGACGGTGTTCAGCAGCATTTTGATTGGCATTATTTTGCAGTATGCCGGCAGCCAGGGCGTGATCGCCTTTATCGTGCTGAGCATGTTGATGGTGATGCTATCGGTAGGAATTTACGGGCCGAAAACCCGTGGCATGGATTTGGAGAATATTTGAGTTGATGCCCTCACCCTAGCCCTCTCCCACAAGTGGAAGAGGGAATAATTAGGGGAGAAATATGCTCGATCGGTTCCCTCTCCCGCCTGCGGGAGAGGGTTAGGGTGAGGGAAAGCTACTGCCCTTCCAGCACCTTAATATCCGCGCTGCCCTGTTTTGACTGCACGGTTTCGTCTTTACGTAGCGCCGCCACATCCTTCGCCGCTACGCTCGACTTCACGCCATTGCCCCAGCTGCCACGGATAAAGTTCACCACATCCGCCACCTGCTGGTCGTTCATGCGCCAGCCGAACGCCGGCATGGTGATCGCCGTTGGTGCACCCTGCACGCCAGGCAAAGTACCGCCCACCAGCACAATGTGAATCAGCGAGGTTGGATCGTCAGCCATCACCACCGGATTACCGCGCAGCGCCGGATAGAAGCGCTGATAGCCGCTGCCGTCGGTTTTGTGGCACGCCGCACAGCTATCGACGTAGGTTGCTGCGCCTGGCTGGCTATCGTCACCTTTCCACAACGCTTTGGCGACGGCGTCATCCTGCTTAAACACCGCCTGATTCGGATCTTTTGCGCCGAGTGATTTCAGATACTTAGCGATCGCGCTGATATCGTCATCGCTCAGATATTGCAGGCTGTGCTGCACCACGTCGGTCATACCACCAAACACCGCAGTGTGATCGTTGCGGCCAAAGCGCAGGAACTGCTTGAGATCCTCTTCGCTCCAGCGGCCTAAACCATCGCGGTTGTCGCCACGCAGGTTGCTGGCGGTCCAGCCGTCAATCGGCGCGCTGCTGCCGGCGAGATAGTTGTTGCCTTCGTCGTTATTAAGCGCTTTTTCCTGCATGGTGATGCTGCGCGGCGTGTGGCAGGCGCCACAGTGACCGAGACCTTCCACCAGATAGCGACCGCGAGCAAGCACAGGATCTTCCTGCGCCGCCGGCTGGAACGCCTTCACGTCCGGCGCAAAGATGCCGCGCCAGATCGAGAGCGGCCAGCGCATCGACAGCGGCCACGGAATATCGCTCTCTTTATTGGCCTGCGCCACCGGCTGCACGCCATGCATGAAGTAGGCATACAGCGCCTTCATGTCGTCATCGCTGACTACCGCGTACGACGGATACGGCATCGCCGGATAGAGCGTATCGCCGTTTTTCGCTACGCCGTGACGCACCGCTTTCTGGAAATCATCGTAGCTATAGTCACCAATGCCGGTGGCTTTATCCGGCGTGATGTTGGTGGAATAAATGGTGCCGATTGGCGTCGCCATGGGCAGTCCACCGGCAAACGGCTGACCGCCCTGCGCGCTGTGACACGCCACGCAGTCACCCGCGCGCGCCAGATACTCGCCGCGTTTCACCAACGCGTCCGCAGCGCTATCATCCGCCACTGCGGCGAACGTCATCGTGCCCAGAAACAGGGCTAAAATGCTTTTGATCATCGCCGTGTTCCTTATGCCTGTACCAGCGGGCCGGGGTTTTTCAGATATTGTTCACGAATGGCTTTGGCTGACCAGTAGGTCAACGCCGCCACCATGCCGGTTGGGTTGTAGCCGAGTCCTTGCGGGAACGCTGAGGCGCCTGGCACAAACACGTTTGGCACATCCCAGCTCTGCAGATAACGGTTAACCGCGCTGGTTTTCGGATCTTCACCCATAATCGCCCCCCCGCTCATGTGCGTGGTTTGATATACGGTGGTATCGAAGTGGCTGCCCGGCCCTTTCGCGCCGCCGATGATCATTTTCGGGTTCATCGCTTCGGTGATTTTGCGCATCTTCTCAATCATGAACTGCGCCATCTTGATGTCGTTATCCTGCCAGTCAAAGGTCATACGCAGCAGCGGCTGGCCGTAGGCATCTTTGTAGTTGGGATCGAGATCGAGATAGTTGGCGCGATAAGACTGGTGCGCGCCGTGCGCATCCATCGAGATGTGATGGTTGTAAGTATCCGCTACCGCCGCTTTCCACTGGCTGCCCCAGTTCGGCGTGCCTTTTGGCGTCGGCAAACCGGAGATCGGCTTGGTACCGGCCTGGTTGACCCAGAACGGCGAACCGCCGACGAAGCCGTGCGGCCCGTGATCGAAGTTGTCGGCGTTGAAATCATCCACCGCCACACCCGCGCCACCGGCACCGATAAACGGGTTGGTGGTGGTGTTTTTGTCGAACAGCGCTTTCAGCGTCGAGATGTTCTGATAGGCAAAGTTACGGCCCACCACCCCTTCGTTGGAGATCGGGTTATAGGGTTTGCCGATGCCGGAAAGCAGCATCAAATGCACGTTGTGGAACTGGAACGCTGACAGGATCACCAGATCCGCCGGCTGCACCACTTCGCGGCCCTGGCCATCGAGATAGGTCACGCCGGTGGCGCGCTTTTTATCGTCAGTCAGATTCACGCGCAGCACGTAGGCGTTATTGCGCAACTCGAACTTCGGCTCCTGGCGCAGCGCCGGCAGGATGTTCACATTTGGCGACGCTTTGGAATACATGTAGCAGGCGTAACCGCTACAGAAACCGCAGAAGTTGCACGGGCCCATCTGTGCGCCGTAGGTGTTGGTGTACGGGCCAGAGGTGTTGGCCGACGGCATATCATACGGATGATAACCGACGGATTCTGCCGCCTGCGCGAACAGCTGTGCCGAGTAGGTGCGCTTCTGCGCCGGCAGCGGGAAGTCGCTGGAACGATCGGGCGCATACGGGTTGCCGCCTTTCTCTTTGCCCAGCAGCTTGCCTTTGATCGACCAGGCGCTGCCCGAGGTGCCGAACACTTTTTCAGCCTGATCGAAGAACGGTTCCAGCTCGTCGTAATTGACGCCGAAATCCTGAATCGTCATGCCTTCCGGGATGAAATTTTTACCGTAGCGCTGCTCGTAGTGGCTGCGCAGGTTGAGCTCGACCGGATCGACGCGGAAATGGACGCCCGACCAGTGCAGACCTGCACCGCCGGTGCCGGTGCCCGGCAAAAACGCCGCCAGCTGGCGATACGGCACCGCCGTTTGTGACGCATCGTGACGGATGGTCACGGTACTTTTCGACAGATCCTGGAACAGTTTTTTACGGATGTTATAGGTCAGTTCATCGATCGACTGTGGATAGGAGCCATCCGGGTAGGTATCGCGATGCGGACCGCGCTCCAGCGCCACCACATTCAGGCCCGCTTCGGTCAGCTCTTTCGCCATAATCGCGCCCGCCCAGCCGAAACCGACCACCACCGCATCCACTTTTTTCAATTCATTTGCCACGCTTACGTCCTCTCCCCGCGAATATCCACCGACGGGAACGGATACCGTTCGCCGCGTTCCACCCAATCCATAAAGTCAGCACGTGCGCCTGGGAAGCCAATCAGCTTCCAGCCCACCATGCCTTGATTGCCGCCGTGGATCGGATCGCTGAAGTAACCCTCGCGGGTGTTTTGCAGCAGGAAGGAGAAGAAGATTTTGGCCGGCAGCTGCGGAAACGCCGCGTTGCCGCTTTCAAACGCGGTCAGCAGTGCATCTTGCTGTTCAGCAGTTAACTCAGCGAACACTTTGCCGTGCTGCTTTTTGCTCCAGCCATCGGCATCGGCGAGACCGAGACGATAGATTTGTTGCGGCACCAGCGGCAGCTGATAGCCCAACTCTTTAGGCAGGTCCGGATTGAACGGGCCTTGCATGTACCAGTTGTTACCGATGGCGTATGGCGTGTTCATTTGACGATCGATAAACTCCGGTACGCCGGCTTCGAGTGCGCCAGGACCGCGTTCATCGCTGGGGATCAGGCGCGCCACGGCCGCGGTAATGAAGGCAAACTCTTCGGCGGTGAACCAGGTTGGCTGGTAGCTCCGCGCCTGTTGTGATGACGATTGTTGCTCTGCTGCCCCGGCGGCCATCGGCGCCACTAGCGCGCCCATCGCCGTACTGCCCACCGCCATTGCCGGCGCCAGGGTGATGGTTCTCAGCAGAAAATCCCTGCGACTGTGACCATTTTTTTGTTCTGACATGACATTGCCTCAGTACCACATATAATGCGATACGAAAGTTAAGTAGTTGCGTAGTATTGTTTTTTTATTGATAGCTTAAGGGATACAGCGTCACTGTTACCGGTAACAGCGCACAAAGTGTAACACCATTGCTGTTAATAATTTAGTTAGTAGAAACAAATCCGCACAAATTACTTAACATTTGCCGCTGTCGCTTTACATCGCAGCGGCGAAGCTGTCATCGTCAGATACAACCCACAACAGACAGATAACCGTATAAAGCGGTATAAAAGCGTACACACAACAGCGGAGTGCCTATGTTTAAGTCCTTTTTTCCGCGGCCATCGCTGTTTTTCAGCTCAGCTGCGATTTGGAGTTTGATAGCAATTTTTGCCTGGTTTGGCTTTTTCAATGACTTTCCCGCGCGCTGGCCGGCATTACAGGCGGCGATGCAACAGCCATTACCCACCAATGCCAGCCGATTTATTCACGTCAGCCAGCTATGGTTTTATGCCTATTACTGGATTGTGGCTGGGATCTTTGGCTTTGCATGGCGCGTGATCGATAACCATCCGTGGCAGCGCTGGTCGGTGTGGGGGTCAATGCTGATCATTTTCGTCACCTGGTTTGGCGTGCAGGTTGGCGTGGGCGTGAATGCCTGGTACGGCCCGTTCTATGACATGATCCAGCAGGCGTTAACCAAAGCCGGTTCCGTCGCTATCCATCAATTCTATGTGCAAGTATTGGCGTTTCTCGGCATCGCGCTGATTGCGGTGGTGATTGGCGTGATGAACTCGTTCTTCGTAAGTCACTGGGTGTTCCGCTGGCGTACCGCGATGAACAATTATTACATGCACAACTGGCAGCGTCTGCGTCTGGTTGAGGGTGCAGCGCAGCGTGTGCAGGAAGACACCATGCGTTTCGCCGGTACGCTGCAGGACTGGGGCATTAACTTTATTCAGGCGATTATGACGCTGGTGGCGTTTTTGCCGGTGCTGGTGACGCTGTCGCACCATGTGAAAGAGGTGCCGATTCTCGGCAGCATTCCGTATGCATTAGTGATTGCCGCGCTGCTGTGGTCGCTGTTTGGTACTGCGCTGCTGGCGATGGTGGGGATAAAACTGCCGGGGCTGGAGTTCCGCAATCAGCGTGTGGAAGCGGCCTATCGTAAAGAGCTGGTGTACGGCGAAGACGATCCGGAGCGCGCCGCCCCGCCAACGGTGCATGAGTTATTTACTCGCGTGCGTCAGAACTACTTCCGCCTCTACTTCCACTATTTGTACTTTAACATCACGCGCATTATGTATTTGCAGGTGGATAACGTGTTCGGGCTGTTTGTGCTGTTCCCGTCGATTGTGGCGGGCACCATCACCTTGGGTCTGCTGAACCAGATCACCAACGTGTTTGATCAGGTGCGATCGTCGTTCCAGTATTTGATCACCTCGTGGTCAACGCTGATTACGCTGATGTCGATCTACAAACGTCTGCGCAGTTTCGAACAGATTCTGGATGATATTCCACACGATGAGATGATGCGCGAAGCGGCGGAGTAAGGTGCAGGCTGTGAAACGGTGCGCATGAATGCGCACCCTACGTTGTAAGATCGCCATTAATGGCGACCTGGCTACGCTAGCGCGCCAACACCGCAAACACCCGCTCAATCGCGTACGCGCCCGGGTCTTTCACCCCATCCAGACTTTGTTGATTCAGATAAGCGGAGCGTCCGGCTTTGGCGCTCTGCATCTGCGCGGTCGCATCTGCGCCTTGCTGTGCGGCCTTAGCGGCCGCCGCCAGCGACTCGCCTGCGACTAACGCTTCCAGCGCCGGTTGCAGCGCATCCACCAACGTACGATGACCCGGCTGCGCACCACCGTAATGCTTCATGCGTTCCAGGCCGTGCATCAACGCCTGCGGCAGCGCGCTGCCCTCTTCCAGCTGCTGGCCGGCACTGGTGAACAGAATCGACATCAATACGCCGCTCGATCCACCCATCACCGTTGCCAGCTGCTCACCAATCAGCGCCAGCAACGTTGGCAGCTCATCCAGCGGCAGCTGCTTTTCATTGAGGCCGCGCTGAATCTTCTTCGCTCCGGCGGCAAAGGTCGAACCGGTATCACCGTCGCCAACTTTGGCATCCAGCGCGTTCAGTTCACTTTCCAAATCGATCAACGTCTGCGTGACGCCTGCAACAATCTTCGCTACTTCGGCATTCTCAGATGCATCAAAATCCAGCACGCTGCCGATTTTCTCTGCACGTTGCAGGCTGATCGGTGCAAAGTCATACATTGGCACCCAGCCCAGCACCTGAACCGGCGCGCTTAATGCTTCCAGAAACGCCTCTTCCAGCGCCAGCAGCGACAGTGAGAAGCCTTTCATATCCAGCGCACTCACCAGCGTCGCCGGGCCAATCAGATGGGTGATGCGCGCCGCCAACGGCGACTGCAGCACTTCACGCGTCAGCAACGCCAGCTCCAGCTGTGAAAAGCCGCCGAGGTTGTTAATCAGCAGCAGCGCCTGCTTGCCATCGGGCAGCGCCTGCGCCAGTTTATCTGACATGATGCTGCTGATTTTACGGCTGTTTTGCGTGTCGAGCGTCACCACGCCCGGCTCGCCGTGAATGCCCATGCCGAGCTCGCTGTGGCCTGGATCAACGCGTTCATCGCGCTTTTCGCCTGGCACATGACAGGTGGCAAAGGCCAGACCAATCGACGAGGTGGCATCAATCGCGCGCTGTGCCAGCGCTTTGACCTCATCCAGCGATTGTCCCTGCTCTGCGGCAAAACCGGCGATTTTGTGCACCAGCACCGTGCCGGCAATGCCGCGCGGCTGCGGGTTTTCCGGTAGCGCGATATCATCCTGCACCATCACCAGCTCAACCTTGTAGCCGAGGTTTTTCGCTTTCTCGGCCGCCAGACCAAAGTTGAGACGGTCGCCGGTATAGTTCTTCACAATCAGCAGGCAACCGGCGTCGCCCGTCACGTTCACGATGGCGTTTAGCACCGCATCGACGCTGGGCGAGGCGAAGATATCGCCACACACCGCCGCCGTTAGCATGCCCTTGCCGACAAATCCCGCATGTGCCGGCTCATGTCCAGAACCCCCGCCCGAGATCAGCGCCACTTTGCTCTTATCCCAGTCCGAACGCACCACCACGCGGATCTCATCGCCAAGATCGAGGCGACTGAGGTTATGCCACGGCGTGCTCAGCAAAATCCCTTCGATGGCTTCGTTGACCAGATCGTTTTTCTCATGCATAAAAAACTGGCTCATAGCGTCCTCTCTTATGGTGTTGTCATCCTACAGGGTAGCGTATAACGCATCGCAGAAATGCAAAGGGCGGCACAAGCCGCCCTCTAATTCAGACTATTACCGCTTATAAGGCGATACGAAGAACGCTGTCCGGATTCTTAGGTGGCTCTTTGCGTGAACCCGGCTGCTTGATACTGACGAACAGCGTTTTGCCATCGGCAGACAGCGCCAGGCTGTTTGGCAGGCCCGGCGCTTTCACCGTGCGTTTCACCTTATAGCTGCTGGCGTCGATGATGCTGATTTCACCGGCTTTACGGTGGGTGACGTACAGCTCATCACGATCGGCATTGAATAACACCGCCAGCGATTCTGGCACAGCGATCTTGTGAATCACTTCCTGCGTACGCGTGTCCAGCACCAGCACCTGCGGCTGCTTTGAATCGCTGAGGAAGGCGCGATGGCCTTGAGTGTCCAGCGAGATGTTGAGGAAGAAGTGATCTTTGTCGCCCTCAATTTTCTGACGTTTTTCAATCGCGTTCAGACGCGTATTGATGGTGACCAGCTCGTTATCCGCATTGGTCACATACAGCTTCTGCGCCGCAGAATCGATCGCCAAACCGGTGCCCATTTTGCCGGTGTTCGGCACGGTGCTAATCAGTTTCAGGGTTTTGCCATCCACTACCCACACCACGCTCTGCTCACCGAGACCCGTGATATACACGCGATCGGTAGCCGCATCGACGGCCAGCTGGCGCGGCTGCA